>CAWFFS010000007.1:0-713122 GCA_963815145.1 uncultured delta proteobacterium
CGATATCGTCACCGCCTTTGCCTCACTCTATACATTAAAAACGAGCATAATACTGCAATCCATATTCTTTCACAAAATCGTGAAATGCAAAGCGATCTCCGATAACAATTGTATTTTTATTTCCCTCTTTAACAGCTTTTCGAAACTCTTAGATCCAACCCATTCAATTCCACGCAATATTTCCTCATCCTTTTATCGTATTCCTCTTTTTTATTCAAATCTAATCTCCCCAACAAATCTCCTATCTTCTGCGCAATCAAAACAACATTGTTTAGGAGTTTTATCCAAACATGCTCATCCACATCTCCATCCTCTTCCTCTATCGTTTCCACCTGGTTCACAAGTGAAATCAACTTCATCTTACTCGTATCCACAGATTCTAATATCTTTCTCACCCATTCATCCGATTCCCCACCCCCATAGACCAAAACATCACACTCTTTTATCATCATAATATCCCTAAATATCCCTTCATATGTATGACTCTCCACTCCCACTTCAAAAAAGCAGCCTGCAGTAAACACTCTCCCCCAAGTACACACACAAATATCATACCCAATAAAATTCGTAGTCACTACGCTGATTTTACCATCTACTGAGTTCTCTTCCTTTGACAGGGAGACAATACTCAAAAAGATCAATAGATTAGGCATAGCCATATTCCAGCAGGATGAAAAAGAGGCAGAAGAACCGGTCTCAAGGGATGGCAGGGAAGAAGTCCGGCATGGTATAAGCGAGGAGGATAAAGGAAACTTAAGGAAAACATCCAGAGAATCGTTCACAGATTCAAGACTGGTAAGATAGAACTGCCTGTCCTTCCAAAGATTGTTGATGATGTGCGTAAAGTGATGATTTCTCCTAACTCCACAATTGAAGATCTTGCCAGGGTAGTTGAAAAGGATGCAGTCATATCGATAAGGATAATAGCCGGCGCCAATTCACCCTTCTACAGGGGTACTGAGAAGATTACCACTGTCGACAAGGCCATAATGAGGCTGGGTTTCAAAGAAACTGGCAGCATAGTAAATGCAATAGCAAACAAAAATCTGTATGAGTCAAATGATAAGAACCTTCGGAGACTCATGGAAAAACTGTGGCTGCACTCTCTTGCATCGGCCTATGGTGCCAAGATTCTGGCCCGGAAACTGCAATTGGACAATCCGGATGCATTTTTTCTTATGGGACTGACGCACGATATCGGCATGACCCTTTTATTCAAACATCTTGAAGGCGGATTTTTTAGGGATGATACGTCAAAGATTAAGGATATCTACCCTCTTATCCAGAGGATTCATTCGGACTTCGGTGCGGCAATAATAAAACGCTGGGGCTTTCCTGATAATTTTGCAAGGGTTATTCTTCAGCATGAGGGGCCGCAATTCACCGATGACACTGAAAAGGATACACTTATCGTCAATCTTGCCAAGTATCTGGCATATAAATTAGGCTATGGGCTCTTTGATTTAGAGGTAGATCTCTCCCAGCTGGACGCAACAAAGATTCTCGACCTGGATCCTGATTCTTTTGATGATATCTTGCGCGGAGATAAAGGAAAATATAATCGAGACATCGGAAGTAATCTAATCCAATAAAAACCCCCGCAAAAGCGGGGGTTTTTATTTAAAGTATTGTTTCAGCAGGTTGGATATTCCTGCCGGCAGGATAATTTAAAAGATTATTTCGTATCTTTTTGCCCTGTAGAAATATCCTCATGGCATTTTGTGCAATCTCTATAGGCAAGGTAGTTGTTCTTATAAATCCTTCTTTCAATGTGGCACTCTTTACAATTCTTGTGGTAGGCTGCCTGAAGCATGATTACGTTATCTTTCTTTCTTTAGGATCGTGACATTCGATACATTTTTTTGTCTTTCCCCATGGTGTCCAGATATTCAGATTCTCCTGGGCTTCCTCCTCCTTGGTTATCCCGTACCATTGCCCTCTGCATCCTGGGTTTCCTGAGCGACCTAAGGTTTCGGTACAATCCACTTATTACTGCTGTCTTTGTTATAATCATGATGGCATTCCCAGCAGGAGATTTTATAGTCTCTGGCGTGTTTTATATGCTCAAATTTAACAGGACCTTTTCTGATTTTTTTATAACCCTTGTTATCGATAGTGATTACTTCCATATCCTTAATATTCGGGCATTGACATATTTCTTCAGGCTTTTTTACGTCATCAGCGTATGAGATCGAACTCCTGGCTACCATAAAATAACCGGCGATTAAAAAGAGAAGCAGTACAAAAAGGATACGAAAAGGAAATCCTGGCTTATGATTAAAATTCATTATAACCTCCCTAAATTATTATTAGATTCATTAGTATCATTTTGGGTCTATTGAAAAAAATTCCCATTTATCTGTTTGCTGGGTAATAAAATTGTGCAAGCATACTAAATCTCTCCCAAAAATGATAGTTTTTTTTCAACGTAAATACAGCTTTATTAAATATTTAAAGGGAGGTCCCTGAGGGGAGAAAGGAGGGTAAAAACTCAGGGACCTTGTGTGATAAGGCCAAATTTTCCCTATCATGATAAAATTATAATCACACTATGAAAATATTCAATATGACGAGAAAGTTTATAATGGAAAATATAGAAATAACGAATAGTTAGAGCGGACTGTTTGAATCAGGAGGCACAATCCGCAGTGTCTCCCGAAAGTTTTGAAAGGGCATGTTTAAGGGCAGGCAGGACGACTTCCAGATTTTCCCTGACGCCCCTCGGGCTGCCCGGAAGATTGATTATCAGGCAGCTTCTTCTTACGCCTGCCTTTGCCCTTGATATCATGGCGTGCGGCGTTTTTTTGAGGCTTTCCGCCCTCATGGCCTCGGCAATGCCCGGTACTTCAAAATCAATCACCTTTGACATGGCCTGGGGAGTGACATCCGTCGGGCTCAGGCCCGTTCCCCCCGGATGTCACTATAAGGGATAATCCGCCGTTATCACACCAGTCTTTGAGTGTGTTGATAATATTTTCTTCCCTGTCAGGGACAATACCCCTTGCAGCTATGTTATACCCCTGGGCTTCCAGCATGCCGGCTGCAAGGTCTCCACTCTCATCCAGCCGCTCTCCGCGGGAGCCCTTGTCACTCATGGTGAGTACACCGACCCTGAATTTTTCCGTCCCTGTCATCTGTAATTTACCTGCCTGAACGTGAATAGTTAAATTATTCTTCCTTCTTTGACTCGGCGATTATCTTTTCTGTAAGGTTGGCCGGGACTTCCTCATAATGAGATTGCTCCACCTTGAAGGAACCCCTTCCAGCTGTAATTGCATTGAGGTCAAGGGCGTATTTAAGTATTTCGGACATGGGGGCCTGTGCCTTTATGACCTGGTATTTACCTTCACTGTCCATTCCGAGGACCCTTCCCCTGCGGCTGTTAAGATCTCCCATCACATCGCCCATGTTTTCTTCCGGCACCATTATTTCCATTTTCATTATGGGTTCGAGCAGGATCGGAGTGGCTTCCTGAACACCCTTTTTAAAGCACATGCTGGCAGCGATTTTAAAGGCCATTTCGGATGAGTCTACATCATGTGATTTTCCATCATAAAAGCGAACCCTGATATCAACAACCGGATAACCTGCCAGTACGCCGCTTACAAGTGCCTCATGAAGGCCCTTTTCAACAGCAGGAACAAAGTTACGCGGGACGTTCATACCAACTAGCGCCTCATCGAATTCAAAACCTTCGCCCCTTTCCTTCGGGAAGAGATCAAAATGGACTTCCGCAAACTGACCGCGCCCGCCCGACTGTTTTTTATGCCTGTAGATAACACCCTTTGCAGTCTTCTTGATGGTTTCCCTGTAGGGAACCTTTATAGGTTTCAGATTGACCTCAACACCGAACTTGCGGTTGAGCTTTTCGCAGGTTGTTTCCAGGTGAATCTGACCAGTACCGGAGAGGATTATATCCGCGGTTGTCTGGTCTCTGTCCAGCCTCAGTGTGGGATCTTCCTCAAGGAGTCTTGAAAGGGAAGAGAATATCTTGTCTTCAGTGCCTTTATTCTTTGCTTCTACTGCATATGATATGACTGGCGGAAGCGGGTCGATTGCTTTGTAGATTATGGGATCTTTGTCAGTGCAGAGTGTATCGCCTGTCATGGTATCCTTCAGTTTTGCAAGTGCGATAATATCACCTGCAAAGGCTTTTTCCACTGCCTGCTGTTTTTTCCCTTCAAGAAGGAAAAGCTGACCGAATTTTTCCTTTGTGTCCTTGGTGGCGTTATAAACCGTAGAGTCTGCGTCAACACTGCCCGAAACTATCTTGAGTATGCTCAGTTTCCCGGCGAAGGGATCTGCAAGGGTCTTGAAAACAAGGGCGGAGAAAGGTTCATCTTCAGCGGCTTTTCTCGTGATTGTATCTTCGGATCTTGGTTTTCTCCCTTCCATGGGCGCCCTTTCGGAAGGATTCGGGAATCCATTCACTATTACGTCCATAAGCTGGGTTACACCCATATTAAGGGTTGACGACCCGCAGACTACAGGAATTATCGCGCCGGACTTTATACCTTCATACAGGGTTTTTTCTATATCTTTGGGGTCAAGTGTTTCACCTTCAAGGTACTTCTCCATGAGTTCGTCATCGGCCTCAACGATATTTTCAATCATCGCTTCACGCTGTTCCTCGATCGTGTCAGCCATATCGGAAGGAATGTCTGTTGCCTCTGATTTTCCTGAACCGTCTTTGCTTACAGTGTAGGCTTTCATCTTTATCATATCCACAACACCCACAAACTTGTCCTCTGCGCCTATGGGCAGGAATATAGGTGTTGTTTTTATTTCAAAGGCCGAATTGATATCTTCCAGGACCTTGTAGAAATCAGCACGTTCCTTATCCATCTTATTTATAAAGATAATTCTAGGGACATTCTTTTCATCCACAAACTGCCATACCTTTTCCGTTCCGATCTTTACGCCTGCCGTAGCATCCACCACGATGACCGCACCGTCAGCAGCCTGGAGGGCGGCCTTTGCGTCGGACAAAAAGTTGTCGTCACCGGGGGTGTCTATGATATTGATAATATTCTTTTTCCATTCGCAGTGATGAAAGGATGTGCTGATAGTAGTTTTCCTCTTGATTTCCTCAGGTTCGTAATCCATGTTTGAACTTCCGTCATCCACCTTGCCAAGTCTGTTTGTGGATTTACCGTTCAAAAGCATGGCTTCCGCAAGAGAAGTTTTTCCTGAACCAACATGGGCTAATAGGGCTGTATCTCTTAGTTGTTCTATTTTTCTTTCCATCTATCAGTTTCCTTTCATTATCAGGCTATTATATTCAATCCTTTGAGAGGACGAAAATTACATCAACAGGTAAAAAAGTCAAGTGGCATTTCATATCAGCGGAAATGTATCAAAAAAACATTGTTTTTTGATAAATTGATTATCCAAAGGCCTTCTGATAAAAATCATTTAAATATGCACATTTTCATGTGCATCATGCACACAAAACTGTGCATATTCTTTTTCTTTATTCTTTAAAATAAATCCGCTTGAATTTTCTTTTTAAAAATTAATGGAATGAAAGGCCCTGCTATTACTGCGTATAGTAGCCTATGTGTGAAAAAAGGTCAATTTCCATGGCCTTATGGCATGATGCTTGTATAATAGATTTACAGCCTTCCGGAATTACGTTTGCAGCCTTTAGTGTAAAATAGCTTCAAATTAATATTATATCATTAGATTAATTAAAAGATAAGATAATAGTATAAAAATGCCTTATTTTAAATTTAAAAAATTGCATTCCTCTCAGGATATGCAACTTGACTCTAATATTCGCAAATCAAAAACAGAGGTGAAAGATGGTAGTGATCTATAAAAAGTATGGAGCTATTATTTTTTTATTACTTGAACTGAGTCTGTTTTTCCTTATTTCAACCAATACATTTGCTGATGGTAATATCGCGATCAGCGTAGAAACAAGCAAGGGATCTGTTGTGTCCGGGGCAAAGGTTTATGGTTTTACGGAATCCGGAAGTTATACAGGTATAAATACAACAACCGACAGCAGCGGTATTGCCCTGTTTGACTCTTCGTCCTTTGAATCAGGAGATTACAAATTCAGGGTCGATTATCTTGGCAGCCAGTTCTGGAGTGATACCATAATATTACCAGATACACTTACTGTCTCTGTAGAAATTCCGGAGGGAACAACCAGTGTCACGGTAACAGCATCCGGTGATCTCGCTCTATCTGTACCGATTTATTTGTTTTCAGGCGATGGGTCATATCTTGGATTAAATAAAACCACAGATATAAACGGCCAGGTGTCTTTTGATCTGCCTGTAGGGTATAATTTTAAATTCAGGTCAGATTATCTGGGATATCAATACTGGAGTGCAGAAACCACAATTACAGCAAATACTGCTATTTCGATTTCAATTCCTCATCAGGATGTAACCATTACTGTCCAGGGAGCGTATCAGGGCGTTCAGGAACCGATCCCGGATATAAAAGTCTATCTCTTCACTTCCTCGGGTACATATATGGGACAGACTCTGACCACGGACAGTAATGGACAGGTGACATTCAATTTGCCTCAAAATAATTACAAAGTACGTGCCGACTATATGGGGCAGCAGTTCTGGTCCGGTGAATTTATATGGCAGAACAGCACTGTTAATATCCCGATGGCGGATGCAGAAGCAACAGTAACCGGTATGGAACAGCCTCTTGAAAATGTTAACATTTATCTTTTTACCGGAACAGGAAGCTATCTTGGACTTAACAAAGTTACCGACAGTAATGGCAATGCAAGATTCCGTGCTCCTGCCGGTACCTACAAACTCAGGGCTGACTACCAGGGCAGCAGTTACTGGAGCAATACGGAGACATTCTTAGCAGAGCTAACCAATCCTATAGCCATATCAACAGGCGGGGGAATTCTTACTTTTTCAGTTACTAAAAACGCAACACTTTTAACTGAAGTAAATTGCTACCTGTTCACGGAATCAGGATCATATCTCGGTTTGAATGAAACAACCGATAGCAATGGAGAAGTCCGGTTTCCTCTGGCTGATGGAAATTACAAGGTCCGGGTCGATTATTTGGGATACCAGTTTTGGTCAGATATCTACAGTGTTCCTGGCACTCTTTCAGGAAACCTGGATATCCCTCACCAAGATGCCGTGATCCTGGTGCAGCAGGCCTATCAAGGAGCATCAGTCCCGGTAGAAGGAGTTAATGTCTATCTCTTTGCTTCTTCCGGTTCATACATGGGACTAAACAAGAAAAGTGACAGTAATGGCCAGGTAACATTCAATCTGCCAGAAAAATCCTATAAAGTCAGGGCTGACTACATGGGCCAGCAGTTCTGGTCAGGCGATTCTCAATGGCAGAACGCATCAGTCAATATCCCGATGGCGGATGCAGAAATAACGGTAGCCGGTATGGGACAGCCTCTCGAAAATGTAAACGTCTATCTTTTTACCGGAACAGAGAGCTATCTGGGAATTAACAAAGCCACGGACAGTAATGGCAATGCAACATTCCGTGCGCCTGCCGGCACCTACAAACTCAGGGCTGACTACCAGGGCAGCCAGTACTGGAGTAATCCAGGGACACTTGTTGCCGATCAGGTAAATCCTGTGGCCATATCAGCAGGGGGCGGTGTATTCAGTTTTTTAGTAAATAAAAGCACTGCATCGCTTGAAGGAGTCAAGTGTTATGTGTTCAGCGAGTCAGGCTCCTATCTTGGTTTAAATGAGACAACAGACAGCAACGGGCAGGTATCCTTTTCTCTGGCTGACGGCAGCTACAAGGTAAGGGTGGATTATCTCGGAAACCAGTTCTGGTCGGATATCTATTCTGTTCCGGAAACTCTTTCCGGAAGTTTGAACATCCCTCAGCAGGATGTAGTTATTACTGTGCAGGATATTTATCAGGACGCACAGAATCTTTTGGATGGAGTTAATGTATATCTCTTTTCTTCCTCCGGCTCATATATGGGGCAAAATCAGACCACAGACAGTAATGGCCAGGTGACATTCAATCTCCCTCAAAATACATATAAGGTGAGGGCAGATTATATGGGCCAGCAGTTCTGGTCTGAAGAATTTACATGGCAGAATGCAACAATCCTGATACAGCAAGGTTCGGCACATGTCCTTGTAACAAGGCTGAACAGTAATCTCGAAGGCGCTAATGTATATCTGTTTACAGAATCCGGTTCATATCTTGGCAAAAATCAAATAACAGACACGTCGGGCCTGGCCGACTTTTTAATCCCTGCCGGCTCATATAAATTCCGTGTGGATGAAGGAGGAAATCAGCAATGGAGCGATATATTCAATATCATCGCCAATCAAATCACTGAGGTCCATGTAGAAATGGAAGATGTTCTTCCGCCTACTGTATCCATAAGCGCTGATCCTGAGAGTATAACGAACGGTGGATCATCAATACTTTCATGGACTTCTACGAATGCCAATTCCGTTTCCATAGACCAGGGAATTGGCGATGTTGACTTAAACGGATCTATAACAGTTTCTCCATCCGAATCAACTACTTATACTATCACGGCTACAGGTCCGGGTGGAACTGTGCCGGACAGTGTAACTGTTAATATTAACCAGCCTCCTTTAATAGCAATTTCTCACCCTGATGATCTGAATGACAAGGCTGATAAGGGTTTTATAATACAATGGACCGACGAAGATCCTGATAATGATGCAACTATTTCTCTCTTTTATGATAATAACGACAGTGGCATGAATGGCACATTAATTGTCACCGGCCTGAGTGAAGATCCTGATGGTTATCCGGGGGATACCTATAACTGGAACACTTCCGGAATCCAGGATGGTTCCTACTATATCTATGCTGTAATTGATGATGGAGTGAATGAACCGGTAGTGGATTACAGCGATGGAATGATAACCATTCAACACGCTCCATCATTCAAGGAGTATAAGATCAACGCCTCTGACGCCGAGGTGAATGACTGGTTCGGTGAATCTGTGTCCATAAAAGGTGATTATGCCATAGTGGGTGCGCCTAATGGTGACGAAGGCGGTTATGGAGGGATGAGCGATACAGGTTCTGCATACATCTATAAAAAAGACAGTTCATCATGGATCGAACAGGCAAAGCTAATAGCCTCTGACTCAGGGCTCTATAATGAGTTTGGTTCATCTGTGTCCATAAGCGATGATTATGCAATAGTAGGTGCTCGTTATGGTGATGTAGGCGGCTATGGAGGAGCCAGCGATACAGGCTCAGCGTATATCTTTAAAAGGGATGGGGTATTGTGGACAGAACAGGCAAAGCTGATAGCCTCTGACCCGGAGACTGATAACGAGTTTGGTTCATCTGTATCCATAAATGGTGATTACGCCATAGTAGGTTCTCCATACGGTGATGAAGGCGGTTATGGTGGCTCCGGCGACATCGGCGCCGCATATATCTTTAAAAGGGATGGAGTATTGTGGACTGAACAGGCAAAGTTGATAGCCTCTGACCCGGAGACTGATAACGAGTTTGGTTCATCTGTATCCATAAATGGTGATTACGCCATAGTAGGATCTCCATATTACAGTGAAGGTGGCTATGGTGGAAAGAGCTACATGGGTTCTGCTTATATCTTCAAAAGAGATGGTGTGTCATGGACTGAACAGGCAAAGCTTACTGCATCCGACGGGGAGGCCTATGACCAGTTTGGCGTGTCTGTTTCTATAAATGGTGATTATGCAATAGTAGGAACTCGTTATGGTGATGAAGGCGGCTATGGAGGAGAGAGAGATAAAGGTTCTGTCTATATCTTTAAAAGGGATAATACGTTATGGACAGAACAGACAAAACTTACCGCATCCGATGGAGAAACCTATGACGAGTTTGGCGCATCAGTCTCCATAGACGGTAATTACGCCATGGTAGGCGCTCCATATAATAACGAAGGCGGTTATGGTGGTGTAATTGATAAAGGCGCAGTCTATATCTTCAAAAGGGATGGTGTATCATGGACTGGCCAGACAAAACTCACTGCACCAGACGGTGACGTTAATGATAATTTTGGCGCATCTGTTTCTATAAGTGGCGGCAATAGTATAGTGGGTGCCCCTTTTGCAAATGATACAGGTTCAGCTT
Organism: uncultured delta proteobacterium; assembly: GCA_963815145.1. GTDB lineage: Bacteria > Desulfobacterota > DSM-4660 > Desulfatiglandales > HGW-15 > JAAZBV01. Next base: position 10,087 of record CAWFFS010000007.1, read on the forward strand.
ACATATTTGAAAATGAGCATTTTAGCGAAGGACCATTAGTTAATATCAGCGCTAACCCTTCAGCTATTGTTGCCGGCGGAACATCCACCCTGTCATGGCATGTAGATGGCGCCGGATCTGTATTTATTGATCAGGGAATCGGAAATGTCGATCCATCCGGATCAATTGAAGTAACCCCAGCTGCGACAACAACCTACACTATTACAGCAACAGGTTCAAATGGTGCAAACACAGACAGTGTAACTGTTAATATAATTCCAGGAGACGCCCCTCCCATTGTAAAAATAAGCGCTGATCCAATTATTATTGAAAAGGGCCGTTCGACAGCATTAAAATGGCGTTCGAGTAATGCTACTTCCTGCGTTATATCTCCTGACATAGGTAATGTTAACGTAAACGGCTCTATTGCAGTATCTCCAGACGTTGGAGGTACTACATATACTATTACTGCTACAGGTCCAAGAGGCACGGCTGTAGACAAGGTTACTGTTGTTGTTATAACACCGGTTTCCAGCGATATCGAAATTGGTGATAATTATGGAAGTTCTGTGTCCATAAGCGGAGACTACGCAATTATAGGCGCCAGCGAAGATGATGATAATGGACAAAACACAGGCGCAGCACACATATTTAAACGGGAAGGTGATGAATGGATTGAACGGATGAAAATCTTTGCCAGCGATGGATCTGCGGGTGATGGTTTCGGAAGTTCTGTGTCCATAAGCGGAGACTACGCAATTATAGGCGCCAGCGGAGATGATGATAGCGGACCGGACATAGGTTCAGTATATATATTTAAACGGGAGGGAGACGTATGGATTGAACAGGTAAAACTTCTTCCACAAGATGGAACCGAGTTTCATTATTTTGGGAGAGTTGTATCTTTGAGTGGCGCCTATGCTATTGTCTCGCATTATTATTCGCCCTGCATATACAAAAGAGAAGGAGATGTATGGATTAAACAACCTGTCCTCGCGAGTGATGGATCGGATTTTAAATATTACGGGTCACCTGTGGCCATAAGCGGGGACTATGCTATTGTTGGCTCTTTTGCAGAGGACAGTATTGTTGGATCATTATATCCAGCAGGCGCTGCGTATATTTTAAAACGGGAGGGGGATGTATGGATTGAGCAGAAAAAGATATACCCTGATAGACAGTATGATAGCGACTGGCATTTCGGAAAAACCGTTGCTATAAGCGGAGATACCATTGTGGTTGGTGTTGAATCAATGGCGAACGGTACATATGACTCTGGCGCTATATATGTTTTTTCCCGGAATGGTTCACAATGGGGCATGGGAAAAAGACATGCCTCAAGTGATATACTTAAAATGCAGGGTTTTAGCGATTCTGTCGCTATTGATGATGAATACATAGTTGTTGGCGCCCCGCTTGATACTCCTGATGTTGTAAATTTTAGAGCAGGAGCGGCCTATATTTTTAAGAAAGATACCTTCGGTTGGCAGGAATACGAGAAACTGATCGAAAATCCCAGAATAGAGAATGCCAGGTTCGGAACTTCCGTTGATATAGATGTCCCATATATTATAGTAGGCAAACCAGGGTCAACATACATTTATCCCCTGTTCATACTTGATATAAATGCTGATTCCGAGACTATTGTGGGTGGAAATTCAGCAAGCATTACATGGAATTCACCGGATGCCGATTCTGTTACGATTGATCATGGAATAGGTACTGTAGCAAACAGCGGCTCAATGTCCCTGTCGCCTTCAGAAACAACAACATATACTATTACCGCGACACGTTCCGGGGACACAACTACCAGGAGTATAACAATATATGTGGTTGATCCGAATGCCACTCCTGATGTTGTTTTAACAGCAGAGCCTGAGGCTATCAATGAAGGCGAAACTACTACCCTTAGATGGACTGCGTCCAATGCAACATCATGTACCCTTGAACCTGGAATAGGAAATGTACCAGTAAGCGGATCAATTGAATTATCACCAACTGAAATAACAACTTACACTGTTACTGCGACCGGACCCGCAGGATCAACCACTGCAAGTGTTCTGGTGATACTTCCGCCAAAGGCTGATTTAATGGCGACTCCCCAGTATATTCGGCCCGGTGACTCAACAACACTCAAATGGAATACAACCAATGCCGATTCATGCGTTATAGAGCCTGGTATAGGGGCCGTGGATTTAAATGGTTCCATGAGCATATCTCCTTCAGAGACTACCGCCTATACAATAACCGTGGCTGGTCCGGGAGGAAGTTATACTAAGGATATTACAGTATCAGTCATATCTCTGGCTGTGTCCATTAATTCACCATTGGATGGGGACATAATTTACAGACCTGATACATCGGTGACAGGTACTGTAACAAATATTCCGGGATGTGAGACTGGTGTAACAGTAAACGGTGTAACAGCTCTTGTAAGCGATAATAAGTTTACCGCAGATCATGTACCGCTGGAAGAAGGAGATAATGAAATCACAGTGTCAGTTGTTGATGCTGACGGTTTTACGTTGAGTGAAACCATATCAGTATCTGTTTATTTAGAAGAGAATTATATCTCTTTGAAAGCTGATGAATACTCGGGGGTTTCCCCGTTTGAAACAAAATTAACGATAGATGGGTCGTTTAGTTTTACTGAAAATCCGGATATTACATACTCAGGACCGGGAGATGTTGATATCTCTAAGGTTCCAGGAGAGTACAGTTATAATATTAATATTACAGACCCAGGCCTTTACAATATTACAGCGGAAGTCCCGCATGAAGGAAATACTTACTCCGACAGCATAGACATACTGGTAATTGATTGGGAATCACTGGATGGATTATTAAAAGCAAAGTGGAGCGGGATGAGGACAGCGCTGGTAGATGGGGATGTTGATAAGGCGTTGACCTATCACAACGATAGATTCAGAGATAAATACGAATCAATTTATAATTCCCTTGGAAGTAATCTTTCCACATTAGCTCAAAATATGCGAGATATTGAACTAGTTTTTCTTGAAGGCAACAGGGCTAAATATGCAATAAACAGGGACCATAATATAGACGGACAAACTGTAACAATTACCTATTTCATTTATTTCAGCAAGGATAAAGACGGGTTGTGGAAGATTGATGAATATTAACCTATAGAAATATAATGGAGTCCTAAACATGACATGGGAAGTACGATTACTAATTATTTTTGTCATATATATTTACATTATATATCTCATCCTAAAAAGGGTCGATAAAAATTCTCAGAGGGCTATTCTTATCATATTGACAATTATTTCTATGCCGATAGCATACGGCATTTCGACTGCGATTGTCCCCTATTACTATTTAGCTCCTTTTGAAGGGAAAGTAATTGATTCGGGAACGAAGTCCCCAATAGAAGGAGCTGCCGTTCTGGCAGTATATTATAAAGAGATCCCTTCCATAGCAGGATCAAATACATATGCCATAGATGCACAGGAGACACAGACTGATAAAAATGGTGAGTTCAAGATACCTGAATATAAAAAGTGGTTTGGGAGTAATAATGGTGAACCTGAAGGCAATTTAATAATTTTCAAGCCTGGATATGGAAAATTCCCAGGCAATGAAGGAACTGACGCGGTTGGTGAAAGTGATACATGGCCTCCACCTGGGAAATATATTGTGTATGAAATTCCAAAGCTGAAGACCAAGGAGGATAGGAGAAAGAACATGTTTTTTGATTATTACAATGGGTTTCCTTATGAAAAGTCTGGTAGGTTTGTTGATCTAATTAATGAAGAACGTAAAAATCTTGGGCTACCTCTTGCTTCTAGCAATAATAAGGAGGGGAAAAAATGAGGAATAGATGGGTATTTTTGAGTTTATTACTATATATCCAATGTTCAGTCTTATTCGCTTATGAAGGTGATGTTCATAAGAAAATAAATGAAGAAGCAACTAATGCATCTCAAATAGATACTATTTTAAAAAATCAACTAGGACTTTATGAAGGATTAGAAACTAAATTGAATGGATTTAAGGACGTTTACTTAGATGGCAAAAAGATAGAATTTGTTTGGCAATGGATCGGCTATGGTGGAAAAACAGAAGACATTGGGAAACACGAAGGGATTAAATCTCCATTAGCATTATTTGACATTCAAGAAGTAATGTCGACACGAGCGCATAATCATTTTCATGACCCGTTAAAGAATTGGTCCGATTCTGGTTTAAACAATATCATATTAAATAAAATATACCATGATGAATATGGTCGTGATTCTGTTTCATCCATTATTTGGGGTCTAAATCCTGGACAACAGGATTTTCAGATGAATACTACAGGTGATTGGTCCTGGGGAAAAGCAAAAAAGAATTACTATATTTACTTGACAGGGAGAGATCTGAATGGTGACTTGGCTGCTGAAAATGAAGATAAAAGGATTGCTCATTTTGCTGATTGTTTCAGGGCATTAGGGCAGGTTATGCATTTGTTGGAGGATATGTCAGTCCCTCTCCATACAAGAAACGATGCTCATATTTTACCTTGGACCTATGAAACCTATACAAAAAAACATTTAAATGATCAGGTAGGACAATATAAGTTAAATTTTACTCCGAAAACAGAGGATCGGCCTGATCCTCATTTTTTTGAAGTACCGGTTATCATTCAGGATCCGGACTACAATAACTTATCCCCAATAACTGCTCTTTTTGATAGAAATGCTTATAATGCTCCGGGTCCCATACCGCCAAAAAATATTTTAGGAATGGCGGAATATTCAAATGCGAATTTTTTCACTGAAGATACTTTTTGGGATTATCAGCACCCGGATGTTGAAAACGACACAAATTACTTGACCGTTAATTGGCTGAACCCTGAGACAATTGTTGCCGAGAACGGAAAGCAATATAAACGACTTTACATTAAATTTAAACCAGGCGTAGGAGAAGATATAGATCATTTAGCCTCATTTAGTTATTTTACAAGGGAGTTGAATCGTGGGCTATCTTTAGACAGCCAATGTTGGAAAGATTATGCCGCCAAGCTAGTTCCCCGCGCAGTCGGCTATTCGGCTGCATTACTGGATTATTTCTTCCGAGGCAGTATAGAAATGTCATCCCCTGAAGGGTTGGTATATTCCATTATTGACGGGAGTGAGTCATCCCAGGAGTTTAAATATATAAAGGCCAAACTAAAGAACACAACACCAAAAAACAAGGATGAACGGGGGAATGTATTAACATATGAGGATATGGGTGCAGGCACTCTTGTGGCTATCGCCAAATATAAAAAAAGGAAAAATATTCAGCCTGACCTTTTGCCGGACCAACCATCCGAGTCATCAAGGCAACCAAATTTTTCCTATTCTGTTTCAGCTCCAATACCTATCTCCTCTCTTGACCATGAAATGCCTGTGGAGTTCACCTTTGACTTTACTAACGATGCTATTCCTGTTGGTATTACAGACCTGTACCTCCAGGTTGTGTTTAAAGGAACACTCGGGGATGAAAACGATACAGCCATTGCTGTAGGTATGAAGGATCTCAATGAACCGGATTACTATAATGTATGGAACAGTACGGATGTCTTTTGTCTTGATGGTGTGCCGAGGACATCTGAGGAAATAAAGCACAACTCCAATCTTTTTGATCGTGTTGATCTCAACCACGATGGTCATTTGGGAGCAGGGGAACCGGACATAGAATCTCATGAATTTAATACCGGAATCGCCTTTTTATCGACTGAAGACAACATTGTTGAATACTATCATGGGACATATATCCCCATGCATGCCGGAAGATACGGCAGGGTAATAGTGTTAACAGGAGAACCCAACTTCAGGGTTTATGTCAAATTTAAGTCTGTTAATCCGCCTGTTGAAGAGGCCTATTTATATACAGTGTCCGGCACAGTCAACCAGGAAAATGAAGGTGAGTGGCACGCAACCGGAGTTACTGACTATAGAGGAGCTAAATCCCATTTTTATATAACATATACAAAACATTATCCCCCTGACGATGACTTGGATGATGCTGTTTATCCTGCTGTTCAGGGTGAACAATTAAATCCAGTTAGAGCAACAGAAATTACCACAGGAGGTGAATAAATGAAATTATTGATAATCACATCTATATTATTAATGAGTTTTGCGGCACATGCTGATAATTTTTATTCTGAAAGGAATATAAAGGATCTTAGGGTGATCGACGCTGATCATGATGCTGGAATGGCTCTTGTAGTTGATAAAAATGGTAATCAGGCAGAGATCTATATTGGTGATACAATAGGTATTGATGGAGGAACTGTTACAACTATAGAGGATACATTTATTATCATAGAAACCGGTGAATCAACAACCAAGATCCGGGTTATAAAAGGCCATGAAAAGGCAAATACTGATGCAAGTGAAATAGACGCCCCTGATATAGGCTCTTTTTAAATTATATGCTGATACCCTGCCTTCGAAAGACATTCAGTCCCACTACTAAAACAATCGGCTCTTTCATAGGAAAGAGCCGATTATCGCCTGACATCTTCACCATGATGAGCCTTTTATGGGCTTCTGCATCGGCTGTAATGGTAGCCGGTCATTCATACCTTTTAGGATCATTATTTGTGCTGATCTCAGGGGTGTGGGATGGTATAGACGGATCGGTAGCTCGGTGCCAGAACAGGGTGACAGGGTTCGGTAATTATCTGGATGCCATTATTGACAAGTATGTTGAAGCTATAATATGCGCAGGATTTGTCTTTGGCGGATATGCGGCGGAGGCTTTTTTTGTTATAAGCGGCAGCCTGATATTAAGTTACGCGAAACCAAGGACAGCAATTGTTATCTCAATTGATAACCACGACTGGCCGGCCATGGGAGACAGGGCTGACAGATTTGTACTTATTATACTTACCCTGCTTCTGGGGAAATTTATACCTGACATAACCCTTGCCTCAAAACATTTATCCACAGTATCAGTGATGCTATGTGTCACTGCAGCTGTAATTTATACAGGCAGTATCCAAAGGGTCTTGTACGCCAAAAAACTTATTAAACCGGACTGATGGAACATACCAATAAAAAAATTACTCTTATTACTGCTGTTCTGGTCGCAGCCCTTTGTGTTCGTATTATCTATCTTTTTATCATATCAAAATATCCGGACTTTAAAATTTATTATGCCGGACTGGATGCTGAGCTCTATCATCTACTGGCTAAGAGAGTAGCTTCGGGTGATTTGCTCCTTGGAAAAGATGTGTATTACTATTCACCTTTTTATGCCTACCTGCTGGGCGCACTGTACGCTATATTTAATCCCGGAACATGGGCTCCACGTATAATGAATATCGGCTTTGGAATCGCAACTGTATATTTTGTTTATTTATACAGCTCTCTGTATATGCAGTCGAAAAAAGCCGGATATATCGCCGCCCTTTGTGCTGCATTGTATGGACCATTTATAGTTTTTGACACCAGCCCGATGAAGACGAGCAGTGGCCTGTTTTTTATGGCTGTTTCCATATACCTGCTGGCTCGTTCTCTTAATAGCCGCAATAAATCTATATGGTTTGTAACAGGATTGTTCACAGGGCTTGCACTTATAAATTTCGGTCACTTCAGTATCTTCGTGATACTGATATGTATATTGCTGTTACTTGATTTTAAGGGGCATTTCCTGAGCGGAGATAACAGAGAAAAATTCTCATATAAAAACAGGCTTTTATCCTTAGCATTATTAATGTCAGGACTGCTGTTGACTATTATTCCATTTACGATCCGCAACTATATTGTTAGTGGAGACAAGGTTTTGACCGCATGTACATCGGGAATTCATCTTTTTATTGGCAATCATAAGGGTGCGTGGGGCGGATATAATCGCATTCAGGAGATACGGCCAAATCCGGCAGGACACTACTTTGACGCGTGCGCTCTGGCTCGGGAGGTTACGGGCAGGGATCTTAAGGCCTCAGAGGTTTCTGCCTTCTGGAAAGATCAGGCTGTTCGATATATAAAAACCAATCCCTCTGATTTTTTAAAGCTTTGCATAACGAGGATATTCCTTTCATTACATCCATATGAGATAGATAATAATGAGAACTTTCAATACCTGGTAGAGCTGTCACCATATCTTTCGGTTTTTATCAGATTCTGTATCCTTATGCCGCTGGGATTAACCGGCATGATCCTGGGGTTCCCAAGATTCAAAAAACTGTTTCTTTTATACCTTTTCTTTTTCAGCTATCTGCTCAGTCTGAGCATATCCTTTGTAAACTGGCGCTATCGTATTCCCCTTACGCTTGTTTTGTTTCCTTTCGCCGGTTTTGCGATTCTCCATACTATTCAACTGTTCAGATCCGGAAACATCGTTCAAGCTTCCGCAAGCATAATTATTTGCTTATGCCTTTTCATCATCCCCTATTTGACGCCGATAAGCAGCAGAACTGTTCAATCCGGTCTTAGGCATGCCGAGATTGAAATGCAGACATGCAGAAAAGAATATGAACTTCTTAAACTGCTCAATGATCCAGGCAGCACAAAAGACATTCGGGCCAGTATATGGATCAGGCTGGCAAGGCTTCGAAACAGGAATTATGATATTGAAGGTGCAATACGATATCTTCAGGAAGCGCAAAAAGAGATACCGGGGCATCCGTTAATAATGCGTGAGCTTAAGCAGTATAAGAACCCATAGGCTTTCCACATTAGCTCAAAATATGCGAGATATTGAACTAGTTTTTCTTGAAGGCAACAGGGCTAAATATGCAATAAACAGGGACCATAATATAGACGGACAAACTGTAACAATTACCTATTTCATTTATTTCAGCAAGGATAAAGACGGGTTGTGGAAGATTGATGAATATTAATTATAAAACCTAATGGAGTCCGAAACATGACATGGATAATATGCTTAATTATTCTTATGATTATATATATTCCAACTACATATCTTATCATAAGAAAAGGGAAAAAATCCGTTGTTAAATTTATTCTCATCATCGTGGCACTAATTTTTATGCCAATAGTATATATAGTTTTGATTTATAATTTCCCCTATTATTATTTGGCTCCATTTGAGGGAAAAGTAGTAGATACTGATACAAAGTCATCAATAGAAGGGGCTGCCGTTCTGGCAATATATTATAAAGAGGTTCCTTCCATTGCCGGATCAAATTCATATGCCATAGACGCACAGGAGACACTGACTGATAAAAATGGTGAATTCAGGATACCTGAGTATAAAAAATGGTTTGGGGATAAAAAAGGGTGACCCCGAAGGCAATTTAATAATCTTTAAACCTGGATATGGTAAATTCCCAGGCAGTGATGGAACTGACGCGGTTGGCGTAAGTGATACATGGCCTCCCGCGGATAAATATATTGTGTATGAACTGCCGGAGTTGAAAACAAGAAAGGAAAAGTCGAGAAATGCATTTGACACTAAGATAGATTATGATCTCCAATTTAATAAGCAAAAATTGTTAATCAATGCTGTCAATGAGGAATTTAAAAATTTAGGGTTGCTTGATAGATATATAAATAAAGAAGGGAAACCGTTTTTAATATTGGAGGAGAAAACCAAATGAAGTTTATTAATATTAATATCTTTATAGCTATGATTATTTTATGTTTCAGTTCTTTTGCGGCCGCATATAGTGGAGATGTTCACGAAAGAATTAAAGGGGGACGCTCGTTAATAATTTAATTGACAAACTTAGAGGGGAAGTATAAATACCTGCCATGCCAAGAACAGCCAGATTAGATACCCCCGGAGTGTTGCATCATGTAATGATCCGGGGGATAGAAAAAACAAAGATATTTACAGGCAATAAAGATCGTGAAGACTTTATTGAAAGGCTGGCAAATTTATGCCCGGCAATGGGTATAAAATGTTATGCATGGTCATTTATGCACAACCACGCCCACTTTCTTTTCCACACCGGAAAGGAATCATTATCCAGATTTATGAGACGCCTTCTTACAGGATATGTCATAGGATATAACCGCAGGCATAAACGGAGAGGACACTGGTCTATGGAAGATAAATCTCCTTTAACTGAATAATCTATCAAGTCTGCGGTGAGAAAAAATGTTTACTGAATTTATTAAAAAACAGGCAAAGATAAAAAGCATTAAAGATGCATTACTATTATTGTTAAAATTAATAGTGTTAATAGTCATTGCAAATGAGGCATATTATGCTATTTGCCGGATCTGTTGTCTTTCATCTCTGACAAAAATGAGAGAAGAATTAGTTGGTTATTGTATAAAACAAATAATATTCATCTTAGTAATCTATGCTTTTTACCGCCTATTTAAAAAAGCCAAAAGAAAAGGTACTGTTAAAAGAACTGCTATAATACTAATTCTTATCTGCGCACTGACATATTGGCTGAATGGTTCAATACTGGGTATATTATATTTTGATGGACCCTATTGGGGAAAAGTAGTTGATGCCGATACAGGAGAACCTATCAGTGGAGCTAATGTAATGGGAAACTGGGAATTTGAATGCCTTGTTTTTATTCAATCCATGTTTCCTTTTGCTGACGCCAGAGAAACAGTGACAGGTAAAAATGGTATGTTTATACTGCCTCCGGCGAGGAAGGTGTTGTTTTGGCCCTTTTCAAGAATTTATCTTGAAAATATATATGTATATAAACCTGGCTATGACTCACATCCTCCACAGATGCAGAGAATATGGTCTGGGGTTGAAAAAGAGAAGTGGAAAGAAAAGCTAACCAAGATTAATCCAAACTATAACTATGATAGAGACCCTTCAGTTAATTATTACATGACATTTTATAAATTCACGAAAGAAATTAAGCTATATAAACCTACAATTATAAGGTTGAATAAAGCGCCTACTAAAGAAGAGCAAAACTATATCAAATCAAGAGTATTTGGTAGTTTTCACTGCGAAATTTTTAAAATAAGGAATTTTGCCAAAGCACTGGGAAGAAGGAGACAGTAATGAAAAATAATTATATGTTAAAATCTACTATCTTAAAAAAAGAGATTATGCGTAAGCTGTTTTTTATCATTTTATCAATCATGATAATAATAACATCTTTGCTTTATCCAGTGATCTCCTTTGCAATAAATGTAAAAGGGGACGTAAAAGTAAAAGGGGACGTTGGTTCCATGAAAACTTTCCGCTTTTTTTTAAAGTAAGTTGCTTTGGAACCAACCCCCTTCAGTCCCCCTTCAAAATTAAGGCAGGTAATCTTTCAGAACTATGGTTTTTATTTCATCAATCTTTTTAAGGTTCGTGTCATTAGTAATAAATGCATCGGCTGAAATATTTTGTGCAACAGCAATTTGCAGGGCATCCATTGTTCGCAGGAAAGGATATTTGCCTCTTAGCCTGCCTGCTGTTTCGGCAATGCTTGCTGTTACCTCTAGAAGGCGGATACTACTGCTGTACCTTAAGAATGTAGAAAAATTTAGAGCCAGATTATCATTGCCTGTTTCAAATGGTTTTACCAGGACTTCGGTCAGAGTTATCACGGATGTATATGCATTAAGCTTTTTGTCCTGGAAGTATTCTACCAGGTCTTTTGAAAGTGGTCCGAACTGATGGTGTGCTTCTATGTAATAAATAATTGGAGCTGTATCAATGAATATGGAGGTTAAACGGGAAAGCTCATCGGAAAGGGTCATATGCGGTCCTTTCTGAGTTTATTAACATGATCCTGGGCATCTTCATTGTCCCAGAGCCCTTTGCCAAGACCGTACAGGCTTTTCCAATCGTTTTTGTTGTTTAGATTAATGCTTTTTCCCTTTAACTGTTGGGTTAATTTTTCAATTAGCTCTATGTGATCCTGTAAGGAGAGTTTTGCAGCCTGTTTTTCTATGGATGTTAAAATGGATTCTTTCATTCTGTAACTCCTAAAATATGAATTTAGAGTTATTGTAACATAATATAAGATATTTTCATTAAAAAAATAGATTATTAACCGCAGACGTGAAAAGATCGGGGTCTGCCCCTGACATGCGTGAATTAAGAGTGATGGGTGACGTCCATAACTAACTAAAAAACTTGTCAGTGAAGATCAACATCTAATGTCCAACAGTGGATATTCATTTCAGAAGGGTGTGCCTTTTATGGTTACATTATAAAGCAGGTTAAATATACCAAGGTTGATTTTAATGATTGTTGTATTCAAAATCTAAAAACAGATGGGGTATAAAACCCCTGCAAGGATATTCCTTCTTCAGTCGTGGCTGTTTCAGTCGGCCGGAGACCTATACTGTTATTTTCTCCCATTATAAGCATAGGTATATGGAGTCTGACTGCTCAGATCCAAAAGTGTTTCCATAATGTTGTTGCCTGACTTTAAACTCTTATATTCAGAGGCAATAGAAAGCAGGTCATTTTAAAATCTGTATCTGAATTATAGTAATCCATCAGGCTTGCCGTAGATTTTTGCACACTTTGCTGCAGCTCGGAAACGTAATTCAGAACGCTCTGGTTGGCAGTTAATTGTTTGAATGCCCTGGTGAATTCTTCGTTTTCATTCAGGGTTTGTTCAAGCATCGCTTTTTCTGTGAAGTCACCTGAAACACTGATGGTTCCGCCTGCATCCAGGGAAAGGCTGATTTTCTTATCAGGATCTATGCCAAGGGACTGCATAGTTTGAGAAAGTGTTGAAGAAACAAAATCCTTTCTTTCCTCTGCCACTGATTCAAGTTCGTTCAATTTTAGTTTTCCAGTGGGGTTAAGTCCCATGGCTTCCTGTATCCGTGCCGTGGACAGGCCGCTTGAAAAGGTGTTCCGGTAGTCTGATGAGGTGCTGCCAGTTTCATTTGTCTGGTTTGCAGATTCACCTGAAAGGTTTTTTACTGCACTGTTTGGCTCATTTATCTTGTCGTACAAATTGTCTGCAATATATGCAGATGTCGTATTAATCCTCATTTTATAACCTCATTGACTTTATTGAAAATGTATCCCGGTTTTCCATGCTGAAGCAATTATGCCTGTTTCTCCGGTGGATTATGCAGTAATCCATCTTTGGAATAAGGCCTTATAAGTGTTAACAATATCATTCGAATGGGACAATAAGAAGGCAAATGAAAACCTTAAAAAGCAGGTAACTCTTAGGCTGAACGTTGATGTAGTGGAATACATTAAAAAACAATCAGAGGAAACCGGAGTTCCCTATCAAAACCTTATTAACTTATATTTACAAGACTGTGCTCATTCTCAAAAGAAGCTAAAATTAAATTGGGTATTAGACCGCTACCAGATCACCGGGCGCTGTTCGGGCGTGCGGTATAACTGGTCGTCCGGGTTGATCCGGAACGCTTTGTAGAATTCCGGTACATTAAACAGCGCGCCGTTTACACGAAACTTGCCCCACGGGTGGACATCTTCCTGCACTTTCCGCATCAGCGCCTTGTCGCGGATTTTACCTCGCCATATCTGCGCATAAGACAGGAAGAAACGCTGCATATTGGTAAACCCGTCAATCGGCCGGGGAACCGGTTTCCCGGCCAGGCTCATTTTGTAGGCGGCCAGCGCCACCGTCAGTCCGCCGAAGTCGGCAATATTTTCGCCCAGCGTCAGTTTGCCATTAATATGCATATCGTTGATAGCCACAAAATTGGAATACTGATCTACCAGCAGTTGAGTGCGCTTGTTAAACTGCTCTTCATCCTGCTTGGTCCACCAGTCGGTCATGTTGCCGTCTTTATCGAACCGGCGTCCCTGGTCGTCGAATCCGTGGGTCATTTCATGGCCGATCACCACGCCAATAGCGCCGTAGTTGACCGCATCGTCGGCATGCGGATTGAAAAACGGCGGCTGCAGGATGGCTGCCGGGAAGGTGATGTCGTTGTGGACCGGGTTGTAGCCCGCGTTAACTGTTTGTGGCGTCATACCCCATTTCTCTTTATCTACAGGTTTGCCGAACTGGTCGACATCCTTATAAAACTGGAAATAACTGGCGCGGCGAACATTCATGACGTATGAATCCCGCTTCACTTCCAGCCTGGAGTAATCTTCCCATTTATCAGGATAGCCGATTTTCACGCCCATGGCCTCCAGTTTTGCCAGCGCGGCTTCTTTGGTGGACGGGCTCATCCAGGTCAGGTTTTCGATGCGGGATTTCAACGCCTTCTTCAGATTGCCGACCAGCTCCATCATGCGCTTCTTGGATTCAGGCGGGAAATACTTTTCGACATACAGCTTGCCCAGCGGCTCTCCGACCAGCTGGTTGGCAGTGGCAACCACTCTTTTCCAGCGCGCCTTTATCTGCTTGCTGCCCGAAAGGAATTCCGAATAGAATTTATAATCCTCGTTTACAAAATCGGAACTGAGGTATTCGGCGGAACGATTCAGCAGGTTCCAGCGAAGATAGGTCTTCCAATCCGCCAGCGGAACTTCCTTCATCAGGGTGCTCACTTCCCCGAAAAATTTGGGCATTTCCACAATCACGTCGCCAAAATCCTTATCGCTGATATTGGTGAAATAGCGGTGCCAGTCAAAATTGGGCGCCAGTTCCTGAAGCTGCGCCTGGCTCATCTTGTTATACAACGCCGGGATATCCCGCATTTCCAGGCGGGTTTTCGAATTTTCCGCCAGCCTGGTTTCGATATTCATGACCGTTTGAGCGTTCGCTTCAGCGGTCACGCTGTCATCGCCCAGCAGCCCAAACATTTTCGCTACATGCTTCACGTATTCCGTGCGAATTTCTTTGGACCGGTCGTCCTGGTTGGTGTAATAATCACGGTCAGGTAAGCCGATTCCTGCCTGCGCCAGGTAAAATTTGTAAACCTTGCTGTTCATCAGATCCTGCGAAACGTCGCCGATGAACAGCGGATCCAGGCCGTAGGTGTGAAAACGGGCGATTATATCCTGGAAATCTTCCATCGTTCTGATGTTGTTGATTCTATCGAATTCCGCCTGCAGCGGCTTGATGCCGTCGGCCTCGATTCTGGCGGTATCCATGCCGGTGTAATAAAAATCGCTGATTTTCTGGGTGATGCTGCCCTTCTTTGCATCGGTTATTTTGGACACCTCATCCAGCAGTGTGCGCACATCCGCATCCCGGTTTTCCCGCAGCACGTCGAAAGTCACGTAGCTGGTCCGGTCAGCCGGAATTTCATTCTTATCCAGCCAGCCGCCATTGGCATATCTGAAAAAATTGTCCCCCGGTTTTACCGACTGGTCCATATTTTTCCGGCTGATGGGCGGCTCTGGCTTCCGGGAACATCCTGTAATCAATGCAAATAACAAAATTACAGCAACACTCAAAGTCCTGAAACCAAACAGATGCTTTTCCATGTCTCTCCTTTACTGTTCGGGTTATTCAAGATAACACTACTTAATAACACTTGATAAGGATTCTCTTTTTGAGAAATTAAGTATATGGGGTTCCGTGTTGTATGTCAAAAAAAACACCCCACCATAAAGGTTATAGGTTAAAAAGGTAATGTGTACATTATAAAAGCAGTAAACTTATGAACTTATAGACGTGATTTACAGCTTTCACCTTATTTATTTCTTTTGCCAATGCAGGTATCCTGTAATGGATTATGCGATTGAAAATATAGGGAATTATCCCCTGTAAAAGTAGAGAGAGACTGGTGGGCATGGTGATTTTCAGATGGAACAAGCGCCTTTGGGGTATGACAATAATAGCGGCTGCACTGCTGCTTGCTGTGGTATCGGTGGTGCAGGCGGAATCCATCGGGATGCAGCAGGGAAACGTCACCCAACCGGAGAAATTGTCCCGGGATGCACGACAGGGCACTTCCTCATTTAAGGAGAAAGTCACCGGTGATTGGAGGAGTCTGCACAGGAGACTGGATCAGACGGGGTTTACCCTGGATGCAGGCCTCGTTCTGGAAGGATTCAAGAACTCCGTCGGCGGACTGAATACATCCACCCTGGTTGGTGCTTCAACTTTTGACCTGAACCTGACATTCGACCCGGAAAATCTTTTCGGCTGGAAAGGGAGCAAGTTTTACATAGACCTTGAAGGCCATGCAGGGCGTAATCCTTCCGAGGTCCTGGTGGGTGATTTACAGGTTTTTGACAAGCAAAATTCGGCTCCATTTCTGCAAGTCTATGAGCTATGGTATCAACAGAAGCTTTTTGAAGGTAAGCTGCGTCTCAAGCTCGGGAAAGTGGACGCTAATTCCGAGTTCAGTGTGATCGACAACGGGCTTCCGTTTATAAACAGCTCCACGCAGGTCAGCCCCACGATTTCCGGCTTTCCGACCTTCCCGGCCCCGATGCCCGCCATTAATCTCTTTTTTACGCCAGATGAATCTCATTATGCAAGCATCGGCGCTTTCTATGCAAATAGGTCTGTCACCTTCGGGGTTATTAAAAGAAACCCCGAAGATGCCCAGCCAACCTTGAATGGAGGCTTCTTCATAAGCGAAGCCGGACTCAGGTGGCGAAAGGGATGGGCTTTTTCCGGCAGTGGCAACATGAAACTGGGAGTCTGGGCACATACGGGGACCTTTACCCGCTTTAATGGTGAACAGCAGAAGGGGGTCCATGGCTGGTATGCTATCATCGACCAGACCCTCTGGCAGCCTGCCGGTGAACCCGAAGGCGACCGCGGCTTACGGGCATTTCTGGAGTATGGCAGTGCACAGTCAGGCGTAAATGCTGTAGACTGGCATACGGGTGGAGGAATAGCCTGGCAGGGGCCGTTTTCCGCACGGCCCGAGGATACATTAGGGTTTAGCCCG
The DNA here is from genome assembly GCA_963815145.1 of uncultured delta proteobacterium. Lineage (GTDB taxonomy): Bacteria > Desulfobacterota > DSM-4660 > Desulfatiglandales > HGW-15 > JAAZBV01. The sequence continues at coordinate 26,751 of CAWFFS010000007.1, forward strand.
CAGTATGTACACATCAGCTCACAGGCCGGACTGCCAAAATCCTATGAGCTGGGAATAGAAGTATTTTACAGGCTGAGGGTCACCGACATGGTCGTAATACAACCGGATCTTCAATATATCATTAATCCTGGCGGAAAATATACCAACACCCTTGTGGGAACAATGCGTATGGAGGTGAATTTTTAATCTTTTGCATCTAAAAGTCAAAGTCGGGTCGGAACAGGAGACACATATTGTGGCGAAATTGTCTTGACAACCTGTTGTGATCCCGTCATATACTTGCTTTCAAAAAGCAAGTTCCTATCGCTTAAGGTAAAGATCAGAATCATTCACGATTAGCAATAATTTCCTACATTTCCTCAAGGAGGCGCCATGGCCGAGAAACTGAAAAAGTCCTTGCTTTACACTTATGGAGTCGGGGATCTGTGCTTTACCCTGCTGGTTTGCATGGAGATATATTTCTTCATGGCGTTTCTTACAGATTTGCCAAGTTCTCAACGTTCACCTACAACGTCATCATATATGCCACAGGTATCGGCGATATCCTGTGCGCCTTCCTGGCCGGCTCGTTATTCAGAAGGTGACACTGAATTTCGGGGGGAAATACCGTTCATGGCTCATTCTTACACCGCCATTGATCGTCGTTTTGTTCCTTTTTCAGTTTTCAAAAATCGGCAACGAAACCATTGCGGCGGCGATCATTATTTCGGCTTTCTCGCGAGCCATCTCTTCTGGAACGTGGGGTACGCCGCCGTCGGCGGCCTGATGGGCAGTATAACACAAGATCCGGATGAAAGAACCATTTTATCGAGCAGCAGGGCACAGGGGCAATCCGCCGGAAATCTCCTGTTTTCGTACACGGGCGGCTTAATGGTTCCGATTTTCACTGTGAGTATCGGTGCTGTCTTCGGTTTTTCCGTCACCATAATCATTTTCGGCATCCTAATGATGCTCGGGTATTTGTATCTATATAAGATGACGGCTGGTGCAGAATCGGTTAAAAGTGAAGCCACTCCTACGGGAACAGCGGCTCCTGAAAAGAAGAGCGTGGGGGAGATCGTGGGGCTTGTGTTTAAAAACCCGCCCCTTTTGTTTCTCATGTTGGGTGACATATTCAGAAACACCTGTCTTTTCTTCATCTTATCCTTTGCCTTCTATTATTTCGGATATGTGTTGAAAAATCCCGATTTTCTTAAGGTTTTTATGCTGGCGAACGGCATCGGCACACTCCTGGGCGCTCTTGCCGCCACATGGATCGGCGTCAAAATAGGCAAGCGCCACGCCTACGGACTATCCTGCTTTGTAAGTGCTCTGGTTTTTCTCTCGACAGCCTTAATTAAACCGGGCACCTGGAGTTTTACGATCATCTTTTCCATTGCTGCCATGATTGCTTGCGCTGCCCAGGCCATGATGGCGGCCCTGTTCGCAGATACCGCCGTGTACGGAGAGTGGAAAACCGGCAAAAATATTCAGGGGTTCATCATGTCCATGATGATGATGCCCATTAAATTCGGATTGCTGATAGGAAGAGGCATCATAGCGGCAGGATTGGGAATTATCGGCTATATCGGTGGTGTGGAGCCGACACAAGAGGTCGCAAGCGGCATCCATGCCATCATGATTTATACCCCGGCCGTCACCAGCATCCTCGCGGCGGTAATATTTTATCTCGGCTACAAGATTGATGAAAAAGATATCGTGCGGATGCAGGAGGAAACCACAGCCAGATGATCGCATAAAAACACAACGGGATCAGCCCTTCATTTTTTGACAGACATTATCAAGTCGTCAAAATGAAGGGCTGCTCCCCTTATGTTTCTTCGTTATTGACTTGCAGTGCCTAACTTCTTATACTTTATCCCGTAAAAAATAAATTTTTACCAATGAGGACAGTGAATATGCCTAAAAAAAATATAATGGCTTTCATCCTTGTGACTATTGCGCTGCTGGCAGCTACACCCGTAGTATTCGCCGAAAATTACAGTGATTGGTCTGCTGCCTATACAGGCGTCCAGTTTCAGTATGTCAATCAGTTCGGTGGAGAAGACTGGGACGGTATACGCTGGCGTAACAATAACTCAAAAAAAGTGACTGTTCATTACAGGATGAAATTAAAGGATGGAAGCACAACTGATCGTGTGATCTACCTTGGAGAGAATCAGACCGGTGCGACCATCTCCATCGCCGAAGGGGAACAGGTCATCAATATCACCGTGAAAGTGGGATGATTCGGGGAGCTAGAAATTGAAACAGATCCTTTGATGGCGGCGAAAACCTTCGCCGCGATTAACTCCGTACGATCACGACTAGAAACGGGACAATCTTCAGTTATTCAGTTTACAATTCAGGTGAACTAATCTAAGCCTTAAGAATACCAGGGACGCGGTACTTGTAAAAAGTCCTGAAATCTTCTTTTTCTGCAATCCCACGAAGACTTTATTGAAAGGTTAGCAATAATATGTCAGGAAAAAACCTGTCTCAAGGAACTGGTAAGGTATATTCATCTTGATTCTGCATGTGCAGGAATTGATCATACCCTTGATGCCTTGAAGTTATTTTAATATTGCGGTCATGGCGTATTAATGAGAAAATTGAAAATAGAGTGGCAGGATACTGACTATGTCCCTGGGCATTTTGGGAAAAATAAGTGAAAAGCCAGAGAAGAATATGGGGCCTTTACTGATATAACTAAAAACATAAATATCTTTTAAAATGCTAAAGTAAAAGGATAAAAAAATGAGGAAAATTACATGGATATGGATGTTTGTGTTTTTTCTGATTTACCCCGAAACTGCGTCATTTGCAGATGATAAATATGTAGTTCTTTGCTGGAATGATCTGGGAATGCACTGTTACAACCGTAATTTCCAGGATTTGGCTGTTCTTCCACCATATAACACTCTTTGGGCCCAGGTCGTTAAAATAGGCGATCCTCCTCAGATAGTCACCAGTGGAATTACTGTAATATATTCTTTCCCTGATAATACTTATTCTGTGGGAAAATCTAATTTTTGGGACTATGCGTTGCAATTATTTGGAGTGGATCTTGCGCCAAATATAGGATTAAAAGGAAAGGGTCTGTCAGGAACAATGGATTTACACACTGATCATTTCGTAGCCGAAGGTATTCCGCTTACTGAATATAGTGACGGAGACCCCGTTAACCGTTATCCATATCAACTGGCCAAAATCATAGTGAAGGATAATATATCAGGAGTAGAATTAGCGCAATCAACTGTAGTTGCCCCGGTTTCTACTGAAATGCGTTGTGACTATTGTCACTATGACGGCGCTATTGAAAATATCTCTACCGGGCGTGTTGAAACTAATATTCTCACTCTACATGACAGGGAGAATCAAGAAGAATATCCTACGTCACATAGAGGTGCTCTTATGGATCGTCGTCCGATTCTATGTGCGGAATGTCATGCTTCAAATGCATTGAACGCACCCGGTGTTTCCGGCCTGCCGAATCTCTCCAAGGCAATGCATGAAAAACACGCAGATAAGGTTTCTCAGAACCTCGCCGGTTGCTATAGTTGTCATCCAGGCCCCCAGACTCAATGTCTGCGAGATGTTATGTCCCAAAAGAAAGGTATGAATTGTATTGATTGCCATGGAACAATGGAAAATGTATCCCACAATTTTAATCCCTGGTTAATAGAACCACGCTGTGACAATTCGGCCTGTCATGGTAATAAATACGCGCAGGATCAATCCTTGTATCGAATGTCCAAAGGCCATGGGGGAATATACTGCGAAGCCTGCCACGATAGCACACATGCCATTGCACCCAGTCGTGAGGCGAATGATTCTATTAAATTTCTTGAACTTCAAAATCATTCCGGAACTTTAGATAAATGCACAGTATGTCACAGCAGACAGCCTGTGAATGCAGGACCACATGGTATTTTAAAACGAATGATAAATCCTGGTATATACCCTCTCCTGATGGAATAGAAAAAATTAAAATAATGAAAGAGCAGATCACAATAAATAGAAACCTGCAATATCGCAAATTTTGACCGTCTTGTAAAATGTCTGAATTTATCTTTTTCTGTCATTCCAGCGCTCAGTCATCAGCTTAATGCGTTAAAAACAAAGGCCTGACTGGACACTGACTGCTGAAAGCTACGTCCAGAAATAGCATCTTTCCTGATGAATATTAGCTATTTCAGCATGATATAGAACAAAACAACACAATATATCTGGCCGTTGGCATTCCAATATACCTGCTACCCGCCGGACACCTCCTGGATCATGTTTTTTTAATTGCCAAATAATATGAATATGTTATCTTAAATGTTTTTCAAAATGATATAGGCATTGAAAAAATGCAAATGAACGATTATATTACAAGATTCGTTGATTACATAAAATCTCAGAGGGGATATTCTCTCAATACTGTTCGAAGTTATGAGACAGATTTGAGACATTTCTTTGATTATTTAAAAAAGAATAATAATACCGGATCAGTAGATCCCCTGCAAATAGATTTTCATGTGATCAGGGCTTATCTGGGAGGACTTTTTAAAAGATATAAAAAAACGACAATATTGAGAAAGCTTTCGGCTATTCGTACTTTTTTCTTTTTTTTAGAAAAAAATAATTTAAAAGAAGGTAATCCTGCCGCAGAAATATCCTCTCCCAAACAGGGTAGCTATATTCCGGAGTATCTGAATGTTGATGATATGTTTATGCTTCTTGATGCCCCTGAACCGGAGACTCCAAGGGAGGTGAGAAATCAGGCAATCCTGGAACTCTTATATTCCTGCGGAATACGTGTCTCGGAATTAACAGGTGTAAATTTATCCGATATAGATTTTAAAGAGCGGCTTGTGAGAGTGATAGGAAAGGGAAACAGGGAAAGGATAGTCCCCATAGGGAAAAAGGCCCTTTCAGTGATAGAAAGATACCTTGATCAGACAGAGGCGGTCCGGAAAAAGGCAGGGTATTTGCCTGACTCCAGGAACACCCCTCTTTTTCTGAACAACAGGGGCGGGAGGCTATCTTCAAGGAGTGTAAGCAGCATTATTAAGGGTTTTGTAAGGGAATACGGGCTGGTGAATGATGTTACACCCCATTCCATAAGACATACATTCGCAACGCATCTTCTTGACAGCGGGGCGGACTTGAGATCGGTCCAGGAATTGCTGGGACATGCCAGTCTTTCGACTACACAGCGATATACCCATGTGTCCCTTGATAAATTGATGGAAGTCTATGACCGGGCCCATCCAAGAAAATAATGATAAAAGGTAACTATATGGCATTAAACGGAAATAAAAAAATCAGAGCAACAACCATTCTTGCTGTTCGAAAGGACGGCAGGTGTGTAATGGCCGGAGACGGGCAGGTAACCCTCGGTGAAACCATTATGAAGCATAAGGCTAAAAAGGTCCGCTATATGTATGATGACAGCGTCATTGTCGGATTTGCGGGAGCGGCTGCCGATGCATTCAATCTTTTTGAAAAACTCGAGGGTAAACTTGAGCAGTACAAAGGGCAGTTGACAAGGGCGGCCGTTGAGCTTGCAAAGGACTGGAGGACCGACAAGGTCTTAAGAAATCTCGAAGCGCTGCTTCTGGCCATGGATAAGGATCATACACTTATTATATCCGGGACAGGGGATGTTATAGAACCTGATGACGCGGTTGCCAGCATAGGTTCCGGTGCGCCATACGCACTGGCGGCATCAAAGGCGCTTATAAAGCATTCCGCGCTGGATGCTTTGGATGTTGCAAGAGAGGCCATGCTGATAACTTCAACAATATGCCTCTATACAAATGATGTAATCGAGACAATTGAGCTTGATCTAACTAATATTAAGTAACTTAAGATGGAATAAGGTAATGTGATGGATAATCCTACAAAAATACTTACGCCGGCTGAAATTGTTGCCGAACTTGATAAATATATTATAGGCCAGGACCCGGCCAAACGCTCGGTTGCCGTTGCCCTCAGAAACAGGTGGCGAAGGCAGCAGGTCGCCCCCGATTTAAAAGATGAAATTGCGCCGAAGAATATCATAATGATCGGTCCTACTGGTGTCGGAAAGACAGAAATCGCCAGACGCCTTGCCACACTTGCCAATTCACCTTTCGTTAAGGTAGAGGCCACCAAATTTACCGAAGTGGGCTATGTAGGCAGGGACGTAGAGTCAATGATAAGGGACCTGACCGAGCTTGCCGTGAGTATGGCAAAAAAGGAAGAGCAGGAAATCGTCAAGGTAAAGGCAGAGGAACTCGCAGAAGAAAGACTTCTGGATATGCTCCTTCCGGCTAACAAGGATGTTCCCCCTGTTCCGGATGAAGAAGCTCCGGATGGCGAAAACACGGTTGAGATAGTAAATGTCGAACCGACTGACAACAGTAAGACAAGAGAAAAACTCAGGCAGATGCTGAAGGATGGCAAGCTGGATAACCGGTATGTTGAACTCGAAGCATCCAACAGGTCAACCCCTATGATAGAGATATTTTCCAGTTCCGGTATCGAAGAGATGGAATTCAACATGAAGGAGGTTTTCGGCAACATCTTTCCGGGGAAGAATAAAAAGCGAAGGATCAAGGTCCCTGAGGCCCTTGAGTTTGTTTTCCAGGAAGAATCTCAGAAACTCATTGACATGGATAAGATCGTGCCCGAGGCGATACGTAATACCGAACAGAACGGGATAATCTTTCTGGACGAGCTCGAATAAGGTGGCAGGTAATGAATCCAGGCAGGGCCCGGATGTATCCAGGGAAGGAGTACAGCGGGATCTGCTCCCCATTGTCGAAGGCTCTACTGTAATAACAAAATACGGCATGGTCAAGACAGACCATATCCTGTTTATAGCCGCAGGGGCCTTTAACGTGAGCAAACCTTCCGACCTCCTTCCGGAGCTCCAGGGCAGGTTTCCCATAAGGGTTGAACTCGATTCACTTGAGATGGAGGACTTTATAAGGATACTCACTGAACCCCAAAATGCGCTTATAACACAGTATAAAGCCCTGCTCAATACAGAGGGTATTGATCTTGTTTTTGAAGATTCGGCAATTGAAGAGATTGCTTCCATATCCGCAACAGTCAATGATCAGATGGAAAATATCGGCGCAAGACGGCTTCACACAGTAATGGAAAAGCTGCTTGACGAGATCTCCTTTCAGGCCCCTGATATGGAAACCAAAACAGTTGTGATCGACAGCAACTATGTCAGAGAAAAGCTGACGGATATACTGGAGGACGAAAACTTGAGCAGGTATATTTTATAGGGCAAGGCTCAAGGCTCAGGGTGCAAGGCGCGCAGGGTACAAGGTACAAGGCTTGGGGCTCAGGGCGCACGGTTAAAATAATCGATAAAAAAGGCTTAAAATAACAGGCAGTCAGCTATCAGTAAATGCTTAAAAAAAGAGTTTCAGCTGAGTGCTGAAAGCTGAAAGCTGATAGCTCTAAAATCAGATGAACAGTTAATAGATGAAAAAAATGATTTAATGTAAATACAGAGCAAAGTTGAGAGTCATTATGAGTGAACAGATACCAAATACTGCCAGTGTTCTTATTGAGGCACTGCCCTATATCCAGAAATTCAGTAATGAAACCATTGTAGTAAAATATGGCGGTAACGCAATGGTGGATGAAAATCTTAAAAAGAACTTTGCCCTGGATATAATACTGATGAAATACGTTGGCCTGAATCCGGTTGTTGTACACGGCGGCGGCCCGCAGATAGGCAGTTTTCTCAAAAGCCTTTCAATCGAATCACAGTTTGTTGACGGTATGAGAGTGACAGATCAACAGACAATGGATGTGGTTGAAATGGTCCTGGCAGGCAAGGTCAACAAGGAGATTGTTTCTCTCATAAACCAGCACGGCGGCCTGTCCGTAGGGCTTTCGGGCAAGGACGGTAAGCTTTTGATCGCCCGCAAAATGAAATACATGAGGGATAAAGGCGATAACCAGCCGCCCGAGATTATTGATATAGGCATGGTGGGAGAAATCGAGAAGATAAACAACAAGGTTCTCCTGAGCCTTATCGAAAACCAGTTTATCCCTGTAATAGCCCCTGTAGGCGTGGGAGAAGGCGGAAAAACATATAATATCAACGCCGACCTTGTTGCAGGCGGCATAGCCGCATCGCTCAAGGCGCGTAAACTGATACTGCTCACTGATACCGAGGGTGTTCTTGATAAAAATAAAGAACTGATATCAAGCATCAGGGTCGATGAAGTCGGGGAACTTATAAAAGACGGGACTATCAAAGGCGGCATGATTCCAAAGGTAAACTGCTGCCTGGAGGCCCTGGCGAGCGGCGTTAACAAGGCCCATATAATAGACGGCAGGAAAGAACATGCCATCCTGCTTGAGATATTCACAAAGGGCGGCATAGGAACGGAGATAGTCAAATAGCCCTTAATGGAGATACAAGAAAAATGAATGAACAAAAATCAGACATCCAGAATCAGGCAGATAAATACATGTTTCGGACATACGGGCGATTCCCCGTTACTCTTGTCAGGGGGAGCGGATGCCGGGTATGGGATGAGCATGGAAAAGAGTATATCGATTTTGTGGGCGGGATTGCAGTTTGCGCGCTCGGGCACAGCTCTCCGCTTGTTACAAAGGTTTTGACCGACCAGTCAAAGGAACTGGTTCACGTATCGAACCTTTATTATACTGCGCCCCAGACAAGGCTTGCCAGGCTTCTTGTGGAGAACTCGTTTGCCGACAGGGTGTTCTTCTGTAACAGCGGCGCAGAATCCAATGAGGCGGCAATAAAACTTGCCAGACGCTATTCCTATGAAAAATACGGCGCAGGCCGAAGCACAATAATTGCCATGAAAAACTCATTTCATGGCCGGACCATGGCAACACTTTCAGCGACAGGTCAGGACAAGATAAAAAAAGGCTACGATCCCCTGCTTGTTGGGTTCAAATTCGTACCCTTCAATGACCCGGCTGCACTTGAAACAGCCATAGATGAGACTGTATGTGCGGTAATGCTTGAGCCTGTGCAGGGGGAGGGCGGAGTTGTCTGCCCTGAACCGGGATATTTAAAGGCCGTAAGGGATATATGCAACAGGAAAAATCTCCTGCTCATATTTGACGAGGTCCAGGTAGGAATAGGCAGAACAGGAAAACTATTTGCCTATGAGAATTTTGATGTAGCCCCTGATATAATGACCCTGGCAAAGGCACTGGGGAACGGCCTACCCATCGGGGCCATGCTTGCAAAGGAGGAACTCGAGGGCGCATTCGGGCCTGGCAGTCATGCTACTACCTTCGGAGGCACCCCCCTTGTGACGGCGGTCGCAGAAGCAGTGGTAAGATCAATAATTGAAGACGGGATTCTAAAAAAGTGTACTGAAACAGGCGAATATTTAAGAGAAAGACTTGGTGATCTAAAAAACAGATACGGTTTTATAAAGGATGTCCGCGGGATCGGTCTTATAAACGGTCTGGAAATGGATGTGCCCGGGGCAGGAATAGTAGCCTCGTGCATGGACAAGGGCTTCCTTATAAACTGTTCACAGGAGAAGATCCTTCGCTTCATACCGCCTTTGATAGTATCAGATGAAGAGGTGGATTTGCTGGTAAATTGTCTAAATGATATCTTCAGGAATATTTAAATGAAAAAAGATCTGCTATCAATAAGTGACTTGAGTAAAGAGGATATCCTGGCCCTGATTGACCGGGCTCTTGAAATAAAGTCACAGCACAGAAACGCCAATCGCTCCCTTGAAGGATATACGCTCGGACTTATATTCGAAAAGGCCTCGACAAGGACACGTGTATCTTTTGAAATAGCCATGTTCAGGCTCGGAGGCCAGACTATCTTTTTAAACCGGTCCGATACCCAGATGTCAAGGGATGAGAATATCCATGATACAGCCAAGGTGTTGTCGCGTTACATAGATGTACTTGCCATAAGGACATATTCACAGGGACTGCTGGAGGAAATGGCCAGATGGGCAGACATCCCGATAATCAACGCGCTTTCTGATCTTTATCATCCATGCCAGGTCCTGAGCGATATGATGACGGTGAAGGAAAGCAAAGGGACCCTGAATGATATCAAAATAGCCTGGGTGGGCGACGGCAATAATGTCGCACATTCATGGATAAAGGCGGCCCAGGTAGTGGGTTTCGATCTGGTGCTTGCCTGTCCGGCGGGTTATAAGCCTCTGCCCCGGATAATGGAGGGAAGCGGTGATAATATAAGGGTTGTCGATGATCCTGAGGAGGCAGTAAAGGATGCGGCAGTTATCAACACTGACGTGTGGGCCAGCATGGGGCAGGAGAAGGAAGAGGCCAGGAGACTCGAGGATTTCAGGGCCTATCAGGTTGACAGTAAACTGGTTAAACTGGCTGCCCCTGACGTTGTTGTCATGCACTGCCTGCCTGCCCATAGGGGTGAAGAAATTACATCCGAAGTGCTGGACGGGCCCAATTCAATAGCGTTTGATCAGGCTGAAAATAAACTTCATCTTCATCAGGCATTACTGGAAAAGATGATAATAGGATAGCTGTTAGTAATAATTTGAATAATTTCTGGAGAAATATAATGAATGAAAAAGTAAATAAAATTGTGCTGGCATATTCCGGAGGTCTCGACACCTCAGTTATCCTTGCATGGCTGAAGGAAACATACGAATGTCCGGTAATCGCATATGCTGCCGACCTTGGTCAGGGGGACGAAGTGGCAGAGATAAAACAGAAAGCAATAAATACGGGCGCCGAGGAGGTAATCATAGAAGACCTTCGTGAAGAATTCGTAAGGGATTATGTGTTCCCTGCCTTCAGGGCAAATGCAGTGTATGAGTCGGGATACCTTCTGGGTACTTCCCTGGCAAGGCCCCTTATAGCGTTGAGGCAGGTAGAGGCAGCCAGAAAGACAGGAGCAGATGCAGTAAGCCATGGCGCTACGGGAAAAGGCAACGACCAGGTAAGGTTTGAAATGGCCTACATGGCCCTTGAACCCGGCCTTAAAATAATCGCCCCGTGGAGAACATGGAGTTTCAAAGGAAGGGAAGACCTGATCGCCTATGCAAAGAAAAAGAATATACCGGTGCCCGTGACAAAGGAGAAACCATATTCAAGCGACAGAAACCTGCTGCATATCAGTTTCGAGGGTGGAATTCTGGAAGATACATGGGCAGAGGCCGATGAGAAGATGTTTACACTTTCAGTATCTCCCGAAAAGGCTCCGGACAAGGCTACCTATGTTGAGATCGATTTTGAGAAGGGTAACCCGGTTGCAGTGGACGGGGTATCGATGAGCCCGGCGGATCTTCTTACTCATCTTAATGACCTGGGCGGAAAGAACGGAATAGGCAGGATTGACATTGTTGAAAACCGCTATGTCGGAATGAAATCCAGGGGTGTATATGAGACTCCTGGCGGAACCATACTCAGGATCGCCCACCAGGCGGTTGAATCGATCACCATGGACAGGGAGGTAATGCACATCCGTGACGGTCTGGTCCCGCGATATGCAGACCTGGTTTATAACGGCTACTGGTTCTCCCCGGAAAGGGAAATGATGCAGACGCTTATAGACAAGAGCCAGGAAAACGTAACAGGCACAGCGCGCCTGAAATTATACAAGGGTAATTGTATAACGGTCGGAAGAAAGTCGGAATTCTCTCTCTTCAACCCGGCCTATGCAACCTTTGAAGGTGAAGATGTATACAACCAGGCAGATGCCGAAGGTTTTATCAGGCTTAATGCCCTCAGGATGAGAATAGCAAGCCTGATGAAACGAAAATAGGATAAAAAGGTAACTTTAAATGGCAAAAAAAGTATGGGGCGGGCGTTTTAAGGAGAATATCAACGAGATTGTCGACGCATTCAATGCCTCGATTAATTTTGATATAAGACTGTACGGTCAGGATATAGACGGATCAATGGCGCACTGCCGGATGCTCGCAAAACAGGGGATTATTACCGAGGATGATGCGTCGCAGATAACCGGCGCCCTGGTGGAAATAAAGAGAGAAATATCAAGGGGTGAATTCGCCGCTGGTGAGGATCATGAGGATATACACTCTCTGGTTGAAAAGACACTGATTGAAAAGGTCGGACAACTCGGTGAGAAGGTCCACACAGGCAGGAGCAGAAATGACCAGGTTGCTCTTGATGTGAGGCTTTATGTAAGGGAGTCCATTGAAAGGGTGAGATCTCTCATCAGGGATATGCAGACATCCTTGGTAAATCTCGCGGATAAAAACAGTACATTGCTGATGCCGGGTTACACGCATCTTCAGCCTGCCCAGCCAGTGCTGCTGGCCCATCATCTCCTTGCATATTATGAGATGCTTAAAAGGGACTCAGCCCGCTTCAGCGACTGCCTGAAGAGGGTCAATGTGCTTCCCCTGGGAAGCGCAGCCCTGGCCGGTACCACCTTTGATCTTGATCGTGATATGGTAGCCCGCGAACTGGGATTTGATTCCATTTCCGATAACAGCATGGACGCGGTAAGCGACCGTGACTTTGTACTGGAGTATCTCTTTGACGCTTCCGTGCTCATGATGCACCTGAGCAGGTTGAGTGAAGAAATCGTCCTCTGGTCGAGCAGGGAGTTCGGTTTTGTGATCCTGCCCGATGCCTTTTGTACGGGAAGCAGCATCATGCCCCAGAAAAAAAATCCGGATGTCCTGGAACTTATCAGAGGAAAAACAGGCAGGGTATACGGCAATCTTATGGGGCTCTTGACCACGATGAAGGGGCTGCCCCTTACCTATAACAAGGATATGCAGGAAGACAAGGAAGGCCTCTTCGATACTGTTGACACCATTGAGCAGTGCCTCACGGTTCTGAGCATGCTGGTAAGCGAGATGACCTTTGACGGAGAGAAAATGAAGAGTGCCACGGAAGAAGGGCACCTCATGGCTACGGAACTGGCCGACTACCTGGTCAACAAGGGACTGACATTCAGAAATGCCCATGAAGTGGCAGGTAAAGTAGTGCTTTTTGCCATTGAGCAGAAAAGAACACTCAAACAGCTTACACTGCAGGAACTCCAGGGATTTGCCAGGCAGATAACAAAGGACGTATTCGACTGGCTTGAACCTTCCTCTGCTGTAAAAAGGAGGAATCTTCATGGTGGGACAGGAACAGAGGCCGTAAAAAAGAGTCTTGAAAGGGCTAAAGAGGAGACAGGTTCTTGAAAAAAATAAAATTGATTATTTTGGCTCTTATGTTTTCAACAATAGTCTTATCTTCAGGATGCGGCAGAAAGACACCGCCTGTTATGCCAAAAAACGCAGCAAACAGGATATCTCCTGAACATGATATAATCTCCTGTTCATTGAATGGAATCATAAAATATATTCGGAACCGGGTCGGAAGGAATATTTGAAACATGCATTTTTTTGAATACAAAGATGGAGAACTGTGTTGTGAAGACACCAGAATATCGGAAATCGCCAGGGAGGTAAAAACTCCATTTTATCTCTATTCTCATGCGACACTTGAAAGGCATTTCAGGGTATTTAATGAGGCCTTTGAAGGAATTGATCACATAACCTGTTTTTCGATGAAGTCAAACTCCAATGGCGCCATATTGAAGTTGTTTTCCAATGCCGGCGGCGGTGTGGACATTGTTTCGGGCGGGGAATTGTACCGTGCCCCGAAGGCAGGGGTAAAACCTCAAAAAATAGTATATTCCGGTGTAGGAAAAACATCTGAGGAAATGGAGTATGCATTGAACTCGGGTATCCTGATGTTCAATGCTGAATCTCCCCAGGAGATAGAAAAACTCAATGAAGTTGCCGGAGCACTGGGAAAAAAGGCCAGGATTGCCATACGGGTGAACCCGGATGTGGAATCCGCAGACACACCCCTACATCTCGACAGGCCTGAAGGAAAATAAATTCGGTATAGCAATTGAAAAATCCTGTGACGAATATGTAAAGGCCTCAAAAATGGACAATATTGAGGTGGCGGGTGTATCGTGCCACATTGGGTCCCAGCTCACAAAGGTAAGTCCATTTGTTGACGCCCTTAAAAAGCTTAAGGACCTCATTGCGCGACTGTCCGGTGCCGGTATGAAAATAAAGTACCTGGATCTCGGCGGCGGTCTTGGCATCACCTATAACGATGAAAAACCTCCTTTGCCGGAGGAATATGCCGGTGCGCTCAGGGAGACGCTGGGGGATATGAAACTCACCCTTATCCTTGAGCCGGGCCGGGTGATAATGGGGAACTCGGGTATACTGGTGGCCAGGGTCTTATACACGAAAGCAAATGAAGATAAAAACTTTGCAGTAGTGGATGCGGCTATGAATGATCTGGCCAGGCCCAGTCTCTATGGCTCCTATCACAGTATAAAACCGGTAATGATGGATGAACGTGAAATAATAAACCTCGATATTGTAGGGCCGATCTGCGAATCAGGAGATTTTCTGGCAAAGGAAAGAGACATGCCGGCCCCTAAACAGGGAGACCTTATAGCTGTAATGAGCGCAGGGGCCTATGGTTTCAGCATGTCATCATCCTATAACTCAAGGCCGAGGGTAGCCGAGATCATGGTGAAAGGTGACAGGTACTTTACAATCCGGGAGAGGGAAACATATGAAGACCTTGTCAGGGGTGAGATGATTCCGGATTTTTTAAAATAATCGAAGGAAAAAATGGAAAAAATCGATTTCTATAAAATGAGCGGGACAGGCAATGATTTCATCCTCATAGATAACAGGGATGGAAATATTACGGATGACAGGATGCGCCATCTTACCGAAAGGGCGTGCAGGAGAAGGGAGTCTGTCGGCGCTGATGGCATGATATTTATTGTCAATTCGGATAAATATGATTTCAGGTGGAGATTTTTCAACTCTGACGGAAGTGAAGCGGAGATGTGCGGGAACGGCGGAAGATGCACTGCAAGATTTGCCCTTATAAATGGAATAGCCGGTGAGAACATGACATTTGAAACACTGGCAGGGCCGATCTCGGCAGATGTATACGGGAGAACCGTGAAGGTGCTTATGCCTGTTCCCAAAGGATTGAAGACCGATATTGATCTTCCCCTTGAGCAGGGCTGGTTGAACGTAAATTTTGTAAATACCGGTGTGCCGCACGTTGTCGTTCAGGTAGAGGATATTAAAAGTATTCCTGTAAATGAACAGGGAAGAGCCGTCCGGTATCACGGAATGTTTCAGCCTGCCGGTACAAATGCAAATTTTATGAGTGTAAAGGGCAGGGACCAGCTTTATGTGCGGACCTATGAAAGGGGAGTTGAAAATGAAACCCTTGCGTGCGGTACGGGTGCCATTGCGTGCTCCATTATCGCAAATGCCAGGGGCCTGGTTTCTTCTCCGGTCAGTGTGACCACAAGCGGAGGAGAAGCGCTCAGGGTTCATTTTGAAAAGGAAGGTGACAGCTTCAGCCGTGTATGGCTTGAAGGCGGAACATCGATAATATATAAAGGCGAGTTACACGAAGAAGCCCTTTAATATTAAGAAATAAGGAGCAACAAAAATGTTTCAGGGATCCATAGTGGCAATTGTCACACCGTTTAAAGATGGAAGAGTTGATGAAGAAACATATCGCATGCTTATCGAAGAGCAGATTGAAAGCGGCACCAGCGCAATAGTTCCCTGTGGTACAACAGGAGAATCTGCTACCTTAAGCATTGAAGAACATAACAGGGTGATCGATATTGCAATAGATGCTGTAAAAAAGCGTGTTCCGGTTATAGCAGGAACCGGCGGAAACAGCACGCGTGAGGCTATCGAGTTGACCGCCCACGCAAAAACAGCAGGGGCAGATGCCACACTCCAGGTTACGCCCTATTACAACAAGCCGAGCCAGGAAGGTCTTTACAGGCATTTCAAGGCTATTGCAGATGCGGTTGCGCTTCCCCAGGTGCTGTATAATGTGCCGGGAAGGACCGGTATCAACATGCTTCCCGAAACAGTGGTCAGGCTGGCGGATATCTCCAATATTGTTGCGATAAAGGAGGCATCGGGCAATCTCGCCCAGATGACAGACATAATGACCATGGCAGGAGATAAAATCACGCTTCTTTCAGGTGATGACAACCTGATTCTTCCTGTTCTTTCCATAGGAGGGAGAGGGGTGATTTCCGTGGTGGCCAATATTGTCCCGGGCGACACTGCGGAGGTTGTCAGGGCCTGGTTCGCAGGTGATACTCAAAGGGCAAGGGAATTATTCTTTAAACTTTATCCCCTCTGTCAGGCAATGTTTTATGAGACAAACCCTGTCCCTGTTAAGACATCGCTAGTCCTCATGGGAAAGATAGGAGATGAAATTAGGCTTCCCCTGGCACCGATGTCCGATATAAATATCGAGAGGCTGAAAAACGCCCTGGGGAATTACGGGCTGATATAAGAGAGGTTCAAGGCCCATCCGCCGTCGCCAAGACTTCGGTCTTCGCTAAAGCTTCGCCCCGACAAGATGGCGGGACAAGAGGCCCAAGGCACAGGGGAATGTGTGAAGCAGAGGATAAAGCAACCCTGAAAAAACGAGAGGTAAATATGATCAATGTTATAGTTGCAGGCGCTGCCGGACGCATGGGTATCCGGATTATAAATATAATTAATGAAACTGAAGGCGTTACCCTTGCCGGTGCCTTTGAACACCCTGATAATAAACTGGTAGGACAGGATGCAGGGCTGGTTGCAGGCATTGGTGCAAATGGTGTAAAGATAAGCGCTTCTCTTGATGACATTATAGACGCAGGAGATGTCATAATCGATTTCACTGTACCTGCTGCCACAATGGCCAACCTGAAGAAGGCTGCCTCGGCCGGAAAGGCCATGGTTATCGGCACGACCGGTTTTTCCGAGGATGAACTTGGAGAAATAGGGAACATTGCAAAAAATATGCGCCTCGTTATGGCGCCCAATATGAGTGTGGGTGTGAACGTAATGTTCAGGATAGCCGCGGAAATGGCAAAGATCCTTGGAAATGATTACGATATGGAAATCGTTGAGGCCCATCACAGGCTCAAAAAGGATGCCCCGAGCGGGACCGCTATCGGCCTTGCCAGAAAACTCGCCGAGGCCACGGGTAGAGATCTTGAAAAAACAGCAGTATATGCAAGGCATGGCATCATAGGCCAGAGAACCAATGAAGAAATCGGTATCCAGACAGTTAGAGCAGGAGATATCACTGGGGACCATACTGTTATTTTCGGCGGTATAGGCGAGCGTCTCGAACTTACCCACAGGGCGCACAACCGGGACAATTTTGCAAAAGGGGCCATAAGGGCTGCAAAATGGATAGTTAACAAAGATGCAGGCCTGTATGATATGCAGGATGTCCTGGGATTGAAGTAGACTTATGAAAACTGTATATATCGGTGTTGGAAGCAACCTTGGAGACCCCTATGGAAACTGCATCAAGGCCGTTGAGATAATAAAAGAGGACCCTTTCTGCACAATGAAGGCGATTTCTCCGTTCTACAGGACTGAGCCTGTCGGTGTTGAAGGGCAAAGCTGGTTTATCAACGCGGTATTGTCTATTAATACAAGCCTTACACCTGCAGAGCTGATAGAAGCACTGCTGGGTTTTGAAAAGCAAATGGGAAGAACGAGGTCCGGGATAAAATGGGAGTCACGAATAATAGACCTGGATATACTGTTATTCGGAAACGAGATAATAAATGATAAATACCTGATCGTTCCGCATCCGCGTATGCATACACGCAGGTTTGTAATGGCCCCTATGGCGGATATTGCACCGGAGCTCATTCATCCGGTACTGGGGGAGAGCATGTCAGAGATACTTGGCAGGATCCCTGAGTCAGATCAGGCAATCAGACTGATGGAGAAAAATTAATGGTACGCCTGTTAATTCTGGTCTTTCTGATATATATTTTATACAGCCTTGTAAAAAAGGTGTTTGGATCAGGCTCCAGAATATCAGGGTCAAAACCTTCCTCGGGAGTGATAAGCGAGATGGTTCAGGATCCGTACTGTAAAATATATATACCCAAAAACGAGGCATACAGGGCCGTGCTGGACGGGAACGAAATATTTTTCTGCAGCAAAGAATGCGCTGAAAAATTTAAAAACGAAGTTAAACACTAAGTAATTCTATGGCATAAATTCGGTGATATATGAAATACATCATTATAGCCAACCACGGAGGACACGGAGGTCACGGAGATTTTATATTTTGAGCTTTTATTCCGTGCTCTCCGTGGTGGAAATAAATGCTATTGTATTTATGCCAATGTATACTAAGTTTCACATAACTAACAAAGAAAACCGATTCTGGAGGAATAAATGAAATTTTTTATTGATACTGCAAACATTGATGAGATCAAAAAGGCAAATGAACTGGGGCTTCTGGATGGCGTTACAACCAATCCTTCACTGGTGTCAAAAGAGGGCAGGGAATTCAAAGACCTTATAAAGGAAATATGTAGCATTGTTGATGGTCCGGTCAGCGCTGAAGTTGTCAGCATCGATGCCGAAGGCATGGTAGCTGAGGCAAGGGAACTGGCCAAAATCGCAGACAATATAGTTGTAAAGATACCTCTTATCAAGGAAGGCCTCAAGGCTGTAAAGATACTGTCGGCCGAAGGTATAAAAACAAATGTGACACTCTGCTTTTCGGCAGTTCAGGCCCTGATGGCTGCAAAGGCCGGAGCAGATTATATAAGCCCGTTTGTAGGAAGGCTCGATGACATAGGTGTGACCGGAATGGAGCTTATTGAGCAGATCATCTCGATATATGAATCATACGGATATGAAACCGAGATAATTGTTGCAAGCATCAGAAATCCTCTGCATGTGCTTGAAGCTGCAACCATGGGTGCTGATATTGCTACAATACCCTATAAGGTAATGGAGCAGCTTATTAAACATCCGCTCACGGATATAGGTCTTGCAAACTTTCTTAAGGACTGGGAAAAACAAAATAAATAGGGGCTTAAAGTATTTAGATGCTTCCTCTGCTCTCAGAAAAAACAAGGCAGAAAAAATACTGCACAAAAGAGAATGGCGGTCTGTTTTACAGCGCCAGGCCTTATGTTTCAGGTTTGTTAAAGGCCGCAATATCTTTCTGCATGTTTGTTTGTGTCCTGAATCCAGCGGGGGCAGCCGCTGATATTTACAAATATAAAGATGAAAAAGGTGTATTGCACTTTACCAATGTCAGATCGGATATTCGCTATACGCTGTACATAAAGGAGGCTCAGGAAAATCCGGATGCTTTCATACTTAAGTACAGTAAAATAATAAACAGGGCGTCCGAGCAGTTCAGGCTTGAACCGTCCCTTATAAAGGCGGTTATTAAGGCTGAATCAGGGTTTGACCACAGGGCCGTTTCATCCAAAGGAGCCCGGGGGCTTATGCAGTTGATGCCCGATACTGCAAGTGATATGGAAGTTGACGATCCGTTTAATCCGGAAAAGAACATTTTCGGTGGCACAAGATATTTGAGCAAGATGATGGAACGCTTCAATAATAACGAAAAGCTTGCACTTGCTGCATATAATGCAGGACCTGATAAAGTGGCGGAATATGACGGGGTCCCCCCGTTTAAAGAGACAAAAAACTTCATCGACAGAGTCATAAAATATAAAAAAAAGTATGAAGCCGGTGAATAATAAATCAATAAGGCCGGTGTGAAAGAAAATGATAGAAAAAATAAAGAAAAGCAAAAATTTTAATCTTCCGAACAAACTCACTGCCTTCAGGCTCGTCTGTATCCCCCTTATAGTCTTTTTCATGAGTTTTGAAGGGAAGCTGATGAGCTTTTTCGGGGCGCTGTTTATAGGTGCGGCATTTATCACAGACGTGCTGGACGGGTATTTTGCCAGAAAGTACGGGGAGATAACAGTACTGGGGAAGTTTCTGGACCCGCTGGCCGATAAAATACTGGTAACAATAAGTATGATAATGCTGATTCCGCCTGATAGGATTCCTGTTCTTATCGTTATTGTAATAATAGCGAGGGAACTTGCCATTACAGGCTTGAGGGCCATCGCAGTTTCAGAAGGCATTGTCATTCAGGCAAGCAAACTCGGAAAGTTCAAGACCACATTTCAGGCCGTGGCCATATTCTCGTTAACCCTGCACTATGATTATTTCGGTGTGGACATGCATAGTGTAGGAATCGTATTTATATGGATAGCGCTGGCACTTACGCTATGGTCGGGGTGGGATTATTTCAGGCAGTTCAACACGTTGTTCGATACCGAAAAAACAAGAAAATAGGCTTATTTTATTCTCTAAAAACCTGGCATTTTCTGTTGACAAAAAGAATTAAAACACTAAAATAGGCCAAATATTGCGGGAATAGCTCAGTGGTAGAGCCTCACGTTGCCAACGTGATTGTCGCGGGTTCAAGTCCCGTTTCCCGCTCCATTTTAAAAAATAAAAGGTTAATCCCGTGAAAAGCGTGATTAACCTTAAAATTTTGGGCGGCATAGCCAAGTGGCTAAGGCAGCGGTCTGCAAAACCGTTATTCACCAGTTCGACTCTGGTTGCCGCCTCCAGTAAAATCAAGGGGTTAGCTTTTACAGTTAACCCCTTTTTTATTTACTGCTACCATTTTGCTACCACTTTCTTCAAAAATAGCATCTCCGAGCCTTTTTGCAGCCTCTTTATTCTCTTTATTGACTATTGTTATTTCGTGTTATATTTAAAAATTGTGCTTTGACATTCTCGTAAATGAGGATGTCTTAAGATGGCATATCTTTTGGATATCTTAAAAAATAGCGCCCTTCAAAAAGCTGTGATCAATAGCAGATATCTACAATTGGGGCAAAATATGGTTCAGATATTCTCGGTGTTGGATGACATAAATCACAACGATTAGGTACTGAAAAGTGAATATTATGGAGGTGTGAGATGGCAAAGCTGATAGGCTAATGGATTGAACTTCAAATCAAGCTCTTGTTTGAGTACTTCAGTAGCTGCTTTTTTAATAATTTGAACATCTTCCGCGCAGCAAAAAATATGGCTTCTCCATTTATGGTATTTATATTGGTCAGCATATTGCTGAGCCTTAAAGAATTCTGAAAACCTTATTGCTTCCTGTCCTTCCCCAAGAGGACTAATCCATGTATCATTTACGGAACTGAATTTTGGATCTTTTGGGCAATCAACCCAGATTTCTTCTATTTTGTTTTCAAGGTTTGCTCTCTCAGCTATTTTTTTGGCAAGGTCTCGATAAAAATTGGGTTTGCTTTCGATAAATTTCACATAATCGTCAATCTTCGATG
The DNA here is from genome assembly GCA_963815145.1 of uncultured delta proteobacterium. Classification (GTDB taxonomy): domain Bacteria; phylum Desulfobacterota; class DSM-4660; order Desulfatiglandales; family HGW-15; genus JAAZBV01. The sequence continues at coordinate 47,929 of CAWFFS010000007.1, forward strand.
GGTCCTCAACCGTATCCCGTGATATCACCATGGCTCTTTTTAATAAACGGCGATATTTTAAATTATGAACAAGATCGTGAAGCCTGCGATCACCTTTAATTTTATCCAAGAGACCTAGGATGTCATCGTCTGTTAAATAAAGAAAATGGGTAGCCCTTTTAAAGGCAGATTCATCAGGAGCTCCAGGAATAAGATCCTTCATAGAAAAACTTTTATTTACTATATATTCAATGATTCCTTTAAACATACAATCACATGTCCGTACTTTGTGGTGATGATAGACAGCAGGAAAAAGCATCATCTTTGAAAAGACTATTTGCTCCAAGCTGCTCGCACCACCCCAATCAACGGTAAGGCGACGTCTACCATCGGCGAAATTGATATCCAATGCGTACCACAAGCGATCTAAATCTATTGATAAAGGAAGGCCACTAAAGTGGCCATCTCGGAAAAGATAATCCAGCTTGTCTGCATCAAATGGTCCGTTAAGGATATCGATTTTGTATTGATTTGTTTCATCCAGCGAATACCCAACAATAGCATTTTTTGCGAGATCAATTTCAATTGAACAAGGATTACTTGATTTCAATTTTTTAAAAAAATCCGTGAAATGGTCAGACGAAAGAATCAGATAAGCAAAAATCTCATGAGGGTTTGCTGATTTAAAAGGGGGATATTTTTTTAGCAGTTTGATTTCTGGATAGTATTTATAAATTTCTTCGCTTGTATGAGAAGAGGGTCCGTGGCCCACATCATGCATCAGGGCGGCTATTCGTAAGGATCGTTTGAAATCATCCCCTAATAAATCCTTTTTATCACTGAAATCAGAAAATTTGTTTTCTAGAGCTGCAAAAAGTTTACCTACTTGAGTTGTAACACCCAAAGTGTGTTCAAACCTTGAATGGCTTGCGGAGGGGTATGTAAGTTGTGTATAAGCTGTTTGATGGATTTGTCGTAATCGTTGAATTATGGGTGTGTTTATTAAAGCGACCTCAAACGCCTCATATCGATTGGTCCCCCAAACACTATCATGTATGAAGTCAATGGGGACGTCCATGAAAATATGATTAATTAAAATACTGGAATTAATTCATGGACGTCGGAGCGGCCGACAAGGCTGCAATCCAGCTGGTGAAAGTCCAGCCGTATCAATTGCTCGTGTCGGATACGTAGTGATGCCACATCCCGGGGCAGGTAACCAACCGGGCTATGCGTGGTGTAAACGGCCTGGCTGCCCTGAAGACATAGAGCTTCAGCGGTGGGTGCAACCTGGAGGTCTAGCGAGCGTGGGAGCCTGAACATAAAGGAATGACTGCAGCCCCGAAAATGAATACCCAGTTGAAGTTGCATTATTGGGAGGTTTCGGTGTGCCGAACCTGTGACGTCTGAGGTGAGGCCGGAGTCTTCCGGGAAGAAGCGAGCAAAAGCACCGGAAGGACACTGCGGGGTAGGGGTCCAAGCACCTACGTAAGGATTGCAGAGATAATGTCGGGAAGGGCCATTTTCCAGCAGGGACTGGCGACAACCTGCAAAGACCTGTTGTAATAGGGACGACCGAAGACAACAGGAGGAACTTGGTCTGGCGCATGGGCCAGTATGAGCGATGAAAGAGGGGTAGCACCCTCTGATGTGGCGCAGGACGTCACAGCACAAAAGGTAACGCCTTTTGAGCGCAAAGGTGCCCTGGGCACTTGGCGGGTCTTGGCCGGTTACGGACACAGAGCCGATGATAACTGTAGCCATTAAATACAGACCTAGTCCTACATGTAAACCATATATAAGAGGGGCGTATATGAGCCGGCATTTAAGTTTCCTTATATATGGGAAGGCAGTAGGAGGATAAGCCAAGGTCAGAACCGGACTCGGGAAATCCGACCGTCCGGGATCGCAGGGAGGCTTGCGGAAACGTGGGCTATGGTGGAACTAGGAACCCGCTGCACGTACCGAAAGGGTGCATGTCGGAAACTCTCCGCCTGTAGGTTGCGCGCGCCGTATTTCTATCCCGACCCCATTGAAATTAATAAAATCAAAAATCATTTGTAATAATAACTGGTTATCAATAATGCATAGCCGGTAAACAGCAGGCGAAATCGGCTTTTAATATTACGTTCTACCAGACCCCGGAGGGTGCCTTGCTTGTTTTGGAAATTGCGGCGAGGCTGGTAAGCTCAGCGTTGTGGGGCGTTAATATCCGCTTGACTTGATATCATAATATAGTATCATGTATCCATGAATAAAAAACAACGACAAACTCTCAATAAAATACTCGAAAAACCTGAACGATCAGATATACCATGGTCAAATATTGAGGCCTTAATTGTTGCTCTTGGCGGAGAAATTTCTGAAGGGCGAGGTGCGCGGGTAAGAGTAGTATTAAATGATGTAAAAGCAGTTTTTCATCGGCCTCATCCTGAACGAGTTACAGAAAAGGGTGCGGTTAAATCAGTAAGAAGATTTTTACAGGAAGCAGGAGTTTTATCATGATGGAATATAAAGGATACTTTGGAAAAGTTGAATTCGACGATGAAGCAAATATTTTTTATGGTGAAGTAATAAACTTGCGAGATGTTGTAACATTTCAAGGTGAAACAGTTTCTAAATTAAGAAAGGCTTTTCGTGAATCTATCGACGATTATCTTGATTTTTGCGCATCTCGTGGTGAAGAACCTGAAAAGCCATATTCTGGTAAATTCGTCGTCCGTGTTGACCCTGAACTTCATAAAACCATTTCAATTGAAGCAAAAAAAACTGGAAAAAGCCTCAATGCATGGGTTACTGACAATCTATCAAAAATCATCAGTGAAAACACACAACATCACAATTAAGTGCGACTGGCTACCATTTTGCCGGGCGGAATACATAGGCTTCGAAACATTTCTGCCTGCATGACATTGGTAGCTATAAATCAAAGTCAAAGTCAAAGGGGACAATCCTATAATCTCCTGTCAAGGTAAAAAATAAAACAAGTGAATCCAGTTAGTTGGGAAGGGGCTATTTTTTAAGCATACTTCCCCTCTAGCCTTAAGGCTTAAAAAAATTCGGCGAGTCTCTCGCTGCTTCAAACCCTATACCTGATCGTTATAAATCCGGTGTATTGCACTTTAGGCAATCACCCATAATCCCTTATCCAGGTTATTGAATTTTAACGAGAGGCCCTGTATTGTCCCTCCAGAGGTCCTATTGGCCCCAACGTACATGCTCGGGCTCTCTCGCCGATATAAAATTTAATTAGTATTCTATATTCAAATATGCCGGATCAAAGGGCTCCTTCTTCTTCATCAATGTCCAGGCTATTATAAGCATCTTAGCCGCCAGCTTTACCTTCATCTTGGTTTTTATACCTGTCTCCCGTTCCCTACCACGAAGCTGATTGGCATAATATCTCTTAAAGTATTTATTACGTGTCGATGCTATCAAGGCTGCCTGGTATAGGGCATACCTTAAATGGGCATTTCCTCTTTTGGAAATTCTGGGAATCGCTCTGCCAGCAGTCATTCCGGTCCTACTGGCACTAAGGTCATATCCGACAAGTTTTATTACCTTCTTACCATTATCAAACCTGAAGGGATTTCCAATGGCTCCAAGCATCTTTGACGAAACATCGGGACCAAAGCCTGGTATGGTCAATAAATAATGGTATTCTGGAAACTCCCTGCTAATGTTTGCTATCTGTTCGTCTACTGCTTTTATGGAGCCTCTTATGTTCTGCAAATCTTCAACCATTAATCTTGCTCCAAACTGCAATACTTCTCCTGCTTCACACCCTATTGATTCATTGGCATCCAGCCATATCGACTTTATTCTGTCTGCCTGAGTTCTTGTCCTTACACGGGGCGCTACCAGATCTTCAAATTCTTCATACTCCATAAGGTTAATATCTTTCGGCCTTATGCTCCATTTAACTACAGCCAGGCTTTCAGAACATCCCTTTGCAAACTGACTGTCAAACTCAGGAAAGTATTGGGCTATAAGATTGTTTCTTATCCTCACTCTCATCCTGTGTTCCTGCTTCTTGAGCAACCTTTTCAATGAAAGCAAATTCCTCAGGTCTCTTATTTCGATAGAAGGATAATCATAGTACTGGCATTTGCCCTGGGATATTAGGTCTGCTACATTGGCTGAACACTTACCATCATGCTTATCCCATCTGCCATCCAATAACTCACGGTTTCTTGCTACTGAAACTCCTGATACCTGAACTACATTGCATCCACTTTTGATCAGGTACTCTGCAAGGGGTTTGTGGTAATTTGCTGTGGGTTCCATTCCATATACTACCTTTTCCAGACCATTGCTTTCCTTTATCGCATTTGCATGGTCCATCATCATCTCAATATCACTGAAGGTATTCCAAAATACCAGCCTCCTTTGCAGGGTCTTACCGTTTGACGTTCCATAATATGCATAATGTTTTTCTTTCCCAACATCTATGCCTACAACCAAGTACTTATCTGATCTCCTTATCTCTTTTCTTATTTGACGATATTCCTTTATTCTTGTAAGATCTTCTTCATTCATTTGAAACCTCCTTGTTTTGATTTTGGTCTGGTAACCTTTTTCTTAACAGGAGGTTTCTTTTTTGCATAGATATTAAGAATTTTTTTTCTTTGCTAAGTTCGGTCGTATAACCTCTTAATGTTTTAATATATAACGTCCATGAAAATATGACTTGACACAATATTTCTATTTTTAGTACTCATATTTTATGCCTCGCCAATCAAGAATAGACGCTCCAGGCGCTCTTCATCATATAATGATAAGAGGTATAGAGCGTAATGATATATTCAAAGATAATAAAGATAGAGACAATTTTATAGAACGTCTTGGCAGTATAGTAAAAGAGACATCTACCTCCTGTTTTGCGTGGGCACTACTTTCAAACCATGTTCACCTTCTGTTAAGAACTGGTACAGATTCGATATCAACTGTAATGAGAAGACTTCTAACCGGATACGCGGTTACATACAACCGCCGACATAAAAGACATGGGCAACTTTTTCAAAATAGATATAAATCGATTCTTTGTCAGGAAGATCCTTATCTAATGGAATTAGTGAGGTACATTCATCTCAATCCTTTGAGAGCAAATATAGTAGATAATTATTCAAGGCTTTGCAATTATAAATACAGCGGGCATAGTAATATACTTGGAAACAATGTAAATGACTGGCAGGACGTCGATTATGTGCTTGGATTTTTCAGTAAAAAAAGAAAAATATCTCAAAGAAGATATAACGAACATGTTTTAAAGGGGATAGAAAAAGGCCATCAGTCAGAACTCACAGGAGGAGGCCTTGTAAGGAGCCATGGAGGTTGGGCTGAGGCAAGGAAAGCAGCAAGAGGTGGTGAAAGGCTTAAAGGAGATGAGCGGATACTTGGAGATAGTCAGTTTGTATTAGATACACTTCAGGAAGCAGATGAGAGTTTCGAAAGGAAGTATGAGTTAAAAGCCATAGGATATAATCTCGAAGCTTTGTCAAACCGGGTTGAAGAAATATTCGATATGGAAAAAGGTGAAATATATTCCCCTGGCAACTATAAAAAGTTGATAAAACCGAGAAGCGTTTTTTGCTACTGGGCTGTACGGGAATTGGGTATAACAGCTACATCTCTGGCGAAAAAAATAGGACTCACTCAATCTGGCGTAAGTAAGTCGGTTTTACGGGGCAAGGGGATCGTAAAAGAAATGAATCTTAAGATAGTGGAGTGAGCTGGGAATTATTTCATGGACGTCCCCATTGACATAATGTCACCAAATATTTACTTAATGGTAAAAACACCCTTGCTGTTAAAGTCATCAGGTGGTCCGATGGAAGCTATCTTGAAGATCAGGATTTCTGGAGACTGAGCGGTATCTATAGGGATGTTTATCTTGTCGCAAGACCGAAAGTGTATTTTCAGGATTTCCATATTTTAACAGATCTGGATGATGATTATAGAAATGCTACTATAGAAATCAAATTCAAATTAATGAATGCGTCCTCCTTTGACGCAGAAAGATATACTATCAATATCAGGCTTGAAAGTTTTGGAACAAGATTGGCTGATACAATAAAAATTCCAAAGATAATAAAAGATGAAAACATAAAACTAAGTTATTCAAAAGCAATTGAACAACCGAAACTGTGGAGCGATGAAAATCCCAACCTCTATAATATTGTCTTTGAGTTACAGGATGATCAAGGTCGTATACAAGAGGCTATAAGTCAAAAAATAGGCTTCAGGAAAGTAGAGATTATTAAAGGTCAGTTACTGGTGAATGGTAAAGCTCCCTATTTTAAAGGAGTCAATCGTCATGAGATCCAGCCTGATGCCGGTAGGGTAGTAACCGAAGATACTATGATTAAAGATATCAAATTAATGAAACAACATAATATAAACGCGGTTCGCACGTCACATTATCCCAACCAGACCCGTTGGTATGAGTTGTGCGATGAATATGGCATTTATGTTATTGATGAAGCAAATATAGAAAGCCATGAGTTGTGGGGTAATTTAAATATTTATCTTGATGAAAAACCTGAATGGTACAATGCATATATAATCCGTGGTATCAATATGGTTGAGAGGGATAAGAACCATCCATCAATTATTATGTGGTCAATGGGGAACGAGGCGGGTAACGGTACTGCTTTTGATGCGATGTACCAGGCTATGAAAAAAATCGACAGAACGCGACCGATACATTATGAGTCAAAAACTCCTTCATATATGATAAATACTGAATGGCCTACTACTCTTCCCAAGTATGATGTTATAACCACAATGTACCCATCTTTACAAAACATAATAGATTTGACTGAAAAGGATCAGAGTCGTCCGGTTATCATTTGTGAATACGCTCATGGAATGGGTAACAGTACAGGGAATTTAAAAAAATACTGGGACTTGTTTAAAATACATCCTCGTATGCAGGGCGCATTTATCTGGGATTTCGTTGACCAGGGGCTATTAAAAAAGGATAAAAATGGACAAGAGTTTTTTGCCTACGGTGGAGATTATGGGGATAAGCCTAATGATTCAAATTTTTGTATCAACGGTGTTGTTAATCCTGACCGGACTCCACATCCGGCAATGCAAGAGATAAAAAAGGTCTTCCAGTTCGTCAATGTTAAAATGATAGACTTATATGCCGGTGTTATTGCAATTGAAAATAAATATAATTTTAAGTCACTGGATTTTCTCGAAGCAGAGTGGGATTTGTCCACCCCTTTCGAGGTTATATCTACTGGTAAAATCAGAAACCTTGATGTACTGCCTGGGAAGAGTAACTTTTTTAGCATCGGACCGTTTAATGAACCTTTGAAAAGGTCTGAAGATTTTTATCTAAATATTCGTTTTAAGCTGAAGGATAAGGAGCTATGGGCAGATAAGGGTTATGAATTGGCATGGGAACAGTTTGTTTTTCCTAAAACAGATAAAAAGAACGATACAATATCAGAGGAAAAAGTAAATGTTAAAACTCTGAGCAGAGAGATTTTAATAAATTCCAACAATTTTAAAGCAATTTTTAATAAACAATTAGGGACATTTTCTTCCCTGAAGATACATGAAATTGAATTAATTGAACGTGGCGCTCAAATCAATTTATGGCGTGCCCCAACAGATAATGATAGAGGCGAGGGCTATATGGGAAAAAGTTTCTATGAGCAATGGCATGACTATGGGCTTGATCAGATTAAATATAAAATTCTGAAAGTTGATGTGCATGAACGGGAGACAAATGTTAGTATCGATGTGTCATCGAAATATGGAGATATTGATGTAAAATCAAAATATGTGATCTATGGTAATAGCGAGATACTCGTCGAAAATGAGATCAATATTCCTGAATACATCAAAACACTACCTCGTATCGGGACTGAGTGGCTTATCAAAAAAGAATTTAATAAGGTTAAATGGTATGGACGTGGCCCACATGAAAATTATGTTGACCGTAAATATGGTGCCAGGTTTGGCTTATATAACAGTTCCATTGAAAACCTGTATTTCCCCTATGTTAAACCACAGGAGAACGGAAACAGGTCGGATGTCTGTTGGTTAACTATTGAGAATAGTAATAGTATTGGCTTGCTGGTAAAAGGTAACCCCGTAATTGAATTCAGCGCTACATTTTATTCACTGGAGAATCTGACAAATGCTATGCACACAACAGATATTAAAGATGCGCCCTATACTACACTCAATGTTGACTATAAACAGGCCGGGTTAGGAGGCGATGACAGTTGGAATCCGAGGACTCATCCTGAATATCAATTACGTTCTGGGACATACAATTTTTCATATACAATAATGCCTGTGGATTTTTCAAAAACGGAGATTAGAGATCTCGTTAATTAATGCGCCTTGGTTTATAGAGTAATAGGCTTTAGGTTTTGATAACACGCAGTTTTTTAAACCCCGCAAAATGATCAAAAACCGTTGATTACGATAAGCTAGTGAAAGTTATGATATCATAGAACTCTCAATTCAGTATACTTTCATAATGAGTTATATCACTATATATTGTGGTAAAGATAAACGCTCCCAAAGTCCATATCACTTGCCACTATCCAAAATTATCACACGGAGTGAAAACCTTGGATATCTAAACCATATATGCATAGGCCAATGTTATGACTACTGCTATAAGTCATAATATTTTTCAGTATAGTAAAATTACAGACTTCAATAAGAAATCTTTATAACCCGCAGGAAAGTGAAAATCTTTTCATCGTTAAGATATGTGTCAGAGGAAATAATTACAACTTCAGATAAAAAAATGTTAAATTCTGTTAATTCCGGTAAACTCACAAGCCCCACCCGGAATTATCAACTCGAAAGGCGTTTTTGGGGTCGGGTGACACGTTTTGATGTTGGGGCATGTTTTTTTATTCATGCCCGTTATTAAGTTCATGATATTGTTTATTGAAACGATCTTTTTGTCCTGGTGATAAAGCCGCTTCAATCTCAAGACGAAGTTCATAAGGATTATATTCAAGTCCAACGAGATCTCCTGTCCAGTTTGTTCCCGCAAGAACACCCTCACTGGACATACCCGGTAACCACCGAAATAAAAAATTAAAAAGAGTTATTGTGGTTTCATTAAAATTGGGGTAGTTGCTTTTCGCGCGTTTTGCATATGCTTTATCAGACCAGAATAAAATAATATCACGTGGATTTTCATTTTTGTTTGATTCGGCGTATGCGTAACTGTTTTCACTGGATAAAGTCCAGACTGTTTCAGATTCAACAATCCTTCTTACAAACCTATCATGGTTTTCCTGACACGTTGCTGTATACCTGTATCCCGGACCATTCATATCAATCCTCCTCAACGCTTAAAATAACCAGCATATAAGATTTTTAGCCGGCCTGTTTTAATTTTGCTGTTGGCAGATCTTGCTTCTGATATTGATTATCAATTAAAGAGCAAACAATATGCCTGACTATAGTTCCTGCCTGATTCACCCGCTTATCATATTTTTTTATTTTGATCATTCCAGTTTTTTCTGCAATTCGTCGAGAAACTGTATTTTTAAGAGAAGTATGAATATATATTTCTTCAAACTTTATAACAGAAAGCGGGACAAGAACCCAATACTTTTGCGTTAAGCGTTACGTTGAAACTTCTCTCCCCCCATGGGCGGGGAGTTTTTGTGTGAAAAATTGTGGCTTTACAAATACAATAAATTGTGTTAAAGCAATTTAAATCACACGAAATAAGGGTATTATGAAAAGAATTAGACAATTCAAATAATAAAACCAAAAAAAATAAAATATCACACAAATTTGCTGATACTGTTATCTAAAAAAAAGAAAAATACGGCTTAAAAATTACGGGTTGATTTTCATTTACTGACTGTTCTACTGAATGCGGAGGGTAATTATGAGCAAGAACGTCGATGTGATGGAGTGTATTCGAGAAGAACAACTAAACCGTGTAATTCAGAGTTTTGTTTTTCTTGGTGCTGTATTATTAATCAGTTCTCTGTCGCGGGCGTTATTTCTGGGATGGCAGGATTTCATGATTATCCACATATTATCATATCTGATAATTGTCTGGATTGCCGTTTTCAGAAAATACCTTCCACATAATTCAAAAACCGCCTTTTTAGTAACAGTAGTATTCATTATATCTTTGACAGGTTTGTCCGTCATGGGGCTGGTCGGCCCTGGGATAGGCGGTTTTTTAATATTATGCATCCTGAGCACTATTTTTTTTGGTACAACAGGAGGAATTATTGCGGTTGTAATTAGTGCTGTCTCCATCTCTGCCTTTGGTTTGGCCGTTGCCAACAGATACATTACAATAAAAATAAATATCCTGGAATATCTGGATTCTCCCGCAGCATGGATTTCCGCTGCTGTCGCAGTATCTGTTTTTGCAGGAGTGGTTGTTATACTTATTTCAACAATCAACGGCCAGTTAATAAAACTTGTTCAAAGCCTGAAAAGCCAGAATGAAAAGCTCGTGGAGTCAAATGAAAGGCTTGAAAATGCACTTGAGGAACAAAAGAGATTAAAAATCGGGCTTGAACAGGCCCAGAAAATGGAGCTTGTGGGAGTGATAGCCGGAGGCGTGGCCCATGATTTAAACAATGTTCTCGCCGCTTCAATCAACTACCCGGAGCTTATAATGCAGGAGATCACGGAAAATACCCCGATAAGACGGCGGCTTGAGATTATAAAAAAATCAGGGCTTAAAGCCGCGGCAATAGTGAATGACCTCCTCACTCTTTCAAGAAGGAGAGTTGCCAGGAGCAGGGTATTCAATCTCAATAATATTATTGTCGAATGTATAACCAGCCCTGAAATAGAAAGAATAAGGGCCTATCACTCCAATGTAAATATTGAGATCAATCTTGATGAAAAACTTTTAAATATGGAAGGTTATCCTCTGCATCTTGCGAAGACACTGATGAACCTGATATCCAATGCCGCCGAAGCAATGCGTGACGGAGGAAAGATCAGGGTGGAAACCTCATACATGAGTATAAGTGAAGAAAGTCGTATCCACGGAGAAATTGTTCCGGGCGAATATTCTGTACTGAAGGTTTCGGATGAGGGAGAGGGAATCTCCGAAGATGATAAAGATAAGATATATGAACCGTTTTACACCAAAAAGGAAATGGGGAGAAGCGGAACCGGCCTTGGTATGACAATAGTCTGGAACACTGTTAAAGATCATAACGGGCATATCATTTTGGACAGCATCAAAGGTAATGGAACAACATTTACCCTGTATTTCCCGGCGACAGACAAGCCGCTGCCTCCTGAAGAAGTGTCCTTTCACACTCCGATCCGGGCCGGCAGAGGGGAGTCTATCCTTATTGTGGATGATGTGGAGGAGCAAAGGGCCATAGCAAGGGAAATATTATCCAGGCTTGGTTACAGGGTTATAACAAAAGCGAGTGGTGAAGAGGCGCTGGAATATATCAGGCACAATAACGCGGATCTTGTGATACTCGATATGATTATGAACCGTGGAATGGATGGGCTTGATACATATAAAAAGATACTTGAATTACACCCGGATCAAAAGGCAATCATAGCAAGCGGTTTTTCAGAAACCGACCGGTTAAAGGAAGCGCAGAGACTGGGTGCCGGTGCCTATGTAAAAAAACCCTACCTGATTGAAACAATTGCATATGCAGTGAGAGATGAACTGGATAAAAATATATCAGGTAAGATTGTCTATAATTAACTAGTGCCCGTCCAGAAACTGCCCTTTTGAACAATCTCTGCGTCACACTCAGATTGTAATCCTCGAAATACTTCAATGTATTCCTGTGGTTACAATCTTCACGTTCCTTGACCTTGTCCAAAATTTCTCGTTTCTGGATGGGCACTAACTAATTATTTATTGAGAGCTGCCGGTTCGTTGTCAAACCAGTTAAAATACTCCTGAGTACCCTGACTTCCCGAATCAACCAGCGCCTGTTTTTTATCGTCCTTAAGATTAAAATCCGTGGTATTCACACCCAGTGTATCTATGTAAACGGTCCTTGCCCAGTCATCGCTGTGCAGGTGTGTATTTTGCTGGGCATTAAGAATTGTATCTATCAGCCTTTTTACATCCCTTACTACACCCCACGAATCATCCATAATCTTTTTAAAATCAAGTGACCATAGAATGTCTTTTGTTTCTTCCTGGCTGAATCCCAGGCCGACGAGAATTGCATTAATTGCTCCGGCCGATGTGCCTCCAACCCTCTCAATGTCTTTTAAAATTTCTTTTTCGATTAAGACATCAAGTGCACCCACATAGGCGATGCCCTTAACACCGCCGCCCTCGAACACCAGATTTTTAAAATTATATGGCAATTTTACATCCTCCTTTTATTTAAAAGCTCGCTTTAGACTGTTTCCAGCAAAAACATATGTATTTTATCATACTGGAAAAAGACAAGAAATATTATATTTTCCCGGTGCGCGGTGACCGGTAGAGGCAACCTGTTAATAAAGCTAGGCTTATTGACATTCATCTATCATTGATATATCTCAGGAAAGTAAAACTTTATTCAGGTTAAACATAAATGATGAATAACTCAAAGATAGCACTTATTACCGGAGGCAGTGGCGTCTTAGGATCTGCAATTGCTGTTTCTCTGGCCCGTAGCGGTTTTGATATCTGGTTGAATTACAACAGGAATCATGGCGCCGCGGAAAGGAATGCAGCGATATTGAAAGAAGCAGGTGTGGAATGCCGGCTGCTTCCGTTTGATGTAACGGATATGAAAGCGGTTAAGGAATCTCTTGAGCCACTTCTGGAATCAGACGTCCCTTATGCATTGATAAACAACGCAGGCATCAGTCGTGACGCCTTGATGATCTGGATGAGCCGGGAGGAATGGGATGATGTCCTTTCCATCAGCCTTGACGGTTTTTTTAATGTCACAAAACTGGTGTTGAACAGCATGCTGAGAAAGCGGGAAGGAAGGATAATCAATATTACTTCCACATCAGGCCAGAACGGTCTTGCAGGGCAGGTCAATTATTCCGCGGCAAAGGCCGGCCTTATCGGCGCGACAAAATCCCTGGCCAAAGAAGTGGCAAAACGCAATGTACTTGTGAACGCTGTTGCCCCCGGTTTTATAGAAAGTGAAATGACCGAAAAGCTTCCTAAAAAAGATATTCTCCCCATGATACCTCTGGGCCGCTTTGGCAAACCTGAAGAAGTCGCAGGCATTGTAAGTTTCCTTTGTTCCGAAGATGCATCATATATTACAGGCCAGATCTTTCCCGTAAATGGCGGAATATACATGTAGTTTAAGAAAGGTTAATGGATTTCCAGCATGAACAGAGTGGCAATCACAGGAACAGGCATTATATCATGCCTGGGTAATAATATTGAGATCGCAGGTGAATCGCTCAGGAGAGGTGTATCCGGTATCGTCATAGATGAAACCCGCAGGGAGATGGGTTTTCGCAGCCCCCTTACAGGGGTAATTAAAGATTTTTCACCCGACAGCTATCTTTCCAGAAAACAGCGTAAGACCATGCCCGACTTCGCGATCCAGGCCTATGCCGCGGTGATGGATGCTTTAAAAACCGCGGGTCTGGATGAAGGCGCTATACAGAATCCTGAAACCGGTATTATATTCGGGTGCGATTCAAGCTGTATTGCCGCCATTGAACAGGTTAACCTGCTAAGGGAGTTCAGGGAAACAAAATCAATAGGCAGCGGCCTTGTGTTCCGTTCCATGACATCAACCATCACCATGAATCTGAACACAATCCTTAAAACCAAAGGGGCCTCCTGGACTATCAGTTCCGCATGTTCCAGCGGCGGGCACGCGGTCGGACAGGCCGCAAATCTTATCGCCCTCGGTCAGCAGGAACGGGTGATATGCGGCGGTGCACAGGAGATAAACTGGGAATCCATGTGCAGCTTTGACGGCCTTGGCGCCTTTTCGGCAAATTGGGAAAACCCTCATGCCGCGAGCCGTCCCTTTGATATCAATCGTGACGGTCTCGTCCCCAGCGGCGGGGCGGCTGCTATAGTTCTTGAGCAATATGACCTGGCCAAAAAGAGAGGTGCAAAAATACTCGGTGAGGTTATTGGCTATGGCTTTTCTTCCGACGGGTCCAATCTGTCCGTCCCTGATGGCGACGGCCTCGGGAGGGCGATGATAAAGGCGTTGAAGACAGCCGGGCTTCATCCTGATAAGGTGGATTATATATGCGCCCATGCCACATCGACCCCTGCCGGTGATGCGGCAGAGGCAGAAAATATTTTAAAAATATTCGGGGATAATCCTCCATACGTCTCATCAACAAAATCCATGACAGGCCATGAGCTGTGGATGTCAGGGGCTTCACAGGTTGTCTACTCCATTATAATGGCTCAGCAGGGTTTTATTGCCCCTAACATAAATTTCGAAAAACCGGACAGCAGCTTTGAAAGATTAAATATAGTCCGGGAGACAAAGTACCTTGCACCAAAAAATATTCTGTGTAACTCGGCAGGGTTTGGCGGAACGAATTCCTGTCTGGTTTTAAGAGTCGATTGATGAATTACGATTGCCTGGTTATCGGGGCCGGAATATCCGGCCTGTCTTCATCTATCATCCTTTCCAGGAATGGTCTTAAAACCGCGCTTGTAGAAAAATCCCTGAAGACAGGTCCCCTGGTAAGGGGATTCAGGAGAAAGGGTCATTATTTTGATACTGGTTTTCATCATGCCGGTGGAATAGGAGAAGGCAGCTCCGGCCGGGTGATGCTGAATTATCTGGGTATTGGAAGGCATCTGAACATAATCCCGTTCAGCCCGGATTGTTTTGATATCATAAAGTTCACTGATTCTTCCTTTGAATTCAGATTCCCGACAGGTTATGAAAACATACAGGACAGACTGTCAGAGGTTTTTCCGGATGATCTGCATGCCATAGATGGATACATCAGGGAAATAAAGAGACAATGCTCACTGCTCCCATTTTTAAACCTGGATGCCGATCTTAAGGGGATGAACATCCTTGAAAATGTACACGGCTCAAACCTGGACGAGTTTTTGACCCGTCTTACAAAAAACCCTTATCTAAAGTCCGTTCTGGGTATACACTGCATGCTGAACGGCGTGCCTTCATCCGAACAGGGATTGAACAATTATGCATATATTGTCGGACCCTACTATGAATCAGCCAGTTACATTGAGGGCGGCGGTTCGGCATTAATATCAGCATTTGAGAAAACAGCCAAAGAGAACGGGGTCGATATATTCACCGGAAAGGACGCAGCGGAACTTTTGTTTTCTTCGTCAGGGGACCTGACCGGCATTCGCTTTAAAGATGGATCGGATATCGGTTGCCGGAACATTATATCGACGGTCCATCCCATGAATATGTTAAAGATTGTTCCGGAATCCATGTTTCGCAGTTCATATGTAAGCAGGATCAGGGGGCTTGACGAGACACCCTCTGCCTTTATCCTTTTTGGTATATCCGAAGTTGATCTAAAGGGCGTGTTCGGATTCAGCCTGCATCTCATACCGGCCATGGGTCCGGATTTTGGAGACTTTAAAAGACCTGTTGAAGAACGACCTGTAAATATAATCGTAAGCATGCCTGAAGGAGAAAAGAGCAGTCAGGGAAAAACCTTTGTTGTCATATGTCCTGCCATAATAAAGGAGATGGGATTGTGGAAGGATTCGACCCGGAGAAACAGGCCTCCGGAATATAATGCCTTTAAGGAGCAAATCAGGGAAAGGATGTTGAGCCATGTAGAGGCATCGTTTCCGGCCCTTGCGGGTAAAATACACGCGATCGACTGTTCAACTCCCCTTACATTGAGGGACTATTCGGGAAGTCCGTTCGGCAGCATGTATGGTGCAAAACACAGGGTGGAGCAGTATAATCCCTTTCCCATGACAAAGATTCCCGGTTTGTATCTGGCAGGTCAGTCCATCGTTGCTCCCGGCCTCCTGGGTACGATGATTTCGGCATTCCTTGCATGTGGTAATATCCTGGGACATGATTTTATCAGAGGAGAATTGAAGCGATGGGATTAAGAAGAGTAGTTGTTACAGGCATGGGCGCGGTATCGCCCTTTGGCCAGGGTGTCGATATTTTCAATGATTCCCTGATGGCAGGGAAGAGCGGGATCGTCAGGTCTTCCGAGCTTGAAGCAATGGAGGGAGTCAGGAGCCATGTGGCGGGTATTGTCAATAATATTGACCCGATGATGATCCCGAGAAAATACCGCCGTTCCATGTCTTCAATGTCAGTATATGCTGTTCTTGCCTGTCAGGAGGCACTGGAGACAGGGCAGTTTCCTCCAGGCGGTTATAACTGCGAAAATATGGGTATTGCCCTGGGTTCAACGATAGACAGCATCAGTACCTTTGAAGGCTTTTTTAACGACTTTCTAATAAACAGAAATATGGAAAATATGCGGTCCACCTTATTTTTCAAACTGATGAACCATTCCTGCGCATTTAACTGCTCTCAGGTCCTGGGGCTGAAGGGAAGGGTAATCGCCCCTTCCGCGGCCTGCTCGACAGGATGTCAGGCGGTTGGCATAGGCTATGAAATGATTGCCTTTGGCAAGCAGGACTATATGCTCTGCGGCGGTTCCGATGAATTCCATCCCTTGACGACACTTTCCTTTGACCTGATTAATGCCGCCTCAACAGGGTATAATTTCTCCCCGACAAAAACTCCAAGACCCTTTGATCGTGACCGCGACGGCATTGTCTGCTCCGAAGGGTGCGGGATACTGCTTCTTGAATCCCTGGAGTCGGCAAAGGAGAGGGGCGCGGATATCCTGGCCGAAATCGTCGGGTTTGCATCGACGGCCAATTCCGAAAATATCGCCAATCCAAGTGCGGAATCCCTGGTGGCATGCATGAAAAAGACATTGTCCGACGCGGGAATCAGTCCCCGGGAGATAGATTATGTGAATGCCCATGCCACAGGGACTCTGCGGGGAGATACGGAAGAATGTAATGCCATTTATGAGGTTTTTGGAGGTGATACAGCGGTAAGCAGCCTGAAGGGTCATATCGGGCATACCATGGCGGCAAGCGGCAGCCTCGAGTTGATCGCAGCTATAGACATGATCAGAAAAAAAGTAGTCATTCCAACCTTAAACCTTGAAAATATTGATGATTTGTGCAAGAAGATATATCTTGTCCGGGATCCGGAAAAGAAGGAGATCAGATATATATTAAAAAATAATTTTGCCCTTGGGGGGGTAAATTCGTCGCTGATATTACGGAGCTATGAGAATGACAAATGATGAAATAATCAGGACTATAAACAGGGCGCTGATGAAGGAGTTTGAGCTCGATGCGGATAAAATGGTGCCTGGAGCCAATTTATTTGATACCCTTGAACTGGATAGCCTTGATATGGTCGATATGGTTATTGTCCTTGAAAATGCATTCAAATTTAAAATAACCGAAGAGAAGGAAATACGCGAAATCAGAACTCTGGGTGATATTCACAATTTTGTTATCAAAAAAAGTGAGGAAATAAAGAAGGGGTAAGAATGGTTTAATGCCTGTTGTGAAAAATTTTTCCATAGTACTGATTAATCTTATGGTTTTTCCTCTGCTGATAATGATGACCATAACTGGCATTTTTATATCACCCTTTGCCTTTATCTGTTTTAAATTCATAGGACGTCTTGATACGGTCCGGATTATCCGCTTTTTTGTGTGGGTATATGGCAGGGCATGGCTGGCCATTACCCGTCCCTTCACAGGGATGGAAATCTCGGGCCTAAAAAAACATGAAATTGAGCCGCCCTGTATCATAGTATTAAATCATCTTTCATTCTTTGATACATTTTTTATGGGTGCCCTTCCTTTCAGTAATGTATGCTTTGCGATCCGGTCCTGGCCTTTTAAGATGGCATGGTATCGCCCCTTCATGAAACTGGCCCAATATATGGATGTGGAAACCCTTTCCTGGGAAGGATCCTTAAGGGCATCCGGGAGGGTCCTTTCGAACGGAGGCGCGGTCCTTTTTTTCCCCGAGGCACACAGAAGCCGTGATGGAAAGCTGGGTAGATTTTATTCCGGGGCCTTCAAGATATCCATTGCAACCAACTTCCCCGTTGTACCTCTCTGTATAACAGGGACAGACCGCCTGCTGCCTCCCGGAAGATGGTACCTGAAGCCGGCCAAAGTCAGGCTGAAGGCATTGCCGCCTGTATACCCTGATGCATACCACGGAGAAAACGGCCATATTGAAATGCGCAAACATGTAAAATCCCTTATTGCCGATGAACTGGCAAGAATGAGGTAATTTTTTCTTATGCGTACAGATATAAAATTACCAATGGCTGCCTTGAATCTGGTGCCCCATCGCCCGCCTTTTCTTCTTATAGATCAGCTGATTGATTTTGCAGGAGAGGCCGGTGTTGTGAAATCGGTTATTGCTCCCGATAATCTCTTTCTTTCCGAAGACGGACAGTTCAGGGAAATTGCCATGGTGGAAATACTTGCCCAGTCAGCCGCTGCAATAAAGGGATACAACGATTTACAGCAGGAAAGAGAGATAAGAAAAGGTTTTCTGGTGGATATCAGGGAATTTCTTTTTAAAAAGAAATGCTACAGGGGGGACACCATATACACCCGGCTGGAGATAACCAAAAGCTTTTCAGGTTTTTCTGTAATCAGTGGAGTTATCGAACGTGCGGGAGAAGAGGTTGCAAACGGATCCCTGAAACTATGGGTTCCTGATGACAGCGAGGATTAATTTTAATGGGAAATATTATGCGTAATCACAGATTTATATTCATTACTACTCTTTTAATTGTATTTATATCGTGTTTTGCTTTTGGTATGGAGTCAGATAAAGGTACAAACAATGACAATAAAACCGAAGCTGTGCTTCTTCGCATCAAACAGGCGGCTTCGAAAATCGAAACACTCAAAGGCGACTTTATCCAGAAAAAAAAGATACAGATCCTGAAGGATATGCCTGATTCATACGGTAAATTTTACTATCAGAGTCCCGATCGCCTGCGCTGGGAGATAGTTAAGCCGGTAACCATGGGTTTTGTTATCAACGGGGATCATGGTAGAAAATGGAGCGGAAAAAATGGCAGGTCCAGAAGATTTGATGTAGGCAAAGACCCTGTAATCTCAGTAATATCAACCCAGGTATTCGCCTGGGCAAAGGGCGATTTTGAAAAGTTGAAGGCCGGTTATGATGTCAGGATACTCAGTGAAGATCCTGTTGAGGTCAAGCTGTTACCTCTTTCGGAAATGGAAAAAAAATATATCGACTCAATCGTCCTTGCCTTTGCCGAAAAGGATTATCACATAAACTATATAGAAATAAACGATAAAAAAGGCGGGTCTACAAAGATTACCTTTTATAATATGGTGGTCAATGCCAGGCTTGAAGGAGACATTTTTTAATGGACTTCTTTGGTATTTTCCGTCATTTGTACCTGTTCTTTTCAAAAAGACGTACGGCACTTTTTGTAATAACGTCATTATTAATAGCGTTCAGCCTCTTTTCCCTCAGCAGAATAAAGCTTTCCGAAGATATAAAATCACTCCTGCCCGATAACCGCGGGGATTTTCTGCTGGAGTTCAACCTCCTTCAAAAGACCCCGTTCATGCATAAGGTCATAATTAACCTGAGGGACAGGACCGGAAAAAATAAAGACAGCCTTGCGGAAATAGCCGACAGGTTTGCCAAAGGCATATCGTCGTCCTCCCTTATTACCGGTGTTACGACAGGACCGGTATCAAACCAGAATGTAGATATCTATAACTTTATAATAAAATCCATTCCGAACCTCATAACCGCAAGGGACCTTGAAAAGATAAAGGGTGAGTTGAGCGCCGAATATATCCGTAAACAATTGACAGAAAAATATTCAGGTCTCTTTTCGCCGGAGGGGGCATTGCTGGTAGAAGATTTAAGGGCTGATCCCCTGGATCTGAAGTCCCTTATTTTAAAAAAACTGGCATCCCTGAACATTATTCCCGAGGCCACACTTAAAAACAATCACTTTATCGACAAATCAGGCAGAAACGTGCTGGTGATAGCCGATACAAGCGTGGATGTTACTGATACTTTGGGCGCTGAAAAGATGCTGGCAGAACTGCATGCGGTAAAAAATAAGGTCGTGCCTGACAGTATCGACATGTATATCCTGAGCCCGCAAAGCTATACTGTTGCCAATGCACAGGCAATCCAGAAGGATCTGTATGTAGTGCTTACAATATCCTCGCTATCCATGATAATACTTTTTTTCATGTTTTTAAAAAACTGGCGTGCATGTTTTATCCTTCTGATTTCATTCTCTTCCTTTGCCTTTGCACTTGTCGGCGTATCAATGATTTATGCAACAGTATCCGCCATTACCATAGGGTTTGGCTCGGTACTGCTCGGGCTTTCGGATGATCTGAGCCTTCACGTATATTTTGCACTGCGTAAAAAGGACAGAAAGCATGATGCGTCCATTATTATGTCCGAGGTTTCACGCCCTGTACTGTATGGCGGTCTCATTGTAATATGTTCACTCTCTCTGCTCCTGTTCTCGGATCTGCCGGGCCAGCGGCAGCTGGGAGTTTTTTCAATAATAGGCGTTGTTACGTCTCTTGCCTTTACCCTGGTTCTGCTGCCCCAGATGATGGAGGCATCCGCCTCAAAAAATGTTAAGGCAGATAATATCCTGCTTATAAAAGGCACGACCAACCGGCCGCTGTTATTCATCAGCCTGTGGCTTATTCTGCTGGCAGCCTGCCTGTGGTCAGGCAGGCAGATCAGTTTTAACGGAGATCTCAATAAACTGAATTATAAATCGGACGAGCTCAAGAATGTCGAGAAATATTTAAAGAATACCTGGGGAGATCTTCAGAGCAAGGCAATGATATTTTCGGAAGGTGATGATCTTGAAGCGGCCCTCAGGGTCAATGAGAGGCTTTTTCAATACTTAAGTAAGAATGCCAAAAACCAGGGCATTATGAGTCTCGCGCCTGTGCTTCCATCAATAGAAACCCAGAAATCCCATATCGCTGCATGGAAATCCTTCTGGGCGGTTAATAAAGACAAGGTCAAAGACCTGCTTGAAAAGGAGGGGAGCGCCATCGGGTTTACCCGTGATGCCTTTGATCCTTTTATAAAGAGCCTGGATGAATCACCGGTTTTAATCACGCCCGCAGCGTTAAAAAAGACAGGCCTGACAGCCCTGGTCAATTCACTGATTATACCCTACAAAGATAAAATCAGGGTTCTTACCCTTACACCTGACAATGACCGGATAAGGGCGCTGTTAAAAAGTCCGGATTGCCCCGAGGGTGTGAGATTCGTATCCCAGAGGTACATAGGCGATATGATAAGAAAGACAGTGGGGCATGACTTTTTACGTTTTATAACTGGCGCCCTGGTTGTCATATTACTGCTGCTGATCCCTCTTTTCAGGGATTTCAAAAAGGTTATGCTGAGCATGGTGCCGGTAGTGACAGGGGTAATATTCATGTTCGGCGTCATGGGTTTTTTTGATATATCATTTAATATCTTTAATGTTATTTCCTCTATTCTCATTATCGGTCTGGGTATTGATTACGGTATCTTTATGGTATGCAGATGTTCGGAAGATTATGAACATGATACTGACACTGCTGTCCTGTTATCCGGCCTGACAACTGTCACGGGTTTTGGTGCACTGATATTTGCCCGGCATCCCGCATTATATTCCATAGGGATAACTGTACTGCTGGGCATTGGCGCTGCTATTCCTTCGGCCATCTACGTGATTCCGGCCCTGTATCGTATTTTTGACAAAAAAGCCCCGGGGTGAAATAATGAAGATGCTTATTGATGCCATAAGAAAAACTTCTGCAGGACCTGCACTGCAGGACAATCCTTCGGAGATCAGGAACACATACCTCTTTGATGATGATTTTATGGGGTTTTCAGGGCACTTTCCGGGATATCCTATCCTCCCGGCTGTGCTGCAGCTGCTTGTAGCCCGTTTGCTTATCGAGGAAAAAAAGGGATATGAGATTCGGGTAACATCAATAGGAAAGGCAAAGTTCATGTCAGAAATAAGGCCGAATGACCCGATAACAGTCCAGTGTGTTGATGCTGATACGGAGGAGAGCCGGAGGTGCAAAGTAAAAATAATATCAGGTGACAGGACAGTGTCATCTTTTAATATGTATTTCTGCCCCTTAAAGGAGGACGCGGATTGTTAAAACCTTACTTCAAACCCGTTAAAAACTGCCCTGAGTCCCTGCGTTTCAAGGTTGAACGGAAGGTCAGGTTTGAAGAGGTCGATCCCCTTGGAATTGTCTGGCACGGACGTTACCCTGGCTATTTTGAAGATGCAAGAAGCGGACTTGGTGAGAAATACGACATAAGTTACCTGGATTTTCATAAAAATGGTATCATCGCTCCTATAAAAAAAATGCATATCGATTATCACCGGCCATTGATGTACCCGGACATTTTTACAATCGAGGGGATATTGCACTGGTCGGATGCGGCGAGACTGGATTACGAATATATCATCAGGGATAACAAAGGCGAATTGATGACAACCGGCTATACAGTTCAGGTAATGCTCGACCTTGATAAAAATCTCTATATGGTTCTGCCTGCCTTTTATAATGAGTTTTGTAAAAGATGGAAGGCAGGTGAGTTAAAATAGCCTCTATATGGATAACAGACGCAAATACAGTAACCCCCTTTGGAAACAACCTCGAGGATCTGTGGCAGGGGCTGTTATCGGGTGAAACAAAAATCAGGCAGGTCACACGCTTTCCAGTGGATCGTTATTACGCCGGTATGGCATCATGCATAGATGATCTGGAAAGATCCGATAAGAGATCAATGGTCTATGAATTAATCGACCGTGTATTGATCAATACGGGGGAAGTTCCCCGTGATGCCTTTTTGATTACAGCATCCACAAAGGCAGGTATCGACCGGATAGTTGATTCCGGCAGCGCGGCTGTTTCCAGTTATAGTGATTGTTTCCCTCCCCGTATTGCAGATTATATCTCCGGTAGATTGTCCCTGTCGGGAAAGGGGCTGCATATAAGTGCGGCATGCGCATCATCAACCGTTGCCATTGCAAAGGGTGCAGCCCTTATAGACAGCGGCAGATGCGATTCAGTATTGATCGTATGCTATGATCTTGTTACCGAATTTATATTTTCCGGATTCTGCAGTCTGCAGGCCATGACACCCTTTGCATGCAAACCCTTTGATATAAACAGGAAGGGCATGTCAATAGGTGAGGGTGCTGCAGCGCTATTGCTCATGAATGATAAAAAGGCAAAGGAACTGGATAAAAAACCCATGGGGATCCTTACAGGATGGGCAGTGACCAACGATGCCACGCATATAACAAGACCTGACAAAGATGGTTACGGGCTCACGCTGGCAATAGAGAAATCCGCTGCAAAGGCAGGGATTAATGCCGATTCAATTTCCGCTGTATGCGCACATGGTACAGGGACCTATTATAATGATGCCATGGAGCTTGTCTCTTATAAAAAGGTATTTGGCGTAAGGAGCATCCCTGTCTTTTCGGTCAAGGGTGCAATCGGACACACACTCGGGGCAGCGGGCGGGATAGAGGCCGCAGTCAGCCTTAAATCCGTTATGCACGGGGTAATACCGCCCACAACAGGAGTTTCTGTGCCTGATCCTGATGCAGAGGGCCTTGTAAGTCCCGGTCCGGTTAAAACCGATATCACACATCTTTTATCCACAAACTCCGGGTTCAACGGTGTCAACGCGGCCGTTGTAATCAGGAAGGGTACGGGTGAATAATATGTATATCACCGGGATAAGCTGGATAACCGCCGGAGGAACAGGCGCAGGTAAAGGCAATGCTCCTTTTGATATCAAAAAGGGTGCATTGCCCCATATCACCGGTGAGGGCTTTCCTGCAAATCCCGGTTTCAGAAAGGGAAGGCTGGACCGCTTTTCCCTCCTGGGATTACAGACGATTACAAATGCACTGTCTGATGCCGGCCTTTGCGAATGGGATACAAAACGTGATATAGGTATTGTGGCATCAACCGTGTATGGCTGCCTTGTTACCGATCTGGATTATTATGAAACCATTATCCCTGAAAACGGCAATCTCCCCGATCCCAATCTGTTTACGCATACCCTTTCAAATATTTTTCTTGGCTATGCCGCGATTCTCTTTGGTTTGACAGGACCTAATTATATCCTATATGAAAGGTCAGGCACGGGGCTTTCAGCGATTCGTTCGACAATGGAATGCATTTTATCGGGGGAATGCGATACCATGCTGGCGGGTATATGCGATGTTGAACCGCCTGAAAAGGCAATTGAATCAAAAACACTGATGCCGGGATCCATATTCATTGTGATTGAGAAATCCCCCGCTAAGGGAAAAGTAAAATTCGGAAGGCTTTCAACAGGCAGTGAAGGGGATATTTTACTGGACAAAAAGGTTATTAAAGATATTGCTTCGTGTATAAAAGAATGCCTGAAAAAAAATAATTTTAACACTACAGGAAAAAACAGATGAATTTAACACTTATATATCCCAAATGGCCGAAACTGGAACGCCAGACAGAATTCCATCTTCCTCCCCATGGGCCTGTTGTCTTTGCTGCCGAGGTGCCGGAAGATATCAACCTGACATTCATAGATGAGACCTTTCAGGAAATAGACTACAGCAGGGGAACCGATCTTGTTGCCCTTTCGGTCATGCTTACATGCCAGGTCCCGGGGGCGATTGAGATAGCCGACAGGTATCGTGAAATGAATATCCCTGTAATATTCGGCGGCATTGCAACCATGCTTCACAGTGAAGAATTACTTGCCCACAGTGATTCGGTTTTCCTGGGCGAAGTGGAGGGACGCTTTAGTGCCGTACTGGAGGACTTTAAGAATAACCGCCTGAAAAAGGTGTATGACTATATGAATAATCTTCCTGACATAGGGCTGGTAGGAACCGCCAGGAGGGAGATCCTTAATCATGATTTCTACACATACCGTGGTGTAAAGATGCTTGATCTTGTGCATGCCTCAAGGGGATGCAGGTTCAACTGTTTCCCGTGCTGCGTAGGATATCTCGGGGGGAGGGCTTTTCGTCCGAGGCCTGTTGACAAGGTGATAGAAGAGATGCAGTCAATCCGGAATAACAGGATGTTTATCGTGGATAATTCTCTGGCACAGGACCGTGACTGGCTGAAGGACCTGTTTACTGCGATGATACCGTTGAAAAAGACATGGGTTTCTCACCCCATCAAGGATGACGATGAGATACTCAACCTGGCAAAAGATGCAGGATGCTGGTATGTGTATCAGGCGATTGTCAATACATCGGATGGGATAAGAAACCGCGTCAGGCGCCTTAAAGATCATGGGATCGGTGTTGAAGGAACGATCCTGCTCGGGACCGATGATCAGGACGAAGATGATATCAAGCGCCTTGTGGATTTCCTGATGGAAATCGAACTGGATATGGCGGAGTTTACTATCCTGACACCTTTTCCGCACAGCCCCATCCGCATAGAGTATGAAAAGGAAGGCAGAATACTGAGTAACAACTGGCTTGAATACACATGCGACAAGGTCGTTTTTCAGCCTAAAAAAATGTCTCCGGACACCCTCTATAAAATGTATCATTATGCATGGGACACCTTTTATCATAACAGCAGCCCGAGACTGAAGATGAGTTTCCTGTTCAAGAAAGCGGTCATGAGTGAGATGGAAAAAGGAACATATCGTCAATACAATCCCAGAAAAAGGCATTCTTTTGGCAAGAATTTAAAAAATGAGTAGAATCTTACTGATATCATCCAACAGTTTCACTCATCCCTACCCGGTGTATCCGCTTGGTATGGCTGTTATATCCGCGGCGCTCCTGAAAAGCGGACACGATGTCCGCCAGTTTGATTTTTTGAAGGAAGTGCAATCCTTAGACAGGCTGAAGGAGGTCATAGGAGATTATTCTCCCGATTATACAGGGATTTCCATCAGGAATATCGATAGTGTGGATTCCCTTGCAGGTGAGATTGAGATATTAAAGAATGAGAAGGAAATAGTTCAGGTAATCAGGCAGCATTCAAATGCCCCGATAATCATAGGGGGATCGGCCTTCTCAGCCATGCCCGAAGAGATAATCGATTATGTTGATGCGGATTACGGCATCATCGGCAGGGGAGAGGACCTGATCATCTCTCTTATAGAAAATCTGGATAATGGTGTTCCAGTTCCCAGACTGCAAAGACAATCCGGGTCCACTTCTGATACCCCTTTAACCATATCGCCAAAGTGGGAAAAGAGTATGGTCGAATATTACCTGGATAAAAGCGGTATGCTGAATATCCAGGCAAAAAGCGGCTGTCCATTCAAATGTTCCTACTGTGTCTACCCCTGTCTGGAAGGGAGCAGATTCAGTTACCGCGATCCCGAATCCGTAGTCGATGATCTGAAAAGGGCATGGGACCTGTATAATGCCGATACATTCTTTTTTACGGATTCGGTATTTAATGATCCTGAAGGGTATTATCTCGAACTTGCCGAAAAGATTATATTGTCCGGTTTAAATATCAGGTGGGCGGGATATTTCCGTCCGCAGGGCACGGGCCTTGAAGAGATCAGGCTGTTAAAACGTTCGGGACTTTTTGCCGCGGAAGTCGGCTCCGACGCTGCCTCTGATTTCTCATTACAAAACCTTGAAAAGGGTTTTTCCTTTGATGATATCATCGCCTTTCATAATGCGCTCGTTAAAGGGCAGATCCTGACCTCATATTTTTTTATCTTCGGCGGCCCTGGAGAAACCGAGGAGAGTGTAAAGGATGGGTTAATAAATATAAGAAAACTCGATCAGAGCGTCATTTTTTTCTATTCAGGCATACGCATTCTTCCGGGGACAGGCCTGTATAGCCTTGCAATAAAAGAGGGAATTATTGCAAAGGGTGATCCGCTTTTGAAACCAAGGTATTATTTTTCCCGGGATATTGATGTGAAGCGTATGAACGATCTCATCGAAGAGGAGGCGAGAGGAAAAAGGAGATATATTTTCCCGCCTGAAAAGGGGGAAAAACTTGCAAATATCATGCACTCCTTTGGTTATAAAGGCCTGCTCTGGGATCAGTTACTGCTCTGATAAACTAAAATAAATGATGAATAAAAACATTATAAAAATTGTAGTTTTGATTCCCGCATATAACCACCCCGATACTGTCAGGGATGTGGTTGTAAATGCGATGAAATTCAACCCCGATGTTATGGTCGTGGATGACGGGAGTGACCGCGGGGTATCAGAAATGTTATCCGGCCTTGATGTCATTATTATTCGCCATACTCAAAATATGGGGAAAGGGGCTGCAATATTATCAGGTGCACAAAAGGCAAATGGCCTTGGGTTTACACATATTATTACCATTGACGCGGATGGCCAGCATGATCCCGGTGATCTGCCAAAACTGATATCTGCTGTTGAAAAAAATCCTTACACCATTATCGTGGGAAAGCGTGACTTTAAAAAAGCGGACGTTCCCCGGGCCTCGGTATTCGGGAGGAGTTTTTCCAATTTCTGGCTGAGGGTCCAGACAGGAAGATCAGTAGGGGACACCCAGAGCGGCTTCCGCGCATATCCCCTGGATGTCCTGAATGAGCTGGACCTGAAGGAGCAACATTATTCCTTTGAAGTTGAAGTCCTCGTCAGGGCCATATGGTCAGGCGTTGATGTTGTGGAAGAGGATGTCAATGTTTACTATCCCCCTGAGAATAAACGGGTTACCCATTTTCTGAAATTCAGGGATAACCTTCGGTTAACTCTGTTAAATACCAGGCTGACTATGAGATCCATTCTTCCATGGCCTCATAGAAAGATCATCTTCGAAAAACAGGATGAAAAGGTGGTTTCCATATGGCATCCTGTCGATTCCATCAGGGCAGTGCTCACGGAAAACACGTCTCCCGAAAAAATTGCAATAGCAGGCGGCCTCGGGATTTTTCTGGGAGCTCTTCCCCTTATTGCCTGCCATTCGGTTATCATTATAATGGTTGCCAGTTTTTTCAGGTTGAACAAGGTCGTTGCCCTGAGTACCAGCCAGTTATGCATGGCCCCTTTTATGCCGGCCATCTGCATTGAAACAGGATATTTTTTAAGAAACGGCGCGTTTCTTACTGAAGTGAATATAAAGACAATCGGGTATCAGGCCATATACAGGATCTATGAATGGCTCCTTGGATCGCTGATCATAGGCCCGTTAACCGGTATAATAATTGCGCTGATAATGTATATAATGGCTGTAATTATACAAAAAGGAAGAAATGGAATCAGAGAGTAATACAGATCGAAAGGAAGCTTCAGGACGCTGGACGAGCAGGAGCATTGGAACGAAATTTCAGCACCATTTTTTTTATTTCCTGATCAGAGTAGGCGGGCAGAGGCTTGCATACTTTTTTCTCTATTTTATTATCCTGTACTATATTCTTTTCCGGCCCTCAGTAAGGAAAAAATGTTATTTTTATCTGTCGCACAGATTCCCCGGTGCCTCTTCCTTTAAAATGCTCCTGCTCAGTTTCAGGTTCTCTTTTGAGTTCGGAAAGGTTCTGATAGACCGTGCTGTTATCGGGATACTGGGTGTTGAAGGATTATCCATATCCTTTGAAAAAAACGAGCAGGTTTTTGACCTGATCTCCAGAGGTAAGGGAATAATATTTCTAATGGCCCATGCAGGGTGCTGGCAGACTGCATTGTCAGCCATGAGTCTCTTTAAGACGCCTGTAAATATGGTCATACACAGGGAAGAAGGGGATGTGGACAGACCCTATTTTGAACCTCGGAATGAGAAACAGCCCTACAGGATAATTGACCCGGAAGGATATCTGGGCGGAACACTTGATATGATAAATGTCCTCAAAAAAGGTGAAATACTGTGTATCATGGGTGACCGTATTTTTGGTAATCCCAAAAACAGCGTGGCATTGGATTTTCTTGGAGAAAAGGCCTCTTTTCCGTTCAGTGCCTTCAAGGTGGCCTCGGTCAGCGGTTCCCCGGTTGCTGTACTTCTTACATATAAAAAGGGGGCGACCGAATTTGGTGTTGATATGGCAAAGGTAATTTATGTTCCCCAAAACCTGGGCAGGTCAGGAGAAAGGTTCAGCCCCTATGTCAGTGAATTTGTAAATATTTTAGAGAAGTATACGGATGATCATCCCTTCCAATTCTTTAATTTTTATGATATGTGGAACAAAAATTGATTACCTGTATACCCGTATACCTGTATAGTCATTTTCAAGTGCATGCTATAGCCGATACCTAACGTGAGTTTTTTCAAAAGAATGTAGATTTCAGGAGGATCTAGTTGTATGGCCGTCAATAGACAAGAATTGAAGGAAATAATTATAAAGGAACTTTTTCTTGAAGATATTACCCCGGAGGATATCGATGATAATGCTCCTCTTTTCGGGGAGGGCCTGGGGCTGGATTCCCTGGATGCGGTGGAACTGGTAGTGATTATTCAAAAACATTTCAATGTGGAAATAAAAGATATGGATGAAGGCCGTGTCGCCTTTGAATCAGTCAATTCTTTAGCTTCATTTATTGAGGAACAACAGTCATCATGAAGCATCATGCCCCGGTGGCAGTAACCGGAATCGGCTGTTTGAGTGCATCAGGTAACTCCCTGGCAGGTAATATGTCTGCCATTTTTTCAGGCACGCGAAATGCCGGTGTCCCTCAGAAAATCCGCTCTTCTCATTCCTCTAAATATCCTGTCTTTGAAGTAGATGCAGACATTACGTATTTAAAAACCGCTCAAAAAATAAGTCTGTCAAGGACATCCCTTTTAGGCCTGGCTGCTGCACGTGAAGCCCTGGAAGACGCCGGGCTGGGGCAGGAGTCCCTTAATGGCCTGAATGTCGGTGTATGTATGGGGACCACTGTTGGCAGCACGATGAATGACGAACAGTTCTACAGGGATTTTCGAAACGATCTCGATCCGGGAATGGCTGCGATAGAGAGATATCTGGACAGTAACCCTGCGTCCGCTATTGCCAGGGAATATTGTCTTAAGGGCCTGTGCCAGACCATAGTGAATGCCTGTTCTTCAGGTACGGACGCCATCGGGATCGGGGCGTCATGGATAAGGGCGGGCATATGCGATATCGTAATAGCCGGCGGCGCGGATGAGTTGAGCCGGATATCATATAATGGATTTATATCGCTTATGATCACGGATGAAACATTATGCAGACCCTTTGACAGAAACCGCAGGGGGCTTAATCTTGGTGAAGGAAGCGGGGTGCTGATACTTGAGAGCGTGGATTCATTGAAAAAACGTAAAAAAGCCCCGAGGGCATTTGTCATGGGATACGGGTCTGCCTGTGACGGTCACCATCTTACTGCACCCCACCCGCAGGGGAAGGGGTTGAGAAACGCCCTGAAGGACGCCTTTTATGACAGCGGCAGGTCCAGGGAGGATATTGCCTTTGTCAATGCCCACGGGACTGCCACACCTGACAATGACAGGGTTGAGGCGATGGTATTAAGGGAGATGCTGCCTGATACCCCCTTTCTGTCAACAAAGGGATATACCGGGCATACACTCGGAGCTGCCGGGGCAATCGAAGCGGCATATACAGTGGCATGCCTTGAAGCAGGCAGGATACCTGCAAATGCCGGTTTTATTGAGAAAGATCCGGAGCTTGGCATCTCGCCTGTTGACCGTAACACTGAGATATCCGGGAAAACAGCCATTTCGGAATCCCTGGCCTTTGGCGGGCATAACTCGGCACTGATAATAAGTATCGAGGGTATTTAGGATGACGGTTTTCATCAATGGAATAGGCGTTGTCGGGAGCTTCGGTTGCGGGGTTGATGCGCTCATACAATCGCTCAATAGGGGAGATTATCCTTCTCATGTTTTATCAGGTGAAACAGGCTCCGAGGCCTTTTACCCGTCATACGAGGCAGATACATCATGTTTGAGCGAGTTTGTCTCCAGGAAGGTATTGCGGAGGATAGACCATTTTTCCCAGCTGGCACTCACCGGGGCCTTTCTCGCTTTAAAGGATGCGGGCCTCGATTTTCCCGGAACGCAGAGGACCGGCCTTGTGATATGCTCGGGTTATGGTTCTGCGAAAACGACTTTCTCATTCCTTGACTCACTTATAGATTACGGCGATTCCTGCGCCTCGCCAACACTCTTTTCCAACTCAGTGCATAATTCCGCATCAGGGCATATATCCATAATACTGGGGCTTGACGGGCCGTGCCTCACCGTAAGTCAGTTTGAAATGTCAGTGCATTCAGCCCTGCTCAGTGCGGTTATGTGGCTCAGCGAGGGCAGGGCGGATCAGATCCTGTTCGGTGCGGTAGATGGAGCCTGTGATGTCTTAAAATACTGTTACAGGGGATTTTTCGGCGATCGAAGAGATATTACAATGACTCCTTTGACATCAGGGAAGCAAAGTGCCATCCCCGGAGAAGGGGCTGTATTTTTTATCTTATCAAATGAAAGGTTGTCAGATAAAAATTACGGCTCCATAGAATCTGTTATGGTGAAAAGTATTTTTGACCGTGATTTACATTTCCCTGAAAATTCCTTCTGTATCGTGAATGCAGACGGACACAGAGAATGTGATATGCGTTATTCCGATATCCTGCCCGAAGGCGCACAGGTATCATGTTATACCCCGGTTTATGGATCTATCCCTGTGGGATTCCGCCTTTGATATGGCGATCGCATCAATATCCTTAAGGGATGGGGCACTTTTCCCGTCGCCTGAATCGGCAGGCAATCCCGCCGGTTTACATATAATAAAGGGACGGCATAAGTTAGGCGGAAACAGTATTTCCTGTTTAAAAATCGGAAGGCAGGGCGAACTGGGCATTATTACTATGTCAGACCACAGGTAATGAACATCGAGGAATATATGAATTTTAAAACAACCGGGTGCAGGGTCATGATGGCATTCATCCTGATAATAATCATTTCAACGGCTGCCCTCAGTGTATCTGCCGGGGAAAAAAGAGAAAACCTATGAGGCAGACAGGTATGGGATGTCTGCTGTAATAGGAAAGGCCTATCGTCCCGACAACAACATAGATTTTTTTATGCTGTCCGGTTTTGTGCTTTTTGACTATGAAAAGATCTGGGGACACAAGGCCCCTCCACAGCTCAGGTTTAAGGTGGAGGGCAGCATAGGAACAGCGCATTATAAAAAAATGAAGATTGTCACCTCCGTCAATATGTTCGCGCTCAGGTATCTGGATTTTTTGCAGACACGGACGCTTAAGCCGTATATTGAAGGAGGTATCGGGGTTATCTATACGGATTTTCAGATCCGGGGACAGGGCCTGAGGATTAATTTTAACCCGCAGCTGGGGATCGGTACGGAAATCAGGACCCGATCGAAAGATACCCTGTTTATTTCACTAAGGCTCCATCATATATCAAACGGAGGTCTTGATGATGAAAACAGGGGCATTAATTCTGTCATGGGAATGGTTGGATATTTTTTCTAGTACCAGTTTAATCCCCCAGTATTCATACCTGGTGTTAAGGAAATAGCTTCTTTGATAACTACTAATAATTTGCACATAAAAATGTGCATCAACGCACATGAAATTGTGCATTTTCTTTGTTTTTATTAATAAATAAAAAACCGGTCAACTCTCATCCATAATATTAATAGATTCAAGATGCTTGCTATTCAGGCGTTTTCGCAGTTCTTTCTACTGCAGACCGATAATTTCATGCTTATGGCACGATGCTTGTAATAAGCATTTCCAACCAACCAGAAATGCAGACTGAAGCTTTCCAGGCTGAAGGCTGAAGTAAAAAAAATCTTATAGCTTTCAGTCTGAAATGCCTTGGCCTGCTTTGCTAACAGCCTTTAGACTTTATCCTGTTAAATTCGTATAGCGGGCTGCGAAGCAGCATTTAACAGGATAAATTACTTCCCTGGCCCGCCGAAGCTTCAGCGAAGGCGGCAGCCTGTTTTACAGGAGACGACTATGAGCAAAGTTCAATCCATAAAAACTACCGACATTGTCCTGGACAAAAGTATTTATCCCAGAAGTAACATCGATCACAAAAGGGTAGCCACGTTTGAGGAGAACATGCGGGACGGATTTGAGTTTGATCCCATTCACCTGCAGGAGCATCCTGATGAACCGGGAAAATACCGCATCCTGGATGGAGCCCATAGATTTACAGCTTATAAAGGAATTGGAGAAAAAGAAATTCCCGCACAAATAATAAAGCTCAATGGCACACATCCTCTGTTGTATGCCGCAAAACAGGCAATAGGACCGAGGCAGCTTAATGATGAAGAGGCAAGGGACGCTGTCAGAAGGGCATATCTGGATGATCCGAAGCTGAGTTCAGTAGAAATCGGCAAAGCATTCGCTCGTGCAAGAAGAACTGTTGATTTATATATTGCTGATTTAAAAGCCGCTGCTCAAATGGACCTTGATTTAAAATTATTTCGCATGCAGTGCCTTGGGATACCTCAGGAAAGAATTTCAGCAAGAATGGATATTCCTCAGAAGACGGTTTTTAACCATTTAGCCAAATTGGCAACGTTGCCAAAATGGCTAAATAGCGAACTCGAAAAAGGATTTACAGTTACACAAATCGCTGAAAAGCACGGCTGGCCTGAGCCAATGGTCTGGTCGCTTAAATTAAAAGAAGAAGATGACATGGCTAAATACCATGAACTTCAATGGGGCATCAGGACCTGGGACGACTGGAAATGGACCGATTGTGATAAAAGATTCGGTGACGAATGGCCCGGAAGGATACCTGCCCAGCTCATAGCACATATACTTTATTACTTCTCAAAACCTGGCGACCTGGTTATTGATCCAATGGCAGGAGGTGGTGTAGTGGCAGATACATGCCTTGCATTCAACCGCCGCTGCTGGAGCTTTGATATGGTTGACAGAACGGATGAAAGACCGGAGATCGAACATCATTACTGGGATATCAATAATCTCAAATGGCCGGTAAATGGAAAGACAAAGCCGGATCTCATCATCTTTGATCCTCCCTATTTCAGTAAGAAGGCAAAGGAGTATGGAGAAGAGAGCATATCCAATCTCTCAAAAGTAGATTATCTGAAATTTCTTGAAAGGTTTTTCAAGCTGGCAGGTGAGAACAGTAAAAAAGAAACCAGGCTTGCGATGATAAATGCAGACTGGAGGGATTTTCAAAACACTCCGGCAATGGAAGAAAAAAGGAAAAATTCCATTCTTATAAACGACTATCTTAACGCAATGGCTAAATCGGGCTGGGAGGAAATCCACATCATGTGGGCTCCCATGTCGTCGGAAAGGTTTCATGCCGGTGTGGTGGCTGCCATGCAAAAAAGGAAAATACTGGGCGTTACAAACAGGTACGTGATCGTGGCAGAGAAAAAATGAGAGAAGGTTGAAGCGTTTTAGCAGGCTGAGGGATGTTAGGTTTTACGGCTTTAACTTCAGACCTCAGCCTATACAGCTTCAGGCTGTCTTTCCGATTCTGAAGGATTCGGAGAGAATTCAGATTTTAGGGGGATAACAAAAAAATAAGTCACAGCCATTTAGCAGTCGGCAGTCATCCCCTATTACGACCGGGAATCAATGTTTTTTTCTCAATACAAACATGAGCTAAGCGGTAACCCTTTTATCCTTTAAGGGATTTCCCTATAAAAAATAGGGGGATTCCTGATTGACATATGTATTTCTCTAATATATTGATTAATAGTCTAACCAATCTTCATCAGTTTTTTTTATCAATATATACCAGTATTATCAATTTGTTATAGTTTATTAAGCATAAGCATTTGCTGGCTAAGGCTGTTTTTGTCTGACATTGAACCTGTAGTGAAAAAGTGTTTTGCGGTTATCGTTACTGGAGATAAAAATGATTAATAAAAAATCTTTTCTGTTACTCCTGCTCCTGATGATTTTCTTAGCGGGCAATATTTATTCAGATGATAGTTTTCCGGGTAGTGACATAATCGATGAACTGCCCACGCCACCGGAATTTGATGCCCCTGCTGTCTATGAGCCGGACCCGGAGGATCCTGACAGGGACGGATTGCTGACAGCTGATGAAGAATATTATAATACCGATCCTGATGATCCTGATACGGATAATGACGGTATTACAGATAGATTTGAGATTGAAAATGGATTAGATCCCAATGATTTTGATACGAGCGGGTATTTGGAGGTTAAAGACCTGGTTGTAGATAATAATCTTGTTCCTGCTTCAGAAAGCAATGGCTTAAATGACCTGCCAGAGAATAATAACACTACAGAACCTGATAGTCCTGATGAATATAACGATTTAGTGCCTCCGGATTCGGATGTGGACTATGACCTTATTCCTCCCTCAGAGCCTACTAAGACCAGTGTTGATAATACGGCCTTAAATAATATAGAAGGAATAAATGAAGGTGCGACACTGGATTCTTCCACCCCGGCAACTGACTTAACGCCAATCTATATGTTACTGCTCCTTAACGACGACCAAGACTCTGACGGGTTGCCGGATACCTGGGAAATGGAGCATTTTGGCAACCTTAGCTATGGTGCGGAAGATGATCCTGACGAAGACAATTTCTCAAATATAGATGAATACAATAACAATACTGACCCCAACAATCCGGATACAGATGGGGACGGTTTGACGGATGGCTTTGAGGTTTTAAATGGAATAAATCCGAATAATTCCGACACTGATGGTGATGAATTGGATGACGGGTGGGAGATCGCAAACGGCCTCAATCCTGTTGATCCGGACATGGACAAAGACGGGTTGAACGATGGCCAGGAAATAGCCATCGGTACTGATCCACAGGATTCTGACACTGACCATGATGAAATGCCTGATTTATGGGAAGTGACTTCAGGAACGAACCCGTTAGTCTACGACAGAAATGATGATCCGGACTCAGACCTATATTCCAATTACATAGAGTATATTGTGGAAACCAAGCCACTCAACTCTAGCTCCACTCCGGTTCCGGGGCAATATAATAAATATGACAAATTGGGTCGCTTAACCAATACAGCCAGCGTTATAGAATATCAGATAGAATATGAAATTATCTATGAATACGACAGTGTGGGAAACCGCGTAAAGAAGACAGTACGATAAGGGAGCGGTAATGAAAAATACATATTTATTGGAAATGAAAAGAAGTGGCATTTTTATCATTGATAATTTTATTTGCAGTTATTTTATTTTCCAACTCATCAGGTTACGCCTCACAACCGGGCTGGCAGATAAGAATAGCTCAACCTGTTTCCCCTGCAGAAGCAGGAGCTATTCCGGAAAACAATGGATTAAAGGAATTAGGCGCTTCATCTTTAAAAACCACAACCAGCCTCATGTCAATGGGTGAAGGTTTAATATCATCCGAGACAGAAAATACACCTCAGATTGAAGCTCTTGCAAGGGCTTTACAGCATGATCCAAAGCTCATATTTGATTATGTAAAGAATCATATTGATTATATCCCAACTTATGGATCTGTGAATGGTGCTACTGCTACACTTCTTGCCGGAAGAGGGAATGATTTTGATCAGGCCTCGCTTTTAATAGCATTGATGAGAGCATCAGGATATACAGCAGATTATGTTTCCGGTGATGTAACATACCCTGTTTCTGACCTGGCTGAATGGATAGGCACTGATACAGTACCGGTTATCGTTGCACAATTATTTGCCAATAGTGGATTTCCTACACCATCATATAGCAGTAACTCGGTTACTATCAAACGAGTCTGGGTTCGGGTAAACATTGATGGAACCAACTATATCTTTGATCCTGCCTTTAGAAAGAACGAATATGAAACAGGCATAGATCTGGCTTCGGCCATGGGATATAATAAAACTGCGCTTCTTAGTGCTGCTTCTGCGGGGGCAACAATCGGAACAGATTATATTCAGAATTTGAATGAAAATAATATACAATCGACCCTTCAGAGTTATAGTAACAATCTTGTTAATTATATTAAAACCAATTACCCTAATTCTGATATTAGAGAGATCATTGGCGGTCCAAAAGGCATATACGAGGAGCTTGAATCATACCCTACTTCACTTCCATTTCAGACAAATATAGCTAATCAAACAATATTTTCTTCTATTCCGGATAACTACCGGTTCAAAGTAAGAGTACAGCATCAGGGGATTGATTATACCTTTGCGAGCTTTCAGATCGCCGGTAAGAGGGTAACGATTTTCTTTTCAGGTACTGATAATGCTCCTCAACTCAAGGTAGAAGGAGAGCTGATTGCTACAGGGAATGCTACTACTATAGGAGAGGTATATGATCTAATTGTCACAGCGGACCATCCTTATGTATCGAATAACGGGGCTTATTGTGATCAGACAGAGTCTTTTCACCTGAAAAGCGGAGGGGCATATGCATTAGCATGTGATTTTGAAAATGTATCGAATGACTTGATAAAAGAGCGCAACCAAATACTTACCGAGAATAAGGAATCGGGAGAATCGGAACAATCTGATGCGGTACTTGGTGAATCGCTTAATATTATGGCAATGACCTGGCTCAATGAGTGCAGGCTGACAGAGAAAATTTCCGGTGAACTGGCTGATATAATTCCAGTAGAACAACATAAAATAGGAGTAATGGCACAGGAAGAGGGATATTACATTGACGTAAAAATGGGGCTTACTACACCTTCTTCCCAACATGGTAATAATGGAGATATCTTTCAATGGTTTTTCGCGACAAGCGGTTTTTCAAGCGCCTTTGAACATGGTATTCTGCAGCAGTTACAGGGGATTGATAAAATTGGTGCATCAACTGTAAAACTCCTTCAGTTATCAAATGCAAACAATAAAAAAACCTTTTATGTAAACAAAACAACTTTCCCTACTATATCGTCTCAGTTACAGAATTATACACCTCCTCAACTCACAGCCCTTCAAGACATCTTTGATGAGAATGCGGAAATGAAGCTTATTTTACCAGAGGATGCCAACATTGGCTTGAATGAATGGACCGGTCTGGGCTATATCCAGTATTATTTGGGAGCAAACAGTGGTTCAGTTGGAATGATTATATCCGGTGATTATAACGGCGGATATTCAAGTATTCCCGAATCGGTGAATATTGATGAAGTGAACTACCAGACTTCTATCGCTGTTGCTGACATCAGCACACTGGCCTATCAAAATAACCCTGTCAGTAACGAACCAGTGGATATGCTCTCAGGGGCATATCTTTTCAATAATACAGATATCTCATTAGGCTCATCAGGCACCATGGGATTAAATTTGATGCGTTCATATAACAGCAGCTCAAATTACAAAGACGGTGTACTGGGAAAAGGATGGTCTCACAATTATGATGTCTTTCTCGAAAAGCATTCTGACTGGAATCCCGGTCTATGCGAAAGGACTCCAATTGATTCCGCATCGACGATTGCTGCATTATTTATCGCAAAAGACCTTATGGATACTCAAGACAGCCTGATAAACTGGATGGCAGTTTCATTAATACAAAAATGGATGATTGATCAATTGATTGAAAATGTCGTTACAGTCCACACTGGAAGCAAAACACTTGATTTTGTCAAACTTGCAGATGGGTCATATAACTCACCACCAAATACAACTGTAAAGTTGATCGAAGATTCAACTTTCAGGCTGGAAGACCGGTTTGACATTACTTCTTACTTTAATGCTGAGAATAAAATAAGTTCAATCGTGGACGCTGATAATAACTCCCTAATATTTGAATATTCAGAAGGAAAGTTATCATCTGTTGAAGACGCATTTCACAGAATGATAATCTTCACATATAATGGCGACTTGTTAGATTCAGTTGCTGATTCTACCGGAAGGTCCGTGTCTTATGAATACACAGATGGTAATCTGACCGGATTCAGAGATATGGAAAATAAATTATGGCAGTATGGATATGACTCCAGGCACAGGATGACAACTCTTACCAACCCCTTAAATATAACAACTGCCACCAATACTTACGATGACCTCGACCGGGTAAACACCCAGACAGTGCCGAGAAAGATTAATGGCAGTATAGTAAATAAAACATATAATTTTTATTTTTCGGGTTACAGGAATATAGAAGAAGATCCAAAGAAAACCAGACAATATATTATTTTGATAAAAAAGGAAGATCGGTTAGTTTTGAGAATGCATTAGGTAATAGAAGTTACAGGGAATACGACGGGCAAAACCATGTATTAAAAACAATTGACCCGAGAGGACATGAAGCAGAGTTCAGGTATGACGGGAATCAAAACCTTGTAAAAGCAATCGGCCCTTTATCAGGAACGGAATATGACACCGGATATACCTATGACGGGGAATTCAGGCTCACAGATACATCCCTGTCACTTAATGATACTGTACAGAGGAGCCTTTCTCATTTTGATTATGATTCAAAACATCATCTTGAAAAGACCACAACATATCCTGAAGCAGGAAAAGAGATATATAACAGCAACACCTATTATCCCAATGGCTTGGTGAATACAACAACGGACGGCAGAGATATTGTTACTACATTAACATACGATGGTTTTGGAAACCCTGATACCTCCAAAGTGGATATAGAGCCTGTTGTTGACTATACCTATAATTCAAAAGGCTGGATGACTCATTTGTATGATCAGGCAAGCTCACATACAGGCTTTACATATAACAACAGGGGCCAGGTTTTAAGCAGGACAGATCCGCTTAATAAGACTACAAGCTATACTTATTATGACGATGGCAGCCTTCATACTATAACAGACCGAAAAAACAATACCATTACATACAGCTACACCCCAAGTGACAAGATGGATACTATTACTTATCAGGATTCCTCCACAGTCAGTTTTGAGTATGATTCACGTGATAACCTGTACAGGATGTACGATTCTATCGGTACAACCACATACAATGAATATGACGCAGCCAATCGCCTTAGAAGATTCACCAATGCTCAAGGATTTGGGATTTCCTATGATTACGATGAAGCGGGAAACCTTACGACATTAACCTATCCCGGCAATAAAACAGTTTCATACACATATGATGAACTGAACCGGCTTAAGACAATCACGATTAATTGGGTAACCGGTTCTCCTTCAAGCACCTTCCATTATGACGCATCCGGAAGGCTTGACCGGATAGATCAGTTTAATGGAACAAAAGTTGATTATGGATACGATAATGCGGACAGGTTGACTGATCTGGAAAACAAAAAGAGTGATTCATCAGCTATAGCAACTTATCACTTCACACTGGATAACAATGGGAACAGGAAGCATATAACTAAAAATGAACCACTATCTTTCCTTCCGGACCCGGAAACAGTTTCTTATACTTTCAATAGTCAAAAGAATAGGCTTTTAACCGCCGGAAGTTCCAACTTTACCTATGATGACGAGGGACAGTTATCGACAGAAAACAGTACTTCATACACATTCGATTATGAGCACAGACTGAAATCCATTGGAAGTACGATTCAATATTTTTATGACGGTATGGGAAACAGGTTGCAAGCTGTTAGGAATGGTGTAACTACAAAATATATCTACGATACCAATGGAAACCTGCTTGCCGAGGCTGATGGAAATAATAATATCCTCCGGTATTACATATATGGTAATGGTCTTATGGCTATGGTTACCGCATCGGGTGAATTATATTGCTTTCATTTTAATGCAATAGGAAGTACCATTGCGATTACGGATTCAAATCAGAATATTGTAAATGAATATGCCTATACACCTTTCGGCGTAATCGGTAATGAAGTGGAAGCCTTTGCACAGCCATTCAAGTATGTGGGGCGGTTTGGGGTCATTTCGGAACCTAATGGCCTCTATTATATGCGTGCCCGCTATTACGATCCTAAGATGGGTAGATTTTTATCCGAAGATCCAACAGGTTTTGGTGGGGGTGATGTTAATCTGTACGTTTATGCAGTGAACAACCCCATTATGATCATCGATCCGCTGGGGCTGTGTGGAGAATATCATGGTGCTCCTGATCTCCCACTTGAAGCCCCCAATCCTTTGTTAGATCCCGTGAACTGGTTAGCTGGGGGACTTGCGGGGGCAGCAAAGAGTGTTTTAACAAGATCTGCAGTTGAAGTTACTGAGTATACAATTACACGAACTGTTGCAAAAAACTCAGTTGAAAGACCATTTGTTAACTCATCATTAACTGCTCAAGAAATAATCAATACGGGCAAAGGTGTCTTGGATCCACAAGGTGTTGCTGGATTAACGAGATATGATGTCCCTGGTTCTTTTAATGGATCAAAAGGAACGTGGCAGCTTGTTGTAGATGAAGCTAAGAAAATTATTTATCATTTTAATTTTGTTACGAAACGCTGATGTTAAAATTTACTTATAATATTACTGGTAAATGCAGAGAGGGGCAAGTTGTTTATCTTGCAAAAGAATATTCATTTGATTTTTATAATAATAATGAGAAAGGAATATCCTCGCTTTTAATCAACGATCTTCAACTTCAAATTGATGAATTTGGAAATGTTTTATATGCGTGGGGGTATTGTCCTCATGTGTCATGGATTGTCGATCTCTCCCTTATGCCGCCTCCAACATCTAAAGGAGAGATAATTGTAATGGGAAAAACTGAGTTTAAAAAAGGTGTCTCTTATCATGTTAATGAAGATCAAAAGTGGTTAGCATATTCAAATAAGTCAAATGGTTGGATTTGTATTGGGGATAAGGATTGTCTAAATGAAAGATGTTTTTTTGTCGAATTCGCTACTGGCTCTATTGCTGCAATATCACAAAATAATTATTTAAAAGCCATTTGGCTGCACCCGCTATTTATAAAATAAATAAATCGGGACGACCATATAAATCGTAAATCGGGACGACCATAAATAAGTAAATAACTCTTGAAAGGCTGTAATATCAAGGCAATCGCAAGTTTTTCTTTTAATCGCCTTTTGCTTTTTCAGGGGTGGGCTGGCGGGGGTAAGGAATTTGGGCTTATGATAATGAGCCATGTTATGTAAGAGGCCGCAGGAAGCGTGACAGGTTGTTTTCCTCTGGCGCGTTTTTTGCCTGCCGATTATATAACATGCATTATCAGATGGCCAAAAGCCTGGTGGTGGGCATGAGCGACTTAAAGGAGCGTCCATGCATTGTAAACAGTAAACATGGACAATCCTTTCATAATTCAATATTTTTTTCAATTACATTATTGTGGATTAGGGGACGTAGGTAAAAAGATAAAAAAAATTGACCTTAGGCCATAATGGTGCTAAAAAAACACCATGCCGAGAAGATCACGCATAGACGCCTCCGGGGCGCTGCACCATATTATGGCCAGAGGTATTGACCGCCATGATATCTTTACAGATAAAAAAGATTATTCCGACTTCATTAAACGTCTTGGCGACCTGTTGATAGAGACAAAGACATCATGTTATGCTTGGTGCTTAATACCAAATCACTTTCACCTGTTGCTCAGGACCGGAAATATCCCGGTCTCTCATCTAATGAAAAGGCTTTTAACCGGCTATGTCGTAGTTTTTAACAGACGCCATAATCGTTCCGGCCATTTGTTTCAAAACCGCTACAAATCAATACTATGCCAAGAAGATTCCTACCTTCTGGAACTTGTTCGTTATATCCATTTGAATCCCTTAAGGGCAAAACTAATAGATACTTATAAAAATATTGCGGGCTATCCATATTGCGGTCATGGGGCAATCATGGGGCGCAAAAAAGTTGAGTGGCAGGATACTGAGTATGTACTCGGACTCTTTGGAAAGAAAGAAGGAGGAGCAAGGAGCGAATACAGCAGGTTTGTGCGCAATGGAATAAAACAGGGTCACAGGCATGATTTAACCGGAGGAGGTTTATTACGGAGTCATGGAGGGTGGACAGGAGTAAAGATATTAAGAGAAACAGGTGAATACCAGAAAGGTGATGAAAGGATACTGGGGGATGGGGGATTCGTGAAGAAAGTCCTGGCCAATGCTGAAGAAAAGTTACAAAAGAAATATAAGATAAAGGCAGAAGGGTATGATCTGAAAAAGCTGACAAAACGAGTATCAGAAATTACAGGCCTGAGTATAAAAGAAATATTTAA
The DNA here is from genome assembly GCA_963815145.1 of uncultured delta proteobacterium. GTDB lineage: Bacteria > Desulfobacterota > DSM-4660 > Desulfatiglandales > HGW-15 > JAAZBV01. Next base: position 90,946 of record CAWFFS010000007.1, read on the forward strand.
TAGCCAAAGGGACAAAAAGAGGACGGATGCGAGGAGTATATTATGTTACTGGGCAATAGAGGAATTAGGAATGACTCAGCGTGAACTCGCCCTTATCCTAAACTTGACTCCGCCTGCTATCAGCTATGCTGTTAAAAGGGGCAGGGTTATAGTGGAAAAGAACTTATACACGATCAAGATTCAATAGATTTACTTTTTTACCTACGTCCCATAAAGCACTATTACCATGTCGGACCACAGATGATGAACCGCGAGGAATATATGGAATTTAAAACATCCGGAAGCAGGATCATGATGGCATTCATCCTTGTAATAATCATTTCAACTGCTGCCGTCAGTGTATCTGCCGGGGAAAAAGAGAAAACCTATGAGGCAAACAGGTATGGGATGTCTGCTGTAATAGGAAAGGCCTATCGTCCCGACAACAACATAGATTTTTTTATGCTGTCAGGTTTTGTGCTTTTTGACTATGAAAAGATATGGGGGCACAGGGCCCCTCCGCAGCTCAGGTTCAAGGTCGAGGGCAGCATAGGTACGGCGCATTATAAAAAAATGAAGCTTGTCACCTCTGTCAATATGTTCGCGCTCAGGTATCTGGATTTTTTGCAGACACGGACGCTTAAGCCGTATATTGAAGGAGGTATCGGGGTTATCTATACGGATTTTCAGATCCGGGGACAGGGCCTGAGGATTAATTTTAACCCGCAGCTGGGGATCGGTACGGAAATCAGGACCCGATCGAAAGATACCCTGTTTATTTCACTAAGGCTCCATCATATATCAAACGGAGGTCTTGATGATGAAAACAGGGGTATTAATTCGGTCATGGGAATGGTTGGGTATTTTTTCTAATACTCGTTTAATACCCCTGTATTCATACGTGGATATTATCATCTACCCGTTTATATAGGCAGCGACAGAAGGATCATTCAGTATTTTGATGACCGCCAGGGCAATGGCACCGTCATATGTGTTGTCTACAGTAGTAGGGCTGCTGTTCCTGACTGTATACTGCAAAACCTTTTCTCCGCCGAGTTTTACTGTAAATTCAAGTGTAGCTGCCAGTTTCCACATCCCCCGCTCAAATTCCGTCCGATCGACCCTTACCTCGATGGTCTTATCCGCAGTGTCTGTAATTTTAACTCCCCTCTTTTGCAATTCCGAGGTGAGTTGTTCTGCAAGCCCGTCAGTAAGTGCCTGGTCATTACCGAAATACTTATTGGGGCCTACCTCGCCAAGAAATTTTTCAGATCTGTCGGCTGTTTCCCCGATAACTTTCAGCGGTTTGCCGCTTTCATTGGTTATGCGTGACTGCACACGATTCGCTGATATGAAATACTCATGCCATATATAATCATGCCTTTTTACTCCACAACCTGATAATAATAAAATTATAGCTGTTAAAATGAATAGATTACGCATATGGTTTCACCGCCTTTTAAAGATAAATGTTATAGATTAAGATAATCCCGGATATTTTTATTTTTCAAGATCTCGTATACAAGGTCTTTAAATGCCGCATCTAAAGGTTTTTTGGGAAAAGTACCAGTCATAAAAGGTGAGGCATAGGATGCCCTCGATGACTTAAAATATTCAGTGGAATTATTTCCATAATTTATTTCAGCATATATCTGGGCCCTGTAATTCATGCCATTTAAAAACATTACAACCTTTGTCACCCTGACATTCAATTCTTTTACTGCGGAATCCTTCTCAGGAGACATGCCTGCCTTGAAACGGGCCTTAAGGGCATCTGCCAGAGCCTGTGTGAACGAATGATAATCCACTGTGATCCCTTTGAATTCCAGCTCAATCTCTTCAGCAGACGGCTGGGCATTTATTATTTTTACAGGATGCCTGATGTCAATACTGACTATGGAATCTGTCAGGTTATTATAGTCCGGAACATATTTCCCCACGGAAGCACCGCAGCCGCTAATGAATATTGCCGCCACAGATAAAATTGAAAAATATTTAACAGGACCTGTATAAAATAAAATTTTTATAGCTTCCAAAAACACATTGATGTAATTTATCATTTTCATTCCTTACATATAGTAACTGTGAATGCGGCAGTTTTAATGTGTAATCTGCGTGTTCCCTTTTTTTATGAGTTATGAAACCTGATGAAGGATTTTATGCTTAAGGCTATAATATGTTTATATATACTTGTAATTTGATTTGTTGTAAACCTGTTTCGGAATAATCCGGTTACTACCTTTGAAGTGAATTTTAATGACAAGGGACTGGTGCGGTAAAACCATAATAAAATACTAAAATGCCCGGTAAAAAAATGAGACTTCTGATTATCCCCGGTAATAATTCCCTTTCACATGGATTAAAGAGCATAGCCATCCAGCGCGGACTTGTTTCAAACGGGCATGAATCCGTGATTGCGGTAAGCAGGGATAAGGCCGGTTTTTATGAAAGGCAGAACGCCTCATATACATTAATAGGGGATATCCAGGAGATTGACGGGTCTTCATTTCCTACTATGAACTGGTTTAGAGACAAAGAGAAGATCATAGAATGCATAGAATCTGAAATTGCCCTGATACGTGAATATAAACCCGACAGGGTCCTGGGAATTTTTCGCTTTACCCTGAAGGCCTCTGCCTCCCTTTGCGGGATACCCTTTGACTCCCTTATCTGCGGTTGTATGCTTCCTGATATACATGGTGCCCTGGGGTTTCATAACGAGGTAAAGGATCCGTCAGGATTTAGAGATTTCATTAATATGTTTTTCAGGTCCGCAGGAATAAAGATGAGCAGGGCCATATCGGATTCAGGTCTGGAACCCATAGATGATGTCAGGGAGATGCTTATCGGTGAAAGGACTTTTTTATGGGATATCCCCGAGTTTATGCCGCTGCCCGAGAATAATGGGTCTATTCATGTGGGGCCGCTGTTCTGGAACGAATGGCCCCATGGCGATGTGGATATAAATTCTTTTACTGAAGAATCAAAGCCTCTGGCAATCCTGGCTTTTGGAACCTGTAATGGAAATATTACCCAGCTCATGCGGTTGATAAATATACTTTATGACCTGGGATATAAGGTAATTGTTGCCGCAGGCGGTCAGGAAAAGTTGCTTTCTTCTCTCAGGGATGATCCACGTGTAAAAAGCTTTCTTTTTGCACCCGTTGATAAAATACTTCCCTATGCCTCGCTGGTGGTATGTCATGGAGGGCAAATGACCATATTCGAGGCCCTTGCCAGGGAGGTCCCTGTAGCAGTAGTACCTTTCCATCCGGAACAGGCGCATAATGGCGTGTGTCTGGAGAGAGTAGGGTGCGGGTGTATGCTTACCCCTGCGTGCCGGTTTATAGGGAATTCTGCCGTTTATACCGATACCCTTGAAAGAACCGGTGATGAGCAATTAAAGGCCTCTATTTTAGAGCTTGTTGAAAATCCTGACACAAAGAAAAATCTTAAACGGTTTAAGAATATCATAGCGCGTTACAACGGACTTGAAACATTAACCAGTTTCCTCGGACAATAGCATGAAAACCGGTATTATCCTTGTTCATGGTTTTACAGGCATATCTTTAGACCTTCAGCCCCTTGCGGAAAAGCTTATCAATATATATGGCAATGATTCAGTAAAGAATATTGCTCTCCCCGGTCATGATGGGGAAGGTATTCCGGATTTTGATGAGAACAAATTTGTTGAATGCATTTCCCGCGAGATATCTCTATTCAGAGAGCAGGATCGCAGGATAGCCGTTATCGGGCACTCTACAGGTGGAAACATGGCATTGTCATGCATGTATAATGACGGGTTTTTCCCTGATCTGCTGGTTATTGCAGGAGTTCCTTTTCGTATCGACAGCAGCGCACACGACCGCTGGATCAGGCACAGAAAAGGACGGCGTGAGTTGCCGTTTCCGAGCGTTGCAAAAATGGTTTCAATGATCAATAGAACAGGCAAAAGGAATTATATTTCTGATGGCATGTATTCCCTGATAATTTCAGGTGAAGATGATGACCTTGTTTTGCCTTCCGATGCCCGTGAATGGAAGGGTAAGTTCAATAAGACAAAGACACGCGTTGTAACGGCACCCGGGGCAGGTCATGATATATTCAACAGCCCGAACAGCTCCTTTGTAATGGATATTATCCTGCGTGCCATTGCCGATATGCATGATGGCCGCAATGATGATATTCCTACCCTGATTTCAGCAGAACCCGAGGCAGGGAATTTTGTATCATCCAGTCCGCTTTCAGTGAGGCATCTTTCAGCCAGCCCCGGTGTGAGGATATTAAAAAGCGCTCATGTTGATCCGGATCCATTGCCTGCAAATGAACCTGTTTTTGCAAATATTGAAATAACAACAAGATGTAATTTCAAATGTAGATACTGCGCAAGAACGAACCTGGATAAAGACAGTAAGGATATGGACAGGGAAACCTTTATAAGAATCCTGGATCTTCTGCCCCATGCCTACAGGGTCACCCTTGTAGGGCTGGGTGAACCTCTTTTGCATCCCCGGCTGACAGAGTTTATAGAAATTGCATCTTCTTTGAAAAGAAGGGTAGGACTGGTAACAAACGCCAGCCTGTTAGACTCTTCCATTTCAAAGGGGCTGATTTCCGCGGGACTGGATTCTATAGCATTCAGCCTGGATACAGTAAATCAGGATGTCGCATCCCGGGTCAGAAAGGGAACTGATATTGACAGGGTGATCGATAATATAAGGCAGTTTATAAAGATTGCCAATGCAGCACGACCAATGGCAAAGGCGGTTTTTACCGCACTGTCGGTTGAAACCATCCCGTATTTCAATGACCTTGTGGAAACTGTGTCCACCCTTGGTGTTGATATAATGATGCTGACAGACCTTAATTTCGGTCGGAATGTAAGAGATACAATATGGAGCAACGCCAATAACAAAATGGTTTCACAGATAAGAAACAGTATAAAAAACGCCTTTGTAAAAAAGCTTCCGGTCCTGTCGGTTCATGCCCTGGAGGAGTTCGGGCTTAGGAGCCGATACAGGAATTTCCTGCTGCTGCCGCCGGACCAGCTCTTTTACCGGTCCGAAAAGAGGAAGTATTGTTTTTCTCCATGGCAGACTGTACCTGTCGATGTGCAGGGAAATATAACCATGTGCGACTGTCAGCCCGAAAACAGGGTGGGAAACATCCTCTCTGATCCCTTTAATGAAATATGGCGCGGTGATTTGATGAGTGAGTATCGAAGAAGAATGACAGGTGGCAACCCGCCTGCTGCGTGCAGGGTCTGTCCAAGGTTTTGAGGCATTACAAACCCTGAATCTTATAATGATACTCGTATGCCGCTTCATACCCGAGCTTTTGATACAGCGTTACGGCAGGGGTATTTTCCGCTATTACCTGAACATAGGCTGCGGAAGCACGGTTCCTGATAGCCCAGTGTAACATTCCGTTGATGAGTTTATAACCATATCCTTTGCTGCGATGCTGCGGATTGGTCACTATGTCAAATATACCGAACAATCCGTCCGATAAGACACCAAGCCCGCAGGACATGATATTTTTATTAACAGGCAATGCCGCAAGGATATATTTGTCCTTAATATTGTTTATAATTTTGATGTGGGTAGAATGCGCACTTATTTCTTTGCCGGATAATTCACAATAGTATTTCATCCATTCGTCAACTGTTATCGGATCAAAATTAAGTGGGCGGAACTCTTTGTTTATTAAATCCTCTGATAATACGAGAGAATGGTCGCCATGAGTGTAGCCTCTTTCGTCGAGAATATTCTCTATCTCAGCATTGTCATTAAACGACAGCAGTCTGAAAATGCATGGTTGCCTTTTCTCATTATACATGTGTTCATACTGCTGTATCCGGACTTCCGGAGAATCTATGCCGGGTTCAAGTATAGTGACAGAGTTAGCTCTCTTTGTGTACCCATCAGCAAAACGCGATATCCAGCCAGCGTTATCAACCTGCACGAATGCCGGCCATGCCTTTAAACCCGCTGTTTCAATGTCAATATTGTTCATGTTCTCTTTCATGACTATTGAGCAGTAAATTTCTTCAAAACTCTCTGTAAACTCACACGCTGAATCGTACACATTTTTACGACTATCAGGTTTTTCGCTATTTCCCGTATAATTATTCTTCGATTTTTACAACTGTTCCGACCAGAGCAACTCCAGCTACAAAGGTACCTGCCCCGCACTCAAATGAATCATTGCTGGATGTTAGGTTGTTTTTATAATTGGACTTGATATTTATAACAGCATTACCGCCTTCTTTAATGGCTCTTTCTTTAAGGGAGAGCAAAGCTGATAAAAAAGCCCATTGGCATGCTTCCTTGTCTGATTTATGGAATGCATTTGTCTTTTTATTTGTTCTAAACTCGCCGTAATTTTTTAAAACTTTTCCGTGTTTTTGATCTCCAAAGTAAAATTTAACTTCTGAGCCCAATGATGACTTTACCTTTTCAAGGGAAAGAGTTTCTTTTATCGGGAAATTTCCAATTGTGTCACGTGCAAAGGCACCGGTAGAAAATATTAGTTGAATTAATACTATTACTATAATTTTTTTCATAGATGATCTCCTGTTCTAAAGGTTGTAAGTCCGTGTTTGATAATACCTGAATTTTGCATCGAATGTCGCAGTGAGGCGACGAAAGTCTTATCCCCTCCATGTCCCGGAATCGCAATGTCACTGTATATGCCCCGGCCTGATAATGTCTTTAAAGTGTACAATTAATTCAGCGCCTTCTCCATATAATTCTCCCTCATACCCGCCCCGGCAGTCAATAACTGAAAATCCTTTTTCTTTTATCAGGTCTATAAATTGATCGGGATAATAAAGCCTCATGCATATTTTTTGTGTTACTGTTTCGACGAGCGCCCCTTCAATATAATACCTGTATATAGATTCCGGGTATAAAATAAGGCGCTGGGAGTCAAAATGCTCTTTCCGTTCGTGGCATGTTACATAACCTTTCTCATAGGGTATTTTCCAGCAGAGCCTCTCTGTTTCTTTCCCCCAGTTTTCTTTTATTTTATTTATGGGCCACGGCTGGAATACATTGAGAATACAGGATCCATCTGACTTAAGATGTTTTCTAATACAATCAAATAATCCATTTACCTGATCATCGGTTTCCAGGTTTTGGAAAACCCGATACGGGGCAATTATTAAGTCGTAGCCGTAATCCATCTGAAAATTGCTTATATCTCCCGTAATAATTTTTACCTTATCAATGTCAATTCCGGTTTCCTGAATTTTTTTGTGGCAAATATCGGTCATCGCCCAGGAACTGTCTATCCCGTGAATCGATGCGCAATGGTCTATCAATTGGGTCAACACGCGGCCGGTACCACACCCTAGCTCCAGAACGGATGATTGAGCAGAAGGAATATGTTTCATATAGAAAGGGATGTCATTAAAAGGAAGAGTCCATAAGTCATAGTATTTTGCAGTTTTTTCTCTGATATCCATTATTTGATATTTGGGAGTCAGTTTCTTTTCCTGTACCATTTTGATAACTGTTTATTATTACAGTAGATCTTGGATATTATTTTACTACTAAAGTTTCGCAGTTTGTGCCTAGTACATTATTGAAATGTAACATGATTGGCATATTAATTGCCGTATGCCCTGTAAATACCAGGTCGGATATAAAATCCGGCCCCTGCGAAAGACTTGTAAAACGTAGGGTGGGGTTCGTGTCCCGGCGTAGCCTTGTGCGAAGACTGATTACACCCCACCTGTTTTTTGCTTTAAAAATCAAAAGTCAACGACCGTATATTCAATATGTTTTATAGTTTAACTGTTTTCCTATTATATTTAAATTGCAGCTTATTTCCTTTGCGTCGCATATTGAATATAACTGCGAAACTTCAGTTACTATTTAGCGGATTTGGCAATATCGCCATTTCCGCTGAATAGCATTGATGATGACTATTTTCTATCCCATTATGGCTTTAAACTGTTTGCTCACCAGCCCCGCCGTGATTTTTCATATCAAGCAAGGCCCCCCCGGTGTCTGGTGTAGCTTCTTGTTGTGATTTAGTCATTGGGCCAACTGTTAAATCGATCTTTACGAGTTTTCCTGAAATTGGTAACTTCTAAACGAATGCCGTCCGGATCTGTGAAAAATACCGCATAATAATCTGGATTGTATCCGGGATACAATCTTGGAGCATCAAATTTTATATTTAACTTCATTAATCCTTTTGCGACTTCATCAACCTCATTGTTGCTATCAACACGGAAACAAAAATGGTTTAAACCTGGCGAATAAGGATCATGTTTTTGTTCTAAATTCCTGGCAGGTCTAAGGGTAAAGCTATAATGCCTATTATAATAATGAACATGAGGGTCACCTTCTATATTGCTGTATGTTTTTTTGAAATCCAATACAGTCATCATTACGCCATCATAGAACTCTTCCGATTTTTTTAAATTAGTAACGGCTATATATATGTGATCAATTCCAATAACGTCTACAGACATTTACTCCCTTTCCATTAGTCAATGGTATCCATAATTTTTAATAAAAATACGTAACAGAAGCAAGGTGAAAGTGCCTGAGAGCCATCTGGAGAAGGGGTAAAACGAGGGGGCTTTTCATGTCTCATTGCCATGTAAGTTGCTAAAATAATTAAAAATAGAGTATTTTAAGCTTGACTTTCTCTTGAGTGCCGGAAAATTTTTTTACTCATGGCTACTCAAAATGTTTTAAAATGCGGCAGAATCCCCACCGTCCACTGCACGCTTTGTTGGGCAGCTTTTCAATTGTTACTGACTGGGTTGCCAGCTGCTTAGTGGCGTTATATGTATCTGCTTCGCAAGGCCGTAGGCGGTCGGAAGGTCGTTATCGCTATACACGAGCACACGGCCGATAACGAGCACCGACTTGTTCGGCGATGATATCTGCGTCATGCCGCTCGGCACCTGTCCGTTCCAACCCTGCCTGGTAATGAGATAATCTCCCACCTGCGTACCCGTAGTGCGCGTGCCGACGTAGGCAAAATTGGTGTTTTTCAACGGACTTGTGAACTGCACGCTGTAATAGCGGCCTGCCATATCTGGCACATGCAGAACTTGCGCTCCTTTGCCGAGGTCTAACCAGCCGAGCGTAAGGAGCGTATCGCGATTCACACCAGAAGTCGCCACTTTGGGGGCCGAGGCGGGCAGGCTGAACGGGTCTGCAAAAAACGCTTGGGGTTCCGCATAGAGCGTATTGATCGGGACGGGGCCTTCGCCAAATCCCTTAACGAGAATCGCTCTCTTGTACACAGACAGCAACAAGCTCGGCCAAAAGTAGGTGAAAAGGATCCAGGCCGCTACCATGACTGAACCAAATAAAAGCAAATGCTCTATATCAGTCATCATGACACCTCGACAATCGGCGGTAACGTATACTTGCCATTGAGAATGGGTGCGTCGGGGATATACACGCGCAGCCAGAGGATGAAGTCGCCTGCCGGCGCTGGCAGCCAGTTGGATTCATGGCCTGCCGGCGCGGTTTTCTGAAGGTAAATGTCCATGGAGCCGTCGGCGTTCGGCCCGAGTCCCGATCGATCGCTGACGCTGTACCGATTGATCGGATTCGCCACATAGCGATTTTGCGCATCGCCCATCGTCAGCGACCAGAACGCCTGATTCGGTGGAAGACCGCCCGGCGGGAAGTGCATAACGTAGTCGTGCTTTCCAGAGAGCGAATGCCCAGTGCCATCTACGTTCGTCCACCAATACATCGCCTCTTGCGGTACGTTCACCGGGCCGGGGAATAACTGGGCGTGCGCGGCTCGCAGCAGCATACCGTTGCCGGGCACGCCTAATCCGAACATGGTGATCCAGCCGTTGACCTTCGTGGCCTTGATCCTGGCGAAAATTTGGGCTGTGACAAACGCCAACCCAAACCCGATCAGGAAGCCTTGCAACACGTCAGTAAACATGGATCTTGAATTGGTAAAGAAATGCCCCAAGACGAATGATTTGATGATGAAAAAGCTGCATACCCCGCCAACCAGTACCGCCAGATAAGTCAATTTTTTGTTCATATTTATGATCCTATCACTTTTAGTTTTGCAGCGATAGCACTATCTTCTTCGATAATCCATAGGCAGCCGCCAGATCGCCGTCACTGTACACAAGCGCTCGGCCTATTTTGTTGTCCAATGAGGCTGTTGAAAAACTCCATTCCGAAAACAATATTTTGGGTCAAAGTCATGCAATCGGATAAAAAAATATATCTTTAAAAATAGAAACGATTTTAAATAAGACCAGAAATCATGAATCAAGGATAACAAAAAGGCGCAAAAGCTATTACATATTGCCTTTCAGACCTCTTTACCTATGCTCCCTGGGTTAATAAAGTGGTATCAAATCTACGCTTAGCTTTTGTTTATATTAAAAAAATAAAGAAAAATGACAAGAGCTAATAGGAGACCCCTTTTGCCCCCTTTTCACACCCTTAGAATATGCAAAATATTCGCTGAGTTTTATTTTTTCTCCTTTGGTTATTGTTTACGAACATGCTGAAACAAAATATCCGGCACACCGGGAGTATTGTTATGTTACGATTTCAAAATAGGAGTCTTTTATTCCGTCTAAAAGTTGAACTGCCTTAACCTGTACAACAATTATTTCAATTGAAGGATCATCCACAAACGCTTTTAAATCGGGATTGATTCTTAATAAATCGGCTCTAATATTCAATTTTTTATTTTCATCAATACTGCCTTGAAAAATTCCAGTGATTGTCAGGGCTTTTGTTTGGCTTTTACTGTCGCTCCGCCGCGTGTCTATCAAAAGGCTGACGGCCGGATTTTCCGACAAGTTGCGGTACTTTTTTGTATCTCTTTGGGTTAGCATATAGATTTCGCGGCTGTCCGTGTCTGCAACATATGACATCAGAGAGCAATGAGGCTTGCCGTCTGATACGGTTGCCAGAACACATACATGGTTTGACTGGATTAAATCGCTGATATCTTTGCGCATAAAAGCATATCCTTTAACGATTGCAATTAGTTGGCAATATTGAATTAAGGGCTTGATAACATTGCCATTTTAGGTAAACAGGAATTTCATTCCCCGGATTTCATTCTTTGAACCGCTATTCAGCGACAGCATGTTTTCGATAACTGTTTATTATTACAGAAGATCTTGGATATTATTTTACTACTAAAGTTTCGCAGTTTGTGCTTAGTACATTATTGAAATGTAACATGATCGGCATATTAATTGCCGTATGCCCTGTAAATACCAGGTCGGATATAAAATCCGGCCCCTGCGAAAGACTTGTAAAACGTAGGGTGGGGTTCGTGTCCCGGCGTAGCCTTATGCGAAGACGGATTACACCCCACCTGTTTTTTGCTTTAAAAATCAAAAGTCAACTACCGTATATTCAATATGTTTTATAGTGTAACTATTTTCCTATTATATTGAAATTGCAGCTTATTTCCTTTGCGTCGCATATTGAATATAACTGCGAAACTTCAGTTACTATTTAGCGGATTTGGCAATATCGCCATTTCCGCTGAATAGCATTGATGATGACTATTTTCTATCCCATTATGGCTTTAAACTGTTTGCTTACCAGCCCCGCCGTGATTTTTCATATCAAGCAAAGCCGCCCCGGTGTCTGGTGTTTGTTAAAAGCCATTTTGATTGCTATTTGGTGGCTATACTGTTTTTGTAACTAGTTATTTTTACAAATAAATATTGTTTATATTTTTCTATTTTGTGATTTCGGCAGCGTTGCCTTTTTCACCAAATAGGCACCATCGATTCCGGATTTATATTTTTGATAATGCTATTTAGCCATTTAGGAAATATTTCCTTTTTGGCTAAATAGCAATTTCATTACCCGGATTTCTCTTTTGATTTTTAATTTTGTTTTACTATTTGGCCATTTTGCCAGGATCAGCATTCTGGCCAAATACCATTTTTCTGCTACCACATTTCAGCTTTTAACGTTTTGCTCACCAGCCCCGCCGTGATGTTTGATATCAAGCAAGGAACCCTCCGGGGTCTGGTGTAGCTGATTGTTATTTGATCTTTTTAGGCATAGCATCATTTAAACGATTATCATCAAGGATTGCCAATGCTTTTTCCTGAATAATCCCGGCTGTTTTTTTATCATCTAATGCAAGCGCTGCATCTATCAGGAGAAGTGTCTCCCTAACAAAGTGATCCTCATTGTTTGCCTTGAATTGTTTAATAAATTGTTCATCCCCAGTTTTTTCTTCATATCTGGACTTATCTTTTTCATACCACTCTTTAACATTACTCCACGCAAGAAGAGGATTACCAATGTATTTTCTGATGAGGTCTTTTGCCTTAACCTTAATTACAGCATCTTTTGCATTTACCCAACATTCCTTTGCCATCTCAGGCTGATTCTGTTCAAGTTGCCGGAAAAGTTCGACTGTCTTACTGTCATTTCCAAGATGATAATTTAATTCCACGACATCAACAAAAAGAATATTGGTTCCTTTCCCTTCACCAAAAAGTTCTGTCTTCTTGTCTCGTATCTTCTTCATCGCCTCTAGTGCAGGAGGGTAGATGTCTCCGAGTTTTTTCCAATTTTCCAATGCAATAAAATAGATAATTGGCTCATGTTCAAGAGCATGATCATATATCCACAGGAAACGATTGAGGGCTTCTTTATGCTTGCCTTCCCGAACTAAAACCTGTGTTTCATTTAGATACTTCTTCATGCTTTCACCAGAAATGGGGTCAATAACTTCGGTTTCCGCCCACATTGTAGTAAAAGCAGGTGAAGTGAATAAAAACAAAAAGATTAATATATGAACTGATTTCTTCATGATTTTTTTAACTAAATAACGCTTCGGCTCAGGAGCAGCGTGGTTTTTACGCTGTCACCTGAAGCCGGTTGTTGTGCTTTTTTTAGCGATACGAGGCTTCAGAAAATTGTACTTTTACGTTACTGAAACCATAATTATTTAAAAAGCTCTCCACAACATATTTAGGTGTTCTATTTTTAGGCCCCAATATTATTTCTTTAATAGAATCATGACCCAAAGTTTCAAGATTAAAGATTCTATAGGGGATTATTCTGTCATTCACAGCACGATAAATGCAGTTATCGCCCCCTGTTTTCAAAAAGTAAGAGATTAGGCGCCATTCTTTTTCTTCTCTGAATGCCATTGTTTTTAATTTGAAGAGATCTTTAAAAAGTACAAGCACACCCATTGATAGATCCATATATGCTCTTTTAAATTTTTTATTATCTTCTTCAATCTCCTCTTCGCTTCGAGTATCTAAAATAGTTCGAATGCGTGGGAACTCGAGAGCTCCTTTGTCAATGAATTCTTTAATTTTTAAATATGTGGGCCTAACTAAATCTACTTGTGCTGATTTATCATATGCAACACGGTTTAAGGTAAAACCATATTTATTAGTTCCAACACTTATTTTTGATAATTCCTCAAAATATTCTTTTGAAAAGCCAATTGAAACACCTGATGCGTCTGTTGCGTATCCTCGCCACTGACTTAGTAAGTCTTTTTCTTCTGAAAGACAGAATCCTAGTCCATCAATAAAATTTTCAAGCCCCTCGATATACTGATGGAGACGTTTTATTTCTCTTTCTCCTAAACCATCTTCCTTGGCAATATGAGTAATAATTTCGGCAACAAGTTTCCCTTCCATAGAATCATTTGATAGAGAAAGAGATGATAACCAAATTGATTTTGATTCAATTATCGAATGGAACGAATTATTAGAACAATAATGATAAAGTGTTGTCATATCATTTTACTCATAAGTTCATGTTTCTGTCTTAAAGCACAACGGTGCCATTAACATGCCGGGCGGCGTTTTATCGCCCGGTCATAGTTAAATGGCGGGTTGTGTGCCGGGTACGGCATATGTTCTTAAGGGTGAGCCGAATATATCATTATATGGATATATTTGACAAGTCCCAGGCCCAGCCAGGTAGTGGCGAAGGGTGTAGCAATATCACAAGCGGGACTCCAGTGGCTCCCGTGAAGAAAGTGGCCCTTATAAAGGGTATTGCAAACGCATGGGGCGACGTACAGAAATCGAGTTTGAGGCGGGGCTGGCGGGACAAATCCGCAACACAGGACTAAGTCCCCTAACTACCTTAAGCCAGTCACGTATACTCGGCGCTCGTGTGCAGAAAGACATATGTTTACCCCGGGAGATCCACTGCGTCTCAGGTTGTCTGTATATTGGTAAGTAACCGGATTAACAGGGAGTACCGGTAAAACAAAATCCCCGGCATTGGAATCAGTCGTATTCCGGATTCCAATGAACCTGACCTGATAGGTTCAGGAACACAAACAATGGATACGCCAATATAAGGACATTCTGAGTGAGCAAACCGCAAGGGGAGACTATCGCGTAGTGGGAGTCAGCAGAGGGCGTAGTAGTCCTTTGATTATTAAAGGATGAAGGCCTGAACGGTGCCATCCTGTGAGTCGCAGGAGGTAAATGAGAGAGGTAAGTAGGAGTATGTACTTACAGGCATAATGCGACAGTGGTCGAAATGTTTGTAGCGTCATTATTTTCTGAAAGCCCGGCAAAATAGGAGGGAGTACTCACAACCTATTTATGCTTTGGATCAGCCGAATCGCCCAGTACGGACCCGTATGCTGTGGTGGTGTGGGAGGGGGTAGTCGTGAGGCTACTCCCTATCCCGATCGCCATTCGGTTTATAGTGAATAGGTTTAGAATCAAAAAAATAATTTCCATAATATTCATTTTCACGTTCAGAAGGATACTTATTAAAATCAATGAAAGCTTCATTACAATTTGGGCAACGAAAAGGATTTAAATAATTGAAAGATGCTCCATCTTCTGCAAGAGGAAGTATTTCTTCTAATTTACTTACTTTAGCTATTTCTGCCTTACCCATGGCAGGAGGACAGCCTTCAATATAATCAGGGATGATAATAGTATGTTTTCCAGAAGTTGAATACATGTATCCGCTGTTGCTAAAACCCGCATGAAAGGACTGTATTCGAAAATTCGACTTGCAGTGATCGCAGATACATGACAAAGAAACATTGCCAGGGGTTATTGTTCCAGAAAAATGAAAACCTCGATAAAATAAACCTCTTCCTGCTAAATCCTCGGGATTACTTTCACAACCGGGGAGATATAATGGTTGAAAACGAATTCCACTTATTTCTCCTTTTTGGAAGCGTTCAGTACTAAGTTTCTGATCACTGCCCCATATGCAATCAGATTGGCAGGTTAAGGTTTCGTATACTCGTATTGAAAATGAAAAGAAGCCACTCTCCCAAGTTAAAGTATGAGAATATTCATTTCCTTCTATGTCAATAAGCTTAAAAATATGATTTTTCCCATCTAATTTGATTTCTGGCTTTTTTTCGACAGGTAGCTCTTTGACAAAGAAAGAACACAGTTCCTTATCATCGATATAGGCATTCAAGATAGGCTTTGATTTTTTAAAAGGGTTCCACATAGGTTTTCACTTTTTTTTTATGGCGAACGGTTTAAATAACGTGCCGCGCCAAAGTGTTCCAAAAAAATTGAAAGAGACCCACCGCGGTCTTGTTAATTTAAAGGTTATTTTCAAGAACTGGCTTGAAGTATACTATTTCTGGATCACCCGGATTTAAATTATCAATTCTCCAAGTTTGTTTGAAACCTTCTGAAACCAGTAAAGCCTGCATTCGAGAGTTGGATTCATTGGTTGAAGTCCAGAGCTCGTTTTCTGTGCCAACTATTTCTTGTACCCTTTGAAGTAATGCTCGCCCGACTCCACGTCCGCGACGACTTTTTGCAACCATTAACATTTCAATTGTTGGCCTATCAAAGAATGAGCGGTTAACTACCGTATATCCAACTACTTCTTCGTCATCAAGAGCCACCAGAACAGTACCTTGCTTGAGTGATGAATCTATAAATTCTGAACGATTAAGTACAGAATTGATAGCTGAATCAATAGCCTTGATACCATACGAGTCTTCTTCTGTTCCTTGTCTAAATTCCATTCATTCTCATTTAAAAAATAACGTGCCCTTAACAAGACGGGCAGCGTTTTATCGCCCGTTCTTAGTTTAAGGGTTTGTTCGATTTTCTATTATATAATGACGATACTACGCCAATTACAACACCGACAATAAGATATAAAGATAAAAAACCAAAGTAACCCATGCCGAAACTTCCTGCCGCATCTCCTTCGAAATACTGTACAAGACGATAGTCATCTAAAATCACTGTGACTGAAACACAAATGATTGTTGCTGCAGCGTATAAACCTATAATAATGAAATATTTTTTCCAATAACCACATTTATCCCAAAAATAATTTTTAATTTCATATACGCCTAATAAAATTGCGGATAATCCGAAAATGAAGAATGCTAAAAAATATGGGATAAAGGATGATAAATAATCGAATATCGAGTGTCTTACAATAGTGCCTATGAATGAAACAAATATCCACCAAATCATTATTAAGAGATAAATACCAGGATTTAGGTTGATGTTTATTTTTTTCATTTTATCACAATCGAACGCCTTGTATAAGCGGTTTGGCAAGCTTTTCGCCAAATCCGACTTAACGCAAATGTTAGGTTTATTTTTTATGCTCTTGTTAATCAAATGAATCAGTATGAGATATTTCATCACTATCATGAGTGAGAAGGAATAATATTCTTTTTTATATTAGGAGTTACAAGAATTGGCCTTCCACTCGTTGTTTTTATCATTGTCGTAGTCGGCCCCATATCCTTTTTATGCAATTGTATTAATTTTTTCTTAATACCTTCATCATAACTAAATATATAAAGAGAAATACTTACAAGACAAAAAATAATAGCCATAGCCGTTAGGTGTTTTTTATGATTGGTTATGTTTATTATTGAAACTGTAATAAGAGAGATTACACCAGAAATAAATAGGCATACACCGATAACACCATAAGATGGCTTTATCGAAACAGTACCAACATTATTGATTGTCCCATATATAAGACCAAACCCTACTATTGTCGATATAATTGACAAAATTGACGATAATAAATAACTTTTTTGCTGTAATGTTTCTTTCTCTTCATAATATGACAGCAGGATAGGAATAGCGGTTAAAAATGAAAAAGCTGAATAAAGCAATATAAAATTTTCAAAGTCTGGATCAGCCTTGTTTGAGAGAATAGACGACATTGCTTGATAAGAAGAAAATAAGGATATACTTATAATAAAATATGAGAGTCTAATTATTTTTGGATTTTTCAATAAAACTCTTTTAGATAATGCTATTCTACATTTTAACCAAAAATATGGTGAAAAAACGGCCAACAAAAGGATTGATAAAAAAATAGGAGTTTCAATTGCACCGAAACCCCAACCTAATAATGCCCAGTATAGAAATAACGCTCCAAACAACCATCCAAAAAACATTAACAGTGAATAAAATATTATTAGCCATTCTATAATCATTTACTTCCTCGAAAAATCGGGTAGGTCAGGGGTGTTACCACCCCATTCCCCCCTAAGAACCGTACGTGACAGTTTCCCGTCATACGGCTCAAGCATCCCAAAAGCAACCCTTGTGGGGCGGCCCGGCTGTGTTAACATTAGGCTGCTTTTAGTGCCAGATATTCTCTTGAACTCATGGCACCAAGCAGCTTACTTTCCTTATCATGTCTTCTGCGATAATAATACTTAGCAAACTCTGACAAGTAAGGATTTGCATCCGCTTTTATCTTGATGTATCTTCTGATTTTAATGGAGCAAACTTGAAAAACTTTATACACCTTTTCAACGTTTTTCTCAGTTTTGGCTTTAACTGCAAACACACCTTTATTTCCACCGGCTGACCAGTAATGCTCCTTTAGCCAGTCAGTGGATTTCTTTCTGTGTCTGCGTTTAACCATGTTCCATAATTGATCATATACATACTTGTCAACATGATCAAATGCGTCCGATGCCACTATATGTTTGTGGTAGTTGCCCCAACCCCGAAGCGCGTCATTCAGCTTCTTGATCAGGACCGGCATCGGTGCTCCGACGTGTTTGCGGATTAAGGTTCCCAGTTTCCGCTTAAGGGCGAGGACTCCCTCCTTTGATGGCTTAATGATCAATACTCTACCATACTTTCGGAAACTTTGCCCGAGGAACGTAAACCCGTCCTTTATATAGGTTATAAAGGTTTTCTCTTTTGAGAGTTCCAGACCACGTTCCGCAAGGAACTGCTCTATGACCGGCTTTATATTCTTTTCCAGTATCCGTTTCGATTTTCCTGTTACTATAAAGTCGTCGGCATACCGGATAAAATTGACACGTGACCTGCGAGGGACTGATTTTCTAATTATTTCTTCCAGTCCATCAAGTGCCATGTTCGCCAGCATAGGACTTATAATGCCACCCTGCGGGACCCCTTTAGGAGACGAGTACATTTTACCATTCTCAATGTAACCAGCCTCCAGCCATTTCCGGAGTACTTCTTTATCCATTGGAATGTTCTTTAAAATCCATTCCTTTGCGATATTGTCGTAATGTCCGGCAATGTCCAGTTCAAATACCCATGTTGCAGAGTTTGGCTTGTTCAGGGCATTAAAAGCGGCAGCGATGGCATCTGCACAGCTTCGCCCCTCCCTGAAACCATATGAGTTGCGATCTGCTGTTGTTTCTGCCACCGGAGCCAGTGCAAGCTTGTATAACGCCTGCATTGCCCTGTCATGCATTGTGGGTATTGATAAGGGTCTTTTCTTGCCATTCTTCTTTGGGATATATATCCTCCGAAGAGGTTGTGGCCTGTATCCACGCCGTTTCAGGTTAAATGTTTCCCGCCATTTTCTTCCGGCACCCTTCCAGAGGACACCGTCCACACCGGGAGTATTTTTACCTTTGTTTGTTGTCACCCGTTTCACAGCCAGTAGCCTGGCGTAGAACGAGCGGGTAAGTAAATATTCTAATGCCTTTACTTTATTCCATCTACTTTCCATCACAGCCTTTGCGATACGCACCTGCAGCTTTTCTGACCTGACGCCTCATATACTTCCATTCTATGGAATTCCATTTCTTTGCGTCGTCGATAGGCGCACTAGCTCTTATGGCTATCTTTTGCTTTCCCATCCTTAAAAGTTCTCCAGATTCTCTCGCAACGAGACACCAGTTGGACGTCTGCACGCCTTCTCAACGGAACGGATGTTCACGCTTTCAGCGATGAGCCATGTTTCATGCTCTATCCTCCGGCTTTCCCGGAAGCATTTGCTTCTTCCAACCTCTCTCTCCCGCCACTCCAACGGCGTGCCTTGCGGTTTCGCTTGCCTGCAATTGCTGCAGGCGGAGGGACAGAGTTACTACGTTCCACACAATTGATCCTTTGGATGACTTAGGTGCGCCATCTACGCCGATGGTACAACAGTTCCGTACAGGCAGTTAGGAGACCTGCAACCTGACCACTTGCCGCACACTCAAAGGTGCAGCCTTATACCTGTTAATCCTCGTAGGTAAGTCCGCTGTTACGACGCTTACAGACATTCATCTAGTTTCACCATATCACCCGTCCCTAGGCCTTAACAGAGGAGGATTCTCTGATGGGTTCTCATGTCACCATTCAAACCCTTTTCGGTACATTGTCCGCGGGGCTTCGCACCCTGTCATGCAGCGCAACAGTAGCACGCCCGCGTAGGGACCGGTAGGAACATACCGGGTACTCAAGGTTTTTACCTTAGTACACTCAATTGTGCGACTTCGTGTCGCACCTTAACGCCCGGCTTCACGGGAAGCCGACGTTTTATCAGGCTTTCCGGTGAAAGCCATTGTTAGCTTTTTTATTGGTATGTATCGTTTTGAATCTTACTTTCAAGATTGTGTATAGTAACATCGAGTTTATCGATCAGGTCACTATACGTGACAATTTCTAGATTGTTACTCAAAGTGGCTTTTAAATCATTAAAGTGATTATTCCACATTGGATCTTCGTTCTTAGATGTGCCTATAACAATAATTGATTTTTTAATATTCCCTTTCTTTACTCCTATTCTCATCAGATCATCACTATCTTCTGAATAGTTCTCAAACTTTGATTTATATCGAAGTATCTGGGGTATTGATCTAGATAGTGCATCTGATAAACGAAACTCGAGGCTTTTTCCACCATTAGGATTTGTTATTTCTTTAATCTTAAATACTTCATCACATGGGGATTTTAGCTCAATCAGTACGTATTCATTCTTTTCTTTAGATGCTCTAGTTAGTAGGTCGAACCGTTTACTTTCTAGGGAGCCTTCCCGTTTATGGTCTATATATTCTAAACCAAATATAAGGCATCTTTGTTTTCTGAACTTGCCATTATCTTCATCTAGCCAGTTTTGAATGAATTTTTCGTTTTTATCAAGATTAGATTGGAGGAACTCCTTATATTTCTTTAGATGACTTATTTCTACGCCCCTGCTTAATTTTTCTACTTCTTCCATATTCAGAGACTTAAGCCTTTGAATAACATCATTTAGGTCTATATCTTTTTGATAGTTTACCACTTTCGATTTAGTTTTAATTTTCTTACCAATAAACTCGAACTGTTCATTCAGAAATGTAGCAAGATTTTCAACAGCATTTCCAATCTTTAGCTCCATAACTGAGTATGTACCAGAGGGTTGTTCTTTTACATCAAAGTGTTCTTCCCAAGGTTCTTTTTTCTTACTCCTTTTAAATATCCTAATTGATAAATTAAAGTGGTGTATGTTTCCATCCTTATCTGGAATATGAAAAGCTACTGCTATTATTTTTTGGCGATAGGTATCGTGTAGGTATCTGTGGGCAGTCGAAAAACCCTTGGACCTTGGCTCTATAGTCGTGAACCGTTCGATTTCATTCTCAAGTTCTTCATCTGAGTATGTATTCATAAGCTCTCCATAAAGCTAACGTATTGCTCACCAGAGAGGGCCGCTTTTTGGCCCGAATCTGGTGAAGCAAAAGGTTGGGCACTCATCTATCTATTAAATGCATCTTGTTTGCCAAAAAAGGACTTTTAATAGCCACTAATATCCCAATGGATATATTCTGGTTTTCTGTTAGGGTCTGAAAGCGTATCTTCACATAAATCAAACCTTTCTTCCATTATATCCAAATTACAATTTGTGCCTGGAATTCTTGCGCCACCATTCGCCCTCAAACTAATAGAAACTACTTTTAATCCAGCATCAGATGTTCGAATTAGTGGTTTTCCTTTAAATGCAGAAGTTGCCATGACTCGTAATAAACTTGGAGGAACTATCAATATTCTGGGAGCAGCAGTTTGGGGCCAAAAAACAACAACCAGATTTATGCGCTCTTCCCAGTATTTTTTAAGCTTAGCTTCTGTATGTTGTATATCTATTCTATCTTTTATCGTGGTCTTAACTTGAAATTGAAAAATATAACTTTCTCCACTCTCAGAAAGTCGATGCCCCAATAGATCAACGCCAGAATCAATGCTAAGTGGTACTGTATTGTATCCATTCCGGATAAGATAGGAGGTGACTAAAAATTCTCCTGCCTTCCCACAATAAATCTTGGAGAGTTTTCTGATGGATTCAAATTTTCTGTTTTCCATAAAAGACATTGACACTTTGTCTCTCACCTAAAATGGCCATGTATGCCCAACATGTTATTAACCGGTTTAGAGCCGGTTTAAAAAATGGCTATATATAGACATTTATGGTTATAGGTAGACAGTTTTTTAAAAAATAGGCATATATAGCTATTTTTTTATGGGTATATATAACCATTTTTGCATTTTTCGCCTTTTTGAAAAGTTTCTATATATACACACTTTTCAAGACTCATCCTCAACAATCCTCTCTTAAATCACACTCTTTTACTTTTTCATAAGAAAGTTGCCATACTTTTCTTTGAGGGTCCCATCTTCCACCGCATTTTTTTATCCTGCTTCTTAACTCGATATCACTGAAATATTGATAATATCCGGAAAGCTGGATAAATGCTCAATTAAAGATATTTTGGACGAATATGTTAAATTCTTAAAACTGAATATTATTTAAAAAAATTTTGATGGTTTTCCTCTTAAAAGAGGAATCGAAAGGCTATGATTATTTTTTTAAGACTATTGGGTTTGAAAAGCAAGAGGAAAAAGATAGGGACCGGATGTCAGGGTAAAGGCAGGCTGAAGCTTAAGTCATCAATATCAGGTTTGAAACCTGTCTCCGCAAACATCCGAACGTTGTTTTTAATACGAATCAATAATTGACACATTCCTCCTATTCCCCTATACTCCGATCTCTGAATTTTTGTAATTATAACGAGTATATATCATCCTTATCGATGCTTAAATAGATTAAATTTGGTAAAAATAAACGCCTTTTGCTATAGGCTTAAATAATTAAGAAGGAGAAGATCAGATGAAAGAAGTAGTTATCGTGAGCGGTGCCAGGACACCGCTTGGTGCATTCAACGGCGCACTCGGAGAGATTCCGGCCACCAGACTTGGCGCAATGGTGATTGAAGAGGCAGTGAAAAGGGCAGGGATACAGAAAACAGATGTCAATGAGGCCATTATGGGAATGGTCCTTCCCTGCGGATACGGACAGAATCCTGCAAAGCAGGCTGTCGTGCAGGCCGGGATGCCATGGGAAGTTGAAGCCATTACAGTAAACAAGGTTTGCGGTTCATCCCTCAAAGCCGTAATGCTTGCGGCTCAGGCCATTCAGGCAGGTGACGCCGATGTCGTAGTTGCCGGCGGTATGGAGAACATGAGTTATGCCCCATACTATCTCGAAAAGGCACGCGCCGGTTACAGGATGGGAAACGGCCAGCTTGTGGACCATATGGTACACGACGGACTCTGGGATGTGGTCAATGATTTTCATATGGGTATGTCAAATGAACTCTGTTCGGAAAAATACAATGTTTCCAGGGAGGACCAGGATAAATTTGCTGACGGGTCTTACCGCAAGGCAATGGAGGCAATAAAATCCGGCAGGTTCAGGGATGAAATTATGCCTGTAGAAATTCCCCAGAGAAAAGGCGATCCTAAAATATTCGATACGGATGAATGCCCGAGGGAAACCAGCCTTGAAATGCTTTCAAAAATGAAGCCTGCCTTTAAAAAGGATGGTATGGGAACAGCGGGAAATGCCTCGATAATAAGTGACGGTGCTTCCGCGGTTGTTGTAATGTCACGCGAAAAGGCCGAAGAGCTTGGCTGCAAGGTGCTTGTCAGCGTCGGAGCACAGGCGTCATATGGTATAGACATGAAGTATGTCCTTGTTGCCCCGATCTGGGCCATGCCGAAGTGTGCCAAAAAGGAAGGGATATCCCTTGATGATATAGATCTCTTTGAAATCAATGAGGCATTCAGCGGATCTTCCGTAGCCATATTAAAAGAACTCAACCTTGATCCTTCAAAGGTAAATGTAAACGGCGGGGCGGTCGCGCTGGGACATCCCATCGGTGCAAGCGGATGTCGTGTTCTGGTAACACTGATCCATGAAATGATTAAACAGGACAAGAAAACAGGTATGGCATCATTGTGCCTGGGCGGCGGTGAGGCGGTCGCCATGATAGTAAAAAGATAATTTGTAACCAACCATAAATGAGTCATTTATGGTTGAGCTTTTAGCTGTCAGCTGTCAGCGTTAAGCTAAATAACGATTTTAAAAGGAATCTTAAATCATACAGGAGGATAAAATGGAAATAAAAACATACGGAGTTATAGGTTCAGGCCAGATGGGTAATGGTATTGCTCAGGTTGCAGCAATGAGCGGCCTTAATGTTGTAATGAATGATATCAATGATGAGTTTGTCGACAAAGGCTATGCCACGATAACAAAAAACCTTGACCGCAGTGTAGAGAAGGGAAAAATAACAAAGGAAGACCGTGACGCCACACTCGGCAGGATATCCAAGAGTATTGATATAAGGGATATGTCGGTCGCCGATTTCGTTGTAGAGGCTGCTACAGAGAGGCAGGATCTGAAGTTCAAGATATTCCAGGACCTCGACAGCATATGTAATCCATCGGTGATCCTTGCTACCAATACGTCCTCAATCCCGATAGGCAGGATCGCAGCACAGACAAGCCGCCCCGAAAAGGTCATAGGCCAGCATTTTATGAACCCGGTCCCTGTTATGAAGCTTGTTGAAGTTATCCGCGGTATTGCAACATCGGATGAGACCTTTGAAGTAACATGGGAACTGTCAAAGAAGTTCGGAAAGGTTCCGGCCCTGTCAAATGACTTCCCCGGTTTTATTGCCAACAGGATCGCAATGCCCATGATCAACGAAGCTATTTTTGCACTTTATCACGGTGTCGGCACAGCGGAAAATATTGATACTGTAATGAAACTCGGTTTCAACCACCCGATGGGACCTCTGGCCCTCGCCGACCTGATAGGTCTTGATACTTGCCTGGCTATCATGGAAACACTTTACGAAGGGTTCAAGGATTCAAAATACCGTCCATGCCCGCTCTTGAGGAAGTATGTGGAGGCAGGATGGCTGGGAAGGAAGACAGGTAGGGGATTTTATACGTATTAGGAAACCATCATGGACTTTTTTTTATCTGAAAAACAGAATATTGTCCGGCGCTCTGTCCGTTCATTCTGTGAGCGTGAGATTATACCCATTGCCAAAGAACTGGATCAGGAAGCCCGTTTCCCGTGGGAAGTTGTGGAAAAAATGGGAAAGCTCGGATATTTCGGCATCCAGGCACCTCATGAACTTGACGGCGCAGGGATGGATACTGTCACATACTGCATAATCATAGAAGAAATTTCACGCGCCTGTTCAGGACTGGGGCTTTGTGTGACCGTTCACAACAGTGTCGGGGTATACCCTTTACTCGCATTCGGAAATGACGAGCAGAAAAAGAAGTGGGTTCCGCCCCTTGCAAAGGGTGAAAAGATCGGGGCTTTCTGCCTGACCGAACCCAACATAGGATCTGATGCTGCAGGCGTTGAATCAACCGCAATACGTGACGGAGATCATTATATCGTAAATGCAAACAAGGTCCTGATCACCAATGGCGGTGTTGCCGATACATGCCTCATTTTTGTTAAAACTGACCCATCCGCCGGGCACAGAGGCTTGAGTGTGGTCGTTGTAGAAAGGGGAATGCCGGGTTTTGAGGTCGGAGATCTTGAAGACCTTTCAGGTAACAGGGCTAATCCTGTATCTTCAATCCGGCTTTCTGACTGTCGTGTCCCGGTGGGCAACGTCCTTGGAAAAGAAGGCTGGGGCATGAAAATCGGACTTGCGGCTCTCGATACCGGTCGTATAGGAATTGCAGCCCAGGCCCTTGGTGTTGCCCAGGCAGCAATGGAGGAAGGCATAAAATACAGCCGGCAGCGAAGGCAGTTCGGTGTACCCATCTCCCAGCATGAGTCCGTTCAGAACATGATCGCAGACATGGCAATCCTGGTTGAATCCTCCAGACTCATGGTCTACAGGGCTGCGGCAAAAAGAGACAGCAATATGCCCTTTTCAAAGGAGTCTGCCATGGCAAAATTGTACGCATCGGAAGCTGCCGGCAAAGTAACCGATATGGCACTCCAGATGCATGGCGGGTACGGCTATGTAAAAACCTATCCTGTTGAGCGATTCTACAGGGATGCCAGGGTAACCCGTATTTATGAGGGAACAAGCGAGATTCATCGTATGGTCATAGCCCGCAGCGTGCTGGAGGAGTATAAATAAAATGAGTCTACACATCATCATCTGTATAAAATCCGTTGTAACAAGTGCTCCGGGCGGGCGCGTAGTACGAACAGCGGATAATTGTATATTGAATCCTTTTGACCGCCCTGCCATTGAAGTGGCGTTAAAGCTGCGGGAAAAAAATGGCGGCACTGTAACAGCCATCACCATGGGGCCGGAGACAGGCTCGATAGCCCTTTATGAAGCTCTTGCGCTAGGTGTGGATAAAGGAGTTCTTGTTACCGACAGGGCCTTTGCAGGTTCCGATACACTTGCAACATCGAAGACCCTGGCTGCGGCTATTGAAAAACTGAAACCCTTTGATCTTGTTATTTTTGGTGCACGGTCATCTGACAGTGACACGGGTCAGGTAGGTCCCCAGACTGCTGTGTATCTTAACATTCCGGTGATAACAGGCGTAAGGAGAATTGAACTCACTGATAAGAGTGTGAAGGTAGATAGAGTTATCGATGAATTTGAGGAAGAGTATGAAATGACCCTGCCGGGTGCAGCGGCAATAGATCCAAAGGCTGTTGATGTGAGGGACACTGCACTTTCTATGGTGGAAAAGGCATTCAGGAATGATGTACTGGAAAAATTGAACCTTTCTGACCTTGAGTTATCTATCGAAGGTCTGGGTGAAAAGGGCAGTCCTACAAAACTGGTCTCAATGAGCAAAATTCGCAAAAAACACAAATGCGAATTTATAGAAGGTTCTCCTGATGAACAGGCCGATGAGCTGGTAAAGAGAATTAAAGCCGGGGGGTATATTGGCTGATGAGCAGTAAAAACGACATATGGGTATATATTGATATACGCAATCAAAGGCATTTTGATGAAAGTATAAATGTGCTTGGCGCCGCAGCCCGGCTGGCTGAGTTGACATCAGGGAAATGTGTAGCTCTTATAACAAGCGCGGGTGATGATAAAAAAACAGACGATGGTATTAAGGGAGGTTCATGCATCCCTGTTAATGTGGCAACCGAAAGATGTGTAGATAAAGGCGCGGATATCGTATCTGTCCTTGAACACCCTGATCTCGATCAATACAGACCTGATTATCATGCAAAGACGCTCTCCGGTATTGTAAAGGAGAGAGAACCTAAAATAGTCCTGTTCCCTCTCTCGGATTTTGCCAGAGAGATAGCTGCCCTGTGCGCCGCATATAATGATTCGGGATTGATTGCCGACTGTGTTGAATTCAGTCTGGAAGATGGACAGATTATAGCAGGGTGCCCTTCCTGGGGCGGAGAAATAATGGCCAGGCTGACATATACCAACCCGGACCTGACCGGGTTTGCTACGGTCCAGCCGGGATCGTTTTCACCATCTGATCGGAAAGGCAACCCCGGTGAAGTTGAAAGAATATCGATAACAGGGGATATAAGGACAGATACTCTGGCGCGTATATCATTAGAGACCGGCCATACAGGTAAACGTAAACTGGAAGATGCTGATATTGTTGTTGTCGGAGGTGCAGGAGTCGGAAACGCCGATGGTTTTTCAATGGTAAGACAGCTCTCTGCCGCAATGGGCGGGGAAGTCGGGGCAACACGCCCGCCTGTTATTAACCACTGGGTGGATGAGGAGCGGCTGATCGGCCAGACAGGTAAAACAGTGAGGCCGGAGTTGTTGATATCAGTAGGTACATCCGGCGCTGTACAATATACTGCGGGAATAACAGATTCAGGTTATATAGTAGCAATAAACCGGGATCCGAATTCTCCGGTGTTTCATGTCGCGGATGTAGGTATTGTCGCGGACGCAAAGACAATAATGCCCCTGATTACAAACCGCATTAAAAAACTTGTAATGCGCGATATTGCAGATTTTATGAATGTAACCAATGGCAGTGAAGCAGGAGCGGGCCTTGGTGAAAAGATCAAAAAAATAAGGGAATCACATGACTGGACAATCGAATCACTCGCCCAGCAGACCGATCAGACGCCGGAGTTTATTCAGAAGGTTGAGACCAACGAGGTGGTTCCGTCGGTTAGTTTTCTTTTAAAACTCTCACGTGCCCTTGGTGTTGATCCGGGGACTTTCCTGAGCGATGAGGAAAAAGCACATATTCAGGATAAGCGTGCCCAGGCCTTTATCACGAGAACCAAGAATTATGCATACCAGACACTTACTCCCGGTGCGGAGAACCAGCACCTGAGGGGCTTCATGATTACAATCGAAGCAAAGCAGACCCATAAGCCTGTTGCATATAAACATGAGGGTGAAGAATTTATATATGTAATGGAAGGAAGCCTGGAACTGACACTGGATAACAGGATTAACCACATTAAGGCAGGCGAGAGCATGCATTACAATTCCGAGATACCCCATAAACTAAAAAATAAGGGGAATGACACAACACGGTGCCTGGTAATGCTTTATACGCCGTAGAAAATAGCTGTCAGATAGCAGCGGTCAGTGATCAGCAAATTAAAAGCCCCGTTCATTGGAACGGGGCTTTTTTGTTTTCATAACCATACCCTATAGTGTTGGGCTAATCGGTTTGATATTCGTATATCCATTGTAGGGGCGGGCCTTGCGTCTGCCCGGTTTTTCGGATGGGTGAAAAATATTTTGCCCCTACCTTTTGCTTTGGATTATAATTGTTTCAGGATGATTTAATTGTGTCAATTGCGGGCGGACGCAAGGCCCGCCCCTACAAAACCGGTAGACCTATTGTCTGTCCCTATTCGCTCTCCTGCAACGCCTCGCTCCACCTTCTCGCCATTACTTCCTCTGTCGAATAATCAGGCAGCAGGATAGGTGCGATAACCGGATTTTCAATACCCGCTTCATCCAGTTCCTTTTCAAACCTTATCACGTGATCAATCGTGGGCTTTTTAAGCTCAACTCCGCCTTTTACATAATCTGCAGCACTGGCACCTGACCTGCGGCCGAATGTTACAACATCCTGGAGGCTGTTTCCCATAAGGCGGTTTTCGCCGTGTATACCGCCAACAACCTCTCCTGCCCCGAACAATCCGGGGATTGTTGTTTCTGTCTGGCCATTTATGTTGATACCGCCGTTCTGATAGTGAAGTGTCGGATAGACAAGCATCGGCTCTTTGCTGATATCAATACCGTGGCGGTGGAACTGAATGAACTTGGCAGGGAGTTCCTTTTTAACCGTGCCTTCACCGTGTAACTGGTCAATCATCGGAGAGTCAAGCCATAAACCGACTCTGCCTGTGGGAGTGACTATCCCCTTGCCTTTCTCAAAGGCTTCCCGGATAAGTTCGGCTGATTCAACATCCCTTGGTTCAAGAGGGAAGCAGAACTGATCCCCGTCGATGTTAAGAACATGTGCCCCCAGGCCCCTTACCTTTTCCGTAATCAGAAGACCTACATTCTGTTCAGGGTAAACCGCACCAGTGGGATGGTATTGTGTGGATTGGAGCGATTTATTACCCACGCCTGCACGGTATGCCATTACAACACCGTCCATCGTGGCCCCATAATGGTTGGTTGTGGCAAAGCCTTTTATATGGAGCCTTCCGAATCCGCCCGATGAAAGGATAACCGCCTTTGCCTTTGCATAGTAGAATTCTCTTGTCTCCATGTTGTAGAGGATGGCACCCGCACATTTCCCGTCTTCGTCAAGTACCAGCTCAACTGCCGGGCAGAATTCAACGACAGTAATCCGATCCGGCCTGTTTCTTGCTTCGTCCCTGATAACCCTCATTATCTCGGCGCCAGTCATATCTCCTGATGAATGCATCCTCTTTCTTGAAGAACCGCCGAAATGGGTTACTTTCATACGGCCATCCGGGTGTTTGTTGAACATCATACCCAGGTTTTCGAGCCAGGCTATTGAAAGAGGTGCGTCATGGGTAAGTGCAGCTACAAGGTCCGGCTGGTTTGCAAAGTGACCGCCGCCTATAGTATCGAGATAGTGGTAAAAAGGAGAATCACATTCCTGTGATGCCGCCTGGATACCGCCTTCAGCCATGATGGTATTCGAGTCTCCGTGGCGAAGCTTTGTGGCTATGATAACCTTTGCTCCATTGTCAGAAGCAGTCAGCGCCGCCGAAGTCCCTGCTCCTCCGCCACCGATTATCAGGACATCTGTTTCGTAATCAGGCTCTGTGAGTTTGACACTTTCAGGCCTTATCATAGATTTTGATTCAAGGATCGACGCTACTTCATCCTGAAAAACGTCCCCTTTGTTTGGGCCTACCTTGAGTGCCCTTCGGCCTTCTTTCTTGTAATCCGGATGAAATTTGCCCAGAACTTCAGCCCGTTCCTTAAGGTTTAATGCCGGATAATTTTCACCGCGCCTGGCCCTTTCAAGCCGCTGTGGCCGAGTGGCTTCCACTCTCTTGATAAGCTCTTTGAGTTCACTTGTATATGCCATATTTTCCTCGTTGTATTATAAGTATTGTGTGTCTTCCGGCATCCATTTGCCCGGTTCGGACATGTCAGGTTCACGTTCTCTTTCAACATAAAGTTTTTCCAGCCCATCCTTGTCCATTTTCACCAGATCGTCCAGCATCCCGTCGTATTTTCCCGCGTTTATTTCATCAACGCGTTTTTTAAGATGCTCTGCCCTCGGCTGTATATATTTGCCGTACATGCGTCTTGCAAGCTGGGCAATGTGATACTGGGGAAGTTCACCCATGCACCGGCTGGCGCACAATCCGCACTGAATACAATCCTTGCTGATGTTTGCAGCTTTTTCAATATCACCCTGCTTGATCGCCGAGATATAGTCCAGGACCTCTACGTCCATGGGACATGCCTTTGTACAGTTGTTACACGAAACGCACCTGAACAGCTCAGGGTACAGGGCATGAATCGATTCGGCTACGGGTTCAATTTCCTCAATATTATATTGAGCCCTGTTTGCAGGATAGAATGGTATCTGTGTAAGGTACATATCAGGCTCAACTACCGTCTGGCATGCAAGCCCGAAATAGAGTTTATAGTCACCGGACTTCCTGTAGACAGTGGGGCAGGCACCGCATATACCGCCCCTGCAGCCTGCTCCGCGGATAAACTTGAAACCCACATATTCCATGGCTTTCATTATAGTCAGGGTCTCAGGGACTTCATATTTTTTGCCCATTACATAAACAGGTATTGTCTTTGCCCCTTCGGGCAGAATTGCCCTGTCCCCGGTAGCTACTTTAATGTTTTGAGCTGTATCAGACATCTTTATTTCTCCATTACAGAATATTATTTATTTTATAATCCCCTTTGTTTTCAATAATTCCAGAGAGGACTCATGGTTAAGTTCAAAATGGCAGTCTTCCGGGGCGACTCCCAGAGCGATGGCCAGCAGCTGGGTGAAGTAGAAGGTAGGCAGCCCGTGCTGCTTTTTTCCTATATTATATTCACAGAGAGGGCAGCTCATTGACAGGGCATCCGCCCCTGCCTTTTCAGCGGCACCCGCGATTTTTGCAGAATTGTCTCCTGCTGCTTCGGGGTTCCCGATTATCTGGTATGATCCGCAGCATAAATCAGCCTCTCTTATCCGGATTGCTTTTGCACCAAGGGTTTCGAGAAGTTCGGTCATAAGCTGAAAACTTCCGGGTGCTTCTATGCCTACTTCCCTTGGCCTCTGGAGGGTGCACCCGTAATAGGGTGCGATATTAAGACCATTCAACGGGATTTTTACCTTTTCTTTCAATTTATCCCAGCCGACTGCCTCATTGAGATATGAGAGCAGGTGAACTACCTCTACCTCGCCGTTATAGTCCTTTTCTTCATCCATGAAGCTGTTAATGGTATTTCGTTTTTCTTCATTGTTTTTCATTATCAGGTTTGAACGGGCAAGCGTGTTGTAGCACATTGAACACAGGGTAACCAGCTTGCCGGCGCCCTGTTCCATGGCCCTGACCAGAACCCGTACAGGTGCTACCTGATGAATAAGGTCATCATCAGTTAGAGAATGAACCGCACCGCAGCAATTCCAGCGGGAAAGCTCTTCGAGCTCAATACCAAGCAGGGTCATCGAGGCAACAGCAGTGTCACCCAGATTTTTGGCCTTGGTTTTTAAAGTACATCCCGGGTAGTAGATAATCTTCATCATTTCCTCAACTTGTAAATTTCCTGAAACCGGCTACCAGCGCTATCTGAGGGCAGTCTTTTATTGTCTCGGCAGGCAGCTTATTGGGTTCAATATGATTAATGTTTTTGCGCAGTGACATCTGACGTAATGCCTCCATTACCCTTGGAAGGTCAACTCCCCTCGGGCACATGACATTGCAGCTGTGACACGATGCACATACCCAGCACGTCTTGCTGTTTTCGATTTCCTCTTCAAGGCCCAGCTGGGCCAGTTTCACTATTTTCCTCGGGTGTTTGTCCATGTTTTCAAGCATTGGACATGAACCTGAACAGGTTCCGCACTGGAAGCACTGCTGAACATTCTGGCCGCTCAGTCTTTCCAGTTTTTCTATAAATTCTTTTTTTACTGTTTTTGGTGATAATTTTACTGCCATAAGAACCTTTTCTTTTAACCGGTCATTAGCCGGATGTAATTGGAGTTTTTACGTCGAAAAATAAAAAACCGGTAGAATATAATACTCTGAAAATCAATTCACAAGGCCTAATATTGTTTTTTATACCTCAAAATGACTTCAGAAGTTAACGACAATAAGCTTGTGAAATAATTAACTTGACATGATTTTTCATTTTACCTATAGTCGCAAACGCCAATCGGTAATGAGGTAATTTGGATTAAATAATAATAAAATATATGAATATCAAGCAGTTATGGGCCTTAAAGAACTTCTTCACAACAGTAATAAGAGTATCATAAAAAAATGGCAGGAGGCCATATTTCATTTCTATCCTGCAGATTCGGTCAGATTTTTAACATCCGTGAGCAATCAATTTGACAATCCTGTCGGATATTCCATCAGGGAACACACCGAGAAACTATACAATGAATTAATCGCCGAAGGTGATATCAGCGCGGAAAAGTTTGGCCCGATACTCGATGAGATCTTGAGAATTATGGCTATTCAGGATTTTAAGCCTTCCGGTGCGCTGAGATATCTATACATACTTAAGGAGATAATTGCCCGGGAATTGAAAGAAGCGGCAGAGCCGGCCAATGATTTTCATTATGAATTAATTAAATTATATGGCAGGATTGATGAAATAACCCTGATTGCCTTTGATATCTACTCGAAATGCAGGGAAAAGCTGTTTGAAATAAAGGTGGATACTGCAAAAAATCAGGTGTCAGGTTTACTCAGGCGGTCCGATCTGATATGTGAAGTTCCAGAATGGCAGCCTGCTGAGAAGGAGTAAACCGTTTATCTTAGTACTTATTAATGTTTATAATTGAACGAGGTAGCGTTAAATGAATTTTATCTTAGGCATCCTGTTTTCCATAGTCATGGTAAGTATACTCGCTTTGATTCCATGGATCGGGGTATGGGTGTTTGATCTGCGCTTCTTTTTTGGGGTAGTGGTCCCGTACGCTGCAATAACGATTTTTATACTCGGATTTATCTTTAAGGTGCTGAAGTGGTCCTTTTCACCGAACCCTTACAGAATTCCCACAACTGCAGGCCAGCAGAAATCATTACCATGGATAAAACAAAGCAAACTGGATAACCCCTCTTCAACCATGGGAGTTTTAGGCCGGATGTTTTTTGAAATATTTCTGTTCAGATCACTTTTCAGGAATACCCGGCTCGAATTCAGAAAAGGCCCTAAAATTACATATGAATGGGAAAAATGGCTCTGGATCGCGGCACTTGCTTTCCACTATTCATTCCTGGTCGTCATATTGAGGCACCTCAGGTTTTTTACTGACCCGCTTCCCGGTTTTATCCAGTCGCTTACAAATCTTGACGGTTTACTTGAGATGGGAATTGCGCCTTATCCGGGATTTATGCTTCCCGGGATATATATAAGCGGTTTTCTTCTGTTCGTGGCAGTAGCATACCTTTTTATAAGACGTATATATGTCCCCCAGGCAAGATATATTTCCCTGCCTGCCGATTATTTCCCGCTGTTTTTAATACTGGGGATTGCAGGTACAGGTATCACGATGAGATATATGGGTGCCTTTATGGAGGCTCTTTTTCATACCGACTGGTTCACCGTTCCTATTGTGCAGGTAAAAGCGCTGGGAATAGGCCTGGTTACCGGTCACCCGGTTGTTTCAGGAGACATAGGCACCATATTTTTTATTCATCTTTTCCTTGTATGTACGCTCCTGGCATATTTCCCCTTCAGTAAACTTATGCACCTGGGCGGAATATTTTTAAGCCCCACAAGGGTGCTTGCGAACAACAACAGGGCTAAAAGGCATGTAAATCCGTGGGACTATCCCGTTCATACGCATACCTATGAAGAATATGAGGATGAATTCAGAGATAAAATGATAGAAGCAGGTTTGCCTGTTGACAAAATGCCCGAAGAAAGGGCTGAAACAGAAGAGGCGGAAAAGGAGTAAATATGGCAGACGTTCCAAAAGCTGAAGAGCTTGTTCAGATAAATCACAGCCCGTCAATGTTCAGCAAGGGCTGGATGAATACACCAACAGAAATACGCAAGGGGATAGCCTGTTATGCGGGAAAACCCAAGGATCTGGAATATGTGGACCTCCCGAATCCCAGGGAGTGGAATCCACTGGAAGAAGACTGGAAATTACCGGAAAACTGGAAAGAGATCCTGCTGGACGGATTAAGGGAACGCCTTGGCAGGTTCCGTTCTTTAAAGATCTTTATGGATGTTTGCGTACGCTGCGGCGCCTGCGCAGATAAATGTCACTTTTTTATCGGCGGCGCTGACCCGAAGAATATGCCGGTTCTCAGGGCTGAGCTGTTAAGATCGGTCTACAGGAAGGAATACACGCTTGCCGGAAAGATCATGGGCAAATTTGCCGGTGCGAGGGAATTGACCATAGATGTGCTCAAGGAATGGTGGAGTTATTTCTTCCAGTGCACGGAATGCCGCAGGTGTTCGGTCTTTTGCCCGTACGGTATTGATACGGCGGAAATCACCATAATCGGAAGAGAGCTGCTCAATCTCATAGGCCTCAATATCGGCTGGATTGCAGCCCCGGTCGCCAACTGCTACAGGACAGGAAACCATCTTGGGATTCAGCCTCATGCCTTTAAAGACATGATAGAATTCTTTGTGGATGACATAGAGGAGATTACAGGTGTCAGGGTTGATCCGAGCTTTAACAGGAAAGGCGCCGAGATTCTCTTTATTACACCATCCGGTGATGTATTCGCAGACCCGGGAACATATACTTGTATGGGATACCTCATCCTTTTCCATTATCTCCAGAGTATGGGACTTGATATTACATGGAGTACATATGCCTCCGAGGGAGGTAACTTCGGTTCTTTCACATCTCATGAGATGGCCAAAAGACTGAACGCCAAGATGTTTGCCGAGGCAAAAAGACTTGGTGTCAAGTGGATACTTGGCGGGGAATGCGGGCATATGTGGAGGGTTATCCACCAGTACATGGATTCATTCAATGGCCCTGCCGATTTTCTTGAAGAGCCGGTGTCACCCATTACCGGTACCAAATTTGAGAATGCAAAATCCACAAAGATGGTCCATATTACAGAGTTTACCGCTGATCTTATAAAGAATAACAAGCTGAAACTGGACAAGAGCAGGAATGACAATATCATTGCCACATTCCATGATTCCTGCAATCCTTCCAGAGGTATGGGATTGCTGGAAGAACCAAGATATGTAATCAAGAATGTCTGCAACAATTTTTATGAAATGCCGGATAATACTATCAGGGAACAGACATTCTGCTGCGGAAGCGGATCGGGTCTGAATGCCGGTGAAGATATGGAACTCAGGATGAGAGGCGGGTTGCCAAGGGCAAATGCAGTTAAGCATGTTCATGAAAAACATGGCGTTAACATGCTGGCAACAATTTGTGCTATTGACAGGGCTGCCCTTACCGACCTGATGAATTACTGGGTGCCTGAAGTTGGTGTAACAGGTGTTCATGAAATGGTTGGTAACGCGCTTATTCTGGACGGCGAAATAAAGAGGACGACTGACCTGAGAGGTGAGGACCTCCCCGGAATAGAAGATGTCGATGAAGATGACGAAGCTGAGGGAGCCACTGAGGCTTAGGCTAAATATAGGAGGCTAAAGTATGTTTGACGGTGGTAAAATCTGGACCTTGTTAATTATCTTTCTGGTGTTGCTGCTTTTTCCCATCTGGTATCAGAAAGGAAATACGGTACCCGCGCCTGAACCCGAACTTTCCGCCAAGGCTAAAGAGGCAGGCAAGTGTGTCGAATCAAAGGCTTTTATGACAACAAATCACATGAAACTGCTGGACCAGTGGCGAAATGAAGCTGTTCGCGACGGAAAAAGTTATTATACCAGTACTGATGGTACGACTTATTATAAAAGCCTCCAGGTTACCTGTTTGGGGTGCCATACGAATAAGGCAAAATTCTGTGACAAATGTCATAATTATGCGGATGTTAATCCTTTCTGCTGGGATTGCCATTTTGACCCAAAGGAGAAGATATAATGGGAATTGATAGACGAAAATTTCTAAAAATTGCAGGCGTTTCAGCTATAGTTGGTGCCAGCGGAAAGCTCGGCTTCGAACTTCTGGCTCCCGGCGATGTTGATGCGTCTGTCAAGGAAGTGCCTCTTACCAACGCAAAACAATGGGGAATGGTCGTGGATACGCGCAAGATGACGGATGATATACTAAAGCGTTGTCAGACTGTCTGCCATCAGGGGCATAATGTTCCAGACTGGGGTAACAAAAGGCTTGAGGTAAAATGGAACTGGAGTGATACATTCGAGCACACTTTTCCTGAACACAATAGTCAATATATGAGTGAGTCTATGCTGGAAAAGAAATATTTTTTACTGTGCAATCACTGCGACAATCCTCCATGCTGCAGGGTTTGTCCCACAAAGGCAACCTTTAAACGTGAGACGGACGGAATGGTCGTTCAGGACCCTCACCGTTGCATAGGCTGCAGGTTCTGCCTCGCAGCCTGTCCTTATGGGTCAAGGAGTTTTAACTGGGGCGACCCGAGAAAAGCACCTCCTGAACTGAATTTCGGATTTCCGACAAATCCGGATTATCCGACAAGGACAAAGGGCGTTGTTGAAAAATGTACTTTCTGTGCGGAAAGAATTGATACAGGTAAGATACCGCTATGTGTTGAGGCTGCAAATGCTATGAAACAAGACACTATGTTTTTCGGTGACATGGATGACCACGGTTCAAATGTGCGTCGCGTGCTCAGAAAGCACTATGCCATAAGACGTAAACCTGCACTTGGGACAGGACCCAATATATTTTATATAGTAGAATGAGGTAATTATGCTTGATAAAGCGCTAAAGGGAAGCGGGAGATACTGGGGGTGGATAATATTTTTACTCGTGCTCATAGGAATCGGGAGCGGTTTCTACAGTATTCAGTGGGTAAAGGGCTTGATGGTCACAGGAATGGGAAGAGATGTTTCCTGGGGATTTTATATCGGCCAGCTTACGTACTTTGTTGGTATCGCGGCTGGCGGTGTGATGGTTGTACTGCCCTATTATCTGCATGATTACAAGGCGTTTGGGCGAATTACAATACTTGGTGAATTTCTGGCTGTCGGGGCCATTGTTATATGCGGTCTGGCTGTTATGGTTGATCTTGGAAATCTTCCAAGGATGTTGAATATAATGCTCTATCCCAATCCGACTTCTATACTGTTCTATGACATGATCGCCTTAAACGGATATATGATTTTAAGTATTATAGTAGGCTGGAATGTGCTGAGTGCGGAAAAGAAGGGGGTTAAATATCAAACCTGGGTAAAGGTGCTGGCCTATATTTCGATACCTTGGGCCTTCAGCATCCATACGGTCACTGCCTTTTTGTACTCAGGCCTCCCTGCGAGGCATTTCTGGCTGTCGGCAATAATGGCACCCCGTTTTCTGGCGGGAGCATTTTGTTCAGGCCCTGCTTTGCTTATAATCCTTTGCCTCATAGTAAGGAAATTTACGAAATTCGATCCGGGTAAAGAGCAGATAAGGACACTTGGCGGAATAGTCGCCTATGCAATGATTCTGGATGTATTTTTTGCCCTGCTGGAAGTATTTACCTCTTTTTACAGTCAGATACCCGGTCATATGCATACCTTTATCTATCTTTTTAAAGGGCTTGACGGCCACACCGGACTCGTACCGATTATGTGGACCATGTTATTTTTTGCGGCACTCGCATTGATTCTCCTCATTATTCCGTCAGCAAGGAGAAATGAAAAAACATTAGTTATTGCCTGTATTTCAGTTCTTATCTCAACATGGATAGACAAGGGATTCGGGCTGGTAGTTGGCGGGTTTATACCCAATCCCCTTGATCGGGTAGTGGAGTACTGGCCGACAATGACTGAAATGCTCATTACTGTCGGTTTTTTTGCAGTCGGTGCTCTTGTAATAACAATCCTGTACAAGGTTGCTGTATCCGTTAAGGAGGAAGTAGCAGCTTAAATGGAAGATTTATAAGGATAAGACGAATTATTCTTTAAATGTCTTTTTAATATTGCATATAAAAGACTTGACACGTTATTTTGTCTCTGTTAAGGAGTTCAAAATTATTACTGGTGAAAAAACTTTAATAATATATGTAGTATAACTTTAGCCTAAATTAAAAATATAGGAGGATTTGATATGGGTTACGAAGTAATCGTAGATCATGATAAATGCGAAGGGTGTGAAGAGTGCGTAGAAGTATGTCCGGTTGATGTTTATGAAATGCAGGATGGAAAGTCTGTCCCGGTAAACGCAGAAGAATGTCTTGGATGTGAAAGCTGTGTTGAAGTATGCGATCAGGAAGCAATTACCATTAATGAAAATTAATTAAAAAATATCCCTTTGAGTTTTAATTGAAAAAGCCGCTGTTGCCAAACAGCGGCTTTTTTATTTTATTTTTGGGTTTCTTCCGATGGTTTGGGTTTGTCCTGGTGGCAGTTTTCGCATTTTCTATCCGGCGCCTTTTTCCCTTCGGCCCTTTCCTTTTTATGGCAATTTTGACAATTGGTATGAAATGCTACCATCAGTTTTTTCACATTCCCTTCCGATTTCAAAGGATTATGACATTCTTCACATTTTTTTACTTTCTGTCCTTCCACCCATACATTTTTCCCATCCTTATACTCATGATGGCATGTAGTGCAGGCAATTTTAAGATCGCGGGCATGATGGGCATGTTTGAAAATTACAGGCCCCTTTATATCTTTTTTATAGCCCTTGCTATCGATAACGATTTGATCAGGAATATCGACTGCCGCAATAACATCTGATGTAATCAGTAACAATGCGCATGTGAACATGAACAGTAAAAGCCAACCTTTTCTCATTTTTTATTTAATCCTCCTTAATATTTATTAATCAACTACCAATGGTTTATGTATTACATAATCGAAAATAATATGTAAATAACGATAATACTGTCAAGATATTATAATCGGTTCATCATGGATGGATACCTAAAAATTGAATAAATTCATTA
Source organism: uncultured delta proteobacterium (assembly GCA_963815145.1). Taxonomy (GTDB): domain Bacteria; phylum Desulfobacterota; class DSM-4660; order Desulfatiglandales; family HGW-15; genus JAAZBV01. Next base: position 130,044 of record CAWFFS010000007.1, read on the forward strand.
AGTTTTATTCCCTCCGTGACGATTAAATATCTTACAGGGTGTAAGTATCCAATGTGTTCAATTTTATTACATAGTCATAAAACAATAAAATAATCGGTAAACTGTTCTTATGGTCATGCCCGAATATATTGACCGGTTTAAGATATTAAATGAACTTGTAAAGGGTTCACAGGGGGTTGTATACCTGGCTTCCGACCCGCGTCTTGAGAGAAATGTGGCAATCAAGACCCTCCATAAGCGGTTCCTGATGCAAAAGAGCAGGCAGGAGCGCCTCCTGATGGAGGCAAAAACAGTAAGCAGGCTGCAGCATCCAAATATAATACAGCTGTTTGAAGCAGGCCAGGATCGGGATCAGCTATACCTTGTTTTCGAGTATGTGGACGGGATGTCCCTCAAAGAGCAGATCAAAAAATCCGGCTCCTATGTGGTCCATAAGGCAATCAAGCTTATGATCCAGATACTGGACGGTATATCAAGCGCTCATGAAAAGGGCATTGTTCACAGAGATTTGAGCCCTTCAAATATATTGATTGATAAGAACGGTCTTCCCAGGATAATGGATTTTGGAATCTCAGTTGTAGCGGGGAATGATGATAATCCGGAAAAAGATATTGCGGGCACACCATTCTACATGTCACCGGAACATTTTTCCAAAGAAGGGTTATGCGCACAGTCGGATATTTTTTCACTGGGTTTGATATTTTACGAGATGCTGTCAGCCAGACCGGCGATAGAGGCTGATAATGATTTTACTATTATGTATAAAATTGCAAATGAAAAAATTAAACCCCTTTCCCTGAAAAACGATACCGTTGATAAGGAACTTGACCATATTGTTATGAAGGCCCTTGAGCGGGGCCTCGAGGTCCGCTATTCGAGTGCAGCCAGTATGAAAAACGATCTCACGGAGTATCTCGATCAGAAGGGTAATATAGATGAAAAAAGCGGCGGTAATGGAAGCAGCCACAGCACCCTTGATTTTCTCCTCCGAAAAATACGTTACAAGAGTGATTTTCCAACATTTTCTCACAATATAATGGAGATAAACAAAAAGGCTTCTGTCTCACAGGTTAACGTCGCATCTGCTTCGGAGCTGGCAAATGCTATTTTAAAAGACTATTCTTTGACAAATAAATTACTTAAACTGGTTAACTCGGCTTTTTATGGCCAGTTTGCAGGCAAGATAACAACAGTTTCAAGGGCTGTGGTTGTGCTGGGGTTTGAGCAGGTCAGTATGGCGGCCACAAGCCTTATGCTGTTTGATCAACTCAAGAATAAAAATCAGAAGGAAATTTTAAGGGAATCAGCGGTAAGCTCCTTTATGAGTGGCGTTATTGCAAAGGATCTCGCTGAGAATATAGGCCTGGAAACAAACGAAGAAGCCTTTATTTGTGCAATGCTTCATAACCTTGGTAAACATCTGGTTTTGTTTTATTTTGAGGAGGAGCATTCCCAGATTACGAATCTGATGGCACAGAAGGGGATAACCGAAGATATTGCAGCCAAATCCGCCCTTGGCATGACTTATGAGGAACTTGGCACCGGAATAGCAAATACATGGAAGTTCCCCAAAAAAATTGTAAATTCAATGCTAAGTCTTTCAAAGGGAAAAATTGATTACCCTAAAACAGAAGACGAGAAACTCAGGCATCTTTCAGACTTTTCGAATGAACTGTGCAGCATCATAAACAGCCCCGATGATGAGGAAAGCAGAAACGAGCTTTTAAAACTTCTCAAGAGGTTCCAGAAGAGTATACCCCTCAACACTAAACAGATCGGAGCCCTTCTGGAGTCGGCGAGAGAAAAGGTCGGTGAATATTCAGAGATTTTTAATGTTAACCTGAAGAAAAGTACACTCATCAGGCAGATTGAAAATTTTTCAAAAGCACAGCATATAGAAATCCCTAAGCTTTTAAAGCCCGAGGAAAAAATAGATCATCCTGATGAAAGTGATTTGGGTTATTTTGACGATGTATCCCTGCCGGAATCGTTTAATGACACAGGCGAAGTAAGAGATCCCCAAAGCATACTTATAAACGGTATCCAGGACATTACAAATACCCTTCTGGAGAATTTTAAGTTTAACGATGTACTGGCGATGATTCTTGAGACCATGTACAGGGGGTTTACGTTTAACCGGGTTCTTTTCAGCATCCTGAACAGTAGAAGGATGGAGATGAGGGGAAGCCTCGGACTTGGTAAAGATATAGCCCGGATAGTAGAGGACTTCAGATTTAAAATTTACAAGAATCCTGATGTTTTTAATTTTGCTGTGCTTCAGGCCAGGGATATCGGTGTTTTTGATTCCATGGATGAGCGCTTCCGGAAAAGAATTCCACAATGGTATATTGAAAATATATCTGCACCGGCGTTTGTCCTGTATCCTCTCGTAGTTAATAAGAAGGTGGTTGGACTCTTTTACGCCGACAGGGAGCAGAGCGGGACAGTGCTATCGGGAAATCAGGTGAATTATATGAAAACATTGTGTAATCAGGCAGTTCTTGCTATAAAGCAGTCCAGATAACCTGGACTCCATCAAACCGCCATCTACTGCGTTGCCTTCGGTCACTTCTCCCTGCGGCGTATTGATATACGCCTCGGTCGGCGCTTCTCGGTGCCTTGTATCTGACGGCTTGCTGGAGCCCAGGGGCATTTAAGCCCCATTGTTGTTATCCATCCATAATTTATCATTCTTGACCAAAAACGATATACCACAGGCACAGAGGTTTTATCATTTTTCATTTACCGGGAGATGCAGGTAAATGAAAAGACCGTATGCCAGTCTAAGGTTGGAGCTTTCTATTTCCCGAAGGGATGAGACCTTTTAAACAATCGGCATCTCCCGATTGTTAAAAAATGTTTTTCTCCGCGCCCTCCGTGTCTCGAACAGCGCAGCGAGCGGGTGGTGAACCCGTTTTTGTATTCTCATATCTGATCCAGTTATATGAAATAGTTATACCTGAATTTGTAATATGCTACTATTTTGGACAGTAATGACCGGTTTTATTACTTGAAAAACATCATTCCGGCGGGTTATATAAACCCATATTAAGTAAAAGGGGGCTACAATGAAAAAGATCGAAAGAGCAATTATAAGTGTTACAGATAAATCGGGAATAGTGGAATTTTCACGTAAACTCAGTGAGATGGGTGTGGAGATACTGTCCACAGGCGGGACTGCAAAGGCGATAAGGGAAGGCGGAGTGAAGGTTATGGATATTTCCGAGTATACCGGATTTCCCGAGATGATGGACGGCAGGGTAAAGACTCTTCACCCGAAGGTGCACGGCGGTCTTTTAGGTGTCAGAAGCAATCCTGAACATGTGAAAATGATGAAGAAAAACGGGATTAAAAATATAGATCTTATTGTGGTAAACCTGTATCAGTTTGAAAAGACTGTTGCAAAAGAAGGCGTGACACTGGAAAACGCCATTGAAAATATCGATATTGGCGGACCTGCAATGCTTAGATCTTCGGCCAAAAATTTTAATGATGTGACTGTCATTGTTGATCCTTCCGATTATGATCTGGTCCTGAAGGAAATGGCGGAAAACCAGGGAAGTACGCTGTTAAAAACAAGATTCTATCTCGCGAAAAAGGTGTTTAATCTTACCCATAAATATGACGGGGCCATAAGCAGATACCTTGAGGGTGTCGAGCTGGATGACTGAAAAGCAGGATGAAGGAGTTTAGGCTGAGGACTGTTAGGCTTTTCTACCTTTAGCCATCAGTCTAAAATGCTTCAGTCTGCTTTTCCTGTTTTAACCCATCATCTTTTATTTTTTCGTAGGGTGGCCTTTTACAGGCCACCATGTTTTACTGATTTTGCGGTATTCCTGCAGTGTTATTATAGGCGCAAGATATTTTTTGCCGCTGGCAAATAAGCATTACCATTCACTTTCTTCTGTTTACGATACCCCATTCGCTAGCAATGGGGTCTCCGCAAGTTCCTTCCCCTGCCTGCCGGGGCGTAGCTTTAGCGAAGACTGGGCGGGGAGGGTTAGGGAAGGGTGGGTAAAACAAGTTGTTCCCTTACATTCCCCGCTGCTTGCGGGGGGCTAATTGATTTTCCATAAGTAAAATGAAGGGAGTAACGAATAATGCGATAAATGTGAAATGAGACGGAATGACGTGGTATCAATCAGGTCGGGCTGTTTTTTTTCAACTCATCAGGGAATTTCTTTTCCATCTCTTTCATCTTATATTCCAAATCCCGAAGTTTATCACGTGCATCAAGGTTTATTGTAGAATTGCCCCGATCGGCCTTTTTATTCGCATTTATTTCAGACTTTCTACGACCTCTTATAAACATCCACCCGCCAAGTAACAGAATTAAAACCCCTATAAGATTTTTACCAAGTATACTACCTAATCCTGCCAGTAATAAAAAGGCTCCGATACATTGAAAAGCACATCCTGCGGGTTTTGTTAAATGCATACAAATATCGCCTCCAATTATTGAATTTTAAATAAATATCAGGGGCCAACTAGTTGGACCTCAATATTAATGATGTAAATTATAAAATATGCTCAAAAATAGCTGATAAATAACGATATTGAAAATGAGATAGATTATATTACCTTTTTTCCGATATAAAATCCAATCGATTAGGAAAATGGAGAGAGACAATTAAATATCATTTGGTAAAAATGGCGGTACCGCCAAATTTACCAGATAGCGATCTGGAAAAGGTTTTACAGTCTCTCAAACTATTACTTCTCGAAACCGGGCGACCTGGTTATTGATCCAATGGCCGGTTAACATGAAAACAAAGCCTGATCTTATTATATTTGACCCGCCATATTTCAGTAAAAAGGCAAAGGAGTATGAGGAAGAGAGCATATCGAATCTCTCAAAGGAAGCTTACCTGGATTTCCTTGAAAAATTTTTCAGACTGGCTTTCGAGAACAGTAAAAAAGGCACACAGCTTGTAATGATAAATGCGGACTGGAGAGACTATTCTAAAAACCTTTTTTAATTTTAAATAATATCACTTAGCCATTCAGGGAATTCAAACCATGGAACAGCAATGTTGTTACCTGAGAGATTGGTAACTTTATCTATATTACAAACCAGAATCCCCTTATCACTACAGTCTTCTGCTGCGAGTTTTTTAAATCTGTTAATCGGTTTCAAGTGATTAAGCGACGGCGTAGCTGTAACCTTAATTTCTATTGGCCAGAATTTGCCCTGAGCCTGAATAATAAGGTCAACTTCATGTCCATCCTGCGCGCGCCAGAAAAAAGCCGAGGGTTTCTTTCCTGAGTTATAAAAGGTTTTATAAACATCACTCACAACAAGGCCTTCGAACAAAGCCCCGCCCATGGCCCCTCTAAGAGCAGATTCATTTGATGACTGCCTTGTAAGATAAACTGCCATTGAAGGGTCCATCATATATAATTTAGGCGATTTAATTATCCGCTTGCTGTAATTTTTAAAAAAGGGAGGGAGCATCAGCAGGATGTAACTGCTTTCCAGTATCTTGCTCCAGGATTTAACAGTCGGCTGACTCACTCCGCAGTGCCTTGAATATTCAGCAGGATGAAACTCCTGAGAATGATTTGCGGCACACAGGTTAATGAATGTTTCAAATGCCCGCAGGTCATTTACATTGGCAATCTGTCTTACATCCCTCTCCACATATGTCTGAATATAGGAATTTATCCACAGTTCACGTTTTTCAGGAAAGCAGAATACTTCAGGATAAAGACCGTTCCAGATAATGTCTTCAAGGGGAACACCAGATAGATCGACTTCTTCAAGGGAGAATGGAAGAAGCTCAAGTATTGCAACTCTTCCGGCAAGGGTTTCACTTATCCCGCTCATTAGCGGATATTGTTGAGAACCTGTCATTATCCATATCCCCGGTTTTCGATCATTATCTATCCTGATTTTTATATATTGCAGAATTTCAGGAACATACTGTATTTCATCAAGAATGACAGATCCGCCTTTGAACTGATTTAAAAATTCATTTGGATCATTCCTGGCAAACTCCCGGTTAAGGGGATCATCAAAGGTTATATAGGGGATATTGTTAGAAACAGTTCGAAGAAAAGTGGATTTTCCGGATTGCCTGGGACCGGTTATCAAAACCGCAGGGAACTGATTTAAGGCAGATTCGTATACCTTTGTAAGGTTTCTTGGAATATACATTTATTGACCATATTAAAGTTAACTTTTAATATGGTCAATAAACTAACTTTAATACATATATTTGTCAACAAAACATAAAAAACAACGGCGTCAGGTTCCGGTTAATCAAATACAAAACGAGACTTTAAACGTCATTGGTCGGCGGCATAGCATTCGCATGTTTCTTGATAAGCCGGTACCTCAGAGACCATATTGAAATTATTCTTACTGCGGCAAACCAGGCTCCATCAGCACACAATCAGCAGTCATGGAGGTTCATTGTTGTAAAGGGTGAAAAGAAAAACGGTCTTGCAGACCTGATAACGTCCAGCACATCACGTTTTCCATGTCCTTCTTCAGCCTTGCTCCGAATGGCTGCGAGAAGCATCATCAGTGCGCCGGTGGTTATTGCTATAGCCAACACCGGAGAACTTATCACCCGGGGGACTGACCTATTCAAAGTGGAAAAAGATCAAGCACGGGATTTTTTTCGAACCATGGAGATTCAAAATTCAGCATAAATCAAATGTGTTACATAACTATCAAAGTTGTAGGGGCGGACCAGGTTAATCTATTGTAATTAAACAGTATACAATAAAAAATGCCCTGTTTTTTTTCCTTATATTGCTGTTTTAAGGTATAAAAAAGGCGATATAAGAAAATAAAAGAGCCAGATTTCAATCCTTCATATCTATCCCATTATTAATAAATTGGATTATTCTCTTTTATGATAGACCAGGTTCAATAAAAACTTCACCCCAACTTTTTTAAACGAAAGGTCTAAATTAACATAGTATGTCTATATTATGTGGACATACTATGTTGATATTGCTATTATCATTGAAAATTATACAGGTCACTGCATTATGATAGAAATCTTGAGAAAGAAGATAACAGGGGAAGTGTTTGATTATCAAACCCTGATTGATTGTCTTGAAGGATACTCAAATCCCCGGGCAAAAATAACTCAGCTCTTAAGAAAAGGGATTGTCATCAGGATTAAGAAAGGGCTGTATATCTTTGGTGAAGCATACAGGAGAAAATCTTATTCAAAAGAATTACTGGCCAACCTGATTTACGGGCCTTCATATATTTCCCTTGAGTATGCTCTGCAGTATTATGGCCTGATACCTGAGCGAGTCGAAGCCGTCACATCAGTAACCTCCGGAAGATCACGAAATTTCTCAACTCCGGCGGGCCTTTTTACCTATCGCCGGATACCGGTTTATGCCCTGAGCACAGGTATGGATAGAGTAGAGCTCAAGGATGGTACAGCCTTCCTGATTGCTACACCTGAAAAAGCCCTGGCCGACAAGATAGTTTCCGATCGCGGGGCGTCTGTCAGCACACAAAAGAAATTGCTGGACTACCTGGAAAATGATCTCAGGATCGATATGGAAAATTTACTGTCTTTGAATCCTGATGTGCTGGATAATATCGCGGAAAGGTATTCTTCCGGAAAACTCAAAAAGCTGATCAATTTTATCCAAAAAAATAATGTGCAGCAAAAGGGGTATAGACAACATGCATGAGGCTTTAAAGAGAATGCTTGCCAAATACAACTGCAGGAGCATGAATGATTATGCAAATGCCCTTCGTGAAATTCTTCAGGAGATTGCATTGCTCGGTCTCTGGCGTGGTAAATTTTTTGAAAAAGCTGCATTCTATGGTGGAACATCTTTAAGGATTCTTCATGGTCTTGATCGCTTTTCCGAGGATATGGATTTTTCGCTGCTGAATCCATCGGAAGAATTTGATCTGTCCTTATACGGGGAATACATTCTTAAAGAGACAAAGGCTTTTGGTTTTGAGCTTAAGTTTGATGCAGTAGAAAAGGTATATGATTCACCTGTAATGTCAGCTTTTCTTAAAGCTGATACCAGAAAACAGATGCTGCTGTTCGAAACAGGAGAAGATATCCTTGATGCTGTTCCAAAAGGTAAAATACTTAAAATAAAAATTGAAATTGATACTGATCCGCCTGCAGATTTTAACACGGAGACCCATTATCTGCTGCAGCCAATCCCTTTTTCTGTTCGTGTATACACATTACCTGATCTGTTTGCAGGCAAAATGCACGCTGTACTTTTTAGAAACTGGAAGAGCCGGGTAAAGGGCAGGGACTGGTATGATCTTGTATGGTATACAGCAAACCATCCGGAACTTCATTTGAAACACCTGGAAAGCCGAATGGTTCAAACCGGTGACTGGGAAGCCGGAAAGGAACTGACCGAAAATATTTTTCAGAAATTACTGACTGACAGGATAAAAATGCTCCGAATTGATGAGGTAAGAAAAGAGGTGGAACCTTTTGTAAGACAACCTGAGAATCTCAGTATCTGGTCAGAAGATTTTTTTCGGGGTCTGGTGAAGCGGATAAAGGTTATCTAAAAGTGTTGGACACAATGATAAAGGAAAGCAGATTTACAGGGCCTGTCACATACTAAACAGTTCTTCTCCGCATATATGCATCCAGCCTCCCGATGAGCAGAGAAATGGATAATGATAAAAGCAGGTACATTACTGCAATGGTTATCCATATCTCAAAGGTCAGGTAGGTTGATGACATCAACTGCATGCCCTGGAAGGTTAATTCCTGTATGGATATAACCGATACAATCGACGAATCCTTGATTGTGGAGATGAACTGCCCTGCAAGGGGTAGAAGTATCCTCTGTACTGCCCTGGGTAGAATAATATAGCGGAACTGCTGGTACCTGCTGAATCCCAGGACATATGATGCCTCCCACTGACCTTTGTCGATGGACTCTATGCCGGACCTTACGATCTCCGTGATGTACGCTCCTTCAAATATGGCCAGAGTTATTATTGCCGAGACAAAGGCAGGAAACATGGAAGGCTGCCCGAACAGCAGAGATATTATCCTTAATGTTGAATTCCCTGCCGAATCAATGAATTCATCCAGGTGCAGTAGCGGGATGAGCTGACTGCTGAAGAAGAAATAAAAAATAAAGATTATGACGATCGGAGGTATGTTTCTTAAAAGCTCTACATACGTACCACCCAGTAGCCTTCTGAAAAGGCTTTTACTGACACGGAAAAGCCCCATTATAAATCCCAGTATCATTGCGGACAGGATCCCCCATATACTGAGCCGGATCGTGTTCAGTAAACCCTGAATGAGCAGGTTTGAAACCCATCTGCCCTTCCCGGGATCAAACCTGAAGAAATACTGCGGGATTGCTTTCCAGTCCCAGTTGTAGTGCAATCCTGTCCTGATCCGGTGATAAAAGTACAGGATACTTAAAATGACCAGAGGGATCACAATAAGGTCTATTGGTGATATTCTATATTTTTTTATTTTAATTGATCCCGCCATAGATCTGTTTCAAACCAGTAATGCTTTCTTTTCTGTATCCATCCCTCTGCTGTTACTACTGTAATCCAGTTATTCAAATAATTATATGAGTCAAAATCACCTTTTCTTATGGCAAAGGCTATGGGCTCTTTTGTGAAATTTTCTTTTAATGGGAGGAAGAGTTTTCCAGGATATTTCAGGGCCTGAAATGCAGGGAGCGGTGCCGAGCTCACAAAGGCATATGCTCTGCCGTTCAGAAGTTCCTGGACAGCCTGGGATTCGTCATCGAACTGAAGCAACATTGCCTTTGGCATATATTCTTTAACTGCTGCTGCCGATGTGGAACCCATTCTTACAACAATGCTTACGTCCGGGTTATTGAAGTCATTGAGACTGTGAAAATTTTTTGCCAGTTCCTTATTGGCAACAATGGACATACCTGTGTAGTCATAGGGGATGCTGAAATTCACCTTGAGGTTCCTCCTGGGTGTTATTCCCATGCCTCCGATAATAATGTCGAACTTTCCGGTAAGGAGCGCCGGTATTATGCCTGACCATTGTGTCGGGACAAATTCGGCCTTGACACCCATGTCCTTTGCAAGTCTTTTTGCCACATCAATTTCAAAACCGATCAGTTCACCCTTTTTATCTTTCATGGCCCAGGGCAGAAAGGTGGACATGCCTATTTTTATGGTGCCTCTTCTGATTACCTGATCGATCATGCTTTTTCTGCCGGGTGCAGGTTGTGTGTCTCCTGTACACATGGGTATTGTGGTTATAAATATCAAGAACAGTAAGATAAATGGTATAAAATGATTTTTTTTCATCTTTCCTCCGCGTGTAATTACAGGCTTACAGTATCTGGCTCAGGAATGATTTTGTACGTTCCTTTTCCGGTGCCGTGAAAAATATATCAGTTGGTCCTTCTTCAACAATTCTTCCTGATTCCATAAAAATGACTCTGTCGCTGACCTCCCTTGCAAAGCCCATTTCGTGGGTAACAAGGAGCATTGTCATACCCTCACTTGTGAGGTCTCTTATTACGTCAAGCACTTCACCTATCATTTCAGGGTCAAGTGCGCTCGTTGCTTCATCAAAAAGCATAATATCCGGTTTCATGGCCAACGCCCTGGCAATTGCTACCCTCTGCTGCTGGCCCCCGCTTAACCTCCCCGGATATTCTTCAGCCTTGTCCCATATCTTTACTTTTTCCAGCAGGCTCATTGCAGCTGCTTCGGCTTCCTTTTTCTTTGCCCCTTTTACAAGTCTGGGCGCCAGGCTTATGTTTTCAAGGACCGTAAGATGCGGAAACAGATTGAAGGACTGAAAGACCATGCCTATTTTTTCCACTATTCTCCTGCGGTTCTTTATGTCTCTGTCAAAGGGGATTCCGTCTATGGTTATGGTTCCGCTGTCTATTTCTTCAAGGCCGTTAAGGCAGCGGAGCAGTGTTGATTTTCCGGAGCCGGAAGGCCCTATAATAGAAAGGATTTCTCCCTTTTTTGCATAAAAGGAAAAATCATCAAGAGCTTTTATATTATTCGAAAAGGTTTTGTTAATATTATTTACAGATATTATCTCTTCAGGGATTTCGGGCATATCAGTTATCCGGGAACATGATCCCCGCACAGGCGGATCATGAGTTATTTGCCTGCCTATCTGGTGCAGGGTAGTTTGTTATTCGACCTTGAGCTGTTTTTCCATCCTTTTTACAAATAAAGAAATTGTTACGGTAAGCATAAGATATATCAACGCAATGGTAAACCATGTTTCAAACGTGAGATATGTCTCGGAGATGATGACCCTGCCTTCCATAGTAAGGTCATATATTGCAATAGTGCTGACAAGTGCAGAATCCTTGATCAGGGATATGATCTGGTTTGTCAGCGGAGGAAGAATTCTCCTGACAGCCTGCGGCAGGATTATTTTGCTGTATATATGGAACGGGTTTAAGCCAAGACAGTATGCCGCCTCCCACTGGCCTTTTTCTATTGATAATATTCCGGCCCTGAATATCTCGGATATGTAGGCGCCTTCAAACAGGCTTAACGCTATCACCGCCGATGAAAAACGGCTGATATCAAGTATGGGAGAAATTACAAAGTAAATAAAAAAGAGCTGTATGAGAAGCGGAGTATTCCTGATGGTTTCAAGATATAAAAAAGCAAGGGATTTTCCCGAGAAGGATTTTGACATTCTTAACAAGGCTGTAGTAAGCCCTGCCATGACAGCAAACACCATACTTATCCCCGTAATCTTTAATGTGACCAGAAGTCCTCTTAATAAAGGCCCGGGCATAAGTCTGCCGCCTTCAAAACCTAAAATAAAATGTGGGATTTGAAACCATTGCCAGTTGTATCCAAGCTTTTCGTTTCCTCGCAGGGTAAGCCAGCACAGGATAAATATAACCATGCTGTATTTGAGAATATCTATGACAGGTGATCGTTTGAAAGGTTCAAGGCATGATATATTTGATTTTTTTGATCTTAAAGGCATGTCTTTTTAATAATTTTAGTGTTTATTTTACTTATATCTAAAGAAATGGATTGTCAAATACGATAGTATTTATTGATAAACATCATAATTAATATATGGGCTTGAAAATATGTCTTCAAGATGATTAAATCTTGTTTTCAAACTATATCCGGATCTAATTCATATTAAATTTATAAGTTAACTTTTTTAAAGAGGTCAGCATGGAATATTCGATCAGCCCTGAAGGCGAAAAGTTTAAAATTCCCCTGGATGAAGATTACAACCAGGAGTACGAAAAGCTCACAAAGATAGTGGATGAACAGAAGAAACTGGGACGCGAGATTGTCGTTGTCATGGGGCTTGGTTTTGTTGGAGCGGTCATGGCGGGTGTGGTCGCGGATTCAGCAGATAAAAAAACAGGAGAATCTAAAAAATTCGTTATTGGCATGCAGAGGCCAAGCTCAAGAAGCTACTGGAAGATTCCGCTTTTCAACAGGGGGGTATCTCCGGTCAAGGCTGAAGACCCTGAAGTGGCCCCGATGATAGCGAGATGCGTAAATGATAAAAAGACGATGATCGCCACTTATACATATGATGCACTCAAGCTGGCGGATGTACTTGTTGTTGATGTCCAGTGCGATTATATGAAAAATGATCTAGGTGACCTGAAAACAGGGCATGCCGAGATCACCGCCCTCGAAGAAAGCTTTAAGGTAATAGGGAATAAGATCCGTCCCGATTGCCTTGTGCTCATCGAAACAACAGTGCCTCCGGGCACTACCGAATATGTTGCATACCCGCATGTGAAGAAGGCATTCAGGAAGAGGGGCATTGATAAGGAGCCGCTTCTGGCCCACAGTTATGAAAGGGTTATGCCCGGAAAGAATTATGTCAGTTCGGTAAGGGATTTCTGGCGTGTATGCAGCGGCATAAACGCAGAGAGCAGAGAAAAAGTTACGCAGTTTCTTTCCGATGTCTTAAATGTGGAAAATTATCCCCTTACTGTTCTCGATAAGCCGATCGAAAGCGAGACCTGTAAGATAGTTGAGAACAGTTATCGTGCAACCATCCTGGCGTTTATGGATGAATGGAGCCAGTTTGCCGAGACAAACGGCGTAGACCTGATCAAGGTAATAAATGCGATCAAGATCAGGCCCACTCATAATAATATGATTTTCCCGGGGCCAGGTATCGGCGGTTACTGCCTCCCAAAGGATGGGGGTCTCGGGTTATGGGCATATAAACACCTGATGGGGTTTGAAAATGAAATTTTCAAGATCACTCCGGCGGCAATAAATATAAATGATACAAGGGCACTCCGTGCTGCGCAGATAGCACGTGATGCACTCAGAAACATGGGCAAAATAGTTGCGGCTTCTCAGGTAACTGTTCTCGGGGCTTCATACAGGGAGGATGTCGGCGATACCAGATACAGCGGTTCGGAGATCATCGTAAGGAAGCTGACAGAAATGGGGGCAGATGTGCTTGCACATGATCCTTATGTGGAGCACTGGTGGGAACTTGAAAACCAGGACAGCTATCCGGCTGTCGGCGCAAGCTGGTCAAGATTTTTCAGAAACCAGGAACATCTCAGTGAATTCAGAATGACAAAATCAATGGCAGATGCTGTTAAAGGGGCAGACTGCATCATCCTTGCGGTAAGACATCAGGAATATCTCGACCTTGTTCCTGATGAAGTTGTGAAGATGGTCGGAGGTCCCGTAGCTGTCATTGACTGTTTTGGAATACTCGATGATGACAAGATAGAAAGATATTTTCACCTCGACTGCGAGGTCAAAGGACTTGGCAGGGGCCATATAAACCGGATCAAGGAGAGCGTACGCAAACAGAAAATGGAAAAATAATAAAGGTTTTTAGAATAAATACAAGGTGATATCCCGTAGAAACAATATAATTTTCGATTTTGGATAGAGTTGTGATAGCGAATTAAGAAGAATGTCCCGGAACAATCTTTTCAGGATGATCTTCCGAAAAAAAGATATCACCTTGGAAAAACCCTTGAAATACTGTCCTTCTTACATCTTTGTCGCTGCATAAAGAACAAAACGTAATAAGTCAAATGCAAAATACCATATATTGATTTTCTTATTTATAAATGCTCAATATGTGCCGATTGTTATAGAGAAAATATGAAAAAAGAAAATAACCCACCTTCCTGAATCAGGAAGGTGGGTTTCGGGAGGGTGAACACATGAAGTTTGTTATATAAAAGCCTAGTCTCCTGGGTTTTCTATGAAAAGTCTTTTATTGAACATTAATATTCATGTGCCCATCGAGTAGAATATTATACAATATTCGTGCCAGGTTATCGGTCTTATTTATAGTTTGATACAAGGAGTTTCCTATGCATAATTAATTATTAAAATCAATAGCTTAAGATGTTGTTTTCTTGTATAGTATTCTAAAGGAAATTATATGGAATACGGGCTGTGAAAAACGATAGAAAAAATCTCGGAATATGCACATAAAATTGTGCATGGTGCACATATTTATGTGCATTCTATTACAGGTTTTCCAGGATTTATCGAAGACGGGATAGTGGATATCAAAGACCTGCGGATTATTTTCAGGAGGGAGAATGGAAATGATAAAAGAACTTGTTATGAAAACCAGAAGCATTAGGCGTTTTATAGAAGAGCCTGTCAGTGAAGAGACCCTGCTTTATCTCGTTGATACAGCAAGACTGTCTGCTTCCGCAGCAAATCTTCAGCCATTGAAATATATCATTTCTCATAAAAAAAACATGAACGATATAATATTTCCCAGGCTCATGTGGGCAGGCTATCTCAGGGAATGGAAAGGTCCTGAAAAAGGAGAAAGGCCTTCGGCCTATATCATAGTACTGGGAGATACATCGATATCTCATTCATTTGGATGCGATCATGGAATTGCTACGCAGAATATCCTTTTAAGTGCGGCAGAACTGGGATTGGGATGCTGCATCATAGGCGCGTTGGATAGGAAGGCAATTATCAGTGAGCTGAATATCCCTCAAAGATATGAAATACTGCATATCATAGCAATTGGTAAACCCGGGGAAAATGTGGTGATCGAAGAAATCGAGACCGGTGGAGACATAAAATACTGGCGTGACGCGGAACAGGTTCATCATGTTCCGAAAAGACGTCTTAAAGATATTGTGGTGAATCCGGATTAATGAATTATTAATATATCCAACCGGAAGAGTGATAAAAAATGGAATACCCCGTAATAAAAAAAATATTTATCTGTTTGGTATTCGTCTTATTTACCGGCCTGTCTCAGGTTGCTTCAGGCGCCGGGGCCGATATTGACCACTCTACGCCTAAAGCCTCTGAAGATGAAAATAATATTAATCTCGACTCCGAACTGAAAAAGATTGATATATTGATAAAGATGGGTTTTGAAAATTCGGATATCTACTATAACAGGGGCTGGATACATGCTGAAAAGGGTGAATATGGTCTTGCGAAAAAAGACTATTCCTATGCACTTAAACTCGACAATACCAATGCTGATGCCTATTTTAACCGGGGGTTGATATACCTTAAGGAAAAAAAATATATTAAGGCGATTTCAGATTTTTCCCAGGCAATTAAATATAAACCGAAAATGTCTGATTCCTTCTGTAACAGGGGTAATGCATACCTGCAGATAGGAAAATCCAAAAAGGCACTCGAAGATTATGATAAGGCGATTGAGCTTAATGGCTCTGACCCTGACCTTTACTATAACCGGGCCTTTATCAATCAGGCCCTTGGCCGGACAGAAGAGGCCGGCGCTGATTTTGCAAAGGCCAAAGAGTTGAGAGACGAAGTTGAGAAGTAATCTTTAAAGATAGGTATATAAGGAAATTTTTTATGGATTCCAGGAATATCTCAGTTGCTATAGTAGGCGCTGGTGCAAGCGGGACGATTTTGGCCAGTCAGATCATCGAAAAGTTATGTTCCGGATCGGATACTCGAATTGATGTCTTTCTGATCGAAAAGGGAGATGATTTTGGGCCGGGTCTTGCCTATAGTACTCCTCTGGCATCCCATATATTAAATATGAGGGCTGATACCCTTGGAGTCGAAAATGGCAATCCACTTCATTTTGTAGAATGGTTAAGGCAGCAGAATGAACCCTGTCTAATGGATGAAACCCCGGGAGGCTGTGATATCAATTATCCTCCCAGAAAGGTTTATGGCAGATATCTAAAGGCAGTTCTTGATTCAACAATAAAAAAAACCGTGGCACATTCCGGCTCTGTAAATCTGATAAGGGGTGAAGCTGTTGATATCAATCCGGACGGGAATTCATATCAGTTGCAAATGGCAAATGGTGATATTATTCCTGTAGATAATATCGTGCTTGCACCCGGCAATTTCCCCGGCTCCTTTCTTTATGAACTGAAAGGCACAAAAGGATACATCCCGTACCCGTGGCCAGTGTCTGAAATCATGGAAAAGATACCCAGGGATGTACCTGTTTTTATACTCGGGGCAGGTTTAAGCGCCATTGACACCTTTTTTACCCTCATGGAAAATGACCACAGGGGAAAAATTACATTCATATCAAGACATGGATTATTGCCAAAGGTTCAGGGCACGCCTTTTGAGTACGAACCGAAGTTTATATTTAAAGAAAAGATATCAGGGGCCATTTCCGAAGCCGGGGGAAACAGCCTTTCCTTTGATTTGATAAGGGATTTGTTTTTCAAGGAGATGGAAACTGCCGAAGGAAGGGAGATTGACTGGCTGCGGGTGTTTAATCCGCTTGGTTCAACAGCCCGGATACTTAAAAAAGCTATATCAAGGGCCCAAGCCGGAATCATTCCTTACCAGGCTGCACTAACCTCTTCCGGGCCAATAACAGGATATATCTGGAACAGAATGTCCATAGAAGATAGAATGCATTTTGACAGGACATACAAGACACTCTGGACTGTATACAGGCACCCTATGCCGTTAATAAATGCAAGAAGAATACTAAATGCCTTTAATACAGGCCAGCTTGATGTAGTATCCGGTCTTATGTGTGTCAGGACATGCGGCGCAAAAGGTTTTGAAATGGATGTCGGCACCAGGTTCGGTGTCCCTTATACCCTTAAAACCCCTTTTCTAATAAACGCGACAGGACAGGGCGCAGATGTCACTAAATTCAATAATCCCCTTTTAAACAGGCTTCTTGATAAAGGAATTATTAATCCCCACCCGAATGGCGGAATAAATGCAGATTTTAACACCTGTGAGGTAACCGGGAAAAATGGAAGGGTTATTCCCGGATTGTTTGCCCTGGGCGAAATAACCAGAGGGGTACATTTTTTTACCAATGGCATTGTCCCCAATATGGTTAATTCGGAAAAAATCGCAGATCATATTTTAGAAGATAACAAAGCCTGACAGGTATATGCCCCTGGAAGAAAACTACTTGCACTATCTGTATCCGGAAAATCCCGGTTTTTCTCCGGACCTCGTTTTCCCTTTTTCTTTATCGATCTCGGTAATGGAATCATCGATTTTCTTCAATAATTCCGGATCATTTTTTGCTTCCCTTTTTGCTTCCTGAAAATGAAAATGGGCCTCTTTAAAGTTTTGCGATTTTTTATAAAAAAGACCGAAATTATAATGAGCAAGACCCAGTTTATTTTCCTTGCCATAGGAATATCCAAGATTATAGAAGATATCGTCTTCAACAGGTGTAAATAGTTTTAATTTTTCATATATTTCAATGGCTTTATTGTATTCTCCATTTTCCTGATATATTCCGGCGAGCGTCTGAAGATTTGCCTTGTCATTTCCATTTTCACTAAGGGCCTTTTTAAGGATGGAAACAGCCTTGCCAGGTTCATTATTTGCCTCATACGCCTTGGCAAGATACGTTAAAGCCGGTGAAGGTTCAGCAAGACCCTTAGCCGCTTTTTCAAGATATTCGATTGATTTTGAGTTATCTTCGTTCGTTTCCAGTACTATCCCCATGCCTAAGTTTGCGAGAGATGAGCCTGGTGATTTTGACAATTCGGATTTGAAATAATTAATCATCTCATCCTTTTGCCCGTATTTAGCCATGACAATGGTTCTGAAAATCGGGTATTCCTTTCTGAATCTGACAGTTTCGGGTTTTTCCTCAACAATATATGGGGATGAAAGCATTGAATCAATATTCGATACTCTTTCAGGACCGATCGGATGCGTAAGAAGATAAGCAGGTACCTCGTTTGCCCCCCAGTTTCCCTCCTGAAGTTTCATCAGCGCCCTTTTTATGGCTGTCGGGTCAAACCCTGATTTGGCTGCATACTTGAATCCTGCCTGGTCTGCCTGACGTTCTGCGTCCCTGCTGTAAGAGAGCCCCTTCTGCTGGGCCGCGCCAATAGATCCCACCATTAAAGCCTCGGAAGCATCACCTCCGATGAGTGCTCCGGCCAGTACTCCTAACAGTGAAGCAATCCCGAGTTTTGAAGACTGAGAAATCTGTTGTGAAATATGCCGATGGGTGACATGGGCTATTTCATGACACATTACTGCCGCAAGTTCGTCAACCTCGTCCATGGCCCTTATAAGCCCAGTGAAAACGAAAATATAGCCTCCAGGGCCGGCAAAGGCATTTAGCTCGTCGTTTTTAACTACATAGAACCTGAATTTAAAAGGCCTTGTTTCAGCGGACTGCACCAGAAACTGTCCGAGATCATTAATGAAACCACTTACATAAGGATCGTTTGTTACATCGAGCTGTTGTTTGACTTCTTTAAGAAATTCCTGTCCGGCCTTTTCTTCATCCTTGATCGAGATGGCCAGAATGATGCTTTGCTGTGATAAGATAAGAAGAAAAATAAGTGAGATAATACAGAATTTATTTTTTACCAGTGGGATCATTGTCTTTTATTTCTATCCTTGGTGCTTCCATCCAGAGACCTTCCAGATCATAGAATTCTCTGGCGGGTTGATAAAAAAGGTGGATAATCAGGTCGCCATAATCCATCAGTATCCACTGTCCTTCCAATTCTCCTTCTGTACCATAGGATTTAAAGCCATTATCTTTCATCTTTTTTTCCAGGTGACGCCCTATCGACTGCACCTGTCGGGTGGAATTTCCACCTGCAATAAGAAAATAATCCGAAAAAGAAGACATTTCGCCAACATAGAATAAAACCGGTTCAACAGCCTTTCTTTCCATAATAATATCTGCTGCAAGCAATGCTTTGTCAAGAGACTTCATTTTTTTTATATAATCCCTTCTCGATGATATATTCTTTTACCCTGGCAGGTACTATAAAATTGACAGATCTTCCGGCCCTCAAATCTTGACGAATTTTTGTGGAAGATATGTCCAGTTGAGTCGTTTTTTTTATAAATACATGATTGCCTGATGAATCAAGAAACAGGTTTTTTGTTTCTCCCTCATTAAGGCCTACACCAAGTGATTCTATGAAACTTCCAATCTCGCCCAGTGTGATTCCGGGTCTTTCAATTACAACGAAGTTCGTAATCCTGAACAGACTTTTGTATTCTTTCCATGTGTTTATCTCTTTAAAGGCATCGCTGCCCAGGATGAAAAACAATTCAAGTCCCTTGCCGTATTTTTCGCGGATCAGCCTTACAGTTTCAATTGAGTAGGAGGGGCCTTTTCTTTGACCTTCAATGTCACTGACCTCCAGACAATCGGAATATGAGGCGCCTATTTTTGCCATTTCAAGCCGGTCATAAAAAGGAGTAATTTGTGTGTCATCCTTGTGCGGCGGCTGCGCCCCCGGCAGAATAAGAACCTTTGCAAGATTCAGTTCTTCGCACATTTCTTCGGCAAGACGCAGATGCCCCATATGTATAGGGTCAAAGGTCCCGCCCAGTATGCCAAGCCTCAAATGGAGATCCTCCTAATTTCTTACCTGGCCGTCGCCATATACTATAAATTTTGTTGTGGTCAATTCTTCCAGGCCCATGGGCCCATAGGCATGAAGCTTGGAGGTATTTATACCTATTTCAGCCCCAAGGCCAAGCTGGTTGCCGTCATTGAATCTCGTTGACGCATTAACCATGACCACGGATGAGTCAACCTGCTCGAGGAATCTCCTCGCCCTTGCATAATCCTTTGTGATTATCGTCTCGGTATGGTTGGAGCCGTATTTTTCTATATGCATGCATGCCTCTTCCATGCTGTCCACAATTTTAACTGCCAGTATCAGATCAAGATACTCGGCGGGCCAGTCTTCTTCGGTGGCCGGGATAGCCTCGGGAACAAGCCTTCTGGTCTTCTCGCAGCCCCTGAGCTCCACTCCGGCATCACGAAATGCCTTTGCCATTTCAGGCATGAAATCTTCTGCTATATCCCTATGGACAAGCATCGTCTCCAGGGCATTGCAAACCCCGGGTCTCTGTACCTTTGAGTTTATACATATATCTACTGCTGTCCTGATATCGGCAAACTTATCTACATAGGCGTGGCATACGCCCTTATAATGTTTAAGCACAGGTATGCGAGAGTTCTCACTTACAAAGCGGATCAAACCCTCACCGCCTCTTGGAATAATTACATCCACGAGATCGTCGCACATTAAAAGTTCGGTTGTGGCCTGCCTGTCGGTCGTTGGGATTACCTGGACAGCCTTTCCGGGGAGGCCGTTTTCCTCCAGGGACTCCCTGATGATTTCCGCGAGTATTATGTTTGAGTGTATGGCTTCGGAACCGCCCTTCAGGATTACCGCATTGCCGGATTTAAGACAAAGGCTCGCCGCATCGACTGTTACATTCGGCCGTGACTCGTAGATAAAACCGATGACTCCGAGCGGAATCCTTACCCTGCCTGCCAGCAGATTGTTGGGCCTTTTCCACATTCCTGTAACTTCACCCACCGGATCCGGTAAAAGCATTACCTCTTTAAGTCCTTCAACCATTGAATTGATAGTTTTGTCATCAAGTGTGAGCCTGTCAATCATCGCAGGGCTTAACCCTTTATCTCTGGCGAAGGCCAGGTCCTTTTCATTCTCTGTTTTTATATCATTCTTTCGTTCAACAAGTTTTTTCGCAATCGATTGGAGCGCGGCATCCTTTTCATTCCTTTTAATGATTCTCAGGCCTCTCGATGCCTCTTTTGCCGAGACTGCTATTTCATTGATCATGGTTTTTATTGACATGTCTCTTCTCCGTATCCTGTTCCATATGTAATTACCAGATTATCCCTGTTAATTACCTCATCATTATGTTTATAGCCCAGTATCTCCTTTATAACTCTGCTGTTCAACCCTTTTATTTTTTCCAGGTCGCTTTTGCTGTAGTCAGCCATTCCGATTGCAATTTCATCGCCCTTGCTGTCGATGATCCGGACTGAATCTCCCCTGTTAAATTTACCAGTAACTCCGGTTACTCCCGATGGAAGAAGGCTCTTCCTATTCTTTATCAGCGCCTTAACAGCACCATCATCAATGATAACCTGTCCCTTTATAGCCCTTGAAAAGGCGATCCAGTGTTTGCGTCCGCAAATGGCCCGGGGCTGTGGGGTGAAAAGCGTGCCAGTCTCTTCGCCCCGGATGATTTTGCTTATAATATTTTTCCCCCGCCCGTTTGCAATGACTACAGGGATTCCTTTCAATGTGGCCTTTTTAGCCGCTGCTATTTTACTTGCCATTCCGCCTGTTCCGAGTGCACCAGGTGTTGAACTCGCGAACTGGAAGATGCTGTTCCCTATTTTTTCTATTACAGGGATCAGTTTGGCATCTTTATTTTTTCTGGGGTCATCATCAAATAATCCATCAATATCCGTCAGATTAATAAGCAGATTTGAATCCGTCATATTCGCTACCATGGCGCTGAGATTATCATTGTCTCCGAATTTTATCTCGTCAATAACGACAGTATCATTCTCATTTATTATCGGGATTATTCCCCAGGATAAAAGCGTAAATATTGTATTTCTGGCATTCAAATAGCGGCGTCTGTTATTGAGATCGTCCCTTGTAATCAGTATCTGGGCTACGGTATAACCATGGCGTTTAAATGCCTTCTCATATGATATCATAAGGCTGCTCTGGCCGACAGCCGCCATTGCCTGTTTTTCAGAAATGGCCTCCGGCCGCCGGGTATATCCGACTTTTCTTATTCCTGCGGCTATAGCACCGGACGAAACAAGGATAATCTCATATCCCTTTTCCCTCAGGGCGCATATGTCATCTGTCAAATTATTTATTACAGCCCTGTTAAGGCCGTCTTTACCGGTAAGTATTCCGCTTCCGGCCTTTATTACAAAACGCCGTACAGGCTTGAGAAGGTCTTTTCTGTTGATATATGATTTGTTTTCCATAGACAGCAAAGAAAGGCAGTTATTTTACATTCTCCCTTAAGAATTCTTTTAGTTCCCGGATTCCTTCACCTGTCAGGGCAGAAACAGGTATTACATCAAAACCCATGGAGTTTATCCTGGCTATAATAGCCTCCGGTTTTAACCCATCCGGCCTGTCAAGGTCAATTTTATTGGCAATGATTATTCTTTTTTTCTGAAGAATGGATAAATCATATTTTTTTAATTCATCTTCAAGAATGTAATAATCCCTCAACGGGTCATCTGCCTGTGTATTTGATATATCAATGACATGAAGGAGGAATTTTGTTCTCTCTATATGCTTTAGAAAACGATGGCCAAGCCCTCTACCTTCACTTGCGCCTTCAATCAATCCCGGGATGTCTGCTATTGCAAGAGGTTCTTCGCCATCAAATGCCATTATCCCCAGGTTCGGAGTGATTGTTGTAAAGGGGTATTCATCTATTTTGGGGTGTGCCATTGTAAGGCATGATAAAAGTGTGGATTTTCCCGCATTCGGAAGGCCTATTAGCCCTATATCTGCAAGGTGTTTCAGAGTCAGTTTCAGGGCCTTTGATTCTCCAGGAATACCGCTTTGAGCATATCTCGGGGTCCTGTTGGTTGATGTGGCAAAATGTCTGTTGCCTTTTCCGCCTATTCCTCCATGGGCTATGATAATTTCCTGTTTATTTTCAATCAGGTCTCCAATGATTTCTCCTGTTTCATGATCAGAGATTATTGTGCCCAGCGGCACCTCAATCAAGGTATCGCTGCCATTTTTTCCTGATTGATTTTTCCCCTTTCCTGCACCGCCATTCTGGGCCTTGAAACGTCTTCGGGAGCTGAAATCGGATAGGGTATGGAGTTTGTTCGAGGCACTTATGATTATATCCCCGCCTTTTCCGCCATCCCCTCCATCGGGGCCGCCTTTTGGGATATAACGGGCTCTGTAAAAGCTGACACAGCCTTTTCCACCATCCCCGGAAACAACATGAATAACCGCTTCATCAAGAAAACCCATATTATCCTCAGGAGGTGGAAAAAGGAAAATCTTTTAGTCAGCGACTACACTCACCTTTTTTCGATTTTTTGCAAACCGTTCAAAGGTGACTGTTCCGTCAACCTTGGAATAAATCGTGTAATCTTTTCCAAGTCCGACATTATTGCCAGGGTGAACCTGGGTTCCTTTTTGCCTGATAAGGATATTGCCGGCTTTTACCTTTTCACCCGAGTATTTCTTTACCCCAAATCTCTGGCCGGCGCTATCTCTTCCATTTCTTGAACTTCCGCCTGCTTTTTTTATGTGCCATAATCTGCGTTCCTTATAAAAAATCGCCTTCAGCGAAAAAAATCCTTATTTTTTAGTTTGTAATGAAAATATCTGAATTAATACGGTATCAGATATTATCACTCGCCGATATTATCGATCTTTATCAGCGTAAAACTCTGCCTGTGTCCCTGTTTTTTTCTGTAGCCTTTTCTTCTTTTGTACTTGAAGACAATGATCTTTTTGTTTTTCCCCTGTCTGGTGATACTGCCGTATACCTTGGTGTCTTCAAGGTATGGTTTCCCCATATTGACATTTTCGCCATCTGAAGTTAACAGGACCTTATCAAAGGCTATTGAATCCCCGACATTGCCATCAAGCTTTTCAATTTTCAGCATATCACCGGGAGCAACGCGATATTGTTTTCCTCCGGTTTTTATAACAGCATACATAATTTACCTCCAAAAATGTAACACAAAATATTAGAAGAAAAAAAGTCATATGTCAAATTATAAATTATTTATATGACTTTTTAATGATACGATATCATGTGTTACTTCAAAAAAAGTGCCCCCGGCATGACTCGAACATGCGGCACCCAGATTAGGAATCTGGTGCTCTATCCGCCTGAGCTACGGGGGCGTGGTTTAGTCTTGTACCAAAATTTTACTAAAATGCAAGTGTTTTGTTCAGGTATTTCAAAATTAGAAAAAAATCTTGATTATGCGGCCAAAAGAATTTATAAATCTAAATTCGACAGCTTATTAAATTACCTGTCCGGACTTTTAGTGTTTAATGATTGCGGGGATGTAGCTCAGTTGGGAGAGCGGTACGTTCGCAACGTACAGGTCGTCGGTTCGATCCCGATCATCTCCACCACCTCATAATAATTTTCGGGCATACTTATGGTCCGGTAAAAAATGAATCGATCAAATACTTATCTGTCATCTATTCCTCTCAAACCTTAGAATTGCTAGTATGTAATTATTCAGTTATGGAGCCTGGTAAATGAAAAGAAGCGCATCAATAAATCGTAAAACAAATGAAACCGATATCAGTATCAATATTGATCTGGACGGAAAAGGAAAAACCGATATCGATACAGGTATACCTTTTATGGACCATATGTTGAAACTGATGATTGTTCATGGCTTTATGGATTGCGATATCCATGCCAGCGGTGATATTGATATCGATTATCACCACACTGTCGAAGACCTCGGTATATGCCTTGGCATGGCAATAAGTAAAGGCCTTGATGATAAAAAGGGTATAAAACGTTACGGGCAGGCCAAAGTGCCCATGGATGAGGCCATGTCAAGTGTAGTTATTGATATATCAAACAGGCCTTATCTGGCATATCGTGTGTCCCCTGTAAACAGTAAGACAGGTAATTTTGATATCGGGCTCCTGGAGGAATTCTTCAGGGCCTTTGTAAACTATTCGGGTATTACCATGCATGTGGATCTGATTGCAGGAAAAGACCCCCATCATATAGCAGAATCTATCTTCAAGGCACTTGGAAAGGCCCTTGATATGGCTACTACAATTGAGAAAAGGCTTGATGGTAATGTTCCATCGACAAAGGGTCTTTTATAATACTGATAATTGAACTCATTTCCTTCAGACGGGGTTAATATGTTAAAAAAAATCTGTAAATTCATGTCGATTAAATATTGCCTGATTTTTTTCGTTTCGCTCTTGTTTTTCGGGTGTATGGCGAAAGAACAGGGTAAACAAGGTTTTTCCGGTCCTCCGATCGATGCAGGCAAAATCGTTTTTTTGGGTTTTAAGCCTGCAATAGCGGAGGGCAGTGAGTCCGGTATGTTTCACAATCCGATAACAGGTGCAATGGTCAGAGCCGAACCTGTAAGCAAGTTCATGGCGGATAATATGTCTGACAAATTGTATGCCCTGCTGGTCGAATCCAAGGATTGCAGGATAATAAATCTGAGAAATGTAAAGGTTATTACAGACCCCTCACGATATAAAGATGCCAAAGGTAATGAGATCAAAATAATCCAGGATATAGGAAAGACTGTTGCCGCTGATGTCGCTGTAACAGGATATCTCTACAGGATGCGTAAACGTGAAGGGACTGATTATTCGGTCAAAAATCCTGCTTCGGCAGCATTTGATATCTATCTGATAAGTATAAAAGATGGTTCCATTTTATGGAAAGGCAATTTTGATCGAACTCAAAGATCCTTGAGTGAAAATGTCCTTGAATTGAAGTCATTCTTAAAATTCAAAGGTAAATGGGTTGATGTATATAAACTGGCTGATATGGGACTGGAAGAACTTATAAACGAAATGCCGTTAAAAAATAAGAAATAATCCGGTTAACAGTGTTTTAAAATATTCCTTTCTCTATTCCGGGGGCAATAATTATATCTCCAAAAACCTGCTTTTTCAGCATTGACAATTATAAAATCGTTAATATAATGAAATGTTTAACTGAAATAACCTGGTAATGGCCAGGTAGCCGGGTTGATGAACGCCATGTCCATCAAATAACGCGAAGTGAAGGAATAAAATGGATCCCTATCAGTTAGCCAAGGAAGAAATAAAAAGATCGGCTGATATTGTTGAACTGATTGGGCAGTATGTACAGTTAAAAAAGGCGGGTTTGAACCATATAGGATTGTGCCCGTTTCATGGTGACAAGGATCCGTCGTTTACTGTAAGTCAGACAAAACAGAGATTCCATTGTTTTGGATGTAAAAAAGGGGGAGATGTTTTTTCTTTCTGGATGGAGTACCACAAAGTTTCATTTCCTCAGGCATTAAAGGACCTTGCCGAAAGATATAATATAGTTATCCCGGAGAAAAAAATAACACCATCCCAGAGACGGGAGCTTGATTTAAAAGAACTGCTTTGCAGGATAAATGGTGCTGCTGCAGGTTATTATAATTATATTCTGGAAAAAACAGGTAATGGTAAAAAGGGTATTGCATATTTTGAGAAAAGATCGATAAACCCCAATATCATAAATAAATTCAAATTAGGATATGCCCCGGATGAGTGGGACGGGCTTGTCAGATTTTTAACTAAAAAGAAAATTGATCTCGAAAAGGCGGAGAAGGCCGGGCTTATAATACCTAAAAAAAACGGCGGATATTATGACCGTTTCAGGGGAAGGGTGATCTTTCCTATTTTTGACATGGAGGGAAGGGTTACAGGCTTTGGAGGCAGAGTGCTTGATAATTCCCTGCCAAAATATTTAAACACCCCGGAAACCCCGGTCTTTCATAAAGGAGAGTTATTATACGGATTAAATACAGCCTTCAGTCACGTACGTAATACCGGTCGCGTGGTAATTGTCGAAGGCTATATGGATGCCCTGGCGTTGAATAATCATGGGTTTTACGGGGCAGTAGCGACACTCGGAACCGCACTCACTCAGAACCATATAAGAAAATTGAAGGGTTTTACCAGGGAAATTATTGTAGTCTTTGATTCGGACAATGCAGGGAAAACCGCTGCGGTTAAAAGCCTCCCTCTTTTCCTCAACGAAGGGCTGACAGCCAGGGTCATGATTCTGCCTGAAGGGGATGATCCGGATTCATTTATTAACAGCAACGGGCTGGATGCCTTTTTGGGTCTTTTAGACGGTTCGGTTCCAATGTTTGATTTTTATACTGAATCAAAACTGATGGGTATGGAGGCCGGTGTCACCGGGAAGATAGAGATACTTAATGAGGTAATTCCTGTCCTTTCGGAGATTTCAAGCGATCTTCAGAGGTCCGTTTATATAAAACATTTCTGTGATAAATGCGATATCTCGGAATCAATTGTTCTTGATGAATTGAAGAGACTCAGGGGCGCCGGAACAGGAACAGGCAGCAGAATAAAGCTGGAATCCGAAATAAATCGCGCAAGGGTTAAAAGTCTTAAGGAATTTCACCTGCTTAATCTTTTAATCCATTCACCCGAAACCGCTGAGAGGGTATTTAGAAATGATTTCAAATTACTTATGTCAGACAGCGAAGTAATTAAGGTTTTTGATAGACTTGCCGAAGTATATAGACTGAAAAAGAAAATCGACCCAGAAGAGGTGCTTGAGAGTATGCCGGAAGGGTTGGAAAGAGATATTTTGAATGCAGTGATGCTTTCGGAGCCGATTTATAAAGGTGACACTGTGAGGCAGGCAGTTTCGGAGTTTGAAAACAGGGTTCAGGATATAATATTGACGAACTCAATCAATGAAGCAAAGAATTCCGGGGACCTTGAAAAACTGAATGAATTGATTAAGCTTAGAAGAGCCATTTAAGAAAACAATAATCTTTTTTATGGATTATTTGAAAGAAATATAAAAAAAGGTTTTAAGTAAAGAACCAGAGATAAGTAATTATCAGGAGGGAAAATATGACAAATAAATCTGATATGCATAATTTGAAGCGATTAATAGATATCGGTAAGGATAAGGGCTATATTACATACGAAGAGCTGAATGATGATCTGCCGGATGAAATAGTCTCTTCAGAGCATATCGACGATGTAATGATGATGTTTGAAGAATTGGATATAATGGTTATAGACGAGGCGGCAAAAATCGAAATCGAAAAATCCAGAAAACTGAAGAAAAAGAAGGAAAAAGAGGTAGAAAAAGAGGAATTCCATGCTGATGTCGTCGATAATTCAGCCAGGGTTTCCGATCCTGTAAAAATGTATCTTAAAGAGATGGGCTGCATCTCCCTTCTGACCAGGGAAGGTGAAGTTGATATAGCCAAGAGAATAGAAGTGGGCGAGAAGGATACCCTTGAACTGCTTTTAAAGTGCTATGTAGGTATTGAATACATTATTGATCTTGGGGAAAAACTAAGAACAGGTGCGGTTAAATTAAAGAATATTATCAATGATCCTGATTATGAAGAAAATCATGCCCAGATCGGGGAAAAGAGAGAACATCTTATCATGCTGATTGATGAGATCAAGGCCCTGTATGATGAATATTGCATGATAAAGGCGGAGACCTCAAAAAAGAGCTGTACTGCCGCGAAAAAGAAAAAACTTACAGATAAGATGACAAAAACCTATACCCGGATTGTCGAGTTGATTTACAGCTTCAAAATGGAAAAGGGGCAGCTTGATAAAATGGTGGATAGGCTTCGTGATGTAGTCATAGAAAGTGAAAGAGCAGACCGTCAGATATCGGAATGTGTATTAAAGGTCGGTGGTAAATCAATAACCTACATAAAAAAATGTATTAGCGGTATTCCAAAGACTGCCAAGGACAATGATGTTGTAACACCGCTCAAGAGAAAAAAGGTAGAATTACTCGTTTTAAGAAACGAGATAAACGAGGCTCAAAAAACGATTAAGGACATCAAAGACCGAACAAGTATGACCAGCAGAGAGTTGAGAGAGTCTCTGGACAGGGCAAGAAGAAGTCTTGAAAAATCAAAGCTCGCCAAGAAGGAGTTGATTCAGGCTAATCTCAGACTGGTCGTAAGTATAGCAAAGAAGTACACAAACAGAGGACTTCAGTTTCTTGACCTAATCCAGGAAGGCAACATTGGCCTGATGAAGGCCGTTGAAAAATTTGAATATCAACGCGGATACAAATTCAGTACCTACGCAACATGGTGGATCAGACAGGCAATAACCAGGGCTATTGCCGACCAGGCAAGGACCATTCGTATTCCTGTACATATGATTGAAACGATAAACAAACTCATAAGGACTTCAAGATATCTTGTGCAGGAACACGGGCGGGAACCGACGCCTGAAGAGATTGCCGAAAAAATGGAGTTCCCGCTGGAAAAGGTGCGCAAGGTCCTGAAAATAGCAAAAGAGCCTATTTCGCTTGAGACACCTATAGGAGAGGAAGAAGACAGCCATCTTGGTGATTTCATAGAAGATAAAAAAGTCATTTCACCGGGGGAAGCAGTGGTAAACCATAGCCTTGGAGAGCAGACAAGAAAGGTGCTTACATCTCTCACGCCAAGGGAAGAAAAAGTCCTCAGAATGAGGTTCGGTATAGGTGAAAAGTCTGATCATACTCTGGAGGAGGTCGGAAGAGATTTTAATGTAACAAGAGAAAGGATCAGGCAGATCGAGGCAAAAGCCTTGAGGAAACTCAGGCATCCGAGCCGGAGCAGAAAACTGAAGAGTTTTATCGAAAGATAATATTTTTCTTTTATTTTTTCTTGACAAAAAATGATTCCGGCTGCATTTTATACAGCCTGAATCATACAGCATATAGACGGGCCCATAGCTCAGCTGGAAGAGCCACCGGCTCATAACCGGTAGGTCCCTGGTTCGAACCCAGGTGGGCCCATCACGAAAGGTATAATGTTAATTTTTCAAATATACAAAAAAATCTCAATAAAGAGATAGTAAGCCTGAAGGGCGCATCATTAATGATGCGCCCTTTGCATTTTTAGTTGAATAAATATGCAGGGTATCCTTTTTATCGCCCTGGTTTTTATCGGGTATAAAACTGGTTAATTGATATGCTTCCCAACCTGAAAGAAGTAATAAATATTCTTGATGAAATAGCACCATTTGCACTGGCCGAGAAATGGGATAACTCGGGCCTGCAGGTTGGTTCCTATGATATGGTTATCAGAAAAGCAGTTGTCGCCCTGGACCCGACTATGGAAGCTGTGTGCATGGCCGCTTCAACTGGTGCGCAGTTGCTTGTTACTCATCATCCGTTGCTGTTCAGGGCAGTTTCATGTATTAATTTTAATACTTATCCCGGAAACGTCATCCATGAGGCGATAAAAAATAATATAGCTATCGTCGCAGTTCATACGAACCTGGATTCTGCAAGAGCGGGGATAAATCATATACTGGGTGAAAAGCTCGGACTGCTGGACGTAGAGATTTTAGAACCAAAGGAGCTTAATGGTGAAGGGGGCTATGGGCTTGGCATAACAGGGAGTCTTCCTGAATCTGTTGATTTGCTTTCTGCTTCCGGGTTGGTTAAAAATATTCTTGGGCTCAATACAGTTAAGGTAATAGGTGCCGATGAGTCGGTTATCAAACGCGTCGCGGTTGTAGGAGGATCGGGAAGGGATTTAATTGCCGTTGCAGCCGGGAAAAAAGCAGACCTGTTAGTAACCGGAGATATTGGTCATCATGATGCCTTAACAGCGGGGGCCCTTGGGTTAAATATAATTGATGCCGGTCATTTTTCCACGGAAAGATTTGCACTGACAGGGTTTATAAAAAAACTTGAGGATTTATTTGCCGGATATAATATGGATATCGTACTTAAGTTATATGAAGATGAGAGAGACCCTGCCAGGACCATATAAAATAACAATAAGGGGGATAACTGGAATTGAAAGATAATATAAAAAAACTGATTATGCTTCAGGAGTGTGACAATAAAATAAAGACCGTTCAGACAAAGCGAGATTCCGTTCCCATACGAATTGAGAAACTGGATGAAACCTTTACCGAGACCTTAAGTATTTATAAAACCAAATTTGAGAAACTGGATTCCCTCCAAAAAGAAAGAAGATCTCTTGAAAAGGAAGTGCAGGTTGTTGAAAGCAAGGCCCTTAAAAGCCAGGAAAAACTGAATAACATAAAATCAAATAAGGAATATACAGCAGCACTCAAAGAAATAGAAGAGATCGAAAAAGATAAGGTGAAAAAAGAAGATAAGATACTCCAGATGATGGAAGAGATTGAGTTGTTAAAAAAAGAATGTGATGAGATAAAGGGTGAACAGGACAAGCTTAAGGAGGAATTCGAAGAGGAAAAAAGAGAGATTGAGAAAGAGCTTCTTGAGCTCGATAAGGAAATCGAAGAACTTATGAACCAAAGGGCAGAATACAACGATGCGGTTGATATAAAAATACTGAAGACATATGACCTGCTGCGTGACAGAAGGGCTGGTTTAGCAATAAGCTCTGTAATCGGCGGTATATGTCAGGGGTGCCATCTGGAAATACCGCCTCAAAAATTCAACGAACTGCAGAGGTGTAAGGAAATGATGGCCTGCCCTCACTGTAACAGGCTTATTTACTGGGGTGAGGATGAATTTTTTGTAAACCTGCTGAATGGTATTTCCATATAATAGAATTTAAACCCGGATTTTGCAGTAGCCACCTACTGCGGACTAAAAACCTTTGCTGCAACGCTTGTTTCACGATTTCGATCCTCAACATATTTATGATATGCTTCCGGGTCAAAATCGTTCCAACTTCGCGTTTCGCTTTGGTTTTTCGCCCTCGCTACGTTTTCTACTGCAAAATCCGGGTTAAAGTATTAGAGCAGGCCGGATGACCGCTGCTTTGCATAATGCAGAGGGGAGGAAAGTCCGGGCTCCGCAGGACGGGATGCTGGATAACGTCCAGTCCCGGTGACGGGAAGGAAAGTGCAACAGAAAGTAAACCGCCGGTCCTTTAGCATCTGCTTCAGTATCCGGTAAGGGTGAAACGGTGAGGTAAGAGCTTACCAGTCCGGGCGGTGACGTCCGGAGCTATGCAAACCCCATCCGGAGCAAGACCAAATAAGGGGAGTTTGAGGGTGGTCCGCCCAAGTCCCCGGGTAGGTCGCTTGATCTTGATGGCAACATCAAGGGTAGATGAATGGTCATCATCCAGGGGTGTATCCTTATGCCCCTGGAAACAGAACCCGGCTTATGGCCTGCTCTAATTTTTTTCTATTCACAAATTATATCAGGCTGGCCAGATTGATCACTATCTGTTTTAAAAGCCCTCCAACAATCTGATAACAAAGAAGAGCAGCTATCGGGGAAATATCAAGTCCACCGATATCCGGTATGATCTTTCTAAAAGGTGCAAGTAAAGGTTCGCTTATTCCGTAAATCGTCTGGACTACAGGATTATAGGGGTCCGGACTTACCCATGAGAGAAGTGCCGCGACAATTATAACAACCGAGAAGAAACCCGGAAATAGTGCTATTATAAGTAGCAGTCCTTCAGCGATGTTGTTAAAGAAATCGAATAACGAAACAAGCTGGCCGGAGGCGATCATGTTGAGTAAAAAGGAAAGAAGACTGTAGGCAAGCAACAGAAATACAAATGTAAAAAAGGAAAAAGACTTTCTGGGAATTTTGAGTTTCGACGATAAAGTACCAAGGGGGAGAAATGCCCTTTGCAAAACACTTATAACAGGTGTATGTGTCCTTTCACCTGTCAGTATCGCTATGAACCATACTGCCATATAGAACTGAAACAGCAGTTGAAAGAAGTTTAAAAAACTGCCGCAGATTCCGGCCAATAATGTCATTCGACTCATGTTGATATATATAAAACCCCTTATAAGAACCATGCAGAGAACACTTAATAAAACGGATTTGGTATCATCTTTCAATATTGATTTTGCCGGTTTTAATATGGGGTCGCTAATTCTGTAGATCAGGCTGTATAAAGTGTTAAAATTTGCTTCAACAGGTCTGATTAAAAGTCTTATAAGAAGCAGGACTATTAAAAAATCGATTATTGCCTTGATTAAAAACATGTAATTTCCTCTTGGATTTTATTTTACCGGTAATTTATACTACAGTGGCAAATAATTCAACTTGAATATAACTGGTGGATTGTAGGTAAGATGAAAAAGAAAAAAACCGACAGCGTTTATATCGAGATAGAAACAAAGATAATTCCTAGAGCCTCAAGAAATGAGATCGTTGGCATAGAGGATGGTGTGGCCAGGATCAGAGTAACTTCACCGCCTGTTGATGGGAAGGCCAATAAAGCCGTGACAGAATTACTCTCAAAACAACTCGATGTTCCGAAAAAAAATATCCGGATTGTATCCGGTGAAAAATCCCGAAATAAGAGAATTAGAATTCTGGGTATATCGGCTGATGAATTCCTAAGACTTATGAGATAAATAGTTACGCATGGAACTGCATGTCATATAACTGCCTGAACCTTCCGTTCCGGTTTAATAATTCCTGCTGAGTGCCGGACTCTATTATTCGTCCCTTTTCAAGCACAAAGATCCTGTCTGCATTTCTAATGGTGCTCAGCCGATGGGCTATCATAAATATCGTGCATTTACCTTTAAGGGCATCAATGGATTTGTATATCAACTCTTCGCTTTCTGCGTCCAGGGCTGATGCGACCTCATCAAGGATAAGGATGGAGGTATTCATGAGTATGGCACGGGCGATTGAAATCCTTTGCTTCTGGCCGCCTGAAAGCATGGTCCCCCTGTCGCCTACAATCGTTTCATATCCGTCAGACAGGCCTGTTATAAAATCATGGGCATGAGCCTTCTTCGCTGCTTCTATAATCATCTCTTTTCCGATATCAGGAAAGCCAAAACTGATATTATTGGCAACAGTATCATGAAAAAGAAGTACTTCCTGGTTGACTATTCCTGTCTGTTTTCTAAGGGATTGAAGTGTGATGTTTTTTATATCAATACCGTCTATTGAAATACTCCCTGCTGTCACATCATAAAAACGGGGAATAAGATCAATCAATGTGCTTTTTCCTGCACCGGTAGAACCTACAAAGGCGACTATTTCACCCTTTTTAACCTTGAATGAAATATCTTTTAGCACTTCATTGCCGGATGCATAGGAAAAGTGCACGTTTTTGAATTCAACGGATTCTTCAGGGGCTGTTATCTCTATTGCCCCAGGCCGGTCTCTTATTTCTGAAGGTGCGTTCATAATGCCGAAAACCCTCTGTGTAGCCCCCTGAAGGGTCCTTAGATCATTGTTTACCTTTGATAGATTCTTTATCGGTGAATACAATCTTGTAAATGCAAAAAAGATGGCGCCGAGATCACTTGCACTGTGTTTAAAGAATGTGAATGCTATTGCCAGTATGGCAAGGGCTACACAGGTTGATATGGCCTCCATCAACGGGCCGAGACCAAGCTGCCAGCGACTCCAGTGCATTATTTTTTTATAAAGTTGCATAGCAGTTTCTCTGAATTTGTTGGACTGGATTTTTTCAGCACCAAAGCCCTGGATGACTTTTAAGCACAGCATAGACTCCTGGTAGGTCGATGTTACGTCGGCAGTTGCGTCCTGCATCCTTATCGCATGCTTTTTCACTTTCCTTCCGAATAGCCGTGTAAGTCCGACAATAACCGGGCCAGTAAACGAAACAAGTAATGTCAGTTTCCAGTCCATGTAAAATAAAAAGATAAAGTAGCCCAGGATGAGGAGCGGGTACTGGATCAGGCCAATTATAATATTGGCTATGGAAAACTGCATTTGTGCCAGATCGGAAGTTGACCTGGATATCAAATTCCCTATTTTGTGTTTATGGTAAAACGCCTGATGAAGCCGCATGAAATTGTCAAAGAGGTCTATCCTCATCGCTGTAATGGATCTGTGTGTAAAAGCAGCAGTAAGGAGGCCGCTTGTATATTCCGATATTGATTTGATCACCACCGAAACAGCATAGACTACAAGAAGAATGCCCAGAAAATGAACCGGGGCTATTTTTTGCAGTATTGTTATCTCTGTAATCTTGAAAGGCGGGAAGCCTCCCGCGATATATGAAATCCAGGGAATTTTAACGGGTATGGATTCCTTATGATAGTCTACACCAACCTGGATAACCATTTTTATGATATAAAGAGGCACCATTGAGACTATTGTAAATATCAAGGTAAAAAAAAGTGCCGCCAGAATGAGCCTCCTGTGATCTTTTATATAGAAAGCCAGCTCTTTTCCCAGAATTCGATCCAGCATAAACCGGTAATTCTCCTTTGTAACAATCCGAACTCTCAATCCTGT
The DNA here is from genome assembly GCA_963815145.1 of uncultured delta proteobacterium. Taxonomy (GTDB): domain Bacteria; phylum Desulfobacterota; class DSM-4660; order Desulfatiglandales; family HGW-15; genus JAAZBV01. The sequence continues at coordinate 165,202 of CAWFFS010000007.1, forward strand.
CATCGGGCTATAACCGAATTAACGCAATTTAAAAAATAAAAAACTGATTGAGTTTTACAGACTGATTTATTTTTTAATGTTCATCAGTAAATTCGTTCCCACCAGCATAAACAATATATTTGCTGTCCAGGCTGATAGTATCGGTGGCAATATCCCGGCAATGCCCAGCGCATCTGCAAATCCCATCACAACCCAGAATAGAAAACCCGCGGCCATACCGATAGCAACTGAAAGAGGAACACCGCTTAATTTTTGCCATAGCCCGATCGGAATTGCAAGAATGGCAAAAACAGTGGTTATAAAGGGGAAGGATATTTTACTGTAAAGGTTGACCAGGTCCGCTGTATTGTCATACCCTTCCGCCCTGGCTCTTTCAGCATGTTTTTTCAATTCCGCATAGTTCATGTCCTCCGGCTCCTTCATCTTTCTGATGAATGTAGCAGGTGTTTCCGGTATCTTGAAAAGTATCCGGTCCAGCTTCTTTAAGCTGTATGTCCCGTCGCTTTTTAATTTCTGTATTACGGCATTTTTTATTTCCCACACGCCGTTTTTCCATTGGCATGTTTTTCCTTTTATTTTTTCAGTCAGGTGAAACTGGTCGTCAAACAAATAGAATGTCGGGCCCTTCATTGTCTTTGTTTTTGCATCAAAATATTTGATCCAGTAGATATTATTCTTTGATTTATACCATATCTGGGTGCTTCCATAAAACCCTTCCGGGGAGTGTTTTTTTACTTGAACCTCCCATATTTCATTTTGTCTGGAATTTGTAAAAGGGATAATCGACTCTGAAAGAAAAAAAGAAAACAGGCTCAGGATAATCGAGATAAAGATAACAGGCATAAACACCTTCAGGATATCCATTCCGCTGGCTTTCATCGCCATGATCTCCATATTTTTTTTCATCAGGCAAATGACAACGATGATAGAGATCATCGTTGCCACAGGGATCATATTTTCTGAATAAAATGGTATTTTGTATAAAAAGTAAGCGAGGGTTGTAGTTAAAGGCACTTCTGCCTTGATGAAGGTATTTATTTTCTGAATAAAATCTATTACAAGGAATAACAGGATAAAGATCAACTGGCAGAGTAAAAATATCCTGATTATTTCTTTTAAAATATATTTTGAAATAACTTTCATTTGCCTGGCACCGGAATCGATATCTTACAGGTATTAATCGAGTCTTTCAAGTGCCCAGTCTTCAATATCGATCTCGAGTGATCTGTTCAATAACTCGATTGATACAACTACCTTGTCTCCCTGATCTTTATGACGAATATAAAATCCTTCAAGATTGCTTAAAGGCCCATCCATTATTCTGATCCTGTCGCCAGTCTTCATATACGTCCTGTTCTGGACGGTCCGGTCAGTGCCGTTTAATATCATGAGTGACTGGATTTCTTCATCATTGGCAGGGACGGGCTTCCCCTTGAAGCCCACCAGTTGAACCACTCCGACTGTCTTCAGGATGCTCAGGTATTCTTCGGATTCAAGTGAAGTATTTACAAATACATAACCGGGTAAAAGGGGAATCAGTATTTTTTTTCTTCTATCCTTTCGTTTGCTCATCACCTGAATCTTCGGGAGAAAGACCTCTATGGATTTCCCAAGAATACCATCATATACTTTTTGTTCAAACCGGCTTCTGGTATGTATGGCATACCATTTCCTAGGTTCATCTATCATCTGGATACTGTCCTTCCGGTATAACTGCCTGTTATAATATTCCTTATTGTCAGGATTTGAATGGCTAATAGTTGTTATTACTGACCTTGTCAAGCTAATTTCTTTTTAAATGGCCGATGATAAAAATATAGAGTAGAATGCATATTCATGAAAGACCCCAAAACCCGCGATTGAAGAGATAAAAATGGAGTTATAAATTGAAAAACCTCGTTGAATCAGGTAGATATGTGTAACGACAAAGAAACACAAACTGAACCAACGAGGTGAAAAAGATGATACGACAAAGTCTTCTCCCATTCAAGCTAGAAATGACCAAAGATATGATAACTTCTCATGCAGGCCTGAGTCTGTTTGGAGAATTTGCGGTGGGCTTGGGCATATTAAAGACAGTAGATAAATACTTACCAAAGCCTGGCAGTGGCGCTGGGTATAAAGCCTCAGAATATGTGTTCCCCATTCTATTGACATTAAATGGTGGAGGAAGAAACCTGGAGGACACTCGAGAGATAAGAGGGGATGAAGGGATGCGAGAGATATTACCATTAGACCGAGTTCCTTCATCAGATGCTATAGGAGATTGGTTACGTAGGACAGGACAGAATGGTGGTCTTGAAGGGCTTGGCAAAGTTAACAGGCAACTATTAAAGCGAGGCATGAAGTATGATGGTCTCAAGGGGTATACTCTTGATATAGATGCAACAGGGATAGTAGCGGAGAAGGAATCGGCAAAAATGACCTATAAGGGATTTAAGGGTTATATGCCGATGGTTGGTCATATAGCAGAAAATGGATTGGTATTGGGAGATGATTTCAGGGAGGGTAATGAATCCCCTGGAGGGAGAAACCTTGAATTTATTAAATACTGTCGTCGTCAACTTCCGAAGGGTAAAGAAGTTAAAGCATTCAGGTCTGACAGCGCCGGGTATCAGGCTGATATAATAAATTACTGTGAAAAAGAAGGGATTGAATTTGCTATAGGCGGTGATTTAGACGCAGCAGTATTAAAGGTGATAAATAATATCCCGGAAGAGGATTGGCGCACCTATAAAGGAGGATATATAGCTGAAGCTATTCACACTATGAATAAGACTGAGAACAGTTTCCGCCTTATAGTGATCCGCAGGCCCTATCAGCAGAATATGTTTGAAGAAGAAGGTGAGAAGGTAAAGTATACTGTAATAGTAACTAATAAGTTTGAACAAGCGGAAAGGGTAGTGTGGTGGTACAATCAGCGTGGCGATTGTAGCGAAAACCGAATAAAGGATCTCAAGATAGGGTTTGGTATGGAAAGAATGCCTTGTGGTCAGACGGAAGCCAATGCTGTATATTTCAGAATAGGCGCTCTGGCATATAATGCATACCGGCTTTTTATCCTTAAGGCACTTGGTAAAAGCTGGCACCATTATCAGGTTCAAACGGTCAGATGGAGATTGTACCAGATAGCCGGAAAGATAGTATTTCATGGTGGCCAGATTTATCTCAAAGTGAGTAGAAGCTTCTTTTCATTGTTTGACGATATTCGTCTAAGGATATGGGAGTTTGCAAACACCTAGAAGGTAGAACGGATATCCTTGGAGAATAATAACTTAAAGGGTGAGGTGTGTCTGAAGCAAAGGTAGATTGCCTTTGTCTCAGTTATGATGGTGAATCAGCACCAGCTCCCGGCAAAAAAAGATGTAGCGCAGACCCTCTCTACCCTTTTTTTTGGCTTGAATTATATATTCTAGAGACTTGTTCTATTTCAATCTCGGATTTTGGGAAGACAGGCTTTCTTGACAAATTACCCTGTCAATGTTATCTGTTACCGTTTTGATATTATTGGGCGAAATCATAAATTATAGCAATAGTTTAAAGGAAACGGCAATTAATCATCATCATATTGTAATAGAAGGGCCTCTTGGTGTGGGTAAGACCAGCCTCGCAAGAAAGCTGGCCGAACGCATAAATGGCCAGGAACTGTTGGAACATACTGAGGATAATCCCTTTCTGGATAAATTTTACAGGGATCCGAAACGATACAAATTTCAGATACAGATGTTTTTTCTGATGAGACGTTACCAGCATTCACTCGACCTGGACCAGCTTGATCTTTTCAAAAAAACAATAGTCAGTGATTTCCTCTTTGACAAGGACCGGATATATGCAAAGGCCAACCTTGATGACAGCGAATTCTGGCTGTATGACCAGTTGTTCCAGATCCTGAAAAAAAGGATAAAATCACCCGACCTGGTCGTTTTCCTGCAGGCAAAAACAGAGGTCCTGATCAATAGAATAAAGAAAAGAAATATGGATTATGAAAGATCAATAAATTTAAAATACCTTGATCAGATCAATCAGGCGTTTAATGATTATTTTTTCCATTATACAGAATCTCCATTGCTTGTTGTAAATGCGTCAGAGATAGATTTCGTGAATATAGAAGAAGATTTTGATGATCTGGTAAACGAGATCAATCAGATAAAATCAGGTGTTCAATATTATATACCTGTCAGTTCGAGATAATCGGCCATGGTAGAAAATAGAGAAATAGAGATCATTGAAACAGTGGGTATGATGCAGGAAAGAGCGGAGCAAATAAGGCTTTCCGGGAAAAAAATAGGCCTTTTCCCGACCCTTGGATTTTTACATGAAGGGCACCTTGAATTAATAAGGCAGGGGCGAAAACGCGCCGATATTCTTGTTATGAGCCTGTTTGTCAATCCTACGCAATTCGGACCAAATGAGGATTTTGACAAGTATCCCAGGGACGTTGAAGGGGATATAAAAAAGGCCCGGGGCGAAGGTGCCGATATTGTTTTCCTGCCTTCACCAAAGGAAATGTATCCCGAAGGCTTTCAGAGCAGTGTAAGTGTTGAAAAGATTACCGGGTTCCTTTGCGGGAAGTCACGGCCCGGTCATTTTGAAGGTGTTACCACTGTGGTAGCAAAATTGTTCAATATTGTTAAACCTCATTTTGCGTTGTTTGGTCAGAAGGACTTTCAGCAACTTGCTGTTATAAAGAGAATGGTAAAGGACTTCAATTTTGATATTGAAATTATTCAGGTGCCCACTGTAAGAGAACCGGACGGCCTGGCAATGAGTTCCCGAAACAAATATCTGAACCCTGAAGAAAGAAAGTCAGCCCTTTGCCTGAAAAAGGCCATGGATATGGCCGTAAATATGGCGGATAAAGGCGAATCACGAAGTGAAAAAATTATTGCCGCACTGAAGCAGCTGATTTTATCGTTTCCCTTTACCAGTATAGATTATATAAATATATGTGACCCTGAAACCCTGGAGGATATAAATATCCTCCAGGATAAGAGTCTCCTGGCCCTTGCTGTGAAAGTCGGAGGCACAAGGCTGATAGATAATTATCTTATTTATAAATAATTAACCATAATTGTTAATTATATCTGAAAGGAGCAACTGATGAAAAAATCTAATTTTTTATTTACATCGGAATCGGTTACCGAGGGACATCCTGACAAGGTAGCGGACCAGATTTCGGATCATGTCCTGGACAGAATCCTGGAGCAGGATAAATATTCAAGGGTAGCCTGCGAAACCCTTGTAACCACCGGAATGGCAATGATCGCCGGTGAAATAACCACAAATGCCTATGTAGATATGCCTGAGGTTGTAAGGGATACTATAAAGAGCATAGGATATACGAATTCTGCCATGGGATTTGACTCTGAGACCTGCGCTGTTCTGTCTTCCATTGACAAGCAGAGCCCGGACATTGCACAGGGAGTCGATGGAACAGGGCTTTTCAAGGAGCAGGGAGCCGGTGATCAGGGGCTCATGTTCGGGTTTGCCTGCAAGGATACGGCAACCCTGATGCCAATGCCCATCTATCTGGCTCATGGCCTTACAGCAAGGCTTACCCATGTGCGCAAATCAGGAAAGCTCCCGTGGCTCAGGCCGGATGGAAAATCCCAGGTAACAGTTCAGTATATCGACGGAAAACCGGTAAGCGTTCACACGGTTGTAATAGCGGCGCAGCATGAGCCGGATGTGGATTACGATACCCTGAGGCAGGCAATAATAGAAGAGGTAATTAAGAAGGTCATCCCGCAAGATATGCTTACCAAAGAAACACAGTTTTTTATAAACACGACGGGCAGATTTGTGGTTGGCGGTCCGATGGGCGACTGCGGACTGACAGGCAGGAAGATAATACTGGATACCTACGGCGGGTTTGGATACCATGGCGGAGGGGCATTTTCAGGAAAAGACCCGTCAAAGGTAGACAGGAGCGCTTCCTATATGTGCCGGTATATTGCCAAAAATATCGTTGCAGCAGGCCTGGCAGAAAAGTGTGAAATACAGGTTGCCTATACTATTGGCAGGGCCGAGCCTGTATCCGTACTGGTAGGTGCGTACAGCACCGGGGTTGTCCCGAGTGCCGAGTTGACAAAGATCGTTAAAAAAGAATTTGATCTGAGGCCTTCGGCAATAATTGAGAAACTTGATCTGTTGAGGCCTATCTACCGCAAGACAAGCAACTACGGTCATTTCGGAAGGGAACTGCCAGAGTTCAGCTGGGAAAAAACAGATATGGTCGAGACGCTTAAAAAGGCGGTTAAATAGAACACAAACAGAATGGGCACGGCGCGCCGTGCCTATTCTGTTTCACATGCCAGGATATGTGCATATGAAATATGCAGCGCCGCAAGTCAGATGGCCGTAGGGGCACGCTGCGCGTGCCCATGAATTATCACTGCCTGCATGGGCTGTCATATGCAGAGCCAACCCGTAGTATTTCCTTTATTTAATGAATGAACTAACATTCCGGTGTTGCTTTTTTCCCGAAAACATATACGAACCACATCCTGCTATGGTTTTGATTTTTTAAGGATCAATTGTATATAAGATACTGCCAATCGGTAAAAAATAAAAACTTGACACGTCGAAAGATATCTATATAATCAATATATCAAGATATATAGATATATTGTTATGGAAAGTTTATCATATTTTAAAGCGCTGGCAGATGAAACAAGAATCAGGTTGTTCAATATCCTCATCAATAATGAATTGAGTGTGAATGAACTCGTATCTCTTATGGATATGGGACAGTCGAGGATATCAAGACACCTCAAGATACTGACTGATTCCGGCCTGCTTCAATGCAGAAGGGATGGAATATGGGCGTTCTTTTCAGTCTCTAAAAACGGGAAGGAGAAGGAATTTGCCGAAGCCATCCGGTTTCTTTTTCAGGATGAGTCTGTATTAACAGATGATCTCAAAAATGTGGAGATCATCATGAGTGAACGCAATAAGAAATCCAAACAGTTCTTTAACAGGATTGCTCATAAATGGGATGACCTGCAGCAGCAGATCATGGGTGCCTTCGATTTAAACAGGGCAATTTTAAAAAATGTCGAACATTGTGAGTTTGCGGTCGATCTGGGGTGCGGAACAGGTAAGTTGCTCTACTATCTAAAGGACTTTGCCACTGTTACCGTGGGCGTGGATTCCTCACCGGTAATGCTGGAACAGGCCAGAAAGCTCTTTAATGAAGAAAACGGGAATGTGCGATTGCGCCTGGGAGAACTTGAGCATCTCCCCATAGGTGATAAGGAGGCAGATCTTGTAATTATTTCCATGGCACTTCATCATCTATCAGCCCCTGAAAATGCAATTGCCGAGACTGCAAGGATCTTAAAACGAAAAGGAAAGTTTGTTATTGCCGATTTTGAAAAGCATAAAGACGAAAATATGAGAGAAAAATATGGGGACCAATGGCTGGGCTTTTCAAAGGAAGAGATAGAGACTTTTTTATCCGGCAACGGATTTGTAATAAACAGTATGGAATCATTTTCAATGAATCAGTCACTAAAACTTAATATTTATAAATCAGAAAAAATATAATTTTATCAGCGTAAAGGAGAAAAAAATGGTTTTTGAAGAATTGGATCTATCATTGAAATATAAAGTGGCAGACATGACTCTTGCGGAATTCGGACATAAGGACATGCAGTTATCCGAAAATGAAATGCCCGGTCTCATGGCAGTAAGAGAAAAATACGGGAAAAAAAAGCCCCTGAAAGGATTGAAAGTCATGGGGAGTCTTCACATGACGATTCAGACCGCCATGTTAATCGATACACTTGCGGCCCTGGGTGCGGAATTAAGATGGGCAACCTGCAATATTTTTTCCACACAGGATCATGCAGCTGCCGCCATTGCGGACAAAGGTACTGCTGCGGTTTTTGCCTGGAAAGGTGAAACCCTGGAAGAGTTCTGGTGGTGTACCGAAATGGCATTAACCTGGCCCGATGGCAGCGGACCTGACCTGATTGTTGACGATGGCGGGGATGCCACTCTCTTTGTTCACCAGGGTGTCAAGGTGGAAAATGATCCTTCGCTTTTGGAAAAGACTTATACGAATCCGGATGTGAAAATGTCTTATGGCGCGATTAAAAGCAGGCTATGAAAAAGACCCGAAACACTGGCATAAGATTGCCGAAAAAATCAGGGGCGTATCAGAAGAAACCACCACCGGCGTTCACAGGCTCTATCAGCTTGCTAAAAATGGTGAACTGCTTTTTCCGGCTATCAATGTAAATGATTCTGTGACAAAATCCAAATTTGATAACCTCTATGGCTGCCGGGAATCGCTTGCCGACGGAATCAAGAGGGCGACGGATATTATGATTGCAGGAAAGGTAGTAGTCGTCTGCGGATATGGTGATGTGGGAAAAGGCTGTGCCAGTTCCATGAGGGGATTCGGTGCAAGGGTTATAATTACCGAAGTGGATCCCATATGTGCACTTCAGGCATCCATGGAAGGCTATGAAGTGCTGACAGTGGATGAAGCAGCCCAAATTGGTGATATCTTTGTGACTGCGACAGGATGTATAAATGTAATCACCGGAGCCCATATGGAAACAATGAAGAATGAATCCATTGTGTGCAATATAGGGCATTTTGATAATGAAATAGATATGGCATACCTTGATAACTCCCCTGAGTGCAGAAAGATCAATATCAAACCACAGGTGGATAAATGGCAGTTGAAATCAGGCAGATCAATAATAGTACTTGCAGAAGGCCGCCTGGTAAACCTCGGGTGCGCAACCGGACATCCAAGCTTTGTTATGAGCAACAGTTTTACAAACCAGACACTGGCCCAGATCGAGCTTGCCAATAAAACACTGGAGAAAAAAGTTTATACCCTTCCCAAGAGCCTTGATGAAGAAGTCGCGAGGCTGCATCTCGGAAGACTTGGCGCAAAGCTTACAAAATTAACACAGAATCAGGCGGATTACCTTGGTGTCCCGGTTGAGGGGCCCTATAAATCGGATCATTACAGGTATTAAAGAATATAAAGTCCAAAACCCAAAACCTTCGGGTTTTGGACTTAAGCAATCAGCCATGATCAGGAATATGATGGGATGATTTTCTGTTGACCTTCAGTACCGAACTCCATATATTTCGTATCTCATACAACAAGGTAGTCGCAGGTTAAAAGGAAATGCAGACAAATTCTCCCGATCTGATAAAAATTACAGTGCTCAACCCGGGCGGAAATGACCCGGCTCAGGATTTCAATGACTTTGCCGGAGAGGTTGGCAAAGGAGCCCACGCCCCCATTAACTATCACGCCTATGCTGCCTGTGTGGGGGGCTTTTTTGAGAATAACTGCGATCAGGCAATAAAGAAGGGTCATCCGGTAATATTATTGATAAGAAGAAGGCTGAACGTCGTGTTCAAGGCCCTTCAGCAACTTAAAAAGGCGGGTATCAGGGTTGCTGTTTCATTTAAGGAAACCGGGTTTCAACAGATCACCCATCAATTCGAGCGACCTGATAAAATCAGTCGGCTGAAACAGATAATATCCCTTGCAGATGGCTGTATTTCATCAACAGAAGCGCTCGTCCCCTTTTACAGAGGATTGTCCCTGAACCAGGATCATAATGTCGTTTTTATCCCTACGCCATATCCAATCGATGACAGCCGCTGGGATTTTTCAATACCGATTGATCAGCGAAAAGGTATTTTTCTGGGGACCAGGGATCTTAAACTGGGCAGCAGGAACCATTTTCATGCGATTGTTTTTCTGAAATATATCTCCGAGAAAACGAATGAGCCTATAACAATAATCAACTCGGACAGGCGAAAGGGAGAAAAAATAATCAGGAGCGTTGGTTTTAAACCGGATCTCATTCGTGTCCATAAACGGCTTCCATACGTGGAATACCTGAAGTTGATGGCCACTCATAAATTAGTATTCCAGCTGGATCACAGCTTTGTTCCCGGTCAGGTGGCAGGTGACGCATTGCTCTGCGGAATACTGTGTATAGGCGGTAACAGCAGTATCGAAGGGATTGGCTTTACTCCTTCAACAACGGGCAGGGTCAGCCAGGAATTGGTGGATTATGTCATATCCCTGATTAGACGCCGGGAGCTGCAGCAATCACATATCGACGAAACTCGAAAGGCAGCCATGTCTAGTGTATCATTCTCAGCGGTTGCACCAAAAATCAGTCAATATTTCACCGGTCTTTAGGTTAAGCCAGTAACCGCAATGCCAGGCAGGTATGAAAAATATAATGGATACACCTTTTCGAAACGTTAGACCTGAAACCTCCCGTATATCTCATTCATATTTATAGCCATTTCATTCAATTTGTTCGCATTGTTCTTGACGTTTGTACTCCTGTCAAATATTTCAGCAGCGGACAGGTCTATCGAATCAAGGTCTTTTGATACACCACCAAGGACATTCGCGCTGTCTTCAATATTCCGGGACACCTCATCTATACCCTGGGCAACCTGTGTAATACTGGCTGAAATATCTCCGGTCGAAACAGATTGCTCCTCGGCAGCGGCCGCAACATTCGATACCACATCATTTACATCATTAATAACTTTAAGGACATTGTTTATCTCATCTATTGTCAAGCCTGTTGACTTCTGTATGCTTCCTATACTTGTCTTGATTTCACGTGTCGCTTCCGCTGTTTGCCTTGCCAGTTCCTTTACCTCATTGGCTACGACCGCGAAACCCTTTCCCGCTTCACCTGCCCGGGCAGCTTCAATAGTGGCGTTCAGGGCCAGAAGATTTGTTTGTTCTGAAATTTCCGCAATAGTCTCGGTTATTTTGTCTATATTCTTTGAGGCCTCTTCCAGTTCGCGGACTTTTTTAGATGAATCCTTTGCATATTGAACTGCGTCGTTGCTGATTCTTTGAGCCTTTTCCGTATTTTGAGCTATTTCCTTTATTGTCCCGCTCATTTCTTCGGTCGAAGTTGCTATGGCATTAACATTTGCGGAGGCCTCTTTCATCGTATTTGCTACCAGTGAGATATGGTCATTAACTTCTTTTGTCGATAAGGCAACTTTGCTGAGATTCATTGCCATGCCCTCAACACCGTTCGACATATCATCCGAAATTCCTGCAAGTTCGGTCGATGCATCGGTAAGCGTTGCAACATCGGTCCTGATCAGTTTGATCATGGTCTGTAATTTTTCAATAAAAATATTAAACCATTTTGAAAGACTGCCTACCTCATCGTTATTATTTATCTTCAGGCGCCTGGTCAGGTCACCTTCACCCTCCGCAATATCCTTCAGCATATCTACCGAATTATTGAGCGGAACACTTACCAGCCGCTTTACCAGTATAAATGTTGCCAGGGCCAGTATTAAGATAATAACTGATACAGATATCAAAGAATTGATAAATGTTGATTTCTCCATTTTTGACATGGTTTCAGCAGCCTGGGCTTTTGCTTTTTTAAATGCATCCTTTGAAAACCTGAGGCTTGTGACCCCTCCGGTTTCACCTGGCTTCCATGTTGTATGGCACCTTATACAGTCACCTGTTACCCTCTGATTTTTTAATACCTGTATCGAATCTTCATTCCACAGGATGCATGTTCCGGAGCCTTTTACGAGACACTGCTTTTCGCTGTCCTTCATTTTTTTGCCAATAAAGGTTTTGTCTGTTGAATGAGTCACAGCCCCGTTCCTGTTGTAAAGAGAGAACTCCAGGAGCCCGTCTATTTTCTTCTGGGCTTCAAGAAGCCTGGTGAACTTAATCATTTCACCCCGCTCAAGAGATCCTGCCACTGCCCTTTCAATAGATTTGTGGATGTTAGTTACGAAGCGTTCTTCTCTTTCTTTCAGGATCTTTATATTTGATTCTGAAAAATCGGATATACGATTTTTTATATTTTCAAGCTGTATTATCTGCCCTATTCCTATTACAAGGATAAGGACAGCAATCAGTGCAAGAACCAGTTTGGTATGGAGTTTCATATCAGGCCTCCTCAGGAAGGTCTTGTTCATCCTTCCTGTAAAACGGAAAGGAAGTCATTCGTGCGAAATTTTCCGATGCGCAGCCTATACATGGTCCGCCAGCAGGTATGCATGAATTTATCCTTGAGTTCCAGTATCTGAGTGTGCAGTCGGCATGAGTGCTTATTCCGAGGCAGCCGAGTTTGAAAAGGCATCCGTCATCGGAAAAGGATTTTGCAAAATTCTCTCTTTCATATTCGGGAAAGCGCGGGCACCTGTCATGTATCAGTTTAGAGTAAAACATTTTGGGCCTTTTTTTGTCATCAAGGGGGGAATTCCCGAATTTAAGTATATAGGCAAGTGTCCCTACAAGCCAGTCAGGATGGGTGGGACAGCCCGGAATGGTTACTACAGGTTTATTGATATTCTGCTGTTTTAAAAACTCAGGGACACTGACAGCCCCTGTAGGGTTTTTTTCGGCAGCAGGGATGCCTCCAAAAGACGCGCATGTCCCAACTGCCATTACTGCAGTTGACTTTTCCGATGCCGCTTTTACCAGGTCCGCAATGTACTCGCCGCCCATCCTGCATGCGGCAGGCATCCTGGCGGGAATGCTGCCTTCAACCACGAGCAGATATCCTCCCTTTTCAATAGCTTTTTTAACAACATCCATGGCAACCTGACCTGTTGCTGTCGAAAGAGTCTGGTGGAAAAGCAGGGACATATATTCAGTAAGCAGACTGACGGGGCCGGGGTCTTCGGAATTCAAAAGTGATACTGAACAACCTGAACAACTTTGCCCCTGCAGCCATAGCACCGGACTGGTTTTTGTAGTGAGTTTTTCCAGGGCTTGGGCCAAGCCGGGAATGAAGGTTGAGCCAAGTCCCATCATTGCGGCAAATTTACCACTCAACTCCAGAAATTCTCTTCGGGAAAATTTACGCATAAATTGCTCCTTATATTTTTGTGTGTTGCAGGTTGTGTGTTGGTGATTTAACTAAAAAACTTCAGTTTGGTGAAGTTTTTTAAATTGCAAAACGTTATCCGACAAGGTCGAACAACAACATTCAACAAACAGCACACAAGATGTTTAATGCACAGCGCAGGCAATACACGGATCAAAGGACCTTACAACCCTTGTGGCCTCGATCGGATTTTTCCTGTCTTTGATCCTTGTACCGATGAGGGCCTGCTCAACCGCACCCGGAACATCCCTGTCATCACGGGGAGAACAGTTCCAGGTAGTCGGAACGACACATTGATAATTTTCTATTTTATGATTTTTGATATCTATCCAGTGACCAAGAGCACCTCTTGGGGCCTCGGTCAGTCCAACGCCTTTTCCTGATTCGGGAATTTTAAAATCAGTAAATACTGGCTTGTCGGGTGTTAACTGCTCAATCCATTGCGAGCATCTGTCCGCTATAATCCTGGCCTCAAGAGCCCTTGCCGCATGTCTTCCCAGAGTCGATATCAAAACATCGGGGCCGGCTTTAAACCTCTTAAGCAGTTTATCTATAAGGGAATTGATGTCTTTATTATTTTTCCTGTGATAGGCAACCAGCATTCTTGCAAGCGGACCCACTTCCATGACATTGCTGTTATAACGAGGGGCCTTTAACCAGCTGTATGCCTTTTCCTTATCGGGAGATGGTACAGTAGCTCCTTCAACTGGCTTGAGTCCTGAAGGGCTTGAGTATAATGAATATTTTACATCTTCATAAATCATATCCGGATTGAGTTCGGCAAGTTTGCCCTTGATCAGCACTCCTGAAGGGAGGAAGGTGTCCTGATGTGTATCCGATTCACCAAACACGCCATATGCAAGGAAATTTCCGCATCCTTTGCCCGAAGAAAAATAATCCGGGAAATATGCCGCAACTTCGATAACATCGGGGATATAGGCGTTTTCAATGAAGCCGGATAATTTTTTTATCATCTCCCTGCACTCGGCGATCTTTCTGGCTGTGATCTTTTCTGTTATCCCGCCCGGTACAAGGGTGGTTGAGTGCGGAAGTTTTGCGCCAAAAACTGCCCCCATTTTCTGGGCAAGCGCCCTCATCTCAATAGCCTCCAGGTAGTGCTTTATGGCCAGTATGTTTAACTCACTGTTTTCAATGTATGCGCTTTCATACCTGGGCAGGAATGGAGCAGCAGGGAAAATGGTCTTTGATGAAATCTGTGTCTTGACCCATCCCTTAAGCGCATTGAGCATCGGATCATTCCCCCTGTAGGATGTGACCGCTGCAATATCCACAAAATCAAGCGCGGACAGCTGATAAAAATGAATAAGGTGTGATTGTATGTAGTTTGCCGCTAGTATTATATTTCGGGCAAGCCTGCCGTTTTCAGGGGGGGTGATTCCATAGGCCATATCCTGTGCAAGTATGGAGGCAGTACCATGGGAGATCGGGCACACACCACAGATTCTCTGGGTGATCTGCTGGGCGTCAAGAGGATCACGCCCTTTTAATATAATCTCAAAACCCCTGAACATCTCACCGGAACTTCGCGCATTAATTACTTTGCCGGCCTCTGTTTCGATGTTTATTGCCAGGTGCCCTTCTATTCGGGTTATAGGATCTATATCTATGGTTTTGGACATCTATATACTCCAATACATTTTTTAAAGTTAGAATAAATAATCATTCTTTATATGAATCCGAAGAAGAAAATGAACCCGAGATTAATTCAAGCTAAAAAAATCAAAGAAGAAATTATCATTCCTGATTCGGGTAATGCTGGAATTAAATTATCGAATAATTTATGCAATAAATGTACCTGAATGCTTGAAATACGCCATATTCCAGATCAATACATATATTAATGGCCTAATCAATGGTATGAACAATTGACCTATAAACCGGATTTCGCCATTTGTATGGCGGTTTTTGATGAAAAAAATATTTTTTTGACGTTAATATCAGCATTATTATCAGGTTTAATACGCGTGTGAACGTTTATCTAATGTCGGGTTATTCATGTTGACTCACTGTAATTGATGGTCTAGAGTTGCAGGGTTTAAATGAATATAACGTATTGAAAGGAGAGATAAATGAAATTACCCGAGTATATCACAAAAGATGAAGTGAAAAGGGTCTGCCGTGAATTGAAGATTTCCGACTGGACATCAAAAAAGGAAGCAAGTGTTTCCATGAAAGAGGCAAAAATTATCCTTTCTGAAGTAAATTTAAAGAAAATGGATATTGATCCGGTGGAGTTCAAGGCAGGGCTCGAAGTTGAACTTGAGCACGGTATCCGGTTTAAAGAAGCAAACGTAACCAATAATCACCCGGTGCTTACCGGAATGATAGTGCTGGCACATCTAAAGGAAACGCTCGATTATTACAGGCTCCTCGATGTTGCGGAACTGGAGGGAGACCTTCTCAAGGCGATTTCAGCGGGTCAGGCGAAAAAAATCAGGGGCTATTACAGCAGACTGGCAGAGGCAAGGATTGTGCTGAGAAAAACCGAGCTGAAGAGATTGAAATAGAAATATCATCGGAGAGATAAAAATGAAAATACTTGTAACCGGAGGAGCAGGCTACATAGGCAGTCATACAGCGGTAGAACTGTTGAATGCAGGTCACGATGTCGTTGTGGTTGATAATCTTTCCAACAGTAAGGAGGAGTCACTTGCAAGGATTCGTGAAATAACAGGGAGAGATTTTCTTTTTTATAAAGCGGATTTATGCGACAAACCGGCTTTGCAGGATATTTTCAGGAATAATCCTGTCGATGCGGTAATACATTTTGCCGGGCTCAAGGCTGTCGGTGAATCGGTTCAGAAACCTCTGGAATATTTCAGCAACAATGTATATGGGACATTGTGTCTCTGCGAGGTTATGAGAGATAATAATGTAAAAAAGATAGTATTCAGCTCTTCCGCCACCGTGTATGGTGATCCTCATAAAGTCCCTATAACCGAGGATTTCCCGCTTTCTGCCACCAATCCTTACGGAAGATCAAAATTATTTATAGAGGAGATCCTCAGGGACCTTTATGTGTCGGACAGTTCCTGGGATATCACTCTTCTACGGTATTTCAATCCCGTAGGTGCACATTCAAGCGGAAGAATAGGCGAGGACCCCAATGATATACCCAACAACCTTGTCCCCTATATTTCCCAGGTTGCTATTGGAAAACTTGAAATATTATCAGTTTTCGGAAATGACTACCCAACACATGACGGTACAGGTGTAAGGGATTATATCCACGTTGTGGATCTTGCAACAGGTCATCTCAGGGCTATAGATAAAATAGAATCAAAGACAGGGGTCAGGGTCTATAATCTCGGTACAGGGAGGGGTTACAGTGTCCTAGAGATGGTAGAGGCCTTCAAAAAGGCATCGGGAAGAGAAATTCCATATCGGATAACCGACCGAAGGCCGGGTGATATAGCCGCATGTTTTGCCGACCCAACACTTGCAAGAAATGAACTGAACTGGGTCGCTGAAAAAGGAATCGATGAGATGTGCACCGATACATGGAGATGGCAGTCCCTGAATCCCAACGGATATGAATAGTTAAATATCGGAGATAAACTGATGCAGCAAGTTCTTGATCAGATAAGCGGGATGGTCTGGGGACCGGTTACCATTATTCTGCTGGTAGGGACCGGTATATACATTACGCTAATCGTTAAGGCTATTCAGATTAGAAAATTCCTTTATGCATGGGGTCTGATTTCAGGCAAATATGACAACCCCGAAGACGATGGCGAGGTAACTCACTTTCAGGCCCTGAGCGCGGCACTCTCTGCAACAATCGGAACAGGTAACATAGCCGGTGTCGGCACTGCAATAGCAATGGGGGGGCCGGGTGCGGTCTTCTGGATGTGGGTAACCGCGGCATTCGGTATGGCATTGAAATACGCGGAATGTCTTCTGTCGCTGCATTATCGTGAAATTCAGCCTGACGGTGTAGTAGGAGCGGGTCCTATGTATTACCTTGAAAAGGGGCTTAAACAGAAATGGCTTGCCGTGTTATTTGCCCTTTTTGCCACAATAGCCTCATTCGGGATAGGGAACATGGTCCAGGCCAATTCAGTGGCAGAACCTGTTTATACACACTTTGGCATACCTAAACTGGTTACCGGCATTGTTATAGGCGCACTCGTCTTTGCTGTAATAGTAGGCGGCATAAAGCGGATAGGGCAGGTATCAAGCCGGCTTGTCCCATTCATGAGCATATTCTATGTGGCAGGGGGAATTATCATAATCTGCACAAGACTGGATGCAATCCCTGAGGCATTTTCCCTTATATTCAGAAGTGCATTTACAGGGAGCGCTGCGGCCGGCGGATTTGCAGGTGCTTCCCTTGCACAGGCGATCCGGTTCGGGGTTGCGCGCGGGGTGTTTTCCAATGAATCGGGACTCGGAAGTGCACCTATTGCACATGGTGCGGCCAAGACCGAAGAACCGGTGCGGGAAGGCCTTGTTGCGATGCTTGGTCCCTTTATAGACACTATTGTTATCTGTTCGATGACTGCCCTTGTAATCGTACTCACCGGTGCCTATACATCCGGGGAGACCGGTACCGACCTCACGGCAAAGGCTTTCAATTTGGGAATATCAGGTTTTGGCAAGTACATTGTTGCATTCGGGATAATATTCTTTGCCTTCAGTACGGCCATAAGCTGGTCATACTATGGCGACAGATGTATAGATTATCTGTTCGGTAAAAAGCTGGTAACCCCTTACAGAATTCTTTACTGTATCCTGCTTCCTGTGGGGGCATATATAAAACTTGAAGCTGTGTGGGCCATTTCCGATATATTCAATGCCATGATGGCCTGGCCAAACCTTATCGGACTTATTTTCCTGAGCCCTGTAGTAATAAGGATGACAAGGGAATATTTCAGTGACCGGTCAAGGGTATTCCCTGTAAATAAAAAAATAAAGGAAATATAATGCAACTCCAGTATGGACTGGATGATAAACCTCCCTTTTTAAAGACACTGCTCTTCGGAATCCAGTGGGCCGCCCTTCTTATAGCTACAATCCTGATACTGGGCAAGGTGGTAGGTGTACTCCATTATCCCGATCAGGCAGACCAGATCCTTTATCTGAGAAAGCTGTTCTTCATAAGCGCGGTTACACTTTTCTTTCAGATCCTTGCAGGTCACAGACTCCCTCTCATTCCGGGGCCTTCGGCTGTCCTGCTTATAGGTATCCTTGCCTGCAGAAGCTGCACGCTTTCGGTCATTTATTCATCCATCATGGCGGGCGGAATCATTCTTGCGATCATTTCCGTGTGCGGCGTTTTAAAACATATTAACAGGTTCTTTACCGCAAATGTAATTTCAGTGGTCCTTATTCTGATAGCCTTCACCATGACGCCCGCAATAATTGACATGATTGTAGATAAAGATGGAGGCGTAAATCCTTCATACAATATGCTTTTTGCCATAGTAGTGATTTTTGCCATGTTTTTGTCATACAGAATGTTAAAGGGAATATGGAAATCTACAATAGTAATCTGGAGCATAATACTGGCGAGCCCTGTTTATTATCTTATTCTTCATGCCCCTCAACAGTCTCAGCATGCCTATGAAGGTCCGTGGCTTGATTCTTTCCTGTATAATATGAACACCGATCTGTCTTTTCATCCGGGGGTAATGATATCCTTTATCTTTTGTTATATTGCCCTTTTAATTAATGATCTGGGATCTATCCAGTCTGTCAACGAGATTCTCGAAGTCAGAGACAGAGAGGTTCGTGTGAAAAGGGGAGTGACTATCACGGGACTGGCAAATGCGCTTGCCGGATTCATGGGGGTTATAGGGCCTGTAAATTTTTCAATAAGCCCGGGTATTATATTGAGTACAGGCTGTGCATCGCGATTTACCCTGATACCTGCTGTTGTGATATTGTTTATACTGTCATTCCTGCCCGGTGTGACCGGTGCTGTTGGGGGAAATATCCCTACAGTGGTTATAGGTGCTGTTCTTGCTTATCTGATGGCACTGCAGATAGCCTCGGGGCTTATGGTGGCATTCAAGGATGCGGAAGGCAAAGGGTTTGGCATGGAAAACGGCATGGTAATCGGGATTTCTGTTTTTCTGGGAACCGTTGTTACCTTCCTCCCTGCGGCTGTTACAGAGGGCATTCCTTTTTCCTTAAGGCCTGTACTTGCCAACGGTTTTGTGGCAGGTGTGACCAGTGCAATATTGATGGAACAGATACTTATTAACAGAGGATCAAAAGGTGGCGCTGAAGGTTAATGAAATATTTTACAGTATACAGGGGGAATCCACACTGGCCGGAACACCGTGCGTATTTGTCCGGTTGACCGGATGCAATCTTAGATGCTCCTATTGCGACACAACTTATGCTTATGAGGAAGGGGTGGTCATGGGCATATACGAAATAGTTGAAAAGATTAAAGGCTTTGGCTGCTCCATGGTTGAGGTTACAGGCGGGGAGCCTCTTCTACAGGACGAAACGCCTCAACTGATAGCAACACTTTTTGACCTTGGGTACACTGTTTTACTTGAGACAAACGGCAGCAAAGATATCGGGCCATTGGACAAAAGATGTGTGAAAATTGTGGACGTCAAATGCCCTTCAAGCGGCGAGGAAAAAAACAATGATCTTGAAAATCTTCACAGATTGAACCGCGGCGATGAACTGAAGTTTGTGATAGCCGACCGCATTGACTATGATTTTGCAGTTGAAATTGTCTCACGCGTTCCGGAAGATATAGGAAAAGGTATTCATATTCATTTTTCTCCCTGTTTCGGGGTGATGCAACCCAGAGAACTTACCGAATGGATATTGAAAGATAATCTTAATGTGCGGCTGAATCTGCAGTTGCATAAATATATATGGCCGCCTGATATGCGGGGGGTATAGGCGAGGAAAGGTTTTTATAAATGAATTTTATTTCCGATTTTAAATCTCCTGAAGAAATCAAACCGGACTCCCTCTGGTTTCTGGTTTATGAACAAAAAATTATTATGCTCTCCGAGAACGGAGTAAAAGCAATCCCCGAGTATAAAAAATTTGCAGAACATAATATCGCTTCAGACCATATTCAGTATATGGGGACTTACAACACCATACCCTGCTATGCCGCAGAAATAACTGCAACCGAAGGTCTCCCTGAATGCTTTTCCATTCATCCGCCTCTTTCCCTCGTAAACGAAATAGAAGTGGATCTTGTCCGTTTGGCAGGGCTTTCGATTCAGTATATCAACTGGAGCAGAAATCACAGGTATTGCGGCAAATGCGGGAAATTCACGGAAAATAAAAGGGATGAGCGTGCAAAGATGTGCTCGGCCTGCGGCCAGGTTTATTATCCTCGCCTTTCACCGGCTATAATAGTCGCGGTAGTCAAGGACGACAGCCTTCTTATGGCGAACTCGCCCCGTTTCCCTTCCAAGTTCTACAGTGTTCTTGCAGGCTTTGTGGAACCGGGAGAAACCCTTGAGGAATGTGTAAAACGTGAAGTGCGCGAGGAAGTTGGCATCGATGTGAAAAATATAAAATATTTCGGAAGTCAGCCCTGGCCGTTTCCTGATTCTCTTATGATTGGTTTTACAGCAGAGTACGAGGGTGGAGAAATAAATGCGGATGGAAATGAAATATCGCATGCAGACTGGTTTAAAAGGGATGAGATACCCCGGATTCCGCCAAGCATCAGTATTGCCAGAAAACTGATCGACTGGTTCCTGGAAAAAAAGTAAAAAAATAAATATTTTCCAGTATCTTCCGGTTAGAAAATTGCATTTGCTGCTATTGCGAAAGACGATATATGCGACCTCCACGGGCGTTGATCCGGCAAAGGCATCATTTTTCAGGACGAGATCGAACAGATCCAGTACATGTGTTTTATTTTTAAGTATCAGAGAGATATAAGAGGTGCGCATTAATTATTTGTAATTGATCCTTAAAAATTAAAACACTGCATACCTGGTTGCCGGTTACCAAACGATCCCATCCTGAAAAACAATGTCCTTTGCCTGCTGCGGGGGGCAAAACAGCTAAAAATAAGACCTGGCTATTCTCTGGGCTGATTTCTGCCTGCAGTTTCGGTGGTGTCCTTTTCGCGAAAACATATACGCATATAAATACCCGATTGGTTCGCGGTTTTGAATTTTTAAGGATTATGTAATTATGCTATCAAAATGACAGAGGGTTTTAATCCTTAAAAGTCAAAATCATAGCAGGGCGAGGTTCGGATATGTTTTCGTGAAAATGGGCAACGCCGGAACTGTAGTTCGTCCATTAAATGAAATTTTTGACCGGAAATTACTGAATATTTTTAAAATTTTCTTACTTTTTTATACCACGATATGTCCCCGCTTTTTTTAGTGCCCTGATCATATGATTTACTGTGATCTTATCAGGGTCATAATATACATGGTCTGTCTCTCTGGACCCGGAAAAACCCGTTTCCACCTTTTTTACTCCGGGCAGCCCTTCCAGGGCAACTTTTCCAACAGTGTATCACTGGACATAGAAGGTTTCTTCTGAAAGCCCCTTATCCTCTCCGGCGCCGAACGAAAAGAGTGCATACAGTAAAACCGAAACAATAATTAAACCTGACAGCAAAATTTTTTGATTTTTCAATATCTTTCTCCTTATACCACGGTTACCCTGTTCACATATTTTATCCAGTGACTGCCATAATAACCCTGTGCTACTGTGCGGAGAGGAAAGCCGTTTCTCATGGGAAGTGTCTCCCGGTTAACACCATAAGCAAGGAAGATGCGATCATTCAGCACAGATTTTAAAGGAAATTTGTAACTTATATCTTTCCTTCCGTTCAGGCCGGAAATTTCCACTTTATTAATCCCTTCTGCCAGTCCTTTTTCCTTAAGGATCGATCCAAGTGAAAAGCCTTTCCAAAGCCCGTAGTTTTCAAAAAAACCGGGGCAGGTCAAAACCACTTCCTTTTCAAAGGGCGGGAGCCGGAGGATTTCATCATATGAATACTTTATTAGATTTCCCTCTCTACGTTTAATTTCAAGATTCCATTCATCTTTAACGACTTTGATATCTGTTACGCCCATTACACCAAATGACCTTAAAGGCGTGACATGAGCTCTCCCGGAAGCAATATGATTTTGTGATGCAGCCTTCAGACTGTCTCTATCCATATAACCTCCTGCAAGCAGTATATTGGATTCCTTTCCAGACAAAGATTCAAGGAATGGTGGTAAAATACCCGAAAGGATCGTTATTCCGGAAAAAAGGCTGGTTAATTTTTTAATGAATTGTCTTCTGTCTTCCATTGTTAATACCTTTCATTATCCGACTTTATACAGGATGATAGATCCTTATTGTAACAATGGAATCACGCGGGTGTAATATTTTTATAAAATTTAAAATGTTTAATTTAAAGGAAGGTTGAATCTAAAGGTAGTCCCTGCATCGGAATCACTGCTCACGTTTATAGAACTCCCATGCAGTTTGATAATTTTTTTTGTAATTGCCAGGCCAAGTCCCGAATGCCCCTTGTCATCCCCAGCCCTGTCTGACGACTTGTAAAATCGGCCGAACAGGAGGGGTAAATCCTCTCCAGGGATTGTTTTTCCTGTATTATTTACCTTGATTTCTGCATTATCTTTTTCTTCGCTTACTGTGATAGTAATTGTCCCATCCTTTTCTGTATAATGAATGGCATTTTCAATCAGGTTTTCAAGTGCCCGTTCAATCAGGGCGATATCTGCGTGAACTATGGTTGATTCTTTTTTAATATTAATGTTAACCGAAACAGACTTTTCATTTGCCTTAAGACTGAATTTTTGAGCTATATCATAAACCAGTTCATTTATATTAAATGGCTCAGGTTTTAGCTTTATTTCTTCCGAGTCGAGTTTTGCCAGTTCAAACAGTTCGTTCACAAGCCCGTTCAGTCTTACACAATGTTTAATTGCAATCTTCAGATATTCCCGGCGATCAGCTTCTGACAGGTTTTTTTCCTTTAAAAGCAAGGTTTCCATGTACCCCCTTAATGTAGCCAGCGGTGTTCTCAGGTCATGGGATACGTTTGCTACAAGCTCTCGCCTCAGGGAGTCTGATTTTTGCAGTCTTTCCATCTGATCATTTATATGCTCAGCCATGCTTCTGAATGAGCTTGTAAGTGTTCCAATCTCATCCGATGACCTGTTTCCAATCGCCTCGGTCTCTTCTTCCAGATCTATTTTTTCACCTTTCCGGAACGAATCCATAATATAGGCCAGTTTTTTTAACCTCCCTGTCAGCATCGCAAACAGTATCAAACCGGTTACAAGGGCAAACAAAAGACTTCCAGCCATTATCCACATGCTTATCTTTATAATAAAACTTTTTTTTATTTTGGCTGCAATACTGTCAAACTCTTCGCCTCCGAGGATTACATAAAGGTAACCGGCCTTTTTTTGACCGTCAAAAACAGGGGCTGCTGTAAAAACCTTTTTCCCCTCAGGATTTCTGGGGTCCTCTCCTAAAACAGGCCTGGTTTTATCTCCCCGGAGCCATTTAAGAACAGGGGCAAGATCAATTTTTTGTCTTTTTACTTTGCCGGGCGGGGCGGAAAAGGCGAGTATTTTCCCTTCATTATCAAGCAGGTAGATCTCTATGCTTGGGTTTATGACCATAAGCATATGAAACAGGTCCTTGAGTGCTTCTTCATTTACCCTGTTGTTTTCTATCAGATTCCTTCCATTGACTATATCCTGTGCAAGGTTACTGTTCAGCTTCTGATTTACCTCCTGCTGATACATATCCGTAGAGAATATGGTTATAACCGCAAAGGCAACACCAACGATAAAGAATAACCCTGTTAATACAAGGGCGAGTTTTGAATAGAGGGTTTTAAACATTTTAGCTGCCAGTGTTCTCGGTAAATTTATAACCTACACCCCATACAGTGAGTATATAAACTGGATTTGCAGGGTCATCTTCTATCTTTGCACGCAGGCGGTTAATGTGGGAGTTTACAGTATGCTCATACCCGTCATGACCATATCCCCATACCTCGTCGAGCAGTTGTGACCTGGTATATACGACCCCGGGATGTCTTGCAAAATAAAGAAGCAGATCAAATTCCTTGGCAGTGCAGGAGATTTCTTTACCTTTAATGTTAACGACACGTTTTTCAGTATCGATATTGAGATCACCTGCCCTGATGACCCTGATATTCTTTTCCTTGCCGTTTTCCTTAAACTGTTCAACCCTCCTGAAAATAGCCTTTACCCTGGCCATGAGTTCCCTCACACTGAAGGGTTTGGTAACATAATCATCAGCGCCCATTTCAAGACCCAGCACCCTGTCAATCTCGGACGATCTGGATGTAAGTATCAGGATCGGGGTATAAATTTCCTTTGCCCGGATACGCCGGCAGATTTCAAGCCCGTCAATCCCCGGAAGCATGAGATCGAGAATAATCAGGTCATAATGATTTTCAATCACTTGAGAAAGACCTATGTTTCCGTCAAAGGCAAGATCAACTTTGCAGGAAAGATCCTTAAGATTAATTTCAAGAAGTCGGGCAAGGTCTTCGTTGTCTTCTATTACCAGGATAGTTTTTGTCATGAGGGCTCTCTGAGATTCGTGATTATAATATAATATGACATAAAAATGCTGAGCCGGTAAACTGTTAAAATAATATTTTATTATTTATTCTTTATGGAAAGGGGTTTCAAAATATGGGACCCTTATGCCAGGTTACGTGCTCGATTTTATAAAAATGTGACAATTTCGTGATGTATTTCTTTTCCGGCATTCTTATATTGTAATTAAATAAAACAGTTATCAGACTCAGATTATCTGAAAATCACATAATCAGGAAAGGAGGTCTGGAAATGAAATCATTAATACTTATTTTAATTGCGTTGATTGCGGGCATTTTTATATATAATTTTGATACTGATTCTATGGAGCAACCGATGAAAACAAACAATATAAAAACAGAAACGGCAACAGTTGCCGGGGGATGTTTCTGGTGCGTGGAATCGGATTTTGAAAAGGTAGATGGTGTTATAAAGGTAATTTCAGGATATACCGGAGGGCATAAGGCGAATCCGACCTACGAGGAAGTATCGAGCGGAACAACCGGTTATCGTGAAGCCGTCCAGGTTGTTTTTGATCCCGAAAAAATATCCTATAAGGATATCCTGGATGTTTTATGGAAGCATATAGACCCCACTGATGCCGGAGGGCAGTTTGTGGACAGGGGAAGCCAGTACCGGAGTGCTATTTATTATCACAATGAAAAGCAGAAACGTATAGCTGAGGAATCAAAAAAGGAACTCGCAGAATCAGGTGTTTTTAATAAACCAATAGTTACCGATATTATCAAATTCGAAAAATTCTACCCGGCGGAAGAATATCACCAGGATTATTATAAAAAGAATCCCATAAGATACAAATATTACAGATGGCATTCCGGCAGGGATCAGTTTCTTGAAAAGGTGTGGAAGGAAGATGGGGGTGATATGAAGTATGAAAACATGGAAGAATCAAAATATCATAAACCTCCGGAATCTGTTAT
Organism: uncultured delta proteobacterium; assembly: GCA_963815145.1. Lineage (GTDB taxonomy): Bacteria > Desulfobacterota > DSM-4660 > Desulfatiglandales > HGW-15 > JAAZBV01. Next base: position 190,606 of record CAWFFS010000007.1, read on the forward strand.
CAAAGCTGAACTGACGCCCCTTCAGTATAAAGTCACCCAGGAGGGAGGCACGGAGCCTGCCTTTAACAATAAATACTGGGATAATAAAAAGGAAGGTATTTATGTAGATATAGTCTCAGGGGAACCGCTTTTCAGCTCAACTGATAAATATGAATCCGGTACCGGATGGCCAAGCTTTACAAAACCTCTTGTGAAGGAGAATATTGTCGAAAAAAAAGATAAAAGCCTTTTTATGACCAGAACCGAGGTGCTTAGTAAACACGGAGGTTCGCACCTTGGCCATGTATTTGATGACGGACCTCCTCCCACCGGTTTAAGGTATTGTATGAATTCAGCTTCACTAAGGTTTATTCCCAAAGAGGATCTGGAGAAGGAAGGGTACGGGGAGTTTATAAAGCTTTTTGATAAATAATAAAGTACATATAAAAATCAGTAATTTCCGGTTAAGAAATTGCATTTAATGGACGAACTACCGTTCCGGCGTTGCCCATTTTCACGAAAACATATCCGAACCTCGCCCTGCTATGGTTTTGACTTTTAAGGATTAAAACCCTTTGTCATTTTGATAACATAATTACATAATCCTTAAAAATTCAAAACCGCGAACCAATCGGGTATTTATATGCGTATATGTTTTCGTGAAAAGGACACCACCTCCACTTGAGGCAGAAATCAGCCCAGAGAATAGCCAGGTTTTATTTTTAGCTGTTTTGTCCCCCGCAGCAGGCAAAGGACATTGTTTTTCAGGATGGGATCGTTTGGTAACCGGCAACCAGGTGATATTGAATAATATGTATGACCGATGTAGTTCTTTAATAATCGTTTTATCCGAATTATTCCTCACCCGGTATGGCAGGTCTGACCTTCAACACGGACTCCTTCTTAATAGTAACCGTACCGGTTTTTGCCCCCCTTGGCTTTGAAACATATTTTGCCAGAGTGCACGATACGGCAGTAACACCTCCGGTTTTTGCCTTGCTGTGATAGGCGGCGATTGCAGCCGCTTCTTTAAGTACGGACTTATCAGGTTCTTCCCCTTCTTTTTCCCTTAATATTACATGACTCCCGGGCATACCCCTTACATGAAACCAGTAATCGTTGGGGTTTGCCATCTTAATGCTCAGGTAATCATTGTCAGTGTCTGTTTTGCCGGCCAGTACAGTCCAGTTCCCCGGAAGACTGTATTCGATTATGTTGTGTTTTTCTTTTTCCATTATTCTTTAGCGTGCCTCTTCGCATATCTGTCCCTCAATGTCAAACTCGTTGACAACACCCTCCCTGAAGCCCAGCCAGGCTGCTGCCAGACCAACAAAGCTTATTCCAGCCAGCATGAAGTATAGCCTTCTGGGTGTCGAATCCATCATCTGCGGGGTAATCAATGCCAGCAGTCCGGCAAAGATCCTTGCAAAAGTAATTATAATCCCCTGCGCTGTTGTGCGTAAAAGCGTAGGGAAGGATTCCTGTGTCCAGACCTTCATAATCGCCTCGAAGGCAAAACCCAGGCCGATTCCCCCCAGGAGTCCGCTTATAATTGCTGTTAAAATTGTAAACCCGAAGACTGCCGGGACAAGGCACATAAGAACTATGGCCACGGCACCGATCTGAAAATATGTAAATCGTTTGGGAGTATCCGATATGCGCATGAACCAGTATGCCCATATGAAGCTGATAAAAAGGCTTATAAGGTTGATCCTGGAAGCAAATGCCACACCCTGGCCTATAACGTTTACCCAAAGGTACGTGCCGAACTGTCCATTGGTGTTTGCTACAAGATTGGTGGCAGGATAAAAGATAAGCAGCGCGATAAAGGGTTTTAGAAAGGGGGGCCTAAACATGTCCCGGATGGAGGCCCTTTTCGCCTGGATAGTATTAATGCCTGCGATACGTTCTGCGCATGCGGTCTTCCATTTATCCGATTCAGGTATACCTATACGCAGGATCATTGTAATGAGGGCAACCACTCCTATCTGAGCAAACATTATCTGGCCGCCAATATGGCCAAAGTCCCCTACGATTGAAGAACAGGCAAGTGCGCCCAGGATTCCGAGAATCCACATAACCTGGCTGAATCCAAGAAGTTTTCCACGGTTTTCGTTAGTAGCTATCTCTGCAATGGATGCCAGAGAAACCGGGAGGTCTGCACCTGTCCCCAGGCCAATTATTATCGTACCTGTAAGAAGCCCTGAAAAGGAACTCATCAGAGTCAGCATGGCAGAACCTATGACAATCATTGCCATAGTAACGATAAACACAGACCTGCGGCCGTATCCGTCTCCTACCCGTCCTCCTAGAAGTGCGCCTATGGCTATACTGATGATCAGTGCGGCTGAAAGTTTGCTGATCTGATCAGGTGTGATACCGATCGAATGCTGGTAGATGACAAGGGCAATACCGGAACCGATAATGGCGCAGGCATCGATATAGGAAGCCATTCCGCATACGACGGTCAAATACCATGGATTTACTGTCTTTACCAGTGAGGAACCTGTGGTCATGTTCAACATTCTCCTTTTTATGCTGAGATTAATGAATCAAATCCTTTTATCAGTAATTACCTCTCTGCTTTCGATGTGTTGCGGAACATCCTTTCCATATTGGGATGATGCAGGGCCTCTGCACCTTGCAGATCTTCCCTGTGACATATTTTACAACTTAAATTTGAACCGATTGGATACGGGAGCTTTATATGCTCCAGGGCTGGATATTGTCCCTGTCTTTGCTGAATGGATTTTTCGCCGGGTAGAGGGCATGAGTCGAGCTATGGCATGCCTCGCAGCGGACACCTGCATCATCGGTGCGCATTCTGTATAAATCTTTGAATTCCTTGTTCCATGTATTGAATCCTGTATATCCGGGTTCAGGCTTCTGGAAGTCAATATGACAGTTCAGACAGTCAGGTTCATTGACCCATGGTAGCCTCGGGTTTACTTTGGAAGCAGAATCAACCGATGCGGGTTTAAGGTCATGCATCAGCCTCTTGGCCGCAGGTTTTGCCTCCTCATGCCTTAAAAGAGAAAGGGCATGCTCCTGCATTGTGCCATGGCAGTTGATACATGTTAAACCGAGTGAATTGTGGATTCCCCTGAAGCATCGGGTGTTTCCCTTCGTATTTGCCGGATGGCACTTTGCGCATGCCCTTGCATCATTAAAGGGCATGTAATTGGCATGCCATCCATGCATAGCCGCTGAAAAATTTAATACATCATCTCTGCCCTTTGCGGAGAGCGCGGGGTCGGCATGACAGCTCTGGCATGACTTTGGCCTGCCGGCAAGTGCATTTTTCATTAGTTCGGTCCTGTTCAGGCGGTCATGTATATTGAGTAGATTTTTTGCGGTAACCGTATCTATCCCCGATATATTGTTAACCCTCCAGCCACCTTCATGGCAGTTCCGGCAGCCCATTTCTGTTGACACCGGGGCTACAACCTTCGTCTTAACCAGTTCTTTTCCATTGGAATCAACGGCCCTTACAGTAAAGGTCGGATAAGGATTATAAGTGCCGTCATCTTTATACGGGGCTACAGGGATGCCCTTTGCAATAAAGGAATTATGCTCCTTGTCATACTTGAACTCACCTTTGAGGCCGTTTCCGAATAATCCTTTATTTTTTTCCAGTTTGGTGCCAAAGTTGGACTCCGCGTATTTCCAGAAATCAATATGACTGGCGGGGTTTTCAAATCCCGGTTCTACCTCGTATTTGAGGGTTATTTTATCGGTAATCATTTCAGGAACCACACCGCGTTTGATCAACTGTGCCTCAAGGTTGTTTGCAGGAGGGAGGATAACAAACCACTGATCACTGTCAGAAATACAATGCATGCCGAGATCATTCCAGACCAGTAACAGGTACTCGTCCTTCTCCATGTCAAACGCCGGGATCTCTTCTTTTGGAGGGCTTGAAGGATTTCGGGATGATTCTGTTTCAACTTTTTTGTTCATCACCTCTGTTGTCAGGTAAACTGCCAGTGCCTCCCTTTCCGCATCTGTTCCGACAAAAGGCGGCATGTAGTTAAGTATCTTTCCCTGACCGGTAAGGAGGGACAAGATCCCCAGGTAGGAATATGGCTTAAGTCTTGTCTTGATGTTATTACTAAAGCCATTCAAGGTATGGCAGCTCAGGCATTGAAGATCGAACAGCTCTTTTCCTGCCTGAAGCCTGTTTGCATCAGTGACAGTTTTAACTTTTGTCCATTTTGCTGTTTGTAGAAGACCATTCTTATCGATAGCCGGGACCTGATCCGCGGGTATGGATGTCGAGTACATATATTTATAGATTATCCAGGGTCTGCGGGCTATCTCACGGGTGTATTCAAAACCGCCCATCCATACCAGGCCTATTATTATCACAACAAAGGTCAATACCCGCTGAACAGTCAACGAAGTTTTAAGGATGCCGATGATTCCTGCAACAAACAGCGCGGCCGTCCCGGCCAGAAGCAGAATTATAAAAAGGGCAGACTGTGGATTCAGTATAAATGCCGTCATCCTTATAGCATCCGGGACAGAGTAATAATACCATATCCCTGAAAGGATCAGACCCGGAAGCGGGTAGAGCAGCCATTTGGAATTGTATTTCATCATGGTGCTGCGGAATGCGTTTTCTTTGATAAAAACAGTAGTGATGTACCCGAACATACCCGCTATCATCATGCACATGAAGGTTCGGAAAGACAGGGATGCGAAATACGTGGGATTGAAAAACCCATCCCAGAAATTATGGGTCGTTATCCAGCTCCCGGGCGTCAGCATAAAGGTGATGATACCATCAATAATCACCAGGCTGAGCCAGGCAAAAAGAAAATAGAAGAATGCAATCTGAAGCCTCGCCCTGCGTGTAAGTGAAGAAAATTTGTAATGATAGACCAGAAGCGCGACGATCTCACCAATAAAAAATACCCATTCAATGGCCCATCCGAAAACAAAGTTATGGATAAGGACTGACGTGGCGGCCGGATTTACCAGGGAGATAATGAACCATATGCCGACACCTGTCACACCGCCGAACACCATTGTGAGTAAAAGGAAAAACCATGTGTGTTTTTTAACATATTCATGAATCCGGGGATTTTTTTCCCTGAAACCCTTCCAGTCGGTAAGCCATAAAAAAAGCCCCCCGCCTACGGCAAGATGAGCTATGAAGACATGCAGCACAGCTATGAGAGCAATAAGTGACCCACCGCCGATTGTTGTAAGTTCCCAGACAGGATAATTCATGTTTATGCCTTCCCTTCATCTTTTATCATGGAGATTTTGAGCATGTATCCGACTGCTGCAAGGCCGATAACCAGTATGAACAGGAACAGTGTCATAACCCCGTATTGCGGAGCCAGTTTAAGGGAATCGAGGTGAAACACATCCTCGAGGTAGAAGCTCCGCAGCAACTGCCTGTTTACGATCATTGCAAGGATGGTAATTATAATCATTGAAATTGCCGGGCGTAATTCCCCCTTGAGGGCCATAAAAAATAGCGCCCAGTGCACAAAGGATGGCAATTACAAGTAAGATAGTGGCAGGAAGATATCCCCCCATGAAATTTTTCATAATATTCCGGGGAAGAGACATAAGAAACCAGCAGCCTGTCAGGATCTGTACAATAGAAGCCCATGCAAAGATTTCGAGTGACGCCTTTACCCTTTCCGCTGCGCCTGCCACGGTTTTTTTCTCTTTCCTGCTCCAAAGGAAGGCGAGGAATAAACCGCCGACAGCTACGGATGCAGTTACAAAGTGCAGGTATCGGGGGATCAGAGATGCATCCTTCAGATTTAAGATGGTCCCGTTCCTGTTGTCAAAATAGGCTGTCCATTTTTGAGGCTGTAACATCAGCGTATTGTTGTTTACCAGCATAAACCCGATATACAGGATCATCAGGACCATTATCCACAGGGCCGCTCTGGAAAGAGCGCCGGGTGCCGCATACCTGCGGGAGTGAATGTATGCACCGTAATAGGCGATTATCAGAAAAGGGATAACCAAGATCCAGTAGACGGCCATCAAAACAGAACTCGTATAAAAGAGGTGCCCGTAAATCACCTGAATAAAGAGCAGGGGAGCTATCCCCATATTAATGCCAAGGGCAAAGAGTGTCGGAATTTTATTCACTGCGGGACCATGAAGAGCGTTTTCCAAAGAATCCCCTGTTTTTTTGAATCCTGAAAAGATAGTTATAAGCCCGCTTCCCAGAATCATATTGATCAGCAGGATGTGTATGGTAAAGAGAATGATATCCAGAACCAGAAACAGGGTAGCCGGGGCAGGAATAGTATCCGGCGAAGGTATCAGCGATAAAAAATTCATGGTTTCCCCTTTCTTCTAAGGTGTCTTGTCCTAAAACTCAACCTGAAGATTATTAATGCCAATATGCTCTAATATTATTAGCTGTTAACACGGTAAAAATAAAGTGAAATTCACTCTTGTCCAAAAACAAATTAGCATTAGTCCCAGTCATTACCGGTTATCAAACGATCCCATCCTGAAAAACAATGTCCTTTGCCTGCTGCGGGGGACAAAATTGATGAAAATTAAACACTGTAATTCTCAAGGCTGATTTCTGCCTCAAGTGGAGGTGATGCCTTTTTCACGAAAACATATACGTTTATAAATACCCAATAGGTTCGCGGTTTTGAATTTTTAAGGATTATGTACTTACATTCTCAAAATGACAAAGGTTGTAATCCTTAAAAATCAAAACCATAGCAGGGCGGGGTTCGGATATGTTTTCGTGAAAAGGGCAGCGCCGGAACGGTAGTTCATCCATTAAATACAATTTTCTTAACCCGAAATCACTGTATTTCTTTGACACCTAAGGAGGATATTCCTATACTTCACACTTAATTAATCTCCAATCATATCATCTCTTGCATGCGAAAGGAGGGGCCATGAAAACAAATACCATATGTTCCTTTATTTTTATTTTCCTTGCAGTGATTATTGCTTCTCCCGGACAGGCCTCCGAACAAACAAAGATTGTCGTGATGAATCCCCGCGGCATTCAGCCTGAAATACGAAAGATCCCGATGGCTCCGCGCCCGGCATCGTGGTTTAAAAAAGGCATGGATGCAGTGGTTCATGTTTCACGCTTCAAGGTTAATGAAAGAGATAATTCGGACATCATGGCATCGAAAAATGATGATAAACCTGCAACAACGATCGAGGTTATCGTTGCAGGCGGAAGTACAAACACCTTCTGGTCCGGTGGAGATTTCGGGTATGTGGGCAGTGCATCTGTGGACCACTGGAGATAGTCCGCATGTTATTGTTAAAAGGATAAGAGAAATTGTCTTGTATGAAATGCAAGCCATGTTTAGATTAACTAAAAAAAGAGGAGGATAAGAAAATGTCCAAGATGAGAATAGAAGCAAAACCTGCCCTGGAAGCCTATATAGGAAAATCCGGAGATATCTGCCTCAAGCAGGAAAACCCGGGGAAGGAAGAAATAATAATCAATATCCCGCCTGAGTATGTTGAGAAGGTAATCAAATGGCTGCAGATATTAACCGAAGAACGCGGAAGACTGTCTGATGATAAGTTTGATGCTGTGGACGGGTAATGTGCAGAGGGCTGCCCTGCGATTGTTTTATTATTATTCAGGGAGTTTTTCATGATAGAGGCGTTGCTTATCCAGCTTCCGGTGCCGCAAATCAACTTCGGTCGGAGGACCGGGAACATTCCTTTTGCAGCAGCCTGTCTTTATCAGGCGGCCGCCCATCTTCCCGATGCCCGCGTAGATATTTTCCCACAGGTCAGCGCCTCTTATTTGGGTGACGCCGCTCTGCTCAATAATATCCTGGCACGGCGTCCTGATATCATCGGGTTTACCAACTATGTGTGGAATGTCACTCGGGTTCTCCATCTTGTTGAAGAGATAAAGGCCCGTTACTCTCCACGTATTGTGCTTGGAGGTCCGGAAGTGACCGACGACAATCCCCTGCTAACTGATAACTCTCTGATTGATTTTTTTGTCCGGGGCGAAGGAGAATCCCTGTTTGCAGGGCTGCTTCGGGAGCCGGAATCATGGTCTAATGCCAACTCTGATGCCGGTGACTGGTTCAGTAAATCACCAAGCCCCTATCTTTCGGCACCTCTTGCGCCGGAGATAGGAAACATCATGCTTCTTGAGACCATGCGCGGATGCCCCTATGCCTGTGCCTACTGTTATTACGGCAAATCCCGAAAAAGACCTCTTTTCAAGGATGACGGAAGAGTGATCGAAGGACTGGAATGGGCAATCTCCAGGGACATAAAGGAGGTCTACTTCCTGGACCCGTCCCTGGACAGCCGACCCGGCCTCAGTAACCTGCTCAGGCAGATTGCATCACTCAACAAAGACCGGCGACTATCCCTGATAAGTGAGATCCGCGCTGACAGGGTGGATGATGAACTGGCCGATCTCCTGGCCAGCGCAGGGTTTACCTGGTTTGAAATAGGCCTGCAGAGCACAAATCCCGAAGCCCTAACCATGATGCACCGCAAGGCAGATCTCGACCTCTTTGCAAAGGGGGTGCATGCACTGAAAAAAAGAGGCATCACTACGGAGATAGATCTGATTGCGGGGCTTCCCGGGGATGACCGGCAGGGATTCGAAAAGACAATCCAGTTTATTCTGGATCATAATATGCATGACGATGTTCAGGTCTTCCCTTTGTCAATTCTTCCCGGTACAGAGTTTCGAAAGAAAACAAAAGAACTCGGCCTGATCTATGATAAACATCCCCCCTACACTATAAAGCATACTCAAACCTTTTCAGAAGACGAAATACTGGATGCCCTTGTATATGCCGGGGAAAGGCTTGATATGTCTCTATATCCCATGCCCGAGCTGGACTGTTCATGGAGAACTGATGATGGCAGGCGGATGGAAGGCATGACAGATATACAGGTGATTCTGGACGGGCATATTTTTATATGCAAGGTATGGTTGCACCCGGGCAGAACGTTTAACGAGCTTGAGGGAGTTTCCCGCAGGGTAACACATCCCTACCAGTTGCTGATTCCATCAACTGTTAATGATCATGAATTCATTGCACAGGCCCTTTCCATCTTCACGAAGACCAATCCTTGTACACCTCTTGAACTGGTCTTCTTTGATCCGCCGCACATGCCGGATGCAGGGCGCCTGCTCGAAGCCTCGCGCATTGCAAGGCCTCACTATCTGGATGGCGAACAACGTCCGCTTTTTGACCAGGCGGGTAATCGCGCGATCCTTTTTACTGTCATCTCTACGGGCACGGAGGCCGAATTTTATGGCCCCATGCAAAGGCATGTTTACTGGTGGAGAAATCCACACCTTCCTGATGATGCTGTGATTAACGATCTGGAGGAACGGAGCTTTGACGGCCTCTTTATTGATACGCCTTTACCGGTTCATCATATAATGGGGTGGCAGGACCGGATAGCAGGGCATGCGGGGGATTTGATCCGTATAAGTTTTGCAGAGCTGGGCCTGAACAAACGCTGGCTTCAGAAGACGATGGAGGATTCATACTATTACAATATATTACCCTGATATTTCCAGGAATTTAAAAGGAGGAAAAGAATGACTGATCCCATATACGCTGACCTTAAAAGATGGCCTTACCCTGTTAACTATGGGAAGGAAAATGAAATAGAAACGGATGTGTTAATTATAGGGGGAGGCATTGCAGGGTCTCATGGAGCCATTAGTGCCGTGAAAAAGGGTGCCCGGGTTGCGGTTGTTGATAAGGGACCGGTAATAAGGAGCGGGCTTGGAGGAGCTGGAGTTGATCACTGGCACCTTGCCTGCACAAATCCGGCTTCAAATATCACGCCTGACGAGATCATGGAATATGTGTCAGGTTTCGGAGACTATGGTTACCTGGAGTTTGGTAACGGCATTTCGGCCTATATCACTGCAAAGGAGAGTTACGATGCGCTTCTTGATATTGAGCAAATGGGGATAAAGGTAAGGGATGTTGACGACGAATTTGTGGGCGCCCCCTTCAGAGATGAAAAAACAAAACTGCTTTTCGCCTATGATTATGACAGTAAATACACAATACGTGTTCAGGCCGCAAAGGTAAAGCCTGCGTTGTATAAAGAAATGAAAAGGCTTGGAGTTAAAATATTTGATTATATAACAATGACCAGTCTTTTAACCGAGGGCGGCAAACAGGGAGGCAGGGTGATAGGCGCAACCGGTGTGCACAGGCGTACAGGGGAATTTTATATTTTCAGGGCAAAGGCCATTGTCATGTCCGTGGCAAGACCCCATGACATATGGATATTTGATCAGGAAAAGAAGGGTTTCGGAAACATGAGCGAGCCCAACAATACCTGCGAAGGCCTTGATATGATGTGGAAGGCAGGTGTGGAACTTACCATGATGGAATCCAACAGCACCCATCTGCAGACCGGAGGATTCGTATCCATTCCATATTCTACAGGCAACTCTCACAATACATGGTTTGCATGCACGATTGTTGACGCCGAAGGTAAAGAGATACCCTGGGTGGACAGGGACGGCAGGGTGCTCAAGACAGTGGAGGAAAGGAATCACGCTGCTCCGGGCCAGAGGACATTTATTTATGACGGCCCGACACTTACACCTGATCTACCCGAGAGAATCGCCAGGGGAGAATTCAAACTGCCCCTTTTTGCGGATCTTCCTTCAATGCCCCCGCATGAAAGAAAAGCCATATGGGGCCTGATGATAGGTAATGAAGGGAAAACACTGGTGCCTGTATTCCATACATTTCAGAACGCTGGATTCGATCCTGAAAAAGATATGCTCCAGGCAACGTTGCAACCTCCTGACCTTTATACCTGGGGGTCATGGTGGAAAGGATATGCCCCCCGCCAGTACAGGGCTTTAAGCGGGGGCGGTCCTTTGTTTGACTGGAGCCTGAAGACAAGCCTCAAGGGACTTTATGCAGCGGGTTCAATGCTTGCCTGGGGAGGCGACCATTCCGGATCAGCCTGTACAGGACGTTACGCAGGAAGGAATGCGGCTGTGTACGCGCTTCATGCGGATGAAGGTATACTTGACAGAAATCAGATTGAAATGGAAAAAGAAAGGGTATATGCACCTGTAAAACGCAAAAAAGGCCTTGGCTGGAAGGAACTGAAGGCAGGTCTTGCCAGGGTCATGCAGGATTACTGCGGGGAGGTTAAAAATGAGGAGACGCTAAAGCTGGGGCTGACCTGGATAAAAAGTATAAGGGAAATGGAACTGTCAATGGCTTATGCCAGAAATCCGCATGAACTGGGAAGAAGTATTGAATTTATGGCGAGCGTCAACTTAAGCGAAGCGGTTATTCACGCCTGCCTGAGCAGGAAGGCAAGCAGCCCGAGACTGGGCATGAACAGGACGGACTATCCTGATATCGATCCGCCTGAATGGAACAAGTATTTGACGATAAAGCAGGAGAGCGGGGAAATTATAACGGGTGAGATCCCTTTTAAATACTGGCTGTTGCCGCCGTATTATGCCAGTTATGAAGAAAATTATCAGACTCACAGTAATCTGGATCAACAGGAAGGGAGGTAGGGATAAAATGGATGACAATGCATATTTAACGACCAATCCCATAATGCCCAATGAGTGTGTGGAGATAAACTCTGAATTATGTATCGGATGTAATTCATGTGTTGACGTGTGCCGTTCCGATCTTTTACTGCCCAATCATGAAAAAGGAAAGCCCCCGTATGTAATGTATCCTGATGAATGCTGGTTTTGCGGATGCTGTGTCGAGCACTGCCCGATAGAGGGTGCAATTACCATGGTCTTTCCCATAAACCAGCGGGTGGGATGGAAGAGAAAGGAAACCGGAGAGTATTTCAGGCTCGGGATGAAGAATCCTCCCCCGCCTAATAAAAAACCGCGAATAGGGTAGAAGTCGAAAGGAGAGAAATAGCAAAGAAAACAATCCATCCTGAATCATCTGTAAAGTGGAAAAGAGGAGCTAAAACAGTGCGAATAATAATTTTAGGGGGTTTTCTGGGGTCAGGCAAGACAAGCGTTTTATTGCAGTTGGCCGGATACCTGGTTAACAAAGAGAAAGAATCTTCTGCCGAATTTAAGGTGGCAATCATAGAAAATGAGGTCGGAGATGTAGGAATAGACGATAAGGTACTTGTCAGTGAAGGGTTTTCTGTGAGCAATCTATTTGCAGGCTGCGCATGCTGTTCTCTATCCGGTGAACTGGTATACAGTATAAGAAACATCGAAAAAGAATTGAATCCCGAATGGCTTATTATCGAGGCAACCGGGATAGCTCACCCCGGAAGTATGAAGCAGACTATTTTAAAAGAGCTTGACCGGCCTTCTTACATTATAACGATCGTTGATGCGAAGAGATGGAAAAGACTGGCAAGGGCCATGGAAATGATGGTTGCCGGTCAACTGGAAGACAGCTCAAAGGTCTTACTGAACAAGGCAGACCTGGTGGATAATGAAGAACTGGAACAGGTAAAGGAAAGTGTTCATGGTTATAACCAGGGCGTGGAGATTATCACAACAAATGCAAAAGATGAATTGCCGGCCGAATTATGGAAAAAACTAACCGATGAGATAGAGAGACTTTATGGAAATAATTAAAACTGTAAATGGATACTGTGATCATCATAACCATTCGGGGGAAGCTCATGAACATTCTGTGAAAGATAGCCCTCCACCCGATGGTATAACTTCCAGGATACATGATGGCGCACTGGTTTGTTCGGCGAACCGGCATATCTCCGCAGATCTCGAACCGGTAAGGCAAAACCTTGAAAGAGAAATCGGCCTGCTTGACAAATGGGTGGAAGAACATGACGGGATCACAGGGCATATCAAGGCAATCATCAGTGTGAACGGACCTGCCTGCAGGATTTCTGCAACCGGAGGGGAAGTAGAAAGCAAAACCATACCGCTTAAAAATATTCATGTCAGCATTGCGGCGATTGTATTTAATGTTGATCAGAAAACCCTGGAGAAGCGGATTGAATCCCTGTTTGAAAACCTGGGCCGGGATTAATTTTTTTATAAGACTGAATTAGACCTGATTTACCACGGAGAAATAAATGGAATTTAAAATGAACGAAAAGATTGCGCTGGTAACAGGAGCCGGGTCAGGCATAGGCAGGAGCATAGCCATGGCCTTTGGTGAACAGGGAGCCATTGTGGCAGTTGCGGATATATCGCAAAAAGGTGCTGACGAGACGGTTGATCTCATCACTGGGCAAGGGGGAAAAGCGGTTTTTATGCCCTGCGATGTGTCTAAAAAAGAGGATGTTAAAGCCCTTGTTGAAAATATGGTTAACCGGTTTGGCCGCCTTGACTATGCCTGCAATAACGCGGGTATCCATAACCCGGATATTGAATTTCTGCCGGATGCTGATGAAGGTGTGTGGGACAGGATAATCGCGGTTAATCTTACCGGCGTATTTCTCTGCATGAAATATGAGATCCGGCAGATGCTGAAACAGAAGTGCGGAGTTATTGTCAATATAGCTTCCATGTCCGGGATTTTGGCTGAGCCCGGATCCTACGCCTATGCAGCATCAAAGCATGGGGTGATGGGGCTTACAAAAACAGCGGCAATAGATGTTGTAAAGTCAGGGATTCGCGTCAATGCAGTGTGTCCTGCCGCGGTAGATACACCGGGTATAGCCGAAGCCCCGCGGGAACTGAGACAAAAATTTATTGATTCAAACCCCATGGGCAGGATGGCCAGGCCTGAGGAGATCGCTGACACAGTTCTCTGGCTCTGCTCGGATATGGCCGGTTTTATAACAGGTACGGGCATCATCATTGATGGTGGTGTAAGTACTGTGTAATTATTATAATTGTATTGTATCCGCTGCTAAATCAGATCTTCCGTCCGCTCTTTCTTTTTTACCCATAACTTTTTTTCAGTAATTTCCGATTATAAAATTGCACTTGCTGCTATTACTAAAGACTATATATGCGAGATCCATGGGCGTTGATCCGGCAAAGGCATCATTTTTCAGGACGGGATCGAACAGCTTCTGTATATGTGTTTTATTTTTAAGGATCATGTACTTAAGGTTCTCAAAATGAAAAAGGTTTTAATCCTTAAAAATCAAAACCATAGCAGGGCGAGGTTCGTATATGTTTTCGGGAAAAGCGGCATCATCGGAACCTCATCGCATCCATTAAATGCAATTTTTTAACCGGAAATAACCGGCTTTTTTTATTTTTATAAAAAAATAAAAAAATGCGGAACAAATTAAAGTTCCGACTGTCTAAGATTACAGATTCATTAAATGAGAATTGAAGGTTTTTGTTCAGGGGTAAATAATGGTTTGTGAGTATGGTGAGTTAATTCAGGATGATACGGACAACCATTATTTATCTGAAAAGAAATTGCTGGATCCCCCAAATCGGTCTCGCCAAAGCACCGACCCCGACAGAACACCCTGGGCCACAAGGTGTTCTGTCAAGTAAGGGGGAATGACGTATAAGAACTCGTCATGCCAGTCTCCCGTCCTCCGTCACGCATTTGCGTGACACCGGAGGATGGACGAATTATTTTTTAGGGCATCCACCCAAATATATTGATTCCCACATAAAATATTGAGATCGGATACTGACTTTATCCTTCTAATATGCTATTGAAATATATTCTGTTTTTCATATTCCTGGCAATGAAAGAGAAATGCCAAATCCTGAAAACACGTGGAGTAATAAATGGATTATATAGATGCAGTTAAAAAGATAGTGGGTGAAGAAAATGTATTCAGTGACAGAGTAGAATGCCTGTGTTATTCCCGTGACATGTCCGTTCATCAGGGCATTCCGGATGCGATAGTGTTTCCGTTTACAACGGAGCAGGTATCTGATATCATGAAACTTGCTTCAGAGCAAAAGATACCTGTTGTTCCCAGGGGAACAGGCACCAGCGTCACCGGTGCAGTCCTGGCTATAAAGGGCGGTTTGATCCTTGACCTTCACCTCATGAACAATATCCTTGAGATAAATAAAAAGGATTTCTATGCACGTGTCGAAACCGGTGTTATCTGCGATAACCTTAACAAGGCCCTGGCGGCAGACAACCTTATGTTTCCCCCTAATCCTGGAAGCGAGGTTATTGCAACAATAGGCGGCATGGTGTCAACAAACGCCAGCGGACACAGGGCAGTCAAGTATGGAACGACACGCGACTATATAAAGGGTCTGAAGGTTGTTCTTGCGGACGGCAGGATAATAGAGACAGGAACCATCGCTCCCAAGACATCCCTTGGCTATGACCTTACACACCTGTTTTCGGCAGCAGAAGGAACACTCGGAATTATTACCGAAATAACAGTAAAACTGTTGCCCCGGCCGGAATACAGTGCACTTGCCATGGCCATGTTCGATGATATCAATTCAGCGGTTGAGGCTGTTACCGAGATATCGACAACAGGCATCAAGCTCGCGGCATGTGAAATAATGGATAAATTCGCCCTTAAAGCGGTAGAAAAAGCCCTTGACAGGGATACCGGCGGGATTGAGGCGATGCTCCTCATGGAGGCTGATGGCGCGGAACCCATGGTAAAGAGAGATATGACCCGGATGGAAGATATCTGCGTAAGCCGCGGGGGCATGGAATTCAAGTGGAGTGATGACCCAGTTAAGAGAGAAGAGATGATGAAAGCAAGGGGAGGGCTGGTCCCCACTCTTTCACGCATTAAGCCGGGAAACCGCATGATCTCCATTACAGAGGATCTTGGAGTCCCCTCAACACGCATTCCTCAAACCATAAAAAGGGCGCAGGAGATATCAAAGAAACACGGTATCCTTATAACATCATTCGGTCATGTGGGTGATGGAAATATCCATACAACCTTTGTGGCGGATGTAAGAAGCAGGGAAGATTGGAACAGGGTAAAGGGGGCATCGGAAGAGCTTTTTGAAGCAGTCATGGAGGCGCGGGGAACAGTCACCGCCGAGCATGGCACAGGGCTTGCCAGGGCGCCGCATATAGAGAGACAGCTTGGTGAAGGGCTGAATGTTATGAGGAGTATTAAAAAGGCCCTTGATCCCCTCAATATCCTCAATCCCGGCAAGATGAATCTCGACAACGACGGTACAATACCCGGTATTCTTGATCACTTTGCCTATAAACAATTCTTTGAAAACCCGGGGGCAATTGATTCATATGGGGCTGACATTGACAATGAAGTAATATCATGTATCCAGTGCGGTTACTGCAGGAGAGGATGCCCGACCTTTGGCGTAACCCACCGGGAATCCAGGAACGCAAGAGGACGAAATTCCCTTGCCTATTATCTTATGACCGGGGAGGAAAAACCCTCAAAGGAGATGGCCGAAGCATTCTATACCTGTGCAACCTGCCAGACCTGCACCTATTACTGCCCGGCCATGATCAGGGTTGATGATATAGTTCAGGCCGCCAGAGAAAAGCTGTTCAGGGAAGGGTTCGGATCGGAACCTGTCATAGCACTGAGAAAGAACATCTTTTCAACCGAGAATGTATACGGCAGCCCGAGAGAGGAAAGAATAGAGGTGTATCCTCCGGAGCTTGAAGAGATGGCAGAGAATGGTGAACTAAAAGAAACCGCCGAGACACTCCTGTTTATGGGTTGTGTGCCCAGTTACTCTGATATGGAGATGGTTCCCAGCCTTTTAAAACCACTTGACGCGGCACATGTTGATTATACTGTGCTCGGGGAGAACGAGGGCTGCTGCGGCCTGCCCCTTTACCTTATGGGTGCTGTTGATGATTTCAAAGCCCACATTCAGAAAATGGTTGAAAGGATAAAAACAACAAAGGCAAAGGAACTGGTTACACCCTGTGCAGGATGCTACAAGGCATTTAAAAAACTGTATGCAAAATATGGCAATATGGATATCGAGGTTTATCATTCGGTCCACTATCTTGATAAACTGATAAGGGAAGGAAAGATAAAACTCAGGGAAGGTTTTTCAAAGAGGATTACCTACCATGATCCCTGCGACCTTGGAAGATCCTTCAGCATATTTGATGAGCCCAGGAATATAATCAACAGTATTCCCGGTGTTGATTTTGTTGAGATGGAAAGAAACAGGCTCCTTTCAAGGTGCTGCGGAGGCGGCGGCCTTATCATGGCCAACGACCACAACCTGGCAAAAGATGTTGCAGCAGTAAGGGTCAGGGACGCGCTTGATGTCGGCGCCGAGCTGATTATTACAGGCTGTGCCGCCTGCAAGGATAATCTTACAAAGGGCGCCCGGGCAATACCAAAGGAAGAACGCGGCAATATCAGGGCGATTGATATTACGGAGCTTGTTTCCGAGTTGATGGTTGAGTAATGCCGTCTCCTGTTGTGAATGGGGCAGATCTCAGGTCAGCAGGCTGAAGGCTGTTAGGGTTTTATCTTTTCTTTATTTAACCCTCAGTCTAAATTTCTTCATTGGAGGATATTGATAACAACAGGTATCGGGAAGTTGAACTGGAAATCCATTTTATTCTACTTTTGAGATTTCAAATGTAGTATTATCGATTTCAATATATGCTGTATTTCCAATAATAAGTTCTTCGTTGATCTCCTTGAGAAATTTTTTGAATTTATTTTCCTCTCCTTTTAATTCAATATCAGTATCTGCACAGACAGCGTAATCATTGTCTATTAATTTAAGTTTGATACTCATCTTACAAGCCTCCTTTCTATATGGTTTTTCATAAAGACCTGTTATATAATTAATAAGATATTAGGTATGCTAATAAAAATCTTGCTCATATTAGTATTTATTAATAATATCAATATGTTAATTATACGAATAATAACAGTTAAAAGCAATATTTTTTTGAATTTCAATTATTGAGGGATAAATCATCCTGCCCTATGAGGACAGGAACCGAAACTGATAAACATTAATAGATCAATTAGTTGACACTCAATTTCGTTTCAATTAGCTTTTAAAACTTTAAGGGTTGATTTTTAAGGATATATAAATGGTGGAAAAAATACGTGTAGCGACTGGAGTAAGCCAGCTTGACCGGCTTCTAGGCGGCCTCCTTATTGGCGATAATGTAGTGTGGTATGATGATGCAGGCAGTCTTGCTTCAGTATTCTGCTTAAATTTCATGCAGGCATCCGAGGCGCAGAATAAACATATCATATATGTAAGCTTTGACCGTTCACCGAGAAACCTTCTCGAAAAACTGGGACCGCTTGCAAATTATGCCTCCATGACCATCCTGGACTGCTTCACCTATGGAAAGGGTGAAGGATCTGAAATTTTCCTGAAATTCTATGAGAATGATGAGTCAATCCATGGCTGTAAGATAATCGTTTCTGAAACGCCCAGAGACGTGGATAAAGTTATGGAGGCATTCTATGGCATACATGGAGAAATGGAAGGGGATGTCAGATTCGTTTTTGAAAGCCTGACCGGAATGCAGGAAATTTGGGGAGGGGAGGATTCACTGCTTAAATTTTACACCCATTCCTGCCCCCGGTTGTATGAACTGAATACAGTAGCCTACTGGATTATGGAGAAAGAAGCACATTCGACCCGTTTAAAGGCACATATCAATCAAATCGCTCAGGTAGCGATTGATCTATCTGTAAAAAGGGGAACGACTTCATTAATGATCCTTAAGGCAGAAAACCGGGATATTGAAACATTAAACAAGCCGGTTAAATACTGGACCAAAGAACTCAATGTTATCTTTGATTCCGAAAAACGAAATGCAACCCTGATAGATTTAGGGACGCGTCTGAAAGAACTCCGCACAAAACGTGGAATTTCGCAAACCGAACTCGCCAGGCTCATTGGCGTCACACCAAGTACAATATCACAGGTGGAAAGCAATTTAATATATCCATCTCTGCCCGCTCTTTTTAAAATAGCGGAAATTCTTTCCATAGACGTCAGTTCCTTTTTTCATGATTCAAATAATATAAGCAATCCCGTGGTTTTCACGGATTCCAACACTTCAGAAATGAAATTCGTTGATCTTCCTGCCGACAGCATAGAGGCAAGACTTCTGACGCCGCTTGACTTTAATCCCAAGGCTGAACCTTACCTTATTGAAATACAACCGAAAAAAGCCCTGCCTTCACACTTTTTTATTCATAAGGGTGAAGAGGTAGGATATCTTTTAAGTGGAAAGTTACAGCTCAAGATGGAAAATGCGGTTTACAATGTACATGCAGGCAACGTGGTATATCTGACATCTGAAATACCTACACAATGGGTGAATCCGGGATCAAGTCCAGCCAGACTTCTATGGTTTAAGATTAAATAGCGTCCATTCAAAAACATTCGTTTTTTAATGAACGTTATCATCTGTCAGCATTCAGCTGTCGGCTTAAAGTATTAATAAAAAACCTTCAGAAATATTTCTGAAGGTTTTTTAATTAATAAATTGGCGAGATCAGGAATTTAATATCTTTTTAGCTGTTTCATCATTCACATCTGAAACATGAGGAATCCCTGTCTCTCTTTCTGTTTCTCTGTTTCCTGAAAAGATATCCGCCCTGGATATCTGATCGAGTGAGAATTTTCTGGCCCCTGCCATGAGCTGCTGGAGACCGCAGGCAAGCTTGTCGGCTAAAGTATAAAAAGCTATGGCGCCATATGGAATGTCTTTCATTTCTTTCCTGCCTACCTTTTTCTGGACATCAAAATAAGAGGCAAAAATCTCATCAGCTTTGCTTCCCACGCTGCTTACTGTCTTGGGCAGACTGTCCCAATTACCGTTCAGCTTCTCTTTTCTCTCCGGGTTCATTACTCCTTCAATGTTTGCACCAACAAAACCCGGCACCATGAGGGCCCTGCCCATACAGACGAGTTTAGTAAACGGTGCGCCCAGGGCGAGTGCCCTTAAAATATGATCTTCGAGGGCAAACCCTCCGGCAAAGGACATGTCAACGACTTTGTCGCCTTTGGCAGCCAGCAGATTGCATATTCATAAGCTTTCGAGTGAAGGTAAATAGATGGCACACCCCAGCTCTGCATCATGTTCCAGGGGCTCATCCCCGTTCCGCCGCCTGAGCCATCAATGGTCAGAGAGATCAAGTTTCGCATCGGAAGCGAACTTGATAGCCATGGCAAGCTCTTCCATACCATAGGAGCCGGTTTTAATGTGATCCTGTTAAAGCCGATACTTCGCAGGTATTCCACAATGCCATGAAGTCCTCTCTAACCTGTTCAACCGTATCAAGATTGGTTCCTCCCAGACGGCTATGACGTGCAAAAGAGGTAATGGCACCCTTTTTAAAGGCCTGCTTGTACTTCCGGTTTTGTTGGGTCAGGGTCAACAACATATCCGCGTTTCTTTAAGGAATGTGGCATATTCAAGGCTCGTAACCTGAATTTCACCACCAATATCCTTGGCACCCTGTCCCCATTTCAATTCGATAATGCACTTATTGCCATATTTTTGGGCGACATACTCCGCCACACCATTACTGGTGTCTTCCACATTGAGCTGAACAATAATGGCGCCGTATCCGTCATAGTATCGCAGGTAAGTATCGATCCGGCGTTCAAGTTCCGGCGCACTTGTAATTTTCCCTTTTTTGGCTTTTCCCTTGCCTATCTTGGACTCCAGGTCAACACCAACCACATTTTCTCCAATGACAACAGGAATACCCACAGAGTGATCCGCCTACTGCAAAGGAGTCCCAGTATTTATCCGCAATAAATGTGGAGCCCAGTGCGCCTGTCATAATAGGCATGCGAATTTTCGTCTTTAATTCGTTGCCAAATTCCGTTTCGAGGTTTACATTCGGGAAAATGCAATCATCGGGATCATTTGTAAGACCTTTTTGCACGCCATGTGCGCCATAAGCATACCCCTGGATTCTGAGGGCGTTGTAGTGAAACTCCTACATGGTTGTATTATTTCCGCCGGCAGTAACTGTTCCGAAAGTCCTCGGGTAAAGAAGTTTTCGTCCAACAAGACTGGATAACCATGTTTCGCATTTCCCCTGACAATCCGCGCGGCAAAGCGTACATAGACCCGATTCGGCTGGATTTCCCCTGTTGGTGGTTCCAAGCACATCATTGTTCTTTTCAAATCTCATTTTTCTTCTCCTTTGATGAAAATGAATAAAAAAAAGGCATCTTTCCCGTATTTCCGTAAGAAAAGACGCCTTTGTCTTTTATAAATAACCCTTCACGCCATTGTGCAGGTATTATTATTAATAATATATATTTTATTTTATTAGTTTATCTAAATACATGTGTCAAGATATTTCAGGTTTATAATCACATTTTTATAAGTTATACTGATAATACTTTCCGGTTATTATGCATGATTTTAAATTTACCCAAGGCGTTATTACAATGCATCCTCATCCTCTTCACCTGTTCTTAAACGTATAGCCTTTTCCACTGGCAATATAAAAATCTTGCCGTCACCTATCTGGCCTGTGCAGGCATGTTCCTTTATGATTTCAACAACGTTAGACACCATGTCCCCTGCAACAACGATCTCCAGTTTGATTTTGGGAATAAAGTCCACAATATACTCAGCGCCTCTGTAGATTTCTTTATGGCCTTTCTGACGGCCGAAACCCTTTACTTCCGAAATGGTCATACCCTGGATGCCAAGCTTCAGGATTGCATCTTTTACTTCTTCCAGTTTGAAAGGTTTGATAATAGCTTCAATCTTATTCATGTGCCCCTCCATTTCCTATATGCTATTTTTAAGTTTGACTAACATATTATTTGTCTGCCTAAATATTGTCAAATCATTAAATCCCTTTTATCGATTAATAAAACATTCATTCATCACATAGATTAGCGGGTAAAATCAGACAAATTTTCAAAATGAAGTTAAATTGACAGGTAAGTAAGTGATAGGAACTTTTGGCTTAGATGCTGATGTGTTCTCTATATATTAAAAAATGAAAATTATTCGCATTTTTGCCAGACTTCGATACGATGTCCTTCCGGGTCTTTCATGTAAAAGACTCTTGCTTTCCAGGGATGTTTTTTTATTTTACCAGGGTTTAATTTTATTTGATCAAAGTTTTTCCACACAGATTCAATGTCCTCGACTTCAAGCGTAAGAGTAATCCCTCTGCCTTCTGAGGATTTTATAGATGAATGTCTTTCATCAGCTATGCTTATTCTTGATTCGGGGGTAACCTGAAATTCCACAAACCATTCAGAAGAAAAAATTACCTTAAGGTCCAGCAGTTTCTTATAAAAGTGAACTGTTTTCTCCCATTCTCTGCAATAAAGTATCGTGTTTGTTGTTTTTATTTCCACTGTCATACCGATAGAGTTTCAGTTCCTTTAAAACCAGTACTCCGGATAAGTACGTTTTTTTGTAAGGTTATTGACAGCGAGCGCTACTATCAGCATCAGCAGTGCTCCCAGACCTGCCGGGATAAGTGCATATAAATAACCAAGGTTATGTATTTTATCACTCCCGATTACTGCAATCAGGGCTGTTGCGCCTCCCGGCGGATGAAGTGTTTTTGTCATATGCATTACAGCAATTGCTGTGGCCACCGCAAATGCTGCCGCCAGCCATGGAACCTGCTCAAAGAGCTGGAAACTTGCCACGCCTATTACCGCCGAAATAACATGCCCGCCTATAAGATTACGCGGCTGTGCAAGCGGGCTTCTGATCGCTCCATATATAAGAACCGCCGAAGCACCGAACGAGCCGATAATCATTACAAGATCGCTTTTCTCAAGAAAGTTGAAATGACAAACTGCAACAAGGCTTATTCCCAGAAATGAACCTATCCATGACCACAGGATTTCGTGCCAGCTTACACGTGGCGGGCTTTTTGTTATACCTTTCATCTTCCTGAAATATTCCATGGAGATTCTCCCATCAGTAATTGCAGAACTGTATTGAAAAGTGATCTGATTATGTCAGACCTTGTGATGATGCCGGAAAGCCGATTATCTTTATCCTTTACAGGCAGCCTGTTTATTCCCTTCTGCTTCAGTAGATTTATTATTTCAGTAAGTGTTACTTTTTCTTCAACAGTAATTGCCGGTAGCGACATGATGTCCTTTACAACAAGTTTTTTAATGGGCAGGGCCACACATCCTTTATTATTAAGGCACTGGGCTATAACAGACATAAATGAAGGTGCGTTGTCTTTTGATAACTCTCTTAAAAAATCTTTTTCAGATATAATCCCGACGACTTCGTCATTTTTATTTGTCACCGGTAACCCGCTGATATTTGTCGCAGCCATTAGTAATGCCGCCTGTGCGATACTCTCTGACTCACCTATTGAATGTACAGGCTTTGTCATGATCATGTCAGCAGTAATGCCCTGGAGCAGCCTTCTTCTGGCCTGTTGATATGCTTTTATATAAATTTCTTTAAAATCAGAGGGTGTAATATCCAGGTAGCCCTCTATTGATTTCATGACTTCAATAATGTCTTCTTCTTTTAATTCAGGCGGGCAGGACAGTTCGTCAATTTCCCATGTCATCTTATGTACCTCTCTGATTTGAATTTTATTAAATCCATATCTGCAAGTTGATTAGATCATATCATTTTCATGGTCTCTCGCATTGATATAAGTCAAAAAACAAGATCCATTGTTTATTATCTACTGATTGTTATTTTATGTCTGGTTTTCTTCAGATTTCTATATGATTTTTTTGCTATAAAACTAATTGATTTTAGCTTCAAATTAATATATTCATTTTCAATGAATAATGCAGCCCTCTTCCTTCTTTTTATTACTGCATTATTACTACTGTCCCTATATCTCCTGGAACCGGGGAGGGATTCCAGGGGATGCCTTTTTTTCAATGAGTGTGGTGGGGAACTTGATCTGATCAGCTTGAGGCTCTTTTATTTCACCAGTTGAGCCTCACACCGGAAGACATTATCGGGATAGAGAAAAACGTGAAATTGATTTTTTAATAGAGAGAGAAGACACTGCGTTACTCGGATTAGAAATCAAAGCCGGATCAGCCATAGATAAAAATGACTTTAAGCATATGAGATGGTTTAAGAATAATATTGCAAAAAACCGATTATTCACAGGCATAGTTCTTTATACAGGAAAAGATCCGGTCTCTTTTAGTGATGGCATGTGGGCGGTTCCTTTCGATCTCCTGTGGACTTAGCAATGCTCGTCCGGCACTAACGTCCCGTGTTTAATAGTAGCCTTCAGCCTGCTTCGGACTGTTTTTCTGATCCCCCATCATCCCACTGATGTTCTTTCAGGACTGATCAATCTTAATAGATATGGTTATTTTGAGATTTATCGGTATTTCCACCGGTTTTTCGTTGTTGTAAACGAAGCTGGCCGGTACATCTGGTACAGAAATTTCCTTTTTATCTTTCTTTCGCCTTGTGGCTACCCTGGGTTTTGCCTCTTTCACATTTTCGTCCCTTTCCCATACTAAATAGTCATTATAATACCTGGTGGCCCATTCGTCAGAATTATCAATAGATTCAGCCTTACACATAAAAACTGACTCTCTCCCTTTAGCAACCCTTACCTCAAATATATCTGAAACATCTTTGTTATCCATTATGAATGCTTTCAATCTCGAAGTGTTGTAGCTGATTCCACTATGCTTTATGCTTTTTGCAATCTCTTTTGATGTAAATTCCACCATCGTATTATCAAGCAGGAACTTAAGTATCATCTTCATGGTCGGTTCTTTTTTCTCCATTGTTTTACCCTCCCGGTATTAATATTCTCAAGGATAGCTCTCCTTTAGAGCCAAAAAATGTGATTGATTAAATAATGATATGGCACGATATTGTCAAGAAGATCTCACACCTGGTTGAGAAAGATGTTCATATATGGCCGAAGCGGCCCCGCAGTCAGGTGTGACGACTTCGACCATATCGAGCATATTTGAAAGAAACAAATGATTTAAAATATTTTTTTGTCACACGTTAGTCAACTGCGTTCCAATATACACCACTCCTTCCAGTTACTGCCCGCCATCACGCTGCAATCGTAATTAAAGATAAAAAACCCCAACAGTCCTGGTATTATTTACCTTCATTAGGCAGAGAAAGCGTTCATTGATTAATGATCAGACAGATCCGTTATGAACCTATTTCCATCCTAAATCAAACTGATGAATGAAATTTGTACATACATTTAACTGTCCACTAAAATTAACAGCCTGTTTTGATAAAATAATTGCAGTATCAAATGGTTAGGCTATTTTTTTGATAAATTTCCTGCCTGTTCCATAAATTTATGGAACATATAAATATAAATGTGGGCGTTGTTCGGTTATTAGGTTTAAAACTGACAACCTTATAACCGAACAGCCCATTTACTTCTGCTGTAAACCTTTTTAGATATAATTCCCTTATCAGTTCAGAAATTACGACACAGCCTTGCAGGGCGGAATCCATGTTTTTCTTCTCAATACAAACAAGAGCTAATAGGTGACCCTTTCAGATAAGAATAGCGCTGGAAATGTTCTGTGGTGATATACTCATCTTGTCCAGTTCTCAAACTCAATATCGCTGCCGGCGATTTTAAGAATAGGTGTCATTGCATCATCTGTAACAAGTATAAGATTATATGCAAGCGCAATGGCTGTTATCCATAAGTCATTTTCCTGTATCTGGAGTTTTTTTGAAGTGGTGGGATCTTTCCATTCTTCAACGCGCTTTTTTCTACCTGATTGGCCCTTTTTGCTTTTAGGCGCATATTGATTATAAAGTTTTGCCTGAAGCAAAGAATAATATTGGCGTGCAATATCGCAATCAATGCTCAGGCAGGGATAGCTTTCCAGGATATTTGTCAGCTTTTTATATTTTTCTTTATGGGGATCATTATATGGTCCTACCCTTATACCATATTCAACCTCACCGACAGTAATGGGGGACAAAAAAATCCTGGCATTTTGCGGTAACAGGCTAAGCCTAGCTTTTAATGTTTCACACTCACTGGTTTTACTTCCTGCTTCCAGTTCATGTATATACCGAATTATATTTGTATCCAGCAGATAGTCTTTTTGTTTCATGGAATTTCCTGCCAAATTTCACTTATATCTCTAAGCAGTTCTTTGTCGGGTGTTTTTCGAACTTTATTCAATATTTTCTCAGAAGTTGCGGATTTAAACTTTTCTGATATAAAAATATGCAAAGGTATCCAAGATCCGTTTTCAGGAGGAATATATCCATTGAATTCAAATGGTACTCTCCTTCGCGTATCACCCCAGAATATATCGAGAACCTGTCTTTCAAGTTTCGGGGGCAAGTTGTATAGTTTCAATACTTCCGCATCGATAGAGAGAAGGATATCTTTTGCAGCTTGGGGATCTGTTGCTTGAATATCTATGTATCTATTTACAAGGGACTGAATAAGTAGATCCGCTTTTTCAATATTTCGAGGAACCGGGATGGCTCTATATACTCGCGCAGGAATGTCCCTTTTGGAAGTATGTGCATATACATATAGTTGAGAGAGAGGAGAATTAAGAAGAGCTGCCAGTAGCTCTATACTTAATGATAATTTTTTTTGCCATACTGCATAAAATCTTCGACTGACAATGCGATTGTCCTTATCAATAGCCGCAGCATAGCGCCATGGCCCCCGTGAGGTTGGCGCTGCCGGAACAACAACTTTTGGGCGGTCCCAGTCTAAATCCCAAGCACCCATCGCTTGTTTTCGTCTTAGTTTTGTGTCTGTATCAAAATAAATGGTATCATTTGCCACAAATGTCATAAAACCATCTGTTACATGATAAATCCCTGGCTTTGATTCATCGAAAGGCTTTTCTTGAACCACTTTATCAAATTTTTCTTTATGGTGGTCCTTTACCTCTTTATATTTTGTATATGTAACACCCCTTTTAATATTTTTCCTCGCTATAACAACAG
This sequence comes from uncultured delta proteobacterium, assembly GCA_963815145.1. Classification (GTDB taxonomy): domain Bacteria; phylum Desulfobacterota; class DSM-4660; order Desulfatiglandales; family HGW-15; genus JAAZBV01. The sequence continues at coordinate 217,350 of CAWFFS010000007.1, forward strand.
CAGTCTCAGCATCAGAGTGGAGAAATATTTTATCCGGGAGCGCGGTTATGGATAAAACTTCAAAATCCCTTAGAAAAAGAGATCGTTCATCTCTATAGTCATTACCGTCCAGAAATGAGCGCGGCAAAACCATGCCTATCATATTTGCCTGCGATAATGAAGGAAGAGCCCTACTCAAAAGATACGCTGGTTTTGGTTTTTCTGTACCATTAATAATTAATTTTTCAAAAGGTGGATTGCCGATAAGAATAGTTGATTTTGCAGCACTCTGTTCCAGAATATTTTCAGAAAAGACATCTGCATGATTGAGATCCCAGCTATTGGATTCAGGGAAATCCGCCAGCATCAGACACATTCGTGCAACTTCAGTTGAAAAAGCATCAATCTCAATTCCATGGAGTTTATCAACAAAAAATTTGTGACGCTGTTTTCCGCTCCAATCCGGGGGTAACAGTTCCCGTATACGCCGCATGGCTGCAATCAAAAATATCCCATGCCCACAGGTTGGGTCCAGGAAATTCCAATATCTTCTTGGTAATTCTTCAATCGGTAGCTGGGAAAGAACATATTCCGCCAAATATGGTGGAGTACTATGTATTCCCATTTCTTTTCGACTTTTTTCACTTACAAAAGTATTTTCATAAATATATGTAAGGGTGTCCACCGATATATTTTTAAAGGAGAATATATCGCTGATATCATCCGATATGCAGTTCAATATGCTTTCCGGAATATCTTTTATAAGAGGTTTTTCAGAACTCCCATAATATCCTGAAACAATTTTCAGCGTCTGTTCCGGAAAGGAAAAATCGATTTCCTTTGATTGAGGAATATTGCTGTCCTGTATTAGCTTGGCTGTTAGGAATCTAAATAATATCTGGAATATCTTATGTGCATCGAATTTTATTTTTTTATGTAAATGTTCCTGTTCTACAGCATGAAGTACTTCTCTGATTACACTATCCAGTTTTTGAGAGGCTGCTTTTTCAAGTGCCGGCATTAATCCAAGGTCAATAAAATCGATCTGTCGCGGTCCGGGTTTTTTAAAGCCTGTTTTTGCGCGGATCATCTCATCCGGTTTCCAGATTTCTTTATTGGCTGTTATAATATTCGAAAGTTGTTCGGTATTGAATTTATCTTTCAGGATTAATCGTGAACCGGTGTTGTGCCACGCAAGGGTTATTCCGTTTTGAACAATAAAGATAACAGGAGAACCGAACGCACGTAAATCTTTCAATGATTCTTCATCTATCGTATCAGCTTTTCGAATGTCTACTCCGAAACAGGCCGAACGATAGTTTAGTGGTTCCTGTCCAAATACCCCAAGCTTAATATGTCGTGTGGATGTTGACTGCTCAAAAAAATCAGCATATTCATAGTCAGCCTGAATAAGTTTATTCTTGTAGCCGATTTCTTTAAATGCATTTATTACGGGATTTAGATCTGCTATGGGATCTCCATTTTATGACATAGATAGTTGTATAGAAATGTAAGCTGATGCTGATCGCTATATTGTAACCAATATTTACATCAGGAACCCAGCTCATAATTGTAGCAAAATTATCATAATTAATATAAAAAGGTCAACATTACATAACAGGACCGCGTGAATTATCAGGATATACAAGTAAGAACCTCAAACCGAGAAGCATCCTGTTCTTGCCATTCAAAAAAAGGGGCAAATAAATGGGAAAGAAAAAAGATGATTCTGTCCTTGATGATTACGAAAAACTAAAGAGTGAAATACTTCATGAAAAAGTGAATGAAATTTTTCGGGCGCATAATGATCCTGGAGTGCGTATAAAAAAAATGGAAGAATTGGGTTTTACCTATGTTGAAGATGAATATGACCCTGAAGAAATAGAAGAGAAGAATGTAAAACCTGAAAATGAACGTCAGAAAAAACTGGCAGCCTATTTTGAAAATCAAGTTGAATTATCCGAAGAGATATTCTTATGTTTCTGTGAAGAAAAGGCAGGCGAAAATACCAACTATCCTTTAATCAGGAAATACTTCAAGTCAGCCAATCAAAATTTGAAAGCGTTACTGATATATGGCCTCGAAAATTATCCGGGCAGGATAGATTTCCTCGACGATCTGGCATTTTTCCACGAGTTTGAAAGGATACTGAGTGTTCTTATTAAATATTACACACAGGCCTGCATTGATCAGGGGAATCTTAATACCTTTTCAGAACTGGTACAGGATTTTTACTATGCCACAAATCCTGATGGTTATGCGCCATATTATGCACTCCGGGATTTATTCGAACCGGGAACAGATAAAAGAAAAATAATTGATTTATTAATTGAAGACGATGAAGAGGCAGAAAAGAGGGTCCTGGAATCTGTTGATTTTTAGCACTACACCGCAAGTATTTCGGGAAGCGAGCAGATTTATAGGCGATAGCCTGCTTTCACCTTGACTTCCGACCTCCCTGACCAACCATTTTATCCAGCCATCTTGTCAGTGCGTAGTTTTAGCGGAGACTGAAGTTTTAACGATGGCTGAAGCCTGTTTTACACTGACCTCCGACTTCCGACATCTGCCCCCTGGTTTTCCACAGAAAAAAAATAGCAGATAGATTTACTATGCGGTAGAAAAGCGTTTCGAACTATTAGCAAAAATGGCAGCATTGCCAAATTTGCTAAATGAAGATACACAAAAATGGTTTTACTGCGGCTCAGGTAACTGAAAAGCACGGCTGGCCTGAACTTCTGGTCCGGACCCTCAAACCGGTAGAGAAAGATGACCTTGCTAAATACTATGAATTGCAGTTGGGGGCAGGAGCTGGGACTATTGGAAAATGACAGATGGTTTACCTCGTGAGATTCATGTAGAACGGATTACACAGGGGCGATAAAAGGTCCGGAAGGGCGGCCGGGGAACCCAGGAATAAGTCCCGACTCTTCTGCTGTTAACCTTTATAGCTATAATTCCCTTATCAGTTCAGAAATTACGACACAGCCTTGCAGAACTGAATCCATGTTTTTCTTCTCAATGCAAACAAGAGCTAATCGGAGAACTGACCCTTGTCTCTGACTGTTAATATTTTCTAAAACATCATTCACACACAAAATCATCATCACCAACCGGATGGCATAGATCTGGCCAGCCGAGCCTTCTCCAGTACATCTATTGCAAACCTTGAATCTCCAAAATACGCTGCGCCCTCAGCCAAAGAATAAAACTCCATACTGCTTAGGGTCATACTGTTATCATAAATGGTGCGAAGTGCTGCGAGACCTTCTTTAGGAGATTTTAAATTTGATCTTATAATACCCCAACACAGCCCCATTTGTACGTCAGGCAGGTCATTGTCAGATATCTCATCTTTTTAACCAACACGGATTATGGTTATGAATGAATCTCCAACAAACCACTGGCTCCCAAAAATTGACTTACCGCGTTTATACTCTTTTTCGGCCTCTTCAATATTTCCCATAACACCTAACGCCAGAATATAATTTTGAAAAATGCCTTGGTTTAATGGGTCGTTTTTTAACAATTTTACAAGGTAGTCATAACTTTTTTTCCAGTAACCTAAACATGTATAATATGTAAGAAGGCCGGATTCAGCAAAATCTTTAACATCATGTGTAAGTTCTAGGCCCTTCTTATAAGCTTCTTCCCCTTCAATTAATTTGCCTCTCATCATATTAACAGTACCCAGTTTGAGGTATGCCTTTCCCTGATTGGGATCTATTTCAATGGCCTGCTTTATTGCCATGAGAGCCGAATCAAGTTCCATAGGAGAACGCAAAGATGGACCAAACGATGCTAATCCTAAATGGATATCGGATTTGAGTTCCCACGCCAAGGCGAATTCACGGTCCATCGCGATCGCTTTCTCAATGGATTGTAATGCTAATTCAGGCTGCCATCCTCTTCAATTACATCACCAAGGTTTATTCCTATACGGAACTGCATCCTGCGGTTTTCTACAAACTCGGCGTTTTTGATTTTTAACCCTTTCTGTATTTTGACCGCACAGTCGACAGCCTTAACTGCACTGCTGAACTCGGCCAGCAGATTATCTCCCGGAGTATCAACGACCCGGCCGTTGTGTTCTTCGATCAGTTTGGTTATGAGCTTCTTGTTTTCTTCCAGGTAGCGAACAGTAGACGCCTCGTTATCTTCCATGAGACGGCTGTACCCAACAACATCTGTACTTAATATGCAGCTGAGTTTGCGATTGACTTCTTCCTGGCTCATATAAATCCCTCTTTAAGGTTTTAAGACCAGCAAAGCACAATGGTTTGAAAATGTCATTAAATCGGATGGTTAAGGAATTCTAACCGGTTTGGATATTGAACCATGAATTTACTATGTCAAAAGATGTTTATGTTAATACAAATTGATTATTTTAAAGATTTTTAATGGATTAAAACTGAGAGGATTTATTGGTGCCAATTCTTGATTTGTGTCTGACATCTATAACCAGTTTTCTGTTTTTAGTCCTGGAATAGGTTTGAAATGTTTCGTATTCCCTGTAATTAATGTAAGTTTGTTTTGAATTGCTATCGTAGCTATTCTCAGATCCGGTTCACTGCATCCAATACCGTTCTTTTCCATCTCAGCTTTTAAAAAACCAAACAGTTTTCCGCTTTCCTCATCAAAAGAAAGGATGTTGACATTAGGGAAAACCACTTCAGAGAAGGCTTCTAAAATAATGGCTTTTCTGGTACTGCGACATGCCCCATAATAGATCTCTCCAACATTGATGGAAGTGGTAACTGTACTGCTTTGGAAAGGCGTTTTAGTTTTTTGACCAATCTCGGGGAGGGTTGTTTCTTGACAATATTACTAAGGATGTCTGTATCAAAAAGATACATTAAATATCTACCTTTCGATCTGTTGCCTTTTCTCTTTTCGCGTAGACATTAGCGACCAGCTCATCCATTTCTTTGTCAATCTGTGATAGTGCTCCTTTGGCACAGATAAGACCTTCCTCATCTCTTTTATCCTCAATTTCATAAATAGGAGATACCAGTGCTACAGCTTTGCCCTTTCGGGTAATGGTAAACTTTTCTTTTCCAAAGTGAACCCTGCTGATGAGTTCTGAGAGTTTGGCTTTTGCCTCTGTTAAGGTATAATGTTGTGTCATCTGATCTCCTTCCATTTATTATGGTCATTTATTTTATAGTCATTTAGACTAGCCTGTCAATGAACAATAATTGGACTTCTGTGAGGTAGAAATTCTTAGGTCGGATAAAATCATTCACACACAAAATCATCATCACCAACCGGATGACAAATATTGCTATCGGGCCAGCCATATTCTTTCCAATAGTCGACCAGGCCGATTTCTCTTACATATTTTTTAAATCGAGGCATTTTTCGAACCTCCTTAAAAATTGGGAACCAGGCATAAGTTGCTATATTAAGATCCATGTTAACTGTTTTCTCTAAAGCCTCCATAGCAAACTCTGAATCGCCGAAATAGGCTGCCCAGATTGAAATTTCTTGCAGGCTCTTAGCATCCAGATTATCATTCTCAGTATAGAGTTCCCGCAATTTAATAAGCCCCTTTTCCGGCGAATCAATGTACTCTTTTCCCAAATCAAAAATATTGTCTGAAAAAACTATTTGATCTCGATTCAATACATCTCCTGTGCAAAGGCGAAAAACAGATATACAAGCATCAACCCAGGCATCATTAGTATTTTCATTCATATAATCTTCATACTCATTTTCAACTTCCTGCATATCACCAAGTAAGGCTAAACTTAATATGAACCACCCATGATTACCATTATTGAGAGGATCTTTTTTCTGTATCTGACTTAAAAGTTCATGCCCTCGTTTGAAGTGTCCTCCAGCCATATAAAAACCAGGAATCCAAGATTCATCGCCTGAACAAAGCTTCCCATTCAGTAATCCAATTGCTTTACGACAGTTATTTTCTGCCTCAATCCAGTGCCCTCTTCCCATATATATATGACAAATTATAACATAAGGGAGTCCTGACTTTGGCTCAAGTTCAATAGCCTTCGCTGCTTCTATTAATGCAGCTTCTAGCTGTCCAGCCACACGATTAGGGGGTGAATTCAGGGCAAGTTGCACATGCGCATACGCCTTTTCAGTATGTGCAAGGGCAAAATTAGTATCCAGAGCAAGGGCTTTATCAAATAACTCCAGTTTGTTTTGCCATTCTGAGGCATTAACTGCCGCTTTCCCTTTAGCAACAAGATAAAGCTCGTAGGCTTTAATATTCTCCGTTCCACCCAAAATATTAAAAGCCTCTAATGTCAGCTTCAACTTATCTGCAACATTGTTGGCTATATCTTCCTGTATCTTAAATATATCATCAAGTTTGCGGTCATAGGTCTCAGACCAGAGATGTAATCCATCTGATGCTCGAATCAACTGAGCAGTAATTCTGAGAGTATTACCTGCTTTTCTTACACTTCCTTCCAAAACATGATCAACACCTAGAACACTTGCAATCTCCTGAACTGTTTTGCCTGTTCCCTTAAAGGCGAAAGATGATGTTCTGGCGGTAACACCCAGACTTGGAATTTGAGTTAAGCTGTTGAGTATTTCCTCAGATAAACCGTCTACAAAATAACCCTGCTCAGGATCTGATGATAAGTTTTCAAAAGGTAGTACTGCGATTGTTTTAGGTGCTTCTTTTATTTCTGAGGCGACAGGTCTTTTATTTGGGGCAACAGAATCTTGTCCTGTTATTAAACTTTGGCCTGGATAAAATCTCCAAAAAAGGAATACTGCTAGAATAAGAACACAAACAATAACAGCACCTAAAATCTTACTTCGGGATGGCTTACCTGAAGATATTTTTTCACCAATTGCCTTTCCTGCTTTATAAGGGTCCATAAGCATACGGTAAACACGTATGGGTTCAGATATATTTTTTACGCTATGTTCACCTAAATACTCATATCCAAAATCAAATATTGTTTTGACATGATCATAAGTTCTTCCTGAGATACAAATCCCACCAGACGTTGAGAGTCCTTCAATTCTTGCAGCAATATTGACACCACTGCCGTATATCCTTCCACCCTCTTCAACTACTTCTCCAAGGTTAATACCAATACGAAATTCCATTCGTCGGTTTTCAACTATGTTCGCATTTTTTTTCTTTAGTTCCCACTGTATCTTGACTGCACATTCAACCGCATTTGTTATACTACTGAACTCGGCTAATAGATTATCTCCAGGGGCATCAACGACTCGGCCATTTTGCTCTTCAATCAGTTTGCTTATCAGTTTCTTGTTTTCTTCCAGGTACCGGACAGTAGACGCCTCGTTCTCTTCCATAAGACGACTGTATCCAACAACATCTGTACTTAATATGCAGCTGAGTTTGCGATTGACTTGTTCCTGCTCATGTAAATCCCTCTTTCAGGTTTAGTAAGACCAGTAAAGCAAGACGATTTGAAATTGTCGTTAAATCGGATGGTTAAGGAATTCTAACCGGTTTGGATATTAACCTATTGAATTTACTATGTCAAAATAACTTTATGTAAGAGAAATGACGGATTAATAATTCTTGACTCATATTGCAATTTTCTTTAATTTTATTAAATAATTTTTACCACTCCTACTCTAAAATATCCAGCTCGTTAATAAATGATTACAGATTTAAGATTCATCAAATAAACAGTATTTGAAATTTGGAGGAATCCATGTCTGAAAATGCAATCCATATAAAGTCAAGAAAACCTGAAACTAAAATACACAAACGACTGGTCCCCGGACAACAATTCCAGGAAGGTGGTATGTCCCTGCTCATGGAAGCCGTTGACACAAACCTCATGCGAAGGATGGCTATGAAGGTTCTACGGGATGGAAGTAATAAAGATGAATTAGAATTAAGCCGCATGGTAATCGAAGCTCAACTCACTGCCCAGCTTGATCACCCCAACATAGTTCCCATATATGAACTGGGATTAGACAAGAAAAAACGATTATTTTTCACTATGAAAAAAATCCAGGGGAGGCCTCTTTACGAAGTAATCAACGAAAAAGAACTTTCCACAAGAACTGACAGGGATATATTCAACCTGATCCAGATTATGCTGAAGGTATGTGATGCTGTTTCATATGCACATAGCAAGGGGGTACTTCACCGTGACCTTAAACCTGACAATATCATGATTGGTAAATTTGGACAGGTATACCTTATGGATTGGGGCATTGCTCTTGTGAAACAAAATGAGAATTCTGCTGACCCAGAGATGGATATGCCCGAAGTCAAAAAACGTAAATGTTACAGTGTTCGTGAAGAACAAAAGGGGAATGTGCTGGGAACCCCATGCTACATGTCTCCGGAACAGGCTTGTGGCGAACCGGATGCTATTGATGAACGAAGTGATATTTTCTCACTCGGTGCCATTCTTTATGAAATTCTTACAGGAGAATTCCCGATCCCCGGTAATTCATTACGGGAGATGCAGATTAATGCGAAAAAATGCGAATTTCCACCCCCTGATGAAAGAGTTGATTTTCCCCTTCCCGTTGGTCTTGTGAGAATTACCATGAAGGCTATGAGCAAAGACCCTGCAGACAGATACCAGACAGTAGAAGAGCTTAGAAATGATCTTGAAAGTTTCCTTGAAGGAAGTGAACGATTTCCCGGAAGGACTTACAAAGCCGGTGAATTGATTGTGCGTGAAGGTGACCTTGGTGATGAGGCCTATATTATAAAAGCCGGTGAATGCCTGGCATTTAAAACTGTAAATGGTGAGAAAGTTGAACTGCGCGTTATGAAGACCGGCGAAGTGTTTGGAGAGACAGCTATACTAACTGATTCACCGCGATCAGCAAGCGTGGAAGCGATTAATAATGCGACAGTGGCTGTTATAAAAGGACGCCATTTTGAGGAAGAGCTCGGAACAGGAACCTGGCTCGGCCCTTTCATGCGCACACTGGCCGAGCGTTTCAGAGAGGCGGATCAGAAGGCAAATCATTGATAGGGTAGTAAATTTTAATGCAAAAACTGTTTGAATTATCTAAAAAATGCAAATGGGAGAGACGTCCATAAGAAACAAAGAAACTCAGGGAAAATAGGGCACGCAGGCAAAAAGGTAAATCAAGTTTTTTATATCGAGTATCTGTTCTTTTCCAACTGGCACCCTGCCTCTTTAAACAGAAAGTAAAAGTTTAATCTGCTATCTTCCAGTATTTATAGGGCCTATACTGTTACTTTCCGTCTTGACATTTTGCTTAGACATGAATAATCTTGAGTTCGATAACATATTAAAATCCAAGAAAACATGATGATTAAACAAACCGGAACTATATATTATTACAACTATTATTACCCATTCTATTCGGGAGAAGGGGCTTATGCACCAGTGGTTTAATTAATAGTAAAGCAGTTATTAAAAATCAGCCTCCAGGTGAAAGCCTGGGGGCTTTTTTTATGGGGGCTGAATAGAAGATGCGTAAATAAAAATCGAGAGGAGGATATCATGAACATTGACGAACAGGTAGCTTTGCTGATGAGTGGTACGAATTTTGGTGATAAACAGTTAAGGGATAAAATGGGGATTGAGTTGGAAGAACGCCTGCTTGAGGCGGAAAAAGAAAAAAGACCCCTGAGAGTCTACTGCGGATTTGATCCAAGGACAAGCGACCTTCACCTGGGTCATACTGTGCCCATGCGAAAACTGAGGCAGTTTCAGGAGCTCGGGCACGAAGTGGTTTTCCTGATCGGGAATTACACATCATTGATAGGCGACCCTTCGGACAAGGACAGACTGAGACCGCAGCTTACTGACAGTGAAGTCCTGAAAAATGCAGAGACATATGCAGATCAGGCATTTAAGATCCTGGACCCTCAAGAAACAAAAATTGAATATAATGCCGGGTGGCTTTCAAAACTTACCTTTGAGGATCTGATCAGTCTTTCATCAAAATTTACTGTAAGCCAGTTTTTAACAAGGGATAATTTTAAAACAAGGATGGACAGGGGAGACCCGATTTATCTTCATGAGACGTTCTACTCCATTATGCAGGGGTATGATGCATTTGCCCTTAAAGCCGATGTGCAGGTTGGGGGTTCTGACCAGTTGTTTAATATTGTCACGGCAGCAAGAAAACTTATGACATGCCTCGGCAGTAAGCCAAATATCGCCATTATTCTGGATATACTCCCCGGCACTGACGGCATAATAAAGATGAGTAAATCTCTTGGAAACCATATACCTCTCCTTTGTTCGCCCGAAGATATGTTTGGGAAAGTGATGAGTCTTCCAGATAATTCTATGGGTTCATACATGCGGTTGATTACCAGGTGGAAGCCAAAAAGAATTATGAAATTTAATGATGATTTGAGTAATGGCATGATGCATGCAAAAGATCTTAAAATGCTAATAGCCCGTGAAATTGTCAGTATTTATCACGGTGAAACCCACGCACTAAAGGCAGAAGAACATTTTATAAACGTTTTTCAAAAAAAGGGTGTACCTGAAGATATACCATCCTGCAGCCTGGGCGAAGGTATTAATGTGGTAGAACTCATTGCATTAAAAGGATTTTGTAAAAGCCGGAGTGATGCGAGGAGACTGATCAACCAGAATGCAGTAACCCTGGATGGAAAACTTATTAAAACTCATGAATTTATATTGCGAAACACTGGAATTTTAAAGATAGGTAAAAGAAGATTTATCAGACTTTTAAGGTGACAGGGTGTGCATCAGATATTATATCAGCTCGAAAAATGTTCAATGGGATCGTTTGGTTCTAAGATATACTATTCATTTTGGTGAATTGTCTCTGTATGGGTTGTTCGGTTATTAGGTTTGAAACTGCCAACCTTATACAGTTACTTAGTCCTGAGCAAGTATCATGAATTTTCTTTTTCTTATCTTTCAGCCTTCCGAATGAAAATAGAGGCTGCGAATCAACAGAAAAGAGAATTTTATTTTTAGTGGAGGGCCTTTCTTCCTGGACGAGATGACAGTATGGCTGCGGTACATTATACCGGCAGACAGGTATGGTATAAAAAATCCTGGTGTACTTTTTATTATTAGCGCCGCCGGTCAGTAACAGCCCGGCGGCAAAATATCTGATTGAATTTGATTTCCGAGGATGCCTTGTGATAATCCCTGTGTGGTTCTTTACAGAGTTATAGGGCGGGAAAAGCCCTGGTTTAGTTGATCTTTATTCTCCACCCGAACGGATCATCCTTTTTGCCATACTGGATACCCACAATCTCATCATACAACCTTTGTGACAACTGGCCCATCTTGCCTCCGGCAACAACATGATCTTCTCCCTTGTAGGTGATCTGCCCTACAGGCGAGATTACTGCGGCAGTTCCTGTGCCGAATGCCTCGGTAAGCCTGCCATCCCTTGCCGCTGAAATTACCTCATCAATTGTCAGTGCCTTTTCGGAAACCTTCATGCCCCAGCTCTTTACCAGTTTAATAGCCGAATCCCTTGTTATGCCCGGAAGGACACTGCCGGATAAGGGGGCTGTGATAATTTCGTTATCAATAACAAAGAACATGTTCATTGTTCCGACTTCTTCTATATACTTTCTGTTTGCGGCATCAAGCCACAATACCTGAGTGAAACCCTTTTCCTTGGCTTCTTCTGCTGCAAGGAGGCTCGCGGCATAGTTCCCCGCTGTCTTTGCCTCGCCCGTGCCGCCTATAGATGCCCTGACATACTTGTCTTCTACATATATCTTTATGGGGCTCAGTCCTTCCTTGTAATAGGCGCCAACCGGGCAGAGAATTATAAAGCCTATATATTCCTTTGAGGGCCTGACGCCAAGGTGCGGTTCCGTAGCGAACATTGCAGGCCTGATGTAGAGTGATGTCCCCTGGTTCCTGGGTATCCAGTCCTGTTCCAGAAGAAGAAGTTTTTTAAGCCCTTCCATGAAAAGGCTGATGTCCAGTTCCGGCATGCACATCCTTGTAGCGGATCTGTTAAATCTTTTTGCGTTGTCCTCTGGCCTGAAAAGATAAATGCTGCCGTCATCTGCCTTATAGGCCTTGAGCCCTTCAAATATTTCCTGTCCATAATGGATCGACATGGCTGCCGGATCGACGCTGAAGTTTCCATAGGGAACAATACGCGGATCATACCAGCCCCTGCCCTCTTTATAATCCACAACAAACATGTGGTCTGTAAAAATATCGCCAAAACTCAGATTGGATTCGTCCGGTTTATTTTTTAAATTGCTGGGGTCTGCTTTGCTGATCGTGATTTCCATTTATTAATAATCTCCTTTTTCATACTTATAAATCCTTGAAAACAAAGATAATTAACACAGAGAAGTGAGAAAGGCAACATGGATATTTTAAGGGATTGGTATGAAAATGGCAGGGCAAGCGAAACAGGATAAACGCATAATAATAAACAGGCTGCACATTTACAGGAAAGTGCAGCCTGTTTTAAGGTTTATCCTTCGGATTCGTATAACTGCTAATTATATGAGTATCTGAAACCGCAGTATACGCTCCTCCCTTCCCTGGGAAGGGCATAGCTTTCAAAATAGTTTTCATCAAAAAGATTGTTCGCTCCGACATAAATCTTTAATGCAGTTGAGAAGAATTTCTTTTCGACTTTCAGGTTCACGACTGTATAGTCAGGGAGTTTTCCCTTCAGGGTATTATCACTGTTATAGTAGTACTGGTCTGCTATACGTTCGATGCTGGCGTATGCGGAAAGATCGAACGGGAAGTTGTATGAACCCTGCAGGGTCAGCTTGTGCTCCGGATTATACTGTACCTGATCAACCAGTGTGCCGGGAGATTTGTCCTTTGCGTTCATGTATGTATAACCCAGGCTCAGGTCAAGATTTTCAATAGACCTGTTTCTTGCCGTGATCTCCACACCCTGAAACCTGTATTTATCATGGTTCTGATTTACACCATCGGCATCCTTATTAATATAATTTTTAACATCCCTTCTGAAGCCGGTTATGGAAAATGCAGTATCAATATTTCTGAGTTCATGTTCGTATCCAAGCTCATAGTTCAGTGATTTTTCATAGGCGAGGTCCGGGTTCCCTTCGCCAACACCATATAGCTGGGTCACTGAAGGAAATCTGATTTTATCGGCTACTGATGCCTTGATCCTGCTGTTTTCGGAAAAGTTATAGTTCATGCCGATCAGGTAATTGCCTGCATTATCGTCCGAACCGCCTTCTTTATTGAACCAGGAGTATCCGTAACCTGCAATGAAACCCGTATTTGTAAAGGGCTCAGCGTCATATTCCGCTGCTACTGTATATGTGGCGATATTATGGTTTCCATCAAGCGAAGCCTGGATTACGGAGCTTGTACTGCCGCCGCCGCCTCCTCCTCCACCGCCGCCGCCGCCGCTGCTCGGAGCTGATTCCAGCTGCCATCCTGCGCTTTTAAAACCGTCTTCCTTTACCCCCAGGGAAATGGAAATTTTCCCGTAATTGTCAAAAAGATACTGGCTCTGAAGGTTCGCGCCCCTGATATTGGTGGTTTCTTTGACCCTGTATGAATTTTTCAGGATTTGTGTCGTATAGGTGCTGTCGTCGTAGCCGTTTCTCAATTCTTTATAGTCATTTACATATACCCAGCCCCTGAAGTTCAATGAGTTGTCAACGTCATAGCTTCCTGATAGACTTAAGCTCAAACCGTCTTCATCATCCAGCCTTTCATATTTGAGGTTTTTTCCAAAAGGATCGCTTTTGTCGACTGTCATGGGCGGAATTCCCTGATCTCCCTTGATATAGTTGAAGATGAAACCCAGCTGAATTTTATCACTGGGCGTGAAACCCAGATTCCCGAAGACATTTGAGAGCTTTCTGTCGCTGTTATTCCTGATTCCAGCGTCTTGATAATTCGTGGGAGTGAAATCGTCGCTAAGCTTATAACCGTCACTTACGTATCTGCTTGCACTTAAAAAATAATCGAGGTGGCTGTTTCCGCCGGAAAGGCTTGCCCTTCCAAGTTTAATGTCCCTGTCAGCATATTGACCCCCGACACTGAATTTCGTCTTTCCCGTGCCTTTTTTTGTAATAACATTGATAACACCGCCCAGTCCGCCGGGGCCGTAAAGCACGGAATCATTTCCATAGGAAACCTTTATCATGGCAATGTCTTCAGTGCCTATAAGGCTTGGATCAAACTGGCCGTCGCCCGCAGAGTTAAAGGGAATGCCGTCGATGAGAAGTGTTACATGCCTGGGCTTCATGCCTCTCAGGTCAGGTCTTGGAACCCCCTGGCCGCCTGTCCTGACCATAATACCGGGTAAGAGTCTTATTGCTTCATCAAGGGTCTTGGCACCGCTCATCTCTATTTCTTTGGCAGTGACATCTCTCACCGTGCCGATTGCCTCCACTCCGGTATTCTTCTGGGCCGATACAACTATTTCACCGAGATTGTATACCCCCTGGTCGGTGTTTTTATCAGCTGCCAGTGCCTGTGAAGATACAAGCCCTGCGATTAAAAAAATACCTGTCAAGAAATTTAGCTTTTTCAATTTCCTCTCCTTTTAGATGTTTTAATTTATGCTGTTGATAAAAGGGAGTAAATATTGAAAAAGGTGTGTATTGTCAAGAAGGCATTCTTGATAGAGCTAATAATGACATATAAAACCAATAAATTACTATAAATAACATATCATCAGAAAGGGAAATTGCTTATCCGGTTTTCGGCTCAGATAGTGTCAATGCTGTGTGTTGTTCTGGATATGGCCTTTTTTTTCATGTCCTCAAAAAGTTTTTGCCATTTATGTATCTGAGGTGAAAGGGTAAATCCCCTGTATTTCTTCCAGGTTTCATTTGCTCTCTTTGCCTGAACAATAAAATTCATGTCTTCGGGATTTATGATCCTGCCGTTTTCAACGAGCTTTACAAAAAGAGGTTTCCCGTCTATATCTTCGTTTTTATCTGCAACTATAAGCATGTCATCCTGTTCATGTACCCTTATTCTGCCGGGGATGGATTCCTTGCCTGGCGAATTGCTGAATTTTATATTGGGCCGGTCTTCGGTCATTGATCTTTTAAACGCAGCCGAAACAGTGTCCCTGTGGAACATCCTGTAATAATAACCGCCGGCACCGGGGAACAGGGCAACCGGTTCAATGCCTGTTTCCTTCCTGAAGAATGCATATACTTCCCTTACTTTATCGGGCGTGACCTCATCCTCAAAGACAATAAGCCTGTTGTCGATTCCTTCTTCCTTCATTTTTTTATAATACCGCACGCACTGGCCGGCTATGTCTCCCGAATCGATACGTACGCCTATCCTTTCATTGCCAGGATATTTTTTCATAATCCTGATGGCATTTTCCATTCCGACCGATTCTGCGTCCACAAGGTCGCTTAATAAGGATGCGCTTCCCATGCGCGAAACAAACATATCCATCGCCTCATGCTCAGCTGTTTCAAGATCCTTTGAGAATGACTGAAGGGCGCTTAAAAATTCATGGCCGATAGTGCCTATTGATCTGAACATGTGGGGGAACATGAATTCGGCCGCATCGCAGGAAGTAAAAACAGGGTTTCCGCCGTTTCCAGTATAAATAGACAAGAGCTTGGCAATGGACATCATTTCATCCGGGTCAGCCCTGTATCCGAACTCGGCATGTCTTTCGCCGGCAGCCTCATACATGAGCCTGCCCTTTGTTGCGTGGATTATTGAACCGTAATATCTGCACATCTGAGGCTCGATAAAGGACACTATTCCGCCCGGGCCTTCAAAGCACATACAGGGTATGCCCGCAAAAAAGGTCTGGCCTCCGGAAAATCCCCAGACGTCAACAGGCAGGTAGATATCCTCCCCGCTGGATCTATCCATAAGGTCTTTAAACAGCTTTGCGGGGAAGGCCTTTACTGCCGATTTGTCTCTATACCATGAAACAGCAATTTCAAGGTCTTCTCTCTTCAGGGGTTTTAAAAAATACTGCCTCAGGAGCCATTCATGGCCGGACATGATCAGTCTGTCGCCTGCGCCTGTTTCGGGAAGCCCTTTTCTCAAGGTAAGATGATATGACGACTGGAGAGCGCTCAGGTCTTCGTCTACCGACCACATCGTCCGCTTGTATGTATCCGATGACAGAAACCCGCCTAAAAGAAACCAGGAGGACAAAAACTCCCTGATCATTTCCTCTCTTTTTTCAACGATTGAACTCATTTTGTCTTTCCTTTGGTTTGATTACATAATGGATGTTCCAAACATATTGAAATATCTTTGAATTACATGGTATTAAGTGTTAAAAAAACAAATATCCGGTTTTTGTTCAATCAACCTGTTTTCGGAGATCAAACCTTGAATAAAAATAATAATTTTAGTTTTTTATTCCATGCTTTTCTTTTAATAAGCATCCTCGCATGGGGCGGATGCGCAACTGCCCCGATTAAAAAGGAAGTATCGCCTTCCGTGTTTACCAGCGATAAAAAGGCTGATGAAGCATTAAAGAATAAAAACTATGAAAAAAGCATAATACTACATGAGTTTTTTATAAAGGAAAACCCTGATAATGGCCTGGCATTGTATCACCTGGGTTACAGTTACGGGCAGTTGGGCGATCACGAAAATGAAATCAAATATTATAATGAGGCGATTAAGAAAGGGTATTACAGCCCGGGAATCTTCTTCAACCTTGGTATGGCCTATGCCGAGACGGAAAAGTTTGATGATGCCATGAAAATGTTCAGGAAGGCAATTGCGCTCAATCCTGAGGATGTGGATGCGATTTCCAACCTTGGTACACTGTATCTAGAAACCGGACAGGCAGAAAAGGCAAAAGAACAGCTCGAAAAATTGATTAAGATCGACCCGGATGGTGAAATGACCCTGAAACTCAAGGATGAACTGGATAACAGAAAGTGAATATTATCCCTGTAATCGATCTTCTTGATGGTCAGGTTGTTCATGCAGTAAGGGGCGAGCGGGAGAAATACCGGCCCGTGATGAGCGTGCTCGCGGCCGGTAGTGACCCGATGGATATTGCGAATGCCCTTATAGCTGAAACTGGTTGTTCCGAAATATATATTGCCGATCTCAATGCTATACTGAAAAAAGGAAGCAACAGAGATACAATTGCACGCATTGGCGATAAGACGGGTATTTCTCTTTTGGTTGATGCCGCCTCTTTTGATGCTGAATCGGCTGTGGCTGCTAAAAATTCAGGTGCCGATACAGTTATCTTAGGTTCAGAGACCTTTGCCGACCTTGAGGAATTTTCCGCAATAATAAAACTAATCCCCCCTGACGAACTGCTTTTCAGTATTGATATTTCAGGCGGGAGGGTGCTTTCCCGGTCAGATGAACTCAGGGGGATCGACCCTGTTGACGCGATACATGTCCTTTCTGAAAAAGGCATTCATAGATTTATACTCCTCACGCTTGATATGGTTGGTTCAGGAGAGGGGCCTGATATCGAAATTATTAAAAGCGCAAGGATGGAATTTCCCCGGCATACACTGATCTCGGGCGGTGGGGTAAAATACGCTTCTCATCTTGAGCAATTAATTAAAGCGGGCGCGGACGGAGTTTTGATTGCATCTTCCCTCCATAAGGGGTGGCTTTCCGCAAAAGACATTAAAGATACTATTGATATTCGTTTATATGAAAATCCGACAGAATAACTGCATAAGGGGAAGAGTGTTTTAATATTGCATCTGTTGTTTTATGAAACACCCGGTTTGCTCATTTTTTTCTATCCGCAATTCCACTTTTTTCAAATATCTTTTGACACATACCACCTTCAGGTTATCTAATCCCCAGTACTTTACTATGAAATAAAGATGGTTAATGTACTATCATATGAAATGCAATTATGATAATTTATCTTAATCGACAGTTTATATAAGGCCAAAAAAAAAGGAGGTAATTATTATGTACTCAAAGACAGTCATGGATCATTTTAAAAAACCCAGGAATGTTGGGACAATTGATAATGCAGATGCTATTGGTGAGGTCGGGAATCCACTTTGTGGTGATATGATGACCATATATCTCAAGATTGAAGATGAGAAGATTGAAGACATTAAATTTCAGACATTTGGTTGCGGGGCTGCCATAGCCGTTTCAAGTATGTTGACTGAGATGGCGAAGGGAAAGACAATTTCAGAGGCAAAAAAAATAACCAATAAAGATGTGGCTGAAGCCCTTGAAGGACTGCCAAAGAATAAACTCCATTGCTCCAATCTTGGGGCAGATGCACTTCAACTTGCGCTCAAGGATTATGAGGACAGGAAAGCAGGAAAGCCAAGGCCGGAAAAGATACAGGGTGAAAAACATGAGCATGGCGAGAAAGACTCCTGTTACTGCCCCTATTGTGATGCCGAAGTGGACGAAGGCGAGACATTCTGCAAGTCATGCAACAATGCGCTGGTTCAGCTCAAATAAATCCGGAAAGGAGGGATTGAAATGAAGATTATAAACTTTGACCACCTGTCGGCTAATTCCATCCTGCCCGAAGTCCAGGAAGCGATGATTGACACGATAAGGAATAATTACGGAAACCCTTCGAGCCAGCATCAACTCGGTGATGCAGCGGCGACAGCGCTCGATGCCGCGCGAGAGTCCGTTTCCGCGCTTATAAACTGTCCGGTTCCCAAGGAAATAGTATTCACATCAGGAGGCACCGAATCTGTCAATCATGCAATTAAAGGTGTTGCCTTTGCAAAGGCGGATAAGGGCAAACATATAATAACATCCAATATAGAGCACAACGCAGTTCTTAGGTCGTTAAAGCGCCTGAAATTAATGGATTACACCGTAACCTCCGTATCCGTGGACAAATACGGCATGGTTGATCCTGCTGAAGTCGAGGATGCCATAAAGGATGATACCATCCTTATAACCATAATGCACAGCAACAATGAGATAGGTACGATACAGCCTATCAAGGAGATCAGCAGGATAGCAAAGGCCCATAAGGTATTGTTTCATACCGATGCGGTAGATTCTGTCGGCGTTATCCCGGTGGATGTACAGGATCTTGGTGTTGACCTTTTAAGCTTCGCATCCAACCCCTATTACGGCCCTGCCGGTGTGGGAGGGTTATATATAAAAAGGGGGACAGCAGTATGGCCCATGTTGGACGGGGGTGTTCAGGAAAACAATAAAAGGGCAGGCACCGAAAATCTTATCGGCATAGTAGGGATGGGCAAGGCTGCCGAACTTGCAAAAAGAGATATGGAAAAAAGAATCACCCACTCAAGAATGCTCAAGGAAAAATTTTTAAGGGAACTGCCGGATTATCTGGATGAGTATATAGTGAATGGTCACCCGGAAAACAGCCTTCCGAACCATATCAGTGTTTCCATAAAATATATAGAGGGCGAAAGCGTTGTTCTCATGCTTGATGATGAGGGTATCGCGGTATCTACCAGATCGGCATGCGCAGCCGGTGCCTTGACGGCCTCACATGTGCTTTTATCTATCGGGCGTGAATTTGCGGATGCGCAGGGAACAATGGTAATAACATTTGGCATGGATAATACAGAAGAGGATGTTGATAAATTTCTTCCGGTGCTCAGGGATACTGTAAATTCACTGAGAGAAATATCTCCTCTGTACAATAAATAGGCAGAGCGGAACAGTTATGAGGCTCTCTACAAAAAGTCGTTATGGAACCAGGTTTCTGATGGATCTTGCAGAGCATTATAATGAAGGTCCTGTTCAGACGGGCTTTGTTGCCAGGCGGCAGGGTATTTCGGCAAAATACCTGGAGCAGATAATAGTTCCGCTTAAAAAGGCGAACATTATAAAGAGCGTAAGAGGCCCCAGAGGGGGGCATATGCTTGCCAGACCCCCGGAGGAAATAAGGATGGGAGAAGTCTTGGCAGTGCTTGAAGATGGAATGGATATTGCCGGTTGCATCAATCATCCGGAAACCTGTGAACGGTCTGTTAAATGCAAATCAAGGGATCTGTGGGAGATGGCAAGCGTTGCAATTTATGAAAAATTAAACACTTTAAAATTATCAGAGATGATCAAATGAAAATAGTTTCGATAGCAACCAGTAAAAAAAAGGGGACAAGAAAAACAACGACGGATTCAGTCCTGGTGAAAAGGGATTTCGGGATCGAGGGAGATGCCCATTCAGGTCCCTGGCACAGGCAGGTAAGTTTTCTGTCCTCAGAGAGTATTAAGCAGGCAAGGGACAATGGCCTGAATGTTACCTTCGGTGATTTTGCGGAAAATTTTGCCACGGAAGGTATTGACTGGAAAAAAGTACCCATTGGCACCAGGCTTAAACTGGGAAATACCACACTGGTGGAGGTAACGCAGATAGGAAAGGAGTGCCACAACAAGTGTGCAATCTATTATCAGGCAGGTGACTGTATAATGCCAAAGGAAGGTATCTTTGCAAAAGTCCTGGAAGGTGGAACCGTAAATGAAGGGGATACTGTCCTGATACTCAATAATACCGAAACAGATATACGGAATTAAAAAATGGAGAAATATTCCGAAAATATTCTGGCCGATCGTATATCCGGAACAGAAACCAGCCGGACCTTTGATGTTACGAGGCTCAAAGAAGGAGTCCCGGTAACCGACAGCCACGATCTTATATCCGAAGAGCCCCTTCTGATCAGGATTGAAGAAAATCCATACTCTGTAATCATGAGGACGCCCGGTGATGAAACCTTTCACGCGGCAGGTTTCTGCCTGGCCGAGGGCATAGTCGATGAGTATACCGATTTCAATACCATAGGATTTTGCGCGGATATGGATCCCAATGTGGTGGAAGTAACTCTCCGGCCGGAGAGGCTTGAAAAGGTTTCTCCACTTCTCGAAAGGAATGGTTTTGTCAGCCAGACCAGTTGCGGTATATGCGGCAAGGGTTTGATAGATGAAATATCCCAGATATTAAGATATGGTACTGTGACCGGTAAAGTCACTCCCGAAAAAATCTACAGGGCCGGTGCAAAGCTTGAGGAGGCACAAAGCCTCTATACGAGTACACGCGGTTCGCATGCTATTGTTATACTGGATCATAATCTGGAGTTTCTCTCCAAGGGCGAAGATGTTGGAAGACATAATGCCCTTGATAAGGCTATCGGCCGGATATTGATGGGCCGAAAGCTCAAGGAAGCCTATATGGCGGTTCTTTCTTCAAGAATAAGTTTTGAAATGATTCAAAAGGCAAACCGGGCCGGTATTTTTTTCATGCTCAGCGCATCAAGGCCGACTGCACTGGCGGTTGAACTGGCAAGAAGTCTCAATATGACCCTCGCATGCCTCAGTGATGGAAAAGATTTGATAATTTTCAGTGGACAGGAAAGGATTATATGGTAATATCACCTCATTTCTGCGGGTAATAATTAGAGTTTCGCACGTAGAACCAATCCAATTTCTGTGAGGTTGTTCCTTTGTCTACTGAAAATTTCAATTCCGGTAATGCCTTAACCAGCTCAAGCAAATTCAAGACGTGGACGCCTGTAATTCTTTCCATCATTGTCGGGCTTGTTCTTCTCATCTCAGGTTTCAGCAAGGCCTTCGGTATAGATCTCTTTATCCGGCAGATTCGTAACTATCAGATAATAACCAATCCCCTGTTGATTCTATTTGTTGCCTGGGGATTTATAACAGTCGAATGCTGCCTTGGTGCCGCGCTTACTTTGAACTTCCAGCCTAAGATCTCAGTGCCAGCCGGAGGTTTTATATTTTTATTATTTATAGGTGCAACAGGGTGGGCGTGGGCAACAGGTGTAACCGATGACTGTGGATGTTTCGGGGCATGGATACAACGGACTCCCAGAGAGGCAATGGTCGAGGACATTTTTCTATTTGCCGCACTCATGATAGCATGGAAATGGAACAGATCATTTAAAAAATGGCCTTTTTATCTTAAGGAATTTCTTATTGTTATTGCATTTCTGGCTGGCCTCTCGTTACCCCTTATTGCAGGGCCGCTGCTTGCGCGTATAACCACTGCTGTTACAGGGCCGGCGAAAGAGGGATTAGAACCCTTTGTTCTTAAAAACTTTTCTCAAAAGGATCTGTCGGTTGGAAAGCACATAATATTTATCCTGTCCACCGATTGTTCTCATTGCAGGGCAGAGATGGACCACCTGAACATGATTGCCGAAGATAAAAGCCTGCCTGATGTTATTGGCCTTTGCATGAATGATAAAAAGCAGATAGATGAATTCAAGTTAGATTTCGACCCTGCATTCGAAATTTATAAGATACCCGATGATGACTTCTGGCGTCTTCTTGGTGATGGCGAAATCCCCAGGACCATTCTGATAAATGAAGGCACAATAATAAAAAAATGGGATTTTGCAGCGCCGGGCATTGACGAACTGAAGGCTGCAAGAAGCCAAACACTGATTGAAGCAACGTCAGGATTTACATTACGTCCTTGTCGCTTTGATCTATGGCCCTGTCTATTTCAGCCTGAAGTTCCGGAGGAAGCCCGGGAATATCAACATTTAAAAAGCCTCTTACTATTGTTGATGTCGCCTCTTCTTCGCTTAAACCCCTCGACATGAGATAGGTTATTTCCTCCTGGGCGATCTTGCCTACAGCCGCTTCATGAGACATCTCCACCCCATCCACATGACCTTCAAGCTCTGGAATCGCATGGATCAGACCTCCGTTGAGCAGAAGCCCCTTGCATTCGAGGTGTGCCCTTATATCGGGCACTTCTCCGATAAGATGGCCCCTTGCAATGATTTTTGCACCATTGCTTATGGTCCTTGCGACAATTTCCGCCCTGTTGCCTTTTTCCTTCAGGAATATACGCCCTCCAATATCATACTCTGATCCGGGGCTTCCTACTATAATACTGTAGAATCTTGCTATGGCATCCTTTCCAACAAGATGGGTCGTCGGGTACATCTGGAGGGACTTAACAGGCTTCATGCATATGTAATTGTTTATAAACTGACCGCCTTCTTCAACACGGGCAATTGATCTGGGGCGTACCAGCATATCTTCCGCCCAGTTGTGGATCATGGTAAAGCTGAGCTTTGCATTCTTTTTTATGAAAAATTCGGAGATCCCCACGTGGACCCCTGTTTTCATATGCGGCGATGTGGAACAACCGGTTATTATGTGTAATTCGGAACCTTCCTCTGCGATAATTATATTATGCACATTCTGCTGGAGTCCATCCTTGTCAAGATACAGGCAGGCCTGAACAGGATAAACGGATTTGCTGCCCGGCAACGCCCTGATCACATATCCGTCATGAAGCCCGAGTTCGGCTGCTGCCGTGTATTTATCTGTGTCAGCCTTTGCAAGCTTCCAGTAATACTCGTCAATCCAGTCATACTGTTCAAGGGCCTTTTTTATCGGGATTACCTCAATGCCTTCCTGCTGGCCGTGGCAGTGTATGACCTCGGTATCCTTCTGGAAATAGGTGCCCCCGCGGTTCTTCTGGGTTACATCCATGCCGGCCATGATAAGGGTAAGCTTTTCATCCTCCGGCAGGTTGCACATATCTTCATCCGCCATATAGGCATGCCCTACCGGGGCATCATCATATTTATCAAGATTGATATCCGGGCCAAGGGCTGCTTTTTTATCAACAGCCTTCTGGGCCTGTTCCCTTATCTGATTTCTGTAAGATCTGTCATGCATCGCACACACTCCTCATATCCCGATTCTCCGACGCAGCCCAGGATTTCTCTCGGGTTGCTGACACAGCTAAGCCTTCCGTTGTACAGTACCTGTCCCTTGTCACCGGTTACATAGTCGAGTATATAACCGGTGTGGGTTATGATAAGCCCCATTTTTTTTCTTTCCTGCTTTATCTGCAGTTTTGATTTATTGTCAGCTTTATGGCCGTTTCTCTGTAGGAGCGAAGCAATGGTCCTTCCCACCAGGACCATATTCTCCATATCAACGCCGGATTCAGGCTCATCAAAAAGCATGAGGTCCGGATTCTGTGCCATGAGCTGAAGAAGTTCGGAACGTTTTATCTCACCGCCCGAAAATCCGGCATTCAGGTCCCGGTTAAGAAAATCCCTGAAATTAACCTTTTCCGCAAGGGCATCCGCATCGATTTCTCTGCCTGCGCACAGGTTAATCATCTGCCGGGTCTTTAATCCATTAATGGTAGGAGGTCTCTGGTATGACATCCCGATCCCCAGTGCTGCCCTTTCGTTAATAGGCATATGGGTAATATTTTCACCCTTGAAGAAGATGCTGCCTGAGATGATCCTGTACTGCGGATACCCCATTATGGTCATTAAAAGCGATGTTTTTCCCGACCCGTTTGGTCCGAAAAGGATATGGGTTTCACCGGGGTTTATATTCGAGATCGATATGTTCCAGAATTATTTTGCCTGCTAGCTCTACCTTTAAATCTTCAATGTGCAGCATTTTGGAGCTCCTTTAATTTTTATTGCCGCTTTATTTAAATGTAAATTTTGATTATTTATTGAGAAAATATTGGTATCTATACCTTAAAATCCGGATATTTTATATTATTTTTTTAAAAAAATTCTGTTTTGATATCAATATAAAACATTCTTTTCGAATATTTACTGGAGCGGATTTGATGAAAAAAGATCTGCCTGAAAAGGCTCATGTAGTTATAATCGGTGGAGGTATTATCGGCGCAAGTATTGCCTGGAACCTTGGTAAAATGGGGATAGATAATGTTGTGCTTCTTGAAAAAGGCCAGGCAGGTGAGGGCTCTACCGGTAAGTGCGCCGGTGGAATACGCGTGCAGTTTTCTACTGAAATAAATATTAATTTCAGCATATACAGCATGAAATTCTTTGATAGTTTTCAAAACACCATGGGGGTAGATCCCGAGTTTCACAGGATCGGCTACCTCTTCCTGGCATCAAAGGGGGCGCAATGGAAAACCCTTGAAGCAAATGCCAGACTCCTTGAGTCAAAGGGGAGAAACATTGAGCTTTTTACCTCAGCCGATATAAAAACAAGGTGGCCTTTTATCAATACAAAAGACATTGTCGGAGGGTCATTTACGCCTGGCGACGGGTATGCAGGCCCATATGAAGTATTAAGCGGATATATTAATGGCGCCAGAAAGAATGGTGTGAAAATATTCGAAGGGATCGAGGTTACGGGCATCGAATCCTCAGGCGGAAGGGTTACAGGGGTTGTTCTTGCTGATGGGAGGAGGATCAATTCATCATGGATCGTAAATGCCGCCGGACCCTATGCCTCGGGTGTTGCCAGTATGCTGGGGCTTAAACTGCCTGTAATGCCTTTACGGAGGCAGTTGTTTTTTACGGATGTATTTGATGCGCTTCCGCCCGAATTTCCGCTGATAATTGATATGGAACATGGATGGTATGTAAGAAGAGAAGGAAAAGGACTTTTGCTGGCAGGCCCCCAGGATCAGCAAAGTTCATTTAATGATAAAATGGATTTTGAATCCAGGTTGTGGACAGCCGAAAGATCCCTGCACAGGGTGCCGGTTCTTGAAAAGGCAAATATCATGACCGGCTGGGCAGGACTCTATGAAATATCTCCCGACCACCATGCGATAATAGGGGAATTCCCCGAAATGAAGGGGTTCATATGTGCAAACGGTTTCAGCGGTCACGGGTTCATGCATTCTCCGGCAGCGGGTCTTGCCGTGGCAGAATTGATCGAAAAAGGCAAATCCGAAACCATCGACACCATGTATCTTAGACCCTCAAGGTTCAGGGAAGGATGCCTGATTCATGAACCTCTTACAGCGTTTAAATAAATACTCGGTAGTTTCCTGCTAGAAAATTGCTCTGGCTCCATTGCGAAAGACGATATATATGACCTTCATGGGCGTTGATCCGGCAAAGGCATCATTTTTCAGGACGGGATCGAACAGCTTCTGTACATGTGTTTTATTTTTAAGGATCAGAGAAATATAAGAGGTGCACATTATCTCCGTGCAATTGATCCTTAAAATTTAAAACACTGCATACGTGATTGCCTGTGATCAGACGATCCCATCCTGAAAAACAATGTCCTTTGCCTCCCTCGGGGACTAAATGGGCTGGAATAATAAACATGCATTTTCCTGGGTTGCTTTGGGACTCCTGTGGAGGTGATGCCCTTTTCCTGAAAAGATATACGCATATAAATACCCGATTGGTTCGCGGTTTTGAATTTTTAAGGATTATGTACTTAAAGTTCTCAAAATGAAAAAGGTTTTAATCCTTAAAAATCAAAACCATAGCAGGGCTAGGTTCGTATATGTTTTCGGGAAAAGCGGCATCACCGGAACTTCATCGCATCCATTAAATGCAATTTCCTAACCGGAAATTACTGGCAGATACTTATTATTGTATTGTCCAAGGAGAAAATATTATGTTATTTGATGAATAGATATTTATGATAATTCAGGGAAGTGATAAATCCATTTTTTAACACATTCCCGGTTTGTATTGAAAGGGCTTTTTTATGACAGAAAAAGACAGAGGACACTATTCCAAAAAACATTCGGATGAAAGAAAGGTTGATCCGGGTATAGCAGGGGCTATCAAGGAAAAGGCAGCCGATAAAAAAATAACCTGCGCTGCGGCTTTTAAAATTGCTGATGTCTGCGAGACAACCGCCGATGAGATCGGCTTTACGCTTGATATGCTTGAAATCCGCATCATACGATGCCAGATGGGGATCTTTGGGTATGAACCGGAAAAAAAGGCGGTAAAGCCCATGGAAAATGTGCCTGATGATTTAGCGGATGCAATCAGGGCTAAGCTTGTTGATGGAAGGCTTTATTGTGCCTCGGCCTGGGAGGTTGCAAAAAGGCTGAACATACCCAAAATGCATGTGTCTTCGGCATGTGAAAAGCTTGGAATTAAGATAAAATTCTGTCAGCTCGGGGCTTTTTAACCAAAAAAACCGCCATTTCCTGTTTTAATAAAACTGAAATGGCGGTAATGTCTAATGTTTTGTGGATCAGCAGCTTGAACAGGTGCCGCATGAATCTCCCTTGGGAAGATTTGATGTTATTGAAAATCCTGATCCCCTTTCGCCGCTGACAAAATCCACATTAATTGGTTTTACCTGTGCCAGAAGGTTTTTGTCTATCAGGTATGTAACACCGTTATCCTTGATGATCTCATCATTTTCTGCAGGCTCATCCAGAGCCATTCCCAGTGAGGGACCTGATCAGCCGCCCTCTGACAGGAATAATCTGATGTATGACGGATCTTTCTGAGCCTTCAGAAAATCCGCTATCTTCTCATTTGCCGTTTCTGTTACTGTTAACATTAGTGCCTCCTTGTGAATAAGTAAATACTTGATTTTATGAACTTAAAATATACATATTATTCGGCATGTCAAATTTTTTTATTAAATATAAATTAAATTACTTCCGCGAATGCGCCGGATTAAAGCACTCGTTTGAACCATATGGCTCCTCTGCCATCCTGTTTTTAAGCCAGATCATTACCTTGCCAAACTCACCGATCAACTCTTTCATTGCCTTTCCCCTGTGGCTTATGCTGTTTTTTTCATCCCGGGACATCCTGGCAAATGTTTTTGACATGGGCGGATAATAAAACAGCGGGTCATATCCAAACCCGTCATCTCCTTCAAGGGATTCGGCAATTTCTCCGTCCACCTTCCCGATATATGTAAGGGCCGGTCCCCGTGGGACCGCAATGATAATAGCTGTCTCAAAATGAGCTTTCCGGTTTGTCTTCCCATCCATTTCTTTTAAGAGTTTCAGGTTGTTTTCCCGGTCGGTTGCGTTTTCACCGGAATAACGTGCCGAATAAATACCAGGCGCACCATCAAGCGCGTCTACTACAAGGCCCGAATCATCGGCCAATGCCGGGAGCCCAAGGACTTTGGCTGTGAAGCTTGCCTTTTTATATGCGTTGTCCTCAAAGGTGTTTCCATCCTCTTTAACCTCCGGTATGGGACCGAAATCATCCAGGTCTTTTATGTCTATATCATAACCCTTTAAGAGCTCTTTTATTTCATTTACTTTTCCTTTGTTTCTGGTTGCAATGACAATCGATATTCCCATCATTTGACAATAATCCTCTCAAGTTTTTTGCATTCTTCTACAATTTTATTTGTTTAGTCTTCATATCCTTGTTTGCCCACAATGGTAAACATGCCAGTTGTCGGGTATAAAATTTAAACAGTCTATGTTTTCATCATCCATTGGGATATTCATACTGTTATCATGTCTTTCGAGTAAAAGAAAGGTTTCAGACAGGTTTTTCCCGCCATTCCGGACCATCTGGCTGTTTGCATGGAGCTTTCAGCAGTCAGCTAAGTCTTTGTTTTTAATGTCTTAAGCTAAATGCTGAACGCTCAAGGCTGATCGCTCGAATCGAAAAACGATAGTTTTTGGATGGACAATAATTAGTGAGTTTTATCTAAATAGAGTCTCGAATCGGCAAGACGAATAAGCTCTTCCGAGTTACCTTGATCGTTTAACTCATTACTGTTTGATATTCCGTAACTCATCCTCAGTTTAAACTTATAAGAATCCCATTCAAGCGTATCTTTTTCCAGGTTTTTCATAATCCTTTCCATTATTGAGTGGGCATCTGATAGTTCTGTTTCAGGAAGAAGAATTGAAAATTCGTCGCCTCCGAAGCGTGGTATAATGTCAGGCTGTCGGAAGGTCTTTTTCAGAATCGCTGCAAATTTCCACAATGCATAATCACCGGCCTGATGACCCAATGAATCATTTATTCTTTTAAGATCATCCATGTCTATCATTATGAATGAGATGGGTTTCTTGTATCTTTTTGCCCTTGCCAGCTCCTTATTTAGAAATTCAAAGAGCCCTTTACGATTATAGACTCCGGTAAGGCCGTCTGTCACAGACTCCTCTTTCAGCCTGTAATATTCCTGGGCATTTTTAAGTGAAAGAGAAAGCATATTGGCAAGCGTATCTATCAGGACAATTGTTTCTTCTGCGGTTTGCTTTTGGTCTCCGGCTTCATAGAGTATAAAGCCAAGCGTTTTACCTGCAAGCTTTAAAGGAATAATTTCAATATCATAATGGCCACGGGTGGCAGAGCAGCCTGAAGGGATAAGGTCAAAATTTATATCTGTCTCTGATATATCCTGGTCGAAATCCGTATTAACTTTCTCAATGATATCCGAAACAAACTTGTCCCGGATTAAAATATTTGCCGGTTCTTCCATATGAAGGGTAAGTTCCCAGTGTTGACCCATTTTAAAAAGCAGGCCAAAACGCCGGTATTCCAGCGTCTTATCAAGCCCGGCATCAATCATCCTCTGGATGAGCCTGTCCCAGTTGACATCATAGGAAATTTCACTGCTTAAGCGGTTGATGAAGCTCAATTCCTGGTTACGCTTTTTAAGCGACTCTTTTTCGATCTCAATACGCGTATTCAAATCCTTAAGGTCATCCATCATATTAAGAATTTCTATAAATGCACGTCTGTTTTCCAGGCCGCCAAGTACGGTTTCCCTGAGACGCTCGGGCAGGAACTTTCTTGGAATAAAGGCGTATATGCCATGGTGCAGCATGACGCTCAATTCTTCAGAGTCAATGTCGTTTCCGTAAAAAATCAGACAGGCCTTTGATCGACTTTGCTGCATGTCATAGAAGAGATTTGCCTGATTACGCACCAGGTCAAAATCTGCAAGGATCAGGCACAGGCTGTCTTCTTTCAAGACATTTTTTACTTTACCATTGAAGGGTATCCGTGTGATATCATATTGATCACTGTCAAGGATGCCTTTAAACTTCTCCTCTTCCTCCTCAACTTCGCTGATTATAAAAATATTTTCGCGCATAACAGTTATAGTATCCTAAAATAATATCTCCATTATGCAAATTGTATGCCGTAAAATAAATGCATCAGGGCAGGTAATGTAATATATTTCAAGGTGAAAAAAAATATTTACAATCAGAATATTTTTTTCTGTATAAATTTCAACATATCGTGGCATGTAAAAAGAACAGTCACAATATCCGGGACGAAACAAGTGTCAGGACATCTTTTTATTTCTTCAGTTATTTCACTGCTTTTACAGGAATTCCTGTATGCTCTCCATGAGAAGGGGGCGTCATAAACATCAGCAATCGCCACAATTCTGCCTAGCGGCGGGATTTTTTTCCTTTTTCAGGATAAAAATAACTGCCTTCATTGGAACATGCATCAATCCGCGTATCATTAATTGCGCTGCGGCATATAAACCATGACTGTACAACATTACCCTTGACCTCTCCAAGCCGCCTCTGGTAAAGATTTCCCATGAATATTCTTGATTATATCATACTGATTCCCCTTTTATACCTTACAATAAAAGGTATTATGAGGGGATTTATCAGGGAGATATCTTCCCTCGCCGGGATCATACTCGGTATATGGCTTGGCAATATCTATCAGCCTGAAGTATCAAAGTTACTTTATCGGTTTCTGCCCGATACAAGGTTTATTCCCCTGATCAGCCTTGCACTTATATTTATTGTAGTATTGATCATATGTAACCTTGCAGGCTGGGGCCTGAAGCTGTTGTTCAAAAAGGCGTTACTTGGATGGTTTGACAGGCTTATGGGAGGTGTTTTTGCAGTAATTAAAACAATATTTCTTGCATATGTTGCCATAATCATTCTTACTTTTTATGTACCAGCAAAGTCGCCACTTATTGCAGAATCGGTTCTTGCCCCGTGGATAATCAAGTCATACCAATCGATTACCAGCCTTGTTTCACCTGACCAGTATAATAACTGGAAAAGAAAGATAGTGGGTAAAACCGGCAAAATAAAAAGCATCATCTTAGAAAAAGGGAAAAATGACAAACCAGATAAAAAATAATCGCTTAACCGACTCATTCCTTGAACTGGTCGAGCTTGCCGCAAAATTAAGGAGCCCGGAAGGTTGTCCCTGGGACAGAAAACAGACCGTCGAAACTGTCAAGATGTATCTGCTTGAGGAGTGTTATGAAGCCATGGACGCCATCGAGAAAGAAGATTATCCCGAGATGTGTCTTGAACTGGGCGATCTTCTATTCATGATTGTTTTTTTAGCTCAGTTATCCAGTGAAAGGTCTTTGTTCAGCATGGTCGATGTTATAGACAGCATAGTAAAAAAAATGAAAAACCGGCATCCCCATGTGTTTGGAGATACTGTTGTGAACAGCGCCGAGGAGGTTTCCGAAAACTGGCAGAAAATCAAGATGCAGGAAAAGGGCAACAATAAAAGCACTTCATCCATTCTTGAAGAGGTGCCTTCGTGCCTTCCCGCGCTTTTAAGGGCACACCGGCTGAGTAAAAAGGCGTCGAAAACAGGATTTGACTGGAAGACCAGACAGGATATCTGGGACAAGGTTGGGGAGGAGTTTGAGGAGCTTTCAGACGCGGTGAGCGAGGGAAACCGGGATGATGTAAAAGAAGAGATCGGCGATCTGTTTTTCAGCCTGGTCAATCTTGCAAGACACTGGGATTTGAATAGCGAAGAACTGTTAATGGACGCCAACAGAAAGTTTATCGATCGATTTAAAAGAATGGAAAATGAAATAACAAAGTCCGGGTTAACACTGGATGATGCCACCTATGAGGAGATGAACAGGGCCTGGGACAATATAAAGAAAAAAACAGGATATGATTAATTGGCAGGGAAGGGGAATAAGAAAAGGGATTTATACAACCGGTTTTTAAGGTTCCTGGTAAAGATTGTATTCCTTCTTTTTTTCATCTCTCTTCTTCAGGTATTTGTCCTCAGGTTTATAAATCCTCCCACTACAGTGCCGATTTTATTGATTCGGGCCAAAAACCTTTTGTCTTCTAAATATTATGTGATCCCGAAATTTGAATGGCGTTCCATCAAACACATCTCTCCCAACCTTATCAGGGCCGTCCTTGCCTCGGAAGATCAACGGTTTATATACCACAATGGATTTGATTTTCGTGAAATCAGCAGAGCGGTCAGGGAGCTTTTAATTGAGAGAAGAGTAAGAGGGGCTTCAACAATAACAATGCAGATGGCGCGTTCTGTTTTTCTCTGGAAGACAAGAAGTATCCCCAGGAAGCTGGCAGAGGCATACTATACGGTATTGATAGAATTCGTAATGCCCAAGGTAAGGATACTTGAGCTGTATCTGAACACTGTTGACTGGGGGTACGGGGTTGTCGGGGCCGAAGCAGCCTCAAAGAAATATTTTCACAAGAGCGCGTCTGAGCTTTCAGTCCGGGAAGCCGCCCTGATGGCGGCTATCCTGCCAAGTCCTCACGCCTGGTCGCCGGTGAATCCAAACAGACATGTGCTGGAGCGACAGAAAAGAATTATGAAGGATATGAACAGAATGCATCTATAGGTCAGGCTGCTTTCATATGACCAGGTTCGCTTGTTTCTCCCTGAAGGGTGTTGTCATTTTGCAGCAGGATTTTACTTGAAGATTTGTATTCAGCGCACGCTTCCCTGATTTCGCATTTTTTACTGCAAACACGGATATCCATACGGGGATTGTTTCTCTTCTTCTGGCATACAATATAATATGACATAATTATGTTCCTTGTAAATATATTTAATTATACTTAATTTAAGTATTATTTTAAGCCAAAGTTGTTTATATGTCAATAATTATCGTGCTGTAGCTCTTGTATGAAAAAGTAATCTTGATCTTGAGTATGATGAGGATAACTGCTATCTTTCAATAAATAAAAAATAACTATCGGGGTAAAAATGACAACAATGGCAAAGAAACATTTTCGGATTAAAATTAATTTATCCATACTATTGGTATTAACAGGCATATTGCTATACAGTTACAGCAGTTTTGGTTATGTAATGCCTGCTGATCAGATCCTGGATTTCATGACCAGTAATTTTAAAGGGGTCCGGACAGTTACGCTTATTCAATCCACACTTCAAACTTTTCAGGGAAATGAAAAGGTGTTCACGGAACAGGTATGGCTTGAATCGCCGGATAAATATTTTACAAAGCCCCTTGACCGTCTGGGTGAAAGGGATGCCATTGTTCCGGATCTGTTATACCGGCAGCTACTGATAGCCAATAGCACAGAGCAGATTGAAAGGATACTGCTGCCCCTTGGAATCGATCTTACCAAAACATCCTTTACGCGGCTTGACGGCGTGATCGCCTATTGTATAGGAGATAAAAACCCTGACAGCCCTAAATTAATTGTTGAAAAAAAGCGGTTCCTGCCTCTGCTTCTGGTCTATAGAGTGCCCGGGAAGGCTGGCAATGAATTGAAAACAGTAAGGTTTGAAGATTATCAGAAAAAGGACAAGGGATGGTACCCTTTTGAAATAACGTATAAATCAGGCGACAGCCTGGTTGAAAAATATACTGTCCAGACATTCCAGGAGAATATTCCTATTGATGCATCCATATTGAAGACATTCCCGGAATATGCGCTGCCTGAAACACCCGAACCGGCAGGTGAGCCCGGAATAAATAATCAGAAAACCACTGATGTGCAAAAAGAAAAATTAAAAGATGTAATAAAGGCATTTGAAGAACAATACCAGTAGCTCCCATCAATGGCCGGGAATTCAAATAAACGAACAATAAGTGTTGCAGTATGCGCACCCGTGGAAAACATTTTTACCTATTCGGTACCGAATGATCTATGGAACGATATTGCTGTAGGCAAAAGGGTACTTACACCCTTAAACAACAGGGATGTCATAGGTTACATAATAAATATCGGAAATGGTGATAACACTGCTGACTTTGAGCTTAAGGATATATCGGATATCCTGGATCAGGCTCCCCTTTTCAGTGAAAACCTGGTCCCCTTTTTCAGTTGGATTGCCGATTATTATCTCTGCCCGATCGGCATGGTCATTCAGTCAGCCCTTCCTGGCGGATTGAATGTGCTGCCCTTCAAGGCGGGCACTATAACCGAAAAGGGCCTTCTTGCCCTTGGGTCATCATCTGTTAAACCCGAACAAAAAAGATGCCTGGCCTGGATAAAGGAAAATCCCGGAAAGCGTCTTCCCGCCCCCCTGTACAGATATTATCAACTGGAAAAAAAAGGCCTGATTTCGATAGAAATGCGGAAACCTTCAGACAAGGCAGGTCCTCTCATGCGGACATACGTCAGGTATAAAGAAGGGCATGATCCCGATACCATAATCAATTATTCAAGACAGCCGCTGAAGGCAGATAACGAACCTGAATTTCTTGAATGTGTCCTGCTTCCGGAGGGGCTTCCCTTGAAGGAAATATGTTCAAGATTTTCAAACGGCAATTATCTCACGGAAAAATGGGTAAAGAAGGGAGTCCTTGAGAAATACAGCAGGGAGGTATTCCGGGACCCCTCAGGGATAGTCATATGCCCTGATCCTGCCCCGGTCACCCTTTCGGATCAGCAGGAAAGAGTCCTTGAGACCCTAAAAAAGGGAATGGATAAAGGTGTTTTTTCAACATGCCTCCTTTATGGTGTTACGGGCAGCGGAAAGACAGAGGTCTATTATAACGCCATCTCGCATGCCATATCTTTAGGAAAGCAGGCCATAATGCTGGTGCCCGAGATAGCACTCACTATTTTTACAGAGGGGCTGTTCCGTTCAAGGCTTGGAAACAGGGTTGCTATATTTCACAGCGGCCTGTCCAGGGGTGAAAGGTATGATCAGTGGATGATGATGGCAAGAGGAAAAATCGATCTTGTGATTGGAGCAAGGTCGGCCCTTTTTGCGCCGTTTTCCCGCCTTGGTCTTATAATTGTGGACGAGGAATATGACTCATCATACAAGCAGGAGGATTCTCCCAGGTATCAGGCAAGGGATGCAGCCGTTGCAAGAGGTAAGATGGAGAACGCCCTGGTAGTGCTTGGATCAGGTACGCCGTCTGTTCAGTCCTATCATAATTCCGAAAAAAGGCAGTACCACCTTGTAACCATGCCTGACAGGGTGGAAAAGCGGCCTTTACCTGATATAAAGATAGTGGACATGAAATCAATGTCCGAACTGGAACACATTGACAAGAAGAAACTTTTGAGCCCTGTTCTGAAAGACGCCCTTGTTGAAAATTTTGAAAGGGGAAAACAGGCAATCCTCTTTTTAAACCGCAGAGGATTCAGCAGAATCTATCTTTGCCCTGCATGCGGTGAATCAATCAGATGCCCGAACTGTGATCTTACCCTTACATACCATCTTCACGCCAGGGAACTTGCCTGCCATTATTGCGAGTTCAGGATGATACCTGACAACAGGTGCCCCTCCTGCAGGCATGAAGGCATGATCCCCTATGGATTCGGTACTGAAAAACTGGAAAGGGAACTGGTGGAGAGTGTCCCGGGTGCAAGAATAGCAAGATTCGACAGGGACAGCACCAGGAAGAAGGGACAGATCAATAAGCTCTTGAGGAGTTTCAGCAATAATGAACTGGATATTCTTGTAGGCACACAGATGGTAACAAAAGGATATGACTTTCCCAATGTAACCCTTGTAGGGGTTGTATCCGCTGACCTTTCCCTTGGGTTCCCCGATTTCAGGGCAGGGGAGCGCACCTTCCAGGTCCTGTCCCAGGTAGCAGGAAGAGCGGGCCGCGGTGTTGACAGGGGGCGGGTTATCATACAGACCTTTAACCCGGGGCATTATGCCATTGAGTCTGCAAAAAATCATGATTATAAAAGTTTTTATGATCGTGAGATACAACTGCGCGAAATGCTGGGATATCCCCCGTTCGGATATCTTGCCTGCATCAGGTTTTCCGGTAATGACCTGGGTGCAACGCAGTCTGCGGCAGCAGAAATGGGCAGGGAAATAAGACGAATACTCAATGGCTGGCCTAAAAGGGGAAAAGAGATACTGGTTCTGGGACCTGCCGAGGCTCCGCTTTCAAAACTCAGGGGAAAATACAGGTGGCAGTTGCTGCTGAAGAGCAGGAATAGCGGGCTGCTGCATTATTTCCTGCATCGGGTTAAGGATGTTTCCGGTTCCATTCTCAGTAAAACCGGTGTGAATATGGTTATTGATATAGACCCCTACCAGATGCTTTAACCCAGATTTTGCAGCAGGGATTGTTGCGAGGGTTGAAAAACCATAGCGAAACACGAAGTTGGAACGATTTTGACCCGGAAGCATATGCACAATATGGTGAGGATCAAAATCGTGAAACAAGAGTTGCAGCATGGTTTTTCAGACCGCAGTAGATGTCTACTGCAAAATCTGGGTTTAATCCGCCGGAGCCTGACTCAGGTTATTATTGAAAGCTGATGAGGAAAACTTTTTCCCCTGTATAATGCCTACAACCATATAGACCATAATAGAGCCAAGAATCAGATATCCAAACATCTGCGCGTTTTTTGTCTTGAGAATAAAAGAGATGGTAACAATAATTGCTGCACTGAGCACAATAAAAACAGGTTTGGGAACCTGCTTGAGGATGACCCGCCCAAAATGGGCAAACCGGATATGGCTTACCATAAAGGCAATGGAGACGCAGGTCAATACCCACAATATGACAGGTGCTGCCACAAGGGATGCGCCCAGGACAATCATAGCCCCTGCAGGACTGGGAAGCCCGTTGAAGATGCCGGAGGGCAGATCGGTCCTGTTCTTATCCTTTGCAACGAACCGGACAAGACGGAATGCAACACCAATAATAAAAAATCCACCCACAAGCCATGCCAGAACACCGCCCTTCTCCACAACTACATAAGCCGGTGCCAGACCAAAGCTGACAAAATCGGCTATATCATCCAGATATGGGCCAAGCCTGGTTCCGCCATGTTTTAATGCCATACGTCCATCAAACAGGTCAAATAGCTGCCCCACAATGATGACGCAGATGGCCCAGGCAAAATGATGGTGATGGGTCAAGATCAGGCTGGTTACACCGCAGATAAAATTTAGCCCGGAAAGGATATCCGCATAGAGGCGATTGGGGATAAACTTAAAGACCACGGATGCGGATGAAAGGACGATGCAGGCCATGAGGACGCTGTCCGAAATGTTGATCAGGCCAGGATTCTCATCCTTTAACGCACACAGTATAACCAGGGCAAAGCAGATATTAGCCTTTATCTTGCCAAAATTGTTGGCTGCCCGGGAAAAACTGAGCCAGGTCAGTATCTTTCGAGCAAAGAACTGTCCTACAAATTCTATGGCAGTCAGTATCCAGACCAGTTTTAATGAAAGAATGCCGGCATAGGCAAATCCGATCAATGGCGGCAGATAAGTCAGTTTGTCACACATGGGGTCCAGCCATTCTCCCCAGCGCGACCCTAAATTACATTCCCTTGCCACAACACCGTCTACACCATCAAGGATAGCCGCAAAGGTAAAGATAAATATGGCAACGGCCTGGTAGGCCGAATAAAAATAGAGAACAAACCCCAGGATCGCCATGGCTGTACGCCAGTAGCAGATTGAATTCGGATGAAACAACCACTGGTGTGACATGATATATTCGCATATGGATGGCTTTTTCTTAATAGCCCGGGAAAACCATATGAAAAAACCGGTTCCAACGGCTGCCGCAAAAACTATGACCAGGAATCTTTCCATTTTATCGTCTCAATTATAAAGGCTAAGGGATCACCTGTCAGGTATTAACACAAATCAATAATTTTCGGTTAAAAAATCGCATTTAATGGTTGACCAAAAATTCCCGCACTGTCCTTTTCTCGAAAACATATCCTGTCTATTTTGTCCAGCAGCAGGCAAAGGACATTGTTTTTCAGGATGGGATCGGGTAAATATGAATTATACTGATTTACCAGGAGCCAAATCAATATTATTTGAAGCAAGCTGGTTTGCGCTGTTTAACCTTTTAATCAGCGTATATGAAAACACCTTATAAAATTTGTTTTGTGTCTCTATGCTGGTTTTTCCCATAATAGCGGTATTCAACTTTATCAGGACTGCTCTGTTTAATGCAGTGATGTCGGCTGTTCTTTTTATTTTACCGAGACAGGCCATTTCCCCGAAACAGTCACCCTGCTTCAGCCTGGCCAGCAGCTTATTGTTTTTCCTGACTTCAACTTCTCCAATAACGATAATATAGAAACAATCATCTATCTCACCGTTTGTTATGATGGGGGATTCGGGCTGGAATTCCAGCCACTGGGTTTTTGAAATTATCTCAGCCAGTTCCACGTCGGAAAAATCCTTGAAAAAGTTAAGTTTTTTAAGGGCACTGCTCCTTTCGGCAGATGCTATTTTATCATTTAATGTCTGTAAGTTATCATTAAGCCTGCTGAGATCGAAAGCCAGATCTGCAGCACGCACATAACGCTTTTCCGGATCTTTTTCCAGCGTCTTTAAAACGATATCCTCTAAAGTTTGGGTGACGTTATTGTTATAGTTTTTAATAGGAGCAGGGTCGTTATGAAGTATGTTATAAAAAACATTTATTTCCGTATCACCCTGAAAAGGCTTAACTCCGGTAATAAGTTCATACATTACAACACCAAGTGAAAAGATATCTCCCTGTAATGTTATTTCATTATTTTTTAAAACCTCAGGAGGGGTATAAAACACGGAACCTGTAAACGACCCCGGGCCTTCATTTCCGGAATACCCGTCCATTACAGCTATTCCAAAATCGGTGATTTTAACAATGCCTTCATTGTCCAGCAGGATATTACCGGGTTTTATATCCCTGTGAACTATTTTATGTCCATGTGCATGATCAAGGGCCTTGGCGCACTGAAAAATTATATTGATTATGGTTCTGATATCAAGTCTTTCACTGGCGCGCAAATAGTGTGACAGATTAAAACCATCCACATATTCCATGATGAGGTAATAAGTATATCCTTCCATATAGGCATCATAGACGGTAACAATATTGGGATGCAGAAGTTTTCCCGCAGCCCTTGCCTCATTGAAAAACTGTTTCTGGGCCTGAATGATATTTCCTTTAGTTGGTGAAGACGCCAGTGCTGTCTTAATGGCTACTTTGCGTTCGATAAACGGGTCTTCTGCGAGATAGACACTTCCCATGCCTCCATGGCCGATCTGTCTGATCACGGAATATCTGCCAATGGATTCAATGTCAGGCGTTTCCTGATCGAGTATAACCGTCTCAAGATTTTTATTGCTATTACTGGCTAAAGATATTTGCATAGTGAAATAAATAAGATTTTTAATATCCGCCAGCCTGCGGCGGGGTAGTTCCCTGTAAAATGGGTTGTTCTTTTAACATCAAATCGGTCTGTATATAAAAAAGCATAAGAAAAAATTGCCAAAATTACAGTTATATATTTGGATTCGCCGGGCCTTGATACCGGAGCAAGCGGAAGGGAATTCTTTTTTATTGACACCATGAAATGATTTCTTTAAGATTCCATTAGATCGATCAAGCGATCTAATAATCGGCGCTTAAAAAAGCTGCTCGGTACCTGCTGGATTTAAAGGGTTTATTAACTTTCCTGTCAATCATTATCGAGGCGATTCTTCAATGAGTAACAAGATACAATTTGTAGATCAGACCATACGTGACGCACAGCAGAGCCTGTGGGGAAACATGATGAGGACCGACATGATCACGCCGATAGCGGGAACAATGGATCAGGTGGGATATCGTAACATTGCTACAGTCGGCTCTCAGGCCTTTAAAGTTGCTGTCCGCAACCTGGGAGAAAATCCGTGGGAAAGGGTAAAACTGCTTTCCGGATTGCTCAAGAATACACCGATCCGAGGGTCTTACCAGATCGGGAGCCTTTCATCCTTTGATCTGAGTACGCCGCGTGAGATCATCACCCTGTGGATAAAAAA
This sequence comes from uncultured delta proteobacterium, assembly GCA_963815145.1. Classification (GTDB taxonomy): domain Bacteria; phylum Desulfobacterota; class DSM-4660; order Desulfatiglandales; family HGW-15; genus JAAZBV01. The sequence goes on from CAWFFS010000007.1 coordinate 256,879, forward strand.
CTCCGTGGCATGCGGGATGCGGAGCTTCTGGATATGCGATTATCAGGATGATATTGAAAAGTTTGTTTATTTTGCAAAGATCGCAAAGGGACTGGGGGCGGAGGTTGTAACCTCTCTGATGTATTCGAGAAGTCCTGTGCATACGCTGGAGCACTGGGCAAACAAAACGAAACTGATTGCAGAGGCAAAGGAGTATGTTGACCGCATCATGATAGAGGATGCGTCGGGCGTAATTACTCCGGAGCTCACACGGGAACTGATCAGGACTGTCACGGCCAACTGTGAAGGGATTCCCCTTGAATTCCACGGCCACTGCAATTCGGGAATGGCAACCCAGTGCTATCTCGAAGCAGTACAGGAAGGTGTTACCACCCTTCACACGGCCATTGCCCCTATGGCAAACGGGAGTTCGTTACCTGCCACGGAAACGATTTTAAAAAATATTCGTTACCTGGGTTTTCAATCCGACCTTGATGAAGATGCACTTGCCGCTGTTTCCGATCATTTCAGGCGCATTGCCATGGAGGAGAATCTGCCCACCGGGAGTCCCGTGGAGTATGATCTGTACCATTTTGAGCATCAGGTGCCGGGCGGTATGATCTCGAATCTGAAAAGGCAGCTTAAGGAAGTGGGGATGGAGGACCGGCTGGATGCGATCCTGGAAGAGATCATGCAGGTGCGCAAGGAACTGGGTTATCCTGTTATGGCCACCCCCTTTTCCCAGATCGTGGGTGTGCAGGCCATGGAAAACGTTGTGTCAGGTAAACGTTATGAACGGGTTACCGATGAGGTGATCAAGTATTGCATGGGGTTGTACGGCAAACTGACCGCACCAATCGATGGAAAGGTGATGGAACGGATCAACCGGTTGCCCAGGACCGATGAGTTCAGGGGCTGGACACCTGAAAACTACCTCAAACCAATAGAGGAATTCCGCAGTGAATTAGGCCCTGATCTGGATGACGGGGATCTTTTATTGACGATCCTCATACCCGGATACAAGAGAGAGGAGCTTTCAAAAAAGTCAGCCGTGGTAAAGACACCTGCATCCAAACCTAAACCCTCTGCGACTCCGCTTTGCACGATTCCCACGGAATTCAGTGTGGAAGTGGATGGGGAACATTTCAATGTCAGCGTTTCGCCCCTTTTTTCTGACGAAGGCATTGGGGCAAATCCTGGCAGCAGTTCTGCCGCTTCCATAGGTTCGGCACCCGCAGAGGTTCCTGAGGGGGCAATGATTTCAGGTATAGCCGGCCTTGTTGTTTCCATAAAGGTCAAGGTGGGAGATGAGGTCGAAGTGGATGATGACCTGATGGTAATAGAGTCCATGAAGATGATGCGTAACTATGCTGCGCCTCACAGCGGTGTGGTAAAAGAAATCTGTGTAAAGGAAAACCAGACTGTTAACTCCGATGACATACTTATGGTAGTGAGCTGAAATGCTGAAAAAAATACTTGTAGCAAATCGTGGTGAAATAGCCGTCCGCGTGATGCGGACATGCCGGGAACTTGGAATACCGAGCGTGGCAGTATATTCCGAGGCCGATAAAGACGCACTCTTTGTAAAGTATGCGGATGAGGCATATTGCATCGGTCCTCCCCGAGCCACCGAAAGTTATCTCAATATTGAGAAGATAATCCAAGCGGCTCTGGAGAGCGGAGCGGATGCCATTCATCCCGGATACGGCTTTCTTGCGGAAAATCCTGATTTCGCGGCTTCTGCCGAATCAAACGGGATTAAATTCATAGGCCCCTCCAGCAGGGTGCTGGCACTCATGGGTAATAAAATCGCAGCACGTGGCGCGATGGCAGAGGCCGGAGTGCCTGTGGTGCCGGGGACAGAGGAATGTGTAACCGATCCTGCCCGTGCCATAGAAGTGGCATCAAAGATAGGATATCCTGTTATTATAAAACCCTCAGGCGGTGGCGGCGGTATCGGCATGACTGTCGTAAACACTGAAAAGACACTTGTGGAGGCCCTGGAAGCCACTCAGACCATTGCCGCCAACACCTTTGGTATATGCGATGTCTATATTGAGAAATACCTGCCAAACCCGAGACATATTGAATTCCAGATACTGGCTGATTCCTTTGGCAATGCAATCCACCTTGGTGAACGCGAGTGCTCGATACAGAGAAGGCACCAGAAGCTGATCGAGGAATCACCATCGCCGGTGGTTACACAGGAACAGCGCGACAGGATGGGTGCCCTGGTGGCCGGTGCAGTAAGGTCTGTCGGATATGAAAGTGCAGGGACCGTGGAATTTTTATTTTCCAGGGGTGAATTCTATTTCCTGGAAGTAAACGCAAGGGTACAGGTGGAGCATCCTGTAACCGAGATGGTCACGGGTGTGGATATTGTAAAGGAACAGATCCGAATCGCATCGGGGCTTCCCTTGAGCATAACGCAGGACGGGATACAGATGCGGGGCAGCGCAATCGAATGCCGTATCAATGCCGAAGATCCGTTAAACGATTTCGCGCCCACCCCGGGTAAAATCACTGGATACTTTAATCCGGGGGGGACGGGGATACGCATAGACAGCGGGGTATATGCCGGTTTTACGATACCGCCATATTATGATCCAATGATATCAAAGCTGATATGCTGGGGAAAAGACCGTAATGAGGCAATCGACAGGATGTGCAGGGCTCTCTATGAGTATATTATTTCAGGAGTCCACACCAATATACCTTTCCATAAGGCGGTAATGAAAAATAAAAGGTTTATAAGGGGGGATATTGATACTCACTTTATTGAAGAGGAAACCGGCCTGATCGATGACATAAAAACGATCCTTTCCAGTGAACAAAACCTTGGCGACAAGCTGACCCTGAAACCTGATAACAAAGCAAGGGTCGCCGCCATTGCTGTGAGTGTTGTGGCAAGCCGGATGTATCAACAGCTAAAAGGAAAATAAGGGAGAAATACATATATGATTGGAATTACATCGATAGGGGCCTATATTCCCATGTACAGGCTCAAACGCGAAGAGATCGCAAGGATGTGGAGAACAAAGGGAACGGGTGGCGAAAAAGCAGTCGCGGGTTATGACGAAGACTCGATAACAATGGCAGTTGCAGCAGCAAGGCAATGCATGCGTCGTGTTAACTTCGATACAGAAGGCCTGTACTTTGCCAGTACGACTGCCCCGTATCAGGAGAAACAGAGCGCAGCCATTATTGCCAGTGTCCTGGGGCTTGATCGAAAAAGCGCCACGGCAGATTTTTCAAATTCTTTAAGGTCCGCTACAACGGCCATCAAGTCCGCCCTTGACGCGGTGAAGGGAGGAGTCGCCAGACAGGTAATGGTGGCAGCATCTGATTGTCGCATGGGGATGCCTAAAAGCCGGTTTGAACAGCTTTTTGGTGACGCGGCTGCTGCGGTGACCATAGGATCGGACGGAGTAATAGCGGAAATAGAGGCATGCCATTCATTGTACAGCGATTTTACAGATATCTGGCGAACGGTTTCGGACCATTATGTGAAATCCGGTGAGGGGCGCTTTATTGCTGACGAAGGTTACTTTCCTATAATGCAGGAAGTTATTTCCGGAATAATGAAGATGCAATCCATTAAAACCGATGATTTCACCAGGGTCATTTTCTCAGCGACCGATGCCAGGCAGCATGCCGGCCTCGCCAAAAAGCTTGGTTTTGATGCCGCACAGGTCCAGTCCCCATTCTTTTCCGAGATCGGTCACATGGGAGCAGCGGGCAGCCTTGTTATGCTTGCTGCTGCTCTGGAGGATGCAAGGCCCGGCGACAGGATCCTGCTGGTAAATTATGGTGATGGTGTAGATGCCTTTATCCTGAAGGTAACGGAAGCTATTACCGGTTTTCATTTTAAACAGGATGTCAAAGGACAGATGAAAAAAGGCCGTTCGATCGATTATGGCACGTACCTCTACTGGAGAGATTTGATGCCGCTCGATACAGTGAGCCTTCCCCCGAGGGACCCGATTTCTCTTGCAACAAGGTGGAGGGAGCGAAAGATAATTTCAACGTTAACCGGTGTAAAATGCAGAAATTGCGGCACACCCCAGATACATATCATAGGGCAAAAGATAAGGATTTGTGTGCAGTGCCAGGCCAAAGACAATTTTGACGAGTACAGGTTCTCCGACAAAAAGGCAACGCTCTTTACCTATGCCATTGATAATCTTCAGCCTACCAAGAATCCGCCCGGGGTGAACGGGGCTGTTGATTTTGAGGGAGGCGGCCGACTTTTATGCGAGTTGACAGATTATGATCTTGATTATGTTAAAATAGGGATGCCTGTTGAGATGACCTTTCGGAAACTGACCGAGGGGGACGAAGTCATAAACTATTTCTGGAAGGCGAAACCGGTTGAAGAATAATTTGGAATAAAATGAGGTTTTTATGGAAAGCATCAAGGATAAAGTAGCAATCATCGGAATGGGCTGTACAAAGTTCGGCGAGCGCTGGGATATGGGCGTTGAGGATCTTCTTGTTGAAGCAGCCTATGAGGCATTTGAAGACGCAGGCATACAGCCTAAGGATATACAGGCGGCCTGGCTTGGGACCGTCTTTTCGGGTATCACCGCCCTTACAATGTCTCCCCTGGGTCTTCAGTACATACCCATGACCAGGGTTGAGAATATGTGTGCCACAGGGAGCGAGGCATTGCGCGGGGCAGCCTATGCCGTTGCATCAGGCGCCTGCGATATGGCCCTGGCTATAGGCGTGGAAAAACTCAAGGATTCTGGACAGACCGGCGTAAAGGGGCCGGCCATTATAGGTGACAATGCAGACGGGAGTTCAGGCGTTGGTTCCGGATTCAGCGCCCCGGCCTCATTCGCCTACCTGGGAACACGTTATTTTCACCACTACGGAGTTGATCCGGATCATGGCAAGCGCCTTCTTGCAAAGATTGCAGTAAAAAACCACCACAATGGAAACCTGAATCCCAAGGCCCATTTTCACAAGGAACTGACGGTAGAACAGGTGGTCAATGCCCCCATAGTAGCATGGCCCCTCGGGCTATATGACTGCTGCGGCGTAAGCGACGGCGCGGCTGCCGCCATTGTAGTGAGGGCCGATATGGCAAAGCAGTTCAGGAAAGACCCCATCTATGTCAAAGGGCTTGCAATATGTGTCGGGGCACGCCAGGGAGTCATGAGGCAGGACTATGATTATGTTCATGTCGAAGAAAACCTCCGTGCTTCAAAAATGGTATATGAACAGTCCGGCATCAAAGATCCGCGCGAAGAGCTCAGTCTTGCCGAAGTGCACGACTGCTTTACCACAAATGAACTTGTCCTGTATGAGGACCTGGGTTTCAGCCAGAGGGGAAAGGCCGGAGAGGATATCGAGGCCGGGACCTTTGAATTGAATGGAACGCTGCCGGTCAATACGGACGGTGGCCTCAAGTGCTTCGGGCATCCCCTGGGCGCCAGCGGTTTGAGGATGATGTACGAGATATACAAGCAGCTGCAGGGAAAGGCGAATAAAAGGCAGGTGAAAAATCCGAGGCTGGGCCTGGCCCATAACCTGGGCGGGAATGCAGGAATGGGTATTTCCAGTTGTGTAGTGCTTGGAAACGAACAAGCTTAAAATTAAAATGAGGTTTTGCCATGTTTGAATTAAAACCAGTCACACCACGCGTACAGAAACTCAGGAAAATTTATCGGGATACCATACCGTCCCTTGATGCCGAGAGGGTGAAAATACTTACCGAATTCTCCCAAAAAAACCGGAATGATGTGCCTGTTATAGCGCGGGCAAAGACCCTTCACGAGATCCTGTCCAAAATGACAGTAAGGGTTGAGCCCGATGAACTGCTCGTCGGCAACATGGCAAAAACCTTTCGCGGCTGCTGTTTATGGCCGGAATACGGCGGGTTCGGATGGTTAATAGAGGAGCTTGACAACGGCCGGTTTGATAAAAAGGAAGTAAAAGACGGTTTTATGTACATGGATGATGAGGACAGGGAATATGTACATTCGGTAGAAGCCTACTGGCATGAAAACTGTATTGCCGCAAAACTTAATGCCGCAATGCCTGAAGAGCTGTATGCCCTTGCAAATACAGGTGTGGGTATCGATCCCTTTACAAACGGTACTGTTCCCAGCGGACACTATAACGCGAATTATAGAAAAGCAGTGGAAAAGGGCTTTGGTGCCATAAAGAAGAACGCGTTAGAGAAAATTGAAGAAATGCAGGGGAGAATCGGCAGTCACGATCCTGAAAAGTATTTCTTTTACAAGGCAATTGTTATCAGTTGCGATTCGGCTATCCTGTATTCAAAGCGTTATGCCGAAGAGTGCCGCAGGCAGGCCAATGGTATTGTAGACACAAAACGCCGTGAAGAGTTGTTAAAAATGGCGGATTCCCTAGAATGGATAATGGAGAATCCTGCCCGGACCTTCCATGAAGCCCTTCAGGTCTGTATCCTTTACCAATATATCCTGTTGATTGAAGGTAACTATCTTGGAATTACAATTGGCCGCCTTGACCAGCATGTGGGTGATTATCTGAAGGCTGACCTTGAAGCAGGCCTGATCATGATGGATGAAGCCCAGGAGCTTATGGACTGTTTTTTCATCAAAACCGCTGATCTGTTTTTCAGCGGTCCGCTGATGATTTCCAGGGTAGCAGGCGCCTACTCAAATAACCTGAGAATAACAATCAGCGGGCGAAAGCCTGATGGAAGCGATGCCACCAATGAAGCAACGTTTCTGTGTCTGCAAGCGGCATCCCGCCTGAAACTCCATGATCCGAACCTTTCACTGGGGCTGCATAAGGATTCACCGGATGAGTTAATTGAAGCAGGGATAGAAACCTCAAAGATCGTTTACGGAATTCCATGTATTGAAAATGCGGACCTCATCATAGATGTTCTCCACAAAAGGGGACTTGCAATTGAAGATGCCCGAAATTACTGCGTTATCGGTTGTATCGAACTGTCGGGATCAGGCTGTGAGTGGTCAAATGTGAGTTCGCCTTTTTCAAAGGGATTTATGAATATCGTCAATGTATTGATCCAGTCCATCAATAACGGCGTAAATCCACAAAATAAAAAGCCCGGCGGACTTGAGACCGGTTATCTTTATGAAATGGAAACCTTCGAGCAGGTCAAGGAGGCATTTAAAACCCAGCTTGAATATTTTATGGATTGGCAGTTTTCCGTAAATAATATTATGGAAAAGGTTGGCTTCCAGGCAATGCCTATACCAATGGCCTCAGCAACAATGGACGGCTGCATGGAAAGCGGTAAGGATATGATGCACGGAGGGGCAAAATATAACTCAACAGGTATGGCCATCCTGGGTGTCGGAACCATTGTTGACAGCCTTTCAGCTATCAAATACATGGTCTATGACAAAAAACTGTGCACAGCAAAGGAATTATATGATGCCATAATGGCCAACTGGGAAGGTTATGAACTGCTTCGTGAAAGGATAATAAAGGAGGTTCCGCATTATGGAAACGGAGATCCCTATGCGGATGAACTGGCTACCTGGGTAGCAGATTTATACTCAAACCGGGTTAACTCATATAAAGGTCCCCGGGGAGGATACAGGCCTGGTATATATTCGGCAGGTGCACATGTGCTCCACGGATACATGACATGGGCAACCCCGGACGGCCGCCGCACAGGCCAGCCGGTATCTGATTCTGCTTCGCCCTCACAGGGAATTGTTAAAAACGGCCCGACAGGGATAGCAAGATCGATACTGGCCCTCAATCCTTCCAATTTTGGAAACGGCCTTCAATTCAATATGAAATTCCATCCATCTTCTCTGGCAGGAGAAGCGGGCACTCAAAAGATGAAGCAGTTTATCAGAAGTTTCTTTAATCAGGGTGGAATGCAGCTGCAATATAATGTTGTTGATGCAGAAACGTTAAAACAGGCTCAGGAAAACCCTGACGATCACCGTGATCTGGTAGTTAGAGTAGCAGGTTTTTCAGCCTATTTTGTTGAGTTATATGAAGATCTACAGAATGAGATCATTACCAGAAGTGAAGTGAATATATAATATACTTTTGAGAGACGATGTTAGGTGGTTTAATCTTTTCACCACCAGTTGTGGCCCCGAGGAGGTTCTACCGAATACTGGCAGGGTTGCGGAAGAAATTTTAACCTATCTGGATGCTCCGATCAAACGTGTATGCGCATCCGATATGCCAATTCCCTTTGGTTCGCCATTACAAAAATTCTGGATACCGGATGCGGATAACCTGATCCAGACTATAAACGAAACAAAAGGAGGATAAGATGGATAAGATACTGGATTTACAGCCATTGACAATGGAAAAGTCGGGAATAGAAAAAGGAACGATGAAAGGTGAAGTTGCCGTGGTCACCGGGGGTGCCAGCAACATAGGTCTCGGCATAGCAAGGTGCCTCGCCTGGGCCGGGTGCAAGATCATTATCTGCGATATAAATCCAGAAGCAGGAATAGCCGCCGAAGAAGCAATCAACAACGAGAACGAACCCGGCACTGCCCTGTTTGTAATGGCGGATGTCAGTCGGGAACATGATATTAAGCATATGGCGGAAGCCGCCTTCCGCACTTACGGGAAAGTGGACATCCTAGTCAATAACGCCATGAACATGAAGCTTGCCAATACTATCATGAGATCGACCATCTATGAAATGGATCAGTCATACGCCATTTCGGCGCGCGGAGTTATGCTTGCGATAAAAGAATTTGTTCCGGGTATGATCAGAAGAAAGCATGGCGTTGTTACATATTCTTCAACAGCTTTTAATCATCCGATGGGACCAAGCATTTACACTGCGGGAAAAGCGGCCGCCACATCCATGATGATTTCGCTGGCCAATGAATTAGGACCTGCGGATCAGTCGGGAATCGGCGTTTTTACGTTCATTCCCGCCGGCGTAGGGAGATTCGATCCTTCTAAATTCAAGGATATGCCAAAAAGACAACCCGGCGACGCAATGGCTAACATGCCAATGGAAATGCCTGGCTACCCAGGGTTTATTCCTCCTGAAGACGGTGGAGCTGCAATGGTTTACTCGATTCTACATGCTAAAGAACTTCACGGTTCCGGGATAATGATTCAACAGGCTTTCAAGGCAATGAACTGGCAGTTTCCGAAACCTGAAACAGTCCGTGAAGAAGAAATGGAAAGGCTCAGCGATATGGCCTTGATGCTGGTATTCTCAATTATGGGTCCCGGATTTAAAAATTTGAAAGGCCCGTTTAATTCGATCAACCGGTCCGATCAGCCTGAGATGCCGTAGTTTCCGCGTGAATTTTAAAAAAGGAGTCAGTTATTATGAGTAAATTCGACCATCTGTTTTACGAGTTTCAACCCCAGGAGACACACTGGGGTGACTGGTGCCATTCACCACAGGCGTATTTCCGGGGTGAGGCAGATATGCCGGGCGCCAATATGACTGTAGGATTTCAGGTATTCAAAGCGCCGGTTTTCCTTGAAAGGGAACCTCATTTTCACAGGGAGGAGGAGTATCTGGTTTTCCTCGGCGCCAAGCTGCCGGACGTGTTCAGTTCCTTTGATGCGGAAATTGAGTTTTTCATGGGGCCCAACCCTGGATGAGATGGAAAAAATCGTCATCACAAAGCCGACAATAATACGTATTCCGCCGTGCATGTGGCACAGCCCCCTTGACTTCAAACGCATGACAAAGCCGGTCCTGTTCCAGGCTGTTTCAATGCATGGAAAGTTCGGTTCAGTCAAGCTTCGAAAAAACAGGGACTGCAAAAACGAATATCTCTATCTGGGTGACGAGGCGCGTCCCTGCGTACTAAACGCGGAGAAGATATGTGTCTATTGCGGTAAATGTTTTGACCGCGATGCCGTTGTGGAAGACCGTGCGAATGCGCCCGAACAATACTGGACTGTCAGGACAGGGGAGTTAAGCGACCGGATCAGGAGCCTTGTGTGTGAGCTGCCCGCTGAAAACACAAAATGGGGAGACTGGTGCCCCACGCCCCAGGCGTACTTCAGGGGTGAGACCTATATGCCCGGCGCAAACTATCATGTCGGATTCCAGGTATTCACGGCAGATAACGATATGGAAGAATCACATTTTCATCAGGGTGTTGATGAATACATCTTTTTTATGGGTGCTGACCCGATGAATATCTTTGATTTTGACGCGGAAATCGATTTTTACATCGGGAACGATCCGGACAATATGGAGATTTACAAGATAACAAAACCGACGGTTGTAAGGCTGCCGCCAACGGTCTGGCACAGCCCTATCCTGTTCAGAAACGTCAAAAAACCGCTCCTCTTCCAGGCTGCCTTCCTTGCCGGATGCTGGGGTACTATATACAGGATCAAGGACCAGAAAGGCAATCCGGTATACGCCTACACCGGGGATAACGTCCGTTTCTGCAAAGTCAGGCCCGGCGAGAAATGTACAATCTGCGGAAAATGCATGCCGCAGGTTCCATCGATTGAAAACTGATACTAAATATTAAAAAATAAGAGGCGTTCGTTAAATGAAGGGGGGCGAATGTGCCCCCTTTCAATTTGGACTGCCTTTCAGACAGTATTGATACATAAGGATTTACTGTTTTGGAAGTATCTTGGTGTTGCCTTTGAAATCCGACATTAACAGGTGAGTGAGTGTATGCACATACCGCAGCTTGCCGTTTTCTACTCTGAAAAGATGGCTGTCAGCTGCGCCACTTCCGCCCTCAGGTGTTCCCGCACCAAAGTTGCAGAATACCTGTACTGAGCCGGTAATATCATCAACTATGAAACGGCGGTTAACTATGTTTACACCGCTCGGAACACCTACCTCGCAACTGTCGTCGGGCGAACCTTTACCCGTATATGCCCCGCCTTCAGTTCGGACACATGGAAATCCCCAGGGCACAAGATCTATTTTGCCTTCCAGAAACGCGTCCAGGTAAGCATTTGCTGCGGAAACCAAAGCTCCCCGTGAACTGCGTTTTTCTTCCGGGACAGGTCCCCAGTCTTCTGCAGATGAATATTTCAGGTAGTTGTCGGCGTTAAAGAGCCAGTAGCCTTTTGTGGTCCACAGTATCTCCATCTCTGCGATCTTGTCATGATTGATGCGCATGCTTGTGCCCAGCACATAGGGTTTTTCCTTGTTTGTCACAATTACCTCGGTGAAGGTCTGGCAGGAATCCGTATCAAACAGGCTGCGGTGATGATCTATATTCATCGGCGTATTGATAATGCCCTTTTTTATGTCAGCGGGTTTGATGTTTTCCTGATAACTGACACCCTTGGCGAGCGGAAGGCCTGAGATATCGCCCTTGGTCTGGGCGGTGATGTAAAGGTCGACTGCACGTTTAAGCCCTCCCCGCGTACAGGAAATTTCATCCCCGGCAAAACTGATCATCGGCGTAATTAACAATCCTAAAAGCACCAGCAACATTAAATCGAAAGTATTGCGTCTCATTTGGCCCCTCCTTACGTTGTTATCCTGAACAGATAAAAGGTTAAGTTTCATTAGTAAACAGCTGTTTTTGACGATTCCCTTTTCAATATTAAACATCTTATAATTTTTCAACTCAATTTACTTATTTTCGTGATCTCAGGGTAGTTATTTTATTTATCAGTGATTTTTCAGTAGAACGAATATTGGCGACCTGATAAAAGCTGATATCAGAGAAATTATATCAGATGATTCTACGTCTGACATTATTAAAAGTGGTAATGCGCCTATTTCAATTTATCAAAAGCTACCTGCGTTAATGGGTTAAATAATGGAGGAAACATGACGGCTGATAAAAAACTCATTGAAACCCTTACAGAAACATTTCGGCAGTATGACCGGCCCGAAAACAAGACGGATTATCAGAGGTGGTTCAAAGAGGAATTGAAAAATCCTGTAAGTTTTAAGGGACCGATAATAAAGAAAGTTGCACAGGAAGTATTTAAACAGGCTAAAAATTTATCCAAAGAGGATCTTTTTGACAGTTGTGAAATGATATATGATTCCGATCGTCCCGGAGAATCCGGAGTGGCTTCAATCTGGATTTCCAGGATAAAGAAACAATTCGCAAGATCCGATTTCAAACGATTCGAATCCTGGCTTGAAAAGTATGTTGATAACTGGGGGAGGTGCGACACATTCAGTGCTGGATTCTTTGGAGAACTCATCCTCATGTACCCTGAACTGGCTGTAAAAACTCAGAAATGGGCGAAATCAAAAAACCGGTGGTTCAGGCGGGCATCCGCTGTCATACTTATCCCTTCCCTGAAAAACAACAAACAGCTTGATAAGGCATTCCAGGTGGCGGACATCCTTTTGCTGGACAGGGATGATATGGTCCAAAAAGGTTATGGCTGGATGCTGAAGGTAGCCGCTGACAAACACCGGGATGAGGTGTACAGGTATGTACTTGAACATAAAGCAGAGATGCCCAGAACGGCCTTAAGATATGCAATAGAAAAGATGCCCGATGAACTGCGGAAGAAGGCCATGGAATAGGTGATAAAATTATGCTGTTACTTTACTTTTATTATTACATTTTATATTTTGAATCAAATTCCAAATGAGAAAAACCAAGGGAGGGACAATGATGATAAACGAAAAATATATTGGTTTGTCGCGGGAACAGCTGCTGGATAAAGCATATTCGCTGGGCGTTGATTTTGAAAGATATTCCGGAAGCTGCTCTCAATGTACGGCTGCAGCACTGCATGAAATCCTGGGATTCGAACCGGTTATTGTGAAGATAGCGTCTTCTTCATGCGGAGGCCACGCAGGTCTTTCTGCCGGGAGCTGTGGTGCAGTTGTGGGCGGTACAATAGTGCTGGATTATTATCTTGGCCGTCCGGCAGATCTCCTTTCTGCGATACGGGAAACTCCTGCGGGGCAGGAGGCATTACACAATTCCATGGAATCATCGAAGGCATTTTCTTTAAAGTTTATTGAAGAATATGGTTCTATTATTTGCCCTGGTGTCCAGCAAAAGATATATGGCAGATCCTTTAACCTCCAGGACCAGGCCGACTGGGATGCATTCATAGCCTGCTGGTGCCCATAATGATCCCAGCAAATGTATGAGCGTCGTCGGAAACGCTGCCCGATGGGTACTTGAAATACTGATCGAAAAAAAAGTCATATAGGTATCAGGTCACTCGCTCGATCTGAACTGTCCCCGGAAAAAGTCAGGCATTTTGTTATAAGACTGCAGCGTATACCGGGATTCCGATATTGATGATGAACGGGAGGTGAAAATGATCAAAACCGTTGAGCATTTCAGTTTTACTGTAAGTAAGCTGGAGGATACCCTGGATTTCTTCTGCAACAAACTCGGGCTGGAAGCCACCCCTATCGTGGAAGTGGAAAATGAAGACGTACAAAAGATCATAGGCATGCCTGATGCGGTATTGCGTATTTCTCTGGTAAAACTTCCTGACAACACAAATATCGAACTCCTCCAGTATGTCCGGCCCGAAGGAATATCCCTTGACTTAACCACATGCAATACAGGCGTTGCCCATATCGCCTTTGAAGTATCCGACATCACAGCGCTGTATGAAAAACTTTCCGGTCAGGGAATAACCTTTTTAAGTCCACCGGTGTGGACAGCCGGCAACCAAGGCACGGGCGAGTGGGGAGTATGTTACCTCAGAGGGCCGGATAATGTCACCTTCGAGCTGATTGAAAAAAAGGGATAAAAGGAGGGAAAAATTTGCCCATAAAAAATGAAGACCTGAAAACAATGTTTCGAAAGATGTTGACCATCCGGCGCTTCGAAGAAAGGGCCATCACGGAATATGACGCCGGGAATCTCTACGGCTTTATTCACTCATATATAGGACAGGAAGCCATTGCGGTGGGGGTATGCGCCCATTTGGAGCTCGATGACCGTATCGTCAGCAACCACAGGGGACACGGACACTGTATCGCAAAAGGGGCTGACATGAAATTCATGATGGCGGAGATATTTGGGAAAAAGACAGGCTACTGCAAGGGCAAGGGCGGTTCAATGCATATAGCCGATTTTAAGGTAGGCATGCTGGGTGCAAACGGCATCGTTGGCGCGGGGCTTCCAATAGCTACAGGGAGTGCAATCGCAGCGCAGCTCGAAAATAAAGGCAGTATTTCGGCAGTATTTTTTGGTGACGGCGCTGTTGGTGAAGGCGAATTTCATGAATCCCTGAACCTTGCCTCGATCTGGAAGCTGCCTATTGTTTTTGTCTGTGAGAACAACATGTATGGCGTGAACACACCAACAAGTTATTCAATGGCCGCTGAAAACGTTGCCGACAGGGCAGCAGCCTATTCAATGCCAGGAGAGGTTGCCTACGGGAATGATCTGTTCGCTGTCTATGAGACAGCCCGAAACGCTGTTGAGAGGGCAAGGGCAGGTGAAGGGCCAAGTCTGATAGAATTCAAAACCTATCGATGGCGTGCCCATTTTGAGGGAGGTGGAATGCCTGATCTTCGCCCGGGGGAAGAGCTTGAGGAATGGAAAAAGAAATGTCCTGTTGCATTTATGGAACAGAAATTGATCAGTATGGGTATCATGAACCATGATGAAATAATGGCACTTGACGATGAAATAAGATCTCTGGTTCAGGATGCGGTCGATTTTGCCATACAGAGCCCGGAACCGGCCCCTGAAGATGCTATGACAGACATTTTTTCAGAATAGGGAGTTGATATATGAGAAAAATAACTTATGAAGAAGCGGCCATAGAGGCTATCCGGGAAGAATTCAGAAGGGATGATAAAACCGTGCACCTGGCAACTGACATGAATGAACCCCTGCTCGAGGAATTCGGCGAAATGCGGGTCAGGAGCACACCCATTTCAGAGTCTGCCTTTGCAGGCGCTGCCGTTGGCCTGGCCGGATCCGGGTTCAGACCGGTTGTTGATATCCGGATGGCTACCTTCGGGTTTGTTGCAATGGATCAGATGATGAACCAGGCTGCAAAGATCACGTATATGTTCGGAGGCCAGGCAAAATTTCCCATACTGTACAGGATGACGGTTGGTACGGGCATGTCAATGGCTGCCCAGCATTCAATCAATCCCTATCCCATGTATATGAATATCCCTGGATTAAAAATCATACTTCCTTCTACACCCTACGATGTGAAGGGCCTGCTCAAGACCGCGATCAGGGATAATAACCCTGTGATATCCTTCGAACATATGGGGCTTGGCGGGGTTATCGGTGAGGTTCCCGATGAAGAATATCTATTGCCATTTGGAAAAGCGGTTGTGAGAAGGGAAGGGCGCGACCTTACTATCGTTGCACTGGCAAAGATGGTGCATCTTACCATGGAAATTGCAGAAGAAATGGAGAAAAGGGGTGTATCCGTTGAAGTTATCGATCCCAGTACGCTGATGCCCTTGGACAGAGAGGGTATAAGGGCCTCCGTTATGAAGACCGGCAGGCTTATTGTTGTGGACGAGGCGTGCAGGACATGCGGTACTGCCGGGGAGATCATTTCATCCGTGGTGGAGGATTTTGGGGTTTTTAAAAAACTGAAGGCCGCACCTGAAAGGGTAACAGGCCTTGATGTGCCTGTCCCATTCAGCATTAACATGGAAAAATATGTCGTGCCCGACAGGGTAAAGATAACCGCGGCCGTAGAGAGGGTTATGGGTGTGTGATTTGTTTAGGAATGTTTTTCCCCGGGAATGACCAGATTGACGATAACCGCTACAAGCGCCCCGACCGCGATCGAAGATGAGAATAAAAAGCTTAACAGCGTGGGCATGGAATTTACAATCTCCTGGGGCAGCAGCGAAACACAAACGGTAATGAAAACGGGAACTCCTATGATCAGAATGTTCCGGTCACTGAGTTCCATGTGATGCATGGACCTTAACCCGCTCATAAGCACCATGATGGACATCGCTCCAAGGGTTCCCCACATGATCGGACCGGGAATGGATGCGATCAGGAACATCAGTTTAGGGCAGAATGAAAGGACGATGATGATGACTCCGGCCCCCACCGCAGCCCGGAAACTGTAAACTTTGGTTACGGCAATAACACCACAGTTGGTGGCATAGCTCGTTACAGGCGCAGAACCCAATAAGAGCCCTATAAAACAGCCTATGCCTTCCCCTAAAATACCCTTATCGATTTTTTTATCGGTGAATCGTGTCCTTCGCCGTGAATGAGATGGCAAACCAGTTGCCGACCGTTTCAATCATCACAATAAAGTAAATGAAAACGAAAATCAGGCTCGACGTCAGATCAAATTTCGGCACACCGAATGGAAACAGGGGCGGCAGAGAGAACCACGACGCTTTTCTTACAGATGAAAAATCAGTCAGTCCCATAAAGGATGCGATGATAGTTGTAATTGCAATTGCATACAGGACGCCTCCCCGGCTGAGGAAGTTTGACACAGGCAGTTTCAGATTACCGATCACCATGGATGCCAATATCAGCAAGAACGCGATGAAGGCGAGCATAATATTTTTGGACATCTGGCCTGAGGCGCCGAGCAGGTTGTTAAAGGTTGTGAACATCAATGAAATACCGATGACTACTACCACTGTCCCGGCAACCACGGGCGGAATGTATTTGAGTATTTTGCTGAAGATATTAAAGTAGCCCAGGAGAGTTATAATCACGGCCCCGAGGATCAGGCTGCCGAAGGCGGTGGCAAGATCCTGCTTCATCGCGATCGCCACGATTGCGCCGATCGTTGCAAATGATACGCCCTGGACGACGGGATATCTCATCAACAAACCTGCCTGAATGCATGTGGCAATGCCGATTGAAAATAATGACAATGTCACCATGAGAGCCGTGTTTGTTACATCCAGCTTTAACATTCCTGCTATAATGACCGCACCCAGAAAGAGATTTAGCGCAATTACCGACTGAAAACCATAGAACAATGATTTCCCCGGGCCAAGCTTTTCATCGACCCTGATTTCCTTTACATCGTCAATGCCCATATCTCTTCCCCTCATCAAAAAAAAGTTCGACCTGTAGCAGGGTATCTCCCTTTATTTACAGACGCTAATCATAGTCAACCGGCGCATCAGGAAGTCCGCATGATCCGTCGGCGCACATGTCGTCGGAACTTACGCGCCATTTATCTACAGAAGAACTTGTCAGATAGGCAAAATCACATGCCTTGAAATATGGCCCTGTTTCACCGCCTGTTACTATTATATTAATCCTGGCCGGGTCATGGTATGGCCTGATGATCGCATCTCCCGGAAGTTTTTTCCATGATGCATAGGGCTCAATACCCTGATCAGCCAGGGGACCTGTAAGGAAATCGACATAGTCGGTCTTCCAGAAGCGGTCCGCTGTCATCTCAGCTGTTTCGGAGATACCCCTGCTGAAATCCTCCTTGGTAGCGTATCCTTCGGATTCTTTGACGATTTTTGCTGCAGACGGATCAAGTATCACTGTTGCCGATGCGTTGTGTGCGGAAAATGCCTGTAAAAGTATGGCTATCTCTTCTGCGTGGGTCCTGAAAGCCGCCCCCCCCATGCTGTGGCTGAATGTCCAGCCGCGGAATATGCTGACAACGCTCTCATCAGGTTTGAATCCCTTTTGCACATGGAACGGCTCCCATACGCTTCTTTCTTCATTTTCGGCAATACACAGGTTGTTATATGCGATGGTGTTTCCCTGTGATGACCATAAGGTGCCCTTTTTCCTGTTCCCACCTGTCGCATGACCCAGTAAAGTCCAGGCCCTTCCAATGGATGAGTTGGCAATATTAACCGGGCTGAAAGCGCCGATGCTTGAGTTCATGCCTGTTTCATTTCTTATGGGGCCGTTTACCAGTATCATTGCAGCAAAAGGTGTGGTTGAACCAAGGATAGCCCGCTGGCCGGTGGCAGCGACTGCTAGAATCACGGGCAGATGTTCGGGCCTGGCGCCTGCCATTACTGCGACTATTGCCACATTGGCTACAGTTACTTTTACAGGATTAAATGGATCAGGCTCTGCTACAACATCATTCGGAGAGGCGCCTGTTCCTGTCAGCATCCTTTGAACACGCTCTTTGGTGGGTAGAATAACAGGCAGGCCGTCTGTCCAGCCCCTCTCATAAAACAGGCGCTGAAGATTATCTTCCGTATCCGGATTCAAAAAACCCTTTGCTGTATCATCCTGCTGGTTTTCAAACATCGCCCTTCTCTCAGGGGGTTTGGTAAGGGCATCGATAATTTCATCAAATACAATTCTGCCGGTATCAGGGTCTTTCCCCTCGATATATTCTGTCAGTACATCATCATGTGACCCCACTACGGGATGCTGTGTATAAATAAATGGTGTGTCACCGCCAAAACCGCCTTCTGCGGCTTCTTTAAAGGCAATTGTGGATAAGGGGGCTGTGGGTACGCCCATGGCTTCCAGTTCCCTGCATCCGGAGGCGACCCCTCCGACGCAGCCGGGTCAGCCTGCTACTCCAAGTATGGCAGCATCACCCTTTTCGCTGATTTCGTGATAGAGTTCAGGGGCGCTTCCCATAAACGGGGTTCCGGGTTTTCTCCTGCGTACAGTCTTAACCTTCGGCATATGTGAGGCGAACCATTGCTGTAACTGTATCATAAACCTGGAACTCCCCCCGAAGCCCGTATCGACCAGGTAAACGGTCTTATTATCCAGGGAATCAGTGCGGTCTGCCATTGTATAGGCGGATTGCGGTAGAAACGCTGTTTCGGGTAATCCACCTATGCGGTTTATTTCCGGGTTCATTACATTGGAAATTAGATTATTTGCCATTTCATTCCTCCATTATGTTA
Organism: uncultured delta proteobacterium; assembly: GCA_963815145.1. Lineage (GTDB taxonomy): Bacteria > Desulfobacterota > DSM-4660 > Desulfatiglandales > HGW-15 > JAAZBV01. The sequence goes on from CAWFFS010000007.1 coordinate 275,567, forward strand.
AGATTCAATTTCCTTCAGATCATCAGCAATAATAAGAGGGGCTTCCGTAAGCTCCCGGACTTCATCTGCTGTCCAGCCGGGAGCGACCTCCTTCAGAAGCAATCCCTGCTGGGTTACGTCAATTACTGCGATGTCGGTGAAGATCCTGTCCACACAATTCCTGGCTGTTAAAGGAAAACTGCACTGATTAACTATCCGGCGTTCCCCATTTTTGGTTATATGCTCCATCATAATGATAAGCCTGCTGCATCCGACCGCAAGGTCCATACCTCCTCCCATACCTGTTGCCGGCCGGCCAGGTCTGCCCCAGTTGGCAAGGTCACCTTCCTGCGAGACCTGGTAGGCCCCGAGGACTGCTATATCGATGTGCCCGCCGCGAACCATATCAAAGGACATGGCACTGTCGAAGAAACACATACCGGGTGCCCTGGCCACAGGCTGATCCGAAGCATTGATCAATTCATAATCGGGTTCTTCATCTTTTTTAAGCGCCCCGTATCCGAGTACGCCGTTTTCCCCCATAAAATATACAGATTTGTCCTCCGGGATATAATTGGAACATAACGAGGGCATCCCGTACCCGAGGTTGATCAGCATGCCGTTTTCAAATTCCCTGGCTACTCTTGAAGCAATGGTCTTTTTGTCCAGGCGTGATTTCATGACTTCACCTCCACGATACGATTTATAAATATATGGGGCGTGACTATGATTTCCGGGTCCAGTTCTCCGGGCGGTACTATTTCATCAACCTCAACAATCGTCGTTTTTGCAGCCATTGCCATTACCGGATTAAAGCATCGTGCCGTTCCCCTGTAGGTCAGGTTTCCAAGGGTGTCGGCCTTATGTGCCTTAATAAGGGCAAAGTCAGCGGTCAATGGCAGTTCCAGCAAATACTCCTTTCCATTAATAACCTTTTTTTCTTTACCTTTTTCCATGGGGGTACCAACACCTGTCGGAGTGTAAAAACCTCCCAGCCCCCCGGCACCTGCACGAATCCTTTCGGCAAGAGTGCCCTGGGGTACCATCTCTATTTCCACCTTCCCCTCCCGGTGTGCTACCTCTACCGGAGATATCGGGGGCATGCCGCCGAGTGCCGGAACAGACCCGATGAATTTTTTTACCTGACCTTTTTCATACAGGGCGCCGATATCCTGATAACCCCCTGGTTTGATTTTATCGCTCAGTTCAAAACCAACACCGCCCTGGTTTGAAATAACAGTCAGCTCCCTGGCACCCTGTCTTGCCAGGCTTACTATCAGGTTTATCGGCAGTCCGCCCCAGGAGCCGAAACCGCCTATCATGACTATGGCGCAATCGAAAATGTCTGCCACAGCATCATCACAACCGGAAAATATCTTTCCCTGGATCATATCTAATTTTCTCCCTTAAAAATTGATTGGATAGAAAAGAATTCTATTCTTTTCCTCTCCTATTTTTTTAAAATCCCGTTAAATAAAATATTGATTATATTGTCGGCCACTTCTTCTTTTGATAGCGGCCCATTTTCACGATACCATCGTATTGATTGAGCAATAATTCCAAATATACTGAAGCATAATACAGTCAAATCAGTATCAATCAATAATCCCTGTTCCTTAAGTTCAGACAGCTTATTTTTATATAGTGAATACAATTTCCGCTGGTCTTCGAGATTTGTTTTTTTCCGCTTATCAGTTAACCATGCATCATCTATAACTATGATCTTTGATTCTTTTTTCCTTTTCAGACACCAGTCAACCATATGGGCCTTTATCATTTTTTTTAAGCATTCAACAGGATCATCCACTTTTGCAATAATATCTTCAAGCAGGTCAAACAGGTCATTTCCCGCCAGATCAATTATTTCATAAAGCATCTCTTCCTTATCATTAAAGTAATGATATATAACCGATGTGCTGATATTGGCTTTTTTCCCGATATCACGAATGGTGGTAGTCGGGTAGCCCTTCTTGTAGAAAAGATCGATTGCCGCGTTTATCAGTCTTTCCCTTGCGTCATTTTGTTTCATTATTTGTTCCACCTCTAATACTTCAATTTCGGTCTTGCCTCTTCAATAGCTATGCGTCTGGGATCTGCATCCTCTTCAGGTACGGCTGCCAAGAGGGCTTCTGACCTGTCATCATCAAAATAAGCCAATGCACTTTCCAGGTGATCTGTGCGGATATCAGCTATAATAACCTTCATGCCAGCAGCATGGAACACCCTTGCCATACCCAGACCGATACCGCTGGCTCCACCGGTAATAAAGGCGACTTTACCTTCAAGATTGTCCACGACACTCCCTAATTATATCTTAAGCATTCAGCTAAATAATCTGCATCAGGGTCTTTGCTACTGCCCCGGCAAACTCTTTACTGTTAATATCCGAATCGACTTCGATTATTTCTATCGCAGGATCCAGGGATTTTTTGAGGGTATCTGCAAACATTCTATCCGCATCCGGATCGTATAACGGCCCACCCTCTGTACTCAATGACGAGAAACCCCGCAGCGGGATCATTATTTTTACTCTTTCCTTATTTCTGTATAGATTCAATCTTTCAACCGCGGCGGATGTAATATACTCCAGTTCCTCCGCGCTCATCCTGGCATGGGCCCTCGGGTGTTCCTGTATATATAATTTTCTTTGTGCGAGTTTTCTTGATTCCCAGAGAAGGTCACCATTGTCCTTCCTTTCAACAGGTCCGCAGCTGATTATGTCAAAACCTCCCGGGCAAAGGATGTAGGGGATAGAAAGTTCCGATGCAATATCAAGACGATTAGGGCCCGAGTTATTCCTGTTCCCTCCCAGCAGATACTCGCTGAAGGCACCCGGAACCAGATCTATGAATGCCTGAAATGCCCCCTGAGGTATTATTTCCATGGCAGCCAGGTCACCTACACCGTTCGCATGAAATGATACCAGTTCGTATTCCTTTTCCAGAAATTCCCTTATATAGTGGGCTCCTTTATCGGTGAATCCGAATTCAGTGATGGCAATGGAAGGTTTGTCTTCAGTTTCCGGATTCAAATGTCCCGCAACCATACCGGAAATGGCGTCTGCCCCGTTCAGGGCAAGTTTTCTGACAAGTGAATTCATACCTACAGTGTCCACCACGGCATGCATGACTGTGATGTCCTTGACACAGACAAATTCGGCGTATTTGTCTGCATGGACAGGAAGGGCCATGGCGCTTGAGATGATGATCTTGGGAAGACCGAAGGGAAGTTCTTTCAAGGCGGGAAGCGAGATCATGGCACCGGTCAGACCGGAGACAGCAAGTATGCCGTCAAGTTCACCTTTATTGTAAAGCTCCATTACCTTTTCCTTAAGTCCCCTGGTCATGATTGAAATTGCCTCTTTTCTTCTGGCCGGGAGATATCCGGCAACTCCATTCGAAGGACCTCCGCCGTATCCTGACAGTTCTCCGCAGGTGATATCGGCCTTTAGTGAAGGGACAATGGCGCCTGTTCCGATAGTGATATCCATAAGTAATGCCTTTTGCCCTCTCTGTTCTATACGTTCTTTGATAAGTCCAAGGGCTTCTTCCCTCTCATCAACCATTCCAACAACCGCAATTGCCATATTATTACCTCAGTTAGTTTTTATGTTTATTTATCATGAATGCCCCAGGGCCTTTTTAAGAGATGCGGTGACCGCAGCCGCAAACTCAGGATCATTAATATGATAGGGCAAAGCAGTAATTTTAGTGTCAGCGGGGCAGTGTTTGCGCATCAGCTCTAAAAAAACAGGCGGCATGCTCAGATCATACAGATGCCCCTGTTCACTGTCGTGGCTGGAGAATCCATTTAAAGGAATAAAAAATTCAGTAGGCGGCCTGATATCGGAAAATGCCTTACCGAAATATTTCGCCACTTCCTCCATTTCCCCGGGCCCGGTCCTGACAGCAGTAAGCTGTGCATTATGAACATGATATCTCTTGCCGGGGAATTGCTGCTTTGCCGCTTCCAGCGGGCCGCCAACCATAAAGTCAAGATTCCCGGCCGCGAAAAAAACCGGGATCCCTTTTTTAAGGCCGCCTGGCATCTGTCCGGTGTAGCGGCGAACAAACCATGATAAATGTAATCTGTTACTTCTATGATTGACAGGTCAACCACCGCGGCCACGTTTTTCTCCATGATGAGTTCATCCATGGCAGCTCCGCCGGTCCCGCTTGTATGGAATATAATGACCTCGTATCCTAATTTTTCCATCTCGGCACGGATCATCTTTGAGCAGGTTTCTACTGTTGCCAGCATGGACATCATTATAATCGGCTTTTCATCTTCGGTAGATTTCTTATAAGACTTTGCCATGCCGGCAATAGCCCCTGCACCGTTGGATAAGACAGATCTTGTAATTGAGTTAAGCCCTGAGATATCGGCAACGGAATGCAGCATCATGATGTCCTTTGTCCCGACATAAGGTTTCACCATCCCCGACGCCATGGTGGAGACCATGACCTTGGGAAGACCGAAAGGAAATTCCCTCATCACAGCGGTCGCAAGGCCTGTTCCCATGGATCCGCCCAGGGAAACAATTCCGCTGATCTCCTCTTTTTCAAAAATGGACTTTGCGCATATAATGGCGCCATTTGTCATTGTACTCAGGGCCTTGCCCTCATGTCCCAGGGCACGGACTGCCTCCAGTGTGGTTCCTGCGGCCTTTGCCACATCCTCCGGTGTAATCGCAACATCCATTCTTCCGCCTTTGCGAACACTGGGGTCCAGAATCAGCGTGTTTACCCCCATCTCCTCAAGACATTTTACCATATATCCGGCTTCTTCAATCTTTGTATCCAGCGTTACAATCAACAATACTGTCGGGTTCTTAGACATTGTTCTTCTCCTGGGTAATTTGTTATTAAAAAGCCATTAGGGACCGGCTATCCAAGACATCCAATATCTGTTCAGGGATACAACTCTTATTTATATGCGCCGCCTCCGGTATATTCAGGATTTAAAACAATCGAAAAATGAAAAACAGGGCGAAAGACTTTTTTAATGCTGAGCGGCATATGGGGCATACCTGCCGGAAGGAATATCATTGATGTGCGTGTAAGTTTATGCACTTCACCACCTATGGTAACCTCCATCTCGGCCCCCAGAACGATATATTTTTTTGTATTCATATCCCTGTTGCTCCTTTCCAGGTAAAATGACAGGCGGATAATTATTTTTCAGGATAATCCCAGTTGAAGAACCTCCAGTATGGCGCACTGACCCTTTCCTTGTATGCATCCATGTCCACATTGCGCCAGTCATAAAAACCTTTGCCGGTTTTCTGGCCCATGTCACCGGCTTCTATCCTGTCGGTAATGGCCTTTGGCACCTCTTTTTGATCGCTTAAGAGAGGGAACAGTGTTTTCACTACGTTGTAGTTGAGCTGCATGCCGCCATTATCAAAGTGTTCAAATATTCCGATAGAGGTATACCTGGGGCAGAAACTATACATAAGGCAGGTGTCAATATCCCTCGGATCTGCAATGCCGTTTTCAACAAGGTGCAGGACTTCTCTCCACAGGGCGAACTGTAGCCGGTTACCAATAAAGCCGGGGGCGCTTTTTTTCAGGATTACAGGTTTCCTGTCCAGCGCTTCCAATAGATCGAAAGCAAACTCAATTATACCGTTTCCGGTATCCTTTCCTTTTGCCAGTTCAAAGAAGGGAACCATGTGAGGGGGATTGAAGGGGTGTGTTACAACTATGCGGTCCCTGTATTTATTTGCGCCCTTCACGAGGTCATCGACAACAATTGATGAGCTTACTGAACAGATTACTTTAACGCCGGGGCAGTGTTTTTCTATTTCCTGATACACCGCATGCTTTATTTCAGGGGCCTCGGCAACACATTCAAAAAAGACATCGACGTCGGCCAGTTCTTCGTAGGTAAGGGCAAAATTTAAATATCCGGTGCATATGTCAACCTGTTCCTGAGTAATCAGTCCCTTATCGGCTATTTCTTTATAAAAGGTGTTAACTTCAGCCCTGCAGCCCTCAACTCTCTCTGACGACCTGGCGAATACGGTTGTCTTATACCCGTGGCCGGTAGTCAGGACAGCCATACTGGAGGCCATCATGCCGGTCCCTATAATGCCAATATGTTTTACAGTATTCATCTTCATAACCTGCCCCTTTCAACATTTTTATATGAACCAAATTTCTAGGGAGTTATTTTCGGAAAGCCTCCCGGTATTTTTGAAATCACAAATATATCGCAGATTGTGGTCATAAATAGAGAATTAATCAAATTATTGTTTGCCAGTTACAGAAATTAGATCGCTTGATCGATCTATATCGATCCTAGAAAAAGTCAGGTATGTTGTCAATAAAAAATATATATCTGTTTTCTCAGGTATAATTATCCATCATTAATAACAAATAATATTTTCTGATAAAAAAAGGTTATAATATTCGTGTGATATGTATGTTATCCATTTTGATATATTGACCGGAGATTAAAAAATAAATATAAATCAAAAATAAAAGGGAGAATAAAAATGAAAAAATCACTTAAAACAAGTTTACTTTATGTTGCACTAATTTGTTTGGTATCGGGATGTGCCTCTTTGCAAACCAATCAGCAAAAGGGGACTGGAACAGGTGCTGTAGTTGGTGCTGGAGTCGGCGCTATCCTTGGGCAGGCAATCGGTGGTAATACAGACTCAACTCTCATAGGGGCAGGTATCGGAGCCTTGTTGGGCGGGATAGCAGGGAACCAGGTCGGGGCGTATATGGACCGGCAGGAGCAGGCACTCAGGCAGGCTATGGCCGATTCAGAAGCGGCTTCAATAAAACGTGAGCAGGATGTCCTGACTGCAACATTTAAATCAGGAGTAATGTTTGATTTTGATTCCGCTGTTTTAAAACCAGGTGGCCAGACCGAGATAGCCAGGGTCGCGAAGGTTTTAAATGATTATCCCCAGACGATGATAAGGGTTGAAGGGCACACAGATACTAAAGGGAGCGAGGAGTACAATCAGAAGCTGTCGGAAAGAAGGGCAAATTCAGTAAAGAATGCCCTGATTCAAGATGGCGTGAACGGGCAAAGGATCACGACCATTGGGTATGGTGAGTCCCAGCCTATATCTTCAGACGATGCTTTAAACCGCAGGGTAAATATTGTAATTACACCTGTCGTGGCCAAGGGTTAGAACCGGAAGGACAAGGTCGATAACAAATTTCCCCGGCAAAGAAAGGAACGAGAACTGCAGAAAAAATATGTCAGACGATATAGTATATATAGACGCCAGAAAACCTGAAAATAAAACCGAGCGACGCCTTGTCACAGGTGAGAAATTTGAAGAGGGCGGCATGTCCCTGCTTATGGAGGCTGTTGATACCAATCTCCTGCGCCGGATCGCAATGAAAATAATGCGGGATGAGAAGATAAAAGATGAGTATGAACTCAGCCGTATGGTGGTAGAGGCCCAGATAACCGCCCAGTTGGACCACCCCAATATTATCCCGATATATGAGCTTGGGATAGATAAGAAGGATCGGCTGTTTTTTACCATGAAGAAGGTCAGGGGCAAGGCACTTTATGAACTAATCAATGAAAAGGAGCTTTCCGCAAGGACCGATAAAGATATTTTCCGGCTCATTCAGATTATGCTGAAGGTCTGTGATGCGGTTTCCTATGCGCACAGCAAGGGGGTAATACATCGCGACCTTAAGCCGGATAATATCATGGTCGGAGATTTCGGGCAGGTTTACCTTATGGACTGGGGTATTGCCCTTTTAAAGGGTGAAAAGGGCGAAGCTGTTACCGGGATGGACTTGCCCGAGGTCAAAAAACGCAAGCAGTACAGGATACGTGAAGAAGTTCAGGGTAATATCTTTGGAACCCCATGTTATATGTCACCGGAACAGGCCCGTGGAGACCTGAAGGATATTGATGAACGCAGCGATGTATTTTCTCTAGGTGCAATCCTGTATGAGATTCTCACGGGTACCCATCCAATACCAGGAGACACACTGCGTGATATGGTCATCAATGCGAGAATATGCGAGATTCAACCTCCTGATCAAAAAGTAGATTTTCCTCTCCCTCTAGGGCTTGTCAGAATCACCATGAAGGCCATGAGCAGGAACCCTGCAGATAGATATCAGTCGGTGGAAGAATTAAAAAATGAACTTGAAGATTTTCTTGAGGGCAGTGATCGTTTTCCGGGAAGGACCTATGGACCCGGGGCACTGATCTTACGCGAAGGCGATATCGGGCATGAGGCGTATATAATAAGGTCAGGTAAATGCCGTGCCTTTAAGACCATCAATGGCGAAAAAATCGAGCTTCGCATCATGGGAATTGGTGAGGTTTTTGGAGAAACAGCAATACTGACCGATAAACCCAGATCCGCAAGTGTCGAAGCAGTGGACAATGTGACTGTCGCCGTTGTAAAAGGCCATTATTTTGAAGAAGAACTTCAAACCGGATCATGGCTGGGACCATTCATCAGGGCGCTGGCAGAGCGTTTCAGAGAGGCGGACCAGAGGGCAGATCGTTAACCTGTATTCACCAGATTACCTGAAAGGGTACCCTTTTCCCTTTTCAGGGATTCCGGCTTTCTCTAGTAACCCCTTTTGGAACATGGTTGTTTTTTCGTCTGCGGGCGGCCAGGATCGATATATTTCAAGTGAATAAAAAGGCAGAATCATCAGCATCGCCTTTGCATGGGCGCGGGCCTTTTCCATTTGATTCTCATAAGCGTAAATTAAAGTCAGATAAGTATGTGCAAGAAAATTATTTTGGTTGGGAATCAATGCCCTGAGGAGCGTTTCTGTCGCTTTTTCCAGATTTGAGAAACCGTCAGGGGACGGACTGGAATAGGCAATCCCCAGGAATACAGTGTGCTGGATTTCCGGGCGGGGATTGATTTTGAACCCGATCTTATACTGGCGGACGGCCTCGTCATATTTTTTTAAAAAAATTAATACAAACCCGACACCAAAGTGGGCATTTGCGGAATCAGGCGCATACTCGGCCCATCTGTTATAATAATCGAGGGCACCTGACAGATCCCTTTGGGCAAGGCAGATCTGACCCGAAAGGGCCAGGCCGGCTCCCTTGTCCAGCTTTTTTGCTTCCTGCGCGTCCTTTTCCGCATCCTTCAGATATTCCGATGAATTACTGTCTTTAAAACCGCTGAGGGCAACGAGTATAGAACCTCTCATAAAGTAGACCCACGGATCCTGCTCTATCCCTATCAGCTTGTCTGCCAGTTTTTTTGCCTGCTTTAAACTTTCAGGTGATCTTTCCTTATAGTAACGGTATAGCAAATAGAATGTCTCTGTATATTCCAGGCTGACTTTCCTTGCAGGCTGATAATCGGGCTTTCTTTCGCCATCAATCAGCCTGGTATGCACTTCCCTGAATATATGCCACATTATATCAGTTTGAATGGAAAGGATGTCTTTGTTTTCACGGTCATAAGTTTCTGTCCATATATTGTATCCCTTTGCGGCATCAATCAATTCTGCTGTGATTCTGATCTTATTATCATCCCGTCTGACACTCCCTCCAAGGACATAACTTACTCCCAGATCTTTACCCACCTGCTGGATTTTTACAGATTCGCCCTTGTAGGCGGATGAAGAATTTCGAGAAATCACTGATAAATCAGGATCTTTTGAAAGGCCGGTAATTATTTCTTCTGTTAACCCGTCGCTGAAATAATCCTTGTCATTACTTAGGTTTACAAAAGGAAGAACCGCGATTGATATCTTTTTGGGTAAAGGATAAGCCATTTTTTCCAGTTGGGGCTGCTCTACTTTTTTGAACTGGTGAGAATATATGATCCATCCTATGGAGCCGGCTGCCGCTAAGAAAAGAAAAATGATGATAATCACGGCAGCTCTTCGTGTAATCCTGCCCAAAAATCTTTTCTCGCCTATAACTTTTCCTGCGGTATCAGGATCGGTCAGTACACTGTAGATGCCTACAGGTTCGGATATATTTTTCAGATTGTATTCACCAAGGTATTTATATCCAAACTTGAGTTTGGATTTCACCTGATCATATGCGGTTCTTGAAATGCAGACTATTCCCGGTTCTGCGATTCCCTCTATGCGTGCCGCTATGTTAACACCGTCTCCGTATATCTTTCCGTCTTCACTGATAACATCTCCCAGGTTCACACCTATACGGAAATCCATCCGGTTTTTTTCAGGTAACAGGGTGTTTTTCTCGTGTAATCTGTTTTGAATGGTTATTGCGCATTCAACCGCATTAACCACGCTGCTGAATTCAGCCAGAATATTATCACCGGGGGCATCGACGATACGGCCTTTGAACTCCTCAATCAGTTCTCCAATAAGCTTTTTGTTCTCATCCAGGCACAGGATTGTTGATGTCTCATCTTCTTCCATGAGCCGGCTGTAACCTACAACATCTGCGCTCAAAATACCGCTGAGCTTACGCCTGGTACGTTCCTGATTTTTGTCTTCCATGTTATTCAGGCCATTTATCCTTTATAAATGCTTCGGGGAAGAGGTCACAAGAGATACTGTAAATGTCCTTATTGTCATGTTAAACTGTTTAAGTATATTCTATGTAATACAATCGCCGGTCAACAGCAAGGACTATTGAGTATGCAATAAGATGAATATTTTAAGTGCCTTGGCATATTTTGCCATCTATAGGTGATTATAGCTCATTGTAAGTGTTGAACGCTATTTGATGTATGCTCAATAACTTTAAAACACATTGATATTATTAGCAAAATATGCATTTTCTCCTTTTGGCACACTTACTGCTATATTTAAAGATAAAAAACAAAGCAATAAGGAGAAAAGAAAATGGAAACAATGTATTTAACACGAAGCAGTATTCTTGAAAAGGTAGCGGATTTTATGGAGAAGGCGCCGGGGGTTGTTTCATTGATAGTAACATTGGTGATTGTTGCCGGTTTTATCGGCTGATGAAGTATTTAAAACAGAACTATACAACAGTTCAAAAGGCATCCGCAAACTTGACAAAGAATAGGCACCCCAATATTATTCGTTTCGATTGTCATTGACATGCAGGTAGACCGACCTGCCCGGATTCCAGTAAAAAGAGGTGCTTATCAACAGAATATGAGTTTATGCAGAAAAAAAACTAAGGAAAATACTGGTCGAGGCCTTCTTATTATTACAGCCCTGTTGCTTTTCACTTTCATTCAATCAGGATTTCCAGCCAATGTCTATCCGGGTGTAACCAAACCTGATGCAGGACCTAACAAGACTGATGCTCCGAATAAAATAAATGTTATTGCTGAACTTGATGGGATTCCTATAACAACTCAGGATCTGTTGAAGAGGTATAATCTGTTTTTAGTCATGTCGGGATCTTCTTCGACGTACAGGGAGCGCGTATCTGTGAACTCCTATCTTGACAGCTATATTAAAGAGTTGCTCCTGCTCAAAGAGGCAAACAGGATGAAGATCAATGCCGGTCGGGATGAGATTGAAAAGGAAAAAAAAGAATTCCTTGAAAAGAATAATATCTCGGAAGATGAATTGTTAAAAAACCTTGCAGACTTCAAACTTACCATGGACGATGTTAATCGTTATTTTAAAAATAATATTATCATTATCAAATTTGGCAGAGAGAAATTTGGAGATATAGACGTTTCTGACGAAGATGCCAGGAAATATTACGACAGAAATATTGATTCTTTTGTTGCGCCTGAAAAAATAGCCGCAAGACACATATTGATATGCCACAAAGACAGCAAAGGATGCCGGAGTGATCTCGGTAAGGAACAGGCAAAGAAAATTGCTGAAAGCATCAGGAAACTGGCAACGCCGGGAAATTTTGCAGAACTTGCACAGCAATTTTCAACTGACCGAACAGGGGCTGATGGCGGTGATCTGGGCTATATCACAAGAGGGGAAGCTGTTCCGGCATTTGAAAAAGCTGCCTTTGCGCTCAATAAGGGGGAAATCTCAGATGTGGTTGAGACGGAATTCGGTTACCATATTATTTTTGTAACTGAGAAAAGGAAGGCCCGATCAGTCACCTTTGAAGAAGCAAGGGAATCAATAAAGAATGATCTTAAAAAAGAATATATTGCCTCTGCATTATTCAGCTACTCGCCTCAATTGCTGAAGGAAGCTCATATAAAGAGGTTTGTACCGGGACAGAGCCTAAGTATAGAAACCGGACTAAATACTGATGAGGAAAAAGCCGCTGATAAAAAGTCAAAATCACCCCTTAAAAATTTCAAGACATTTAAAAGTACCGGTCTGGCAACAAACGTCAACAGTAATGGGAAGCCTGTGATACTATTATTCAGCAGTATGGGATGTTCGCACTGCCAGTGGATATCCGAGACTTTTGATGAGGTAGTAAAGGAATATGTGCAAAAGGGTCTTATTGAAGCCCATCATTATGATGTGGATACAAAGGATGACCTGTTGACACGGGTACATGAAGCCGAAATCCCGGAGCCGTACCTGAAGTTAAAAGAGGAAAGAGACAAAGATTATGTCCCCTATTTTAATTTTGGCGGATTATATGAGCGGAACGGAAACGGCTATGAAGAGCAGGATGACTTTTTTGCTGAAGAAATGGAGATGCGTCAGGTTATAGATGCTTTACTGAAACTGAAAAAGTGACATCATGTCATGAATAAAAAAATCTCATGTATCCACCAAAACGGGGTAAGAATATATTTTATCCAGGGCATTATCGGCTACTTTCTGGTTCTTTTTTATTGCCTGCATCATAAATGCATCGTTGGATATCACGCATAAAACCTTGGCAAGATCAGAGATTGATATAGCAACGGCATATTGTTTTTTATTAACATATTAAAAAATATATAAAACACTATTTAAAAAATATCGGGAAAAATCTAATGCATGATTCTACACTTTACGATTTTTTCGTGCAAAATACTTGACAATTAGTTTGTTTTATGACAATTTACGCGCCTATCTTTATTAATATTTTTTCAATTACAGAAAACCCCGCCCTTTGGGCGGGTCAGAATCATTAGTCTCTGTGCCTTAAAATATTTCTCTATTCCATAATGTATTAATTTTATAGTTTTTTTTGATTTGCCAGAAAATAAATTTTCCATTGCTGTTTTTATGTCTTTCAGAAAAGGGGCTTGAGGGAGGATTACTTCCTTTGTTAAACATTTAATGAGAAGGAGGATTTTTTTATGGGAGGAAAAAGAACTTTTTTGTTTAGAGATTGGCTTGTGTGTCTCTTAATCCTATGTTCTATTTTCTTGTCGTTGGGGATTTTAAAACCGGTGTTTGCCGCGGATAAAAAGGATGCGGACAAGAATAAGGATGATGAATTTACACTCGAGACGATCACCGTAACCGCTGAAAAAAGGGAAGCAGTGTTACAGAAGATTCCGATGGATATCTCGGTTGTGAGGCCGGATGACATGGAGCGCATGAACGTGCACCAGATGTCGCAACTTCAAAAATTGATGCCGGACCTTTCAACATCTGAGGGCGCCGCAGGAACAGGCTTTTTGATGTTAAGTATCCGTGGTGTTGAACCGAAATACTGGAATCCTACCGCTGAGACAACCGTTGCCGTCTCGATTGACGGAGTGTCGCTTACAAGGTCCAATGGCCTGGAGGGAAAATTCTATGACCTTGAGCGTGTTGAAGAGCTCAAGGGGCCTCAGGGAACCCTTTATGGAAGAGGTTCTACAGCAGGCGCTCTGAGTATGATAAGTAAAAAACCTGATATAGGCCAGTTTGGCGGTAATATACAGCTTGAATATGGCAGCTTCGAGCGTCGTCGTATCGAAGGAGCCTTGAACATTCCTGTTACAGACAAGCTGGCGTTTCGTCTGTCCGGCCGCTCAATAAAAACTGGCGCCAAAGATGACGTGGGTATAAGTGTCCAGGATATGTGGGGCATGCGCGGGTCAATGAGATGGGAACCGACCGACCGTCAGTCTCTGGTAGTTACCGCCGACACGGACAGCAACAATAACAGGGGCGGTTTTGGCTTCCAGGGGGTTTACTTTGAAGCCTTTGGCGATGTTGAAATCGTGGCAAACCCTGACCCCACCCTTTCCGAAGCATTTCGCAAATATGCTTCGGGCGGAACAGTAAGCACTCCTTATAAGGCTGCATGGTATTATACTCCGGGTGTGGCGGAAAAACAGCAGAATAGGACTGATTCACGCGGCCTCAGTATCAACTACGACCATGAGTTAGACTGGGCATGGTGGACTGTTGAGTATGGTCACCGAAGCTCTTCTACAAACCTGAGTTGGGTAAACGTCCAGTCTCCCACTTTACAGCCACTGGGATCTGTGACCGCTCATTATTGGTGGGCCGCGGATACCATTGACCCTGTAACAGGAGTGGTCACTCCGTCAGGTACGGGGCCTCAGGAAGAAGGTTTAGGGTATGTCAATTGGAATTACACTACCTATACCGCTCAAAAGGATCCGATAACAGGTGAAAATATCCCTGTCACCAAGTTGATTCTTTATCCGCCTGACCCCCCAAGCGCGATTGCCACGTTGGACCATTCTGCTGCCCGCACGTCCACTCTCGAAACGCGGTTAACATCAAAAGAAAGCATTGCTAATGGCGACAAAATGGAGTGGCTTGCCGGCGGCATGTGGATGGATGACGAGGTCACGGAAATAGCCCAGGTATCTGAAAATGCCTATAATAATGTGATACTCTACGAATACGCGCTATTCGGGCAGGCGTCATATGCGCCCTTTGCCAGGCTGAATTTTACCGGCGGTTACCGCTACACCTGGGATAATAAGAGGTTTAATGGATTTACCTATGGCACGGGATATGCCGAATCAAGTCCGGATAACTACTTTGGGGTTTATCTTCCCAGACCGATGCCTCCGGATAAGTGGAACCATTATTCCTACAGGGTGGACTACTCCACCTATAAGTTTAATATTTCATGGCAGGCAACCGATAATATCCTGCCATACATACAGTATTCCAAAGGTGTTAAGAGCCTTGATGTTGGCAGGGACGGCAAGTCCGTCCCCCCTGAAGAACTGGATTCCTATGAGGGCGGTATCAAGACCAGGCTTTTTGATGGACGCCTTCAGCTTAACCTGAGCGGATACTATTATGAGTATAAAAACAAAAATGATTGGTATTATACCTATGAATGCCGTATTCCTAATTTTGATGATAATGGAGTTTTTACGGGATGTAAAACAATAGGTGCTCAACCTGATAACAACGTTGATTATGTGAATTCATCCTATGGAGTCCTGTCAGCCGGCGGCGCACATCAACACGGCGGCAATATACAATTAACCTGGGTGATTACACCAAACGATATATTTACGATGAATGCTTCATATCAGCATAACGAATATTACAACTACAATGTTGCTGACGCGATGCGGGAGGCCTATGAGCCTCTCTGGGGCGTGGGCAATGTTCACTCCGCGCTACTTCCTGAAAACGATGCGGACAGAACAGGCGAGGAATTCGGTGGCCGCCCATGGAGGGGCAACTTTACCTATATGCGCAATTGGTTCATTGGAACAGATCTGCTGACGGCCAGCGTTACGGGTTTTTATGAAGGTGAGGGTCTTGATCAGTACGTAGCGAGAAGAACTCCGGAGGTAAGGACGTATCCCGGGAATCCTGACTACTGGACATTTGATGCGTCCATTAATTATTCGTCAACCAGATGGGTGCCGGAAGGCTACAGGTGGTCAATGCGTTTATTTGGAACCAATATCCTGGATAACGATGCGTTGGCAAGTAGAAGATGGAATGACGGTTATAATGCGTTTTTGGGTTCACAGCAGTTTACATTTCCTGCAAATTCAGGGTACATATCCGGCTCATTTTTGCAGCCCAGAACTCTTGGTATACAATTTACTCTTAATTTTTAGGCGAAACAAAAAAAGCTGGCGCTATAAAATGGTGTCAGTTCATATAAGCTGCCTCCAGGGTTCACTTTTTTGAAAGGAGAAAACAAAAATGAAATGTACAAAATTCAAGTATAGCTTGTTGTTACTTGTACTTATGGCAATGTTATTTAACATGGCCTGCAATTCCGAGACTAAAGGGGAGTTTAAACCTAAACTCTATTACACTATTGAGGGTGTTGTTGTGAATCCCGCAGGCACCGCTCAGGAAAATGTCAGGGTTGAGGTTACAGACTATACGATGACGAACAGCGGCGAGAGCAAGCCTACTGATTTTTTTGGCACCCAGACAGATGCTGATGGCGCTTTCTCTCTGCAGGTTATAAGCATTAATAAATTGGATAAGGTTGCTTTGAAATTTTCCAAAGATGGCAATACACCTAACTACCTGAATGTCGGGGTAACTGAAGGGCAAACGGTTGAAACAAGAGCAGTGCTGCAGCCAGTGGGCGGTTTTCAGACTATTGACGCAACGGCAGACACTACAACAACCAGTGGCGGGGCCTCTGTTACAATCAGCGCGAACACGGTGGTTGACGCCGCGGGCGCCAAAGTTTCAGCTGCGAGAGTATCTGTTACCGCTATTGACACAACCGCTGAGAGATCCCTTTTACCCGGTGACCTTTATAGCACGGACGGTGGTTCACTGAAACTTTTTTCAACTTTAGGCATGATTGAGATAGTTGTTCAGGATGGCGAGGGTAATCCGCTCTATCTTGCCAGTGGCGCCACAGCGAGTATTTCAATCCCTGTGGGTGCTCTTGCAGGAAGCAATCCTCCCTCAACTGTCGGCCTGTGGTACTATAATGGGGAAAACGCGAAATGGGAGCTTGAAGGCGATTTAACCCTTAACGCTCAAGGGACTGCCTATGACGGAACAGTTTCGCATTTTTCAATATTTAACGCCGGTAAAACATATGACGCAACATATGTTAAAGGTTCCGTTATAGACCAGGCCGAAAATAAAGTATACGGCGCGAATGTTTCCTTCTTCACGGGAGTATTTTCAGACAATGGCATTTGGCAGGCAAATTATGTTACCGGCCCCGAGGGAAATTTCCCTTCTATCCTGCTCACCGATCTGTCAGGTGTTGTGCCGGATGATATGCACGGATATATTCCTTTGCCGGCTAACACTGAACTGACCATATATATAAAATATATAAACCCTGATAATAATGAAGCTTTCGAACACTCTGAAAAAATCACGACCGGAGCTGCAGGGGAGACGACAACTTTTGAGCCTGTTGTGCTTCAGCTTGCAACCGATGCTATTGTCACGGGAACTGTATTTTATGATAATGGACAACCTGCCAGTGGAATGTGGTTTTACTTTAGAGATGCGACTAACACTAATACTCTTAAATTGGGCCAGGTTAATGCCGATGGTGATCTCGTTAATGTAAATGGTTTTACTGCAACAACTGACAAAAATATCCCTGTACCAAAAGAAACGGAAGGTCTCGTGTTTATATCTTCCGGACCCCCGGACGCTTCTATACCTATTGTAAGTTGGTTTGTGAATGGCAATGGAGTTCTTGATTTTGCTGCTGGAAGTGATACCATGAAAAAATTCACAACCGGAATAGCAGGTGAGACTTATAATTTTGAAATCACCCTTCATGCTCAAGGGTCAGCCGGTCCGGTTGTGGTTGATAACGCTTATGTTAATGGAATCGCAAAGCTTGAAGATGGAAGTTTTGCCCCAGAGGGATCATTGATATTTTTCAACACTACCGTTTTAGGGAATCCTGTAATATATCGTGCTCAGGTTGGGGCAAACGGCGTTTTCCCTGATCCTAATGGTGAATTACCCACGGTATTGATTAACGGGGAATACTATGTAGAACTGGCGACTGAAAAGACCTATACTGTGTCAATCTACGACTATGCAACGGATCCCACGAATCCTGAGGAACTCTTTACTTATAGCTACACAAGTGTAAAGAAAGATCTAACGGATTATGTAACAATAGGTCCTAATACCACTGTTAGCGGAAGAGTATATTATGATGGAAAATTAGGGGCTGATCTGTTGGTTACATTCACAAAAGTAGACGCTGTGACAGAATGTATAACAGATACAAATGATCCTGATTATGATCCGGAATGTAAAGTAGACGTACCTGTTACCGCCATTACTGATGCAACTGGTGCGTACTCTGTTGCTCTTGAGATTAACACTAAGTATACAGTAACTGTTTCGACGCACGATGGAAGCACTCCTCTCGATACTCTTAAGACCTTTCTTTACACAAGTAATACAGATGCTTCGGATTCCGAGCCTCCCCCCATCACCATTGGAGCTGCATATGTGCCGGCTGCCACTGTTAGCGGAACAGTAGTATATGACGGAGCATTAGGCGCTGATCTGTTGGTTACATTCACAAAAACAACTCAGAGTATAGGAGATGAACCTGTCTATGCCTATACTGATGTAAAGGGTAAATACTCTGATGATCTTGAACCTGCCACTCAGTATACCGTAACTGTTTCGGAGCACGACGCTGTAGGAAATGCTACTACTCAGCTTTATCCTTCAGCAGATTTTCCTGCACCAGGAGGGGCATTACTTTTTACAAGTAGTGATATTGATAGTAATATTACTGGTGAGGAAGATGTACTTAACATCCAAATTGGAGCTGGACTCAAGACAAATTTTCCATATACTCCTTTTCTTCCTGATGGCTCTGCAGGTGTCGGAGGAACCTTAATGAACGCGGATGGAACTCCTGCTGCGGTTGGGACGCTGTTTTACTTCCTTCCTGAAGGCGGAAATCCGCAGTTTGACGCCGTCTGGGCAATAGTTAACGATGCAAACGGCACATACTTTGCTGCAGATGCTACGTTTGCAGCAACTGAGTATCCTGTAGCTTTGACGCCGGAGAGTGTATATACAGTAAGCACCTTTAGTTTTGTAGACTTTTCCAGTGCTGAGATTAATTCAGGATTCACCACTGGCGGCGCTGGCATTGTGCAGACAGTTTCTCTCACTATTCCAGCTGAAGGTGAAGTTCCATCAGATGATGCCTATGCCACTGGAACCTTAATGAATGCGGATGGAACTCCTGCTGCGGTTGGAACGCTATTTTACTTTCTTATTGAAGGCGGAAACCCTCAGTTTGACGCCATCTGGGCCATAGTTAACGATGCAGACGGTAAATACTATGCTGCAGATGCAACGTTTGCATCAACCGGGGATCCTGTACCTTTGGCGCCGGAAAGTGTATATACAGTAAGCACCTTTAGTTTTGTAGACTTTTCCAGCACTGAGATTAATACAGGATTCACCAGTGGCGGCGCTGGTGTTGTGCAGACAGTTTCTCTCGCTATTCCAGCGGAAGGTGAGGTCCCATCAGATGATGCCTATGCCACTGGATACTTATTGAATGCGAATGGAACTCCTGCTGCGGTTGGAACGCTGTTTTACTTCCTTCCTGAAGGCGGAAACCCTCAGTTTGACGCCATCTGGGCTATAGTTAACGATGCAGACGGTAAGTACTATGCTGCAGATGCAACGTTTGCATCAACCGGGGATCCTGTACCTCTGGCGCCGGAGAGTGTATATACGGTGAACACCTTTAGTTTTGTAGATTTTTCCAGTACTGAGATTAATGCAGGATTCACTAGTGGTGGGGCTGGTATAGTTAAAACACTTCTTCTCACTATACCATAGTAGACTAATATATGACATCAGCCTAGACTGATGGCATATGAAAATGATTAACCTATAAAAAAAGGCGTCCGGTGTACATAAACCGGACGCCTTTTTCCTTTGAGCCTTCCGACAGTGTGTCAACCAGTCTATTGCGAAGAGCGCAGCGACAAAGCAATGATAAACATTGAACATGGTACTATATATGAAGAACCGCAATATGCAATCGGATTGCTTCACTTGCTTCGTAATGAATGATCTGTAAAGAGGTACTTAGACCCTCCGACTGTTATAGTAGGAAGCATAGAAAGGGGGCGTTCGTGCTGAGCGTGAATAGCACTCAAGTTATACAGTCAGTACAGTATTTATATCAGAAGTAAGCGTAAGACCAACCCACCTTTTCAAAGGTTTTTAAATTGGATACTATATGAAGCAATGGGAAAACCATTGGCAAAGCTCTTTGAAAATTTGTAATGAAGAGGGACGAGTGGATCGTACAGTCTGCCTGGTATTCATCCCCCTATTATATTTGAATAGGTTTCCAATGATCGGGAAGCAGTTCTCTGAGGCGGTTAACCGGATGACTCATAACACGTCTCAGCATATCATCAAAGTACTCCCAGGGATTGACACCACATGCCTTGCATGACTGTATTAAGCCAAGGAACAATGCTGTAGCTCTTCCGCCTCTTTCACTGCCGGCAAACATCCAGTTCTTTCTACCAAGAGCAAGAGGCCTTATGGCATTCTCAGATGTGTTATTATCAGGTTTGAGCCAGCCGTTCTCAAGATACCGGTACAGGGCTTCACGCTGATTAATGGCATAGGTTATTGCAGTCATCAGAGGCTCTGAAGGCGTCACAGCGGGTTTAATTTCCTCCAGCCTTGTAAATATGCTGTCAATAACAGGCTTAGCATGCTGTTGCCTTTCCCGGGCGCGGTCCTCCGGAGACATTTCAGTAAACCTGTCTTCCAGTTTATACAACTGTGCGATGCGGGACAGGATCTCTGTTGCCTCATTGGGACGTGAGGATACAGCTTCATCAAACTTGCGTCTGGCATGTACCCAACAGGCCACCTCAATGATGCCTTTCATCTTGAAAAGTTCATCATATCCGCCATAGGCATCAGCATGGATGTAGCCTTTATAGACTCCCAGAAAATCCAGAGGCCTCTTTTTGCTCCTGTCCGGTGAAAAATCATATACGCATATAGGCGGTCCTGATCCTCCGCGAACATATACCCACAGCCGGGCTTTTTTTACTTTGCCATTCCCCTTAATCTGAAGAGGTATGATGGAGTCATCAGTAAAAAGGATGTCGCTTTCAAGAACCGTCCTTTTAAGCTCGTTTTCAAGAGGACGTATTGCTTCATAGATCTGCATCAACCAGCTGGTTTGTGTTCCGCGTGGAATATTTACTCCTTCCCGCTCAAAGATTGCATCCTGGCGGTACAGCGGCAGATGATCGGCAAACTTGCTTACAATAATATGGGACAAGAGCCCAACATCCGCCTTGCACTTCTCAATAGGATGGTCCGGCATAGGGGCGGTGACAACGCCTGTAAGTCCGGCTGCAATACTGTCAGGAGATGCGTATTTAGGCCGTATGTACACATTGACAATCAGCTTTCTGGGCCGGTATTCCAGTTTCTCGGATATTTCCTCACCGATCTTTTTAAGAGGCTTTCCTGTTTCAGGACATATCTTCTTTTCTTCGGGGATATCCAGAAGTATCTCTACCCGCTCCAGGTGATCGGGTATGGGAATGCGGCCCGGGTGATTACGCTTGACAGTACGGATCTTTTTACCTTCAACCTTCTGCTCAGGGATGATTTCAGGCTGAGTCTGCGGTGCAGGTTGACCAGATGCTTCCATGAAAAAACTGTCAAACACCATCTGTCTGGGATCAATTTTTTCAGACCGTTTGCCGTATACTCTTCTGATTAACTGCTCAATCTGATGCTGAAGCTTTTTCATTGTAAGCTGAGTAGACTCAAGCTGTTTGGTTAGCTCCTGAATCTGCAGGTCTTTTTGTTCGATTGCCGCGTTGGCTTCATTGAGTGAATTAAACATACTGCGATATTTAGCACAAAATAACGCAATTAGCAACAATTATCTATCATAAATATATCTTTTATTCACTTTTTTTGGCGTGATTCCCTCCAGCAGCAAGGTTAACTGCAACCGGTCAATACGTGCGTGAGCAGAGGATGTCGATGGCACACTGAAACAACCCCTCTCCAGTCTCTTGTGCCAGATGGCAAATCCGTCACGGTCCCAGTACAGGAGTTTGACCATGTTACGACGACGATTGCAGAAAACGAATAATGACCCGGACAGAGGGTCGGCATTCAGTTCGGAACGAATGAGGCCGGAAAGGCCGTCAAAGGATTTTCTCATATCACATGGTGCGCGGTACAGGTAAATGCGTGTGGCAGCGGTCAGTGCAAACAAAATCTTAGCCTCTATTGTACAATGTTTCCACTGCGACGCGAAGGGTAACAGGATCAAAGCCTCTATCAATCTCTATAAAAACATTTTCAAAGATCCTGATTCGGATGCCGCTTTCCGGTTGGCTCTCATTTGGGATCAATTGGATAAACGAAGCTGTTGACTCTTCATAATTCTTATTTTGGAATTTACTGCGCCACCGGTAAAACTGTGATATTTTGATGTTGCGCTCCCGGCAATATACTGAAGCTTCTAATCCGCTGGCTGCATGGTCATCTACGATACGCTTCCAGTGGCTACGTCGTTCTGCCTTTGTCATGGATTTCCTCCCTGTATATTAGTTACGAAAGGGAAGTTACCACGTCTGCCTGTCGCCGAAAAGATGGGTTGGTCTGACGCTTACTATCAGATGAAATAATTCTGAATTAGCGCGGGACGACAATTGATAATGCATTGCCTATAATATCATAAGTTGGAACTACCTACAGCCTCCTCATTTTTTTATAATTTTTTCTCCTCTTGCAACTGAATTGTTCGCTGCCGGTTGAGATATGCCTGTTTCACCAATATCACAAACCGCGCAGTAACAGAACACACTCCTTGCCTTTACTTGTCTTTATTTTACTGCTCCCAGGGATATGGAACGTGCAGGAGATGTGAGCAATGTGCTGTTCTGTAATGGGTGGGTCGCTGATGATAACGGCCCGGGTACTCAACTATTACGCGTCATCAAATACACCTGTTCATGTCGCAGAAACAGATATTAATACACTGCCTGATTACGCGGTGAACAAGCCTCCCGACGCCTTTAACAGCGCCGGAAGTGTGAGACAGTGAAACAGGGGCTTGGTCTGATTAGTTTAAACAAGAAAGAATGAACGGCCGTTTATTTCTTTGACTGTTGTGACTGTTTGCTCCAGAAGTCTGCTTTATTCTGATCAGCAGTTATGCCGTACTTCCCATTTTTATATATATAGGAAAGAAATTTTGCTGAGTGGGAGTTCCCCATTTTGGCCGCATCTTCAAGCCATTTTAGACACTGGCCGGATTCGATTTTTCCGCCCCAGCCATGCAGGCACATATATCCCATATTATACATCGCTTTCTCATCACCCATCGAGGCCAGTTCATGGTTTAAGTCTACAGCAATCTTCTTGGCATCCTCATCTCCCTGCCTTGCTGCATCCATTATCATCGCCAGGCCTTTATTCATATCCTTATCAACGCCAGCCCCCTTAAAAATCAAGGGAGCAAGAAGAGTTTTAGCCCGAATATTATTCTTTTCAGCAAGGGGTTCAAGTAGTTCGACGGCCTTTTTATAATCCTTCTTGACTAAGGCAACCATGGCATCACCAAGGGCCGGATCAATTGGATCCGCTTTTTTTGCGTCTTCCGCGTTTGCAGAAAATTGAAACATGACACAAAGAAGTAAAGACAATACAATAAACCTAGTGATTTTCATATCTTCCTCCTGATTACAAAACGGAATTTTTTTTAAAAACCTATATTTAATCTCATGTGCTTGTCAACATGTAAGATTTGTTATCTGATTCGATAAGGATTCCCTTTTTGAGGAAGAAATAGAAAAGGCTCTCGCGGAGATAAGTAAAAACCGACAGGAACCGAACTCTTCCAAAAGGGAGCGGCCTTGACCATGTATTGCCGCTACCGGTTTTCTCTTTTAAATTGTCCGGCTAATATCTGATTCTTAATGGCAAGCATCTTATCCTTGCCATTAATTTTATATATCCGTTCAATAACATATTTTTGGCCTCCGACCTCTACAAGGTCCTTTCCAGCCCTGATGATATTAAGCAGATTGACAAAAGAAATGGTGTCCACAGTCATTAAATCGTAAGCAGGTCTTTGCAGTACCAGCAGGTAGAATTCATCCGGCCCATTCCTGAGTATCAATGATTGCATATCCACTTTGATCCATTGGTTTTGTGCTTCACTCAATGTAAATGTATCGCGTCGGGCAATAACAGCATTTGCATCCTCAAATTGTTCTTTAAATTCTGTGAAACTCGGCGCCCTGCCGCCACCTATTCGCATGTCCTGTATTTCTGTCACTTCTTCAAGTTTATCACCTAAATCATATCTTTCCGGGAGTTTAATTTGCATTGAAGCACAAGCTGAAACAAGTAAAAAACTTATTAAAAGACTCATTCTGCCCAAATTTATTCTCATGTCACTGCTCCTTTTGTATTACGATTTTTAATACCCTGTCGGCTTGCGACGGGTATAAAAGCAATGTTATAAACCTGCATTATTTAAATAGAAAAAATATCGCACAGCGGATATATTTGATCTTGGTAAGAATTACTTTTTTGAAGGATGCAGTATATGGAATTTGAAGTTGTATGTCAATCCATTTATCTGGAGACTTGCTCTGATTCAATGTCGGGTTTTGAGAAATTGAAAAAGCTTGACAATGATATCTTTTCGTGCCAATTTATGCAACAATCTTATAAAAGATTTTATTTCTACGGGAAAAGTTAACCAGTTGTAATTAATCATGAAAAGGCTTTCCTTTTAATGTCTTTAAGTCGTATGTAATAGTGATTATCGAGAAGAAAATATTAGTTGAAGATTTTTTTCATTTTGGTTATTTTCTTTCTTTTTCTGAATAAAAATCAAGATCAAAAACAGGTTAATAATTATATCCCGGGCAAAGACACAGCCTTCATTGATTACGAAAAAAATGAAAGATATGGAAAGTATTTAGTCGGCACTTGCTATTCGGTATAGTGGCATAGATTGTTTCCTCCCATTGCTCTTTGCAAAGACGGACTGCTGCCAGGCAATTTATGCATTAAACCGAAGTTGACTAAAACGGCCAGTGCCCTCAAACTAATAAACATTTAAAGAGAAAAAGGGGAAATGAGATGAAAAAGCTATTATTAATACTGATGATGCTGTTAATATCCGTCACTCTGGCCTGCTCCGCCAAGATGGATCACCAGAACCTCGCTGCAACAGGCGTAAACGTGGATGGAAGATGGTCCGGAATGTATCTGGGGAACCAGACTTTGACCTTTGAGTTCAAAGCCGAAGGAAATAAGCTTTACGGCAGAACAGCGGACAAAGGGGATTCCAATACAGAGATACAAAAAGGTAAGATAAAGAATGGCAAAATAAGTTTTGAAGTGCCGGTGAGCCAGGGAAGTACAAAGCTAACCCTGTTTTATAAGGGAAAGATAAAAAGCAATGATGAGATTGAACTAACCGTCAGGACACAGTCCAGGGGGCCGAGAGCCAAAGGCTTTGGCGAAGGCGGCGGCGCCGGATTTGACACCGGCTTTGGCGGCGGCCTTGGCGGCTTTGGTAGCGTCTCACAAGAGAGTACGCCATTTGTATTAAAGCGAGTGGTGGAAAAATAAAAACGAACATTTATAAGACAGGGGTACGGCCTTCTTTAATACCTGATACCTGAAATGCTGTTATTAAAAAAGTTGGTAAATACAGTGTTTGATAAATATCTTGCTATTTATTTTAAAAATGCGTGCACTGACAGCTTAGGATAAAGTATGAGGATATTAAGAATAGCCCCCTTGTCTAATCAGTTGATATCAATATTACCCTTTTATGAATACTGTATCGTTGTTATCAAGCCCTCCCTGAATTTTCCTGGTAGAAAGAGTAAAAACACCTTATATCTAGGTGTTTTGGTTTAGGAATGTTATATCCTCATCAGGAGAAGCACGTTACCGTCCTCACCAATGGAGCAGCACCTTCTGAAATATACAGAAGATGAATTTACCATGCCCGGATGTCCCGCTTACTGGACACTGGAAGGCTCTCTCACATATCCCTCCAGCCGCTGGATACCCTGAGAAACAAGGCGGACAGCGTGTTTATGGTGTCAGAATATCTTCAGCAGCGCCTTTTTATTTTATGTCAGTTACAGGGATTTAAATGACAGGTGGGGAGATACTGTAGCGGCTTATAAGATAACCGGACCCCTGCAGGCAGGTTTGAGATCGGATTTTTATATCAATCGGAGGACATTTGGAATAACCCTTTATTTTGACATTTAATCGGTCAAAATAATATAAGGGCCTCCTGTTATTGTTAGTGGGTTAAAAAATTAACTTGACAGGAGGCTCTTTTTTTTGTTGATTAAAAAACCGTTATGGAATAAACATTATTTAAATATTATGATTGTAATTTTAAATTTTAAATATATAATAGAAAAACTTTTTAATCGTATTACTAATCTAAAGGAAACAGGCAGAGATAGGAGAATCAATATGATAAAACGTATTTTATGGGCAACGGCAATTTTTGCGCTGGTTGGGGGCGGTTCAGCCTTTGCACAGGATAGTCCTAAAGATGTACACAGTAAGGTATCCAAAACCATCGCTACCGAATCGAAAGCGCAGGAAAAGGCGGATGACTGGAATTGGCAGAAGGACCCTCTTATCGGCGATATCAGGGATTTGAAATATCGCATCACATGGAAACAGTACCGTCAGAAAAAATACAAAATCTATATCGAAGGCGTCAAAGAGAGTATTAAGGATCTCGTATACAAAAAGGAAGAGATCAATAAGCTCAGGGAACAACTCGATCCCTACCTAGAGACGGTAGTTGATCGTATGGCTGCCTTTGTAAAACAGGATTTGCCATTTCTGCCAGAAGAAAGACAAAAGCGTATAGATGTTCTTAAACAGTCACTTGATAATTATAATATGCAATTGAGCGAAAAACTTAATCGTGTTTTTACCATGGGTCTTGAAATAGAAGCCCAGTATGGGAAAATGATTGAGGCCCAGGAGGATATGACGTTGAAACTTAACGGGGTCGAAACGCAGGTTACCCTCATGAGACTTGGCCGGGTCGAAATGTACTACATGTCTGTAGATCATAAACAGATAGGTATCTGGAATAGGCAGGCAAAAAAATGGGAACCCCTCCCCGACGATGAGATACAACAATTTAAGTTGGCTTTTGATATGGCCTTGGGAAAAAGAGCAGCACAAATCGTCGAACTTCCTTTAGGAGCAATATAGTATGTCTAATAAATGGAAAAAATACTTAGTCGCAATATCAGTCCTGGTAATGGCTTTCGGTGTCGGGCAGGCGTATGCCGAAACTGAAGGCTGGAAAGAAATAGCCAAAAATATAGAGAGTGATCAGACAAAGTCACTTGAAGATACCGCCGCACTCGAGCAGTATATAAAAATGGATAAAGCGTCACTTCAAAAAGAAGTAGCCAATCTGAAGGCTCAGGATAAAAAAGAGGGTGACACGCTAACCGGATTGCAAAATCAGTATGAGGCCTTGCGTAAAGAGGAAGAACAGCATAAAAAGGACCTTGAAAATGAAAAGGACGAGATACAGGCCATTGAAGATACTGTAAGGGCAACAACTAAGGATGCAATCAGTGTCAGTCGTGACAACCCTATAACCGCAGAATATCCTGACAGGAAAACGGTGCTGGAAAAAATTCGGAATTCCAAAAAGTTCCCTGGTATGGAATGGATCAAGGCTCTCGTGGAATTCTATTTCTCAGAAATGGAAGAATCCGGCAGAATAGTAAGGCGCAAGGGTAATTTTATAGGGCCTGACGGAAGGGAAACGACCGGTGAAATTTTACGCATTGGAAGATTTACAACCTATTATAAATTACCGGATGGTAATGTAGGTTTTCTAAAACCGGAAGCAGACGGGACACGTCTGGATGCAGTACAGGGAGAGGCCCCTTCCCGTTATCTTAGTCAAATAAGTGATTACTTTGACAAGAAAACAGATATCCTGCCCATTGATCTATCAAGTGGAAATCAATTTACACAGTGGACCAAGAGTCAGACATTTGGTGATTGGCTTGCCACAGGCGGCACGATTATGTATGTACTTTTAGTTGTTGGCATACTTGCTTTACTGATAGCTATTGAACGTATCTTCGTACTAAGTACAAAGTCAAAGGCATCAGAAAAGTTTATGACACAATTAAAGGAACTTGCAAATCAGGGAAGCTGGAAAGAGGCAAAGGCATTATGTTCATCAAAAAGCCGTGTCCCAACGTGCCAGATGCTAGACGCCGCTTTGGAACATGTCGGATACAGTCAGGATGTAATGGAAAATGCATTACAGGAATCAATCCTCAGGCAGGTTCCCAAGCTTGAAAGGTTTTTACCCTTTCTGGCACTGCTGGCTGTTATTGCACCTCTGCTGGGTCTTCTTGGTACTGTACAGGGTATGATACAAACATTTAAAATTATTACTGAAGTTGGTACCGGTAACCCTGCTTTACTGGCAGGTGGTATATCTGTTGCACTTTACACTACATATTTTGGCCTTATGATAGCTGTCCCAATTATGGTTGTACACCATATCTTAAAGTCTCAGGTTGACAAGATAGTTATTGATATGGAGGAAAAGGGTACTGCTTTTATAATCACTCTGATAAAAAACCAGGGAACAAAGTAATAGGAGGCCCAAGTGTTTAACGATTTGATATCCGAAACTATTGATCAAATCAGGATCGGGGGGTGGGTTATGTACCCCCTGATTATAACCTGCTTATGCCTGTGGTATTATATTATTAAAAAATCAATGGATATGCATTTTTACACCAAGGGCTGGCGCCCGGCGCAGGAATGTATAAAGAACGCAGGTAAAGAAGGTTATAAATGTGCCTACTGGCAAAAGACATTAATTGATGGTTTTCTTTCAGAACGAACTGACAAAATGGATTTGAACAATGAAATCCTCAATAGTCTGAGAACAGGGCAGGTGTTATTTGTTAAACAGTATTTAACAACTATTGCTATGTTGTCTACCATAGCCCCCTTACTTGGTTTGCTTGGAACAGTCAGCGGTATGGTTAAAACATTTTCAGTTATAGCAGAGTTCGGTACCGGAAACGCAAAGGGATTGGCCGGAGGAATATCGGAGGCCTTACTCACAACACAGGCAGGACTCATTATTGCAGTACCGGGCCTATTTTTTGGTACATATCTGACACGAAAGGCAAATGGGCTTTTGGAAAGGATGCAGCGATTCTGCTTGAGAATATCCAGGTCAACTTTGCAGAATAATTGATTGTAGAAGGAAGGAAGAAATACTCTATGGGAAAATTATCTTTAGGACGTAATAAAAACGATGAAGAAATTCAGATAAATATGTCTCCTATGGTTGATATGACATTTTTATTACTGATTTTTTTCCTGGTTACTACCACCTTTGTAAAGGAATCGGGTGTTGAGGTTAATCGCCCGATAGCTTCTACAGCTAAAAGTGAGAAAGAAACCAATATAATTGTCGCGGTTACCAAGGAGGGCGTAGTATGGATAGACGGACAGGCGATTGATATCAGGTCGGTCAGATCCAGGATGGAACGTTTTAAACATGAAAATCCTGATGGAAATGTGGTTATTACTGCTGACAGAGACAGTCTTTTTGGAGTCTCAATAGAAGTACTTGATCAGGTAAGACTGGCAGGAATAAAGAATGTTGTGGTGGCTGCCAGAAAAGAGGGATAATGGCTATTTATCAAAAAAATATTACTAATTTACCTGTAAGTATACTGGCGGCGATAGCTCTGACAATTATACTCTTTGTTGCCCAGCCTCTTCTGGTTAAATTTTCGGTTAATATGGCAAAAAGACAAAAGGGCGTCTCTGTGATAATAAGTCAAAGAAAACCTCCACCGCCACCGGAATTAGAAAAAGAAGATAAATTAGAGGAAGTGAAAAAGCAGCAAGAGGTAAAGAACACGCCTAAACAGGCCCAAATGGCCCGGCCTAAAATTGATATGCCTGCAGCTGGTATATCCGGAGCAGGTCTGGCGGGTACCATTGCGATCGGAAATCTGCTGAATAAGAATTTTAAAGTATCCGATTCACTTTTTGTTTCGGCATTTAATCTTAATGAAGTTGATCAGCCCCCAAGGGTATTAAGGGCTCTGCCTCCAAGGTATCCGTTTGAAGCAAAGCAAAAAGGGATTTCCGGTAAGGTGGTTTTACGTTTTGTTGTGGACGCCAATGGAAATGCACAGGAACCTCAGGTTGTAAGTTCTGATCCCAAAGGAGTTTTTGATGAGGCTGCACTTGAAGCGGTTGTAAAATATAAATTTAGACCGGCTAAGAAGGGTGGAAAAGCGGTAGATTGTATTGTTAAGCTGCCCATTGCTTTTAGTCTTAATGAATAATAACTCTAAACATGAACAGAATATAAAATGATAATGTCTAGAAAATTCAATAGTATTTTTATTTCGGTCCTGGCGTTTTGTTTATTTTTAATTTTTACATCTCCCATATATGGACAGAGCAATCAGGGTGATAAAGATAATAAGGAACAGAAAGAAAAACCAAGGCTTTCACGTGAGGCTCAGATGGCCATGGTTGAAGCCCAGAAGGCAGTAGAAAAGAAAGATTATGCTACTGCCAGAAAATTCCTTATTGACTATCTGGCTACCAATCCCGATGACGTCCCTGCACAGGCATATCTGTTGCTTGGATATTACTGGTACAGTGATGATACTGCGAAGGGAAAAGAAAAGGAACATTTAAAGGAGGCCCAAAAGGTATTTAAAGAGGGTTACGAAAAATTTCCTGATAATTTTGACCTTTTGCAATATTATGCTGCTACATTATATGAACTTGAAGATTTTGCCAAGGCCGGGCCGATGATGGAAAAGACTTATGAAAAAAGCCCGAAAAAAGAAATTCGTTATCTGGAAGCGGCTGCAGGCGCATATTATCAAGTAAAAAAGTTCAATGATGCAATACGGGTACTAAGGAAGGAGATAGGCCTTACTGATCAGCCAAAAGAAAACTGGTACAATATGTTATATTCCATTTATATCGAGCAGGAAAAACTTGATGAAGCTCAAAAAGTTTTATTTGAGGCACTCGATAGATTTCCCCTGAATACTAATTATTGGCAGTCATTATCAATGATTCGTCAGGAAAAGAGTGATTATTACGGAATGGTTGGGGCATATGAAATTAAAAATGATATAAAGCCTCCTGAAAAGCCTCAACAATGGAAAGAAACGGTAAATTTGTACAGGTCAATAAATACTCCTCTCAGAGAAGCGAAAACGCTGGTTATGGAAATGAAAGGCAAAACCGGCAGTGAAGATGATTATCTGAAATTAGCCGGTGCATATGCAAAGGCCATGAAAATAGATGAGGCCGTAAAAGTTCTTGATACTGCGTTAGCGAAAAATCCTTCATCCGTGGCCCTTCTTTTGAAAAAAGCGGAGATTATATATAGTGCCAGAAGAAATAAGGATGCTATACAGGCATGTGATAATGTGATCGCAGTGAATCCGAAAGAAGGAAAAGCATATTACATGAAGGGAAACGCTGCATGGGATCTTCAGGACTGGGATACCATGGAAAAGGCCTTTAAAAAAGCTCAGGATTTTAAGACTTATAGGGCTTATGCAAAAAATGCCCTTGATTATATTCGAAGCCTTGACGAGGCAAAAAGTGCTCTGGAAAAACATAATTAATTAAGTTGGAACCTAGAAAAGGCCTTCATTTCCGAAAGGGAATGAAGGCCTTTTCTATTTTAGAAGGCTTTTAAATTTTAAAGTTCAGTTGAGAGAATATATCCATCTATGAAAATGCAATTTTTTGTTCATAAATTGTTGTATGAAATCAGCTTTTTGGTTTGAATCGGTTAGGATAAAGTTTGAAAAGAGCATTATACTCTTTTCAGGAAGTTAGTGATTAGGTAAATAATTACAATCGCTCACGGATATTTAATTATATAAAGGAAAATTATTTGATGAAGGCAGTGGAAGGGAAAATCGGAAGGGTATTTATTATGCGTCTTGAAGATGGTGACACGATTCCCGGCTGTATTGAAAAGTTTGCCAGGGAAAAGGATATAACTATAGGGCATGCAGTTATTATCGGGGGTGTCGGGGCCGGGCAGGTAGTTACAGGGCCAAGATATTCAAACGAAATGCCGCCTGACCCCGTATTGTTACCGGTCGATGGCGCCCATGAGGTCCTGGCCGCGGGAATCATTGCGCCTGATGAAAAAGGAAATCCTGTTCTCCATATTCACGGGGCATTGGGACGTTCAGGCAGCACCATTACAGGGTGTTTCCGACCAGGGGTTACAACATGGCTAATTGGTGAGGCCGTATTATATGAAATATTAGGCGTTGAAGGGAAAAGAATTAAAGACTTTAAAAGCGGATTTGACCTGCTTGCGGTATAAAAATCGAAGGTTTAAGAGGTGTGTTCTTAATTTGTGGGGCAGGGATTTAATCCTGACCTTTTATGGGTGATTTCAATGAAGGAGACATTTAAAATGGAAGAAAATGAAAACCTCAAAAAGAAGATAGATGAGCTTGGAGCACGACAGTGGGATGATAAGGCAATCGGGGACCGGATAAGGAAATTCGCAGAAGAGGGTATACCGAAAAAGACCCTTACAAAAGAAAATCTTATCGCAGAAAAGGATGAAATACTCGACAGGGTTCAACTGCGGGCCGAGGAATATAATTACATTCTTAAAAATTGCGCCCAGGGGACGGCCATGGCGCTTCTTGAAGAATTCGGGATTGGCAGCATGGAAGTCATAAAAACACTTATGCTGTTTCCAGGAATCGGCGGATCAGGTGAAATATGCGGAGGAATTACCGGAAGTCTTATAGCCTTCGGGTTATTTTTCTTTGGAGATGATCCCTTTGATCTTTCAAAGGTTGGCGATAAAATGGACCTTGCACAGAAATTTATGGGGTATTTTGAGGATGAAGTCGGTTATCTCTATTGTGCGGAGATTCAGGAGAAGGTAATTTTTGGAAAAAACATGGACCCCGGAGCCAGTGAAGAGAACATGACTGCATTTGCATTGGCAAAAGGTTTTGAAAAGTGCGGGCTTGTGCCGGGAATTGGAGCTCGTACCGCGGCCGGATTTATGATTGATAATATATAAAACTAAAAGGTTCTTGACTTTTAAACGATCGTTTGAAATAAGTATTTAGATAAAATCCTAAAATATCTCAGGCGTAAATCCATAGTGACAAGTAATGATAATGATAATATGAATAATCTTAATGCAGTAAATCTAACCCGGGAAAGACTCCTGGAAAAGGCCGAGAATCTTTTTGCCCAGAGGGGATATCATGCTGTAAGTGTGAGAGAAATAACTGCGGCTGCCAGATGTAATATGGCGTCAGTAAATTATCATTTCAGTAATAAAAAGAACCTGTATCTCGAAGTGTTTCGTTCCAGATGGATTCCACGGGAACAACGAATATATGCAGTATTTGAAAAATCTGTTGATTGCCTTGAAGAGCCAACTCCCGAACTGGTAATAAAGGCACTCGCCAGGGCGTACCTTGAAGGCCCTTTGTCTGATGAGGAATTCAGGCGGCACAGGCAGTTAATTGTAAGGGAGTTGAATAATCCAACTGAAGCATTTGAACTTGCAGCGGATCAAACACTAAGACCACTTTTTAAAAAGCTATATGAATTTTTAGAGTCTTTCGCGCTTGAAGATGTTGATGAGGTCAATCTAAGCTTTGATATTCTGAGCATTTTTGGTATCATATTATACTTTAACTATTCGAGGCCTATGGTTTCGCGCGTAACAGGCAAATCCTACGATGCTGACTTTAGAACCCGGCTTATCGAGCAAATGGTCCGGTTTTCCTCAAGTGGACTGAGTGTCAAAGGAAGAAACCGCCCTTCAAGTTAACTAAAGGAATTTACCTGGATTGATTTTTTATCTATTACGGCTAAAACCCAGTATAAACTGGATTGATTTTCAGGGAGGAATTTATGACCGAACAAGTTTTTACAAGCTGTACTAACGCAGGCCCAATATCGGTATATGTAAAGGATGGAAAAGTCGTCAGAATCAGGCCTCTGGTAGCCACGGATGAAGACTTTGTACCCTCATGGACAATCGATGATGGGAAAAGAAAATACTCGCCACCAAATAAGTTTTTTATATCACCTTATGTACATGCCGAAAAAACAAGGCTTTATTCTGAAGACAGAATAAAATATCCATATAAAAGAGTTGATTTTGATCCCAATGGCAACAGGAACACACAAAACAGGGGCAAGGCCAAGTATGAGAGAATCAGTTGGGATGAAGCCCTGGATATAGTGTCTTCGGAAATAAAAAGAATAAGTGGCTCATACGGTTCATCAGCAATTACAGGAATTACATCCTCTCACCATAACTGGGGTATCGTAGGATATAAAATGGGACCTTTTGCAAGGTTCATGAACATGATCGGATATACTCCTATTTTTGACAATCCAGACAGTTGGGAAGGCTGGCACTGGGGAGCTACCCATACTTATGGTTTCTACTGGAGGCTCGGTATGCCCGAGCCCTATGACCATCTAACTGATGCCCTTCAGAATGCCGAAATGATTGTATACTGGTCATGTGATCCCGATTCCACAAGAGGAACCTACACCGGCCAGGACTCAAGCATTTGGCGACAATGGCTCAAAGAAAAGGGTGTTGAGATGGTATTCATCGATCCCCTTTATAATTATACCAACGCCGCGATGGATGGCAAGTGGATACCCATCAGGATGGGAACCGGAACTGCACTGGCAATGGCTATCGCCTATGTATGGATCGATGAAAACACTTATGATAAAGACTATATAGATACACGCACAGTCGGGTTTGATACGTTTAAAGATTATGTCCTTGGCAAGAAAGACGGTGTTGCCAAGACACCTGCCTGGGCCTCGGAAGAAACAGGTATTCCTGTAAAAACAATAGTCGCCCTGGCAAGAAGATGGGCATCCAAAAGGACTGTTCTGGCCAGCGGTACGAGAGGCGGTGAAGGCGGAGCATGCAG
The DNA here is from genome assembly GCA_963815145.1 of uncultured delta proteobacterium. GTDB lineage: Bacteria > Desulfobacterota > DSM-4660 > Desulfatiglandales > HGW-15 > JAAZBV01. The sequence continues at coordinate 310,344 of CAWFFS010000007.1, forward strand.
AGAGGCATACGCTACGGAATGGGCCAGGATGATGGTACTCCTTCAGGCAATGCAGGGTCTTGGAAAACCGGGTGTAAGTATCTGGGGAACAAGCATGGGCGCGCCATCGAATCCTGATGTATTCTTTCCGGGTTATGCTGATCCGGACGGTAAGATTGGATCAACAAAGGCAGCAAATATCAAGTTCACACCAGCCCAAAATCCGACAAAACAAAGGCTTTACAGGCTGACTGTACCTGATGCAATCCTGAATCCTCCTGTTGACTGGCGCGGTGACGGCTTTTGCGGAAATGCTCTTGAACAGCAGTTTAATGAATATGTCTACCCCATGGAAGGGCATTCGGAGATAAAGATGTTTTATCGCTATGGTGGTTCATTCATGGGTACAATGAGTGATACAAACAAATGGGTAAAGATGTATCAGAGCCCGAAGCTGGAGTTTGTTGTCAACCAGGACTGCTGGTACAACAGTGAAACCAATTTTGCCGATATCATTCTTCCCGCCTGTACAAGCATTGAGCGTGATGATGTGGGTGAATGGGGCGCTGCCGGAGGATATACACATCATGCGAGCAACGGATGTAACCACAGGATTGTCGTACGTCAGAAAAAGTGTATCGAACCCCTGTGGGAATCAAAGCCTGACTACCAGATCTTTACACTCCTGGCGGAACGACTTGGCAGAAAGGAAGAATTCACGGATGGCAAGGATGAAATAGGCTGGATAAAGGCATTTTATGAAATATCCGATCTGCCCAAATACATATCCTATGAAGAATTTGAGAAAAAGGGATACTTTGTAATTCCAATGTCTGAGGATTATAAGCCGACTGTTTCGATGAGATGGTTTGCCGAAGGCAGGGATTGTGATACGCCTGATCCAGGCAATCCAAAGCGTAATACAGACAAGGCAAAAGAACTTGGTACCTACAGCGGCAAGATTGAATTTGTATCCGAAAGCCTTAAAAAGTTTTATCCCGATGATGAGGAAAGACCTGTATCACCAAAATATATACCAAGCTGGGAAGGCCATAAATCGGAACTGGCAAAGAAGTATCCTCTTGCCATGGTTTCGCCTCATCCAAGGTTTACATTCCATACCCATTATGACAAACATGCTGACTGGCTCAATGAAATACCTGTTCATCGTGTTTACAAGGATGGATATCCTTACTGGCCGGCACGCATACATCCGACCGATGCGGAACCCAGGGGTATCAGAAACGGTGATATTCTAAAACTTTACAATGACCGTGGTGCTGTCTTGTGTATAGCAAAGATAACAGAAAGAATCAGACCAGGGATAATTCACAGTTATGCCTCATCTGCTGTATACGATCCTCTGGAGCCAGGAAAGGCCGGATCGATCGACCGTGGCGGATGTGTAAACCTGCTTACATCATCAAGGATGCTTTCTAAGAACGCTCCGGGCATGACGCCCAATTCCTGTCTTATTGAAATAGAAAAGTGGGAGGGTTAAGAAATGGCCAGATTTGGAATGATAATAGATGTTGATAAGTGTACAGGCTGCTATAGTTGTTTTCTGGCCTGTAAGGATGAATACTGCGGAAATAATTATCCGGGATATTCGGCTTCCCAGCCTGCCAAAGGTCATTACTGGATGAAGTTGATATCTGTGGAAAGGGGAACATTTCCCAAGGTAAAGCTTGATTACATCCCGACTCCCTGCCAGCAATGTGAGAATGCATCATGCATCGCTGGGGGTACTGAAGGTGCTGTTTATAAACGACCTGACGGGATAGTAATAATTGATCCTGAAAAGGCCAAAGGCCAGAAAGACATTGTTTCTTCCTGTCCATACAGGGTCATATACTGGAATGAAGAACAAAATGTAGCTCAGAAATGTAATTTCTGTGCTCATCTTCTTGACCAGGGATGGAAAGAGCCGAGGTGCGTTGAGACATGTCCTACAGGAGCCATTATTTTTGGCGATCTCGATAACCCGGGGAGCGAAATTTCAAAAAAAGCTGCTGCTGAGAGTACAGAGATTCTGCATCCTGAATTTGATATGAATCCTACCGTATGCTACATGGGGCTTCCAAAACGTTTCATAGCCGGCGAAGTTGTATTTGCGGATAAAAAGGATGAGGCGGCTAAGGATGTCATGGTCACATTGAGTGGAGGCGAGAGTGAAATCACTACAAAAACGGATCATTTTGGTGATTTTGAATTTGAAGGACTCGAAACCAATAAATCTATGACCATAAAACTTGAGTACGCAGGATATGCACCGCAAAAAATAGAAGTGAAGACTGTAAAGGATATCAACCTTGGCGAGATTGTCATGGAAGCTGATTAGCTTTCTGTTGTAATATATTCGTTTTAAATAAATATGCCCCCAATTAAGGGGGCATATTTATTTTTAAGGAAATAAAGCTATTCTTAACGATTTATTTATGAAGATAAAGAAATAAAACTCATCGATTTTAACTTAAATATAAATAAAAGCATGCTTTTGCTGAAAAAAGAATAAATTGTATTTAAGTAAATATATCGGATATCCGATGGTATTAAAATATCTCCTGCAGATATAAATATTTATTTAATCTATTTGATAAATAGGTAACATATTGAAATTAAAGAAGAAATTGAGATGAGTGTCAATTTTTGAATATAAGGAGGGCACTAGTCGTTGATACCTGGATTTTCCTGGAATAATTTTATTAAATTATAGGAAAGACTTGACTTTAAAACAAACGTTTGAAATACTTTAAAACAAACGTTTGAAATAAACATGCGTTTTAGTAGTAGGATATTTTTAATAAAATATCAACAATTTAAAAAAAATCAGATTTCTATATTTATAGAGAGGATTGAATCAACATGCTTAAAACATTACCGAATGATAAAATAATCGTCACCGTTTCCATGACCGGTGCTCTGGTAACTAAAGAGATGAATCCAAACCTGCCGGAACAGCCGGATGAAATAGCTGCATGTGCCAAATCCTGTGTTGATGCGGGCGCAGCTATCTGCCATATCCATGGCAGGGATAAAGATGGACAGAATACTTCCGATGTTGAAGTCTTTAAAAAAATTAAACAGAAGGTTCGGGAAAAATCCGATGCCATCGTTCAGTTCAGTACAGGCGGAGGCCCCAACCTGACCCAGGAGCAGCGGGTCGAATGTCTCGACGCTTATCCTGAAATGGCATCACTTAACATGGGGTCCCTTATGAGGCTTTCCGGAAAGTTCAAGGGAACCGCATTCTGCAATCTGCCAGAAGAGATTGAACTGTTTCTGGGGAAAATGAAGGAGAGAGGCATTAAGCCGGAAATGGAAGTTTATAATTTTGCAATGTTCCGTGATGTAAATGAAATTATAAAGAAGGGCCTTGTAGAGCCTCCTTACGCCATTAACATGGTTCTGGGTATGCGTTACCAGGGTGCCTGCGACGCGACTCCGAAAATACTGGCTACTATGATAGACTTTCTTCCGGATAACTCTGTTTTTAATTGTACTGCAGTAGGATCCGCACAGCTTCCCATCACCACCATGAACATGATCATGGGAGGGTGTGTTCGTGTTGGTCTTGAAGACAATATTTACCTGAGCAAAGGTGTCAAGGCCAGTAACGAGCAGTTGGTGGAACGTACAGTTAGAATCGCCAGGGAACTGGGCAAGGAACCCATGTCACCTGCAGAAGCAAGAGAATTTCTCGGACTCAAACCGCTCGCGTAGATCAGGTGAGTCCAGAGGATCTTTATATATAAAAAGGAAAACGGGGTTTGTCTGGATGTTTAATAAGGCGCTGCTCCGTATGTGTTCAGAGGAAAAATTTATTTTATATAAAAATAATGTGCGAGTTAACCAGGCCTTAACGGGTTGACTCCTTCTAACGCGCCACAATGTTGCGCCAATATGGAGATAAAAAAATGACTACAGAGAATAGTTTAAGTTTAGAAGATATTAAAAAAATCGCGGTTATCGGTGCAGGAACAATGGGACATGGTATTGCCCAGGCATTCGCATATGCAGGTTATGAAGTCAACATGATGTCCAGAACCCAGGAAACACTTGACAGGGCTATGTCACTTATAAAGAAAAGTCTTGAGACCATGGCGCAAGCCGGCCTTGTTGATGCAGATAAAATACAGGAAACACTTGATCGTGTTACCACATGTAGAACTATTGAAGAAGCTGCGCATGATGTAGATATTGCCTTTGAAACCATGGCAGAAAATAAAGAAGCAAAGATCATGGTATTTAATGAACTGGACAAGCATTGTCCTGCCCATGCATTAATTGCCAGCAATACAACATTCCTTAATCCCTTTGATTTTGTCAAGACGAGCAGGCCCGATAAGGTTCTTATTGCCCATTTTTATGCTCCTCCACAAATCATTCCTCTTGTTGATGTAGTAAAGGGACCTGAAACTGATATGCATAATGTTGAACTTATGTTTGAATTACTTCAACGAATTGGTAAAAAACCGATACTGTTTAAAGAATACGTGTCCGGTTATGTGATCAGCCGTCTTCAGATGGCTCTTCAGCGTGAGATCTACTACCTGCTGGACCAGGGTTATCTCTCACCGAGGGAGATTGATAATGCCTGTATTTGGGGTCTTGCAATGCGCATGATGATAGTTGGTGCCGTAGGCCGCATAGACTATGGCGGTATTGGCCTGAGCGTAAACAACCTGAAAAATCCCGCCTGTGATGTTACTCCGGATAGTTACATGCCGAAAAAGATTTTTGAACTCTATGATCAGGGGCATGTTGGCGTAAAGTCAGGAAAGGGTTTTTATGACTATGAAGGAAAACCGGAGACCGAACTCTGTGCTGTGAGGGATGAAAAACTGCTTAAAATGCTGAAGTTTGCAATGGATCTTGGTGACGCCTTACCTAAACAATCAAACTAGCGAGGAGAATTCATGAGTCTGGAAAAAGTGTATGTAGTAAGTGGTGTACGGACTCCAATTGGCAGGTTCGGCGGTACAATGCGCAGTATACCTGTGTATAAATTTGCTGCGATAGTGTTGAATGAAGCAATTCGCAGGGCAGGGATAGAGGCTGATTCAGTGGACGAGGTGGTTATGGGGCACGCCTACCAGAATGGTGAATGTGCTAACGGTGCACGTATGGCCCTTCTGGAAGCAGGCTGGCCTGTAGCTATAACAGGAATAGTTGTAGACAGGCGCTGCTGTTCCGGTCTTGACGCCATTGCCATGGGCGCAATGAAAATACAGACCGGTAATGCAGATATTGTTGTAGCCGGCGGTATGGAGAGCATGAGCCAGGCAGAAATGTATATCCCCGGTGATATTCGCTGGGGGCTTGGTGGTAAAATAGATGAAAAATTCGGTTTCATGCCAAAGGGCCATGGTGCACTTGCCATGTGGGGTATCCCCTTCTATGACAGGATACAGAGAGGTCGTGTTATGGCACAGCCTATCGAAAGGTTTGGTGAACTAAACTCAATGATGACATGGGCTGAAGCCGCGGCAAAGAATGAGGGGATAACAAGAGAAGAAGTTGACGAATGGGCCTATAACAGCCACCAGAAGGCGGTCAGAGCCATGGAATCCGGTAAGTTTACCGAGGAAATAATCGGGATTCCAATTCCACAGAGAAAAGGAGATCCTGTCCTTTTTGACAAGGATGAAACACCCCGCGCCGACACCACCATTGAAAAACTGACCAAACTCAAAACTATATATCCGGATGGTATTTGTACAGCAGGAAACTCCTCCTCAGAAAATGACGGCTCAGGCGCTGTGGTACTTATGAGCGAAAAGAAGGTAAAAGAGCTTGGACTTACACCGATGGTAGAGTTCAAATCTTTTGCAGCAGCTGGTGATGATCCTACACTCACCTATCCTGCTGTTCCTCTTGCAGTCAATAAAGCATTGAAAAAGGCCGGGATTACACAAAAAGATGTAGACTTGATCGAAATTCAGGAAGCCTTTGCAGCCCAGACGCTGGCTGATGCTAAACTTTTAGGCCTGACCACTGAAGAATGCAAAGCCAAGGTCAATGTAAATGGTTCAGGCATTTCACTGGGACATCCAATCGGTGCAACCGGTGCTGTGCGCCTGGTTACGTTGATTCATGAGATGGTTCGCAGAAATTCCCGCTATGGTCTTGAGACGATCTGCGGTGCAGGCGGGCTTGGTGTTGCCGCAGTATTTGAGAGAAGCTAAGATTTAAGAAGTAAGTATTTTAAGGAGTCAAATTTTAGTATGGAAGATATTTTTAGTCTGAAAGGGAAAAACGCCGTTGTAATTGGCGGGGCAGGTGGTCTCGGTGAGGCTATTGTTGAAGGTTTAAGCCAGTATGGTGCTAATATCATTATCGCAAGCAGGAGGCTTGAAGCCCTGGAGAAAGCCGCCGCCGAGATAAAAGCAAAGACAGGCGGTGAGATCATACCGATGACTGTTGATGTTGCCGATGAAAAAAGCATGGCTAAGCTGGTAGGCGATGTCGTGGAAAAATTTAGCAGGGTCGATATCCTGGTAAACGCCATGGGTCTCAATATAAAGAGGGAGGCACTTGACTATCCCATGGAAGACTGGGACAAGATATTCAGCATCAATGTTAAAGGAACAATGATAGCCTGCAAGCATTTCGGCTGCATAATGAAGGAGCAGGGAAAGGGCAAAATTATCAACCTTTCATCGGTAAGAGAGGTAAGAGGCTATACAGGTGGTAATTCAGCCTACTGCGCAACAAAGGGGGCTGTTGGCATGATTACAAAGGCCCTTGCACTTGAGCTTGCCCCCTATAACATTTTTGTAAATGCCATCGGTCCTTCTCTTATAATTACACAGGGGACCATTCATATCCAGAAAGATCCGTCGCTTGCACAGAAATATTCCTCACAGATACCTCTTAGAAGACTGGGCGTGCCGGGAGATCTGAAGGGTGCGGCGATATTTCTGGCATCAGATGCCTCGGATTTTATTACAGGTCAGACAATCTTTGTCGATGGTGGATTAACCGCAGGTTAATTGTTAGTTTATGATGCTTTAATTTAAAATAGGGCGGTTAAAACAGTTTAGCCGCTTTTTTTCAATTATGGGCTACTGATGGAAACAATAAACCGAGCCCCCAGAGGCTCGGTTTTAAGATAATAGTTTTACTGGCATAACAAATCTTCTCTGGAAAGATATTTCTTAAGCAACAGCTCTATCCACGATTTTAACCCGGATTTTGCAGTAGCCACCTACTGCGGACTAAAAACCTTTGCTGCAACGCTCGTTTCACGATTTCGATCCTCAACATATTTATGATATGCTTCCGGGTCAAAATCGTTCCAACTTCGCGTTTCGCTTTGGTTTTTCGCCCTCGCTACGTTTTCTACTGCAAAATCCGGGTTTAATACCGCTTCAATCCTCCCATATACTGCCACAATTACCAGATAATCAAGATAAACAATATTATCTTGATTGATATATATTTTTGTGATAGGGGTCAATTTCACGACGTTGAGGTGATGCATAAAGATTGAAAGAAGAATTTAGATTGTTTTCGATAGCATTGAGGACGGCGTTCGAAATATAAATTTGTATCAGGCTTCTATGATCTGGAATATTTTTTAGAGAAGTAATATATTCTTGCATACTGCCCGATGCGAGTGTATATATAAATGTACTAGTACCAAGCGGATGTTTCAAGCCAATCCGCCCCACAATTATGATATATAATTAAGAGGTACTGGTACTCTGTTAAGAATTAAATAAAATCAATTGGTTAGTTACCCTTGATATTGTTTTGTAACTCTCAGGTGAAAAATTTGTTAAATGGGATTTTTTAAAAAGAGTTACACTTAATATATGTAAAAAATTTACAAATACCATAACCAACTAAAGAAACTGGTCTAAACTTAAAAAAAGAACGAACTCGGTAATTATTTTTATAACGTTTGACACAACGGCGGAATTTCTTGTTAGGTTGTAAGTCCATGGCTTGAGAGTATTATGGTTTGCCCTTTATATACTGATAGAATCCTTTCATTATTCTTAATTATTTAATGAAGGGTGTATCAGGATGACATATCGATTTTCAAGTCCATCACACCTGGAATCTCCGTTTTATTTATATATATTAAAGCCTTGAAGTTTTTTTAATTTTAACCGGACATTAGTGATAAAGAGGGAATAATGAAACCAAAAGAAATTCTGGCTCGCGCCAGGCAAGAAAATCGCACTGTCCTTACAGAGATTGAAGCCAAGCAGATTCTGATGCAGGCAGGCATCAATTGTACGGACACGCGGCTGGCCGCGACGAAAGAGGCGGCAGTAGAGTTGAGCGAGGAATTCGGTTATCCGGTGGTATTAAAAGTTTCTTCGGTTGATATCACCCATAAAAGCGATGCCGGCGGCGTGAAAGTCAATCTGAAGGAACAAGGCCGAGCCGTCGAGAAGGCTTATCGATGAAATCATGGCCATCCTGTAAAACCGCGAAATATCCCACACGCCAAAATCGAAGGCGTATCGGTCCAGGGCATGGCAAAAGCAGGCACCGAAGTAATTATTGGCATGACCAAAGACCCCCAGTTTCGGACCGGTTCGATCATGTTCGGACTGGGAGGGATATTCGTCGAAGTGTTGAAGGATGTCGCCTTCCGCATCATACCGATCGAAAAATCAGACGCCGAGGACATGATCAATGAAATCAAGGGAAAGAAATTGCTGGAAGGATATCGCGGCCAGGAGCCTGCCGATGTCGCCTGCCTGCAGCAAATGCTTCTTAAACTTTCTGACTTTGTCAATGAGACACCGGAAGTTCAGGAAATAGATATGAATCCGGTATTCGCTTATAAGGACGGGGCCGTGGTTGTGGACGCACGCATCATTCTTTCGGATGAATAAACTCTATAAAAGGAACGGTGAACAATCATGGAATTGATGGATCGATTTTTTAAGCCGAAGATCCGTTGCAGTCATTGGAGCCAGCGGAACTCCCGGAAAACTGGGCTATGTAATCGTAAAAAATATCGCCGATAGCGATTTTGCCGGTGAGGTTTATCCGGTAAATCCGAAATCGGATGAGATATTGGGATATAAGGTATATCGCAGTGTAACAGAAATACCCGGTGACGTTGACCTTGTTGTCACTGCGCTTCCGACACCAAAAATTACCGTTTCCGCAATGGAAGAATGCGCTCAAAAAGGCGTTAAAGCAGTCATAATCGAATCCGCCGGATTCGCTGAAATGGGTGGAGAAGGCAAGGTTATTCAGCAGCAGATTGTTGATATCGCCAAGAAAAACAATATCCGGGTCATGGGGCCTAACTGCTCCGGTATTGTATCCCGCGATATCGTGACATCCATTTATCCGATGACCAAAAAAGTCCCCAGGGGTAACGTGGTGCTTATCGGGCAATCCGGTCTTTTGGCGGCCGGGATGGCAGCGGATATCGTAGAAAATGAAAGTTTGAATATCAATAAAGTGTGTTCAATTGGAAACAAATGCGATGTCAATGAAAATGACTTGTTGGAATATTTCGGTAATCAGGACGACGTCGATGTTATTTCCATGTATCTGGAAACAGTTACCGATGGAAGGAACCTGACCCGGATCGCCAAGAAAGTGACGCCCAAAAAACCGGTTATTTTTCTCAGCGGGGGCCGCACGGAAGCCGGCGCCAAAGCCGCCATGAGTCATACCGGCAGTATTGCCAGCAACGCCAAGATTGTCGAAGCGGCAGTCAAACAAACCGGCATGATCATGGCCGATGATTTTACGGAATTGAAAGATTTCGCCAAGGTTTTTTCCACTCAGCCGCTTCCCAAAGGCAATCGCGTCGCAGTGGTAACTGTGGCCGGAAGCGTCGGTGTCAATGTTTCTGATCTGTGTACGCAATATGGCCTGGAACTCCCCAAGCTGACTCCGGAAACGATTGCAGAAAGTGGAAGACAAGTTCGACACGCCGGTAGGCAATCCGATTGACTTGTATTTTTCCGTAACCAAAATCGGTTTTACAAAAACCCTGGAAATCACTTTTCCTGCAGCAATCAGAGATCCGAACATAGACGCCGTGATATTGATGCTGGCCGGTTTCGACTATACCGAGGAAGCTGTTCAGAAAAAAATCATTCAGAAAATCGTTAAGGAAAGTGGAAAACCGGTGGTCGTCTGTCTGGTTGTCGGATACAACAAATATAAAAACGTTATTATGGACGAATTGGGGAAAGACCTGCCAGTGTTTCCTTCTCTGATTTCCGGCGTAAAAGCGTTAAGCAAACTGTGTGAGTACGGTATGTTCAAAAATAAAAAATCTAGCCTAATAAGGGGGAGCAATTATGGCCTACGAAAGCATTATTTTCGAAAAAGAAGATAATATCGCCATCATCACATTTAACCGTCCCGAGGCGAGAAACGCCGTAAACAATCAGGTCCGGGCCGAATTCGCTGCAGCCATCGCCGAAGTGGAGGCCGACGACGAAATCAAGGTGATGATTCTCACCGGAAACGGCAAAGCCTTTGCGTCCGGCGTTGACATCAAAGAATTCAACAAGACCACACCCTATCACGCCCACAACCTCTATCGCCTGGGCGAGATGGTCGAAAAGCTGGAAAAACCTGTCATTGCGGCAGTCAACGGCTATTCTGTCTGGGTGGCGGTAATGAGATCGCCATGGGCTGCGACATCATCATTGCTTCGGAGAAGGCCAAGTTCGGCCAGCCCGAAATCAATATCGGCATTATCCCCGGCGGCGGCGGCACCCAGCGCCTGCCGCGGCTGATCGGTGTGTGCAGGGCCAAGGAGCTGATCTTCACCGGTGATATCATCACTGCCGAAGAGGCCTATAACACTCGGGCTGGTCAATCGGGTAGTGCCTGAAGATCAACTTATGCCGACGGCCAAGGAGATAGCCAGGAAAATCGCCGCCAAGAGCGCTGCGGCCCTCAAACTGGCCAAAACCGCCATCAATCACGGCATGCAGACAAATCTGGAAACCGGTTTGAAATATGAATATGAACTCTACAGCCTTTCTTTGAGCCTTGAAGACAAGGCGGAAGGCGTCAATGCTTTTATCGAAAAACGGGCGCCGAAGTTTGTCGGCCGCTAACAGCAATTTTTTTACATTCAAATATCAACCAGGAGGAATAAGACAATGGAAAACATGGCAAATAAAGTAGCTCGAATACCAAATTTAGTAGACTGGTCGACCGGTGAAGTCAGATTAATGAGCGCAAAATGCAACTCATGCGGCACTTACTTCTTTCCCGAAGGAGCATTACCAACATCGCCCCGGCTGCTCAAGAGAGGGAGTGGAAGATGTCTTACTCCCCAAAAAGGGCAAGCTGGCAAGTTATACCATTCAACATTATCCCTGCCCCCCACCATTTAAAACAGAGAAAAATATTATCCCCTATGGTATTGGTCTGGTTGAGTTTGAAGATGAAAAAATTCAGATTGCCGGCATCATCACAGAAACTGATCTGAAATCTCTTAAACTGGGGATGGAAATGGAAACGACCACGCTTACGCTGTTTACCAATGATGAAAAACAGGAAGTGGTGACCTGGGCGTTTCGGGCTGTTAAATAATCGATTTAACGAAAATCATAAGAAGGAATAAATAATATGAGAGATGTATATATTATAGGGACCGGAATACACCCCTGGTTGGGCTTCTCTGAGACAAATATTCAGCGATTTCGGGGCAGTGGCTGTTGACAACGCTCTGAAAGACGCTGACATCGAATGGAAAAAAATCCAGGCGATCATGGCCGGGATTTTTATTTAGGGCGGAAACGCCGGTCACCTTTCCGGTCAATATCTGGAAAGCATTTTTGGCGAAACCGGTATCCCGGTGGTAAACGTATACAACGCCTGCGCTACCGGATACCGCCTCCATCAGAATGGCATACAACAGTGTCGCTGCCGGCGAAACCGATACTGCTCTGGCCTATGGCGCCGATGTATCGCCCAAAGGCTTTTTTGGCGCCAAAACAGACAATGCCGTTCAGGACAGGGACGTCATCAGATGGAAAATGACCGGCATGCCCAACCCGATTTACTGGGCACTGGAAGCAAGAAAAAGAATGGCAAAATATGGCACCACCGAAGAGGATCTGGCAATGGTAAAGGTCCTGATGAGCGAGTATGGTTCCAAGAATCCGGACTCGCCCGGTTTAAAAAGGCCTACACCTTGGAAGAGGTATTGAACTCTGTCTATGTCTGTGATCCGCTCAGACTATATGAGATTTGCCCGGTGAGTACCGGTGCTGCGGCTGTGTATTGTTACCGCCGACAAGGAATTGATCGCCAAAGCCGACAAACCGGTGAAGATCAACGCCATCACTATGGGCAGCGCCATGTACGGCGACCCGACCATCCGTATTTCGGCGTGGTGTCCTGTCCGTCCGGTAACTGAGGCCCCCATGCTCAGTGAAAGCTACTCCGCTTCCCGCCAGTGCTATGAAAAAGCCGGCATCGGCCCGGAGGACATAGAATATCTGGAACTGCCCGACAACAGCTCCTGGCATTATCTGGTGTATCTGGAAACCTGCGGATTCTGTGAAGAGGGCGAAGCGGATAAGATGCTGCGGGACGGTGAAACAGAAATCGACGGAAGACTGCCCACAAACCTGAGCGGTGGATTTTCTTCACATGGTGAGGCGGTTTCAGCCCAGGCGATCTGGCAGGTCATCGAATGCGCGAATCAACTTAGAGGAAGATGCGGTGAACGCCAGGTGCAGAAGGATCTGAAAGTTGCCATGGCCCAGACCTACGGCCTAATGGGCAACAGCGGAACCACCATTTTGACCATCTAACTAATCTCGGAATGAGATGGCCACAGTGAGATGATAGACAGGGGGCGCGGTTTCTGCGCCCCTCTCTTTAATTTCATTGCAATAATGATCTGCTATTCAACTGATCTCAGTCCACCATAAAGAATGTTATTCCAACAATTCTTGCTGGAGATAATTTCATGCCCACCATGATTACTGAGCCTTGGCCACAACATTTTAATAACTTGAAGGAATTATTTTACTATGGAAGATATTTTTAGCCTAAAGGGAAAAAATGCCGTTGTAATCGGCGGGGCTGGTGGCCTCGGAGAGGCCATTACTGAAGGCCTGAGTCAGTATGGTGCGAACATCATTATCGCGAGCAGGAGGCTTGAAGCCCTTGAGAAAGCCGCCGCCGAAATAAAAGCAAAGACAGGCGGAGAGATCATACCGATGACAGTTGATGTTACCGATGAAAAAAGCATGGCTAAGCTGGTAGGCGATGTCGTGGAAAAATTGGGCAGGGTCGATATCCTGGTAAACGCCATGGGTCTCAATATAAAGAGGGAGGCACTTGACTACCCCATGGAAGACTGGGACAAGATATTCAGCATCAATGTTAAAGGAACAATGATAGCCTGTAAGCATTTCGGCTGCATAATGAAAGAACAGGGAAAAGGTAAAATTATCAACCTTTCATCGGTAAGAGAGGTAAGGGGCTATACAGGTGGTAATTCAGCCTACTGCGCAACAAAGGGGGCTGTTGGCATGATTACAAAAGCCCTTGCACTTGAGCTTGCCCCCTATAACATTTTTGTAAATGCCATCGGCCCTTCTCTTATAATTACGCAGGGGACCATTCATATCCAGAAAGATCCGTCGCTTGCACAGAAATATTCCGCGCAGATACCTCTTAGAAGACTGGGAGTGCCGGCAGATCTGAAGGGTGCTGCGATATTTCTGGCATCAGATGCCTCTGATTTTATTACAGGTCAGACAATCTTTGTTGATGGCGGCCTGACTGCAGGTTAATTTCCTTACAGATTTAATATTTTTAAAAGACGGCTTTTATCTTAAGGCCGTCTTTTTTTATTTAAAATATTCCGCATCGGGAGTATTTTTTTAGGTGATTAATGAAAAGTTGTAACAACTTGATAATAATGTGATTTTAAAATAGCTATGTTCATGCGGGATAAAAATGCCATATATATGGTTTGATACTTTTCCCCAACGTGTAAAAAGGGGAGACAGTAGAAAAGTAATACCTGGTATGTATACTGTCAGGGTTGAGATATTTTTTCCAGCAAATCATTAAACAGATGGGTCTCTTCTTTGGTCAAATTTTTGTATTGAGAAACATGAAATTCATATAAATGCTTTTGCATTGTATCAACCATCTCTATTCCCTTGGGAGTAAGCCGGACAATTACAATCCTGCGGTCAGCCCCACTGGACCGTTCTACAAAGCCTGCGCTTTCAAGCTCTGCAACCATCCTGGTAATGTTGGGTTGCAGACTGATAGTCCTTGACGCAAGGTCCTGGATAGTTAAAGCCTGGTTTTCAGATAACAGAATAGTCTCCATCAAATCAAACTGGGCAACTGTTATTTCAAAACTTTTAAATAACTTATTAGAACCGACGTGCATTATGTTGTAGGCGCGTTTCAGGTTTCTTGATGTCAGTTTTTCAATGGGCATATCAGATGTTTTTAAGGTATCACTCATTACATTCTCTTTTAGTAGTTAAATACTGGAATTTTTAAGAATATTTTTATATTTCAAATGCAAAATATTACCTTTTCATGTTTAATAATACAGCAGGTGTATATCTATGATATATAGCCTGTCAAGAATTTTTTCTTTTAATATTTTTAGCTGTTTTGTCCCCCGCAGCAGGCAAAGGACATTGTTTTTCAGGATGGGATCGTTTGGTAACCCGCAACCAGGTATGCAGTGTTTTAATTTTTAAGGATCAATTACAAATAATTAATGCGCACCTCTTATATTTCTCTGATACTTAAAAATAAAACACATGTACTGGAGCTGTTCGATCCCGTCCTGAAAAATGATGCCTTTGCCGGATCAACGCCCGTGGAGGTCGCATATATCGTCTTTCGCAATAGCAGAAAGTGCAATTTTCTAACCGGAAGTTACTGACTGATAGTATTAATAAGCAGTTACAATAAAGGGATGGTTTTTAATATGCCATCCCTTTATTTTAATTCGAACAAGGATTGAGATATTTTTATCAATAATTCATTCAGTTGGTTAAGCTCTTCTTTAGATAAAATTTTATATTGAGACACGTGCAGATCAAATAAAGGTTTTTGAATTTTAACAACTAACTCCTCTCCACTGGGAGTAAGCTTAACAATTACAATTCTGCGATCGGCTCCACTGGCGGTCCGTTCTACCAGACCCAAGTTTTCAAGCTCTGCAACCATCCTGGTTATATTGGGCTGAAGACTAATAGACCTCGACGCAAAGTCCTGGATAGTTAAGGGCTTATTTTCAGATAGCAGAACAGTCTCCATCAAATTGAACTGGGCAGCTGTTATTCCAAAACTTTTAAATAACTTATTAGCCCCGGCATGCATGAAGTTATAAGCACGTTTCAGGTTCCTTGAGGTCTGTTTCTCAACGGGCAGCATATTTTCTGATTTCGTGGGATCAGTCACTGCGGCTTCTTTGAATTGTAAAATTTTCTCAAAATTCGAAAAACCTTTTTAATTTCCAACTTATCCATTATCAGTATAATCTGAACCAGATGTTTCCGCCGTGCATAACTGCTTCGCCTGCATCAGCAGTGTAATACAACAAGGGAGTCTTATCAGATTTCGGCACCAGAAGCGCAATCCATCCTTCCAGGATATCTCCGGACTTCATATTGCCCTTCAATTCAGGATCAGGCAAAACTACTTCCGTGGCAGGGTATTCCTCGTCATCACTGGAACAGGCTATGAACTGCCCGGTGAAAGTTTGTGAACGCAGAGACCTGGTTTACCCCGGGCATAATATTCAAACTTTATGCGAGCAAGAACATATTCAAAACCTTTGCGGGCAGGTTTGTTTTTTTTCTTGCCTTCTTAAGAAGTTTCCACGCATCTTTTCCGCGCAATACTTCCTGGAGTGTGATCTTCATATTGTAAAGTTCATGTGAAGTGTAACCACGACCACACTCTACAATCCCTGATAATCTGACGCCGGCAGGCGCAGGATCAAACGGGGAGCTGCCTTCTCCTATCTGTGCCATTGCTTCCGGAACCATCAGAAATATTACAAATAAAAGTGCGCCTGCGTATTTGATTTTTATCTTCAATAGAGCCTCCCTGTAAATGATGACGGCCGTCTTTTAATTTATTTATACAGTCTGAAAAATGAAATTTTGCCGCGGGACCATGCCCCTCCTGAAGAAGGATCAAACATCATCAAAGGTTTATCGTCCTGTTTGTTAACTTCAAGGGCAATCCAGCCTTCTGCATGCTGGCCGGCAGCCACAGTACGTTTCAATGGCGGCTTTGGTAAAACCACTTTTGGAGACTCATACTCTTCAAAATCGCCGGAAAGAGCCGTGAATTGAAGTGGTCTGTCCAGATCGAAGGTCTTGTCACCGGGGGCTCCTCGAGCAACCATATTAAAACCGATACGTGCAAGGATGTATTCCTTTCCCGGATCAGGTTTTTTATTAGCGGCATCCGCTTTTTTAAGAAGATCCCAGGCCTCCTGGCCTCTAATCACCGTGAGAATCGTAATCGTGGCATCATAAACTTCAATTCCGCCTGCACGCTTACTGCAATTGATCTGCGTGGTTACAGATTTTCCAATTGGTATTGCCTCCTCATGGGACTGTCCCATTACAATATTGACAGAGAAAAAGAGCAGGCACAGCGAACATATTGCAGCGAACCTGACTGAAAATTTAACCGCCATAGAAACTCTCCTTTTTTTAATATCTTATATATGTTGGAACCATGGTTCCGTATTTTGCTTTCAGGCTTTTCCAGTTTTCGGGCAGCTTGATTTCCCTTGTAACAAAGGAATTACCAAAACCGCCTGCACTCTGCAACAATCCCATCCATACACCCGGACCGCCTGCGACCACAATAGTGAAATCTTCATTTTTAAGCTTCCCGCGCCTGCGGCTTTCACTCATCGCGGACTTTTCCATTATGAAGTCTTTCACCTTTTGCTTGGACCATCCTTCACTCGCAAACATATTTGCATGGTCCGGGATTACCAGCAGAGTGGATAACGCTGTCGGATTCATCCCTGCGAGAGTTGTGGCAATACCTTCAGCAGTGGTCTGGGCCGGAATTGTCTGTGTGTAGCGGTTGGGAAACATAACAGTGACCGTATTGTAATTCTTTTTATATCCGAATTCAACATTAAGAGGCTCCCATGGGCTGGCTTCTTCATTTTCACCGATGACCAGGGTATATTTTAAGGGATCACCCAGCGTCCCCATATCCTCTATACCCTTTCTTGCCCCTCCAATATTTTTGATGATAAGGCCCAGTGCCCTACCTATTGCAGCGTTGGCCATATTTCCGGGGCTCATCATGCCTGAACTGCAATTGATATGGATATCGTTTCTTATCGGGCCGTTGATTATAAGCAATGGCGCCCATGAACCGGTGCTGACCTCAAAAGTATCAAAACGTGTTTTTGGGTCGGATAAAGCATCAACCGCTGCTATCAGTACAGGCATATGGGTTGGTAAAGCACCTGCCATAACTGCATTTACTGCGATTTTTTCAATGGTGGCCTTGCCCATTCTGGGGATGAGTTTTGTCACAACATGATCGGGAGGAAGATCTGTCCCCTTCATCATTTCATCCACTCTTGCCTGTGTCGGCAGGGTAATCGGGAGTCCGTCTCCCCAGCCTTTTCGATAGAAAAACTGGTTGACCTGATCATAGGTCCCTTTAAAGGCGTTTTGGGTTCTGTTAGGGTTTTGACTTTGGGAGATTTTTCTTCCTCGGTCAGCGGCCGTGTCAGAGCCGCGATAATGTCATCAAGGATTCATCTATGCCGTTTCCTGATGTTTTCGGCATCAGTGGATTCACAAAAATAGTTGTTCCCAATGGCGCGGACACCCGGCATTCCTTTACCGGAAGCTGCGGAATGGGCGTCGTTACGAAACCCTGATTCGCCAGTAGCACGACCGGCGTTCCAAAGTCCTCAATGGCTACGCCATTATATGCGAGGAACTTTGTGCAGGAGCCTCAGTCTCCGACCATACCAATGACGGCATCAACCCCTTTTGCCCAGGCTGTGAATTTTTCCTTATTTCGGTCTACCGATTCGTCGACATTTGGTAAGGGTGGAATGAAACAGGACTGTTTTAATATCCGGGAAACGTTCCTTAAGTCTTTTTTCAACCTCAGTGGCTATGGGTACAGATGCACGTTTAAAATTGGCAAAAAGGCCGATTTTTTTCCCTGCCAGAGTATCAAGCCTGGGAGAGATGCCTCTTACAGGAATCGGATCAACATCAGCCCACGGGCTGAGTACTTCATACTGTACTTCAGTATTGTTCCTGGCCGGCTCTTCGGATTTATTGCCGGTACAAGAGAATATCGCCATAGTGGTAAACACCATTACGGCTGCAAGTTTAATAAAATGCGACATGCCAATGACCTCCTTTTTTTTATTATTAGTCCTCCAGTGTCAGAGGATTTATGAGTTTTTTCTTGACCGGTTCATTAACTTTATTGTAAATATGTAGACAATATATATCAATAATATGTATTGTCATTTATAGGGCAGTCAGTCCATCATGTCAAGAATAAACAAATAATGGAGGCACGTTATGTTTAAAAAAATCAGTTGGTTCGGTCTGGTGTTTATGCTGCTGCTTTTTCAGATGGCAGCAACTGCACAAGCCCAGGAGAAGAAAATTACGGTATACAATCCCAGGGGAATTGAACCTCCCATAAGGCTCATCCCTATGGCAAAACGTGGTAGCATTGAAGGCAAAACAGTTTATATTGTTGATACCAAATATCCCAATACAAAACCTTTTGTAAACGAACTTTATAAGATACTCAAAGAAAGGTATCCAAAGACCAACTGGGTACTCAGAGAAAAAAAAGGTATGTATATGGACGATGACCCGGATCTCTGGGCGGAGATAAAGGAAAAGGCTGCTGGCATGATCATGCCTATAGGACATTGAAGCACATGTACGCCGTCGGTCGTCGGCCATTGTGTTACTGTTGAAAGAATCGGTGTGCCAACAGCACCAATTGTAACTACCAGATTTGTGGAGCTTGCTTCAACCACAGCATACAAAAAAGGCATTCCCCATCTCAGAATTAGCTATACTCCTCACCCTATTACAGATGTACCTGCGGATATATGCAGGAAATACCTTGAAGGAAATGATCCCCATACGGGAAAGCCCCTGCTGAAGGAAATCATTTCAGCCATTACAAAACCCTTGTCTCCGGAAGACAAGAAAAGGGGGTTCGTTAAGAGAGAGCCAAGGCCCAAATTTCTTCCTGCTGACACCGAAGATAACCTGCAGCAGTATTTTATGGACAATAATTTTACCGATGGCGGCCCGGTTATACTCCCCACAAAAGAAAGAGTGGCAAGAATGCTTGAGGGAACCAGTCATGATCCCGATGAGATTGTCGGTACAATGCGTCCTTCACCTCCCCATGAAGCATGGGAGTATAATGTAGAGATGGTAGCTGTAAATGCGGTAATGGCAGGTGCAAAACCCGAATATTTTCCTGTTATCCTTGCCATTGCGTCAACCGGTACATCCTCTCTATTCAGTTCCACCTCATCCTTCGCAAGAATGGTTGTTGTGAATGGACCGATTGTAGAAGAGATAGGTATGAACCCCGGAATAGGTGCCATGGGACCCTTTAACCAGGCGAATACAACTATTGGCAGGGCATGGACATTTATATCGAAAAATCTCGGTGGTTCAGGAAAACCGGGAGAAACATTCCTTGGCACCCTTGGGAACCCACTGAGTTACGATAATATGTGTTTCCCGGAAAATGAAAAAGTATTGCCAAAGGGTTGGAAGCCTTTCCATGTTCAAAAGGGCTTTAAAAAGAGCGACAGTGTTGTGAGTATCTTCAGTGGCTGGAGCTATAATAATATAGCCTGGTATTCCAAGCTCAAAAATGAAGATGTAATGAAAAACTGGCTGACCCATTTTTTCTCATTCGGAACCAGCGCGGCAACTTTTATGATCGACCCTGTGACAGCAGAACAGATTCGTGAACACGGTTTTGATTCCAAGGAAAAACTTGCTGAATACCTGGCGAAGAATTCGGGGACTCCTGCCTGGTTATACTGGCAGCGCCGCGAAAAACAGATGGAAATGGGGAAAGAGGGAAAAGAACCCTATGCTTCCTACTTGAAGCTTGGCCCAAACGCCGTAATTCCTGTATCCAGGTATATCAGAATCCCCAGGGCTAAACAGGGTATTGGAGATACCAGGACTGAATCCGGCCGTGCATTCACAAGGGATACAATAGACAAAAAGAATTCTATTGAAATACTTGTTGTCGGTGGAAGCACTAATACCTACTGGGGTGGTGGTGATTTCAGCTATATGTCGAGTGCACTCGTGGATAAGTGGAGGTAGTTTCAGTAGAAGAATATTCCGTCAGTCTGCAGTTCTGGCGGAATATTCTCCTTATCGTTTTATCTTACTCAATGTAAATTAGATAAATTACGCTAAAAGTTATAAAAAAGATATTCTGGGTCCGTAGAAAAGTGTCAAAGCTGTCTACGGATTCTTGCATTATGTGTCTTCCTTCTTTAAAATGGCTGCAAAATATGGCATGCTGTTTTAACGACAAACATGAAAGCCAATGAAAATTACATATGCCTCTCACCAGGGTGTCAATGGACACTTCGGTCCGAGGCCTTAAAGGGGGAATTATGAAGACTAAGCTCTCGTTGAATGTTTGTGCAGCAATTTTATTTTTTAATCTTATTTTATCTTTCCTTATTTTCCCTGTATGCTACGGGGCTGAAGATGCTATTCCAAGAATAACCATTCAGGAATTGAAAAAAATGATGGACCGGGGTGAAGAAGTAACAGTAATCGATACGCAGCCTAAAAATATTTACGACAAGGGGCATATCAAAGGGGCTGTATCCATACCATGGAAGTCTCAGCTTGCACTTGAAGATGTATGGGCGCTGCCCGGTGGAGTGCCGATAGTTACGTACTGCGGTTGCGGCCCGGGTGAAGCGGACAGCGCTGACTTCGCAAGGCAGTTGATGAAGATGGGTTACAATGATGTGAAGGTGCTTAAGCATCCGGCTATTGAGGGATGGATCAAGGCCGGATACCCTGTAGAGAAAAAATAAATTTTTTTATCATTGATGTTTTCTGATCTTTTGAATCAACGAAAATAGCAGAGGATAATTGTAGAAGCGCTGCTGATTAAACATTTCAAAGGGGGGACCATGACTGCACAAAACAATGTTATTGTGAATGCCGATCCGCGGAAAACAATTGACCTGTCTCCGATGAGTCTTTTGCAGATTTTCATTATTGCATTAACCGTAGGGTTAAATGCCCTGGACGGTGTTGATGTCCTGTCAATAAGTTTAGCAGCCCCCGATATCGGCAGGGAATGGTTACTTGGTGACACCGCAATCGGATTCCTCTTATCCATGGAACTGATTGGAATGGGAATAGGCTCAATTGCATTGGGTTGGGTTGCCGATACGACCGGTCGCAGAAAAACAATGATCGGCTGCCTCGTAATGATGGCAATAGGGATGTTTATGGTTACGAAATCCGCCAATTTTATGCAGTTATCGATTTGGAGAATTGTAACCGGACTTGGTATCGGCGGATTGCTGGCGGCCATCACAGCGATAACCGCGGAGTTTTCCAACCTTAAAAATAGAGCCCTTTGTATTTCCATCATGGCTATCGGCTATCCTATAGGAGGAATTGTGGGATCGAAAATAGCCGGCTGGTTACTGGGTACTTATGGTGAATGGCGCCTGATATTCTATTTTGGAGCCGCTGTAACGACATTCTTTATCCCCTTGTTTTATTTCATAGTCCCCGAATCCATCCATTGGCTTGTGCGCAAACAGCCGGCAGGGGCATTGGATAAAGTCAATAAAACACTTAAACGTATAGGCCATAGCGCTATTACAATGCTGCCTGAAGTTACAGCAGAAGTACGAAAAAAATCCTACAGCGATTTGTTTTCACCCGCCCTGATCCGAATTACAGTTATAATATCCATTGCCTACCTTCTACAGATTGCCACCTATTATTTTATCCTCAAATGGGTGCCCAAGGTCGTCGTCAATCTGGGATTTACCTCTGCAGATGGCGCAAATATGATGATGTATGCAAATATCGGCGGAATGCTGGGTGGAATTCTCTTCGGTTTGCTGACTCTGCGAGTCAGCGTGAAGGGTCTGACTGTGGGGACCCTGGTTCTTTCGGCAGTTTTTATCACTATTCTGGGGACCACAACTGAACTGAATTATTTTGCTCTATTTGCGGGCTTGAGCGGTTTCTTCGGGAATGCCGGTATCGTAGGAATGTACGCCCTGTTTCCAAGCGCCTTCCCAACTCATGTCCGGGCATCGGGAACCGGTTTCGTGCTCGGTGTGGGACGCGGCGGCGCATACCTGTCGCCTATTCTCGTGGGTTATATGTTTGATCAGGGCTTAAGCCTGCCGATGGTTACCATAATCATCAGTATAGGAGCAATAGTCGGCGCGTGTGTACTGTTGTTTTTGAAACTTAACAAAAGCGCTGACTGATTTTATGGGATTAACAACGAAATACGCAGGCTATATGAAATAAAATCTTATCAGATGGAATGAATTACAATAAAAAAAGGAGTTTTGGAATTTTGCCGAAACTCCTTTTTTATTTGACCACGAACCACAAGAAATACACGAAAATAGAATAATAAAAATTATGTATATTGAGGCCCCCACTGTCCGCCGGTTACGGTAGTGAAATGAAAAATAGGCCTTTGGACCCGTCTCAGAAAAGGTATTCCGTGCTTCATTCCCCTGGGTACAAAAATCATACAACTCCGTGTGATGATGTGTTCCTCGCCCTCAATCTTGAATTCGATTTCACCATTCAGTTCATAGGGCGCATCAGGATCGCTGCCAAAGAAACCTATGATTTCATCAGTTTTATGGATATGTTCACCGCCTTTTGAATTTTCATCCCTTGGCGGCATAGGACCCAGATACCAGGAGCAATTCATCTGGAAGGCTCCTTCTACCACATTGTCATCAATCCATAGGATTCGTTTGGCGAATTTACTATAACTCTCAGTAACTTCAGGACCGAAATCAGGTGCCTGAAGTTCTGTTACAATATATTTTTCATATTTTTTTCCTGCCATTATTTTATTGCTCCTGCCGTATGATTCCTTATTTCCGTGAATAGTTAAAAGTCGAGATATAATCATAAAAGATTATCGGCTTAGTAACCTTTTTAAAGATCAGTGGACAATGATAGAGCCCGGCTTTTACATATATAGTTGTATATGAAGTGAAGACATGGGTTTCAAAATTTTTGCCATCCTCACTCAATGTCAGTTCCACCTCTCCGCCAAGATCGAGCATGTTATTTGGATCTCCTCCAAGAAACACCAGATACTGGTCAAAATCATGTGAATGTGTTTCGTACTCATCGGTATAGGGCTGTGTCACACATTTCCAGTACATATGGAAACCCATCCCTCCAAAGTCATCATCACTTTTTAACATAGGTATAGGCGCGGTGACCTCCTTATGTCGCGAAGGTCTTGTCTGGTTGATTCGGATATACTTTTCAGTAGCTTTGTCAGTCATATTATCCTCCCACATATTTTATTTTTCTTTGAAGTCAATCTTGTAAAGGCCGCTGTTCACCACGGTGAAATGGAAAATCGGCTGGCCGACCTTTAAAAGTCTCAGGGGGCAATGTGCCATACCTCCCCGAAACCTGGCATACTGTGCTGTTTTTCGGGCCCGAAATCAGGTGCATTTAATTCAGTTATTATATATTTTCCGTATTTAGACTCTGACATACATAATTCCTCCAATCTTGGTTTCAATTATTGGTTCATATTGGCTATATATATAAATGATATATAAATAAATATAGTCACTTATTCAAGCAAATATCACTATTATTTTTTAGGAAGTTTCAGCTATGCCGGCAGTATGCTACCTGATTGCCGGAATCATAATGATATTTTACGAGCTAACAGAGGACAAAATATCCTTTTATACAGAGGAGAACGCCAAAAACGCGAAGAAAAAGAAACTGGCTGATCCTGCTCGAAAGTAAATTTGGCTCACTGGTTCAATTCTAATATATTTCCAGAAACTCAGCCGGGCTTACTGTTGGAATGTATTTATAGTACTTCAATTCGAGCAGACGAATATCTCCAAAGTGAAAGATATCATTCTACCGGTTTTTTTACGCTATATGCCCTTAAAGGTAATAAAATTTTTAGCATGTCTAGTGTATTTCGTGGTTCAAGCGTATTCATTTATTTACAGATCGAATTATTTATGTAATATAAATCGATGAGATGAGTTTTAAGGAATCTGGTTTATTCATATTCTTCGGCAGTTGCCTAACATATTTGGAGAAATAATTAATGTCCGACAATCCGGTTGATACGACTTCGAAACAATCAGTGGAAAATACTGATGCTCCAAAGCAGCGCTCTTTTTTCTTTACTACGTTGCCATTTTTCATAGTCGCACATGCCGCGCACCATCTTTTAACGGCACTTCCCCAGCCAATGCTGCCCTATATGCAGCAGGAGTTCAAGCTTAGTAATAGCATGGCAGGCGGTGTAACCTCTGCCTTTGCAATTTCAGGAGGTCTGTCACAACTGCCTTCAGGATGGCTGGCAGACAGGATGGGGCCGACATTCCTCATAACCATGGGGATCGTCGGTGTTGCAATAGGGGGATTGTTTGTCGGTTTATCTACCAGTTATTTGATGGTCATATTATCCCTTGTTTTTATGGGGCTTATGTCCGGAGGCTATCACCCTGCGTCAACACCGCTTATCGCAATGTCTGTACCTCCTCATCAGAGAGGGAGGGCGATTGGTTTTCATCTCGTAGGTGGAAACAGCAGCTTTTTCCTTGCTCCGCTCATAGCCGGTTATGTCGCAGGATTTTGGGGTTGGAGAGGAGCCTATCTCACCCTTGCTGTTCCGACTGCAATCCTTGGTACTTTCTTTTTCTTTTACCTTAATAAAAAATATGGCAAGGCACATATCGAAGAAATGAAAAAGAAACAGACAGAGGAGCGGCCTCCTCAGCCCGGGTATAAGAGAAGGCTCTGGGCTTTTCTTATTATGATGGTCCTTGGTGCCGGTGCTGGTACCTCTATTCGTTCTTTCCTTACTCTTTATATGGTGAATGCTCTCGGTATGTCAAATGAGCTGGCGGCAATGTCCATGTCATGGATATTTGCTTCAGGTTTTTATGGCGGTCCGCTCGGTGGATATCTATCAGATAAACTTGGCAGCGCAAAGGTTATAATTACTACTGATATCCTGGGTGGTCTAATGCTTTTCGCATTGGTAGCAGTTCCGCATTACGGAGCAGGTTTTATAATAGTCCTCGTCCTGGTCGGGGCGTTTCAGGCAATCCGGTTCCCGGTGGCAGAGGCGTTTATCATGAGCCAGTCACCTGCCAGCCACCGCTCTACAATCTATGGAGTATATTATTCCACCATGCAGTATACCGGTGCGATATTTGCCCCTATTATGGGTTATTTTATCGATGTTTATGGTTACCATATGATGTTTACTTTTTCTGCCTATGCAGTAACTGCTATAGCGGTGATTACCGCCTTTTTTATATATGATGCGAGGGACTAGGGGGCAATTCGGCGAGAGTACCGATAACTTGCATTATACTTGAATGATTTTAAGCGGACTTTAACGAACAGCAAAGGGCATAGCGCATAGAGCATGGAGAAAAGCCTTATAGTCTTTGCTTTGCACTGTGCCCCATGCGCTCTGCGCTTTGCGTTTACTTACTTCCCGTCTTTCCTTCAAGGCCGTCTATAAGATCCTTGTTCATCCCCGGGATCTCCATCTCGAAGACTGATTCAATTGCAGTGTAATCATAGTACCCCATGCGTGCCAGGGGTTTTATTTTGGGGATATCCAGCTTCCCATCCGGTGTTATAAATTCTTCTCTGATGTGGATTCCCACTACTCTGCCTATTATGATGTCCACGGAACCCATCGGACCGTCACCGGGCAGCCTTATCGTCTGGTAGTACCTGCATTCAAAATGAACAGGCGATTCTGACACCCTTGCCGGTTTTACAAGCCTTGACGGTGCCTTCGTTACTCCTGCTATATCAAACTCATCCACATCCGGCGGAACTTCCTGGGCTGATATGTTCACTGCTTCACGGAGATCATAGGTGGCCATGTTATGGACAAATTCTCCTGTGGCCTCGATGTTTACAACTGTGTCTTTTCTCCTGCATCTGGTATTCTGATTCGCTGAGAACATGACATACGGGGGATCAAATGTCAGGTTCTGGAACTGGCTGTAGGGTGCAAGATTGTGTATTCCTTCTTTACTGATAGTTGAAATCCATCCGATGGGTCTTGGTACGACACAGGATTTGAACGGGTCATGATCCAGACCATGTGAGGTCTTCAGGGGTTCATAAAACATGATCTTACCTCCAATTATCAAATTGTTATCTTGAGGTGTATATTAACTTTACTCAATCCCAAGTCAATGAAAAAAATGGCTCAAGGCACATGGCACACGGCGCAAGGTAAAATCTTAAAAAGCTTTTCCCTGTGCCTTGAGCCATTTTTTTATCGTTATATTTTTTCACTTTGATAATACAGACACATATGCTTTAATTATATATCAAACTATCCTGATGGAGGAAGACATTGATTCACGAATATGACGCAGTGATAATCGGTTCTGGAGGTGCAGGTCTCTATGCAGCCCTTGAGGCAAGCAAAAAAACAAAGACAGCAGTATTGTCAAAACTCTATCCTGTAAGAAGCCATACCGGTGCTGCACAGGGCGGCATAAGCGCAGCCCTTGGCAATGTAGAGGAGGATAAACCCGAATGGCATGCCTATGATACTGTCAAGGGCGGTGATTATCTAGTTGACCAGAATGCAGCTATAGTACTCACCGAAGAAGCCGTGCATGCGGTTTACGACCTCGAAAACAGGGGGTTGCCCTTCAACCGCACACCCGAAGGAAAGATCGATCAACGCCGTTTCGGCGGCCACACCAGGGATTTTGGAGAGGCTCCTGTACGAAGGGCCTGTTATGCTGCGGACAGGACCGGACATACAATTCTCCAGACCCTTTACCAGCAGTGTATTAAAAATAATGTATACTTTTATGACGAATTCCAGGTCCTGGATGTGATCATTGAGAATAACAAGTGCGGCGGAGTGGTAGCGATCGAGATTGCCACAGGCCGGATACATACATTCAAGGCAAAGGCAGTGATGTTTGCAACAGGCGGATTCGGACGCATCTTCAAGATTACATCCAATGCCTATGCAAACACCGGAGACGGGCCTGCTGTGCTGGCCAGAAGGGGTATCCCGCTTGAGGATATGGAATTTTACCAGTTCCATCCCACAGGTATAAGGGACATGGGCATACTTATATCCGAGGCTGTCCGGGGCGAGGGCGGAATCCTGAGAAACAGTGAGGGGAAGCGGTTTATGGAAGATTATGCTCCGACATTGCTGGATCTTGCCCCCAGGGATATGGTATCAAGGGCCATAATGACAGAGATCATGGCGGGCAGGGGGATAAAGGGGACTAAAAAAATACATGACTATGTGAGCCTTGATGCCACAGGACTGGGAAAGGAGGTCCTTGAGAGCAAGCTGCCCGATATAACCGGTTTCTGTAAGACCTACCTGGGTATTGATCCTGCAGAAAAGCCCATACCGGTTCAGCCGACCGCGCATTACGGCATGGGAGGTATTCCGACTGATATACACGGAAGGGTTATTGTTGACGATAAAAGGACAGTTTGCGAAGGCCTTTATGCAGCAGGAGAATGCGCCTGTGTATCCATACACGGGGCCAACAGGCTGGGCACCAACAGCCTGCTCGATCTGGTCGTGTTCGGCAGAAGGGCGGGCGTCCATATTGCCTCCTATGTAAATGATGCCGACCTGATCAATATACCGGGGGATGCCGATGAATACGCAAAGGAATGGATATCCGGGTTGAGTAAAAAAGGTAAAAAGGGAGAAGCCGGGCGTATCAGCGAAGACATGAAGGTAACCATGATGGAGAATGTAGGGATCTACAGGGACGAAAACGGTATGAAAAAAGCAGTGGATATGATTTCATCACTTCGTGAAGAATACCGGGACCTGGGTATAGCCGATACCAGCAAGGCTTTTAATACAGAACTGCTGGAACTGATCGAGCTTAAGAATTTACTCGATATATCACTCATTACAGCAGCATCTGCCAGAAACAGAACCGAAAGCAGGGGGGCACATTCCAGGGAAGATTTTCCGGACAGGAATGATGATGAATGGCTCAAGCATACTCTGGCAACCCTCAGCGGCAATGATATAAAGATAGGATACAAGGCAGTGGATATTTCAAAGTGGGAACCTAAGCCTAGAGTTTATTAAAGTATTAAATATGTTTAATAAGGGCTTACAGCCCTGGTGGCATGTAAAATGCCACCCTACGAAAATCCTCTATAAACGTAGGGTGGGGTTTTATACCCCACCAAAGATTGGGGCTCGAGTTCTGTAGTCTCGCTGGATACCGGATAACAATGAATGGGTGGTTTGACCAGTAACCAGTATCTTTTAATCAAAATAAACCGGGAAGTCCCCAAGGAGCAAAAGATGAATATTACCTTGAAAATCCAGCGTTACAATCCGGAAACCGATGACAGCCCGTCATTCCGGGAATACAAAGTGGATGTTGATCCGACTCAAAGGATTCTGGATGCATTGATGCAGGTAAAGGATTATCAGGATGGTACGCTCACCTTCCGAAAAAGCTGCGCACATGGTGTCTGCGGGTCAGACGCAATGAGAATAAACGGAAAAGAAATGCTTGCCTGTAAAACACTTGTAAAGTCCGTTGCAGAATCGGACGGGGATACAGTCACGATCGAGCCCCTCCGCAACTTTCCGGTTCAACGCGACCTTTGCGTTGATCAGGGCATTTTTTTTGAAAAATACAGATCTGTCAAACCCTACCTGATAAATGATGCCCCTCCTCCTGAAAAGGAAAGGATCCAGACACACGAGGACCGGATGGTTTTTGATGATGCCACAAACTGCATCCTCTGTGCCGCCTGCTATTCAGCCTGTCCGGTAATCGCTCAGTCATGGGATTTTACAGGCCCTGCCGCTATAGTGCAGGCGTTCCGGTTTATTGGTGATTCAAGGGATAAGGGATTTGAAGAAAGACTGCCTGTTCTGGATAAGCCAGATGGTGTGTGGCCCTGCGAGAACCATTTTGAGTGTACCAGGCAATGTCCAAGATCGATCCTTGTTACAAAAAGGATCAACCAGACAAAGAATATGGTTAAAAAATATCGCACCGAACATGGTGAAGAGGTGCATGATAAATAGATCCTGAAGAATATGATATGTGATGTGCGCATATTTCTAAGCCGCCGACAACCCGGCGCAACATTGACCGGTACTCTTGCTCTGTTTCTATCCCAACTTCCGTAGTTAGCGGAGTATAGTTGTTATAAGTTGCTGATATTATATGGTGCAAATTAAATAGTCACCACTACATTTAAAAAAGTTTATAACCACCAAGGTTCTGCAGGGGCACGGCGTGTCGAAGATCCCGGCGCAATTATCGGGGCCGTGCCCATGAATTACCTCCCCTTTATTCACAAATCGAAAAGATCGGAGACTAAGTCAACAACATTGGGTGTATAAAACCTCACCCTTCTGTTTTTCATGTTTTTCGTAGGGTCGGATTTTATATCCGACCTTGTATTTACTGGGCATACAGCAATTAATATGCTAATCCCGTTTGATTACAATAATGTACTAAATACAAACTGAGAAACTCTAATAATAAGACAAAGAATAAAAACGTTTTGCCTGTTTCATGATTTTAATGGTAATAAAATAAAAAAAAGACTGACCGCTAAACACACAAATAAAAAAATATTGACTGTAATGCTGCTATTTAACCATTTTGGCGAACTGCCATTTCGGGTTATTGAGTTTTAAAGACAATAATATTTTCGCTCCGAATCAAACAGTTTGGAGATTATGCCGGTATTGAAGGGGCGTAAAAAGAAGAATTTCCTTGTTTGTCATACCGAGACTTACCTGCCAGGCCGTAGCCCTGGCGAAGACTGGATCGCGGTATCCACTGTTTTCAAACACTGATAGATTCCGGCTTTCACAGGAATGACGATTTTCAGACTTTTTAAGAAACCATCAGCAAATGTCTTCTTAAGATATTGATAAGAAAATGGCTTTTGGAGATATCATATGAGTTCAGAATATTATGCACATAGTATTGAAGGAGCACTTCCTTCCGAATGGCAACCTCTTGAAGAGCATCTTAAAAATGTTGCTTATTTAGCTGCAGGATTTGCAGAAAAATTTAACGCAGCATCATGGGCAAAGACAGCAGGGGCGAATCACGATATCGGCAAGGGAACCCTTCAATGGCAGGCATATCTTCGAAAGGTGAATAATGTTATTGATGACTTCACAGAGCATTATTCCGGTCATGTAGAACATTCGATACAGGGGGCAGAATGGCTGATCAATAATTCAAATGAAGCCGGTAAGCTATTATCCTATTGCATAGCAGGGCACCATGGAGGTCTTCCCAACTGGGTCGAAAATGCTTCAACCGGATTAATGGCAAGATTGAAAAAGGAACATCGGAAGGCTGAAATACCTTTGGAGAAGCCGGAATTTGAAAAAGGGCTACCAATTCATGTTGATGATCCTGTACGTTTTGGATATCAGGTGCAATTTTTTATTCGTATGATTTTTTCCTGCCTGGTTGACGCGGATTTTCTTGATACAGAAGCAGCACTTGATCCCGAAAAAATGAGATGGCGGTCATCATATCCGGCACTGGCAATTTTGAAAGACAGGTTTTGGGCATCGCTTAATAAACTTAGACAGGAATCCAGTATAAGCATTGTCAATAATCAAAGAGAGACGGTATTGAAAAACTGTTTAAAGGCAGCAGAAAAGCAACCCGGATTGTTTTCTTTGACTGTACCCACAGGCGGGGGTAAAACGCTGTCTTCAATGGCCTTTGCCATGGAACATGCTGCTCGATT
The DNA here is from genome assembly GCA_963815145.1 of uncultured delta proteobacterium. Taxonomy (GTDB): domain Bacteria; phylum Desulfobacterota; class DSM-4660; order Desulfatiglandales; family HGW-15; genus JAAZBV01. The sequence continues at coordinate 341,363 of CAWFFS010000007.1, forward strand.
CAATAAATCACGAATTATCTATGTGATTCCTTTTACCAGCATTATTGAGCAAAATGCAGAAGTCTTTAGAAATGTAATAGTCAGGGACGCGGTGCTGGAACATCACTGCAATTTTATACCCGATGACGCGGATTGGAAAACAAGACTTGCCTCAGAAAACTGGGATGCTCCAATTATTATTACAACAAATGTTCAATTCTTTGACTCCTTCTATGCTTGCAAACCCTCGAGATGCCGCAAATTACATAACGTGGCGAACAGCATTATTATATTTGATGAAATACAGACTATTCCTGTTGAAAAGCTAAAACCATGTATTGAGGTATTAAAAGAACTTACTTTAAATTATGGTGTAACCGCTCTTTTGTGCACTGCCACTCAGCCGGCTATTCAGTATTCAGAGGAGTTTAAGGAAGGCCTTAACGATGTAAACGAGATTATAGAGGACATTCCCTATCTCTTTTCATCATTGAAGCGTACCAATGAAAAATATTTGGGAGTTGTGGAGAAACATGAACTGGCAAAGCAGATTGCACAGAATGAAGAGGTGTTGTGTGTGGTCAATACACGACAACAGGCCATTGATCTTTATAATATGCTGCCAGAGGACGATGGAAATTATCACTTAAGTGCGCTGATGTATCCATTGCATCGTACCAGGGTACTGATTGATATAAAAAAAAGATTGAATGAAAATCTCAAATGCCGGGTGGTCAGTACTCAATTGATCGAGGCAGGAGTGGATGTTGATTTTCCTGTTGTTTTCCGCATGGCAGCAGGAATGGATGCAGTTGCCCAGGCTGCAGGACGATGTAACAGGGAAGGACGGCGTTCTGTAGGAAAAGTGTTTATTTTCAGAATGCCGGATAGTGCTCCCCCCGGCTACTTCAGGCAGACAATGCAATGTGCGGAACCACTCTTTGACAGGTTTCAAAGTAATCTCCTTGGCCCTGAATGCATACATGAATATTTTTTGAATTACTACTGGCTTAATCAGAACCGTATGGATGCGGATGGGATCGTGGAACTCTGCAAAATTGGTAGCAGAGGAGATATACAATTCAAGGATATAGCCGATTTCAGAATGATAAAAACAGCGGCTATCCCCATAATTATTGCTTTGGAGGCGAAAGCAGTTTCATTGATTAGGCAGCTCGATTTTATTGAATACAGCGGACCTGTTCTAAGAAAGCTTCAGCAATATACTGTTCAGGTTTATCCCTTTCAGTTTGAAGAACTAAGAGACTGGCTGGAAACCCCAAAACCTGGAATAAATGTCCTGCGATCACCGGAATTGTATTTGGAAAAGACAGGACTTTTATGCAGTCCGCCAAAAGGCGAGGCATTTATTATATAAAGAAAGGAGGCAAAAATGGGTTATGGAATAAAGCTTAGAGTCTGGGGTGATTATGCGCTTTTTACAAGACCGGAGATGAAGGTTGAGCGCGTAAGTTATGATGTAATGACTCCCTCGGCTGCTCGTGGCATTCTGGAGGCAATCTACTGGAAACCGGCAATAAAGTGGATTATTGACCGGATTCATGTCCTTAATGCGATAAAATTTGAGAATATCAGACGCAATGAGTTGTCAAACAGGGCATCGGTTTCTCTTAGAGCAGTGAACGGAGAGAATATTCGGGTATGCCAGTATATTGAAGATGACCGTCAGCAAAGGGCTTCAATGGTGCTGAAAAATGTTGATTATGTTATTGAGGCGCATTTTGATTTAACCGGCAGTGATACTTCAGAACCGGGAAAGCATCTTGCTATTTTTGAGCGACGTGTAAAAAATGGCCAATGCTATCACCGCCCCTATTTCGGATGCAGGGAGTTTCCTGTTAATTTTTCATGGTGTGATGATGTCCCTGAATCATGTTTAACAGGTGAACGTGATTTGGGGTATATGCTCTATGACATTGATTTTGATAATAACTTAACACCGCAATTCTTCCGGGCAGTAATTAATAATGGAATCATCAATTGTAACAAGGAGGTTGTTTCATGATCTTCTCTTCATTAATTGATTATTACAACCGCCTGGGCGATACAGGGGACGTTCCTCCTTTTGGATTCAGCATAGAGGATATTGGATTCGTCATAAATCTCACTGTAGAGGGAAACCTAATCGGAGGTCCTGAAGATCTCAGAACAAAGATAAAAGCGAATGTGTATGAGTATATGCCCTCTGTTGTTCCATATTCCAACAGGGTTAACGTAAGATCCAGCGGAGCGGCGAAGGCCCCCAATTTTCTTGTAGATAAGGCAGATTATATTTTTGGCATGTCAGGAACATCTACGAAACAAGTTCACCATGAGTCATATAAATCTTTAATTAATGAGGTTTGTTATGGAACAGAAGACCCGGGAATTCTTGCAGTAAAGAAATTTTTAAATAAGTGGGATCCTGAAAAATCCATTAATCTGCCTTTGTGGGAAGAGATAAGTGGTCCACATGGGAAATGGGTCGCATTCAGATTAGAAAATGAGCGATGTTTCATTCATGAACATTTGTCAGTGAAAAAATGCTGGTCTGATTATATCGGAAAAGAAAAACATAAGAAGGGAATCAGCTTTGTGGAAGGGACTATTCTCCAATTACAGCAACAGTATGCTCAGTTCAAGTTTGGATCAGGTGCATCACTGGTTTCTTTTAACGAAAGCGCATATGAATCTTATGGAAAGAAAAGAGGAGAGAATGCCCCCATAAGTGTAGATGCGGAGTTTAAAAGCTCTGCAGCCTTAAAATACCTCTTTAGGTCTAAAACACAAAGACTGAAAATTGGTGATGCTACTACGATTTTTTGGACCGAAAGAAAATCTCCCATTGAGACTTTTATGGGGCAAGTTTTAAATCCCCAGGATGACGCTTCTGATAATGTCCACGTTAAGAAATTTCTTGAAGCTGCCAGGAATGGGAAAAAACCGCAAGATCTCCTTTATGATGGTGATGTCAAATTTTATATTCTGGGTCTTTCATTGAACAAAGCCCGCCTTGCCGTGCGTTTCTGGCATATGTGCACTGTAGATCAGCTTAAGGATCGCATAGGTCAGCACTTTAATGACCTGGAGATGGAAAGGGTATCAGAAAGGGACATTGAATTCCCTGGGATCTGGCATCTTCTAAAGGAAACCGCAAGGGAAACCAAGGATATATCGCCCATTCTCGGGGGGGCACTGATGCGATCAATTCTTGAAGGTGTGAATTACCCCCTGAATATCTATAACGGGGTTTTAAACCGGATCAGGGCAGATCAGAGAATCAATTATTTAAGGGCTTCAATTATTAAGGCAGTACTGAAAAGAAATTTTAAAATGGAGGTATCAATGTCATTAGATAAAGAAAATATGGATATAGCATACCTGATGGGGCGATTGTTCGCTGTATTGGAAAAGGCACAGCAGGATGCCATACCGGGTGCAAATGCAACAATAAAAGATCGTTTTTACGGGGCGGCCTCGGCAACACCCGCCAGTGTTTTTCCACGTCTGCTCCGTTTGGCACAGCACCATATAGATAAGGCTGAATATGGTTATGTGTCGGACCGGAGAATTGCTGAGATTATGGATAATATTAATGGTTTTCCGGATCACATGAATACTAAGCAGCAGGGTTTATTTGCCATAGGATATTATCACCAGCGTAACAATCTTTTTAAAAAGAATGAATCTGCAAAAGAAGGAGAAAAATAATGAGTGAAGCCATAAAAAATCGTTACGAATTTGTATTGTTATTTGACGTTAAAAACGGCAACCCAAATGGTGATCCTGATGCAGGAAATTTGCCGCGCATAGACCCTGAAACCAGTCATGGAATTGTGACTGATGTATGCCTGAAGCGAAAGGTGCGTAACTATGTTGAACTGCTAAAATCTGATGAGGCCCCCTATGGTATCTATATTAAAGAAAAAGCAATCCTGGCAAAACGCCGTGAACCCGCATATCTTGCTGTAGCGGATGAAAAGGATAAAGGCAAAAAAATAAGTAAGGCGCGTGCTTGGATGTGCCAGAATTTTTATGATGTCCGAACATTCGGGGCAGTAATGTCGACGACAGAAAACAATTGCGGGCAGGTAAGAGGTCCTATCCAGATATCATTTGCGCAGAGTATTGACCCTGTGGTTTCTCTCGAAGCAACTATTACTCGTATGGCGGTAGAAACTGAAAAAGAGGCAAAGGCTCAGGACGGTGATAACAGAACAATGGGTAGAAAAGCCTATGTGCCTTATGGCCTTTATAAGGCCCATGGGTTTATATCTGCCACATTGGCAAAACAGACGGGATTTTCAGAAGAAGATTTATCGCTTTTCTGGGAAGCATTGATGAATATGTTTGATCATGATCATTCAGCCGCTCGCGGAGAGATGGCTATAAGAAGGCTGATTGTATTCAAACATGAATCGGAAATCGGTAACGCGCCTGCTCATAAGCTCTTTAATCTTGTTACTGTGAAAAGGAAAACTGACCCTGAAAAACCGGCCAGGGAATTCTCCGATTATGAAGTTATAATTGACAGGGATAATCTTCCTGACAAAGTGACAATTGAAGAAAAGATATAAGCATTTAGAAAATGTGCCAATGCTGGATTTTTCTAAATGGCATACCTTTAAACACAAACGAGGAAACCATGCCCGATCAAAAAGACAACGAATCCCCAAAACTTATCCCGGCGCACGGCGGATACCGGGACCTTAAGTCTTACCAGATGTCCGAGATTGTCTATGATGCTACTGTGGCATTCTGTGACAGGTTTATCTCAAAGTTTTCCCGCACCCACGACCAGATGGTCCAGGCGGCAAGAAGCGGGAAACAGAATATTGCCGAGGGGTGCATGGCAAGCGGCACTTCAAAAAAGACCGAGCTTAAACTTGTAAACGTTGCAAGGGCAAGCCTTGAAGAACTGCTCCTGGATTACGAGGATTTTATCAGGCAGAAGGATTTAAAGCTCTGGGGTAAAGACAATCCACAGGCAAAAAAGATCAGAGGGCTTTGTTATCAAAAAAATAGGTCCTATAGGACTTATAAGCCCTATATTGAAGAAGGCTCCGAAGAAGTCGCCGCAAACACTGTCATCAGTGTTATCCACCAGACCAATTACCTGCTTAATCAGCAGTTGAGGACCCTTGAGAAGGATTTTTTAAACGAAGGCGGTTTTACCGAAAGGCTTTACCGGGTAAGAACAGAGGCGCGAAAATGGAACAAGACCAGATAATTTACTCCGAGGATGATCTTTTGCCCCTTTCGGGGTTGCAGCATATTATCTTCTGCAGGAGGCAGGCGGCTCTTATACACATAGAGCAGGCATGGGCCGAAAACCGGCTTACGGCCGAAGGCAGGATAATGCACGACAAGGTGCACGAAGGCGGCAGCGAATCAAGGGGAAATGTCCGTGTTGAATACGCAATGCCTTTACGTTCTTTAAGACTGGGTTTGATTGCCAAGGCCGATGTTGTTGAGTTTCACAGGGTGGATGGTCCTGAAAACGGCCAGGTCCCGGAATGGAGGCCTTTTCCTGTGGAGTATAAACACGGGAAACCCAAAAAAGACAACTCGGACAGGGTGCAGTTGTGCGCCCAGGCCATATGCCTTGAAGAGATGCTGAATGTTCAAATAGCTCAGGGGGCCTTGTTTTACGGGGCAATCAGGAGAAGAGAGGATGTTATTTTTGATGATGAGTTAAGAGCCTTCACCAGAGATGTGGCAATGGATTTTCATGAACTTGTATTGGAAGGGGTTACGCCAAAGGCCGTATATTCAAAAAAATGCGACAACTGCTCCCTGTATGAATTGTGTCTGCCAAAGACCGTTGGCAAAAACCGCAGAATAAAAAACTACTTAAAGGATATGGTGCAGGAACAATGAAAAAACATTTGAACACCCTGTTTGTAACAACCCAGGGGGCTTATCTTAATAAAGAAGGCGAGACAGTGGTCGTGAATGTGGAAAAGGAGGTAAAGCTCAGGCTTCCCATACACACCATCGGCGGAATAATATGTTTTGGAAATGTGATGTGCAGCCCTTTTCTACTGGGTTTTTGCGCCGAAAAGGATGTTACTGTAAGCTTTCTCACTGAAAACGGCAGGTTCCTTGCCAGGGTGCAGGGGCCTGTGTCAGGTAATGTGCTGTTAAGAAGAGAGCAGTACCGCAGGGCGGATAACCCAAAGGCTACCGCCAGTATCGTAAAATCCATATTGACCGGAAAGCTTGCCAACTGCCGGACAGTGCTCAAAAGGGTGTTAAGAGACCACCCTGACAAGGTTGATACCAAATTAATAAAAAACGCTGCCGGTAAAATAGGGTATTCGCTTGAAAGCCTGCAGGATGATCTGCCCCTTGATGTGTTAAGGGGTATTGAAGGCGAAGCTGCAAGGGTTTACTTCAGCGTATTTGATCACCTGATAATCGCACAAAAACAGGACTTTTATTTCAGGGAGCGCAACCGCAGGCCGCCCCTTGACCGTGTGAACTGCCTGCTTTCATTCATCTACACCATTGTGCTGCATGATGTAAGGTCTGCGCTTGAGACAACAGGGCTTGACCCGGCAGTAGGATTTTTACACAGGGACCGGCCCGGGAGACCTGGCCTGGCTCTTGACATGATGGAAGAGTTCAGACCATTTCTGGCTGATCGTTTGGCGTTATCCATGATCAATCTTAACCAGCTTAAGCCCGAAGGGTTTACCACTGTAGAGTCAGGTGCGGTTCTCATGGATGATGAAACCAGAAGGGCGCTGCTTACCGCCTATCAGAAACGAAAGCAGGACACCATTGACCATCCTTATCTAAATGAAAAGGTGAGTATAGGCATCCTGTTTTATTCACAGGCATTGCTGATGGCCAGATTCTTACGCGGGGATATTGACGGGTATCCGCCGTTCATATGGAGGTGAGGGTATGCTGGTGGTGGTTTGTTATGATGTGGAAACAATTGACCCTGCAGGGCAGCGAAGGTTAAGACAGGTGGCAAAAACATGTAAGGATTATGGGCAGAGGGTGCAGTTTTCTGTGTTTGAATGCCAGGTAGATCCGGCTCAATGGGCTGCCCTGAAACAGAAGCTGATAGACAGGATTAACCAGGAAACAGACAGCCTGAGATTTTATTTTTTGGGTGCAAACTGGAGGAACAGAGTGGAGCAGGTGGGCCTGAAAAAATCCTATGATCCTGATGAACCGATGATTGTTTGATTGGTATGCGAACCTGTAGCTCAAATTAAAGGGGTATAATGGAAACCCCTTGTGGGCAAGGGTTTGAGCGGTTTTTATGGAAAAGCGGTTCGCAACGAAAAATAGGCTGTAATACCGGTTAGTTAGCTGACTGCTCTTTGAAAACTGAATATTTTTTTGTCTTTATTATAAGGGTTCGCAGAATATGGTTGTATATTGATGAAATATCAGTAAGTTAAAGTTGTACGGTCGCTCCCCCTGCGGGAGCGTGGATTGAAACGTAAAAAACTTGACTATCAGAGGTCAGAAGTCAGTCGCTCCCCCTGCGGGAGCGTGGATTGAAACTCAGCATGAGGCCAATCCCAAACCCTCGGCAAGTCGCTCCCCCTGCGGGAGCGTGGATTGAAACCAGGTACCGCGGGCGAGGCAGTCACAACAGGCCAGTCGCTCCCCCTGCGGGAGCGTGGATTGAAACGTGAGCTGGCGCGGGATATGAAAGATCTGGTAAGTCGCTCCCCCTGCGGGAGCGTGGATTGAAACGGTGAGATGTCGAATGTTCTGAGAGAAATATATAAGTCGCTCCCCCTGCGGGAGCGTGGATTGAAACCTTGATGCCGATAATTCTCACTCGGGCTCGGTCCAAGTCGCTCCCCCTGCGGGAGCGTGGATTGAAACATAGCCGAACGACTGATGAAAGCGAAGACACATGTCGCTCCCCCTGCGGGAGCGTGGATTGAAACAGTGGGGAAGGCGATATGAACAGATCTGATAGAAGTCGCTCCCCTGCGGGAGCGTGGATTGAAACTTGTCATCGCCGCCTGCTTCAATGATCGTTGCCGGTCGCTCCCCCTGCGGGAGCGTGGATTGAAACAACGGTATCCTGCGCAGAATTTCAACCCGGCCACTGTCGCTCCCCCTGCGGGAGCGTGGATTGAAACCGATTAGAACTCCATTGGAGGCGGTAGCTGCTTTGGTCGCTCCCCCTGCGGGAGCGTGGATTGAAACGTATACAACTCCTCCGAACGCATTCTTGCCCCGGAGTCGCTCCCCCTGCGGGAGCGTGGATTGAAACTTTCGCCTGCTGTCCTTCCACGTCAACGGTTACAGTCGCTCCCCCTGCGGGAGCGTGGATTGAAACTGCCTATGTCTTGAGATTTCATATGGGGAGCGGGTCGCTCCCCCTGCGGGAGCGTGGATTGAAACATTTTATTCCAGGCCGCCTCGGTATAAACTATCCAGTCGCTCCCCCTGCGGGAGCGTGGATTGAAACATGAATTAAGCAAGTGGCAGGTACATAAGTCTCGAGTCGCTCCCCCTGCGGGAGCGTGGATTGAAACATTACCGCGATTAAGCGATGCTGTATTGATACGTCGCTCCCCCTGCGGGAGCGTGGATTGAAACTTAAGCAGAAAAACAGGGGCATTATATCAGGCCAGTCGCTCCCCCTGCGGGAGCGTGGATTGAAACACGAAAATGCAAAGGTTTTTGCGCTCACGATTGTCGCTCCCCCTGCGGGAGCGTGGATTGAAACTATTGCCATTATGAACCCAGTTTATCATCAGCCGTCGCTCCCCCTGCGGGAGCGTGGATTGAAACCTGCATGCAATTACCGGGATACCGGGAGATGACATGGTCGCTCCCCCTGCGGGAGCGTGGATTGAAACTCCTGCTGTGGCGGACAGTGGTAAAATATTCTCGGTCGCTCCCCCTGCGGGAGCGTGGATTGAAACAATTTATGATCAGCCGCCTACGGTTAATAGATCAAGTCGCTCCCCCTGCGGGAGCGTGGATTGAAACACATAATCAGGCTCTTGATAAGGATTAGTCATTTGTCGCTCCCCCTGCGGGAGCGTGGATTGAAACAATACATATTTTACCATCTCGAATACAATCTTTTAGTCGCTCCCCCTGCGGGAGCGTGGATTGAAACAGGCTGTACGTTAAAGGCTGTATGGTAGGTATCCGTCGCTCCCCCTGCGGGAGCGTGGATTGAAACCCTGACCCAGACGTAACGCCCGTAATATCAAACAGTCGCTCCCCCTGCGGGAGCGTGGATTGAAACTCTAAATCGAATCCAATGTCAGATGGGATCTTGAGTCGCTCCCCCTGCGGGAGCGTGGATTGAAACATTAAACATCTGATCGGTATGAGACTAAATCTTACTGTCGCTCCCCCTGCGGGAGCGTGGATTGAAACCCATCCGATAACCTTTGCTCCCGTTAAATAGATTCAGTCGCTCCCCCTGCGGGAGCGTGGATTGAAACAAGAAATAGCTTATACGGGAACAAAGCGATATATGTCGCTCCCCCTGCGGGAGCGTGGATTGAAACATGTCATAGCAAAAAAGAGGTGAATATGAAAATAGTCGCTCCCCCTGCGGGAGCGTGGATTGAAACTAAAATTGGAACGTAATTTTCAATGTTACTTGGTCGCTCCCCCTGCGGGAGCGTGGATTGAAACAAGTTATCCAATGTAACATTTGATGAATAGTAAGTCGCTCCCCCTGCGGGAGCGTGGATTGAAACTCTGAAATCATACAACAAATAACCATGAGCATAAGTCGCTCCCCCTGCGGGAGCGTGGATTGAAACCTGATAGGCATCAAGGCTGCTGAAGATACCTGGGAAGTCGCTCCCCCTGCGGGAGCGTGGATTGAAACAAGGCGATAGGTAAGGGAGTGAGCTCGTATATTGGCGTCGCTCCCCCTGCGGGAGCGTGGATTGAAACAGGTGTCCGCTGTCAACATATCGATCAGCAGCCAGGTCGCTCCCCCTGCGGGAGCGTGGATTGAAACCTCATCTCCGGCTCTGCATCTCGCAGCGGTTTAGTCGCTCCCCCTGCGGGAGCGTGGATTGAAACTGCAGCATGATCTGGCGGTCCGAACAAAATAATATGTCGCTCCCCCTGCGGGAGCGTGGATTGAAACATCGCAAAACGGGAGGACGTAAGGCACCTCCCCTAGTCGCTCCCCCTGCGGGAGCGTGGATTGAAACTCGAGTATACCGGGCCATATTGACACTGCATAGTCGCTCCCCCTGCGGGAGCGTGGATTGAAACGCTTAAAGTTGCCGGTTGTTATAATTTCTATAGTCGCTCCCCCTGCGGGAGCGTGGATTGAAACATCTAATATAAGCCTGGCATTCTGCTGGATATCTGGTCGCTCCCCCTGCGGGAGCGTGGATTGAAACTGATCTGTTGCTTTTAAATGGTGATCCATTAAGAGTCGCTCCCCCTGCGGGAGCGTGGATTGAAACTATGGACCGCAGGCGGAATAGCTGCAGGGCAAAAGTCGCTCCCCCTGCGGGAGCGTGGATTGAAACAAAATGCCTCTCAAGAGAAAGAGCTTGTTTGCCTGTCGCTCCCCCTGCGGGAGCGTGGATTGAAACTTCATACGGAACTTCTCCACGGGTTTCTATATCTGTCGCTCCCCCTGCGGGAGCGTGGATTGAAACAAAACCATTATGGCATTAATACCCATTGCGGAAAGTCGCTCCCCCTGCGGGAGCGTGGATTGAAACTTAATACATGGATCATATTGACCTCTTAATCAGGTCGCTCCCCCTGCGGGAGCGTGGATTGAAACCCATTGTAAAAATCAGTAACAGCTTGAGGATCTCGTCGCTCCCCCTGCGGGAGCGTGGATTGAAACCAGACATAAAGAATAGGGCCGGCGGTTTTCTATCGTCGCTCCCCCTGCGGGAGCGTGGATTGAAACGAGTATGATCGGAGTGGCGCCGGTCAAAACTCCCGTCGCTCCCCCTGCGGGAGCGTGGATTGAAACCTCTGTAAGAGGTATTATCTGTCCATCATCATCAAGTCGCTCCCCCTGCGGGAGCGTGGATTGAAACCTCATTTCCGGGCGGACGCAAGGCCCGCCCCTACAGTCGCTCCCCATACGGGAGCGTGGATTCCAGTTGATGTTGTCAAAAGGGTAATATAAACCTGCAAAACAGTATTGAAATCTGTCTGAAATGATGTAAGTCTTTGAAATTACACTATTTGGTGAATTTGCTCATATTGGCATTTTTACCAAATAGCAATTGTAAAATATGTAAGCTATTGAATTAATAGGGAATAGCCTAAAAAGAGCTTTCCCCAAATAGTATGCTTTTTTTAAAAAATCTGGATTCCGAGGTCAAGAAAGCTGCGGAATGACCGGGTGTGTGTGGATTCCACTGCCAAAGCCGGGGAACTACGATTTTGGTGATGGGTACAATACAGGTGATGTGAACATGGGCGCACGATCCATGCTATTGATTTTGGCGATGGTATAGGTGGCGAAATTTTTTTATGTCAACAGCATCGGGCTTGAATCTTTTCCTACAATTGAAAAGGATTTTATAAATGAAAAAGGCGGTTTTACCGACTGATAAAAAGTGTCACTCAAAAAAATCTTACTTTCTGCAAATCTTTGTTTTCCTTAAGCTCTTTATAAACCGCGTAGCCGCATGCAACATCCTGGATCGCAAGGCCCGTAGAATCAAACAATGTTATTTCATCCTTGCTTTCCCGTCCTTTTTTGGCCCTGACCGCGATCTCGCCCAGGTTTCCATAAATATCCCTTTTCCTGATCTGCCGCTTTCTGTAGGGGACATTTATTTCCCCGCTGTGCGATGCCTGTTTCCAGTCATCTATCACCAGCTTTGCTTTCTTTATAACACCGGGATGAATCTCCTGTTTACCGGCTGCATCAGCGCCTATTGCGTTTATGTGCGTCCCGGGAGAGACCTGCATTACTACAGGAGCCCTGGACGGGGTCGTGGTTACCACGATGTCCGAATTCATTGTAATGTCGTTGATATCTTCCGAGACCAGGGTATCCAGATTGTATTTTTCCTTGACCCAGAGGCTGAAATCTTCGGCAGTATGATCTCCTTTACAGAATTTCCATATCTTTATTCCCTTTAGTTTCCTTGTTTCCATTATGCATTCAAGCTGGGTCCTGGCCTGTACACCTGCGCCGACAAAACCGGCATATCCGGCACCCTTGTTGCTCAAAAATTTCACTGCAAGTGCCCCTGCGGCCCCTGTCCTTATACCGGTGAGTGAAGTCCCGTCGAGGACAGCGATGGGAAAGCCTGTGCCAGGGTCGGTAAGGATGATCAGGCCCATGACTGTGGGCATATTATTGGTGCTGTTCAGGGGGTGAACATTCACGCTTTTTATGCCGGCAATATCAAATCCTTCGCCATGAATATAGGCCGGCATGGAACGCAGGTCACCCTTTTTAAAATAAATGTAGCTTTTGGGCGGCATGTCCGTCTTTCCTGAACCGTATGCCCTGAATGCCTTTTCAACAACGCTGTTTGCCAATGCCGGTGTCAATACGCTGTAGATTTCCCTGCTGGTTATTATAAGTGTGTCCAATTATAATGTCCCTCCTGATAATTAACCGGAAATTAGTGACATGCATTTATAATTATGCAATAGCATATACAATTTTTTTGTCCATTTCGAGTACTTTATGGATAATTGTTTTTTTGCTGCATTTGACATAATTATCAATAATATGATTTGATTGTCTTCGCATGCATACTGAATAATTTATCAGGAGAGAGTTCGGTTGAATAAATATTTAAAAATTATTATCTGGCTTATCGTTTTTGCGGTCGTAGTCGCTTCGGCTGTCGGGGGAGGATTATGGTATTTATGGTCAAGCAGTCTGCCCTATATAGGTAATTTAAAGGATTACAATCCCCCTGTTATTACAGAAATATACAGCTCGGACGGGGAAGTAATAGGCCGTTTCTGGAATGAAAAAAGGATAGTCCTTCCCATTGAAAAAATACCGCGCAATTTGATAAATGCCTTTGTCGCTGCCGAAGACGGACAGTTTTTTGAGCACAGAGGAGTCGATTTTCTTGGTATATGCAGGGCTTTTATAAAAAACCAGCTGGCGGGCAGAAAGAAACAGGGCGCAAGCACTATCACCCAGCAGGTAGCCAGGCTTCTGCTTTTAAAAAGCCAGGAAAAAAAATACAAGCGAAAGGTTAGGGAGATCTTACTTTCGCTCGCGATTGAAAAAAAATTCTCGAAAGAACAGATCCTGTTTATATATCTTAATGAGATATATCTGGGGAGCGGGGCATATGGTGTAGAGTCTGCTGCCAGGACATACTTTAATAAGAGTGTTTCGGAGTTGAATATTGCCGAATGCGCCATGCTCGGAGGACTTTACCAGGCCCCCAGCAAGTATTCGCCTATAAATAATTTTAAAAAAGCCAAAATAAGGCAGAAATATACTCTGGATCAGATGCTGGAGGATGGTTTCATAACAAAAGAACAATGGAAGGAGGCCCTTGATACGCCGATTATTGTAAATAAGGAAAAAGAGGAAGATACATTTAAAAAATGTCCATATTTCACTGAATATGTTCGCAGATACCTTGAAAAACAGTATGGGAAAGATCTTCTGTATAACGGGGGACTCAAGGTCTATACCACTGTAAACCTGGATATGCAGCGGAAAGCCGTTGCCGCCCTTCAAAAAGGATTAAAGGAACTGGATAAAAGAGAAGGTTACAGGGGGCCGTTGAGTTCAGGCCATCCCGAAGAATATGAATCGATAAAAAAAGAGATAGATGAAAATTTCAATACGGAACCGCCTGCAGAAGGTATGATCCTTAAAGGTCTGGTTGAAGAAGTAAATGATGAAACCGGGGAGGCTACAGTATCGGTCGGCAGCCTTAAATGCCTTCTTCCCCTTGAAAATATGACGTGGGCAAGGAAGCCTGATCCTGATGTAGCCTACTTTCTGGCCAGGCTCAAAAAAATAAGTGATGCCATAAAACCGGGTGATATCATTTTATGCAGGTTGGAAAAACCCGCCGAGCAGCCCTTTGACTGGACTGTTTCACTTGAACAGGAGCCCAGGGTCCAGGGTGCCCTGTACTCAATGGAAAATAAGACCGGGAAGGTCAGGGCAATGGTAGGCGGATATGATTTCAACAAGAGTCAATATGACAGGGCAAACCAGGCAAGGCGTCAGCCCGGATCCTCCTTTAAACCGATTATATATGCCGCTGCCCTTGATAACGGTATGACCCCGGCCACTGTTATCCTTGATACACCCTATATATCAAGCCTCAATCCGGATGAAGAGATATGGCGACCAAAGAATTATAAGGAAAAATTCTTTGGTCCTACCCTGTTTAGAAACTCACTCATCCTGTCCAAAAATGTTACAACCATAAAGATACTTAAAAAGATCGGCGTAAGGACCGTTATCAATTATGCCCGGAAGATGGGCATAGAATCCGAACTCAGTCCTGATCTGTCTCTTGCACTTGGTTCTTCGGGGCTTTTCTTAAGCGAATTGACCCGCACATATTCAGTATTTGCAAATAATGGTATGCTTGCCAAACCATATTATATTGAAAAGATAGAGGACAGGGACGGCCTTGTTATTGAGGAAAACCATCCCGATCTGCAGCAGGTGATAGGAGAAGACACCGCCTATGTGATGACAGACATTCTTAAGGGAGTCATCAGGGAAGGCACAGGCTGGAGAGCAAAGGCGCTGAAGAGACCCGCGGCAGGCAAGACAGGCACAACAAACGATCTGAAGGACGCCTGGTTTATCGGATATACACCCGAGCTTGTTACAGGGGTATGGGTCGGATATGATACAAGTGTTCCCATGGGAAAGGATGAAACAGGTTCACGTGCGGCAAGCCCCATCTGGCTTTATTACATGTCTGCTGCCCTTGAAGGCAAACCCGTCCAGGATTTTATTGCCCCGGACAGTGTTGTATTTGCTAAAATAGACAGAGATACAGGTTTACTCGCAAGCCCCTATTCAAAGGAGACAGTTTTCCAGAGCTTCAAGAAGGGAACTGAACCGACGGAGTATGCAACCAGACCCGAAGCACCAAAATCCGGTAATTTCTCCGAATTCGATATGGATGACAAGCAAAATAGATAGGAATACTCGCAGGCGGATCAGTCCGCTATTGAGAAATGCGCATCTCAATTCCGCTGGATTGAGTTGGCAATTAATTGAATGTGTGCAATCGTATTTATTTGTCCGGGATATGGGCAGGGAGTTTCAGGGTGATTACTGTCATGTCTTCTTCGCCCCTGATATCTATAAAGCCTTTTAAGAGGCGGATAATCCTGAGGGTTATGTAAAAACCCCTGCCCTTTGCTTCTCCCTCAAGGAGCTGCTGGCGTATATCCTCGGAGATTGAACCTGAATTGGCAACCTCGATACACGCATAGTCGTTTTCCTGATATGTTTTTACGCCGAGTTTCCCTCCGTGTATCGGGATTGCCTTTGTTGCATTATTCAAAAGATTGTCTAGAATCCTTTCCAGGAAAAGAGGGTAGCAGTAAATAAAAAGGTTTTCATCAAACGGCCCTTCCTTCAGGGCTATATTCTGCCTGAGTTGTTCTTTTATTGCCTCTTTATTTATCTCGAATCTGCGTTTAAGTACCTGGGTTACATTGACCGGTTGTTCTTTGCCCACATGTGACAGACTCATGGCCATTTCCTGCAGCCTGCTTGTTTCTTCCATCAATATTTGCACATACCGGCTGATCTTGCTGTCAGCCCCGGGGTTGAATTCCTTTTCGATCAGGTTATGAACCCTTCGTGCAAAACCGGCTGTGGCGATAGCAGGATTTTTAAAATCATGGAGGATATCATTGAGCCGTTCCATCCTCTGAGCCTTCATCAATTCTCTTCCTAAAAAGAGAAGTATTTCTATTTCCTCGGCACTGTAGCCCTTTCTCTGGTCAACTGCGTCAAAGGTCATAAAGTGAGTAATATCGTCACCGGATCTCAGCGGTATATACAGGATGGAATTGATATTGCGCCGCAGTGAAAGCTTTTTTGTATCCGGGGATATCAATCTGCTTTTTTGCGGATCAGTAACCAGCACGTAGGATGGCGTTATTATCTCGGAGGGTGATTCATCTTCAGGATATCTGAGACCAAGCACGATCTCAAATGAAGGCTCGCTTTCTAGGGAAAAACTCTTTCCTATTCCATGAAATGAAAGTGAGTCCGGGTACCCTGCCTCGAGCACGACATTTTTAAGATCTTCTGTTACTGAAAAAAGCGCACAGCTTTGAAGGTTCATAATATCCGCCAGCTCAGGTATAAGACGGTTGAAGATATCCTTCATCTTGACACCTTCAAGCGAGCCCATTCTTGAAAATATCTGCTTTAGAATAGTTTCTTTCTTTTCATTCATCCTCTGCATAACCAGAATCTTTTTTCTGGCTATCACAAATCCCAGTCTTTGCGACATGAGGCTTGCAATCTGTGATTCAAGGGGTGCGAAGATACGATTTCTCTGGGGATAGTAGACCTGAATGACCCCTGTCGTATTTCTTTCATGCGGGAAAAACCTTGGAATCTCAAAGGGTATTGCCATCAGGGAGTTCACGCCTTTTCTTTCAACGATGCTTTTATCCGTATACAGCTCTTCTTTCATGATATCGGGGACAATAAACGCCTTCCCCGTGGTTATGACTCTCCCTGCCACGCTGCCTTCGATGGCAATCTGGCTCGCCCTGTTCTCTTCTTCCGACGGGTAGGAGCCGTATGAAAGAAGCTGCTTTGTATCCGGATCGTATATCCTGACCGAAGCCAGAACCGCATCGAGCGATTCGACGAGCCTTATTGCTATCTGTTCGAGGATCTCTCTTTCGGAATGATCAGGATCAATTGTAATTATTGAGTCTATAAGGTTTGTCAGTTTTGTAACAAAATCCGGAAGAAGGTTTTTTGCAATCCATTCGGTAAGGTTATTCCAGAAAAGATCACCCGATGGGGCGTTTAATGCCCATTCCTGTTTTTTTATCAGTTCAATATGGTTTTCAGATATACCGAACATCGCCGTCCCAAAGGGTGTTTTTTTATTTATGATTCCAGATCAGTAACACCTTTATAAATAGTTTCAAAAAGTTCTTTGACGTCTTCTTTTTCTATGCAGGAAAATGCTATGCGCAGATCCGTTTTGCCAATGGATATTGTTCCAACACCATATTTATCGAGGATATGGACTCTGAGCGTCTCGGCATCAACGGTCTTCAGTTTCAGACACATGAAATAACCTGAGTTAAACGGGTAAACTTCCCAGACTTTATCATATTTAGTATTTGAAAGCACCCTTTTTACTTCAACGGCCCTTTCTTTCATTATCTCATATTTTTCACCGCTTTCAGACCCGAAACTTTCGGAGGCAATGGATTTTGCAATTATTGTCTGGCTCAAGTGTGATACATTCGAGATATTTCCTCTTACATCTCCGGCGGTCTTCCTTTCGAGCGCATCATAAAAAAGATCGGCATCGCCGTCTATAACAGCACCGTATGTAACAAAACCTATCCTCAATCCCCATACATAAATCTCCTTGGTTGCCCCGTCCAGTTTTATGGCGAGCAATCTGGGATGCCTGTTAATTATATGAGAGAAGACCGATTCCTTCATTACATTGTCTTCAAAGAATAGACCGAAATAGGCATCATCCGTGACTGTCACCACGTTTGTTCCCTTTTCGGCGATTCCTGTAAGAATATCTGCTATCTTTATTCCTTCTTCGGTGGTTATGCTGTATCCCGTAGGATTGTTGGGAAAATTGAGTAATACAATCAGTTTTTTCGCCTTCAGGGCTTCATCTTCAAGACATTTTTTAAAAGCGTCAGAATTAAAACCCCCTTCCTGGTTAAACAGGGGATATTTTACTATTTTGGCACCGTTACGCACCTCATAAATCATACTGTAGTTACCCCACATCTTGTCCGGAAGTATCAGGACGTCACCAGGATCTACCCATATATCGCCGACAACCGACAGGCCGTGAGTAATTGCATTTGTAACGACCGGGAGACTGATTTTATTCCCGTTCAATGAAGGGTTCTTTTTAAATATGGAATCTTTCCATGCCTTTCTGAGATCGGCAACTCCGTATGAAGGTGCATAGGTCAGGGATTCGTCAGGGCTGAAGTTGCCAACCTGATCCATTACAGAGGGAAGAAACATGGTTTTACCCTTTTCCTTTGCCATACCGATCGTAGCGTTAAATTTGTGCGCCTTTACCTTTGCCTCGGCGCTCTGCGTAAGTATTCCCTTGGGAAAATACAGGGATTTACCAACTTCCGAAAGCATATCATATATATAGGGGTTTGCTTTTTTAATTATTTCATTTAATTCCATTGCGAGTTGATTCATTTTATTTCTCCATAGATCGATTCTGTACAGTAACAGTCTTTAAATTTCTTATCTGTAAAAGGCTGCGGGATACAAAAAATGTCAAGAAAAATCATTTGGTTATTAGGGTTTGAATTAACTTGACTTGGAAAAGAACATCTTTATATATTTGTCCCTAACCGTATCTTGCATATCCCTGCAAAAGGACCAAGAATATATTTTATATATTTAGGATGCAAGGTTCAAGTACAAGTAGCCAATATGATAAAAAATCTTGTATTCTTCATTTTATATTAAATTTTATACCCAAGGAGCAGAATTATGGATTATAAAAATATCCTTTTCAACGTGGAAGAAAATGTAGCAGTATTAAAATTTAACAGGCCGCAGGCACTTAACGCAATCAATCCCGAAGTGCTGGCAGAGGTAAACACCGCACTGGATGAAATACTCGCAGACAAAAGTATCAAAGTACTTGTCTTCACAGGCGAAGGAGATAAGGCATTTGTCGCAGGGGCGGACATAAAACACATGGTTAACCTTACACCGCTTCAGGCAAGGGAGTTCGGCAGGGTCGGGCAGGATCTGCTTTTCCGTATTGAGCAGCTTCCGATTCCCGTAATCGCATGTGTAAACGGTTTTGCACTCGGCGGCGGCTGCGAAATAGCCATGGCATGCGATTTTATATATGCTTCCGAAAAGGCGAAATTCGGCCAGCCTGAGATAAACCTTGGCGTAATCCCCGGTTTTGGCGGTACCCAGAGGCTTGCAAGGCTTGTCGGCAGCAACGTCGCAAAGGAAATATGCATGACAGGCTGGATTATAAAGGCTGAAGAAGCAAAAAGTATAGGCCTTGTAAACAAGGTGTTTCCGGCAGAAACACTGTGGGAAGAAACCATGAAAACCGCATCGTTGATCGCCTCAAAGGGCAGGGTAGCCCTTAAAGGCATAAAAGACTGCATCGACAGGGGAGCCGATCTGGACCTGATCAACGGCTGCAGGATGGAATCCGATGCCTTTGGTATTATCTTTACAAGTCCTGACCAGAAGGAAGGAATGACCGCATTCCTGGAAAAAAGGACCCCTGAATTTAAAGGCGAGCTTCTCTAATATCATATCAGTATGTCTGAAATCGTCGATAAGATCATTTCCGGAGACATAAGAGCCGCTGCCCGATTGATAAGCGATATTGACAATGGTCTGCCCTTTGTGCGGGAGGTGCTCAAAGAACTTTATCCGCACACGGGAAATGCCTATGTAATAGGTATAACCGGGGCTCCGGGTGTGGGTAAAAGTACCCTTGTGGACAGGATGATAGAAGGTTTAAGGAAAAGAGAAAAAAAAGTCGGAGTTATCGCTGTTGATCCTACCAGCCCTTTCAGTGGAGGCGCAATACTGGGCGACAGGATCAGGATGCAGCGCCACAGCAAGGACAGGGATGTATTTATCAGGTCACTTGCAACCAGGGGGCATTTCGGGGGGCTGACCTTATCGACGAGGGGGGCAATCGATGTGATGGACGCCATGGGTAAGGACTATATCATTGTTGAAACCGTGGGCGTTGGTCAGGATGAGGTCGATATAGTAAAAAAGGCACATACCACCGCTATAGTTGTTATCCCCGGTATGGGCGATGACATTCAGGCAATAAAGGCCGGAATACTCGAGGCCGGGGATATCTTTATTATAAATAAGGCGGACCGGGACGGCTCGGATAAAACCCTGAACGACCTTATGGCGATGATAGAAATGGGTATGGACAGGACCGGTAAAGATCAATGGCATCCTCCCATTCTGAAGACAATTGCCCCGGAAAACAGCGGCATAGAAAAAGTTTTAGATGAGATTGAAAAACATAGAAAATATATTGCGAAAACAAGAGGGCATATAAATATCAGGAAAACGGAAACAGGGGTAAGGGAAGAATTACTGGAAATTATAACAGGCCGAATAATGGGAGAACTCTTTAACAGGTTCGATAATGACGAAATGTTCATGAAGGCAGTTGAATCGATAGTGAGTGGAGAGAAGGACCCGTACACAGTTTCCGATGAGCTAATCCTTGAGAAGTTTAATATCTGATTTATTGCAGAATGATACCGTGATGCGGAATTTTTTTAGTGATTACAGCGAAATTATACCGGATTTTGATGACTTCCTCGAAAGCCTGAACAGGCCTCTCCCGGTCCATTTAAGGGTGAACCGTATAAAAGTCGAACCGCACAGACTTGTAGGCATTCTGGAAGGAAGGGGTATCTCCCTCAGACCCATGGGTGATGAAGGCCGCAGGTTCTATGAAGCCTGTGGCCTCAAATCTCCGGGGAACCTCCCGGAGTATTTCTCCGGATATATCCATCCCCAGGCGTTGACATCATGTCTTGCCGCCATGGTGCTTGCACCCGAAAAGGACGCTCTCGTGCTTGATATGTGTTCTTCTCCGGGTGGTAAAACCGCCCATATGGCCGATATAATGGAAAACAGCGGGCTTATAGTTGCAAACGAACTCTATGCCAGCAGGCATATACCGCTGGGACATACCCTTACGAGGCTTGGAGTAATAAATGCACTTTATACGGAATACCAGGCCCAGGAGTTTCCGCTGAAACAGCGTTTTGATTACATCATGGCCGATGTTCCCTGTTCCGGTGAAGGGAGAATAAGAAAAAATGAAGGGTCGGATA
Source organism: uncultured delta proteobacterium (assembly GCA_963815145.1). Taxonomy (GTDB): domain Bacteria; phylum Desulfobacterota; class DSM-4660; order Desulfatiglandales; family HGW-15; genus JAAZBV01. Next base: position 362,363 of record CAWFFS010000007.1, read on the forward strand.
AAGGTTACGCTTCAAAGCCCCACCCGGGCAGCAAGCTGCTCGATCTGCAGAAAAAAATCCTGTTAAGGGGTTTTGACCTGCTGAATATAAACGGTGTAATGCTATATTCCACATGCACATATAATCCGGCCGAAAATGAAGAGGCGGTTCAGTTTCTGCTCAAAAACCGGGACGCGGAAATACTGCCCGTAGATATTAATTTCCCCCATATGCATGGGTTAACAGATTGGAAGGATGCTTCCTATGACAGCGAACTTGGAAAATCGGCAAGGTTCTACCCCCATCACATCAATTCAGTTGGATTCTTCATGGCCAGAATTTGCAGGAGAGGGTGACAGGGCATTTTTGCTGTCATACCTGAATGACCGGTTCGGTATTCCCGAAGATGTTTTTGACGGCTGTTTCCTGTTTGCAAAGAAAAGGACCTTCTGGCTTATCAATAAAAGTCCCCTGATATCAAAGGTTGCTCATCTAAAGATTAAAAGGCTCGGGATCAAGGCCTTTCAGGAGGTAGGCAGCTTTATAAAGCCGACTACCCGACTTGCTCAATATTTTGGCCACCTGGCAACAAGAGCTGTCTTCAATATTGATGAAAATCAGCTTGAAGATCTCCTTAAGGGAGACTACCTGCCCATGGAAGAAGGTCTTGAGAATGGATATGTAATACTGTCGTTAAAGGGACAGGTGCTCGGTCTGGGCCTTTTAATAAACGGAGAGGTGCGGTCCCAATTACCGTCAAACGATGTAAGGTATTTGACAACTGAAATAAAATAAAGCATTATCTTTCTTAATATTTTTAGGCGCATAAACCGGTTTTAATTGTATACTGATGACAGGATGATTTGTTTAGCCATTAAATAAACCCTGTAAAGGGATATTCAATATGAGCACTGGTTTAATACTGAAAAGAACACCTGTTCCGTCCGGAAACTTTGTAATCAGCCACAGGACAAATGAGATACTGGATGCATATCTCGGCACCTGCGTTGGTGTAATACTTGTTGATGAAAAAAGGAATCTCGCGGGGTTGATGCATATACTTTTACCAGAACCCAGCGGCATGAGTATTTTAGGTAAAAAAGAGAACTATGCCAGAACAGGGTTGCCTATTTTTATCAGGACACTGCGTGATAAACTGGGTGAAGACGGTGATTTTACTGCCACAATTGCAGGAGGCGCCCTTGTCGGACCTGTTTCCAATCTTGATTTAAACCTGGATATAGGGGGAAGAACTGCTGAGATAGTTGAAAATATTTTGAAGTCAGAGAATATCCCGATAATAAAAAGTGAAACAGGCGGGCATTTTTGCTGCTGTCTCAGCCTGAATCTTTCAAATTTTGAAAGCACAATAAAACCGATCAGTATCCCTGCAGATGATGATACCGGTTCCCTGGAGCCCCCATCCATGGAACAACTGGAAACCGCTATCTCCAAAATAAAGCCAATACCGCAGATTGCCCTGAAATTACTGAGAATGATGCAGGATGACAATTACGGTATGGATGATCTGGGAACCCAGATCAAACAGGATCAGATCATAAGCGCCAAAATCATCAGGCTGTGCAATACCGCCTATTTCAGGCAGAACAGCAATGTAGACAGCATAGAAAGGGCACTGATTGTCCTTGGTGAAAAACGCCTTTTACAGATGGTTGTTTCTGCCTCGATGGAAGGATTCTTCAACAGCGACAATGGCGGGTATTCGCTGTGCAAAGGCGGTCTTTTCAAGCATGCAGTGGGAACTGCCCTGATATCTGAAAAACTGGCATCCTACAACAGGAAGATTTCAGGTGATATTGCTTATACTGCGGGGCTTTTACATGATATCGGGAAAATAGCCCTGGATCAGTTCATGGACAGGGCATACCCCCTTTTCTACAGGCGAACTCAGGAGAGAAATGAAAGCCTGGTTAATGTCGAAAAGGAAATTTTCGGTTTGAGCCATACTGAAGCAGGTGGTAAACTTGCTGAAATGTGGGAGCTGCCGGAGCGGCTTGTGGATGTCATAAAACATCATCACAGACCGGAAGAGGCGGAATTTGACAATGAGCTCAATCACATCGTTTATCTTGCAGATCTTTTGATGTCCAGGTTTATTGTCGGGCAGGAACTTGAAAGGCTTAACACTGATTCATTTTCTGAACGCCTTGATACTGTCGGGATAAAGGCGGACAGATTTCCAAAGGTGATCGAGGAACTTTCCGATATTATTCTAACTCTTTCTGTATAATACTGCCTGTAATATCTAGAAATTTATCAGCCTTGTGAAATTTTCCCCTCCGAAAAGTCCTGATATTTTAATTATCGGGGTGGAAAAGATCCTTCCAAATATATTCAGGTGCGTAAAGTGATCAAGTAAAAGCACGCCGATTAAAAGTATTGGCGCAAAACGTTTTATGCGCAGAAAACCTTTTGCAGTAGAGGGCGGCAGTATATTCTCGAGGACATGGGACCCGTCAAGAGGCGGTATCGGCAGCAGATTAAAAAGTCCGAGCCCGACATTCATCAGTATCATATATATGAGCAGCAGCTTATATCCGGCTATTGAAATAAAAAATAAATATCTCATGAACAGCCCTGCTATGAAGGCGGCAGCAATGTTTGATATCGGCCCGCTTAACGCCATCAATATTATGTCCTTCCGTTTATCGGCGAAATACTCGGGATTTACCGGCACAGGTTTTGCCCATCCAAAATTGAACAGAAACATGCATATTGCACCCAAAGGATCTATATGACTTAAGGGATTAAGCGTAAGTCTTCCGGCATTTTTTGCCGTAGGGTCACCCAGTGAAAGAGCCGCCTTGCCATGGGCATATTCATGAATGGTTACAGCAAATAAAAGTACAGATATTCTAATAGCCAGTTCTACAGGATTGATTGAAAGAAAATTCTCTATTATTTTATTAAACGGTTCCATAATATAATTTATTTTACCAATATGAGGAATTTGTCAAAAAAAGAATTATATATAATAAAAAGAGTATTTGCTGCAAGGAGCAAAAATATATAAAATAGTACCGAAGTTTTATCTGAAAAATGGAAAGAGAAGAAAGTAAAAAACTTTTGGATAAATGTCATTCGAGTTGATCTCCCGGTTGTCACTTGTGGGCGGCTTAAATGATGAGGAGAAAGAACAATGGGTGTAAGACAGCCTGATTTGGCAGGGAGCTGGTACCCGGCTACGGAGTCGGAATGTATCAGAATGTTTAAAGAGTTTGAAAGATCCTCTGTTTCGCCTTATACGGGTGACTGGCTGGGCGGGATTGTGCCGCATGCCGGATGGGTATATTCCGGCCATGTTGCCTATAATGTAATAAAATATTTACGTTCAGGTGATGAGCCTGATGTGATTGTCGTCTTTGGCAGGCACCTTCATCCGGGAAGCGGTAATTTCATTATGACTGAAGGTTCGTGGAATACGCCGCTGGGTGCACTTCCGATAGCATCGGATATGGCGGAAAGACTTGTTCCAAAGTTTAAATTTACTGTCGAGACGAGCTCAAGATATGCCCCTGATAATACTATCGAGCTGCAGCTCCCCATTATTAAATACTTTTTCCCGAATGTGAGCCTGTTGCCGATAGGTGCTCCACCTGCTGCATCATCAGTAAAGATAGGTGAGGGCGTAGCTGAAACGGCAAAGGAACTGGGCTTGAGAGTTAAGGTCATCGGATCCACCGACCTTACGCATTATGGGCCGAATTATGCCAATACTGTTATGGGAACCGGGCAGGCTGCTGTTGACTGGGTTAAGGAAAAAAATGATAAGAAGATGGTGGATCTTATGCTGGATATGGAACCGGATGCAATAATAGGTGAATCCCTTCGAAATATGAATGCATGCTGCGGAGGTGCTGTTGCCGCTGCGGTTGCCACGGTAAAGAAACTGGGAGCGATGGAAAGTAAAAAGCTGATATATACAACAAGCTATGATGTCAGGCCCGACAGCAGTTTTGTGGGGTATGCAGGGGTTGTTTTCAAGTAATTTTTTTATGAATGGACACCAGGTATTATTTTTATTATGTTTCCATGTAGCATTCATTGAGATTGGATTATGTTTTAATGAGATGATAAAAATAAAGAATATCCGCCTCCGGCGGGTTTAAGGCAGTTATGAATAAAAATAGAATAAAAACAGAATTATTGGTTCATGATCTTAAAAATCCCATTGCAGTCATCGGGGCGAGTGTAGATTCCCTGATTCGTAAGGCCGACAGGGAAGCCCCTCTTTCGGAAAGACAGATAAAGGTATTAAGCAGGGTTTTAAGAAATTCAAAAATAGCCATGAACCTGGTTAATGATATCCTCGAAGTCGGAAGATCAGGCGAGGGAATTTTTTATAAAGACAAATTTAAATGTTTTGAATATGTTATGTTTCCTTTTATCGAGATCTTTGATCTCATTCATCCTGAGACAGCAGAAAAAATCAGTAAAACACAAAGCATGTCGGATTTTGCCGGGATACTTGAAATGCACAATATAAAGGTGAACATCAATGAGTCTGTATGGTCAGAGGAAATGGTGCTGGATATCAGAAAGGTAAGGCAGATAATAAGAAACCTTTTAAGCAATGCCATGAAATTCAGAAAAAAAACGATCAGCCTTGATATAACTATAGATGAAAGGAACTTTGTTGTTTCCATCATGGATGACGGAAGGGGTATAGAAAAGGAATATCAGGAGAAGATATTCGAAAGATATTTTCAGCTCGGAGAAGAAAGAAATTGCTGCATAAGGGGGCATGGTCTGGGACTGGCCGGGGCGCTCGTTCTTGTTGAAGACATGGGCGGCACAATGGATGTAGAAAGTGAAAAGGACCGGGGTGCCAGGTTCACGGTAAGGCTGCCCTTAGGTGAATAGTAAATAAATGGAGGTTTTTTATGGATTTTTTGGAAAAGGCTAGAGTCCGCCTTGAGCACTGGGTGGAACACAGTGATCACCATATTGAAGATTATACGTTATTTGCAGAACAATTAGACCGGGAAGGCAGGACTGAAAGTGCTTCATATATCAGAGAAATGATAGAACTGAATAAAAAGAGCACCGAATGTCTTAAAAAGGCCCTTGATGCACTTGGTTAACCGGATGAGGAGGAACCCTTAAATGTGTGAGGCAAACGCCTTTTTATTGAGTGAAGGCATTGAAAGCAAGGTCATGGAAAACGTTGATCAGCTTGATGTTGAAGGTAACGAGATCAGGCTGGTGAATATCTTTGGCGAACAGAAAAAGATAAAGGCCAGAATCGTCAGTTATAATGGTTCCAGCAGCAGGATACTTCTGGAATCGATTGATTAGGTCTTCAGATCTCAGAAGTACTGAAAAAACATGTATCTCGCAGAGCCCTCAGAGTTCGCAGAGAAAGAAAAAAGCATTTTTTTAATAAAGCCCAAACAAAAGCTTTTCCCTGCGTCCTCTGTGAGCTCTAGTGACCGAAGGGAACGAGCGAGAGGTCTATTCCGTTTTATAATTACCTCTTATGCCGGATTCAGGTATGTGCGCACTTGGTGATCAAATACGACTGGCTGCCGAAATCATAATCCGGTCAAAACCTGTTCTTGCCCTTACAGGCGCCGGGATATCCGTTGAATCGGGGATCCCTGATTTCAGGGGAAAAAACGGGTTGTGGTCAAGGTATGACCCTGCCCGATACGCGACCATAGATGCCTTTTTGGCAGATCCTTCCGAAGTATGGAACATGCTCAGGGAAATGGACGCACTTGTCGTCAGGGCGCGGCCCAATCCCGCCCACGTGGGCCTCGGCATACTTGAGCAGAAAGGGGTGCTGCAATATATAATAACGCAAAACGTAGATAACCTTCACCAGGATGGCGGAGCTCAAAATGTCATCGAATATCATGGTAATTGCAGTACGCTTTCATGTCTTTACTGCAACAGCAGATATACAATGGCTGAAAAAAGGCATGAGTATCTTCCAAAATGCAGGTGCGGCAGGATACTGAAACCCGATGTCGTGTTCTTTGGCGAAGGCATACCTGATGAGGCCCTTAACCTATCCTTCGAGCTTGCTTCAAAGGCACGTGTCATGCTCATCATCGGTACTTCTGCGGAGGTTTCTCCTGCCAACACCATCCCTGTTGTAGCATCAGGAAATAATGCAAAAATTATAGAGATAAATAAAGAAAAGACGTGGCTGACAGAACAGCTTACGAATATTTTTCTTGAGGGTGAAGCAGGTGAGATCATCACAAAGCTTGTTAAAGCAGTCGATGAGATGAAAGCGGGTTAAATGAGCATTAATCAAAACTGCCTTTTTTGGTTTTCTGGAACCTGTCGAAGTTTATTATCTTGCCGTGCCTGTCCTGATTTTCGTCCGTGGCTTTTTTACTGTTTTTCTCAATGTCTTCGATCATGCCTTTCAGTTCAGGATTTTTATCTATTATATCCTGAATCTGCCTGCTTACTTCTTTCCAGGTTATTTCCAGCTCATCTGTTTCCAGGTGGAATCCGCCCAGTTTGCTGATAAGCCTTCCGAGTTTATACAGCATGCCGAAATGTGTTGTTCCCTGCAGATACTGGGGACAGTGGCACCATAGACTGATAAAGTCAAAACCTCTCTCCCTGGCCTCTGAAGCGATAGTGGAATGTATGCCGGACGGCCCGGTATAGTCTACATGCTTAACCGTTTCCTGCGGTATCATGTCGAGCAGAGTACTGCTGGATGCGGTTGCCGATATTACTGTATCGGTATGCAGGACATTATCAAACATACTCCCGATGAATATGATGGTTTTTACTCCAAAATTTTCACACACAGAAAGGACGACATCCGAAAAATGCATCCATTTCAGGCTTGGTTCGACTGCCCTGAAGATAATGATATCACGGGAATTTTCGCCTGGATTTGTTACATAGAAAAGTCCGCCGGGATGTTCCACTTTTTGAAGTACCCCATTTTTGATTTCAACAGTCGGACGTTTTTCATCATAGGAATAAAACTGGTCAGGCTTTATATGCGCAAAAACCTTTGCGTCCAGTTTACTGATTATAAAATCCGCCATGCCAAGGGATATGTCAAGGGCGTTTCCCCATCCGCTGAAGCCTGCAATAAAGAGCGGATCTTTCATTTCAGGGAGATAATCAAATTGAATGCTGTTTTCATGCATAGCCGGAGTTTTACCGCATTGGTCCAGGTTGTCAAGTGTCATTTTTATTTTAATAGAAAAAAATAATTGACTTTTTTCATAAAGAGAGGCTTATTCTTCCTAAATATAAATCAGGAATTTAAAGGTATCTGATATTGTCCATTGAGATTGAAGAATCAGTCCTTAAAAAAGCATGTATGGAGATGATTGAAACTATCTTTGTATGTCTTCCGAATGCTTTTAAAGGCACAATATATCGGGTCGGCAAACTTCCGGAACTGAAAGTGGAAAGAATTACTTCCGGCCGGATCGACGACTACAGGGAAAAGATTGAATGGGGTCTGCCGGCTGTCTCCGGTTATAACCCTCCTGGTAAACCATGGCTTGAATACCGCGATGAACCGGGAAGGCCGCTGGAGGCGATGGGCTGGTGCGTTGAAAGGCAGAAAAGCTGGACAGCTGAAGATCCCGCGAATGATTCCAGAAGCGTAAGACTCCAGCTCGAATCAGAGCCTGAAGACTTCCAGCATATGGAGCCTGTGCTGGTAAGAAAGTCTGACCTCAACCTCGACATGTACTCATCCCTTGAATACCCGCGAAATTTTTTCGGAGATATAATCTGGGCAGACAGCGACTATGTAGTGGTTGCTGTAGTCAAGATCCATTTCAGACCATATACGATCAGGATGAACAGCCATGAGACAAGGGTGATCAAAAAACTGTCGCGTTCCCTTGGTACCGAACTTTTGAGTTATCAGCTCAGGCAGGATTCGATGAAGGCAATGCAGGATCTTTCCAGAGACAGGCTTAACGCATGCAATATCCTGGCGGACTCATTAAGGAATGCAATCACCAAATCCGGTCTGATATTTACCCTTGTTAAACAGGAAATAGCTTTTTTAAGAGAACAATGGGAATCTTTGCTTATAAAACATATAAATGCAGACAATCCCAAGGTCACCGCAATTAATAAGCTGAACAGCATCCTCGCCGGTCTGGATAATAAATATGACGGGCTTACAGGATTATTAAGAAGTTCCCACGAAAGATTTCTGGAACTTTCGCTCCCGCCGGCACAGGGAGAAAACTGGATGAAAATGCAGATAGAGGAAAAATGGATTGACCTCTTGAACACGAACGGGATTGATAATGAATTAAAGATAGCAGCATTGCAGTCCATTGATGAGCTGAAGCAGGCATTACAGTTTGGCAGAAATCCGGAACTGACTGAGGCCTATAATGAAATGCCCCGGGAATTAAAAGATAAGTGGATAAATATTATCTATGAAGAAATACAAAGCATGAATGGTCCTGTGCTTGACCACCTGATCGATATTCTGGATAATCCGGAACTGAATATCCCCTGCCAGGAGAAATCCCGCAAATCATTGCTGCAGTTAAAGGCCCTTGCCGAAACCATGGGGCAGCTTGAGAGAAATACCAATTTTCTTCTTCACCAGGTCCTGAACGGGAATGCGAAGAAAGGAGCTGAAGGACAAAATCTATGATTTCCTGAGTGAAAACAACGGGTCATCATTGCCGGATACAGATAAGTTTATGTAGTGAAGAGCATTAATAAAATAAAAAGAATTTCTGTTTTGAATTAAAAAAATATTGGTAAACCCAAATATAATATGTTATGAGTAGCCCACTTTTGCGCCCGTAGCTCAGCCGGATAGAGCAGCGGACTTCTAATCCGCAGGTCGGGGGTTCGAATCTTCCCGGGCGCGCCATAAGTAAGGTAATTACAAGAGGTTAGCATTTATGTGTTAGCCTCTTTTTTTGTGTTGTGCCCAAAACTGTGCTCATCACCATTTTTATTAATCATGGAGTGAAAGAAAATCTAGTTTAGAATATTCTTGCAGTTCAATTCTTCGATTTTTCAGGTATAGAAGTCCATGTTCACGGAATATCAACCACAAGGCCAATAGAATGGTTACACATATAATTAAGATATACTTCAAACTTTTTCCAAGCAATATCCTTATCTGATAAACATTCCTTCTCTGACTTCTAAAATATCAGGTAAAGTTAGCTAAATTTTTTTAAAGCGGTGGGAGAAAGACATATAATTTTATTATAATAATAAAATATGAACCGGGGCGCATAAAACTACCCCGGATTTAATGCTATAATCTATGCCGCTATCAGAAGGTATAAGCTATTCCGACAGTATAATTAATTCCGCTACCCGAAAGTGCACTTTCAAGATCAACACCTTCTACTCTGCCATATCGCTGCCATCTGTAGATGACCTCAGTATTTATACACCATCGCGGATTTAAGTAATATGAAATACCTCCTCCTAAATTGAGAGCTCCGCCTGTAAATGTTTCATCAGAATAATTATCACCATCAGTCATACTATTATTAACAGTAACCCATGTGTATCCAACTCCCAGAAGAATATTTGGCCTGAATTTACCTTTTGCAAACACATCATACTTTAAGTTCAGATCCACAAGGTTATATGTGGCGTCCTGTTTGCCAATATCCACAAATAATGAGTTTGTATCATGGGTGGAGCGATGGTATCCCAATTCCAATGCACCCTTAGTATACCTGGAGCCGAAGATTACCCCAAAACCTGAGCCACTATCCACGGTTGGTACATTATATCAGTTAGTGGACGTATAATAAAAAGATGAGTCATCGAAGTCTCCTGGAAGACTGTTATAATCAAAGGACAATCCGAGATACATGCCTTTCTTAACAGTGAAATCCTTGTCACCTGCAAAAACATTGGTTGCCATTAGTGAAAATAAAATAATAGGAATGAGCAGTATTTTTTTTGAGTGTTTCATTTTATATCTCCTGTATATCTAAAGTAGTTATCTTAAAATCCACCTTCAAAACCTCAAAATATTAAGTCTTAAGCTATTTATATGTGTGGTTTGCCTCTTTCCTAATAATCGATTAAATCATCCGCAATATATGATCTAACCTATTTTTTCCCGGTTATCGGTTCTTTATCAAAAACAAGATCCTTCAGGAGGCGTTCTTCTTCTTTCGGATTGGCGACAGTCTTGATTTTCAGCGGATTACCTCCTCCAGTCGTCCAGCTCTTCCACGATAATTTTTGTGATTCAAGGTCAATTAAACCGGCAGTCTCATATCTCCAGTCAATATTTCCTCCCGGAATAAATGATACAGCATATCCGGTACCCAATCCTGCTGTTGCTATTCCAGTAGCCATACCTACCGTGAATCGAAAAAGACCCTGCCCGAATTTCTTGCCTCCGCTTAATTTCCTGCCCTTTAGTCCCACATAAAGCACGCTTGAGGCATTTGTCTTTGCTTTAATTACATTTGCCGCTTCTCTGAACTGATCCTCCTGAACAATCATGGCGGGTGCTTTAAATTTATCCAGCTTCTTTTGATTTCTGGCAGAGTCTTCCAGATACTTTGTCATGCATCTTTCAAAAGTATAGGTAGATAGTGTAGTAAGGGCCTTCAGATATTCATCATCTTTACTGATATTTCCTGTGACACAGTATGGCTTTGACAATTCATTAACCTTTCCTCCGACCTCATCAGCGACCTTTGCAGGTTTATTTTGGGGGTTATCAAAGGCACCGCACACAAATGGTAAAATCTCAGTTTTCACTGAAACGCCATTCTTTTCCAGATAAGCAGCGATTTCTTTTGCAAGTGCAGATGCAACTTCTTTAGATTCTTTAATGACGTAATAATCATCATCGCCAACCACATCTATTTGATTGCAGACATCTACAAGCAGCACAACCCCCCCGTTCTGGTCCATAATAGGATCGTGTCGCTTTACATACTTGAATTTTGGTGCACTCGCACATCCGGTCATGATAAATAAAAGAAAAATTATTAAGTAATTACGCGTGAACATTAGCCTTTCCTCCTTTAATAAAAGTGGGTTGATATTTTTAATCTGAATGCCGGTTTAAATTTTCAGGAAAAAATTTCCATGATTGATCGTTTTAGGGGTATGATCATTTCGGCACCCAATTTAAGAACTGTTCTGGGGAGGAAAAATCGCACCTAATTAAAAATATTTTTTTGAAGAATTTATTAAAAAAAGATGATCTATTTTGGCTATTGATCTAATCCGAAGGAATAAGCTACTGGCATGCCAGTGGTATGAATAATGGCTATGCCAGAGATTGGCGCCGAGAAAGAAAAAATCTCCTACAATAAGAGTGCCGGCTACTCAAAAAGATGAGATTTTAATGAAACGTTTCATTAGATTATCATATTCGATCTGGGATTGTAAGCATCATATGATATGGATACCGAAGTACAGACGCAAAGAATTATATGGAGAAAAGAGAAGAATGTCGTTGTGGATACAATTAAGCAATGGGCTCGAATAAAAGGTATAGAGATAATAGAAGGAAAAGCTATGCCTGATCACATCCATCGATGTGCATCAATACACCTCCGAAATATTGTGTTGCGAATGTTATTGGGATTCTGTAAGGAGAAAGTGCTTCAGAAGTCATGAGTTTTGGAACAAAAAATGGCCGGATAGGAGAATTTTTATAACTACAACAGATTTCACGGCGGACTAAATGGAAAAACTCCTTACGAAATTTTGCGAGATAAATTAAAATGATTATTTTTTGTCAACCTGGGTTGAACTATTCACGATTTAATAATAGAAAATTGCTGGCATTATCTTTTCTTATTTTTTAGATAGCCCCAGCACTGTATGGATCTAACCATTCAGCATGACTATTTGAAAATACATTTTTATTCTCTATAACAAAATATCGATCGGCATCAATATCTACTCTTCCAAAAGTAGTGGCAGCCAGGGCATAGGCTTTGTTATCGGATACGAATCCGGGTCTGACGGGTCTGTTCCCTGCATATATTCCCTTAAATTGGTATATCCATCATTATCTAAATCACCAGAGCCGTCTTTAACCAGCGGATTAAAACCATATTCTTCCTCCCAGGTATCCGGCATACCGTCATTATCATCATCAGCATCTGCATTGTTTCCTATCCCATCTTTATCGGTATCCAGCCATTCAGAAGGGTTATTCGGGAATGCATCAATGTCATCTTTAACACCATCTCCATCTGTATCGGTATTGGAAACCAGTCCGAAATTTTTAGTCAAAACTTCTGCCAAACCGATACTCACATCTGTCAGAGTTACAGGCTCATATCCGGTTGCAGTAATGGCTATGGCATAGATCCCGGCAGGGACTTCACAGAGGTAGTATCCATCATCCATAGTATTTATATTCCAATACGCGGATGCGTCATTAACTGAAATATTTACTGTTGCGCCTTCAATGGGGATGCCTGTATTATTCTTATACACCTTACCAAGTATCCACCCGGGCAGCAGATTCGCCACAACGAAATCACCGCCAATCCATGTCTGATTTGAAGCAGTAGAAATACCTTCAACAAGCTGTGGATTCATCAGGTTAAACGGAGATTCCATATTGCTCAATTCGTTTTTTGCAGAAACCCAACTCTCATATATCGAATCCCCCTTACGCAGGCTGTCCATAAAGAATTGGGAGAAGGAAATTTTACCACCCATCTTTAAATAGGCATCCTGGTTGTCCGCACTGGTAACTGTTATAATATTGTTCCCCGGTGTTACCAGGTTATCGGTAAATGTCCCTGATTTACAGGCTTCTATAATTACAACTACCTTTCTACCTGTAGCGGCATAAAATGTGTCAATAAAGCCTTTTAACTGGTTTGCTGTAAGGGTTTCCGCAGGAAAGCCAGAAGGTGTCTGCTTCACCATGCCCTACCATGTAAATGAAAAGCGGGCCGTCAGTACTCTGGGCAGCAGCCCAGTTAGTAATGGCCTGCCCAAATTCACTCACTGTGGGGCTGCTGTCATCAACCACATTGTTATCGTAACCATCACCATCAAGGTCGTGATATGAGACAGGGTTAAAATAGTATATATCTTCATTCTGAAACAGACGATTCTTGAAACGTTTGTAAAGAAGATCTGAAAGATACTGGGCTGCTCCTGTAAGCGGATCAGACTCGGTGTCTCCACTTCCGGTCATTATAATGAGATTCCCATGGTGCTGAGTAGCGTTTTCTCCGGTCCCCACGGTCAAACTAAATTTAGCAGTGAATCCCTCATAGATGCCAACGATTGTAACATTTCCGTTGGCAAGACCTGTAACGACGCCATTTGAATCGATTGATGCCACAGCAGGCTGTAAAGAAATAAGATCGCCCCCTTCAAGCAACTGGAAACTTGTATCGGAAAAGTGTTTCTTTAGAGTCAATTGCATCTGATCATTGATTGCGATATGGTCTGATGGAGCTTCTATCGATATACTGACAAGTCCTACGATAGGTTGTATTTCAATATCGGAAGTCATTAAAAGTTCATAATAATGATTGGAATCAATATCTCCACCATCCAGGGCTTCGACTTTGACGTAGTAATAGTCAGAGGTTTCTATCCCATAGTTAAGAGTCCTGGGATCACCATCAAGTGATGTTTTAGCGTATTTCTCATTGCCGTTTTTATCCAGTATGGATATTTTATAATCTCCGGTTGTTGTGGTGGGATTGAAATCGATATGAATAACACCAATCTGAGTAGCCTCAAAACCGTAAATATCTATATCTCCGGCTGAATAGATCAATCCGGTTTTGGCCTGCTCCTTTGCGAGCGGGTTAGCAAAAGGAATAGTATTATTTGATTCAATTTCAATGTCAGGGTGGCTTGAGGTTTTTAGAGAAAATGTATAGGGTAAGGCTGTTTCAACATGGCCTTCAACACCTGATACTTTGATAAAATATTCTGCAATATTCAAACCCATTGGCAGGGAAACCGGACTACCTTCACTTACTGTAAAACTGTTTATCAGGTTATCTTCGGAACTGTTATAAACATCGATTATAAATTGCTTTGTAGAATCGTTCCCCTGACACTGAAATACCAGATCTGCATAAACCGGCGCGTTTAATAATACCCTGAAAAAATCCTGATCATCGTTTGCACTTAAGCGTCCTTCAATCGTTTCATCAATCACCAGATCATTGGCATCAGCAAGAGTGTTGTTCGATTCTGCCTCAAAAACAAGATTAAGTGCGGGATCAACTTCGCTATAAATAATGTCATAGGTTTTATCATCATCTATATCTCCGGCACTTGATATTTTGATATAGTAGTTTCCCGGTCTGAGTCCTGCATGAATTCGAACACTTTCACCATCAGTAGATGTTGCTGATGCAATGACATTCTCAGAACTGTCGAGGATTTCAACCAGTACATCCGCGGTAAGACTACGTGAGAAAAAAGCAAACTCTGCAGATTGGAATTGGTTCACCACAAGTTTGTAGTAATCAATATCACCTTCCAGTAACTCTCCTTCCATATATGTTTGTTCAGCCAGGGTATCTGCAGATGAAATGTTATTGTTGGTCTCTGATTCGAAAGATCCGGAGGCTTTGAAATAAATCGTCTTTGTGTAAGTTCTGCCCAAATAACTTGTTGAAACCAGTACATGACCGTTCTTCAATCCGGTAACAGTATTGCCTTCGAGCGTTGCCATGGATTCATCGGAAATGCTCCATGAAGAACCTATTATCAAGTCTTCCCTTTCCCAGGTTATGGCATGCAGTTCAAGGTTATACTTCCATAGATCCTGGATAGTATCGGCGACAATATAGTAATAGGCCACATTATCGGGTGGCGCCCAGTTACAACCGCCAGGTCCCCCATGGGCACCCATGTCATTTCTTTGTGTGCCAAGGGAAAAGGGAAAGCATTCATCGTTATATTGAGAGTCCGGATTACCGGCATCAATACAAGGTGATCCGGGTACGATCATTAAATCTGTTTCACTCTTAAAAACCGGATTGCTGGCAATATTACCTTCACCCTCAAAACCATCCTGCACATTGCTGTAGGAAACGATAACATTCCCTGATATCTGGTCGCTTCCGTTGTCCCAAAAAATTGAATTTTTTATAGTTACAGGTTCATTGCCACTCGAAATCCCACCAACTGTGTTATACGCAAATGTGCAGTTTGTAATAGAAGAATTAATATCACTGGAATTACAATAAAAACCAGCACCGGATATTCCTTCTGGGCAAGAGGAACAACTAGCATATGCATAAAGTTCATTATGCCCGATAATACAATTCGATGCTGTGAGTGCACCATTAAAATAACCTGCACCACCATAACTATAGGCACTAAATTTTACACCACACCATGATGCAACTGAGGAAACCGAGTTGTTTTGAAATTCACAATTTTTTAATATGGTTTCTCCATTTGTGTATATGCCGCCACCGTAGCCACGTACATTGGCACTACAAGTTGAATAGGATATTGAATTATTGGAGATAAACGAATTGCTGATTTCTATATTTCCCCCGGCATAAATTCCTCCTCCATAACCATAATTATTATAAACAGAATTATTTTTTATTGTGCAATTATTGATGGTGGCTTCACCACCATCAATATAAATTCCACCCCCATTTCCACCCGAAACCGAATTATCGGATACCTCACAATTTTCTAATGTGAAAACCGAATTATTTACAATACTAATGCCACCACCTTTGACTCCAGAATTATCTGTTATTATTGAGTTTTGTATTGTTGGTTGACTGTTATCAATACGTATTCCGCTGTTTATTGACCCTTCGATCGTGCAATAGGAAATCAAACAATCAGAATTACTATAGTTGAAAAAGATTCCTTGCCAGCCTTCGGTATTACTCTCTGAACGGGTAAACACTATAGGCACTGTCTCTGTTCCTACCGCTGTCAATGTTCCCGCTACCTCGAATATATAATTCCCCATAAATTCCACCCTTACGCCTGGTTCAATTGTCAGACCCGCTACAAGGATATTCCCTTCAATTAGATAGGGAGAACCGGATTTTGTCCACGTTGTATCCACGATTGTACCAGCAGGCACCGATGTGTCAGCCTGAGAACTGACTGTGCAAAACGTGATGAGGATGGGAAAAAGAAAAATTGCTAAATTGCAGCTTGATCTTTTCATTTGAGCCTCTTTTTATTCTAGAAATAAAATATTGCTGATGAATAAACGGTGCTTTCATGCATATCCTGCGAAAATTCCAGGTCTTTTAAAAAAGACTTTCCAACATCGTGTCCAAACCGGTACTGGTAGGCCACATCAAATACAAAACGTTTGTATACAATGCCTGTTCCTATGGCTGCTCCAAAATAATTGTCCACATCATTTTCTGCCGGAGCTGGATCAAAAAATACTCCTCCTCGCACAGGTATTATGTATTTATTTCCAATGTACAGATATTCAGCACCCATTCGAACCTGGTTTGTGGATTTTAAACCTGAAACAGTGGCATCTTTTCCAGTAATTGGATTTGTTTTATTGCCCTCGGAGTCCTCAAGTATAAAGTCTTTCCACTGAGTTCGATAAACATCAAATGACATTGTAAAGGAATCAGAAAATCGATAGGCTATTCCTATACCGTATGACATGGGCATATCCAGTTTCTGGTTATCTGTGAGTGTAATCGTTGTATTATCATCCATAGCCGGGTAATCAGGAAAGGTCATGGTTGTATGCGTAAAAGAGCTGTATTTGATATCTGCCGAAAAAGGTGTTTTTAATACGGCTCCTATAGTCCATTTGGGGGACATGTTCCAGAGAAGGCCGAAATTGCAATTAAAGCCGCTGAAGGAATATTTATCATTTTTATAATAGGTGCTGCTGAAATTTAATGTATTGGAATCTATGACAATGCTGTTGTTTCCTTTTTCATCCGTTGTTTTTTCCCACCCGTTGTTTGCAATGCCGTCCTCCCAGAAATTAAAGGTAATGCCCAGCGAAAGGGTTGGTGTAACCTGGATTGCATAGGCCAGCCCCCATGCATATAGATCTCCGGTCTGTTTGAAGTCTTCATCCCTTGATACGTTTAGTTCCTCTGAAAATGTATTGAAGATAAAATTCCAGGATCTGTTGAAATCATACAGTTTCTGGTAATTGAGGGATACAATCATGTTCCTGTTTAAATATGTGAACGGGTAGGCAAGGCTTAGATAATTCAGGTCTGTTCTATCAACATCCTGTTTGCCGGAAGCCTCCGGGTTCAGGCCAAAGGAATTATTCTCAGTTCGAAAAAAAGCGGCACCTACCACTGACACTTCAGGTGTCTCAAGCTGGATCAATCCAGCAGGATTCCATGAGGCGGCTGTGGCATCATCTGCAATGGCGATAAATGCACCCCCCATTCCCAGAGCCCTGCCTCCTGAACCTACCGGATTAATGGATGATGGTATTTCTATATTTTGAATAAATCCGTTGCCAAATGATGAAGAAGTAGAAATAAGAACAAAGCCGCATACTGGCAATAAGTAGAGAAATATTTTAATAACAAACCCAAATTCGTTTTTAGTCATTTTTGTCTTTTTATTAAAAAACAATTGAGATTACTAAAAAATCAAATATTATAACTATAACAAATAGAAGATAGAAGGATTGTAAAGACAAAGGTGATAATTTAAAGTGTATTACATTCCTGTTTAATGATAATATGGAATTACAGATAGATTTTTAAAATGTAATCCATATGACTTTTCATTATCAAGCAAACACATACTTTTATATTGAATATAACACATATAACGGTTTTATTTAAAAAATCAATAACAAATTAAATTTAATATTCAATGAGTTATACTCATTTACGATTCCAATTTCTTATCTACCCGGTGCATTCTTGCTCAGTTATAAATAGTTATTTGCTGAAAGCAAAATCCATAAATTGACCATTTTAATGCAATAGAATTTTTAGCAATATCAAAGTGATGATATTTGTTTTTAGATAGTATTTAGTAGAATATTATGATTATTGGATATTTTATCATGAAATTTATCTCTTTACATTAATATATGTTTTTGTGTATTTAATCGATTTATAAATACAATCACTTATTATCGTTATTTGAAAATAATCGGTTAAATTATTGCTATTCTTATTTAGGATACTGCAAACAAGAGATGTCTAAATCCCTTCCCAATTTTTCATGTGATTTGCTTTGTGTTTAAGATGTTTTGAATCTATAAAGTCTAAGTAAATAAAAATGAAAAAAAATCTTTTATTATACTTTTTTTTAACGCTCCTATTGATATTTCCTCTTGTCACTTCAGTCTCATGCTCTAACTCCCAAGCCCTGATAAGAGACGGGAAAGAATATGGTAAAGTTAAAGGGGCATTCAGGAACCGCTGGTGGAACTACTATGAACGCGGGCTTTCCTATCTTGAAGGCAGATTTTACAAAGAAGCAAGAGAGGATTTTGAGAATGCAATAAAGCAGAGGCCTGAGGATAAGAGGATGGCTCGGACCTATGGAATGCACTTTATTGATTACTTTCCTAACCGTGAAATGGGTCTGGCATATTACCTGGCAGGCGACTATGAAAAGGCAAAAAAGAATCTGGACCTGTCAAATGAACAGCAGCCGTCCGCAAAGGCCCGGTACTACCTTGACAAAATTCGGAAGCAACTTTTTGAACAGCAGGGCCTGTCGGTATCTGTACCTGAGATAAAGGCTGACCTTCCCGGGGATGTACTCTGGACCAGGGATGACCCGATTATGATCTCAGGAACCGTCACTGATGATCAGTATGTTTCTGAAATCACTGTCTCGGGCAAAAACTGCTATATAGAGGCATCAAGTCAAAAGGTCAGCTTTAAGGAAGAACTGAACCTGGGCCAGGGAAAACACATTCTGGAAATTACAGCCCGAAACCTGCTTGGCGGACAAGCCCGGCAGGAGCGCGTCATTCATGTTGACAGGCAGGGCCCGGTTATTACTTTGGAGCCATACCCTACGGACACAAAAACAAGGAATTACATAAAAGGATATCTCTATGATGAATCAGGTCGAATCTCTCTAAGTGTGAACGGTGCTGCGTTTCCAACAGAGGATGGAGAGGAGGTGTCCTTCAATATCCCGGTTAATCCTGAAGACAATAAAATAATCCTGCTGGCAAGGGACCGTGCTGGAAATGAGACAAGGGCGCAAATAGATCTTAAGAATATAAGCGCCCGTAAAGAATACACCAGGTTAGCCTGGCTGGATTCTCCACAAATAATATCTGATGCCGGTTTTAGCATAGGCTCTCTCCTGAGCAAGAAAGATAAAGAGGCTCCACTGATCACACTGCCTGACTGGGCAGAAGAACAGACTGTGTTTCTTGACAGGATTTATCTTGAGGGAGAAGTAAGGGACGAAAGTGAAATTGTTGACCTCCGTGTAAACGGAACCCCCGTTCTTCACAGAGAGAGCCCCATGATTTTTTTTAATCAACTGATTAATCTTAAAGAGGGGAAAAATCTTATACAGATCACGGCAAAGGATAAAAAGGGAAATATCGCCAAAAAGACGATATGCATTAACAGAGAGGTTCCTAATGTATTAAAGCTTGCGTCCAGGTTGAGCCTTGCTATATTTCCCTTTGAAATTAAAGGTACTAAAAACGATATCGCTCAACTGTATAGAGAACTGTTTTTTGTTAAACTCATGGACCAGAACAGGTTCAGAATCCTTGAGCGGGAGAAGCTGGATGTTATCCTCAGGGAACAAAAAATAAGTGGTAGTGGTATTGTTGATCAGAATACAGCCATTGAAGTTGGAAAACTTATGGCGGCCCAGACCAGCCTTGTTGGCACTATTATTGAAACTAATATCGGACTAGAGATAGTCGCCAGGTTGATAGATAATGAGACATCTGAAATATTGGCAGTAAAAGATGTCTATGACGAGACAGAAGATAAAAATGCCCTCTCTACTATGGCTGAAGGACTGGCAATAAAATTTTGCAGAGAATTCCCACTTGTTGAGGGAATTATTGTCAAAAAAAAGAAAGATGTGTTTTTCACAGACCTTGGCAATGGAAAGATCAGACAGAACAGAAGATTGATTATTTATCGGACAGAGCCTATATATAATCCTAAAACAGGTAAATTTCTGGGGAATGACCCTGAGATTATTGGATTTGGACGTGTCTTCCAGGTAATGGATAATATGTCCAAAGGTGATTTCTTAAAAGGCCTTAACGCAGATGCTGTTAAAGATACTGACAAGGTCATGTCTCAATGAAATGTCATATTGGCAGGGACTTTTAAACTAATGGGTTGGACAAGCCTGCTTAACAATCAGTGCCCACCCAGAAAAAGTTTATTTCTGAATGGATACTTTATAATAATTTTTATACTTGAGTTTATACTATTAAACACTAAAGGGATTTCTCAGGGCAAAAGTATATGGCGCATGATGTTTTTATAAGTCATTCAAGTAAAGATAAAAGTGACGCAGATGCGATCTGTGGGATTCTTGAGAGCAGAAAAATCCGCTGCTGGATCGCCCCCCGGGATGTTCAACCTGGATCGGATTTTGCTGCGGCTATAGTCGATGCCATATCTGACAGCCATATAATGGTTCTGGTTTTCTCATCTCAATCCAATATGTCTAAGCATGTTTACAGGGAAGTTGGCACAGCAGTAAGCAAAGGTATTACAATTATTCCCTTTCGAATAGAAGATGTGCAAATGTCCAAAAGAATGGAATTTTTTTTAGGCACTACCCATTGGCTTGATGCTTTGAGTCCGCCATTAGAAAATCATATTAAACGTCTGGCTGAGACGATAAAAGGTATACTACAGCAACCGCCCGAACCAGAACCTGAGCATACCAATAACTCAATCAATTTATCTTCTAATAGAAAAGATATTACAAATATGACGGGAGAAGCTAGCGACAAAAAGAAAATTAAGAAAGTATGGGTATGGTCTATTGGAAGCATCATTTTAATAGTAATAATTGTTTCGATATATTTCGTTTACCGGGCGGGTAGAACATCACAATTTGAACAATCCATAGTTACTGCATATAAGTCCGGAAATTATTCCATCGCACGTAAAAATGCCTCAAAACTTATGGAGAAAAATCCAGATATAGGATTGAGTTACGTCATTCTTGGAAACATTCACCTTATGGAAGGAGATCTGAGGACTGCGGAATCATACTATAAAAAAGGAATTTTAGCCGGTAGGATAACAAACGATCAACATGCCGAGATATTGATGGGGCTTGGCAGAATCGCTTCCATCAGGGGCAACAATGATGAAGCCATGCAATATTACAGGAAGTCTTCGAATCTTGCTCCTGGTACAGACAGAGCGTATGTCTCTCAGGCGATTTTGCTGGACAGGCTTGGAAAATATGATCAAGCTCTGGATATGTTCAACAAAGCCCGTGAGGTTTCCCCGACCAGTCAAGGTTATGCGTCTATGGCAAAGGAGATAGAGAAAAAAGTTGCTCTAAAAAATGATCAGGAGAAACAAAAACAGATAGACGCGCTTGTTAAAGATCTTCTTGAAAATATGAAAAAGCAAAAAACTGCTGCCCCACGGGACGGTTGGACATCCTTGCCCCTTACCATGTGGATAACGGATTTAGAAACTAAAGGGTACAGCCTTCAGGAAGGTAAAGAGCAGTTAATCGAATCATGTATAGCAGACAATCTTATAAGTAACAGCCGGGCACGAATTGTGGAAAGAAGCCTTCTTGACAAACTTCTCAAAGAATTGAAACTGGGCAGTTCAAGGCTGGCTGATCAATCCATGGCCTTGTCCCTTGGCAAAATAATGGCCGCAAGATTGATTCTTTCCGGGAAGGTGTATTATACGGGTCCAACAACCCAGATCACAATTCGCCTGATAGAGACAGAGACTGGACAGGTAACAGGGGCGATTAATGAGGAATTCAAGAGTGATACGGCTGCATCGGAAATTGCTGGAAAACTGGCAGTCCTTTTATTGAAAAAACTCAAGGCCCTTTATCCTCTGAGGGGTATTATATCCGGTGTTGATGATAATTCCGTTACAATAAATATCGGCCAAAATAGCGGAGTCCAGCAGGGTCAAAGGTTTAGAGTAAAAGATACGGATCGTATTCTTGAAATTGACACAGTACAAGCGAAAACCTGTACTGTAAAACAGATGGGAGATAAAGTCGCTTTAAGTAAGGGGTTGTTGGTAGAGCAGATTTTTAGTCCACACTGATTAATATGTTCCTTATCACTGAAGATTTTTTGCTTTTTGCCATCTATATCCTGAAACCCTTCCTTTATCATCAAAGTCCAGGACCACCTGATTTGTGTTGCCCACATCTATTTTAGAAATCTGCTCAGATTCATCATAGTGGTATTCCAAATTAACCTTATTCGGGCAACTTATATTTTTCAGCAGACCTTTATTTTGACCTTCCTGATAGTAGGAGAGAGTGGTTACACCTCCATCAAATTGTTTTACTTTACGAATAAGACCAGCATCATAATTGATTGATGCTGTTTGGCCCTGGCGTTCGAAATTGACTATTTTGAGAGTATTATCGTTATCATAAATGTATTCTTCTGATCCCCACGATGAATTCAAGGATTTGATACGACCATCCTTTTCCCGTTCAATTTTATATCCGTAATTTTTATTGTCACGCTTTTCGATTACTGAAGCAATCTGCCCTGATTCATCATATTGAATTATCCTGTCAAGTCCTCTATTATCCTTAATCTCAACCGGTCTTCCCTGAATATCAACCTTGATCTCCTGAAATTCACTAAGCTGCTCCTTATCACCAGGCGTGGTCAAAAGAATGGAGTTAACAATACCATCTTGATCATATTGGGGCCATAGAGCAGTTGTTTCGTTTTCAATACGTTTAAGTGTTCCATTATTATTCCAGTGTTGCTTTATGAGTGTCTTGCCGTTTTCTGACAATGATACCAGGTTTCCTGCTTTATCCTTTTCTGCTGATAATTCAGGCCAATCAGTTGTTTTTAATTTCACATTGCGTTTGTCTGATGATTTAATTACTTTCACACCGGGTTGCCCATCACTGCTATATGTTATCTCCATGCCTCCATGTTTAGGGTATTCCCATTTGATCTGTGTGCCATCAACATAAGTTGCTTCCGTGGGTCTAAAGGTATTATCGTATTTAATAACCTCTTTTTTATCTTTGTCAGGGACAAGGCTTGCTGTTGCGACAGTACCATCTGTGGTTTTCACTATATTGTATTTGATTGAATCCTTGTCACCATATGTATCTGTAACGAGTTGTCCCACATTATTATATTCAAAGGAACGAATCGTTTCTTCCTTTTTTGCTTTTGAATCCTTCCATGTAATCACTGCCAGATGAGGACCTTTGTAATTATATCCCACTCTGCCTTTAGCAGTTTTTACGCCATCAAGTCTTCCGGCTGAATCATATTCGTAATAAACATTAACTTCACCCTGGGCATTTTTCCCAACAGCACTGGCAAGACTGCCATCTTTATTAAAATTCACCATTATCTCACCCACTGTCTTTTTACCCAATAATCCAATGATTCTTGTGACATTACCCTTGTTGTTTCTTTCATAAACAGTAGTTAATCCCTTGTCCACAACAGCTGCCAGTTCACCTGTTTCAATAAAGTGATATTCAGATCCATCATTTAAATATAAAGCATCTGTCGGCTGTGTCAGAAAGTCAAGCTTTGCATCTGCCATGGCTATGAATTCACATTTTTTATCCGGAACGAGTAGTTTTACATTGTTGAACCTGGGGATCTGCTCTATCCTTGAAAAACGCGCATATGTAGAATTCAAAGGTGTTCTAACTTCATAGGCGGTACTGTACTGAACGGAACTATTCCCCCTGTCGACAGGCACTTTCATCTCTATGAGTCTTGGGAGATCCAATGCCCATCCTTTACCCCAGGGACCTTCCGGATTAAAGAATGAGTTGTATTTTCGTATAAGACTGATTGTTCGGCCATCGGGAAGCGGAACAGATATATCTTCTTCTTCAAGTTGGAGTGGACCTAATGCCACTGTATCTGTTCCGGGCATTGACACCGCCTGATATATATTCCCGTTTAATGATATATTTTCAGGTTTGAGTGGTTCAGCCCTTTGTGAAAACGACTCCAGAGGTTTTACAAGACCGGCAGCCACTGCTATTTGTTTTTGAACTTGTGCCTGCTCATCCTTTGTAAGTTTCTTCAAATCGCTGTTCTTATCATAAACCTTTACATCCTTATCATCCGGAGATAATTGGACACCTCCAAATATCCGGGATTCTACCTTATCATTTGATCGGGTTACTCTGAGAGCCCGGGTTATTTTTTCAAAGGGGACTGGTTTCACATCATAGTCAAGCATCCAGAAGGGCAGGGGTGTACCCTGGTCGCGCAGTTTTTCTGCAATGGCTGTAATCAAAGCAATCCTCCTCAGTTCGCTAAATACCGGAACCGGGTTTTTTATACCTGATGCGGATGGTGGTGTCAGGTATTGTTCCTGACCGATAAGATCATAGTTCCCTGTAAACCAGTCGGTAAAGGCCATTGCACCAGGTGATGATTTGCCATCGGGATCATCCTCAAGCTGACCATTTTTCCATTTCATGCTCTGGGTCTTTACTTTTAAGGGAACATCCATCAGCGTCAATTTATTTCCCGGGCTTTCATATCTTTTTGCCTCGGAAGGGACTATCCAGAAGCGCTGCCAGTGACCATCTTTCTGCTTTACCCCCTGATTAGCCTTTCCAAAATATATTGTTTTTAAGACTTCATCATATCCTGCGACGCGGCTTGTTACATCCTTTTGAGTTTTGTTATCCACTCCAAGCGTATACCCTTTCATCAACCTGTCGGCTTCATAAAGAATCCATCCTACATAGGTGTCTTCTGTGGCTTTACCATGACGGATAACCATAGCAGATTCTTCAGGATTTTCTGAGGCCGGGTCTATAGTAACTGTGGGCCCCTCTCCATAAAGGTATACTGACCGGAATATGGTTACAGCATCGTCTATTCTCAAGGGAGGTAATTTTATGGTAGCATCATCATTACTTAGAAGAACAAGGTTATTATTTCGATCCACAGAAATACCGCTTATTAAACCTATATTATCAAGCGCTTTACCCGCGCCTCCAAGGTATACACCTCCGACATTCGAGGGAGTTAATGCTGAAATACCACCACCCCCAGGTCCACCGTCATCCCCGCCCCATAAACCATACTTAATATCAGACCAGTATTCATTGCGCCTTCGATAGGGCGGTTTAGGTTGCCCGGGATCAAGGTTCATAACAGGTTTAGTCATCTCATAGGATTTACTTGATGAGATATGCTTATATTGAGGTGGCTGGAATACCTGCGAAAATGGAATATCTGGATTAAATATCCGTTCCTCAATTATTTTTACTGCATTAAGGTTGGATTTTGGGTATGGGTTGTTCCAGTCTGTTATTGGTCCTTTTCCATTATTGGTCAATTTACCCCAAGGTTTTGCTATATAGTTGTTAATAAATTTACCCACATAGTATCGAGGTCTGGGGCTGAGCCTTGAAGTTACAGCTTCTATAGGTCCATGGGTGAAACCAGTCGAAATGACGGTCGTTAACCAATCAACATTTACCAAACCTATATCTGTGGCAATATTCATGTTGGCAATATGAGTTGTATATAATTTTGTATCTTTTGGTATATGAGGATCATACCGTGAGTAGTCTTTGCTGAATTGATTTACAGCTTCTCGACGAATTGATGTCCGATCATTGAAATTAGGATTTTTGTTCATTACATCTTTTTCATACTGCTCTAATGTCCTCACCAGCCAATCTCTACTCATTCCACCATCAATTACCTGTAGGTAATCATCTGGTGGTGTCTGTCCAGGATATTGCGGCCATCGTTGCTTCCTTGGAATTGCGATCATCGGATACGATAATTCACTAACAGAATTTCCCATCCCGTCTGTCAACATCAGGGGCCTAGGTTCGGCTCCGTTTCGATCCACAAAGTTAACCGGATCACCTCCACAGTAGGCATATAAACTTAAGTCTTTTTGAGAGCCGTCTGGAATGAGATGCCGGGGTTCTGTCTGGAGGAATTGACCTGTTTGCGGATCATAGATTCTGGCGTGTGTTAAGTACATTGATATTGAACCATCAAAAAAAAGACCTGCATATCCAGGTATAAGATCGGTGCCTGTAATGTTATTTTCAGGGACTCCGAATGGGCTAAAGTCGTATTTTTTAATTATTTCACCGTCCTTGTTTACAACACACCTGACCGACCCGAGGTAGTCATTCAGAAAGAATTTAACCTCTTTGTCACTAATCGCCATTAAAGGGCTTTGACCATCCCAGATGTAAAATGTCTTATTTCCATCACTATCAATCGCAAGCAAAGGACTGAAGTTATCTGTCAAGGGATCAGGAATATACTGGGTCTTTTTTGTTCCTGCAGTTCTTGTGATCAGGTAGCCCTCACCGTCATACTTATAATTGACTGAAGAGCCATTCAGCTTTATCGACTTGACGGATCCAGTTGTATTGTATTCAATATTGTATTGTCCTTTATTACCTGTAAACGAAGTAAAATTCCCAGCCATATCATGGGCCCAGGCTTGCCCAATAAGGCTTTCCATTTGCCCTGCCCAGTTATATTTGCTGTCATTCTTTTTTTCGCCATTTACGAATAGCGCAGTACGGTTCCCCAACTGATCATACTGATACTCTGTTTTCTTGCCTGATGAGTCATTGACTTTTGTTAAACGCTGAACGTTATCATACTCAAACTCTGTTACTTTGTTTCCCCATCGACTGTCCCAATGAGACATTCCGCTGATCAAACCATCTGCCCTGTAGACATACTTAAACTGAGCAATAATATTATTATTTTTTTGGACATGTGATATTTCAGTCAGTTTACCATCCGGACTACCCATCCAATTCGTTCTAATACCGTTAGGCAATGTTCTTGTAACAACACCTCTACCGGTCTGGTAATCATAGGAGATTTCGCCTGCACTGGTTTTGATTTTAGATAAACGACCCAGAAAATCATACTTGTAGGTCAATCCGAAAGATTCGCCTATTTTGAGTCCTGTTATTCTATCCAGTGTGTCATAGACATAGCTAATTACCGGTTGCCCCATTCGTTGTACATGGTTTATTCGCCCCAGTTCGTCGTACCCGTATTCAACAATCCCCGATTCATCGATCATCTTTTTTAGCTGGTTTTTATCATTATACTGCCAGACAACAGAGTTACCATCGGGGGATGTCTTCGTTATTTCATTCAGAATTCCCTCCATGCTTTCTGAATATTGAAACCTCGTGATACGCCCGGCAGGATCAATTTTGCTGATGACCCTGTCGAGATCATCGTATTCATACTTCCAGGCAAGAGGTTCCAGGGCGCAGACAGGAAAGCTTGCTGTGGTTATTATCAGGACAAAAAACAATGCACTATAATTTTTCATTTCGGATTCCTCCTGGACTGACAACAAACAGTCAATATTATGAAAATGGGTTTTGCAGTGATTTACTTTGCAGAATATTTAATTTTACTATCTAACTTTAAAGCAAGATTCGGTCCAGTTAAATCTGGAAGTTAAATGCTTTGTAACTGATTAATTTTACGAGTAATGTATCTTAATATTATTATATGATCCCATGGTTGAGATATTTCTGTCTGAAAGGATGATTGAGTTTTTAGCTGTTGTATTCAGAGTTAAAACTCAACGTGTATATGACAAAAAGCTGTTTGTCCGAAATATGAAATTATCAAAAGAAGCAGAATATTAAAGGCTTTTACTCCAGTACCTTAAAATACCTTCTCTGTTTCGAAATATAATATCATAATCTGATATTGTTTCCTGGTCTACCCAGGTGTACTCACTGGATTCTTCATTAAGTATTATCTCCCCTTTTACTTTACACGCCAGGTAAAAATTAATGCAGTGCATTTCACCGGATTTTGCAGGGAGGCTATCCTGGTAAAATAAAAACTCGAGAGATATACAATTCAGGGATGTCTCTTCTTCAAGCTCCTTTTCGGCAGCTTCTGCTACGGTTTCACAATAATCTATTTTACCTCCCGGCAGGCACCATTGTCCTTTTCCATGGGAAGTACAAGCCCGTTTTAATATTAGCACTCTCTGTTTTTTATCAGTAACTATTAACCTTACTGCGGGTATTGGATTGTTTATTACATGTTCTCCCTTAACGCTAAGAACCGCAGTCTCGCTATTTTTATCCAAAAAACCCTCCACTCTTGTATATAATTGTTGAAGAAACCCAATTGGTATTTGCGATCCGAAATAGAATTCAAACATCACCGGAGTGAACGCGTTATTCATTCTATTTTATAAATTTCATATCCGTATTTATCCAGCGATGCCAATGAATTATTTACCCCATCATAATCCCATTCCTTTACCTGATCCGACAATTCCTTCCACGGAACAATATAGGGGGATATCCTGTTTTGAACATCTTTCTCGTCACCCAATCGCCACCCTTTCATCAGGCGCTCCACATTCCATCGCCCATGTTCCATCTCTGCGAATATTTTAATCTTTTCCTTCGGAATCGCCTGGGATTTCACATCTGCTTTTTTAGATTTTCGGATTCCATAACCTATAGACCTGAGTTTCTCTTCAATATGATCAATCTGTTGAAGGTTAGAATCTTTAAGGTCTTCAGAAAGATGGTCCCAGTCGGCTATCGATGGATCAAGCTTAACCGCGTCTTTGACATGTTTCTTCTGATATTCCTTATGAAGATCCTGTGCCATTTTTATGCGATCCTGTGGCGCTAATGATACGGAAGGGGGAGGGATTTGGATGAAATTCCTGACAGTCTGCGGGTCTTTGGGGAGGGTAATGAGATTTGGATTATTTTTCCAGAAAACACTGTTACAGATTTCATTCGCAGCCCGTCCGCTGTCGCGAATTATTCCTACTTTAGCCCCCAGGGTTAATGCAAGATGAAACTCAAAGGCTGTAATTTTTCCGCCATTTATTCCAAGAACTTTCACATCTGAGGGTTCAATTCCGTTAGCAATGAGATCAACCCATTGCTGAAGGGATTCATAGGCTGAGAAACCGGAATGGCCGCTGTAAAAAACCTTGTAAGAATCATGGACTTTTGTCCAGGGAGGAATATTGGGAAGATATGCAAGCTTCAGGATTTTTTTGCCTTTTTCAGGTGATATATCTCCTACCAGCCGGGAGATACCAGCCATTGTACCGCCCGAAAAAATAACACCATAATAGCCTTCAAAAGCGATATTGATAAGAGTGCAGTATTCCTGGATTTGCTTTTCAAGCCGCCTATCGCATCCACCAGCAACAATGCGGATGGGAAGAGATTGATCCGATAGAATGAAATCACGGGTTTTGATAATATCAAGTTTATTTCGAAAAATGCTTTTCGGGTTTTTGTCCCTGTCGAATTTTTTGGCTGTTAGTGAAACAAGTAAAAGCATCCTGACTTGTTCAATCGTATCTTTTATAATACTGGATGCGGAATTTGTTAATGCTTTTTTGATTTTTTCGATTCGATTAAGAAAATCTTCCACATCTTTTCTTAGAGTGCTTTTGATCACAGCCAGACAAAAGGCTTCCAGGCTTTCATAAGGCCGTCCAAGAAGTAATGCAAACAGACCAATATCATAAAAAGCGTATGGAATATAGATTCCTACCAGTGCCCTGTCCCGGCAGTTCTGGATACCATTTTCAAGGCTTGGTTTGAGCAGGGATACAAAATCTGTATTTTTTTCTTCAATTATTCTGTTTTGTATTATTTCACCCAGGATTCGCGGGTCAGCAGGTGTTATTCTATAGGCATTTTCCAGATACTCAATGGCCTTTTCATTTTCACCCATTTTGTACCAAAGCCTTGCAAGATCAACACAGGCATCACTGTTTTTATTATCCAGATGAATAGCCGCTTCCAGATATTCCAGGCCACCATCTTGTTCCAAAGCAGCCAAGGCCTTACCGTATTCCTGGAAAATCCTGGAAAAATGTGTGGATTCAAGACCTGAGAGTTCAAAGTGTGCATCAGCGATAACTTCAGGATTTTGATTCTCTTTGATTATATCAACCAGTTTTAAAACCATTTTTCCTTTTGCTGATTTTTTCCATTTTTCAACAAAAGGTTTGAGTACCTTCAGAACCTCCGGCCAGTCTTCAAGTGATACAAAAAGCCGTGCGATTTCATATGCGACAAATTCATTACCAGGATCATATTTAATAATGGTTTTCAGTTTTTCTATCTCAATCTCCCTTTCTTTATTTTCCATATAGGGACCGAAGTAGGTCTGGTAATGTTTAATACTGTGAACCGTTCTGAGAAAATCGTTATCAATACTTTCAAGTGCTGCTGCGATCCTGTTCGTATCCCGCTTGAGTATATCAGGGACATCAAAATCGCTCTTATAGACAAGGTCATGGGCGCATACTGCCCATGCATGAGCAAGTATTGTCCTTACCTGAACCTCTGCTCTAAACCTGGCAGATGGCAATATATTCAAGTCCCTGCATTCCTTTTCGGAGTAGTGTGAGAAAAGTTCCTCCGGAAGTTGAAGATCTGCAACTTCATTTTCATTAAGATTCAGATCCTTAAATAGTAAACTGGTTTTTTCTTTATCAAGAGATACTGTAAAATGTATTGACCTGTATCCGAACTGGCTTACATTCAGGCGGGTTCCCACATCTTCAGATTCTGCTTCATTTACTGCGAAATACTTTCTGATAAAGTTGCATACCGGTTCTATTTCATCCAGAAAATTTACTATTATCCTTGCGCCACACAGGTCATCAAACTGGTTGATGGGATCAGGATATCGGTCCTGGCGACGGACGGCCTTTTCCACAAAATTAGGGATGCCCTTAGCCCGTGCAGTTACTATAGTATCATTCATGCCCAGGTTTTTAACTGCGTTTTTTAATGTTACCGCAAGAAAGCCGGCAAATTTCTCGTATAAGTGTCGTACCTCAGAATAGGCTTCAACCTGTAACGCTATTTTTTTATTATCAATCGACATAATATACTCCCAACCACGTATCGCGGAATAGCAGCGAGTCACATCCTGGTGAGAAATGCTGCATATGTTTAGTTAATGGTTATTATTCGAAAGAACTGGCCAGAGATCGTCTTTTTCATCTTCTCCATATTGCTTTCGATACAATTCCCTGCATTCGGCCAACCGGTGTATGACAAAAGCGGGAAATCCGAAACGCATCATGGTCAAGTCAATAGTCAGGGGATCCCTATTATTCACAGAAACAGGTTCGGTTCCTATCATAAAATCAAATTTGGGAATGATATCTGCATTAACCGACTGATCGGAACGAACAGTGAACATTTGCTGTAAATTATTTATATGAGGGATGAGACCCGGAGATAGCTCCAAAAAACGATCTAGCCGCGTCAGACATTTCTTGAAATAATCTTTTTCTTCATCTTTGCCCAAGGTTTCCAATATATCTGAGATATCCAAATTATGTGCCCAGGCGACCTGTGCATCACTGTAATCAGTCATCCTTTTTATAAGAACATAATAGCTTTCCTGAAAATGGTCTGCCAGATTACGGCAGGAATAATATGGCAGTCCTTTTATTTTTTCTTCAGACAGACCTGCCGGAAGCCAGGCCAGCAAATCCTTAGCATGTTCCGTAAAAGAAGATTCCCCGACTACCTTTGAATAAAGACAGGTAAGAATTTTATCATCGAGCACGGTTTCGACTATTGATGACTTATATCTGGTATATTTTAAGGCTGCTTTCCATAGAGCCTCGATTTCGGATCGCAAGCCGGAAATGTATGATTCAAATTTTTCGTGGATATTTTGTAATGCGTCTTTAAAAGCCTTGATATAGATAGCCCTTAGCATTGCAGGAAGGATGATGGAATTAAAGATATTTATTATGATAACATCTAATTCGTTTTTCATCTGGTCCATGAGCTGTCGGATCTTGTTCAATTCGTCCAGACTGGACTGCAGTTCAATCTTTTTTAATTTGATTTCATTTCGCAGGCTTATGTTGCGTTTCCAGAATCCAACGTCCTGGTAGTCTTGGTTAAAGACCGATTGCAGTTCCTGACCTTTTATTTCGATAGCCTTCAAGTGTTGACTTATCTTTTCTGATGTGACCAGAAAACTCCCGCAAATATTATTCGAGAGACTAATTATATCCTCGCTGGAAGCTTGTGTCCTCTCTGTATATCCCTCAAACAGTCCAACACAATCCTTAAAAAAATCATATATCGGCATAGCCTGTTGATTATCGGGTGTTTTTGATTCAAGTATTTCATGTGCAGTTGTATACCATGAGTTATCATATCGCGTTTCCAGCGAAACAGGGAGTGTGATCCCGTATTTTGAAAACAGATCAATTATAAATGTTTTAATTGATGATGAAATGGGTGCTAAATAAATCTCATACTGGAACCGAGCAATTCCGGACAATCTTGTTTCTTCAGGGTTTTCAGCCTTTATCAACAACTCTCCCGCAAGTGCCTTTAAGTAAAGATCAGCCCCATGGAAATATTCAGGGCTTCCGCGCAGGAACTCTAAAAGTGCATTATCAAGGCTTTCATTGATAGCAATAAGGTCATTTTTTATTTTTGACCTCATTTTATCGAGTGCAGTATAAAACTGCTGCAGAAGACCTTTCATGCTTTCATCGGGGGTTATTTCACCGGCTGCACCTGTGAGTTTGATGTCATCATCTACTGAAAAGAAACTTTTTATGGCAGGTCCGTATTTTTCGATCTGCTGATCGATGAAATCATCACATCCGGTTTGAATCGCCTGTAATGACTTTTTATCAGTTTCTTCAGGATATAAACCCTTTAATCCTAATTCAAGGATATCTTTTTGAAGACGCCTGGAAAGATATCGGAGGCATTCGTCCCGAAAAAACTCGAGTTGATATATGCCCGTTGTTGTGAGATAGCTTTTCCTTCCTGCAGCGGATGTACGGTTGGCAATAGCAGCAGTACCGATTGATTTAATTGATTCGCCCAGATCAGTATCAAGAAGCTGCCTGTCCATCAGTCGGAAAAGTGCTTCATCCGGAGGGGTACTCGCGCTGTCCGATTGTTTAAACATACTCATAGACAACTGATTAACAAATACACTGTTTAAAAATGGGACATGATACACTTCTTTCTCAAGTTCAAGAAAAAACCGGAATGTGGCGATTTTCTCTGAGTCTTCAGCCGTCTGAGGCGGCAGTAAAACAACCAGGGTAAGTGACTGCGCACCGGGAAACATTATCTTAAGTATATCACTTATCTGTTTGAGGATGCTTAGATTTTCATGACCTTTTAAATCAAAGGCTGACGCGGCAAACACCAGTCCTGGGCATGAATTGATACCCTTTTCCTTTAATTCCTCTCTAATATTAGCAAGCCGGGTTTTTAAAGTACCTAGCGGATCTTCCCCGGTCAGATGTATAGTATAAAATCGGTTCTTATCCCAGCCCCGTTCTTCCATAGTGTTGATATATGAATCAACAAGTTGCTCGGAAAACGAATCGATGCCTCCGAAAATTATATGCTCTTGTTCCATAAATAAATTATTCCTCGGTACAGGAAATGGTATGTTTACGATTTCACCCCTCGGAAAAACCTGACGATTTTATCTCGCTGTAGCATAACCCTGCAAAGCTCCTTCAAAGAGCAAAGCAGGGCGGGTTTCCTGATCTTTATCAACCGGTGAAAGGTAATTAGCTCCGAATAGTTTTATTTACTATCACTGAATTAGTTTTCCGTTTATATAACGATCGATATCCATATTGTAACCTCTTGGATCAAGAAATCTTTTTAACTCCTTGATTTCAGAGTAAGTCAATTTTGCACTTATCAGCCTTGAAAAATCCCTGTCCTCCAGGCGTTCAGAAACTTTTTCAATGTAATTATTTAATATTTTATTTAATTCTCCCTGATCCATTGAACGGATCTTTTTCGCGAGCAGATCAGAGATTGCGTCAAGCATATTATCCTGGCTATTTTCATCATATGAAGAAGCGATTTCATCATACATATCCCTGAACAGCCTCCATTCATAGGGAAGCCCATAGTTATGCTCTTTTAGATAGGCAGTATCATTAAATGTGAATTTGTGTCCCTTTGCCAACTTTTCATCTGATATAACATCGATTCCCGGCAGGTTATTCTGTTCATCTGCTGAAATAATGGCCATACCTATAACCCGCAGTGCCTTATTGGCTATTTCTGTCATAGGGAAAAGGTCGGGTACATTCATTTCAAAATATTTATCTATGTGATAGGTAGGACTGATTTCATTAAAATACTTCTGCCTGTTGGTTTTAAGATCCTGGAGAAAATAAGCAGGCAAGGCTGCTGCAAAATTAAGCAGCCATATTCGATGGGGATCCTTGGTAGTGGAGTATGTATGGTTCGCACGAAACTGGTATTTGCCCTTTACCTTTTCAACATAGGGTTCATAGTTTTGCCTGCCCTCATCCTGCTGGTAGACACCAAAATTAATAATGTTATCATAATGTCCTCTCTGATCCAGATTTAACCTTCCCTTATCATACCGCCACAGGGCAGAAGACAGCCTGAACAGGTGATTAAACTGGTTAGTAATATAGGCGTCCTGATCACCGCTGTATTTTCCGATGCAGGACATGGCTTCCAATATATTTACCTCTTTAAGGAGGTTGAGCTTTCGAGCGCAGTAGTCCAGGAAAAGCAAGGTTAAATTCTCCTTTGCTTTGTTGGCTGCCGTCATGTAATCCTCAGGGTTATGAATTTGACTGTCTTCCTTAAAAGCTGCGAAATCAAGTGATATGGCATCCATGGTATTTAATTCATCGTTCTCACCAATTATTACCACGGTGTTCCCGCTGCCTATTAGTTGTTGATTAGGTTTGTTTTTAAGAAGCCTTAAGCTCTCAGATTCCCGTAACAACATAGCGCTTAAATTTGCTCGGGCTGTTTCAAGTACTTTAACAATATTTGAATCTGCCTCTACAGAAGCCGGGGCTTGATTTCCCAATGCCTCTATTATCTTTTCATAAAATTTTACCTCACAGGTGTAACGTATCTCATCCTTTACTGAATCCAGATAACCCACAACTACATCAGCCCAGTTGGCAACCATCCGTTTTCTTGATCCTCCAAATACCGGCAGATAACTTGATTTCACTGCCAGTTCTTTAAGATTATCCGAATTAGAGCGTCGTTCACGAATGTTCTCATTTTCATTATTTTTATCAAGGGTGGCCGCATTTTTGAGATTGGTCATTCGGTCAACAGCAGCATTGACCCATTGTTTTAAATGAGCACCTCCATGAGCAGGATCTTTTCGCAGGTTATCCATCTTTAGTCTTATTGCGTTAATCGTTTCTGATACCATTTCCAGCCCTGCTGTTTCCCATTTTTCCTGAAGTCCGTTTTTTAAGGTGTCTTCTTCCGTCTGAAGTTTGAACTCGATCATTCCGGGGAAATTTTTTTCAGATATTTCAAAGGGTAGCACAGTAAATGTTATTGGTGTTAGAAAGGGGCATATTGCATCACGAACAAAGTCGCGGCTGAGGATATTAAGCTGTTCTTTTCCAAAAAAATGGTCTACATCGCTGGTAATCGCTTCGTCCTGCCTTTGATGCTGCTGTGGGTCAGCGGCAGTTGTCTGAATCTCATTGAGTGCCATGTAACAGAGTTTTTCAGCCTCTCTATGATACAGATAGCTGTGAAGTTCCTTCGCTGGATAATAAAGGGAACTAAGCCCAAAACTTGAATACTTGGGGTATCTTCCATCCCATAACTGCCTTGGAGAAGAATTTACATGCATTAGAAGGTTATCTACTACACTTGCTACTGCATCACCCATTGCACTTACTGAAAGGAATATGGCTGTGGCAGCATTAGCGCATAGCTCATTTACTTCACATATATTTTCTCCATACTCATTGCGTCCGTCTATAAGGTGTACCAGATTAAATGGCGATTTATTCACTTGAATTTGTCTGTCCTGGTATTGAATGGAATAGGGGACAAAGTGTTTATCGCCATATGAAATGCTTTGCAGGTTATCCAGTTCACACAGGGCTGCATACACATTGCCAGGTACACGATAGGCGAAAGCCATATTGCGGTATATCCAGTTTAAAAGGAAAAACCCATGAATGAGTGCATTTTCAAATTTATCACGAAGATGGATACTCACATCAATAAATGTACCACTTCCTGTACCTCCTGCAAAAGAACCGCATATGTATATCTCAGCTTCCATACCTGACAGGGCAAAATCCGTATCTGCTCCCAGTTCATGTTTAGCATTCTGCATGAGTTCATGTAGCCGTGTATCATTAAGCTGGGTCAACAGTCTGTCAATGCGGTTTAAAAATTCAGGCAGGTGATAAAAAAAGGCAGCACGTCCAACCTCGCGAACTGCCCCAGCTCCCTTGAAAATTGCTCCTGAGGGAAGAGGTTTTATAAACCAGTCTTTTATGCTTGGATTGCTTTCAATAAACTCAATTGGCTGCTCGACTTTCAGGTAGAGAAATTCACGGTCTTCCAGGCTGATCTCCTCGCCACTCCTGGAAGATCTTATATAATATGGAGCGAGGTCAGTATCAAGTGACAGGAACTTAATACATGGTGGAACAATGCCATACATATCGATAAATTGCTGTTTGAGGTGAGTCAATACCTGTTTTCCTGCACCTCCCAAACCAACCATGATAGTCTTTTTAAATTCCGGATTTTTCTTTTCCATTTACCTCTCCTTTTAGGTATTTCAAACAATAACCATCAATTTTCGTTCTATTTTTTTATTTCCTTCATCCTGCTGCAGAGTGTAGGCTTTAGCGGGATATAATTTCATTTTTTGTCCCTGCGGCACCATTTGATTGTCCACACGGATAAAACCTGATGTAACAGTCAGCGTGATATAAGATTTTATAAAGCATATTTTGCACGCCTTTAATTCAAAACGGTTTTTATAAACTGGTTCACTGACGAATTTTTTCGTGTAAAGGGTTTGGGATTTACCGTCTGTGCTTATTGTTCCCTGCATCTTTGCAGTCAATTTGCTTAAAAAACACATTAGTACAAGAACCAGGATGGCACACGCCATCCAGAACTCCCAGGAATTATATGAATATGATTTTACTGCAAATGAAAAAGAAGGGCTTTTTATTGTATATGAGCCGCCATCTTTTAAAATACCATCAACCAGTTGATAACTGTATCTATAGTTGCCAGGTTCAAGATTGTTCAGCAAAATTTTCTGTTGAAACTTTAAATTCGTACTATCCGGAGAACCTTTGATTTTATTGTTGATTTTATTAACATACAAGCTCTCGCCTTCATCATAGTATTCAAGGGTAAACTTTAAACCCGGTGGTGTTTCGAATATCGGTGATGTGCCCGAGTTATAATCCATTTCAGCCCCGAAATTCAGTATTTTGCTGACAAATGGCAATTTTATCAGATGCTCTGCTGGCTGAATCCAATTGATAAAAGGTTTGAGAAGATCAATGGTAAATTCTGGGCTTCTTCTTAAAAACCATGGATCCATTTCAGTAGATCCGGCTTTGATCCTTTGAGAAATAATCTCAAGATTGACCTTCTGGGGAGACTTTTCAGTTTTTAATGTATTAAAAAATCCCTGTGGCACATTTATATAAAATTGTCCGGTTTCAGGATCTTTGCTAAAATCCATATAAGCGTTTGACTTACCCAATTCACCGGGCTTTGACAGATGGGCCTTTAAACGAAAATCATCACTTTTAATAATTGATGATTTGTCTCTGTTAAACATCCAGGCGTTTATCATTGAAGTTTCATTTATATAATATTTCTTGCCGACGCTGTATTGTAATTCAACGGGAGTGTCTATCTTGCAAAGTATCTCAGGCATCTTATTGTTTTTGAGTGTAACCGACCATCTGCCCTCTATTGGTTTTCTTACTACAATGAGGTCAAAATATTGATACTCGTTGCTTCTATATATAGACTGTTCATTATGAGTGGAAGATATCGTAGGTTGATTTAATTTAATATCTGAAGACTGACAGAGGATCTCTCCATCAATTGATCTTTTACGTATAATCAAAGTCATGGTCTTAACAGTGTTATCAACAAGAAATTTATTTGCCTCGGCCTCTTTTCCTATCGCGTTGATGCCCTTGCTTTTTTTAAAAATATCAACAGTTATGGGTAGTAGTTGATCGAGCTTTTTTGCATGAAAAAATGTGTCACTCGCCGAAGCGATATAGTTTTTCATCAAGAGAATTCCGTTTAACTCCTGATCATTTGGCAGAGTCAATATCTTATCGTGACAATGCGTATCACCCAGAACGAGGGCATAGACATCAATACCTGCCAGTTGACCTTTAAGATCAACCAGCTCATTAAATGCTTCTCTGACCTTTTTATCAGCGGGCTCCAGTTTCCCGTCACTCAGTAGTACTATATGGTTGGTAAAGTTTTCGTCTAAGAGCGAAGGATCAGGGTTTTTCACTATCAGTCTTAAGCCGGCTCTTATGTCCGAATAGTTTTCTTTGAAATCAACACCTTTGCCGATTTCTTCTTTTAACCTTTTTCTATCCCCATCAACATTTATTCTTGCTGAAGCAACAATTCCTGCATCTTTTCCGAAAGTGACAACTGAAACTCTGTCACCAAATTCCACGAGGTCCGTAAGTAACATGGCAGTTTCTCGAATCATCACCTGTTCAGGCGGCTTAATACTTTTTGAATTATCAATGCATATTATGAAATGGGCCGGTTTGGGTTTTGCGACCTTGACTGCTTCAATTTTCTGATTACAGGTAGCAACAGGTTCCTTTTGTTTACATCCACCTGCTAAAAGAAAACCGAATATCAGAATTATAAAAAATGAGGTTTTCAAGATGGTTTTCATTCTTACACCTTCCTTATTAAACATACACTGGTAGCAACGACATATAGCACTACTTTGAGCAATATTTTCAGCGGGGAAGATAATTCATTATAGTCTTTTTAAAATTCAGGTCATCTATCTTAACCGCATTATAACGTTGTAGACTAAAAGGCAGATCATTCTCTGTGATGTTCTCACAGAGCACAGGGATAATGTTTCCTTTTTTCTTTCCTGATCTTTTCAAACCCTCGAAGAGTCGCCATTCTGCTTCGACCCATGGTGTATTTAAATGCTCTGCAGATGAACAAATGACTACAAAGTGGTCGACAGTTTCCAGGGTGTTGTCAATGGCTTTTTGATATTCGGTTGTGCCTATTTTCTCGAGTGATCTATGGCTCAGGAAGGGATTATATCCTGCTTCTGTAAGGATATTGAATACCTGTTCAGCAATGTCCAGAGCTTCGGTTTTATAACAGATAAAGACATCAAATTCCTTTTTTATTTCATGTCTTCCAGGAAGTTTAAGTACCAGATATTTACTGGTTCCATCCATGTGGATTGACCAATCAAACCTGTCTAGAAAACTGAGCCCGAGACAACCATCAACTCCAGCAATTGATTCTCTAAGAACAATACCTTTTATATATTCAGCCTGCATTCCATTAACTGAAATGCCTGGAATGAGTAACTGCGGTGCCTTTATCCGGAGCGCATTGGGTAGCGTGATCTCAATCTCTTCCCCAATGAATTCTCTCAAGTTTAAAATGTCTACCATTTCATCTGTAAGTGATGTCAGTGATGCACCGGTATCAACAAGCATATAACTTGTTTCGGAATTGCAAACGGTAGTTTCTACAATTAACAAACCATTGAGGCTGCTCTTATGTTTGCTTTGAGTAAGGACTCCAAGTTCTTTTCGTATTTTCCCGATTTTAAATACGTGATCATCTAAATCCGGAATGTTATCTTTGTTATCCCTTTTTTCCTTTTGCAATGATGCGTAAAACCGGTTTATGTCTCCGTAAAATTTTTCCGGGCCTGAACTTGATATCCACTGCTGATAATTACTTGCATTTTCTTTATTTTTCTTTTCTATGTCATCCAGTTGACTGTTTTTTTGAGCACTAGTTTTATTAAACTCATCAACTTCTTTTGCATATGTTTCATGCATACTATTATACTCATCAACAAGCTCTTTTTGTTTTTCCACAAGCCTGTTTCGGTCCTGAACCTTTTGGTTGTACGCCTCTATTGAATCAGGAATTTGTTGATCAGGTTTTTCATTTTCCAGCCTTTTATCATACTCTTTTATTTGGTTCTCATTTTCCTTTATCGTTTGAAAAATTGCCTCAAGTTCATCTGATCTCTTTTTAAATTCCTGTTTTTTAGTTGCAATAAGCAGGTTGTAATCTTCTACATTGTTTCTCAAGGTTTTGTTGGCATATTCAATAGGGTCCTGCCTGAAAAAATGTTCCATTATTTCTTCGAATTTTTTTATCTTTTCAGGAATTTTTTTATAATCAATCATTTCCGGTACCCTTATTCGTGGGGATGATACAGGTTCATTCATTTAAGGTTGTTTATCCCAATAAATATTAAAAAATGTGAGCGTGATCCTTTAAAACTCAATGGCATAAAGTCAATGACATATAATTTTATTATAAATGGTTTTCGTAGCTCTCTGATGGGATATAAAGCTCAACACTGTTGATTTAAGAAAATTGTCCCTCAAAAAAATCCCTCCCCTGGCGGGAGGGGCAAGGGGAGGGGGCGTTAGCACGAATTTCCATTTCTGATACTCTTCCACTCTCTCCCAACCTTCCCCATCCGGTCTTCGCTAAAGCTACGCCCCGGCAGGCAAGGGGTAGGAGCTTTTATGAAACCCTTAAGTCAACGACATTGGGTATAAAACTACCCTATGTCGTAAAAAAGTTATTGGTGTTACCTATACCGAAATCTATGTTACTATATATACATGCGTGTACTTTGTTATCGATAAAGAATCTGTTAAAAAAGTTAAAAAAGTGAGTGTTTAAAAAGATTTTGGTGATTTCTGTACAGAGCGATCTATTTACCGCCAACACCTGAGTAAAAAATTAAAGTGATCAAGTAAAAGTTTGCTAAATTTTGTACATTCGAGGAGCTTAAGAAAAATTCAGTCTGATGTAAAGCTATTTTTTTATTAAAGGTGTTGAAATAACACGATTTTCCTATTTTGACATGATACCCTGAATATTTGTTCACGATTTTTGAGTATGATATATAGAAGTTATATGATTTTAAGGAGGGTCATTTCTTTTTCCAATCTTTAAGTGCGGCAAGATTCTGCCTGCTATTAAGCGCTGATGCTATTTTATTAAGTAAATTGTACTCTTCTTCGAAAAGTTGAGTTTTCCAGCGATCAAGCACGGGTTCATAACAATATTTCAAAAACACATCACTATTTTCAGAATCTAGCAATGACTCGAGTATTTCTATTGTATTGCTGCTGCGCCCATCCAGAAAATTAAGCAAGGTTTGCCATAAAAGTATTCGGGGAGGAACATAGGCCGGTGCGGATTTTCTGTTCTTCCAGGCATCCTCAAGTAACTCTTTTGCTTCTTTTCGATTATCCTGGCCCGGTATGGCAAGAAGAACTCTTGCAAGATGTGATAACGTTCCTGGCACTTCAAAGCCCATGTCTAGAAGCCTTCTGTATATCATTATCGATTCTTGATAAATTCTATTGTTAAATAGATTTAAAGCCATTGTTCGCAATTCTATAAGGCTATTTTGATGCCCTCTTTTTAATAATTCTTCTACTTGACACCGACGTCTGATTTTATCCGCTTCTCCAAATTTGTGCGTACTCTCAAGTAACGTAATATAATTATTAATTATATCCACAGAGGGTTCACCATTCTGTTGCCCATTTTTTAACCACAGCTCAAAAGAACAACGCTGGAGATTTATAGCCATATGTTGGTGCCTTTGCCCCCTGTAAAGGCTTGAGAGCGCGGAGAGAAATATTGCGGTTTTCATACAATCAGGGCCATCTTCAACTGATTCCAGTGCATCCCAAAGGGAATTTTCCCTTTTTTTTATATCTCTGATTCTGGAAGCAGCACCGGGATAGTTACAAAGAATTTTTGCCACTATCTCAATTGAGATATCCTTAGATTCAGTATAAGACCACATTTCAACAATGTCGGCTGGTGTTGGCGGACTAAATCCTTTCCCGTCGATTATAGAATCAACCGGCTCATCATCAAATACCAGGTCTGGCGACAGGGCATTAATTTTTTCTGCTTCAAGTATTAAATCTAACGTTGGGTCTTTTTCCATTATTTTTCTCTTTTCGATTTATCTTAAGGAATTATTGTATGCCTGTCGTTGCATTCTGGCAGGGAGCATTTCTATATATTTATCCGAAGGTCCCAGGAGATCTTTAACCTTTTTACTATACTTTAAACCATCTGGTCCTCCATAAACCGCATAACGTTTTCGGAGCCGATTTATTTTATCATCTGAAAAAAAAGATAATGGCACAATATCCAGATCAATGTTCTTTTTTTGTGCTTCCTGGCAAGAGATCAGATCAGGGTTAAAGTTTTCAGGTGCAACAATGATAACTCGTGAAGATGCATATGGGATAGCGAGACGAACCAGTGTTGAAGCCCATTTATCATGGTTGATAATTGTATTATGATGGATTTTATAGAATTCTAACAACTTAATCATACTTAAGTTTTGTATCGTAGGGCAAGTGTTGTAATGGGTGGATTTTAACCATTCTACAGATTGTTTTACATGTGCACAAGGATTGCCAAATGTGATATATCCAATAAGTTCCTTCATGTACACTACTACATTTTGCAAGTGGTCAGGGACAGAGACTGAATTTTCTATGGCGACGCTCCCTATAAAATAGTAGCCAAAATTATTAACCTTTTTATCAAACCTGGTAAGCTCTGTAGATTCTATATAATCCCGCAGACTGGCGTTTCCGGCAGCCCCTAATTCCCAATGTCCGCGGCTCTCGTTAAAAGGCTCCTCAAAAATAAAAACTGTAGGATCAAGGGAAGTCCCATTTTTGACACTGAAATCTTCTTTCATATTTTTTCTTTTACTATTAATATAGATATTTTTATCTCCTTTGACCCTGGCACGAATCGTGCTTTTGATATCAACACCTTCAAGGAGAGAGCCTTCGAATCTTTCAGTTCTTTTATTGGCCTTGTTTAATTTAACTATATTTCCTGCTTCAAAAGCTGTCCCATGCAAAAAATACTCACAGGGCGGCCAAACCCAGGGATTATAGAAAGATGCTTCTGGTAAGTCTGATTTAAAGTCTTCAGGCATAAACCAGTCAGCGGATATAAAAGTCGATTTATATTCATTTTCAGGCACAGCGAGCAGAAAAGAATCGGAGCAATGATATTTTATCTTTTTCCCGTCTCCTGTATCTTTTCCAGAAACGCAGATCATGGTTTCCTTAACATTTAAATTTTCATGGCTATCGGAATCGGTTTCTGTAGGTACTATAACGGGCAGATCAGGAAAATTTATTGGTAATGCCCATTCTACATCATTTTTGAGAAATATATCAGTAAGGGTTTTCCGGAAATTACCGGGCATAGCTGCCTCGACCAACTCCAGAAGCGACCCGAAATGCAGTGGGTTTCTTTGAGTCACAGTACAGAAATTTTCCAATAATTGCTGGAAAGCGGGCCATCTTTCCAGTATTTTCTGCATTTCAGGTAATTCGCTTTTCACGGTAACATCATTAAAATATGCTTCATACGCAGCGTTTATTTGAGTGTAAAATAATTTTAAAAAATCTCTTGAAATACTGGGATCATTCCCATTTCCCCATGTATATCTTTGCCTTTCATACCAGGTCGTAATATTTGGAAAAATATCCATCTGAGTAATCGCAATGGCAGGATGGACCAGGACCCGCGTATATTCAGCGCATTGATCTTCCTGGATTTGAGTAGCCGGTTTCAAACCGGGATCACTTAACAGTCGTTGAATTTCAGACCAGTGAGCCAGACCTCCGGTAAACAAAACCCGTTTATATTTTTTAAGCAGATGCTTCAGCCTTGCAGCCATCACCCTTTCCCGCCTGCCATCTATATATTCATCACGGGCTTTTAATGCCGTTTTCTGATTACGCTTTATATAACCAGGAAGGTCCTCCTGAGCTTTTAAAGGGTCTTCTATGAGAAACTCGGGTGTCTCCGTATTTGCTGTTTCTTCGATATCGATGCCGTAAACCGGGATATCCTGCTCCACTGCACAACGAATAGCCTCTATGATAGAGTCAACGGATGAGAGGCATATGAGAGAAACGGGGGAATAGTTAAGTCTGTCATTGAGAACAGATGGCGGTATTTCATGTAAGGGTTTGCAGTATTTCTGCTGCAAGGCTAAAGCACTTGTTTTGAATCTCGGATGTATCCGATTGTTTTGATGTATAAGTCCCAGCATGGTTGGTAGTTTTCTGCCTTTTCCGGCCATGCCAAGTTCTTTGAGCCAGTTCTTCACAATTGTAACAGCTACCGGACCCAATTCTACAGCTATTGCTTTGGGTCTGACAGATCTCTTTTTAAATGCGGAAAGTACATGCATTGCAAAAACTGATCTATAATGAACCGCGGGAACAGCCATGAGTTTGCTTCCATTAATATCGAATTCGGGTATATTCCTGATCATAGCTACATTACTCCCTGATCAAAAAGATAATCAAAGGCAGATTCAAGATGTTTTACATTAAGTTGTGTGTGTCCTGAAGAAATAGTGCCGGCCAATAGCCTGCCAG
Source organism: uncultured delta proteobacterium (assembly GCA_963815145.1). Classification (GTDB taxonomy): domain Bacteria; phylum Desulfobacterota; class DSM-4660; order Desulfatiglandales; family HGW-15; genus JAAZBV01. The sequence continues at coordinate 406,993 of CAWFFS010000007.1, forward strand.
GCCTGTTGTCATTCTCTTTAATTTTCGAGCTGCTCTCAAGATCATAAAGGTTCGACGCAAGTGAAAAAATGTGAATTGCATCCCTGGGTGTAGGCCTTTTATCAGGGCCATAGTTCTTTTCCCACAAATCCCAGAATGTATCGATAAGATCATCCACTTGGGAATCGTTCCCGGGAAATTGCAGATCAATGATGTTTTTAATTTCCTTTTTTTCAGGAAAGCCCAGCGTAATTACAGGCCATAGACGTGACCGGATAAACTCGGGCAGCATACTGACTTCACCGGTATTGGTTGCGCCGATAAAACGGAACCCCGGACTGGCATGAATGCGTTCACCGAGTAAAGTGGAATCAATGTATCGTCGTTCATCGAGAACACTTGCTAACAGCGCCAATGCTCGAGGTCTTATTTTCCCTATTTCATCAATCAGGCATATACCTCCGCGAATCATGGCGCTGGCGAGGGGTGAAAGAATATAATCCATACTGTTTCCGCCACTATCGCTGAACCTGATCGCGCAAGCCATGTCTTCAGCCGTAATGTCCTCATGCCCCTGTAAAATGTATAGTTCTTTTCCTGTATTATCCGCTATCTCATATATCAGGCGGTTTTTTCCAACACCGGGTGCTCCTACGAGCAAAGGAGATAAAGGAGGGGTTGTTTTTCCCTTTATCCATGCTGCGGTGATAAAACGCATTTCCTTTTTGCGTCCGACAAGCCTTGATAAGAAACCGCTTTCGGGCTCATATGGTTCACTGGTCAATACACACTTTTCGTTTTTCCCTATTGTTATTAGTCTTGGCCAGTCGTCTTTCTCATGTAATAACTCGGTAACTTTTTGGTTTAGATTGTCTTTGCTCATCAGGATTTCCCTCCTTGTTATATGCTATTTGGTATCTGTCGAATTAAGGTTACCCTATAATCTTACATACTGTTAAGTGAGATTAAAATCGCATGAAACCTGAAAAAAATTTGATTTTATACGATATCTTCATCTAATAATGGAAATTGGAAAAATGATAGTTAAAATGGCTATTTAAAGCGGGGCTACTATTGCAGGTATTGCAAGCACGCGATTTCTAAAAGCATCTCCCTCTCACCTGATATATACAGGGATGGAAAGTGATGAAAGAATATGTGCTGTTAGAGATGATGATATTTTTTCAAATAATCATTTATTTAAATGGCTGGACTCAGCAGGATCTGTACTTGTTATCGGCCTTTCACATCCTGAAGGGAAGCCGGAGCTTGACTGGTGGGATGGTAATGGAACACCCGGAAATCGACTGATGGTTGATATCATGAGGCAGACCAGACAACAGATAGAAGAAAAACTGAAATTGAGAACCCACATACTTCATTATTATATTGAAAAGAGAGGAGTTTTTCTCAAAGATGCAGCAGTACTGGCCGGATTGGGTTGCATTGGAAAAAACAATTTACTGGTGAGTAAAGTATACGGCTATGTACAAATGGAGAAAGATGTTTCCGAAAGTAGTAAAATGTGTGCAGCGGGAAAACATCCGATAAAATACTGTAGGGAGTGTGAATTCGCTTGTCCAATAGGAAAAATGACAGAGATGAAAAAAGAGCTAGGCTGATTTCGGTGATAAAGTCAATTGATAAATAACCCCATAGTTATTGTTCCTTTATACTAGTGTTGCAAATTTTGAACATGTTTTTCATACACGTTCATTAATGTCCCTAACGATTCTAAAGCCTGTACTGCGGTTCCGGTACCAATGGTCAAGAGGGATTTCGGTTTGCCAGCTGTAATGATCCCAGCCTGTTCCCAATGCAAGAAAAATATCATTTTCATTAGCCTGTGTCGAAGTCCACTCCCATACATTGCCGAACATATCTGCACAGCCCCATGGGCTGTCTCCTTCCGGAGAAAATTTTCCTACCCGGGAGGTCATACCTATATTGCTTTCCCTCACGTTACATAGATCCGGTCTTGTATCATCTCCCCATGGATATTTAAATAATGTGTTTCCTAAAGCAGCATATATCCATTCCTCATAAGTCGGGAGTCGTCCTCCAGCCCACCGGCCATATTGAATAGCATCATCATAGGAGACGAACACAACCGGATGGTTCTCCTGTCCTTTTGGAGAATAGCCCTTATTCCAATGTGCGATAAATTCAGTAGTTTTTTTGGGTTTATAATCAGTTGCATCGATAAAAGATGCAAACTGAACATTTGTTACAGGGAATTTCCCAATTTCAAAAGGGTTCAAATCGATTTTAACCATATCTGTTAACATTAATTTAAAGTCGACGATGATCTCCCTCTCAACTGGGACAGGTTGAATTTTCACGAATGGGCCAGATGTATCAGAAGTGTTATTAACCATTTACTGAGTATAAAATGGAAATTAGATTAAATATTCTAAACGAATAGCTTCCAGGTTTACAACCAGCAAAGCCCTTTCCATTTTTATTCCTAGCTATTTTATTTTTCTAAGTTTTAAAAATTCCGATCGATAATGATTCTATTAGCTATTATATATTTAATATCAATAAGATAACTCTTTAAGCATGCTTTGAGTAAAGAAAGCAATTAACACATTGTGGCATTTCCTGGCATAATAAGCCACCTTGTCAAGTATATTTTAGGGATTTTTCCCTGTTAACAAGATATCGTATTTTTATACTCCATTTGAAGTTGTATATTGTATTTAAGCATTCAGAAATCACCAACGATTCATAGCTTTCTATATATAATTATCAATTGCCTCAAAGGCTTCTACAGCAGAATATTCTAGAAAGATATGATTCTCCTTATCAATGCAATCTTCGAAAGGGTTGATGTTTATTATTTTGCATGCTGTGTTTTGGGTGAGAGCAATATTAATGATCCTGTCCAGAATATAAACACCTCCGGAACATCCGGCAATAAGCAGCAGGTCACAACCTTTTTTAATAAAATGATCTACCCACAGTAATCGGTTTCCATAACTTTCATTAAATAACAATACATTAGGCCTTACGTCAGGATCTTCAGGACAAGGTGGAATTGTTTTAAAAGGAGTCTCTCTGTTTTCCCATACAATGTGGTTATTATCATGACTCCACTTTTGATAAATATGCTCTATATCATTTCCTGATAGATAGGTGCTCATATCCTGAGAAAATTGTTCATCTTCACTAAAGTCAATTTTATCAGGCCTGGCAAATTCCCAGATGTTGCCATGCAACTCGCTGACCCGTTTGCTGCCAGCTTCTTTATGCAGTCCATCAATATTTTGTGTGGAAATCAGAAACCTGGAAAAAATATTTTGTTCCTCCCACTTTGCCAGAATCTTATGGGCGTTATTGGGAGATGAGTTTTTCACTATTATCCTCATCTTGTTGATGCGTCCCCATATTTTTAAGGGATCGGTTTTCAGGGTTTCAGCAGTAAGTATCTTTTCAAGCGCAGGTGAGTTTGTATATAATCCTCCCTGTCCCCGGTAGGTAGGCACACCGCTTTCTACTGATATGCCTGCACCGGTAATTACCAGAGCGGATTTTGATGATTTTATTATTTCAGCAGGTTCTTTAAAATTCATTTTATTTATTCTCCTCTGATATACTGAGCAGTATACCAACACTAATCAGGTTAAATATGAGTGATGATCCTCCATAACTTATGAACGGTAGAGGTAACCCCTTATTCGGCAGAAGTGACATAACAACACACATATTTATAACTGCTTCAAGGCCTGTCATTAAGACCAGTCCTAATGAAAGGTATGCACTAAATAAGTCTCTGGCATTGAGTGATATTTGTATTCCTCTCCATATGAATATACCAAAAAGGAGAACCACTACAGCGACTCCCAGTAAACCCATTTCTTCCGCCAGAATTGAGAGAGCAAAATCTGTATGGACTTCCGGCAGGAACATTAGAAAAAGACTTAGAATGAGCAGGTGATAAACGTATCTTTCAAAATACAGGCATGTCTCGCACTACACTGCAAATTGTTCAAAATCTGTAAATTCAGTTCTATCGCTCATTCCTCGTTAATTTTTTTTAAAATATTTAAGAATTCCGATTGCACAGTATTAGCCTCTACTTGCTGATGAAAGAATGATACAGGTGCGGCATTGGGTGATTACCTATCGATGATCTCATAATCGAGCGCCATATCATATAGTTTATCAGGCAGACTTGCACCGCCGGACATGGCCGGGGGATCATAGTCTATAGGTATCAGAAAGGCGGCGATCCTGGACGTGCTGGAGTCGGAACCGCCTGTGGTAATATCGGTGACAAAATAACCATTGCAACTGATGGTGGTGACAGGTTCGTTCCAATAGGGTTTGGTCCACCAACCGCCAACATAAATATATACTGCGACACCATAGTTATTGGTGTCAACATGCCAGACCTCACCTTCTAGATTTTCAGAAGTACCCTTTGTTGGAACATGGGTGAACTCTATTGTAGGCGTCCCAGAGCCACCTGGAGTGCATTCGGTGGTCCAGTTGTCATCGAGGGTCTCGCCTGCTAAAACATTCGCCATACCTTCTTTCATAGTTCCATCGCTTTTCCAGATGCCCCAGTTGGCGCCCTGGGTACCTTCATATTTCTGCTTCCACGGTTCGTCAAAGGCTTCAAAATAGAAAAAGTCGACACCATTCGCCCTTGCCCATGATACAAAATTCAGGAAATAATAATAGGCATTCGCAGGATCAGCCACTGCCTGACCGATAACATCGCCATTACCTGGCCAGCCGGTTTCAGAGACAATCACGTTCTTGCCCCCAGCCTTGGCGACCACACGTTGATACCGGTTGTTCAGATAGGTCATTGCTTCATCAACGGAAATGCCTTCCCAGTATGCATAGTAGTTACTCATAATTACATCGACATGATCGATCAGGTCAGGATGATCCAGCCAGATCTGGTAGGGTTCTGCTGTTGTAACCGGTACATTCGGCATTTCCACCCGGAATTGTTCGATATATCCTATCAACTCATCGACTGTCACGTCTCCTCGATACAAGACTTCACTGCCGACGATGGCCAGGTCCACATACCCTTCCTTTGCAGAGGCGATCAGGTTCTGCATTTCTTTGTCATTGGTATTCTTGTCACTGTCAAGCCAGGCGCCGATGGCCGTATGAAAATTCATCTCATGGGCGATCTGAGCGGCCTTTCCCATGCCAAGTGTGGAACCGAAAGTTCGGATCCACTTGGTATATGGAGAAAGAATATCGAGATGTGACCTGATTTGTTTTTCCGAAATAATGGACATAAGGTTTGGGTCCTGATCAGACCGGGTGTATGGACTGAAATTAACACCATGCAGCATATACTGCCCGGATTCGGATTTTATGGAATTTTCTCCGGTAGATGTAGTATCTTCAATGGTGTTAGCCTGATCATCTGAGGCATTACTCTCCTCAGAGCTTTTTGGGCATGAACAGAAAAGAAATAACCCAAGCAATACCGAAAAAAGAATAATAATTCTTGTTAATTTCTCCCTTTTGCACATTGTATACCTCCGTTGAGCTATTAAGATTAAAAGCTTTCATCGGTTTTAAGGACTCACTTAAAAACAATCGCACATTTTGTCATTTCATCTTCAGGTTGTCTTTGGATGATGAGGTTAAATGCATACATCGCGAACAGTATAAAGTCTTATCATGTCGTCCCAGGGCCTTAATTAATATACGTTAGGGAGGTGGGAATCTCGCACCGTAATTGTATTTTAAAATGGACTGGTATCAAATCGGACTGCAGATTCAGAAAATCTGATATTTAAAAAGTCAGGCGAAATATGATGTATGGAAGAATTATATTCCGGTAGAACTGCAACTTTGCTAAGAAGGGTATATTTGAAAAACATTCTGCTTCAAGCTATATAGCAGGGTAAATGCACAGCCCCAGCACCCCTGGAAAGTAGACACTACTAAGTTTCCTTATCAATTCAACCAGATATTCTTTTTCCTTATCCCCAGAACAAACCCTCAAGTGCAGTTCTTGACATAACATAATAATCTGAATTTTATTCAACGATGTATTAATGAACAAAAAATATTAGAACCTCACAAGAACCTGCTGCCAGCAAATTAAAGGAATGACAAAGAGGGGATGAAAGAAACTATAATGGATTCCGAAAGTCGTTTCAGAGAATAGACTCCCTCCAATCCCCGAATGATCTTTGGTTTCATTTCATGCTTTGATAAGAAATGATCCTTGAAATCCTGATATATCCGATCAACAAAGGTCTTGCTGCCGATAATTCCGCTGTCCGTAAAATACCCGGTTTGGTGGAGGAAACTGCCAACATTTTTCAATTCGAAACTTCCTCCTTGTCCGTTTCTTTCAGCTTCATCAGGGCGGGTTCCACCAAATGGTCCGGAAGAGGCTGTCCCCATTTCTTAAACGCATCAATGGCCCATAAAACATCATCCCTAAAAGCAACTTTGCGGTGTTCACTCATTGGGTTTTCAATTGTGAGCGTAAGGTTCAATCCCTCAATAAAAGATTTAAAAGCGGATTCAACCCTTCCCTGTAAAGAGTTTACCCGCCCCTGTGTAAAAAGTCCCAGAATCAACTCCTCTTTTCCGAGTTTAATCTGCGGATCATCTATGCTATCACGGTAAATTCGAATCGATTTGTTCACAATTTCAGCGGCCTTATCAATTCTGCCGGCACACAGAAGCGCTTGGGCATAAGTATCGAGTATATTCGCTTCCGCATCCGCAAATTCATGGATGCGATACCCTGTATAGTTGTCGATCAATGAGATGCCATACTCTGCGTTAACAAGAGCTTTTTCGATATCGCCGGTTTTCATTTCGAAAAAGCTCAGGTTGTTCAATGAATTCACACAGGAAAGGAGAGTGTCGGGATTCTGGTCATCCGTAATCATTTTCTGATACACATCCACCGCGATAGCTGTCAGATTTTTTGCTAGAACAAAGTCTTTTTTGCTGTAAGATTTCAGACCTAGATCATGAGCCATGAAAGCCACAGCTCTATCGGGTGCTTGACTGGATGACTCCTTCCGGTTGGTGTACCAGTTCATGAAAACCTCATCATCCGCTTTATTGGGATCCAGGCCCTGCTCTTTTGCAAGAACCCTTAGCATTATTTCAAGTACACCCGGGATGAAATAGCCTGTTTGCGCAATTTGACGGTTGAGTTTTAAGGCTGGATCTAAAACCTGCAGGCTTAATGAGAACTGATTTTTATCTTCAAGCCAAGTTGCCATCTTCGTGCAGCCTTTCAGAATGGCATAGCCTACTTCATTTGTCGGCATCCCGGAATAATTACCGATTATATGCCCGTTGCCCTCAAGGATGAGCGATTCCATTTTTCCCCTCAGATCCCGGCCAAGGTAATATTCTGCCAGTAGACAAACTCTGCTGGTATAATCGTCGATGAAACGAGCCGGCCGGCGTATGCAAAGATCCTTGGCAATCGATATTTCTTCTTCAAGTATCCTGGCGGCATCTTCTTCACGTTTATCCTGCGTCGCAATAAGCCGGTAATTGCTCAGACTGATCAAAAGTGGTGCGGCATGAACATCAGCATCTATGTGATACAGTTCCCGGCGCATGACAACAGATTTTTCGATAGGTTTATTGGCTTCCGGATACCTTTTCAGTTCTATCAAACGCCTCCCTTTGACATTGTAGTACCTCGCAATTCTGGCACTACCGCCGGCACTGATCCTCAAAGGCAGTTTCTCGATCAGTTCCACTGCCTCCTCAATCACTTCCAAGGCTTCTTCCGGCATGCCCTGGTAAGCCAAATTATTGCTTTTATTGTTCAGCGAGTCTGCCAGATCTAATGTGAACCGATCGGGGATTGCTTCGTAGAGTTTTCGGCGTATCTCTATTGCCGAATCCAGTTTTATCAAGCCTTCACTCAAACTGTTTTCCTTGTCCTCCAGATGAGACGCCATGTAATGGTAGGCCCCTGCCAGCAACGGGGCGAGCTCAGTCCAGTTTTTTTCCGTTAGATCTGAAAGCAAGTCGATTGCTTCATGGGCCACTTTAATCCCGAAATCAGGGTCTGCGTTCATAAATGCAAGATGAGTCGTCCATCTAACCAGTATCCTGGCAAGTTTCAGTTTGTTTTCATCAATATTTCGAAACTGTTCTGCAAGTATTTCGTAAAGTCGGCTACCGAAATTCGATAGGGTTTCTGATCGTTCCGGAAGATAGTCACCCAGGAACTCGAGTTCATCAAGAGGTCTTCCATCTCCTTCGAGAAGCTTTTCAATCTGTCCAGCCACATTCCCATAGCCTTCCAAACCATGCAGGTCCTGCACTAAACGGATCAGCTTGGGCCAGGCCCTTGCGCGGCCGATATCCAGTGCATGCCGGCAGCAGTTAACAAAACCAGCCTTCTCCCTGTTAAAAACTTCCCAGCAGAATGCAGCGGCCAGGATGTCAGGTTGAATTGCACTCCTGTCAAGATCATCTTCCTCTTGAAAATTGTTTGGAAAAACCAGTTCAAGCGCCTGTGTCACTTCCCTTGGCTGAAGTCCTTGACAGCCGATTTCTATCATGGCATTTTCGATGCATTCGTACCAGTGCCTGTCTCGAATTACAGACAGCCCTGTAAGACAAAGCAATCCGGTTATGTAATTTATGGCAGCTTCCTGTATACTGTCACTACTCTGGCGTGTGACATAGTGAAGTTCCCTATCTACTGCGGCTTTTAGCAAATCAGTTCGATTGACATGATAAAGCGCCATTGGGTCATTGACTTCGCATGTGTGGATGGCTGCCAGCTGCAAATAAAGGGGTCGGTTGGTTGTAGCGTTCTGAACTCTTCTCCACTGTTCATGTGTCAGCTTAATTTTATCCGGTACTGGCTGGTCTGTATGTTTCGACCATGCCTCCATGGTCGATTCGATGATCATACGTGTTGCCCCGAACGGGCTGATACTGTCATCCAGAGATGGAGATTTCAGGAGCAATGGTTCATTCTTATAAAAGGTGTCGTTGATGGTATCGGAAAGGTCATGCTCACCAGACTCCAGCAGGTCATGGAGCCATCCTTCGCTGCGGTCCGCCTCCCTTTCAAGGAGCAGCAATCTGACCGGGTAGTCCTCTTCATCAAAACCTGCCTCTGAAAGAATAGACATCAGTTTTATTATCAGGTCCACCTTTGCGGCAGCATAATCGACAACCGCAAATATCGGTGTGCAAATTTCCCAGTCATTTATATCTGGCGAGTTGACGAACCGTTCCAGGTCACTTTTTATCAGGACGCCCGAATGCCAGCTAATTTCTGCACATTTCCTGCAAAATTCAAAAGCGAGGCGTGATTTTCCCATCCCTCCTTCACCTTTGATGACAGCCCAGCTGAAAGGCACATCTGAATCCCGGAATTCTTCCAGCCAATCAATTTCTTTCTGCCGGCCGATGAGAGGAATCGTTGCCTGATGTGCTTCGATAAAACGGCTTGGCTGGTCCAGCTTTTTATTGATTCGGCCAGGAATACGGACAGGAAGCCTTGGCCCTAAAGTATCATAAAAAGCGATCGAACCTTCTTCAAACCACTTGTTGTTTCTGCACTTTTTCTGAAAAAATTTTCTGGCCTTTGCTTCTGTCTCCATTTCCGCTGATTTCAAATAACTGGAAATCGCAACTGAAACATCTTTAACATGCATATCCATTGGGGGAGTACAGGCATCCCTCCAGTGACGGTCACACAGGAAGTAAAGCCAGGCATCGTCGATTGTGCAGTCTTTAACCCTGAACGGTATGATTTCAAGGCCTTCTGAATCCGCCAGTACCAGTTCCCGACGGGTGTGCCTTGATTGCATCAGGTTTGGGGAGAGGATCATTATCATGATCCTGGCGTCCCGGATGGCATGAACGATTTGATCTGCCCATATGTTGCCCGGATCAATCCCCTCGGGTGCGATCCAGCAGGCGATTCCATTAGCTTCCAGGCCCTTCAAAATCTCAAAGGCAATATCCGCATCCTCTGATGAATAACTAATAAAGACATCTTTCCGCAAGACTCACCTCCTGCTAATGTTTTGTAACAGAAATAACTTTATATCATATTAACTGCAGCAAATCATTATTTCCCTAAACATTTATAGCTCTATATCTAACCAGAAACAACTGGCTGTCAAGTAAATGTGAACTGTTGTATCGCTGTGTGTAAGCTACATTTTTGTTTCAAAGATGCGTTCTCTGTATCTGCCACGATTCATTATATGGTCTCAGGAATTTGAATATTCTATTCGTAGCGGGCGGGCCATAATTCGTTTAGGTATAATATCCCTTTTATTGAGTCAAGGGGATACCCTTTAGCTTTCATTTTATCTGTTCTTAACTGTTTTCTACCTTCTGTCCATTTCGGAATAATTCAGTTAGTAGAAATACATTATCCGGCGCTTCAAAACGGATAGCCAGTGATCCTTTTACCTTAATGGAAGCCTGGGAATGACTGACAATTTCCATACCGGTACGAAAAAACTGCGGCCTCAGGTATGCCAGATTTGTAAATTCCTCAGCATCCAGAGGATTATCCAGAAGCTGCCAGGATGGATTTTCCGGCAGATGGTCATAGCTAAACTCTTCAGGTGGTGTACAAAAATATTGGGGATTGAATCTACGCTGAAAAGACTTGCCATCTAAATAACCTGCAGCCCAGGTTGAATCGATTAAATACCACGATCCGTCAATTTTAACGGCATTCCAGGAATGATTCGGACTTCCCGTAATCCTCTGTACTCCTGGTAACTGATGAGGGAGCGGTTATACTATGATCCTGTATTTACCGTATTGTTATCACGACTCCAAAAACACATAAAGAATAGGTTGTTCTAAAAAGTATACGGCTTCTTGCAATACTTACAAATCTTGGCGCCTTTATTACCTTCTAGTTTACAAATCAGGCAAATAGGATTACCCTTTTCAGAAAAAGTAAGGACTTTCTTCTCTTCAACATTTGCCTGATTATTTATTGCTTGCGCCCCTGAATTGGCTTTAACTGCATCCATGATTTGTTTTATCTGTGAAATAAGTTCTTTAAGATTATGGCCCATAGCAATGCGATAGGCTTCTTCTGCTAATATTAGGGCTTCTTTTCTTTTTCCTTGGGTCAGGCCTAGTAGAGACGCTCTATTCGCAAGACATCGGGCCACCCCTGTCAAATTTACTTGTTCTCAATAAATTAGTTCAACCTGTTGATATAAAGATACTGCTTCCGGAATGTTTCCACTATAATGGCGAAGCATCGCCTTCATCTCTATTACCTCGCTGAGAGCATCCTTCGTATCCAACTGTTGGATAAGATCAATGACGGTTGTTGCATTATCTATATCCCGCACCTTAATGAACTCATTAAAGATTGCCGCACATATCTGAACCAGTGTTTTTATCTTACTATCATATCCCTCTTTACCCATCCAGGACGCGAGCAAGCGAACCCAGTCAGGAAGTATCTCGAATGCTTTTACAGTATTTCCCAGAGATATTTCAAGATAGCAAAATTCATAGCAAATATCGATCAACCAGTCGATATTTGGAGTATAGCGGGCCTCGACCTCTTTTATATTTTGCATGCCCAAAGCATATGTTTCATGAGCTTTATGTGTATTACCGGTTTCCCAATGAATGCGTCCCTTTCGAAAAGCAATGAGCGATGAATCTATTCGGAAAGCGGGATCATCGGGTTGTCTCATGGAACAAATATGCAGCGCGGTATACGCGCCTTCAATAGCTTTTAAGTGCTTCGTTCAAATCCCTGGCTGGAAGAAGATGATCAAATATTTTTATTAGTTTACCGTAGAGATTCTTCAACTCAGAGACTCCTGGATCATCATCCAACAGTTTCTCTCTCATCGAGATTGCTGATTTGTAAGCATGTGATGCTGATATATAATTTGATTGTGACATCAAACCATCACCCTGTTCCTGCCACGCTTCAGCTAACGTCCTGATAATTAAGTATCCACCATTGCTGTAATCAAGACCCGCTTTGTAAAATTCATTCAGGCTTTCTTCAAGAAGAGTAATTGCGGTCTCAAGATTTCCCTGATTTCTTTCAGCCGTCCCCTGGCACGATAGACATGTAGATAGCTCCGCATGATCGTTTTCCTGTCTGGCGATCAGCTCTAGCTCACGGCTTGCAGACCAGGCATCTTCATCGGCACCCAAATCCCATCGGACTGCAGATAACAATGATAGCCACCTCATTATCATTTTTACATTATCCAATTTCCGGCAGGTCATTTGACCGGTTTCTAGAATCTGACAGGCCTGCTTTGACTCTCCACGATCCAGCAGAAGATTAATTCGTCTGTAACTTGCTGCAATTTCTGCTTCGGGGTTAGCTAGTTCCCGCCATAACTGTTCCAGTTCCTCAAGTGTGCTGAGTTCATCATCCACATCATTAAGCATTTCCAGCAATTCACACCGCTCTTCATGAAATTTGGCAAGATTCTCTTTATGTTTCGTCGACCGTAGCCATTTTACTGCTTCATCAAGAACCTCCAGTGCAGTTCGTTGTTCATCAAGCTTCTTCGCTAAATCTGTTATGGCTTCATAAGCATGGATACGTTTTGAATCCTTAACGTTTAAAGTTCGTATGAGTATTTCTTTATATTGGCACATTGCATCGAATGCTTTTCGTATTTCTCCCAGCCTTTCATAGGTAACTGCCTGCCCGTGAAGAGCAGCCATGAGTCCTTTGGGAATTCCTGCGTTCCTGCAGATGTTCTCCTTTTCAAAATAATATGGAATAGCGTCCTCGGATCGGCCTTGATCCAGTAATACACCGGCAATGTTTCCTAGAGTTATCTGTAAACTTTTTAGATCAGTTAATTTCCTTAAGTCAGACTCAATTTCTAACAGCAGACGAAGCTCTGTTTCATGGTCGCCCTGCTTGCCAATAATTGAAGCTTGATTACCTCGACATCTTAATATTTCTGACCTCTTGCCAATCGACTGGGCTATCCGTTCTCCTTCTTGATATAGCGCCAGTGCTTCTTTCAGTCGATTCTGGGCTTCAAAAATTATTCCTTGATTATTTAAACACATAGCCAAACCATCTGCATAGCTTAATTCACGGCAGATCATTTCCTGACTCTTGAGTAATTCCATCGCTTTACTGTATTGCCCCTTCATTTCATAGATGATTGACTGGTTTCCCAAACAGTTCTGCAATTCAAGGCGACGATCCAACTGTCGAATCATCTGCTCCTGATCTTCCAACATTTCCAACGCCCGGTCCGGATCTCCCTGTACTCGGATAATGGATGACAAATGGCCGATTGCTCTCGCAATAATCAAGCGATCTCCAAATTTTTTTGCCATTTGCAGCTGCTCCTCCAGCAGTGACTTGGCTCGAATCCAATTCACCCATCTCCCAACGAATGTTGGCTTCCGCTTCAAGTCCATAGACTAGCGTCCCCTCATTGTCGAGTGTCCTGCTTATTTCTACGGATTCGGACACACAAGCCAATGCCTGCGTCATTTCGCTTCGCATTCGATGAACACTCCCCATCTGGACTAAAGTCATAGCAAGTTCAGGTAATGCCCCGGCTTTGCGGAAGCCGTCGGCAGCGATTTTCCTAAGTTCCAGCGCTTCTTCAATTCGTCCGACGTATTCAAGAAGAAGGCTAAGATGTTGTGGCAAAACAGGGCGATATGACTCGGGCCGTTCCAAAATTGGCTGGAAAATTGGTTCAAGGGCAATATCAGGATGCGCCTCCAGAGCAGTCCAGTAGCGCATCACCTCCTCATGGCGATCGGAATTAAGCAGTGCGAATAGGAAATTCATGTCTGCGAGCAGGTTTCGAAGTTTTTCCCATTGACCAGCATGCTCCAGTTGCCATGGAAGTTCATCGAGTTTTCGATGCCCAAGATCCCTCCTGGCGAAATACTCAGCCAGGCGATAGTGAATACTATGACGGCTGGATTCAGTTGCAAGATACCTGGATCGAACACTTTCACTAAGAAAGTCATGATTAAAGCCGATCATCCCTGATCGGTTCATCAGCGAAGCATCGGCAGCCAGCATGAAAGGGGACAATATAGATAAAGGCATAGGTTTATCGTCCTGTCCCATAACATCAACAAGTTCCGATTCACTCAGACCCTGTCGCGCTGCCCAAATGATCGAAAGTGAGTCACGCACAAGATCGATTCCATAATCCTCCTCCCATCGGGTGATTACCTTATCGTAAAGCTCGTTGGGAGAAGTAGCCTTGAGGTAGTATTCGATTTGGTTCCTCAAGTGATCGTGCCGACCGAAAACCCGTAGCTCATCGAGAAGCACGGTTAGGTAAAGCGGGTTTGCAGCAGGTTCTGCATTCGCGATGCGGTCCAACATCGCCGGACTAAGTTCACGACTGCAGGCGTGCAGGAAATGATGGATAAGTTTCTTACGTTCATCTACCGAGAGAGATTCTATCTCGAGTGTCGGCCATGAGCGTTTTGTGATTTCATCCAGCGCACGTCCTGGAAGTGTTGAAAGAAACATTTGTACATTTTCTGGTAGTCTTAGGGGAAGCCAAAGCAAATCAGGCGCACCACCATGATCTTCAAGTTGGTTGAGACCATCCAGGACCAGAATTATCCGTCCACGGGAGGCTGCAAGGTGAAGCCACGTTGAAAAGGCATCTCGTAGAGCTTCAGAATCGTCAGGGAGATCTTCTGCAATCTCAAACCTCTGCTTCAACTCATTTAGAATGCGACGGAGCATGAATGTCCAGTCGCAACTGTTGGGAGTAGCTCCAATGTAGTGCTGTATAAATAATACATCTGGATGGGACTGTTGGTACTTTGCCGTCCAGTTAGCTAATAATGCTGATTTCCCCGATCCTGACTCCCCAAGAATGACAAGTGGTTGGTTGTTATTAGCAATTGTATGTGCATCGAGTCGATCGAAATATTCTGATCTGCCTATATATATACGTTCTCGTCTTCTGGCATATGCGTTATGGTCCATAGCTTCACGACTCAATGGATCGGGCTGTGAATCTTCAGGGAAGAGTCTGTCAATGAGCTGGGTAAAATCATGGATGATCCAGCGTCCAAGTTCCTGTGGATCGAAAAAATTCTGTCTTAACTCGCAAACGCCCTTATCATGTGCGCAGCGAATTCTATTCTTTAACCGTTTAAGCTTTTCCGAGCTTTGGACATCCTCCGACATGAAATCCTGCCTCTTATCCTCGGCTAAAGTTTCGATAAACTTCGGATCGCGAAAATAAAAAAAGGCGTGACCATGCATCAATTCTTCACGCAAGACGCCATGAATTATTTCAAGCTCGGTAACAGAAGTCTTCCCATGCAGATGTTGGTTCAACCATGGTTCCTGCTCAATAACATCAGGATTGATTTCATCCGGAATCCAGCCATAACGCTCGCCCAAAAGACCAATAAAGTAAGGTCGACAACGCTTGATTTCCTCCAGGCAGATAGGAAGCACTTTACCTTCAGCACGCTGCTCATCCGTGATGCCCCATCGCAGATCGACTTCACCCCAAATAACTCCACGTGACTCACAGATTTTACGTAGTTGAGGAAAAACAAACTTCACCAAATGATCACGTTCTGCCTGCATGTCCAAAAAAGTCGAAGAGATAAAAACCCTGATGTGGCGATCATTTTTGTCCTGTCCAAACATATTTGGAATATATGCTCCCGGATCTTGACCGCTGCCTTGGTTTTTTTCCCCCATTTATTTAACCTTTGATTGTAGGGTGGCCTTAAATATCATCTTCTTTTATAATTTTATAACCAAGCGCTCGAATGAGTTTCAGGGTTTCCATTGCAGTCTTTCTGTCATATTCTTTTTCTTCTTCCGGCAATTCACAATACTCTACCAGATCCGGATGCTTCTTTTTTGAATCATCACGTTCCGGGCCATATTTCCATCCCTGCCTCATTCGCTCTTCCGCCCATATTTCATGGTTGTTTTCGGAAAGGAACTCCTGCAGGTCGATCAGGTCATCGGAAAGCCTGATGTGTGAGGTGTCAATAGGTTTTGGAATATACATGCTGTATTCTCCTTTTAATAAATCCAGATTCATTAGACCTTCAAGGTTTATGGAATCTGTTTCGTATTTTTGATCAGATTGGATAATAATCACCGGTTTTTTCGATTCACTTATAATTTTCAGTAAGGCATCAAGACCTTCATCACTTTTATTCGAAATTATTATTGGTACATGGCAGTTCTTTATTATGTAATCATTTGTGCCTGACACGGAAGATTCATCTTCTGACTTATGAGGAAGTGAAACAATCTCCTCTGTCCTGTTGAGAAATTCATGAGCCTCATCCCGGTCATCGGCTGAAGCGAGGAATTCATTGAGAGAGGATGAGAGAACAAAATAAAGAAGTGCACCATTCCCCTCTTCCAGCAAAATTCTCGAAGCTGTCCTTTCTGCCGCGTTATTAAGACCGGTCAATATCTCCCAGGTTATATGGGGTTGCAGCAGTTTATTGATAAGAGCCAAGACATCCTTAAGCCTGAGTGCCAGCGTAAACGGTTCAACAGAACTGTTCAAACTGATTATGCCTGCAGTCAACCTTATACCTGTTGGCCATGGGGAATTATCACGTACAAACTCTCCTGCATTTTTTGTAATACCTGCTTTGGGAAGGATCATGTTTATCTGATCTAAAGAAGAACTGAGGTACGTTTTGTTATTTTTATGGAGGGACATTATACCGGAATAAAGACGGCGGGCTTTACCTAGGTTACCTGTTATAAGCTCTGCCTCTGCCTGAGTGGCACGATACCAGTAGCTTGAGAACTGCGGCCCTACCTCTGGAAGATTTAAAAGATCTCTGTTTCTGTAGAATTGGAGAATAGTATCGGCTATATCTCTTGATTTATGGGGTCGGTCAAGAAGCAGTGCGAGGGTAGCAGCATTTATCCCTACATAGGTATTTTTTTCCCCGGAGCGTAACCATGCCTCGTGGTATATCTCAAAGGCCTTATCAAGAAGATCAGGATACCTGATCGGATCAAGAAGCCATAAACGTTTATAGGTCCCGGCCAGGAGCCCGGCTGTTTCCGGATCATGGATTTCCCCGTTTCTATAAACAGCTTCCAGACGTTCTCTGCTTTTAAGAAGATCCGTCTCCTTTTTTCCATTCAACCTTTCGAGCCATCCCTGCAATTGAAGCAGCCTGAGATTTTCAGGATACAGTTCAAGACTTTTATCTATGACAAAAGATGCTTCCCCTGTTTTGTCCTGACCGATATACAGATCTGCGGAAAGATAAAACGCCTTAAGCGCCTGCTCCTTTTCATCTGCATTATAGGAAAATATAGCATGGTGATACCACAGGGCTGGAATACGGGGATGAAGTGAAAGAACCTTGTTTAAAAAATGCCGAGCTTCCTTTGTGTTTCCGGATCTATAATGCCCTATAAAAGAACCTGTAATTGAGTAAAGATTATAGGGGTCTCCCACAAGAACAGCATTAAATGCCTTGATGGCATCATTTGTATCTCCTGTTTCAAGCAAGCAATACCCTTTTCCGTTTAAGGCGTTAACATTGTCATATTCATCATTGAGTATATGATCAAAGATTTCCATTGCCTTCCAATAATCATCCAGGGCAAATGACAACAACCCCTCCATGATCAAATTCAGGCTGGAAGATTCGCTGTTGTTTGTCTGCACCACGGCACCACGTTCTATAGCGAACTGATCGGTCTCTTTAAAGCGCGGTATATCCAGCTCAAATCCTATGGATTCTATATCAATAAACCTCTCCATTTTCACTGCTTCAACTTGATCAATACCTCCTGCACAGGTGTCAATGTGTCGCTGTCCGGCCTTGTTAAACCATGTAAACACTCTTTTAAAAGCTGTGAGGATCCTGGCCGCATCTATAACCAGGATTCCAAGTATTCGTCTGATATCGGCGTCATCCGAACGAAAAAGAGAGACCGCCAGGTGAGTCCTGTCTATCAGGCATGGCCCTTCAAGCCGGGCCATAATGGTCATGTCTTCAATAATCCTGAGGTAATCATCTGTCTTTTTAACAAGATCGAATCTTTTTTGTTTCAAGCCAACAGGCGCCCTGATGAACATATCTTTGATGATCTTTTTTTTCTCATCAACATTTATCCCGGCAAGTTCAAAAGCCTCTTTTAACCGGGGATTGCTTTGTATATTACTCAGCCAGAAGCTGAAAAACAGATGTTTTGCATTCGAGTAAAGAGCCTTTCCCTTCAAGGGCTATTCTTTCTGCCTCATCAATTACATGTGTCAGTGCGGGGCTCCATGAGAACTGAATTGGGTACAACCTGTTTTCACGTGCGACGGCTATATCAAGGGCGAAAACAAGTCTTGCAATTAATTCTGAGCAATTAGTGATTTCAAAAACAGCGCCATCAAAGGGCAGATTTTTCTGAATAGTGAATCCTGTTGTCTCGATCAGTGTAACCTGCCTGCTCTCAACAGCCATTGTCAACCTGTCAGCCTTTAAAAAAAGATCAAGGGATTCGCGGGTGTCTAAGTTCCAGTATCCGCACAGGGCATGATAACTATTATCTCCCTTTTTAATAACAACAATAATGGGCCTTATGCCAATATGTTCCAGACAGGCTGCAAACAAAAGGCTCAGGTCTATACATGTCCCTATTCCATTGCCTTTTTGTCCGGGGGCAAAGGGGTGAGAAAATATAATCTGCTGAGGTGGTCTTATCGCCTGGCTGTCCTCTTCATAGGACCAGTTGGGTTCATAATCATATACGACATTGTATTTCAGGTGGATGGCTTCATAAATAGATGCGGCAGCGTGTTTTTGTTTATCGGGAACATTCGAGTTAAGGAGATCCGTAAATGAAATAAATCCTGTTTTTTCTTTAAGATACCCTTCAGACAGGTTGATGATGCTTTGAATAACCGGATTTGCCGGTTGAATAAAACATGCAAGGGTTTTTTGATAAACCGGCTCAGGAAAGGTCGGCCACTCATAAAAACCATTAATCCCCATAGGCTTTTCATAAACAGTAATTTCATTGATCTGTACGATCAGGTTTGCTTTTGACCTGTTTGAAATCCCTTCAAGCCTTGCATAGTCAAGTAAAATATCAATTGCCCCGAGATTGAGTTCTTTTCCCGGTTGGATTGGCAGTGTTTCCTTTTTCCAGGTGTGGCTGCAGCCCCTGATAAAAACAGATAGCAGTAATGAAGGGGTTTTATCCGCCCCTTTATTTTTTATCAAAATTCTTCGGATAACAGGAACATGCGAGTGATAAAGAACACAGGAAAGGGTATCAATAGAATCAATAGAGGCTTCAATATGAAATTGATCTATGTCTATATGGGCTACGGACAAATTTATCCCCAGACGTTATTGTAAAATGATCTTACTCGGCCGGATCGCATTCCAGCAGAAAAATATATTCTGATAAATCAGCCAGTTCATCACTGGAAAATTCTGCAACAATATAATCTGTCTCTTCGGGATGATATGTCTCTTTGAAAACTGAAATCCCCTTATCAATCGAAACCGCCCAGATCAGGGGCAAAGGCGGTTCTGTTTTTGATGTTATTATTTTAATTTGAAGCCCATCTTCTGAATGATAAATTTCCATTTTCTCACCTGTCGGGCCATCCATTTTTTGTCGCTGTACAGCATCCGGCCCTTTATCGCCCCGAACGCGGGGGGCAAAGGCTGGTTGAAATCGAGGCATATTTCCAAAAAAACCGGCTGATAACAAGTCATCTTTTATAGTACTGGTTGTCTTTTTTACGTTGTCAAAAGCCATTCCCACAATAACATTGGTTTTATTATAAAAATGTTTTATCCATGTTATAATACGCGGTAGAAGCTCAGATTTGATATCGGAAGATAAAAGTGATTCGAGCAGTCTGATCCTGGTAAGATCCTTCATCATGTCATCTAGTGACAGTGTCGGCCATATTTTTTCAAAATGCGCACTGATGAGGTGATATTTTGAGACCGTTTCTTTGCAGCGGTCACAGTTGGCAAGGTGTAATTCAAGATCAGGGGTTTCATTTTCATCAGCATGTCCTGAAAAATAGGATATTATCTCTGATAAATTTATATGTTTCGTCATACTGACTCCTTATTTTGTTTTTATATACTGCACTGTATGCACATAACTTATACAATTTAACCTGCATCTTCTCGCAGGCCTAAACCATTCATTGTACTTTTTCTGGCTTTATCAACCCAATCTGAAATCTTCTGTTTATATTTCTTTCTTCGATTAATATCCCAGTTCTTCCAGGTATCTTTAGGCCCTTTGGATGGGTCTACTTCATAGAACAAATTAAAAGACAGGGTTTTTATGGCTGAGAATCCATACTGTTCACATAACAAAGGATTTTCATTTTCCGGATAAAACTGGTTTGTTCTCTTTTCCAGCTTTCTAAGAAATGGTTCAAAGCTAATAGGCAGATCCCTCTCCAGGGTAAACTGTTTATCCTTAACTATCCCGTCCGTTTCATCTATCAATTTTCGAGACAGGGCATCAAATAGGGTAAAGGTATGTAATTGTGCAATTTTTGCAGGGTTCCACTTCAGGCACTTGTTAAAACCAAATGCGAGAAACTGATGAGGTTTAGAACAAAAAGCACACAATTCAATGGTTGCAAGTTTTGCTGAGAAAAGACGTTTTTCTTTCTCAATCAGTTCCCTTATTTCTTCTTTATAGATAAGTTCCTGCTCTGGCGTGGACATATCCTCCTGAACATTCTGTTCCAATACCTCTCTTAAATCATCCTCCTCCGCCTGCAGCATTAATATATTTGCAAAGGGTATTTCACGGGGACTATCATAAATCCTTCTTGCGAGGTTCTTAATATTACTCATATATTTCAGATTTGAATAAATAGAATGTTGATTATTAATCAGATCCCCTTTATCCAGGTTTTTTTCTAAATAGTTAAAGACCTGAATATAGGCATCATTTAAAATTTCTTCCACCTCAGTTGGGCCTGAATAATAGCGAAGCCGCCACAGCAAAAAGCCTAAAAGGGGCTTTCTGCATATGATAAAAAGTTCCTTGAATGCTTCCCTGTCACCTTTTTTAATTTTTTCATAAAAAGTTAACCAGATTTCTTCTGCTGTTTTAAGGCAATTTTCCTTTAGATCAAATGAATCAGAATTTATGCCACCCAGGGCTCTTGTGAATGTTTTTTTACACAATTCCAGCATGCCATCCAGGGTCGACATTTCCTTAAGTTTTTTATTGAATATCTTTATGCAAAAAAACTCTTCAAGGGTGCTTTGGTATTTTTCAAAAATATTATTATACATTGCCCTGTCCCCTGAAATCGCTTTTTTAATCAGATCAATATTCTCATTACTTGCGTTCATTTTTTGGCCTCAAAAATAGAATAATCGACGAGTTGAATCTGCGGTATATATTTAAACTACATTGTAATTTATTAAATTGAAAGAAAATTTTTCCTTTTCAGTGCGATAAAGCCACAGCAAATTTGTTTATTTATTAGGACGATTAACAACGAAAAGGAGAATAAAATGGAAGCCCTAAAATTCGAGTACGATTATCACAAAACTGTAGGATTTGAGTCTCCACCCCTCAATGAACCCTGCATATTCGAGAGGGTGGTCGGACAATGCCACGATGCAGAGGTAGATTTTTACGATGCACTTTTACTTATCCTGCAGATTGATTATTTAAGGCAAATAGATCCTGAAAAACATACTGATCATATTGCGATGAGCAACGTCCATCCAGGAAAATTCAGGGCTGATTCAGAGGCATATTATAATCCTCTCCAGAACTATTTGACCTATTCCACACTTGGTACAGGCTACGAAAAAGACAGATTTGATCTGCTTATACGGGAAATGGCGGCTCATAACCTGTTTATTTACAGTATCAAAAGCCCTGAAGTTATCAGGTTTTTTGAGGCAAGGTTTGATAGGAGTAAGGAACATTGGTTGATGTTGCAGGACGAACTGGGAGACCGCGCTATACACCTGGAAAAAATCAGACTGCGCAACGCAAATATTAATTTTAAGTGGATGGAGTTATTCGGGAAAGAATATATACCCATGGTCGAGCAGGAAGACCGTTTGGACATCCTAACGCGAAAAAAAGCCCTTATAGAGATGTATCCTGATATCTCATCATCTGAACTTGATGATAAGCTGAAAGAACATATTATGGAAAAGGACAAACGTTTGAAGGCAATGGAAATGGAAGTGACATTCGCGAGCAGAGGCGAGATTTTTCCAGATGAATGTCTGCAGATTGGTTACGAACACGCGAAACAATATTTACAGGCTTCAAAAAAGATCCTCCGGGAGATCGTCCTTCTCATCCACCCGGATATGCTAAGACAAAACCCGAATTATAATATGCTGACAGACGATCAAAAGGAGCTGCTTGATAATATCTGGCACGAAGTTATGGCACTAAAGGAGGACGAAATAGGGTATGCCAAGGGATGCCAGGGATACGAGTTCCGGTCTGTTGTGATTCTATCGGATAAGCTGGACCTTGCTCGAAGCATCCTCGATAATGCAGGGTTAGATGCAGATCCCCGGCATGTCATACAGGGTGATACATTATATGAAAAGCTCGGCTGGCTCGAAAGATCAGTCAGGTCTCTTGAGATTGCCATCAACAGTTTGCAGGCAGAGCAAAAAGTCCTGTTCGAGGATAATGAGGTAAGGGAAAGAGAAATAATGATCAAATGGCCGGAATCAAGAAAGGACGAATTGAAAAATATCTATTCAAGGCAGAAGAAGAATATGAATCGGAAGCCGATGAATTGGAGAAATACCTAAATGACTATAAAGTAAAAAGGAGCGATGATGTCTGGATTGAATGATTTAAAAAAATTTGCAAATGAACTTTATCCAGGCCATAGTCATGATCTTCCTTACATGCTGTGTGCCTGGGCGCGGTTCAATCCCGGAAACGAGCTCGGTAATATTTTTCGTGATGCCGGCTCAAATATTCATATGGTGATTGCTGCCTGCGAGCAGCTTTTAAGCGCAAGTCCGGTAAAAGAAGACAGCCTACTGCTGGAGTCATGTATTCTAAAATACGATGTAAAAAAACTGACCGGCTTTCATCTTCTGCTAACCATATGCAACTACCCTGAATCCAGACTTAATTTTGCTCTTACAGAAGCAAAGATCGACATTAAAAAACTTGCAGCAATACTTAAGAATCGAATTAAGGAGCTTCAAGTTAACAGGTCTGACAAATCCCCGGCTCAAAATCTGATGTCCAAGTCTGATACTCCTTTATCCAATTACGGAAGAAACCTGAATTCAATGGCATTAGATGGAGAATTTGATGGTCTGGCAGACAGGGAAGATGAAGTTAACAGTATCATTGATGTCCTGCTTAAAAAAAATAAGCGGAACGTCGTTATTACAGGTCCCGCCGGTGTTGGTAAGACCAGTCTTGTGCAACTTTTGGCCCGTAAAATAGCTTCGAACGAGATTGCATGCTTGAAAGATCATTTTATTTTTGAAGTTAATATTGGAAAACTGGTTGCAGGAACAAAATACAGGGGAGAATTCGAACAAAATATATACAAGGTCCTGGATGAAGTAAAAAAGCATGGGAAAACACTTCTGTTTTTCGATGAATTTCATCTGCTGGCAGGAGCAGGAGCAGCAGATGGAGTCAACACGGACGCATCCAATCTGTTGAAACCCTATCTTACAGGGGACACCCTGCAAATAATCGGTGCTACTACACGCGAAGAATTTGAAACCTTTATTAAAACCGATAAGGCCTTTGAAAGGAGATTCCAGGAGATCAAGCTAAGAAAACCTGATATCCTGGTTACCAAGAAGATGCTCACAAAACAGGCAGAGACCCTTGAGGCTTATCACGGGGTACATATCCCCTATGATTTAAAGGCCATGGTTGTTGAACTCGCCGACCGGTATATTTCCGATCGGAATCATATTGATAACTGTCTGGATTTACTGGATACATCCCTGGCTCATGTGAAACGAAATGGAGAAACAGTCCTGTCAATAGAGGCATTGTATCAGACACTTTCTCTAATGGCAGGCAGGAAAATAGATACACCGGAAAAAAATCCGATTAAATCATGGATTAAGGATTTTAAGAGAGATTTCTCTCTACAAACCGCAGATGTCATTGTGCTGGGAAACCATAATCCAAAAGCTTTCCTGAAAATTATTCGTAATTATTTAAGGCGAATACAATCATTATTTGAGCAAAAAGGGGTTGAACTTTTTTTCGAGGAGGAGAGGCTGGCTCAATATATTGTGTCAAAAGTCGAAGCCGGCACTCAGAAAAGTACCAATATCTTTTATTTAATTGATTCTTTAATTTTAAGACCTCTTGCTGAAAAAACCATAATTGGAGATGAGATTGAATCCCATGGCAGATATGTATTGGAGGATGCTTTCTATTTAACAGGAGAAATAAACAGTGTCAAAAGGCCTGTCACAGAAAACAGGATTGAAGAAATAATTGTATAGGAGCTTTTTATCCCTAAATATAAAAAGGAGTTTTTATGGATTTAGTAAAATATAATCAGCAACAATCCATTCAAAAAAGGATGGAACTTCCGGAACATCTGACTATTAAACCAACCACAATCAGCCACCGCATTAAAAAGGACATTAAGGATATTTATGCCATAACTGTCACACCCGATGGCATAAGGTTGGCAGGAATATCCAATAACCTGGTTGTGGTTTATGATGTTTTAGATGAGACAGAGATCACAAGATATGATGTCACTGGTGGCATGCCAACATCTGTTAATATTTCTCATTCGGGAAAACTCCTGGGGATTGGAACATCAGAAGGCGAAGTTATTATCTATGATATTGATAAAAAGGCTGTTATACAAAGATTTCAGCACTTGTCCAGTGTGAATTCCGTCCATCTCAATGAAAACAGCAAGGTAATAGCCGCTGCCTGTCAAAAAAATGTTTTTGTTAATTCATTATGTACAGGCAGCCTGATCCATGACTTTGAAATCGGTTTCCAGGCAAAAAAAATTTCTATTCATGCAGAGGAAAACTATCTGTATGCCCAATCTTCATATCGTTCAGAGCTCTATGACATAAAATCAGGAAAAATCGTAGCGAGATTGAGTGAACTTGGTAGAGAAGGACCTTTTCAGATACCGGCTTGCAGATATGTAATGTTGAATATCATAAAAAACGAAGTCATACTGTGGGATATAACAACCAATGCTCAGACACATTTTATACATCCGTCCAGTGTTTGTGCCGCTGATTTAAACCTGGAAGACGAATCCCTTGCCACTACCTGCATGGATGAGAAAGTCCGTATTTTTGATATTAACTTAGCCCATGCACCTTTAAAGGTTTTTTTACAGCCTGACTCAGAAGGCTATAGTAATAATATTGCCAATATAACCGGACGGGTGATTTTCGGCTGCGATATGATGAGAGTCCTGGATAAAAAGACCGGATCACTAATCGCTCAAATAGCCGGGCATTCAAGTCCTTTGATTACTGCCTGTCTCTCCGGAGATGGGCAGCATCTCTACGCAGGAGGATATGATGCTACTTTAAAATGTTACAATCTTCAAACCGGTCGTCAGGTGGGCAGTTTTGAAAGGCATAGTTCCTGGATTTCGTCAGTAGCCCTGAATGAAGAAAAAAATATGGTTGCTACAGGCTCCCATGACTCGACAGCAAAGCTCTATAACCTTTCCGGCCGTTTGATACATACATTAAAAGGACATGAGGATTGTGTTCACAGTGTATCTATCCAACCCAGCGGTAAACTAATTGCGACAGGAGCCAGGGATCAAAATGTCATGCTGTGGGACAGCAAAACCGGCATGTGTATCCGTTCCTGGCGGGCACATCTAAGCTGGGTGAGATCTGTTGTCTTTGACTCAACAGGCCAACAAATTCTTACCGGTGGCAAGGATGGAATAGCTCGACTGTGGACCCTGGATGGCAGTTTGATTCAGGAATACGGTTATCATAACGATGACATCTACTCTGCAGTGTTTAGCCCTGACAGGGGCTATATAGCCACCGCCTCTCATGACACAACCTTTAAGCTCTATGATATCAAAGGCCAGTTATTGAGAGTTTTTGAAGGGCATAAAGGAGGCGTAAGAGAAGTGTTTTGGCATGTTGACGGGACTATTATCTCTGTGAGTCTCGATCAAAGCGCAAAGAGATGGGACCCGGTCACAGGTAAATGTATACAGACCTACAGGGCTGATCATACAGACTGGATACGTTGTGTCTGGGTCCGAAGTGATTCGGTATTAATAATGGGCAGTAAAGATGGAACCATCAGTTTCAGTGATCTTGAGACAGGAAAACATCTTGCCTCGCTGATTAACACAGAAAAGGGTTTCCTCTGGACCACACCCCCTGATGACATTGCAAAATCAGGATGGATCTGGACAGACAGAGAAGATCTAGTTGAAACAATTGAGATAGATAATGACGGAAAAGTAACGCAGATTGACCAGGACAGTGATAGCTCAAGGAACTATATATCTACCTATAATTCTATGCACCAGATCGCCAACAGGCTCAGAAAAGAAACTGAGAGCAGTCAGTTTAAAAAGCTTTTAGAACTACACACTGATATAAAAAATAGTCAAACAACCCACAAGCTTTTAGGAATATCCCCAAAAGAGCAGTGTGTCAGTGCTGAAGATTGAGACTTATTCCTTATACTGTCTGGATTTCAGCCCATATAAATATGGACATGTGGCTATACTACTGGTAGCAATGACAGCATGGCGACACAGATAGCCACATTTATAGTCCCGATTGGTTATGGCCCACCTTCATTAGGTGGCAGAATCAATTTACCAGATGAATTTTATCAAAATTGTGATGATTATATAATAGTATCCAGTTAGTCAGATGAGAAAAGAAAACAAATACACTATAAGACAGTTCCTGATATTTTCAGCAATACTTCTTTTTCCCGCTGGTGTTTATTTTATATGGTCGCCATGTGAAAAAATAAATGACGGCAGGCATGATCTGCGTACGAATGGAATCTGGTTGCAGCATGGCTGGCTTGGTGATGATTCATGGTTTAGCGAAAATCAAAAGGACAAGACTCTTTTTAGAAACGATCAGAAGATAAAAGAACTAAACAATCTCCTTACCAGGCATGGAGTAAGATATATATTTCCTCATCTTTGTCCCTGTTATCCCAATGGGGAAATTCCTATGGTGGATAAAACTCAAACAGAAAGATTTATAATAAACTTAAAAGAATTCTTTATTCTTCCATGGGTAGGTGGGATTCTAAATGTACAGTGTTTCCCCGAATCAAAACAATGGCGAATTAATTTTATATCCTCTATTAACGATCTCCTGCGTGAATATCCTGATTTTGCGGGAGTTCATTTAAATATTGAACCCTTACCTTCAGGCAACCCTGATTTCCTTAAATTGCTGGATGAAATGCGTGAAGCAATACCAAAAGGAAAAATTATATCAATAGCTGCTTTCCCTCCCCCAACGTTTTGGCATCCATTTCCGGATGTGCACTGGGATGAAACTTATTATAAAGAGATTAGTCAACGTGTTGATCAAATCGTTCCCATGATGTACGACACTGCAATAAAATTTAAAAAGCCCTATCAATACTTAATGTCTTGCTGGACCCGGGATATTTTGAACTGGTCAAAAAACACAAAAGTGCTTCTAGGGGTGCCTGCGTATAAAGATAATGGAGTTGCGTATCATTCTCATAAAGTGGAGGATCTGAAAAACGCAATTATGGGTATTCATGCCGGATTAGTAAAATTCAACAAATTACCATCAAACTATGCGGGCATTGCAATTTATAGTGAATGGGAAATGGACAACGCTGAATGGGATTTATTGGATAAAGAGTTTGGAAAAGGGCGATGACTTTTTCAAGTTACAATTATTATCCATTATTTTCTTCTTTCAATCGCTGCGATCAATATTATCGTCTATCTTCCGATAAATAAAAAAGAAAATATATTCAATTTAAATAAACTGTCCGTGCGATAAATCCCTTACCTGTGTGTCTATATAGTAAACAACAGTAAAAGGACCGGGTAAAATCGCTGATAAACCGGAAGAAGCTACTCCGGAAGAAGTCTTGGCAATAGAAAAAAAAGAGTGCTTGTTAAAATAATCGGTGAGTGACCCTGATCGCTACAATCTGGTTAAAAATACCAACTGAAGCCTTCTATTAATCAGGTGAAAATCAGATTAAAGTGTTCAAAGGATTGAAATAAAAGTGGAAAATAATAAATCCTGTTATTGGCATGATTCATGCTCTCCATTCAGATAATCCTTTTTAATGAAGTTTCATAAATTAAATTGAGTTTTTTTCTACTGGGGGTGTCAGGTCTTTTGTAACCCTGTCAGCCTGTTATCCCGGCTGCCGCTTGCAAATGAAGCAAAATCGGAATCGCCTGCATTTGTAAATACCCATCCCGTATTTACGCAGTTTGTTAACAAGGGGGCGGGACAGCAGGTTTAAAATATTCAAATCTTTGGAAGTATTCATCAGGAGGGAAGCAAATGAAAAAAACATTGGCAATTGTGTTTATGGTTCTGGTAACAAGTATATTTTTTTCAGGCTGTATGATAAGCCAGAGGTCTCACACATCGAATTCATCACCTGATTTTGCGCTGACCAAAGCCCAGCTGAACAGTGTTGAGCCGGGAGTTACAACAAAGGAATGGATTATTGAAAATTTCGGGGAGCCCAAAAGAGACAGGTATCTTTCGGACGGGGAAGAAATTCTGGTATATGAGAATACAAAACATACATCCAGTCACGTCAGCTTTTTCCTGCTATTCAATTCTCATACGTCAGAAGATACAACCGAGGCTATTACTTTCAGGATAAAGGACGGAATTGTAAAGAGTTATTCAGTCGGTTGATGCAGACGTAATCCCTTGCAGATATAATCACAGGGACCGGCCCGGCAATACCTGATAAATTATTAAGGGATCAAGTCTCTAACAAATTGAAATTACTTATTCTATATTTTGGCTTGACGGGAGATTTTAAAATTGTCCCGCTTTATGGTTTGTTATCTCTGAAATGTCATACAGATTAATTCTTGACAACCTATTATAATTCTGGGATATAATTTCTCTAAAAAAAACAAGAACCTATAGGTACATTTGCGGATATGGCCGTGTATAATTTTCACCTCAGGACCCGGAGGAGTTAGATGGATGTAGTAGGAGTAGATATTGGATTCGGATTTACAAAAGCTACTAATGGCAGAGAGTCTGTCCTGTTCAAATCAGTTTTAGGGGAAGCGACTGACATCCGGTTCAGGCTGCCCATAATAAAGACTGAGGCCGGCCCCTGCATGCATGTCGAGATGGATGGTCGAGCCTATTTCGTAGGAGATTTCGCGGAGCAGCACTCCGATACGCGAGAGTTTACCCTCGACCAGGAGAGGCTTCTCACCGAATTCAGCAAGGTCCTGACCATGACGGCCATAGGCAATCTTTTCGATAGCTATGCCAACGTCAATGTCATAACCGGACTTCCGGTCGGCTTCTACAAAGACTATAACCAGCGTCTGATGAAAATGCTCAAGGGAATTCATGAAATCACCTTTCATAATGGCGACGGAACAAGCGAAAGCAAACGGGTTAATATCAACAACCTGAAGATTCTCCCACAGCCGCTCGGCAGCATTTTAAATCTGCTGATGAACGAATACGGTAAATTTACAAACCGTGAACTTGCCAAGCAAAAAATCGGCATCATTGATATCGGTTTCCGGACGACCGATTGTTGTATTTTCCAGGGGCTGCAGTATATCCAGAGAGGCAGCAGTACCTCCGATACCGGGATTTCCGAGAGCTTCAGTCTCATCGCCAAAAAGTTGCGCGAAGAGAGCAATGTAGACATCGAACTGTACCGGCTTTACAAAGCCATCGAAACCGGATTAATCAAGATCCGGGGCAAAGAGTACAGCATCGCAAAACTGCGTGATAAGGTATTCGAGCATTCGGCCAGCATCATTGCCACCGATATTGCGCGTCTGTGGGCTGACGACTGGGATATCGATCTCGTTGTCATCAGCGGTGGCGGCGCCATGGAACTGGCGAAATATCTGCAACCCTTGATTTCCGGCAATGTCATGCCTGTTGAAACCAGTATTGACGCCCGCCTCAACAATGTTCAGGGCTACCTGAAATATGCACGCTATCTTTGGGGAAATGTCGAATCACCTGCAGAGCCGGAAGGAAAATAACTGCCTCGCCTGCCGTCACCGACTGTTGGTTTGTATGTCGTTAAGCCAGGCAGGCTGGGTTCTTAATTCATCCAGTTTTTCTTGTCACCAAATATATCAACTCCATCAATTCCCCGCCCCATTACATGATGCAAGGCTCCCGGAGCATCTAATCTTGCTTGTCTTAGCATATTCTGTGTTTATTCTTTTGATATCCGGTGGCGGTTCGCATTAGACATCAGTGGCGATGACGATTATCTGTCACGTCGGTCACTGGTTGAGCTCCGTAGAAGATTAGCTGCCAATGATCCTGATATGAAGCTGGTTCGCAATGTATTTGATACTGTGAGAAATCAGGCTTTAAAGAAGCTTGGTCTTTCTGCCAGGGATTAGAGAGCCGATTCAATGGAAATAGGGGGCGTACCATTTTTGAAAAAATACAAGGCTTTCAGTTTATGTGCTGGAAGCCTTTTTATTTTAATGGCCCTGTCATATGAGTTATTAAATTTTGAAAGAGCGTCACGCTCCCCGTGTTTTATTTTACCATTTCAAGATAAACAAGAGCTAATAGGAGATCTGGTCCCTTTTATTTTCATACTTTCATGTACGTCTCGTATTCCATAAGCCAATCTTTTTCCAGGCAGCCTGTCTACAGGGAATGTTTGGCGGGATATTTGATGGTAAGGAAGTGTATTACAACGGTCCTGGCCAATGTGTATATAACGACGATAAAAAATGTGACGCTTGCGGGAATTGCCTGGATGAAGACTGGAACAATTGATCTTTCCCTGGAAAGAGAATAGAATAATAAAAGCAACTGAAATCAGGAGAACTAAATGAGCATTAAACATTCGGCGTTTCTTGTTGAGACCAATTGGCTGGAAAAGAATATTTCCCACCCAGACCTGAAGGTTATTGATTTTCATTACAATCTGGATTTTAAGGATACGGGAGAGGCCGTTCTGTCCAGCGGTTTGCCCGCCTGGAAGGAAGCACACATTCCAGGGAGTATTTATATCGATCTCTTGACCGAGCTATCTGACAGATCTAACCCTGTCCCTTTCATGATGCCACCTATAGAGCAATTTGTGGACGTGATGTCGAGAAATGGTATCAGTCAGGGTAAGACAGTAGTCATCTATGATCGCGGGGAATCTGCATGGGCTGCCAGATTGTGGTGGATGTTGAGATCAAATGGATTTGATGACGCCGTTATTTTGAATGGTGGATGGAAAAAATGGAAGAAGAAGGTCGTGAAACGACTTCAATAACTACGCACCCCGTTGCCGGGTGTTTTACAGCGAATCCAAGACCGGAACTAATTGTCAACAAGGATTATGTCCTGAATTCAATAGAAGGAAAGCAAGTTCGTGTTTGCACGTTGGGTCGTGAAACATTCCGTCAAGGCCATATACCGAAAAGCGTTAATCTTGAATCCATGAGCCTGTTGCGTCCTGAGTCAGGCGAATTTCTACCTAAAAAAGACTTAGAGCGTATTGTAGCGGCGCAGGGGCTTTCCATCAATGATGAGATCATCGTCTATTGCGGCGGTGGCATTTCAGCTTCATTGAGCGCCTTTGTCCTGACCATGCTTGGATTCAAAAATGTCAGACTCTATGATGGATCCCTGGAGGAATGGCGCGCTGACCCTGACTTACCACTGGAAACAATAGGAAATTAGATTACATTTCAATCTTTTATCTTTTTAATCACTGTCGAAATAATAAAGGCAATAACCAGAAGAATAATAACCGTTGCACCTGATGCCAGGTCCATCACATAGGATGCCCATAATCCCCCGATTGTCAGGATAATTCCCAGTATTACAGAAAAAATCATCATCGGTTTAAGGCTTGTTGTATGCTGTTTAGCTATTGACGGCGGTATCGTCAGGAGTGCTATTACCATTATTATACCTACTATCCTTATGAGCATCACAACTGTAAGGGCTACAAGGGTAAGTAAAAAAAGATAGAAAAACATGGTATTGATACCGGATGCGCGTGCGTATTCCTCATCAAATGAAATGGCCAGGAACTCCCTGTAAAATAGAAATACAACCAGAATGATAAAGATATCCAGGCCTGCCATGATATATATGTCGTTTCTTGGTACAGTGAGTATATTGCCAAAAAGATAGCTGAACAGATCCGGAACATATCCCGGTGTAAGGCCGATGAAGATAACCCCGAGCGCCATGCCTGCTGTCCATATAATGCCAATAGCCGTGTCCTCGCTCACGTTTCCCTTCTTGCTTGTAATTCCAATGACCCATGCAGAAACAAGGCTGAAAGGAAGGAGGCAGAACATGGGATCGACACCAATGAGATATCCAAGCCCCAGCCCTCCGAAGGAGGCATGGGCAATCCCTCCGCTTATGTATCCTATCTTTTTTACAACCACATATGAGCCTATTATGCCGCATGCTATGCTTCCCAGAAGTGCGGCAATCAAAGCGTTTTGCATATATTGAAAATGCAGTGCTTCTATCATCTTAATGTTCCTTTAATACCCTGTGAGGGGTTCCGTGGGCGATTATATCTACTGGGCACTGGTAAACAGCCTCAAGGGTTTCTTTTGGTATCTCCTTTGAATCATGATAAAAAAGCTGGCAGTTCAGGCATGCAACCTTGTCTACATGTGAACTTATCACCCCTATGTCATGGGTAACAAGGATAATGGCCATCCGGTTTTTAAGGCCGTTAAGGAGATCATATATATCGGTTTTCAATTTGGGGTCTATGCTAGCAGTGGGTTCATCAAGAAGCAAAAGTTTTGGCTCGGATGCCAGCGCCCTTGCTATCATTACCCTTTGTCTCTCGCCCCCCGAAAGGTCGCCTGTTTTCCTGTTCTTCATGTCAGACATCTCAACAACCTCAAGTGCCCTGTCCACTGCCTCATAATCTTTTTTATTATGGCTTTTAAACAGTGGCTTGTGGCAGAGCCTTCCCATCAAAACAGTATCCCTTACGCTGATTGGGAAATCTCTTTCCACCTCCATGATCTGGGGAACATACCCGATATGATTTCTGGCTTTTTCAGGAAATGTACCGAAAACACTTACTTCCCCGGTAGTGGGCTTTACCAGCCCCAGAATAACCTTGAGGAGTGTTGTTTTTCCGCCTCCATTCGGCCCTATTATTCCTATAAAGTCATCGCTGTAGACATCGAGGTTATGTCCTTTGAGTACGGCTACCCCTTCATATTCCACACTGACATTTTTAAGACTGACTATCTCTTTTTTCATTCCATATTTTCCTTGAGAAGGGCTGCGGTATGTTCAAGATTTTTCAGATAATCCTTTGCCATCGGATCTATAAAAAGCACTTTGCCATTTATTTCTCTGGCAATGACTTCTGCACTTTTTTTACTGAACTGCGGAGATGAAAATATCGCTCTGATGTTTTGTTTCCTCGCATTTTTAATCAACCCTTCCAGCCGTGCCGGAGTAGGTTCTTTGCCGAGATATTCAATCGGCACCTGTTCAAGATCAAAATCCTTTGCAAAGTATCCCCAGGCAGGGTGGACAACATAAAATCGCCTGTTTTTAATGTCTTTAAGTTCCGTGCCGATTCTTTGTTTTAAATCATTTATTTCACGGACAAGTTTGGTTGTATTTTCCGCGAAATAATCTGTTCCGGCAGGATCAATCCCTGAAAGGCTCTTCAGGATATTCCGGGCTATAATAACCGCGTTTACAGGTGACAGCCATATATGAGGATCTTTCCCGCTATGTTGACTGTGTCCGAATTTGTTTCCTTCCCGCGGTTTATCATTATCTTCGTGATTATTTATTTTCATGTCCATCAGCCTGATTCCGTATGAAGCATCGCATACAGGCATTTTCTTATTGAACGATTCGAGCTTTTTCATCCACATAAGCTCAAACTCAATGCCGGAGCCAGCCTTTACATACAAATCGGCTTTACTCAAAATGTTCATCTGCCTTGGTGTAGGTTCATATGTATGCGGATTCCCTCCGGGAGGAATAAGTGTGGTTACATCAACGCGGTTACCACCGATATTTTCAATAAACCAGGCCAGCGGCCCGATCGATGTTACTACGTTTAATTTGTCTTTCCCATAGACGCAGGGCTGTGTGAGAAGCAGTATGAAGATCATGATTGTTATTTTTTTTATCATTTGATTAAATCCCGTATATATGAATTACCGTGAACAATTTTCACAGATGCCGTTTACCTGCATATAATGACTGACAATCCTGTAACCCCTGATTTTTTTTATGTCTGTTATGGCGCACTCGTCTATGGCATCCACTTTGCCGCACTTTATGCATACGATATGATGATGGTGACAATTTTTTTCAGAATTACACAGACCGTAATGTTTTTTCCTGTCGAATAATTGAATTCGGGTAAGGATGCCGCATTCCACCATGCTTTCAAGGTTGCGATATATACTGGGAAGACCGCACTGCCTGAATTTATCCCTGAGTTTAATCCAGGTATCTTCCGGTGTCATATGACTGTCATTATCAATAAACAGCTTTATTATAGCTTTTCTCAAAGGCGTTAATTTTAGCCCATTCTCTCTTATTTTTGTTAAATAATATTCCAAATAAATAACCTTAAATAGAAATTATTTTCATTTAGTATATAAATTATGTTAGTTTGTCAATGGAGTGAAAGTAAGGCACGATCAAAAAAATCTACTGTGTAAAATGTAATTAAATCAATAATCCACCCCATAGGTTATTTTGATTTTTTCTATACTCTCTATATTGCTTTATTCCTTCGCTTATGTTTATAGATATTCATTATTTTTTAATTTGTTAAATATAAATAAATATTGGCTCTGTTACAGCCATGACAAAAGTAATCTCTTCTTAAAGAAAGTTACTGTATCCAGATGAAAAAGCGATATTATGATTTTATCCTATATGCAGCCACCGGAATAATATTGCTGACCTGTTTTTGCCTTTTATACCGGCATAACTTCCTGCTTTTTCACTGTTTCGCAGAATTATTCTCCATACTTATCGGGTTCAGTATTTTCGTTATCACCTGGAATTCAAGAAAGTTTATAGACAACGAATATATTATTTTTCTGGGGGTGGCTTTTCTTTTCATAAGCATTGTGGATCTGCTGCACATGCTTTCCTACCCGGGCATGCCGTTTTTCCAGAAACACGGGACTAATTTACCAACACAACTATGGATAACTGCCCGTTATATGCAGGCGATAACACTGGCATTTGCTCCTTTCACACTGAGACACAAACTGAATATAAATATTATCTTTACGTGTTTTTTTTTAGTAACCGCTACTATTATTTTTCTTATTTTTAAGGATATTTTTCCTGTTTGTTATGTGGAAGGTGTCGGGTTAACACTGTATAAGAAGGCCAGTGAATACGTTATATCTCTGATTTTTTTATGCTCTATATTTTTACTTTTACATCATAAAAAAAATTTTGATCGTTCTGTCCTTATTTTACTTATAAGTTCGATAATTTTTATAATTTTTAGCGAGCTGTGTTTTACGATGTATATCAGTGCCTACGGTTTCTCCAACTTTGCCGGCCATTTTTTAAAAATTATTTCTTTTCTACTGCTATATCGGGCGATTATCGTGACCGGATTGAAAAAGCCCTACAGCCTCCTGTTCAGGGAACTGAATCAAAACAAGGAAGAATATCATTCTCTTTTTGAAAATATGATTGACGGGTTCGCCCGTCATAGAATCCTCAACGATGAACATGGACGTCCTGTTGACTATGTGTTTATAGAGGTGAACCATGCGTTCGAAGAACTTACAGGCCTGAAAAAAGAAGAACTGATTGGAAGGAGGGTTACCGAGGTCATGCCTGGTATTAAAGATGATGCTGTAGACTGGATCGGAAGATATGGCAGCGTTGCCCTTACCGGAAAAAGCATCAGATTTGAAAACTATTCCAGTACCTTTCATAAATGGTTTTCGGTTATAGCATACAGTTCAAAGAAGAATACCTTTGCAACAGTTTTTCAGGACATTACCGAACGCAAACAGATTGAAAAGACCCTTGAGAAAAGAGTGAAAGAAAGGACAGAAGAGCTTGAAAGAAGAAATCAGGACCTTCAGGATTTTTCATTTATCGCGTCACATGATCTTCGCGAACCCTTACGAAAAATAAATACCTTCGGGGAGATGATCAGCGAAAAGCTTAACCAGAAATCCTATGAGCAGATAGGAGATTATATCATGAGAATGCGGGACTCTGTGAGAAGGATGCAGAGCCTGCTAATGTCACTTCTTGATTATTCGCGTGTTGCAACAACTCAAAAGCCGTTTGAAAAAATCAACCTTTCAAAGGCAATGGTAGAGGCCATGTCCAACCTTGAAATCCTTATCAAGGAAAAGAAGGCTATTATCGAAATAACAACCCTGCCGGCTGTTGAGGCTGATATTACGCAGATCATTCAGGTTTTTCAAAACCTTTCTGAAGATTCCCTGAAATTTCACAAATCCGGTGAAGTTCCATATATCAGGATATATGAAAATAAGGTTGACGAATCCGGCTGTCAGATTATTGTGGAAGACAGAGGTATTGGTTTTGATGAAAAATATCTATCCAGGATATTTATGCCTTTTCAGAGGCTGCACGGAAAAAGCTCCTATAAGGGGACAGGGATGGGCCTGGCGATATGTAAAAAAATCATTGAAAGGCATGGCGGGAATCTTACTGCGATTTCTGAACCGGGAAAGGGGTCGTCTTTTATTTTTACGCTCCAGTTGACCCAGTGAGTTTAATAATGGATATATATAAAGATACCCAACCCGTTAAAGTCCTTTTAATTGAAGATGATGAGGATGATTATATTATAATCCGGGAACTTCTCGACCGTATTCACTACAGATCCTTCGATGTTACGTGGATATCAAACTATCAGGAATCCCTGACACTCCTGAAACAAAATTATCACGATGTATGTTTAATGGATTATCGTCTCGGTGTTTATAATGGTATTGAGCTGATAAAGAAAGCCGGTGATTCCGGTGTATCAATGCCAGTTATTTTTCTTACAGGGCAGGGAGAATATACTGTCGATCTCGAGGCTATGAAAGCAGGGGCAGCGGATTATCTTGTTAAAGATTCTTTAACGTCGCTTCTGCTGGAGCGTTCAATTCGTTACGCTATTGAAAGAGCAACTGCGGCTGAGAAACTCAAACTGGCGTATGATGAACTGGAAGACAGGGTCAATCAGAGAACAAAGGAACTAAGGGATGCAAATGAAAAGCTCCGGAAGGCAACTGAAAAGATAAAAACATTTGCCTATTCTGTCTCACATGATTTGAAAAGCCCTTCAAGCAGCCTCATAGGCCTTGCAAACCGCCTTTATAAAAACTATGGGAAACAATTTGATGAAAAAGGTAAAACATACTGCGAATACATAAGGAAAGCGGCTGAGCAGATATACGTGCTGGTAGGGTTGATAAACAATTATATTACAGCAAAAGAGATGCCCCTTAACCTGGAAGGAATTCATCTTGAAGAGATATTTAATGATATCGCAACCTGCTATTCCGGACAGTTTTCCGAAAGAGAAATAGACTGGATAATTCCGGATAAATTGCCGGTTATCAGGGCCGATAGGATGTGTATCACCAGGATATTTACAAACCTTGTTGAAAATGCGCTGAAATATGGTGGCGCTGATCTCAGCAGAATATGTATAAGAGCTGATGAAAACAGCGGTGAATATATCATATCAATAGAGGACGACGGCAAGGGGCTAAAAGAAATTGAAAACCATGATATTTTTCAGCCCTTCAAAAGGCCGGGTGGAAACCGCGAAATTGAGGGCAGCGGATTAGGTCTTGCCATTGTAAAGGAAATGGTTGAAAAGCATGGGGGCAATGTCTGGTATGATTCAGTGGGAGGGAAGGGTGCCCGATTTTTCATATCTATATCCAAATTCATCTAATATTATTATAAAATTTACCATACTAAAAAAATGTGATACTTTTAAAAGGCAATCGATCGATATTGTGTCCATAAAAACAGCGAGGAAGAATTATGACTCAAAAAAAACGCATAGTAATAGCAGAAGATCATACAATCGTAAGGGATGGTTTGCGATCATTGCTGACATCCGATGGAGACTTCGATGTTGTCGGAGAAGCGGAAGACGGAATGGAGGCAATCCGCTGTGTAAAGAGCACAGAACCCGATCTCCTTCTGCTTGATTTAAATATGCCCAAGATGGACGGTATTTCTGCCATAAAAGAGATTAAAAAGCAGTCACCAAATGTTAAGATACTTGCGCTTACAATGCATAAGGATGAAGAATATATACTGGAGGCATTCCGTTCGGGAACTGATGGATATTGTATCAAAACCTCTTCCGGTGAAGAGGTGCTTTTGGCAATAAAGATAGTTCTCTCCGGCAGGCAGTTTGTAAGCCCTGACATATCCGACAAGGTACTGGAAGGATACCTGGAAGGGAAGAAAACTCTGAGAAAGGAGTCTTCATGGGACAGCCTCACCCAGAGGGAGAAGGAGGTATTAAAGCTTGTCGGCGAGGGGTACCAGAACAAATATATATCTGATTACCTGTGTATTAGCATCAAGACAGTTGAAAAACACAGGGCCAACATCATGGAGAAGCTCGACCTTCACAATGCTTCAGCCCTTACCGCATACGCGTTTGAAAAAGGGCTGGTTGTAAAATAGTGTTCATCCAAAAACCGGTGTTTTTGTATGAAAGCGGTCAGCTATCAGCAAAAGGCATTTAAAGCAAAGATTTAGCTGATAGGAAGTTGCATCTCAATCTTTGTAGACTGTCCTTTATTGGATATAATCTCAATATTGCCGCCGGCAAGTTCCACGCGCTCAATCATACCATGAAGCCCCATGCTGTTATTTTCGGATGCAAGCGCTATGGCTTTCTCCACCTCAAACCCTTTTCCATTATCTTCCACAATCAGATTCAGTGTGTTATCTGACCTGCCAATATACAGATAAAGCCGATCGGCATTACTGTGCTTTGCAGCATTATTAAAACATTCCTGTATTATCCGGTAACAGACTATCTTTAACTTTTCAGGAATTTCTTCTTCACTTAATTCAAGTCTTATATCAAGGGATATCTCTTTGTGGATCTCCGAATTTCTTCTGCACAGAGAACGTACTGCCGGTAAAAGTCCAAGGGTGTCGAGGACCGACGGCCTCAGGTTATAGGCGATCCTCTGTGATTCGTCTATGACTTCCTTGAGCATGTCCATTATTTTTTCGAGTGAAAAACCGGAGGAGGCCGATCGTGATTCAGACCCCATGCTGCGTATCTTCTGTTCCAGGGCAAACCTTATAGCGGTCAGGCTCGAACCGATACTGTCATGCAGCTCCCTGGCAACGGTTTTTCTCTCCTGTTCCTGGGTCTCAAGTATTTTTAATGACAGGTAATGCAGCTGTTTTTCGGATTGCCTTAGCTGATTAAGTATTTTACTGTTGCGTATCGCATAGCGTATAGACCGTT
The DNA here is from genome assembly GCA_963815145.1 of uncultured delta proteobacterium. Lineage (GTDB taxonomy): Bacteria > Desulfobacterota > DSM-4660 > Desulfatiglandales > HGW-15 > JAAZBV01. Next base: position 446,621 of record CAWFFS010000007.1, read on the forward strand.
CAAGGAGGACAGGATCGAGGTGATTTTTGTCAATATAATCCACTGCTCCCTTTTCCATTCCCAGTATGTCAATATCAAAATCACCCTGCCCGGTCAGAATTATGATTGGTGCTTTTATACTCCTGCAAAAATATTCATCAATAAATTCTATCCCGGTGCGCTCTCCCAGAAAATAGTCAACTATACAAAGATCATGTTCTGATGCCGCAGCCTTTAACATACCCTCGTCAAAATCTCTTCCCCAGTCAAGTTTGAAATTTTGATTTCTTACCCTGGTCAGGGTCTCACGCATTATAACAAAATCATCTTCATCGTCTTCCACCAGCAATATTCTGATGCGCTCACTAGGCTCCATTATCCCGTATACCTTTATTCCTATAAGTTAAAATACATAAATAAAATATCTCAAGTAAGTCTTAGACCTTATATTTTTTTCACCGATTAAAGTCTATAATTTCTGCCAACACCGCAAAGGAAACCATAACTATAGCATTTAAATACATATCCGAAAACTTATTCAGTTTTATATAAAATAAAAAATGCGTCAATCATTTATGGTTTGAAAATACAAATATTTTATCTGGAGGAGTTTTGTGATAGAAATAAAAAGATCACCAACGTTTCGGAAAAATGCCCTCATCGTGGATGATGACGCAGTAATACTGCAGATCATCTCAAGCTGGATGAAATACAGGGAGTGGAACGTTGAAACAGCATATAATGGAACGGAGGCCTATGATTTATTTGTAGAAAAAAAGCATTTCAATCTTGTTCTTACCGACTTCAATATGCCACATATGGATGGATTGGTTCTGGCTGAAAAAATAAAGGAAATGGACCCCTTAACCCGGATCATTCTCATTACTGGAACATATAGCGGCATAGTGGAGCAGGAAATCAATATTATTTACATAGATGATATCCTTTATAAGCCATTTTCTCTCGATAAGCTGGACCGCATTATCACGGGATGCATTGCCAAAAACAGCATTACCGATTCACTCATGCGTCGGAAAAGATCCTGTGAGACCGTAGCCGATTAATGGCTAAAAAGTTTTGCGGCAATTGAAGCAACATGCCGTCCCTGATAACGAGCCGCTTCCAACTCGTTTTCACTGGGCATTCTTTCCCCCTGCGGTCCCGCAATAGTAGATGCACCATAGGGTGAGCATCCTGTTATTTCATCTATCCTTGTCTGCCCTTTGAAAGCGTATGGCAAACCAGCTATAATCATACCATGATGCAGGAGTGTGATATAAAAACTGAGTATGGTTGTTTCCTGCCCTCCATGCTGAGTTGCAGAGCTGGTAAATACGCTTCCCACTTTTCCGACCAGCGCATCTTTCGCCCATAAGCCGCCTGTGGAGTCGAGGAATTGCCTCATCTGCCCGCACATATTGCCAAACCTTGTTGGGGTTCCGAATATGATTGCATCTGCAGAGACAAGGTCGTCCAGGGTACACACCAGTATGTCGGCAAGTTTTTTTTGGACCTCAAGTGCGCCCATCTTCCCGAGAATTTCGTCACTGAGTGTCTCAGGCACTCTTCTTATTGCTACATCCATTGATGAAATTTCAGCAGCACCCTCAGCTGCCGCTTCTGCCATTGCATGAATATGACCATACATGGAATAAAAAACTACTAATGTCTTCATATTATTTCCCTCGTTTTAGTTGTATAGCATAGAGTCTATTCCAATTAGCTGGAGCATGTGAATAGAGTATATTATGTATTACAAAACGGGATCATATGTATATCCCTGTTTTACATGAATACTCAACCGGAAAAATTCAAATACATGATTAACCCCATAATATTTTTATTATTTGCGGGGTATCATGGGTTCGTTAAATCATATTAAAGAAAAAGGAGCAGGTAAAATGAGCGGTTCCATAAAACTGATGCTTGGAGATGATTCAGTCAGGTTTACTCCGGATGGTATGGTTTTTATAGAAGATGCGATTAAGGCCTTAATCAGTGAAAATAACACGGGTACAATTTTTGTATGGAAAAGAATGCAAAAAGATCATCCCGGTATTCTTGACCATTGCGATTCATTTGTCTCAAATAACGGAGATTTGATACAGACAATAGATATTGACGGACTGGATGAAATATTCCGGCTCCTGCCTGAATACATGTAATTTCAGCAGGATGAAATGATGAAATAGGGTAATCAATCGACAAAAAGACGAAAGGATTATGAAATGAAACTTAAAATCGATCAGTTAAAATGTGACACAACCGGCATGTGTGTAAAAAAATATCCTAATCTTTTCAGGTTTCAGGAAGGCAGCAAAAAAGCCCAGATAATCGAAGAAATAGTTCCGCTCTATCTTGAACCCGAATGTAAGAAAATCGTTCAGGTTTGTCCAAGAGGCGCCATCACAATCGAATGATATAACATTTAAAGGAGACAAGTGTAATAAATGCTCAGGGAAGCACTTCTTTATGAAGAATTGGATGATCGCAAGGTCCACTGTTATTTATGTAATCACCACTGTAAAATAGGTGATTCGGAATCAGGTTTTTGCGGCGTCAGAGAAAATAAAGGCGGCAAATTATATACGCATGCATATGGTGAAGTGGTTGCTGCCAATGTTGATCCTGTTGAAAAAAAACCCCTTTACCATTTTCTCCCGGGAAGCAGGACCTTTTCTATCGCCACTGCGGGTTGTAACTTTCAATGCGGTTTTTGTCAGAACTGGCAGATATCTCAGATTTATCTCCATAAGGAGGCTAACGTAAAAAAAGTAAAATATACACCCGAAGAGATTGTCGATCATGCACTCAAACAGAGGTGTAGGAGTATTTCATACACATATACCGAGCCTACAATATTTTTTGAATATGCCTTTGATACTGCCCGGCTTGCAAGTGAAAAGGAACTGTACAATGTGATGGTGACAAACGGCTATATGACCGGTGATGCACTCAGGATGATGGCACCATACCTGGATGCCTGTAATGTGGATCTTAAATCGTATAATGATGATTTTTATTCGAAAACCTGCCATGGTCATCTGAAACCCGTGCTCAATACAATACGGGAAATGAAGAATCTGGGTATATGGATAGAGATAACTACCCTGATCATTCCGGACAGCAATGATAATGAAAAAGAACTTACGGGAATAGCCGAGTTTATTGCCGGGCTGGATACCGAAATCCCATGGCACATCTCCAGGTTTCATCCTGATTATAACTTTATGACCAGCAAATCCACACCCCTTAATACCCTGGAAACAGCCTATGATATCGGTAAAAAGGCTGGTTTGAAATATATTTATAAAGGAAATGTGCTTGGTGATGTTACAGAGACATTATGCCCTAACTGCGGTGAATCCCTCATAAGAAGAAATGGATTTTTCGTGGATATGAATCGTATCCAGCAATCATCCTGCCCTTTATGCGGACAATCGGTCGCAGGAATATTTTAACCGGAATAATATAAAAAGGAGAGATAGATATGAAAGACAAGGAATCCCCTCACAAAAAGGTTCAGGAAATGATCGACTGTTATGCAACAAAAAATCCTTTAAAAGAAATGTCTAAAATACAGAATGAAAAAGATATCCCAGAGGCATCAATAAAGTGGCTTGCCCTGGCCAGCCTTCATGGAATCAACATGAATGCCTCTGAAATAAAAATAAAAAAATCATCCGAAGGAGAAATAAAGATTGTGGCAAAATACAGACAGGTCGAACTTCCTTCCCCGGGAACTGCTGCAGGGAATAAGATTATTCAGGACATCCGGGACATTACTCATCTGGAGGGAGATAATGGAGAAAGCATGTTGAGCCTGGGTGTAAGAGAAGGAACTGTCGATATTAAGGTGAAGGTCAGCAAAGATTACGATGGGGAAGATGCTGTTTTGCTTTTTCCCCGTTAGCAGATCCAATATCATTATTACCCCTCATCTGATCTGGGAACAGATGACGAAATACTGATGTATTATGCAGTGTATATAATAGGATTTATTATGAAAATAAATAGTTTACCCCATTATTTAACACTGTGAAAATATTATTATTCAGCATTGAACATAAAAACTGGTTTGCCCTTCTGGAAAAGAGATTGATACTTAAATAATTGCTAAAGGAGATAAAAAAATGGACGGGAAACAAAAAAATTTAAAAGCGAGGTTTTTTATAACTGTTTCACTGTTTTTTCTGTTGGTGTTTTGGGTCGGCGTGACTCCTGCGATGAGTAAATCGGATACTCCGGGCTCGTTTGCAGACCTGGCTGCGACGGCCAGTGTTTCTGTTGTGAACATAAGTATTGAAAAGGTAGCTGAAGTTGGAGGTGACGGAAGTATGTCCTTTGGCTCTCAGTCTCCCAATGGTAGCCAGGACCCCTTTCAGGGCTTTTTAAGGAGGTTCTTCGGAAACAATATGCCAAGAAAATATAAGGAAAGAGGACTTGGCTCCGGATTTATAATAGATAAATCGGGTTATATACTGACGAACAACCACGTTGTGGAAGGTGCCGATAAGATTGACGTTACACTCAACGATGATGTTGATAATAAGGTCTATAAAGCCAAAGTCATAGGGCGTGATCCCAAGACCGACCTCGCGCTTATCAAGATTAATCCCGATGAATCTGTCAAGCCTCTGCAGTTGGGAGATTCCGATAAAATTAGAGTGGGAGACTGGGTCATAGCCATAGGCTGTCCCTTTGGACTGGGGCATACTGTTACCGCAGGTATAATAAGCGCAAAATACAGGAAAATAGGAATGAATGCCTATGATGATTTTTTACAGACAGATGCGTCTATCAATCCCGGAAACAGCGGGGGACCTTTGCTCAGCACGGACGGGACTGTTATCGGAATCAACTCGGCAATCCTTTCCCAGAGCGGAGGCAATGTTGGTATAGGTTTCGCGATCCCCATAAACATGGTTAAGGACCTGCTGCCCCAATTGAAAAAAGGAAAAGTGGTAAGAGGATGGCTTGGGGTAATGATCCAGGAAATAACGCCCGATCTCGCGAGTTCACTGGGATTAAAAAGTGATAGAGGAGCCCTTGTCTCGGATGTTACCAAAGACAGCCCTGCAGATAAAGCAGGGATTGAAAGAGGTGATGTCATCATTGCCCTTAATGGAAAAGAAATCAAGGAGATGAACGATCTCCCCTATATGGTAGCCAGAACTCCTGTTGGAGCAACTGTGAAAATTAAAATTATTCGGGACGGTAAGGAAATAATAAAGGAAGCCAAAATAGCAGAATCCAAGGAAGACACTGCCAGCGTGAAAGAGAATAATAACAAACCGGAAACCCCGCAGCTCGGAATGAGCCTGATGGAGAACAGCAGGCAATATGAGCATCAGTATAATCTGCCGGATTTCAGGGGATTAATTGTTACCGGTGTTACTCCTGGTGGACTTGCAGCTCAAGCTGGCATTCAGACAGGGGATATTATCCTGGAACTGGACAGGAAGCCGATAAAGAGCATGAATGACTTCATGAAGAGGATAAGTAAATATAAAACAGGAGAAACAATGTTACTCCTCGTTGAGGGACAGTCCGGTACATTTTATGTTACCATTAAACTGGAGAATTGATATTTTTTTTACAGATCCTGAATTGAATTAACCTTTCACACCCCCAATGCAGTCAGGTCTCCGCCCCTATAAAAATTATCCGGACCTGACTGCATTTCTGTTCTTTGCCTTAGACAATCGAATTGTTGAAGATACGTTAAATACATCGATCGCAGAAGCGGCCGGACAGGGACTCCAGACAGCTCCCGGGGGCGTTCTGGCAAAGAGCCTGATACAGTAGATTATGTACACATACAGCGCAAAAACAATTTAAAATACAGCATCGACCCCATTGTTGAAAATAAGCAGGCAGATTAAATTTGAACCATATTTTATGATTTTATAGGAAAGCCTGGAAGAACTAAAAATTCATCAATTTGAACTGTCTTTAAAGGGGTGAAAAATGGAAATCAGAAAGATACTGTGGCCGACTGATCTGTCTCCCAACGCTGAAACAGCGCTCGAAAGTGTTACCTCTCTCTCAAAAAAATATAATGCCGAAATACATATCCTGTATGTGATTGAAGAACTGGGCATACATGAACCCTGGTACGGTGATTTTGATGCCCAACATATAAAGGCTATACATGAATGGGAAGAGAACCAGGCAGTAAAACGCCTCGATGGGATCTGTAAAGAATATCTCAATGAATGCCCTCTTTATGTAAGGCATGTTGCTACCGGGGACCCAACAGAACAAATACTTAAACTAGTTTCAGATGAAAATATCGACATGGTGGTTATGGCAACACGCGGCCGAAGAGCCAATTTTCCCTTTGGCAGCGTTACAGAAAAGGTAATAAAAAATTCACCTGTTCCAGTTGTTTTAATTCCAGTATAGAACAAATATAATTATCAAGGAGGCACGACATGAAAAAGTTCAGACCGACAATCAATAACAAAGGTGGAAGAAACCTGTTTTGCAGTCACTATGACCGGTGTCTTGATTACGCGATTGAAAAAGCATGGGATTCCTGGAATTGCACCAAGTGCGATTTTAAAAATAAAGTATCGGACCAGACAGCCATAATGCCTAACTATTCGGAAGATATCATCTATTATGAATTTGGAAACGGGTTAAGCAGTATCGATCTGGACAGTTTTACAGGCATCTGATGGCGCCTGATATTCACCTTGTTCACCTGCTCATGTTCATTGGATAATAACAGGATTGCAGTATTTTTAATAATTATTGCCCTTCTGCCTGGCAACAGGCTGTGCCGGGACCGGAGTTTTGGTCCCGGCACCATCCTAAAACTCATTACGCAAATCGATGTTCCAGGCTGATTTTATTTTGAAATGATCTTGTCATATAGCTCCTGGGTTTTCCCGGCGGCTGTTTCAGCTCTTTTTGCCGAATCCATGGCTGATTTAGCAGCATCTTCAGCCCGCTGGGCTGCTTTTTCAGCCCTGTCGGCAGCACTTCCCACTGCCTTATATTCTTCATTGGCATCGGTTTTATCTGCCTTGCATTTTGACTCGGTGTCTTTGGCCATATCCGTCGCATGCCGGGCCTCCTGCAATGCCTGATCTACCTTCATCTGGAGTTCCTTGACCTGTGAGGTAGTGGCGCAACCGGTTAAAAGACCGACAAAAATTACCGCAAATCCTAAACTGCTCAGTTTCATCCATTTTTTGTAATTTTTCATAAAGTTGGCTCCTTTCGATATTTTAGATATTCTAGTTATAAATTATCTCCTGCCAGGGGAGAATGGGGTTTCCCACTTAATTACGTATCTAAAACTATGTATCCCGGCATTTGAAATACAGGCAATACCCTATTGAACCATTTGCTGTTTTCTAAAATAATAGAAACAATAAGCCGGATAAATAGATGACATGCCATTTCGGGCTTCGATGCTTCTTAAAATAAAAAATTATTAAAACAATGATGAGGAGGAAGATCATGAGTAAAACGGAAAAAAATTTGAAAGAGGCCTTTGCAGGAGAATCCCAGGCTAACCGCAGATATCTGGCCTTTGCACAGAAGGCCGCCGATGAAGGCTATGACGGGATCGCAAAACTTTTTTTAGCAGTGGCTGAAGCAGAGACCATACATGCACACAAACACCTTGCCCACCTGAAGGGTATACGCACGACCGAAGATAATCTCAATGAAGCGATTTCGGGGGAGTCACATGAATTCACAAAGATGTATCCCGAAATGGTGAGGGATGCAAAGGAGGAAGGTGCAAAGGCAGCGGAAATGACACTTACCTTTGCGATGGAAGTGGAAAAGGTACATCACAAGCTCTTTACCGAGGCACTCGCCAGCAAGGATAATTATCCGCCAAAGACATATTATGTGTGCAAGGCATGCGGATACACGGTCGCTGATGAACCTCCGGATAAATGTCCTGTGTGCGGTGCGGATAAAAAGGCGTTTAACAAGTTTTAATACCCGGAAGGAATTGATCCTGGAGGATTTACTAAAGGGCAGAGAATTGATATGTCTTGTTATTACATTATAGAAATTACATGATTCACCCTATATAAATATATTTAAAACATTTTTATATTGTAAATATCTCGATTGTGCGTGCATCTTTTAAGGGGAACAGCCTGATACAAACTGGTAACGATCGTTCCGGTTAAAATAACGGCAATACGGGATTTTTACTATCTCAATAAAGAATTAAAACCAGAAAACCTGAAAAAGAGGAAGAAATATGCTGCTATTTAAGAAAATTTTATGTCCCACTGATTTCAGTGAGCCTTCTTATAAGGCGTTGAAGGCTGCCGATGAACTTGCAAAAGAATTCGGGGCAGGGCTCATACTTATCCATGTGCTGTCACCGGTGCAGGTTTTCCCCGCGTCTCCCGGGTTCGCGCCCGGTATGCCGGTTTCCAATCAGTACCTCCCGGAAGATATAGCCGGTGTTACAGAAAAGCATGCAATGGATTCTCTTGCGATGACACTTAAAGAAAAGGTATCGGAAGATATAAAATCAAAGACCGAACTCCTGCGGGGAAGTCCCGCGGAAGAGATTGCAAGGTATGCTGAAGAAGCAAAGGCCAGTGTTATAATTATGGGGACTCACGGCTTCACGGGTTGGCGGCACCTTCTGCTCGGCTCTGTTACCGAAAAGGTTGTTCGCGCCGCATCGTGCCCCGTTCTGACAATTCCAGCAGATCAGGAATAGGGAGTACCGGTTAAAAAATTATAGGAGATGATGAGCAGATCCGCATCCTGTATAAACGAATCCGTCAATCTTCTCTCCTGATTCAACTGGTGATATATAAATCCCGGACCATGCAGGGGCGGGCCTCGCGTCCGCCCGATATTTGATTCTTCCCTTTAAAAAAGTCAGGCAGCTTTATATTTGGCCGCATTCCACAAGGGAGATATGGAACGAAGTTGTTCTACAATCCCGGGGATATGTTTAAGGACCAGTTCTACATCCTCATCAGTACTATCAGTTCCCAGACTGAATCGAACGGAACTCTTGGCTTTTAACGGGGAAAGTCCCATGGCCAGAAGCACGTGGGAAGGGTGCCTGGGAATCCGGAAGAACAGGCGGATCCGGTTGAAACGGAAATCCCGACTTCATCAAGCATTAAAAGAACACTTTCTCCGTCGATGTTTTCAAAACTGATATTACTGGTATTGGGAAGTCTTGGGACATTATATCCGTTGATACTGGTGCCAGGGATGGACTCAATAATACCTTTTTCCAGTCTGTTCCTCAGCCTCCTGATTCTGTAGCTGTTTTCCTTTAAATGATGAAAAGCCAGTTTACCCGCCTTTCCCAGGCCTATGATTCCCGGAGTATTTTCAGTGCCTGCCCTGAGGCCTGTTTCCTGGTGCCCTCCCATCATCATCGGATAAAAGGGAGTTCCGGATCGGACATAAAGGACTCCGATACCCTTTGGCCCATGTATTTTATGGCCGGAAAGGGACAGCATGTCAATGGCCGTGTTTTTTAAATTGATATCTATTTTGCCAACTGCCTGCACTGCATCCGTATGGAAAAGTATCCCCTTTTTTCGGGCCATTTCAGCAGCAATCTTCACCGGAAACAATACGCCGGTTTCGTTGTTTGCCCACATAATGGTTGCAAGGGCAGTATCTTCGTTAAGGCTTTCCTGGTACTTTTCAATATCCAGTTCACCGTATTTACTGACAGGTATCTCAATAATTCTATATCCTTTTTTGTCAAGATAACTGCAGAGTGATCTTATAGCCGGATGTTCGACAGAACTGGTTACGATTGTCTTTTTGTCGGGCTGTGATGATATCGCAGATCTAATCGCGGTATTGTCACTTTCGGTGCCTCCGCTGGTAAATATAATTTCTTCAGGTTCAGCTTCTATAAGATCCGCAACATGCCTCCTTGCTTCATCTATCTTTTCACGTACCTTCGCCCCTATTGCATATGAGCTTGAAGGGTTCCCGTAATATCTTGACATATAAGGAAGCATAGTCCCCATCACCTCTGTAGACATTCTGGTGGTTGCATTATTATCCATATATACGGTTTTCATATCACACCTCCTTGCTCCCGGCCTTTTTCTTTTGTATCCTGTGTTATCTATCCATGTAGCAGGCTTCATCCCTGGGAGCCAGTAAAAACAAAATAGATATAATAAGAAAAGCTACTGCCAGGAATATCCCGATTACAGGAAGAAGCGTAACTCCCACAACGAATAAACCCAATGCCGTGAGACCGGAAAGTAGTCCGAAAATAATATTCATACCCCTTGCCATTTTGCAGTCATTATTTACCATATTTTCACCTCCCTTTCTCTAATCCGTTACCTGATAAAAATCTAAGTCGAAAAATGCGTAAGTCAAATTATGTGCACTCCTTGAACGGAATATAGAAGATGTAGTATTTTTTTAAAGGAAATACATGGTCAACAGTATATCTGATCAGAAGAAACGGAATTACCATATTATTGAAAAGTCATGAAAAGGAAGATAGATTGAGTTTAACCCAGATTTTGCAGTAGACATCTACTGCGGCTTATAAAACCTTGCTGCAACGCTCGTTTCACCATTTTGATCCTCACCATATTGCGCATATGCTTCCGGGTCAAAATCGTTCCAACTTCGCGTTTCGCTTCGGTTTTTTAACCCTCGTGACGATCCCTATTGCAAAAGCTGGGTTTACAAAAGATACACCTGCAATTCTGTAGATTTTCCGATTGCAGGTGCGAAAAAAACAGTTGGTTAAACGCTGTGATATAAAATGGCCAAAGTAAAGAAAACCCAATGTCTGATAGGAACATCCGGGTACAGCTATGAACACTGGAAATCCGTATTCTATCCCGACGGATTGCGCGGAAAGGAGTGGTTTAACTATTATAGTGCTCATTTCAATACCGTGGAAATCAATAATACATTCTATAATCTTCCGGAGCCTCAAACCTTTGACAGGTGGCACGATCTTGCACCAGGGGGATTTCGATACGCGCTGAAGTTCAGCCGTTACGGCTCTCACATGAAAAAACTGAAGGATCCCGGGAGTATTATACACAACTTTATAGAACGCGCCGAACGACTCAAATCTTTTCTCGGGCCGATACTGGTTCAGTTGCCGCCGCGATGGAAGGCTGATCCGGAAAGGCTGAGGACTTTCCTCAAGGCAGCGCCGGAGCGCCACAGGTGGGCCTTTGAATTTCGCGATCCGAGCTGGCTGTGTGAGGAAATCTATGAAATCCTTAAATCCGGAAACGCGGCCCTCTGCATTCACGACATGAATGAAAAACACCCGCGTTTTTTAACCGCTGACTGGACCTATATCAGGTTCCATGGCGATGGATATTCAGGTTCATATAAACACCAGACCCTGGCTGCCTGGTCCAACTGGATTAAAAAACGTCTGAGTGAAAATGTAACTGTGTATGCCTACTTCAATAATGATGCTCAGGGTTATGCAGTAAGTAATGCCCTGGACCTTAGACGATATGTTATGGGAGAATGACGCGATCGGGTTTTCCTGACCTGAAATAAGAGCATTACGAAGGGGATTTCAGTTATTAGCGGTTTTTTTTGTATATTCCAGGATTTTTTTTAAAGAGATAATGACCTTTGTAGCCTCTTTTTTAGAAAGGTCACGGATATCCGATTTTTTGTAGTATTTTTTAAGGAAGTTAATAAAATGTGCTTCTTTCCACCCGAGCATTTCCTGGAGATCCATGATATACATCCTCTGTCTGAAAGTAATACTTGCTTTACTGGTCCTGTAGTGTCTGCTCCTTACAAAATAATTCATGAGTTTACTGAATCCGGCATCATCCAGATCTTTTGCTGAGCGTACTCCGGCGAGTTTTTCCAGTCTATCCCGATACTCCCTGTCTGTAAGTCCAAGCTCCTTTTTTACAATATGAATAACCGCCAGCTTTTTAGAGTCAATCGTCATGTCTTTTCTCCATTTATCATCTCAGGGGACAATATAGATGAGGCAAACAGAAATGTTAATATTGTGTAAACCCTATTTAATGTTTTGATACATGGTATTTGTCATTTTTATGGTATCTGTGATGATAGAAACAGAATCCCGGAAATGGGGTTTTTTTTAACGTCAAATACATGAATGACTGTATTTTTAATACGTGAGGATACTATTACAATGGAATTCCTACCAACCAAAAAAGGGGAAATATAAGTTATGAAAAAGGAAACGCGTTTTATTATACCGGAATTTCAAACGAATGAGCCAATGAATGAAAATGTTGTGAAACGGCTTATAAATAATCATCTCCGGTTTTGGAGAAATTATGATTTCCATATCGGAAAGATTGAGTCAAAAGGGGATAATTTTGAAGCCAGAGTGCTGGCAGCAGGTGCAGTCCTTATAGATAGGACCTTTGCTGTTGATAAATATACAGGCTGGGTAAAATCAGTTTCATGAATAAACGGCAATAAAAAATTCCACTAATTATAAGACCATGGAGGCAATATGAGTTTACCAAAAGATACGTTCCAGATGAACGCGGAAAATTCCATACTTAAAGGGTGGAGGATACTGATTAAAAACATTGAGGAATCCCTCAATTCACTTGAATCCGGAATCAATGAAGCCGAGTCCATGAGTGCAGTGTGCACACCCGAATGGTGTCTGGCAAACGAACGGATTATGGATGAGCTCAACAACAGGATGTTTTCCATAAGCGAGCCGACATGGTCGACGGATGAAGACAGCGCTAGACTGAAATCCCTTAAAAGACGTCTGCACGATCTTTACCAGAGACACAGATCGGTCTCAGATAATAAGTAATTTATTCAGGCAGGCAGAATAACAAGAAGATGGGTTCCTTCATCTTTAGAGGTGGTAAATTTTATATCACCTTTGTGTGTCCGGGCTATCAGCAGCGCATTATGGGTTCCAAGGCCTACCCCTTCACTCTTTCCGCTCGTGGTGTAGGGGTTAAAGAAATTCCCTCTTATTTCGCGCGGAATGGTGCCAGTATTAAATATATCTAGAGTATAAGCCCTTGTTCCATCCTTCTCGCTCTCTTCAATTTTCACTATTACCGGTTCACTGCCAACCGATGCCTCAACAGCGTTTTTTATCAGGTTTGCCAGCATCATTTCCAGCAGGCCTTCATCCCCTGGAACAACAAAGTCGCGGTCAACAGATTCTTTTTTACAGGAAAAATCAATTTTGATGGATGTATTATATCTGGCGGCAAGAGGCTGTAACTCCCTTTTGATTCTCTTAATCATATCTTTGAGATCCACTGGTTTCGGTTCAAGGGCAAAGGTTCCGTTTTCCATGCGAAAAAGATCCTGGTGCCTTTTTAAAAACCGGAGGGACTTATTCCCCAGGTCTTCTATCAGGGATACAATCTTTTTCTGTCTCTGTGTCAGGTTGTCGTCCTTAAGGAGACGGCCTGCGAGGCCCGTAATCCCTATAAGTGGTGATTTTAGATCATGCCGGATCATCCTGTTTACATCTTCTTTAAGTTTTTCCAGTTGTTTCCGCTCGGTAAGGTCCCTGATGATAGCACCAAATAACATCCCCGAATCTTCTTCCCATGTGGAAAGTGACAGTTCTATGGGGAATTCGGCCCCGTTCTTCTTCAAAGCTTCCAATTCGATTTTTTTGCCCAGGAGATGTTTTTCTCCGGTTTCAATAAACCGCCTGATACCGTTCAGGTGCCTTGCCCTGTATCTTTCGGGTATGATTGTTATAATATGCTTCCCAATGATTTCATCCGCTTTGTAACCGAATATCTGTTCGGCACCCCGGTTCCAGGTCTTTATGGTGTCACCTGTATCAGATGTTATAATGGCGTCTATTGATGTCTCGGTAACTGCCCTGTATCTGTCATCACGCTCTGTCATTGTATCTGAATTATCTTATGTTGTTATTTTTACGGTTCTTTCCTGACGTATCTCTGTCATAAAGATGCATTCGGAAGGACATGGCTCAAGATTATCTTCATACAGGCCGATATCCTTATGTATATTAGCCCTATAATAAATTTGAAATAAATACTGTTAATTGTGTATTTACAGCAGACAGGATTATTATTTATACTCGTTATAACAAAAATCATAAAACACAGGCAAAGGAATCTAATCAAAAAATGCCATCATTAATTGATAAATTACCTGGTGCAAGCTTTACGGATGTCCGTCTCAGATTATTCGAGTACTCGGCGAGATGTTCTCTTGAAGAATTGCTGCAAAAAACTCTGGATGAAATAGAAGTCCTGACAAAAAGTTTTATCGGGTTTTACCACTTTGTAGATAAAAACCAGAAATCGCTCATACTGCAGGCCTGGTCAACAAGAACCGAAAAGGAATTCTGCCGTGCAGAAGGAAAAGGCATGCATTATAATATTGATAAGGCTGGTATATGGGTAGAATGCTTGCATCAGAGAAAGCCTGTCATACATAATGACTATTCATCCCTGCCGGAACGCAGGGGGTTACCAGAAGGTCATACAAAATTAGTTCGCGAACTGGTTATACCGGTTATTAAGGATAATCTGATAGTCGCCATACTCGGGATAGGAAATAAAGCAACTGAATACACAGAGACCGATGTGAAAATTGTAGCATTCCTGGCGGATGTGGCCTGGGAAATTGTTGAACGAAAGCGTATGGAAGAAGCGATAAAAAAGGCAAATGATGAGCTGGAAAAAAAGGTTATGGAGCGTACCGCCGAACTGGAGTGGAAAAACCGTGAATTACAGGAATTTGCTTCGGTAGCTTCTCATGACCTGCAGGAGCCTCTCCGGAAAATAAGGATATTCAGTGAATTGCTTGGTAACGAGTTATCCGGATCTCTTACAGATAATGGAAATGACTATCTCAATCGCGTGAAAGACGCAGCAGATGGTATGCAGGGTCTGTTAAAATCTCTTCTCTCATATTCTTCAATTTCCTCAGGAGCCGTGACCTTTGAATCTGTTGACTTGAGATCCGTTGCCGAAAAGGTTGTCGAGGATTTAGCTCCCCTGTGGGAAAAAGTTAAACCTGAAATTGAAATAACAGATTTGCCTGAAATAGAAGCAGATCCTGTTCAGATATCTCAGCTCTTTCAAAATCTGCTGACTAATGCAGTTCGGTACAGTAAAAAAAACGAGATCCCGGTTGTTAAAATTTCGGGCAAAACCATATACGGATCAAATGGCAGAAAAAACGATAAGATCTGCGAAATATCAGTTGAGGATAATGGAATCGGTTTTGACATGCATAATGCAGGCAGAATATTTTTACCTTTCGAGCGGTTGCATTCCCGCAGGGAGTATGAAGGCACGGGTATGGGACTGGCCATCTGCGATAAGATCGTCAGACGTCATGGAGGAAAGATCTCAGTTCAAAGCAGTCCTGGCGAAGGATCGAAATTTATTATAAATCTTCCCGTGAAACAGGAGGTTCGATAAATCTCCAACCGTCACAGGGCAGGCATATCAATCTTCAAATATAAACCCAGATTTTGCAGTAGCCACCTACTGCGGACGAAAAACCTTTGCTGCAACGCTTGTTTCACGATTTCGATCCTCAACATATTTATGATATGCTTCCGGGTCAAAATCGTTCCAACTTCGCGTTTCGCTTTGGTTTTTCGCCCTCGCTACGTTTTCTACTGCAAAATCTGGGATAAAATAATTCCAAACATTTCCCATTGCGCTTTATCCCCAATTAATCTATATATAGCATAATTGAGCTAATCATTATTTTTTTCTGATCCAACTCAGCGGAATGGTTGAATAAATTGAAATTATTGACAATAGATAAACCCGGGCCAACTCGGTATAAATCGTTTAACAAATCCTCCCGATCCACCCGTATACTGATTCTCACAATATTCCTGTTTGTTGCCTGCAGTCAGAACGCTGTTTTTTCCAGAGGGATTACGGGGCCGCCGCCCCTTTCAGATGCAAAAACACCTCACATCCTGGTACTCTGTTCCTGCGGGCATTCACCCCTGCTCTGTTCATGGATGAATCCTGCGGTTGCAGCAGGGCCTGAAGGCGTCGGCATCATTCATGATGACATATTCTTCGAAGACCCTTTCCTCTGGTACAGCCACAGATGGGTAATCCTCACTATTGCAGCATTGATTGTGGCGCAGTTTATCCTTATCGCAGTTCTTCTGATTCAGCGGCGCCGCAAGGCCCTTGCAGAGGCGGACCTGAAGAAAGCCCTGACCAAGACAGAACAGGGAGACCGGATGCTTTCCGTGCTCATGGAAAATATTCCTGAAGGGATAACCATAAGTGACGCGAATCTGAACCTGACTCGGGTAAGCGGTTACGGTCTTGAAATACTCGGCGGAAACCACGAGGGTAAACCGGTTGAAGAGGTTATTTCGAGATGGAGTGTGTATGAGCCTGACGGTGTTACCCCGATGCAGGAAAAGAATCTGCCCCTGGTGAGGGCTGTCCGGCGCGGAGAAGTGGTCAGGGATATGGAATTGGTCCAGGCCGACATATCAGGAAAAAAAATATCGCTTCTGTGTAATGCCGCTCCTATCCGAGATGCCAATGGGCGAATCACGGGTGGCATTGTAGCCTGGCGGGACATTACCGAGATTAAGCATGCTGAAAATGAACAGATAAGAATATCGCAGCAGCGTCAGTTGGCCCTTGATGCCGCCAGGATGGGATGGTGGCATTACAGCCCGGTAACCGGCATCTCATCCTGGGATGACCGCTATAAGGAGATATTCGGCGTTACCGGGTATTCCAGCCCCAATGACGAAATTCTCAAACTGCTGCATCCCGACGACCTGCCGAAAGTCCGGGCCAAAGTTGAAGCTGCACTGAATCCCGAAGATCCTCAACCATATGTAGCGGAATACCGCATAAATCTCCCGGACGGATCTATGAAATGGATAGAGGCACAGGGGAAACCAACCTTTGAAAATATAGACGGAACCCTGCAGGCAACCAGCTTTGTGGGGACGGTCCTGGATATTACTGATCGTAAGATGGAAGAAAAGGCGCTGCAGGAAAAAATGCTGGAATACAGCGCCATATTTGAACATTCCATAGTGGGCAAGGCTGAAGCTGACGCTGAAACAGGGCGTTTTATAAAGGTAAACCAGGCCTTTTCTGATCTGACAGGATACTCCCCCGAAGAACTGTATAAGATGACCTTTGTGGACCTCACTCATCCGGAGGACAGGGAACGCGACCTTAAGGGTTTTGACCATGTAAAAAAAGGTGATGCGGAAAGATGGCAGATCGAAAAGCGCTATATAAAAAAAGACGGCACTGTCATATGGGTGAATGTCTCCGGTCATCGCCTTCGCTTTGAGGGAGCCCTGCCTGACCGTACCATTGCAGTAATACTGGATATCACAGGGCAAAAAAACCTGGAATCCTCCCTGCGGGAAAGCGAACAGCGCTTTCGGCTTGCACTGCGCAATGCACCTGTATCCATAGCCGCACAGGACAGGGACCTCCGCTATATCTGGGCCTATAACCAGCGGACCGCCGGACTTGATGAAATTATCGGCCACTTTGACTATGAGATATTCGCATCCGAAGATGCCTCACGCATAACAGCGATTAAAAAGCGGATTTTAAAAGATGGCATAGAATACCGGGAGCAGATGTGGCTGGCAAGGCCGGAAGGTCCGGTATACCTGGATATATGCTGGGAGCCGATCCGTAATTCTTCAGGCGGCATCGTGGGTGTAGCCTCCGCCACGGTCGATATGACAGCGTTAAAAAAGACTGAGGAAAAACTGCGTGAGAGTGAAGAAAAGTACCGGAATCTTTTTAATAATATGACCGAAGAGGTACATTTCTGGGAACTGGTCCGCGATAAAGAAGGCCGCATCATCACCTGGAAACTGATAGACGCAAATCCTCCAACATTAAAGAGCTGGGGCAGGAATACGATCGAAGGAATCAGGGGTAAAACCACCGACGAGATCTTTGGCCCCGGTTCCACCGAACACTATTACCCCATTGTAGAAAAAATCATGAAAGAAGGGACCCCCTACTACTATGAAGACTATTTTCCTAATCTCGACAAATACTTCCGGTTTGCCAGTGTCCCACTGGGTGAACATTTTATTACGACCGGTGCTGACATTACCAGCATCAAGAAAGCTGAGCAGGCGCTCAAATCTTCACTTAACGAAAAGGAGGTGCTCCTGAAGGAGATACATCACCGTGTAAAGAACAATATGCAGATCATATCCAGCCTTGTATCTCTGCAGGCGGGACAATCCGGTGATTCCAACGTTGCGGAGATACTTGGCGATGTTTCCAACAGGGTGCGTTCCATGGCCATGATACATGAAAAACTTTATCAGTCAAAGGATCTGTCGCGGATCGATTTTGCACAATACACCGAAAGCCTGCTCAACTATCTCTGGCGTTCCTATGGCCAGAGCGTCTCCGGCATTATCCTTAAAAAGGAGCTGAAACCGGTCTCGCTTCCGGTGGATAAGGCCGTACCCCTGGGGCTGATCCTCAATGAGCTGGTAAGCAACACACTGAAACACGCCTTCCCGGAAAATAAGGATGGCGAAGTAACCGTAACTCTGGAAAAAGGAGATGGGAAAGAGGTTACCCTGAGCGTTAGCGACAATGGCAAAGGGCTTCCCGAAGGTTTTGACTGGAAAGAGACGGATTCCCTGGGCCTGCGTTTGGTACAGATGCTCGCCTCTCAGCTTCATGGGAATGTGAAGTCAGAAAGCAACAGCGGAACGGTGTTTAAGGTGACTTTTGGAGGAGTGAAATGAGCGGCAAAAAAGTTCAGGAATTTATAGAACCTGAGTCAGGCCAGACCATGGAGAATCTGCTTCGATTCCTTGTGATACTCGGGATGTTTTTCGGCCTGAATCAATTCAGCCGGAGCAACTATCTGCTCTTTCACTGCCTGGCAGAAGGATTCAGTATTGTAATAGCATGCGGGATCTTCATGATTGCCTGGAATGGCCGTAAAATGCTGCCCAATCATTACCTGCTCTTCATCGGCATCGCCTATCTGTTTGTCGGAGGTATTGATTTCCTTCACACCCTTTCCTACAAGGGGATGGGGGTGTTCGATAAGGCATATGGAGCAAACCTTCCTACACAGCTCTGGATAATCAGCCGGTATATTGAAGCATTATCACTCCTGTTGGCCACATTCTTTATACATAAAAAGCTATATCCTGTTCTTGCTGTATCAGCCTATATGGCGGGGACAGGACTCATTCTGGCTACGGTCTTTTACTGGAAGATTTTTCCGGATTGTTATGTAGAAGGCACCGGCCTTACCCCGTTCAAGATCTACAGCGAATATGTAATATGTGTTATCATGTTTCTCACCATATGGGTGCTGATTAGAAACCGGGAGTCTTTTGACCGGGATGTCCTTATCCTCCTCATAGGCTCCATTGCGACGGGTATTTTTCGGGAGATTGCTTTCACCACATATATGAGTGTCTACGGTTTTTCAAATTTTCTGGGGCATTTTTTGAAGATAGTATCCTTCTACCTCCTTTACAGGGCGCTGATACGGATCAGCCTGGTTTCACCATGGAATATACTCTTCCGGGAGAGAATAAAAATGGAGAGTGCCCTCAAAAAGAGCAATGAACGGCTGAAGCTGCTTGCCGCTGTGGCCGAGAGACTGCTTCGTGCCGAAGATCCGCAGAGGGTCGCGGAGGATACCTGTCATCTCGTAATGAAATATATTGATTGCCAGTTCTTTTTCAATTATCTCGTTGAGATACCGGATAAGCGGATGTTGCTTAACGCAAGCGCAGGTATCCCGGAGGATGAGGCGGAAAAGATCAGACATCTCGACTTCGGCGTAGCCGTATGCGGCTGTGTTGCCAGAGACGGAGAACGTATGATAAAAGATGACATTCAGTGCAGCTATGATCCCCGGGTCCAGCTCGTAAAATCCTTTGGAGTCCAGGCCTACTGCTGCCACCCTTTGATGGCCCGGGGAGATCTCATCGGCACACTTTCCTTTGGAACAAGTACCCGGCCCACCTTTACTTCAGATGAAATTGCTCTGATGAAATCGGTCGCAGACCAGGTGGCGGTTGCCATGGAAAGGCTTAAAATGAACATGGTTCTGCGTCAGAATGAGGAGTCTCTCAGGAAATCCCTTGAGGAGAAGGAAGCCCTCCTGAAGGAGATCCATCATCGTGTCAAGAACAACATGCAGGTAATTTCAAGCCTGGTATCCCTTCAGGCTGCCCAGTCTCAGGATACAGTTGTCAGGGATGTCCTTAAGGATGTTTCCGACCGGGTCCGCTCCATGGCCATGGTCCATGAAAAACTCTACCAGACAACCGATCTGGCCAGAATCGATTTTGCTCAATACATAGAAAGTCTGCTGAGCTATCTCTGGCGTTCCCATGGGAATGAATCCTCAGGAATTAATCTTATGAGAGACCTGGAGCCCGTTTCACTTTCCGTGGATAAAGCGGTGCCGCTTGGACTTATACTTAATGAGCTTATTAACAACGCACTGAAACATGCATTCGAGGGCAGTAAACATGGTGAAGTATCAATAACCCTTCATAAAGATGAAAACAGTAAAATAATTCTTACCGTTCGCGACAACGGCAGGGGTCTTCCTCCGGGTTTTGACTGGAAACAATCCGGGACCCTCGGCCTGCGCCTGGTTCAGATGCTCGCGGCACAGTTACATGCCGGCATGGAAGTAACCTGTGAAAAGGGAACGGAATTCAAGTTGATCATTGGGAGAACAGATAAATGAGTAAAACAAAGATTCTTATAGTAGAAGATGAGGCCATAGTGGCTGCAGATCTGGCCGGAAAACTTAAACAGCTCGGTTATGAGGTGGCTGGGACCGCCTCGGAGGGACTCAGGGCCATCGAACTGGCTGAACGTTTACGTCCGGACCTGGTGGTGATGGATATCAAGCTGGAAGGGGAAATGGATGGGATTCAGACTTCCGAAAGGCTGGTTAAAACCTGCGATTTGCCGGTAATATACCTGACCGCCCATTCAGATGCGGCTACCCTTGAACGGGCTAAGGTCACAGGACCGTCCGGCTACATACTGAAGCCTTTTGAAGAACGTGAACTTGCGACCCAGATCGAACTGGCCCTTTACCGGCATGGAGCGGAAAAAGAAATCAGGGAACAGCGTGAATGGTTCAGGGTAACCCTTACCAGCATAGGGGATGCTGTAATCGCGGTTGATACGGAAGAGAAAGTTAATTTTCTTAACCCTGTGGCCGAATCCCTCACCGGCTGGAAGATGGAAGAAGCACAGGGGCAGCCGTTGAGCATGGTATTTCCTATCATCAACGAGGTTACCCTGGAAGAAGTAAAAAACCCGGTGTCAAAGGTTTTACAAAGCGGCCTGCCTGTTGCCCTGGCAAACCATACTGCGCTGATAACAAAGGATGGCCGGAGTATACCTGTTGAAGACAGCGCAGCTCCCATAAAGGATGCGGCAGGTGGAATAATAGGTGTGGTTCTTGTTTTTCACGATGTAACAGAGAAAAGACGTGCAGAAGAGGCCCTGCATGAGGCACACGACAATCTTGATAAAAAAGTCAGGGAACGTACAGCAGAACTGGAATGGAAGAACCGGGAATTGCAGGAGTTTGCATATGTAGCGTCTCATGATTTGCAGGAACCCCTGAGAAAGATCAAGCTCTTTGAAGAAATGGTGGAAAAAGAACTGAAAGTTGCGTTATCAGATCAGGGAAAGGATTATCTCCGGCGAATGAATCATGCTGCGGATAGAATGCAGAGACTGATAAAATCCCTGCTGTCCTATTCCCGCACATCAGCAAACAAAAGTCCATACGAACGTGTTGACCTTAAGCCCGTCGCTGAGGTAATTGTCAGGGATCTGCTGCCCGAGGAGACTGGTCTTACACCTGTCGTTGAAATCGCCGATTTACCTGCAATCGACGCAGATCCTGTCCAGATGCATCAGCTTTTACAGAACCTTATAGCTAATGCGATCCATTATCACAAGGAGGGGCAGGTTCCGATAGTGAAAATATCAAGCAGCGTTCTTGGCAGGACCTGCAAGTTGATAATTGAAGATAATGGAATAGGATTTGACATGGCATATGTGGATAAGATCTTTTTGCCCTTTGAACGGCTTAATGCACGTAACAAGTACGACGGAACAGGTATGGGGCTCGCTATCTGTCGTAAGATCGCGGAGCTTCACGGCGGACGGATTGAGGCGCGCAGTACACCCGGAGAAGGTGCGACGTTTATTGTAACACTACCCATGAGGCAGACAAATGAGCCTGAATAGTACAGATAAGAAAACGCCGTTGATTTTAATAGCCGAAGATGACCCGGATGATCGTTTCCTGATCGAACAGGCCTTTCAGACAAACAGTTTGCCGGGCAGCCTTTTTTTTGTGGAGGATGGCGAGGAACTCCTTGACTACCTTTTGGGACGGGAAAAATTTGCTGCAAATGGACCGACCGTGCCGGAGTGCCTTCTACTTGATCTCAAGATGCCTCGAAAAGATGGGAGGGAAGCGCTCCGGGAGATAAGACAAAATCCTGAGTTTGCGGATTTGCGCATTATGGTGCTGAGTACATCAGACTCTGAAGATGATAAAAAATATTGTAAAGAATTAGGCGTCACCGATTACATGACAAAGCCTGACAGTTTTACCGGGCTTTTAGAACTGGTGGAGAAAACCAACAGTGTCATTAGATATTAAGCTCATTATAAATCCGAAATGAATACTGTTAACTGTGTATTTACAAGAGATAGAATAATTAATTATACTCGATCAAAAAGGTTATTAAACAGCGGGCGAAGGAATCCAAATATAGAATGAAGCAAACAATTGCCCGATTGATAAATTGCTCAAGCATTCTTAAAGATTGCTAAAATTAGATCTTGATTAGATATTTTACGCATAATATCTAAATATGAAAATTTTTTTTATGGAGAAACCGGATGCCTGATAATTCTTCGCAAAAGTCCACAAAGGCAGGACCATCGGATCGAAAACAACTCTCACGAAAACTTCCTGTTGTAGGTATAGGGGCATCGGCAGGTGGACTGGAGGCCTTCAAGATATTTTTTGAGAAAATGCCTGTTGATACAGGAATGGCCTTTGTAATGATTCCCCACCTCGATCCCGGGCACAAGAGCCTGATGGTAGAGATTATTGCCAGGTACACTGCAATGCCGGTGCTTCAGGTTAAAGACGGGATGAAAATCGAATCCGACCATGTTTATATCGTTCCGCCCAATAGAAACCTGACCATAGAGGGTGGAAAACTGACATTATCGGAGATATCCAGGAACCGCGGTATAAATCTTCCGGTAGATATCTTTTTTAAATCTCTTGCCGCTTCTCAGAAGGAGCGTGCTATCGGTGTTATCCTGTCGGGAACCATGCGTGACGGTGCAATGGGTCTAAAGGATATAAAGGAGCACGGCGGCCTGGTTATCGCCCAGTCGCCTGAAACAGCCCAGCACGACGGAATGCCCCAGAGTGCGATCGATACCGGTATGGTCGATTTTGTCCTGGCTATCGAGGACATGCCCGAGGCTATTTTAAAGTTTATCGGTCACCCCTATATTCATGGTGATTCTTCACCGGAAGACCCTGATGAACTGAACCAGATACTTGCTATAATACGCGCCCGCACAGGACACGATTTCCGTTGCTACAAACGCAACACCCTTATCCGAAGGACCGAACGCCGTATGGGGTTAAGGCAGATCGAGCGCATGGGGGATTACCTGAAGGTAGTTAAAAATAATCCGAAAGAACTGGATGAGCTTTTAAAGGACCTTTTGATTGGTGTTACCGGCTTTTTCAGGGAAGAACAGGTGTGGGAGAAGTTGAGAAATGAAATCCTGCCTTCCATGGTAAGAAACTTGAAAGCTGAAGAACCGATCAGGGTATGGATACCCGGCTGCTCCACAGGAGAAGAGGCTTATACCATTGCCCTTCTCATCCATGACACCTTTGAAAAGACCAGCAGGCATTTCAACGCCCAGATTTTTGCCACGGATATCGATGGAGAGGCGATTGCCGTCGCACGCAGGGGCGTTTACCCCGAAACAATAGCGGCAAATGTACCAAAGGAGTACCTTAAAAAATATTTTACACGTGAGGACGACCAGTACCATGTACTGCGCCGTGTCAGGGAATCGGTTGTATTTGCAGAACAGAATCTGGTGGGTGACGCACCCTTTTCCAACCTTAACCTGGTAAGCTGCCGGAATCTGCTCATCTACCTTAACTCTGATATTCAGAAAAAAATTATTGAGCTTTTTCATTTTTCGCTGGTGGAAGACGGATGCCTGATCCTCGGTAATTCCGAGACAGTCGGTTATAATACCGATCTGTTCGAAACCTATTCAAAAGAACTAAGGATCTACCGGAGGATCGGTCAGAGGATTGAAAGACTGCCTGTACCTGTTATGGGCTACTCTCCCAGATACCACTGGGACGCATCGGAAGGCCGGTCCAAACTGACCCGAAATGATGTGTCCAAATTGATGCAGACGCAGTTGTTAAAACAATTTGCTCCCGCAGCCGTCCTCATTGACAAAAACTATGAAATTCTGAATTTGTTCGGAGAAACATCCCGGTACCTTGATCTCCCCCAGGGAGACCCGGTTATGGAACTTACCTCAATGGCAAAGGAGGGTTTGCGCCTCAAACTCAGAGGGGCCATACACAGGGCGTCCCAGAGTAATGAGATAATAACCGTCCAGGATGCCAGGGTCAAGCGTGATAACCACTATTTTCATGTCACTTTTACCGTCAGTCCTGTCACTGAAAGGGACCTGCAGGACACGCTCTTTCTTTTAACCTTTCAGGATAAGCCTTTGTCCGAACCGGAATATGAAAAGCCCGAAGACCTGTCCATGGGTGATGAAAACCTGGTAAAACAGCTGGAAGCCGAACTTATCGATACCAGGGAAGATCTGCAGAATACAATTGAAGAACTGGAGACATCCAACGAAGAACTGAAGGCCTCCAACGAAGAAATGATGTCCATGAACGAGGAACTGCAGTCCTCCAATGAGGAACTGGAGACATCCAAGGAAGAGCTCCAGTCCATGAATGAAGAGCTTAACACCGTAAACGCGGAACTGCGTGAGAAGGTACAGGATCTGGAAAAAGCGAACAACGACATTGCCAACCTGATGAACAGTACGGAAGTGGCCACTGTTTTTCTGGATGATAAAATGGAGATCAGGAGGTTCACCCCGACAGCAAAAAACCTGTTCAATCTTATCCCGTCGGATGTTGGACGACCAATCGGTGATCTGGCCATGAGGTTCAACGACCCTGACCTTCAGGATGATTCGAGCAGGGTCATGGACACCCTTCATGTGTCATCAAAGGAAGTCGAAACTCATGAAGGCAGATGGTATATCAGGCGCATCCTGCCCTTCAGGACACAGGATAAGAGGGTGGACGGGCTTGTTCTGACCTTTTCCGATGTGACCGATATCAAGGAAAAGGAAAAAACGATTCTTGAAAATGAAAGAGAGGTTAAAGAACAGAGCCAGATACTTTCAGGTATCCTGGAACATACTCATATGATGGCAGTTCTGCTTGATTCGGATTTTAATTTTGTATGGGTCAACAGGGCATATGCCGAAAGCTGCAGAAAAGATCCCGACTTTTTTCCTGGGAAAAATCATTTTGATATGTACCCGAATGATGAAAATCGGGAAATCTTCAGAAGGGTTGTGAAAACAGGCGAACCCTTTTTTACTTCGGCAAAGCCCTTTGAATTTCCCGACCAGCCGGAACGGGGTGTAACCTACTGGGACTGGAGTCTGGTGCCTGTAAAAGATAAAGCCGGAAAGGTATATAACCTGGTATTTTCCCTGTATGAGGTTACAAAACAGATCCGGGCTACACAGGCCCTTACGGAAAACGAACAAAAATACAGGGACCTTGTCGAAAATGCAAACAGTGCCATAATACGCTGGGACGTGGATGGCAAAATTACTTTTTTCAATGAGTATGCCGAGAACTTCTTTGGGTATGCCGAAGAAGATGTATTGGGAAATAAAGTAAGCATACTGCTGCCCGATACAGATTTATCAGGTAAAGACCCTACAGAATTGATTCAGGAAGTTGTTACGCATCCTGAAAAATATTCAAACAGTATCAATGAAAATATCCTTAAGGACGGCACAAGGGTCTGGATGGCCTGGACAAATAAACCTGTCCTGGATAAAAACGGTAAGGTCATTGAGATCCTGGCAGTTGGAAGCGACATTACTGCGCTTAAAACCGCAGAGATTGCCCTGGCAAAGGAAGAAAGCGAAAAAAGCCTCATCCTGGAAAATGCAAACGAGATCATAGCATATCACGACACTGATCATAATCTGATATGGGCCAACCAGGCATATCTGACAGCGACAAATCTTCCTCTTTCGGAACTGCAGGGTAAAAAATGCTTCCATTGCTGGGGCCTGGATAAACTTTGTAAGGGTTGCCCTGTCTCCCGGGCAATTGAGACCGGCATGCCCCAGAGTGGTGAACTTACACCTGAAAACCAGGAACACTGGCCGTACAATCAGGGATACTGGCATGTAAGGTCCGCACCTGTCAGGGATAAAGAGGGAAACATCATAGGAGCCATTGAAATGGCCCATGATATCACCGAAGAGAAAAAAGCAGAGAAAAAGCTTCGCGTACTGGCCCATTTTCCGGGGGAGAATCCCAATCCTGTACTGCGCTGTACAGTTGAAGGAGACATTCTCTATACAAATAACCCTGCGCAGAGCTGGCTAATTAATCAGGGGTGGGATTCCGGAGAACCTCTGCCTGCTGTATTTCTTGACCTTGTGAAAAGTGCCTCGGAAAAGAATCGCCCAATGACAGCCGAAATTACCTCCCGTACAGATCAGACATACAATGTAGTTGCAATACGGCCTCCAGGAGAAGAGTATGTAAATATCTACGGTACAGATATCACTGACCGTAAGGCAGCAGAAACGGCACTTCAAAAAGCACATGACGGACTTGAAAAAAAAGTAAATGAACGCACAGCCGAACTGGAATGGAGAAACAGGGAATTGCAGGAGTTCGCATATGTGGCGTCTCATGATCTGCAGGAACCCCTCAGAAAGATCAAATTGTTTGAAGAGATGCTGGAAAAAGAACTGAAAGAAGGGTTGACAGATCAGGGACGTGACTACCTCAAGAGAATGACCAGTGCTGCGGATCGGATGCAGAAACTGGTGAAAGCACTGCTGGCGTACTCCCGCACATCCGAAAAAACAAATCCCTTCGAGCGCGTTGATCTTAAATCCGTCGCTGATGTAATAGCCAGAGACCTGCTGCCTGAGGATATTGAACTTGTACCTGTTTTTGAAATAGGCGATTTACCTGTAATCGACGCAGATCCTGTTCAAATGCATCAGCTTTTACAGAATCTTATGGCCAATGCTATCCATTATCACAAGGAGGGACAGGTTCCGGTAGTGAAGATATCAAGCCAGGTTCTGGGCAGGACCTGCGAGTTGATAATTGAAGATAATGGAATAGGATTTGACATGGCATATGTGGATAAGATATTTTTGCCCTTTGAGAGACTTCACCCGCGCGACAAATACCATGGAACAGGCATGGGACTTGCCATTTGCCGGAAAATTGCAGAACGCCATGGTGGGAGTATTGCGGCCCGGAGCACGCCCGGAGAAGGTGCGACATTTAATATAACACTACCGATGAGACAGACAAATGAACCAGGATAGTAAAGATAAGAAAACACCGTTGATTTTAATAGCCGAAGACGACCCGGATGATCGTTTCCTGATCGAACAGGCCTTCCGGGAAAACGATTTATTATGCAACCTTTTTTTTGTGGAGGATGGTGAGGAACTAATGGCCTATCTGTTTGGCCTGGGACAATATTCCGCAAATGGGTCGACATTGCCGGAGTGCCTCCTGCTCGATCTCAAGATGCCTAGAAAAGATGGGAGGGAAGCGCTCCGGGAGATAAGACAAAATCCTGAGTTTGCGGATTTGCGCATTATGGTGCTGAGTACATCGGACTCTGAAAATGATAAACAATATTGTGCTGAACTGGGTGTGTGTGATTACATGACAAAGCCTGACAGTTTTACCGGGCTTTTAGAGCTGGTGGAGAAAACCAAAGCCGTTTGCTTTTCTGCTTGAGACATTATTCGCAGGGTTATTTTATCTTGTTGATGATGTTTGTCGTGGATGATCCTTCGACAAAGGTAATGCTCTTTATTTCGCCCCCTGCCTTCTTTACAATATCAGCACCCACAATATCCTCTTCCTTCCAGTCTCCGCCCTTTACCAGCACATCGGGGACAAGTATTTTTATTATCTCATAAGGAGTGTCTTCATCAAATATTACAGTCATATCAACACAACCAAGGGCGGCGAGCATTTCGGCCCTTTCATTTTCATTTATTACCGGTCTTTCCGGGCCTTTTATATCTTTAACCGATCTGTCGCTGTTTACCGCCACTATCAGAAAGTCCCCGAGTTCCCTTGCTTGAAAGAGATACCTTGCGTGGCCTATATGCAGTATGTCAAAACAGCCGTTTGTGAAAACTATCCTCTGGCCGTCTTTTTTAAGCCGGTCTATATCTTTTTTTGCATCCTCGAGACTTTTGATCTTTTGCCTGTAGTCTTTCATTTTTTCCCCCTCCCCCAGCCCCTCCCGCAGAGGGGAGGGGAGCTAATCCCGATACTATTGAATTAAGCGCTGGATCAGATCCTCCACCGTAGAGACAGGTTTAAAACCTGTCTCTACACCGGCGTGTTATATTTTATATGCTGCTGTCCTTGCCAGCACAAGCCCCAGGACCCTTTCACACCCTTCCTTTTTCAAGACCCTGGCGCACTCGTTCAGTGTGCTGCCTGTTGTTGCTACGTCATCGATCAGTATGACAGTTTTGCCCTCGAGGTCTGTCCGGGGGGATACTTCAAAGGCTCCTCTTACATTTTTTATTCGCTCCTCCGGATTTAACCCTGTCTGGGAGTTTGTATATCTTGTCCTTATGAGCGTGAAAAAATCAGTTTCGGTTTCGAGTATGGGGCTGGCTGATTTCGCAATCATGGCGCTCTGGTTGAATCCCCTCTCTCTAAGTTTTTTTCTGTGGAGGGGCACAGGCATCATGATCATACCTTTTGTGTTGCCAATCCGGTTTCTCGCGAATGCCCCGAGAAGGAGACCGAGAGATTTTAAAATATTTGATCTGCCTGAATATTTTATCAGTTGAATTGCATCCTTGATTGTTTCTTCATAGAGATAGGGTGACCGCAATTCGTCATAAAACGGCCTTTTTCGAAGGCACCTTTCGCATAAGTGATCCTCTTCGACCTTTGACTTAAACGGTTCACCGCAGATAGAACAGTATGGATGGGAGAGTTCCCTGAAGCCTGAAAAACATGTATTGCATATATCCCCCCTTTCCACGGGGTGGTCATCAAGAAAGTCCATGCATATATGACATCTCGGAGGGTATATGATGTCTATAAGGTCTGAAAGCAGTCTCATTTTTTACCCTGCTTGACAAATTCCTCAAAGGTCGCATCAGGATTGATGCCCGGACAGGCATCCTTGGCAAGGTTCCAGTTATATTCATCATTCATGTTCGCCTCATAAAAAGGCCATAGATAGCAGATGCCGGGTTTTACCTTATGGATAAGACACTGCTTTTCGCGATCAAAAAATACGCAGAAGCCGTCTTCGCCAGCCACGAGCATGAGCCGCCTGTTCCTCAGCTCGCAGTATTTCTGTTTGAACTCCTCAGGGTTCATGTTCAAAAATTCGCTTATCCTGGCTATTTCTATGTCAGATACTATTATGCCGCCCTTTCCATAGCAGCATTCCCCGCACATTTTACATTCAAAAGCTTTCATGATCAGTCTGTTGTTTGTTGTTGGTTGTTTGTCGCATGCCACGGCGTAGCCTGTAAGGACAAAGCCGGACCATTTTCATATTTACTGTTTTTCACGCCACAGGAACGAAAAACCTGTAGGGGCGGGCCTTGCGTCCGCCCGCATCCACAAAAATATATTATTCAAAACAGGGCGGACGCAAGGCCCGCCCCTACAATTTACCTCTTTCTTATCATCCTATCCAGATCCCAGCCGGTATCAACTCGGGCTGTTTTATTATCCTTTTTGCCCCTGTATTTAAGATGTCCCTTTTCAAGTCCGTGATAAAAAAGATCACGCGTTGCCGCAACATCCCGGATGCAGTATTTTTTAATACTCTCCATATCTCCCTGTTTAAACCATTCCACGGCCTTTAATCCGTCAGCGGATTTCCCGTGATTGACCGTTTCTTTCGCCAGGTTGTCAAGCCCCAGCCTGAATCCCAGTCTTTTATGTACATCCTCCAGGATATCGAATGTAGGGAGGTCAAAAAGGTTAAGGTTTGTATATGCTCCAAGCACTTTATAGTCAAATCCTTTTACATTAAACCCCACTATCAGGTCCGCCTCTTTAAACCGGTCGAGCATTTCGTTTATTTTATCTTCCGTGAATACAAAAAAATCTTTTTCAATGCTGTCATATATCACTGCTATTGATATCCGCATCAGGTGGCAGTTGTTCCAGCCCCCTACCTCCCGGGCCAGCTTCTGGGTTTCAAGGTCAAAAAACAGGATTCTATGTTTCTGTTCTTCCTGTTTGCCATGATTTTCTGTAACAGTTTCCATATTGCCTCTACCTCTTTCCTCGGGTTTATAAAAACTTTCTACCGGGATGTCACCCAGCAGGTATTCCAGCATGGTTATTGCAGATTTTTTATCCAGGGGATTATTGCCCGAACCGCACTTTGGCGAATGAATGCATGAAGGGCAGCCATCTTCGCACTCACAGGCCTTTATATGATCAAGAGTTTTTCTTAACAGTTCTGCGATAACATCAAAACCCCTCTTTGCAAGCCCAACTCCGCCGGGATGGCCGTCATAAATGAATATTGCGGTCTTTCCTATCTGCGGGTGTATGGGGTAGCATATGCCTCCTATATCATTTCTGTCACAGAGTGCAAACAGGGGGAAGATACCTATTGCCCCGTGCTCGATAGCATGAATTCCACCCATGAGCTGAAGGTTCATCTTTTCGATCAATACATCTATGACCGGGTCTATCTCGATCCAGAACCCGTGGGTTTCAAAGGTCTGCTCAGGCAGATCAAGTGGAAACACACCCATGAGTTCCTGCCCCGGAAGGACGCGCTTTTCATACTCGGTAACCCGCTCGGTTACCCTGATAATCCCTTCCTTTACTATGAACTGCCCCTCCGGTTTGCTTCTTTTTATCTCGATAATTTCAGTATCCTTGTCCGAATGAACCCTTGTGAAATAATTGAGATCCGCTGCTTTTACAATTATATCACGGTGTTCTATATCGATGGACTCGACAACATACTGTTTTGACATGTGGAGGTATATGGCACCCGGGTGGCATTCCTTGAAGGCCCGCATGCCGTCAACGGTCCCTATTGCGGCCCCTGTCGATTTGTCAAATATGGTGTAGCTGTCACCCACTGACCTTATATTTACATCGCGCTGGGGATGCTGCCTTGTGGAACGCCAGACCGGCGGATCATCAGCCGTCCTGACGAGCATGCCTTCAAGCTCAAGATGTTCTAAATGATCCTTCAGATTATTCGGCCAGAAAGAATGATCCTCTTCCTTTAAAGGGAATTCATATGCCGCGCAGGGGAGGTGCGACCTGATGACATATTCATTGTCAGGATCAAGTATGGCTGCTTCATATGATCTTCCGAACAGGGCATCCGGGTGTTTTACAAAATACTGGTCAAGGGCATCGGGCTTTGCCACCATTATAATCATTGATTCCCTTCCGGATCTTCCAACCCTTCCCCCCCTCTGCCATGTGTTGATGACAGTTCCCGGATACCCAACGAGGATGCATACATCGAGATACCCTATATCAATCCCAAGCTCAAGGGCGCTCGTGGAGACAACTCCAAGCAGGTCGCCAGTGGCAAGTCTCTTTTCTATCTCCCGCCTTTCTTCAGGCATAAAACCCGCCCTGTAGGAGCTTACTTTTCTTTTCAGGTCAGGTGAAAGGCGGGATGCCCATATGTGTATAAGTTCTGTTACCTGACGGGACTGCGTGAACACAATGGTCCGAAAACCAGCACGGATGCATAAGCTGAAAAGCCTGGCGGCTGAAAAGTTTGAGCTGACCTCCGGGTTGAGGAGCATAAAATACTGGTCAGCCCTGGGAGAACCGCTTGAATCAATAACACTTACTTTGTCATCAATAAGAAGGGTGCCGAAATTTTCCGGGTTGTTGATAGTGGCCGAAAGCAGGATAAACCTGGGGCTGGCGCCATAATGCCTGCATACACGCCTGAGCCTCTTAATAATCTGGTTCATGTGTGAACCGAATATGCCCCTGTATGTATGCACCTCATCTATTACAACATATTCGAGGGCCTTAAAGAGTTCCCGGAATTTATCATGATAGGGCAGGATGCCCATGTGGAGCATGTCAGGATTTGTGAAGAGGATATCGGGCATCTTTGATCGGATCTTTTGCCGCCTGTACTGACTTGTATCCCCGTCATATATATCTGCGGTAATCTTCCTGGACCTGATATTTTTTATATACCCTGCCAGTGTTTTCAACTGGTCCTGCTCAAGCGCCTTTAAGGGGAAGAGGTATAAAGCCTTGCAATTTTTTCCGGCAATAAGTCTTTCCAGGATAGAAAGGTTATAGATGAGGCTTTTCCCGCTCGCAGTTGGTGTGGATATAATAATGTTTTCTCTGTTCCTTATTTTATTTATAGCTTCTGTCTGATGGCTGTAAAGTCTTTCAATATTGTTTCGGTGAAGGAGACTGGTCAATTCATCAGGGAGATCAAGGTCATCCCCGTACGAGGCCTCAACGGCCTGGATATGCCTCAGATGCACAAACGTCTGCCCGAAATCAGGATGTTTCCTGATTTTATAGATAAAATCGTATATATTCGATTTGCTGATATTGTTTATCTCAATATTCATCGCCTATGCCTATATATTCTTAACAGGTTTCATGTGAATATACCAACATTACTTATTCCTGATCAAACTGCTGTATCAATAAAATCTTTCGAAGGGTGGGGTTTTATGCCCAAAGTTGTTGACTTAAGGATTAAGTTGTAACTCCTCCCCACGAAAACCTCAGGTCTTGAAGTAATAAGATTATTCATTATTGTATTTATCCCTTTATTTACTTAAATAGGCAATGTCGAGCCTCGCATACTTCAAAGAATGATTTGTCCAGCAATTTTTTGGGTAGTTCTCTGCCCTTTGTGAGCGGGGCCGGGGGAGGAGTTTTACAAGCTCATATCCAGTGATTTTAGCCTCCTGTAATTTTTGATGACATTATTAAATTATTCTGGTAGTTTACAAGTCGTTTTATACCCACTCAATTTCTTTTCGGGTCAGAATTGTGCCCCTTCCGATGTATAAAAATTCTATGAGAGTATCGGATTGGATATGTGGTGAAAGTATCTTTTTTATCCTTCGTTTGTTTTTTCTTTTTGTGTAACCTGTTAAAAGTACAGGCCAAAATCAACTCGAACTTGAGAGGCATTCGTTTGATATGAGTAATAAATTTGCTTATCTGTTATCTTTGGTTCTTATCATAACGATTTTATTTCTTCCTGATCAGCTAACCAGAGAGCCTTTAAAGAACAATCCGGAAGCCAACTTAAGAAAAAGGATAGCCAGGGTTATAACTGAAAAACCCAAATTCAAGGCCCCTGAAAAATCCTTTACTGTGCCTTCTCCCCAGCTAAAAAAAGAAGACTCCCAGGACAGGGTAATGGCAAGCGCCCTTCGGGTAGAAATCAACAGGTCCATAAATCAGGGTATAAAGAATATCAGGATAGTCCTCAATACAACCGGTGATACTGATAAATTAGAAAACATGGTTGAAAACTGTGGAGGAAAGATATTAAGAGAACGCCCCGATTTTATGGCAGTTGAAGTACCTGCTGATAAAGCAGAGCAATTGATTGAAGGGAACAGCTCCATAGAGTACGCAAGGCTTCCTTTTAAATTTTTTCCCGCTGGCAAGGTAACCGAGGGAGTGAATCTGACAGGTGCAAATATTTTTAATGATACGATTTACAGAGGCGCAGGTGTAAAGATAGCGGTTCTCGATGTCGGTTTCAAAGGGTTGACGGTGGCAATATCACATGGAGAGTTACCTTCTGATGTGAAAACCCGTGATTTTTCAGGTTTAGGGCTCCAAACCGAATATAAACATGGCACAGCCTGTGCCGAGATTATCCATGATATGGCACCTGACGCGCAATTGTATCTTCTTAAGATGGGTGACGAGATAGCCGGTTATGACGCAATAGATTACTGCATAGAAAATAATATCAACATAGTCAGCCTGTCAGTGGGTACCTTTGGGACAGGTCCGGGTGACGGCACAGGTCCGGTGGATGAGGCATTCGATCAGTTGAGGGATGCGGGGATACTGGTTGTTGCTGCCGCAGGTAATTACGGCAACGCTTCGTACCAGGAACAGGGGACTACATTAACAACTGGATCTCACTGGGAAGGAGCATTCACAGATGCAAATCGAGATATGTATAATGAATTTAAACCCACTGATTCCAACAGTGATTATAATGTCATAGGAGCCTATCCGACCTGGGATGATGATGGTAATCCCAGTACATCCGAGGTAACCATTCTGATGCGATGGGATGACTGGCCGGTGTCGGATATTGATTATGATATGTATCTCTATTCATATGATTATGATAATCAGAAAATAGGAGATCTGGTAGCCAGTTCTACAATACATCAGTCAGGGACTCAGCCTCCCGTAGAATATATATCCATGAATATTCCGGACAGTGCAACTGATGGGCAATTCTTTGCGCTAAAAGTAAAAAAACGTACTGCAGAAACCCCTTCCGGTATCAAACTGGAAATATACCTTGGTGGGACAAGTGCGTTTGTCCCATTTACGCAGTCAAACGGGACGGTTAACACATCTGTGCTTGCTCAATCAACCGGCTCAATCGATGAACCCGCAGATGCTGAAAGTGTTCTGGCTGTTGGGGCGATTGACTACACGAAATGGACAACAGGTCCACAGGAGGATTACAGCTCCCAGGGACCCACGAACGACTGGAACTGGAGCATTCCAAGGATAAAACCTGATATCATGGGCCCTGATGGTGTGACAACATACACATATGGCGATTCATCTTTTTATGGCACTTCAGCGGCTACTCCGCATGTGGCTGGAATAGCGGCTTTAATCCTTTCAGTGCATCCTGGAATGACCGCTGATGAATTGCAGCAACTGTTAGAAGATGATGCGGTTGATATGGGGACTTTAGGGGATGATAATCAATACGGCTGGGGTAGAATACAATCAAAATTCACATTTCCAATAGTAAAATCCTATCAAAAAATAGGTAACATGGAAGGGAATTTTACAGGAATTCTTGATGTTAATAATTTATTTGGATGGGCAGTTGCTTCTATAGGAGATCTCAATGGTGATGGCATTATAGATCTTGCAGCGGGGGCACCGGGAGATAGCAGTGGAGGGCTTAACATAGGTGCCGTATATATACTATTTATGTATCCCGATGGTACTGTCAAATCCTATAAAAAGATAAGCAAAGCGGAAGGGAATTTTACTGGAATACTTGATGATAATGACAATTTTGGTAGTTCAGTTGCCTCTATAGGGGATTTTAACGGAGATGGTATTGGGGATCTGGCAGTCGGAGCCCCTGGTGATGACGACGGAGGTTCAGAAAAAGGTGCTGTTTGGATATTATTCATGAATACTGATGGTACTGTCAAATCTCATACGAAGATAAGCAGTACAGTAGGAAATTTCACCGGGACACTCAATACACGTGACAATTTTGGAAGTTCAATTGCTTCCATAGGTGACCTTAATAGAGATGGTATCGGAGATCTGGCTGTGGGAGCAGAAAGAAGTACAGGAAACGGTGCAGTCTGGATAATATTTATGAATAAGGATGGGACAGTCAAATCTTATCAAAAGATAAATAGTGCGGAAGGGAGTTTTACCGGATATCTAAGTAGTAATGACCGATTTGCTAGTTCAGTTGCTTATATAGGGGATTTGAACGGAGATGGTATTGGGGATTTGGCGGTCGGGGCAAAAGGTGACAGCGACATAGACTACACTTATAGTACAGGGGCAGTATGGATACTTTTCATGAATACGAATGGAACTGTAAAATCCTACAGTAAAATAAGCAACGCATTTGGGAATTTTAGCGGCGAACTTGATGATTATGATTATTTTGGCGGCTCACTAGCTTATTTAGGGGACTTTAATGCAGATGAAACTGTTGGTCTGGCAGTAGGCGCAGACAGGGATGACGATGGAGGTTTTAATAAGGGTGGAGTATGGATACTGTTTTTGAATACCGATGGAACAGTTAAATCTTACCAAAAGATAAGCGATACACAAACTAATTTTACAGGAGCGCTTAGTAATGGAGATTCTTTTGGGAGTTCAGTAGCTGCCATAGGGGATCTTAATGGAGACGGTGTTATAGATTTGGCCGTCGGAGCTGCTGAAGATGAATATGGAGGCCATGGTTATGGATCTGTATGGATTATTTCCCTGGGTGCTTTTCCTTTTGATAAAGATCATGACGGTATGCTTGACAGTTGGGAACTTCAATTTGGATTAAATGCGAATGTAAATGATGCAGTTAGCGACCCTGACAGTGATGGTTTGACTAATATCAATGAGTTTAAAGCCGGAACCAATCCAAAGGTTGCAGATACCGACAACGATGGAATGCCTGATGGCTGGGAAATAAAATATAGCTTGAACCCTTTGATTAATGATGCCGAAGGAGATCCTGATGGTGATGGTTTGATCAATGTAAGTGAATATAAAGCCGGTACCAATCCCAACGATGCTGACACTGATAACGACGGCATGCCTGATGGCTGGGAAGTTCAACATGGCCTCGATCCTCTGGTTAATGATGCTGAAGGGGACCTTGACGGTGACGGTTTTAGTAATATAAAAGAATATCAGGACGGGACACTGCCTGATGATCCAAAATCCAGGCCCAAACGAGGAATGCCCTGGCTGCAGCTGCTGCTGGGGGATTAATAATAAGAAGGATTTTCGCGGGCATAGTTATTTACTTCTGGGCGTAGATTATAATCATTTGTTTTTACCTGGATAGTCTCTAATTTCTGAGGTGCATGCTGTGATGAAAAAAAACTTACTGATTCTGCTTCCCTTATTTCTACTTATAACGATTTTATTTCTTCCTGATCGGTTAACCAGAGAGCCTTTAAAGGACAATCCGGAAGCCAATTTAAGAGAAAAGATAGCCAGGCTTATAACCGAAAAACCAAAATTCAAGACGCCTGTAAAATCCTTTACCGTGCCTTCTCTCCAGATAAAAAAACAGGACTTCCAGGACAGGGTAATGGCAAGCGCCCTTCGGGTAGAAATCAACAGGTCCCTAAATAAGGGTATAAAGAATATAAGGATAGTTCTCAATACAACAGGTGATACTGATGATTTATCAAACATGGTTGAAAACTATGGAGGGAAGATACTAAGGAAGCGTCCTAATTTTATGGCGGTTGAAGTACCTGTTGATAAAGCTGAGCAATTGATTAAAGAAAGCAGCTCTATAGAGTACGCACGACTCCCTTTTAAATTCTTTCCTGCCGAAAAGATAACAGAGGGAGTGAATCTGACAGGCGCCAATCTATTTCGTGATACGATTTACAGAGGTGCAGGCGTAAAAATAGCGGTTCTCGATGTCGGCTTCAAAGGGCTGACAGCGGCAATATCACATGGTGAGTTACCCTCTGATGTAAAAACCCGCGATTTTTCAGGCAAAGGTCTTGAAACCGAATATAAACATGGTACCGCCTGTGCCGAGATTATTCATGATATGGCTCCTGACGCGGAACTGTATCTTCTTAAGATGGGAGACGAGATAGCCGGTTATGATGCAACAGATTACTGCATAGAAAACAATATCAATATAGTCAGCCTTTCCGTGGGCACCTTTGGATCAGGTCCGGGTGACGGGACTGGTCCGGTGGATGAAGCATTTGACCAGTTGAAGAATGCGGGGGTACTGGTTGTTGCTTCGGCAGGTAACTACGGTAATACTTCATATGAAGAACAAGGGGTTACATTAACCATGGGGTCTCACTGGGAGGGAACCTTTAATGATAGCAACAATGATACCTATCACGAATTTAAACCAGGTGATTCCAACAGTTATTATAACGTCATTGGAGCCTATCCGGACTGGGATGATGATGGTAAATCCGAGACAGGCGAAGTATCGATACTGATGAGGTGGGATGACTGGTCTGTCTCAAATATTGACTACGACATGTACCTATATTCATATGATTATGATAATCAGAAAGTAGGATCTCTGGTTGCAAGTTCTACAATACATCAGTCAGGAACTCAGCCTCCCGTAGAATATATATCCATGAATATTCCTGACAGTTCGACTGATGGACAATTCTTTGCTCTCAAAGTAAAAAAACGTACTACAGGAACTCCTTCCGGTACCAAACTGGAAATATTTCTTGGAGGAACAAGCGCGTTTGTCCCGTTTAAGCAGGCTAATGGCACCTTTAACACATCTGCGGTTGCCCAATCTACAGGCTCTATCGGGGAACCCGCTGATGCCGAAAGTGTTCTGGCTGTCGGCGCTATAGATTATACAAAATGGATAACTGGACCGCAGGAGGATTACAGCTCACAGGGACCCACGAACGGCTGGAACGGAAGTGCCGAGAGAATAAAACCGGATATAATGGGTCCGGATGGTGTTACGACCTACACATATGGCGACTCATCTTTTTATGGAACATCAGCGGCCACTCCACATGTGGCTGGAATAGCTGCATTAAACCTAAGTATGAACTCAGATATGAGCTCAAATGAATTACTGAAACTTTTAGAAGATAATGCGTGCGATGATAAGTGGACGTCGGGAAAAGACGATGAGTACGGGTGGGGGAGGGTAAAAACAGGTTTCTACTTTCCTGATGTTAAATCATATCAAAAAATAAGTGCCACTGAAGGAAATTTCACAGGCACGAGTTCCTATGACGGATTTGGAAGTTCTGTTTCTTCAATAGGTGATCTTAATGGCGATGGTATTGTTGATCTAGCTGTAGGTGCACCCGAGGATTCACCAGGGGGTGCACTATGGATACTATTTATGAATTTTGATGGTACAGTCAAGACACACCAGAAAATAAGTGCTATAGACGGGAATTTTATAAATGCTCTTAATTCATATGATAATTTTGGGAGTTCCGTTGCTTTAATAGGTGATCTTAATGGAGATGGAATCAATGATTTAGCAGTAGGATCAGATGAGGATAACGACGGAGATGGGTCCCCTGGTGCTATATGGATACTGTTTATGAATTTTAATGGAACGGTTAAATCATACCAGAAAATTAGTGCTACCGAAGGTAACTTTTCTGGCATGCTTGATGACAGAGACGAATTTGGAAGTTCTGTTGTTTCAATAGGTGATCTTAATGGAGATGGTATTATTGATCTAGCAGTAGGAGCGCCTGGTGATGATGATGGCGGCTTAAGTACTGGTGCAGTATGGATTTTATTTATGAATACGAGTGGAACAGTGAAATCGCATCAAAAGATAAATTTTTATAGCAGCTTGCCTGTTAAAAGAGGCGATTTTTTTGGGAGTTCAGTCGCTTTCATAGGAGACCTTAATGGAGATGGTAATGGAGACCTTGCAGTAGGAGCTGTCGGCGATGATGGGTGGAATTCAACTTCTGAGCGTGGTGCAGTATGGATCTTGTTTTTGAATTCTGATGGAACAGTCAAAGCGAGTCAAGAGATTAGTAATAACAGTGGGAATTTTTCCAGCCTGCTTGATTATTCTGACAATTTTGGTAGGGCTATTACATTTTTAGGCGACATAAATGGCGATGGTATTGGAGATCTGCTTGTGGGGGCAGACGGAGACTACGAAGGAATGTCCAGGTTTGGGGCCGTCTGGATTTTATTTATGAATATTGACGGGACGGTCAAATCACATCGCAAGATAAATACAAATGAAGGTAATTTTACAGGTATGCTTAATGATTCCGATCATTTTGGATGTTCGGTTAGTTCATTAGGAGACTTTAACGGTGACGGCACTATCGATATAGTTGTGGGGGCATATGGGGATGATGATGGTGGTAGTGATAGCGGTGCTGTATGGATTCTTTATATGGATGCTTTTCCTTCAGATCTGGATAATGACAGGATACTCGATCAGTGGGAAATTCAATATGGACTAAATCCTGATATCAATGACTCCTCAGCAGATCCCGATGGTGACGGTCTGACTAATATCATTGAATTTAAAGCCGGGACTAATCCAAAGATCGCAGATACCGACAATGACGGTATTATTGATGGAATGGAGGATAAAAACCACAATGGAGTTCGTGATTCCGGAGAAACCGATCCTACAAAACAGGATACTGATAACGACGGTATGCCTGATGGCTGGGAGGTTCAACATGGTTCTCAATCCTCTGGTTAATGATGCTGAAGGGGATCTTGACGGCGACGGCTTTAGTAATATAAAAGAGTATCTGGAAGGGACACTGCCTGATGATCCAAAATCCAGGCCTAAACGAGGAATGCCATGGTTGCAGCTGCTGCTGGGGGATTAATAAGCCGGAGATAGACTTATGAAAGCAATACATTTAATTAAATTCAGATACATAATTTGCTTTGTGTTTATACTGATAATAAATCTAAACACTACTTCTGTATCAGGTCAGGAAGATGCCCCCCTAAACTGGGTGACATCCAGAGATGAGGCCATTGCAACGGCATTGAGGGAGGGGAAATACATACTCCTGGTCGCAGGCAGTGATACATGACCTTACTGTAATGCATTGCGTGACAATGTCTGTGAAGAAAGTAATCCTCCTATTAAACAGGCAATTGTGGAGAATTACGTTCCATGGTTCTGTAATGTTTATACAAGCTCAGAGTATCTGTATTATGATTCTGCAAACTATATACCGGTAATTTGCCGTATCGATCCCCATAATCCTGAAGAATATATAGATAAAAGCATTGGTGGTCCTAATCCTTATAACGATGCTGCTATGGAGACCTTTAAGGAGACCTTCTATAACCGGTTGCTGGACGGAATTGGAGACTGGGATTCTGATGGTATGCCTGATGAATGGGAAAGACAGTATGGTCTTAATCCATTGATCGATGATTCTGCCGGAGATCTTGATGGTGATGGTTTGACCAATGTCAACGAATATAAAGCCGGAACCTATCCAAATGACGTAGACAGCGATGGTGACGGGATGCCCGATGGCTGGGAAGTTCAATATGGTCTTAATCCGCTGATCGATGATTCTGCCGGGGATCTCGATGGTGACAGGTCTACTAATTTGGAAGAATACCTGAAAGGA
Organism: uncultured delta proteobacterium; assembly: GCA_963815145.1. Lineage (GTDB taxonomy): Bacteria > Desulfobacterota > DSM-4660 > Desulfatiglandales > HGW-15 > JAAZBV01. The sequence goes on from CAWFFS010000007.1 coordinate 488,035, forward strand.
ACCATCCCGAATGATCCTAAATCCAGGCAAGGAAAAGGAATGCCGTGGTTAATGCTGCTGCTCAATAATGATTAAAACTGTGGATTAAAACTCCTGCTTTTTTTAACGAAGGAAAGGTTATGCTGTTCCAAAATACCTTTATCTGATAAAGTGTGTCCTGGACTATGATGACATTCCAGCTAATGCTGGATTTCAGGGTAATTTGGCTGTTTTTTTAAATGTTAAAAATAGAAACTACTGAAAGGAAGTCATGTGTTTTATATGCGATACCTAAGATGTTATCTATTTATTGTAATATTAAGCATATTTACCTGCAGCCAAACAGCATTTAGTCAAACAAACAATTCTCCAATCGAATATGGACGGCCAGTAGCACAGAACCGAACAGGCGAGCCGATCTACAATACCATAGATCAGGAATTTCTCATGAAACTCCTTTCAACTCCACCTGATCCTGTATCTGATGTCGAGTGGAGCGCCGGAATGTCCGGAGTGTCGGATATTCAGGAAGCATTTAACAGTGCAAGACAGGAAGAAAACTCACAATTGGGTACTTCAATACCAATGCTGACCATGCCTTCCCAGAGTGAATGGGATATGAAGTCGGATGGTGAAAAAGCCCTCTGGCTGATCAACAAGGAGCGCGTTGACAGGGGTATTGATCCACTGCATGGCCTTGAGGAAAACGTGACATCAGTTGCTCAGTATTATGCGGACTACCTGCTCAATAACAATGCATGGGGGCATTATGAAGATGGGAATAGTCCCTGGGAGCGTCTTGATTCAAATCCTGCCATAAACGCGTGCCATGATTTTCTCAATGTAGCGGAAAACCTGGCTGCTTTTGTAGTAAAGCCTTCTTCACCGATTCCTCTGCCGATCGAGCGCAGTGTCTTCAACTGGATGTACAATGACGGAAGTTGCTGTGGTTGGGGGCATCGGCATGCCATTTTATGGTATCCGTACAACGACAACAGCGGACCATCGGGAGAGGAGGGATTCCTCGGCATTGGAAGGGCAAGCGGCGGTCCCTATACATTAAGCGGGTCTGATTGGCCTTTTGCGGAAATTATTGTCATGAATGTGTTTGATCCCTGCGCGAGTTGGGATTACGGGACTGACTCGGATTCGGACGGAATTCCTGATGATCAGGATACCTGTACTGATACGGACGGTGACGGATACGGAGATCCTAATTTCCCAAATAATACATGCCAGGAGGATGGCTGCCCCGGTGATCCTGATAAATCATCACCGGGGATCTGCGGCTGCGGTGTCCCCGACAGCGGAGATGCGGATTCGGACGGTGTTCTTGATTGCGTGGACCAGTGCACCGGCAATGATGCCACGGGAGATACTGATACTGACGGAACCTGTAATGACATTGATAATGATGACGACAATGACGGCATGCCGGACGTGTGGGAAATCCAATACTCTCTCAATCCTCTGGTCAATGACGCGCAGGGAGACTATGATCAGGACGGATGGACCAATTTAGCGGAATACTTAAAAGGAACTATCCCGAATGATGCGACATCGCATCCGGTCAGAGCTATGCCATGGCTGCCGCTGCTGCTGGAAGGTGATTAATCGGAAACTAATGACTGTATAACCCTCATTTACCAACATTTTTTTACGATTTTTTCATTGATAAGGATTTCTTTCGGCTTTTCTTAAATGTAATTCAAATCCTGGAATTAACAAATGTCTGCCCGAAATCAGGATGTTTTTTGATTCTGTAGATAAAATCGGGCAGGCTTTTTATATTGTTGCTCCAGGTGTTCATATAAAAACAAGTTAAGGTTGATCTATTTATTATTTTGTGAAATATTGCTGAGCCATGACACAGTTATTAGATTTGAATACTTAAACTTCAGCACAGTTTCAACTCGAAACTGTCCTTTTTCAGTATATTTATTAACCTGATAAACGCTTAAAAGGAGTAACTGTGAATAAAAAATACTTTCTATCATTTTTTATAATTATAAGTCTATTTTTTATAATTTTACCGCAATTTGTTACGGCTAAGACAATTGAACTTCGTTTTGCTCAGCCATTTTCTCCCAAGCACACTATGCAGACTATGGTTTTTGAACCATGGGCAAAAAAGATTGAAGAGATGACCGGTGGAAAGGTCAAGGTAACCATGTTCCCCGGCGGTGCCCTTGGTAAGGCCTCCGACCATTATTCCCTGGCTGAAAAGGGTATTGCGGATATTGCATATGCACTGCAGGACTATACTCCGGGCCGCTTTCCCCTCACAACGGTATTTGAACTCCCATTTATGATACCTTCTGCCGAAAAGACATCAGTAGCCATGTGGAAGACCTATGAAAAATTTCCGGCATTCCGGAAGGAGTACTCCAAGGTCAAGGTACTGGCATTGTTCTGTCATCCGCCGGGCCATTTTAACACAGTTAAAAAACCCATAAGAACTCTTGAGGATTTTAAAGGACTGAAATTCAGGACTGCCAGCCAGCCCAGCGTAATGGATGCCCTCAGGATATTTGGTGCCGTGCCGGTTACGATGGAGGTGTCCGACAGTTATTCGGCGCTTGAAAGAGGAGTGGTAGACGGGACTGTACTTCCGTGGGAAGGTTTATATGTTTTCAACCAGGCCGAGCTGCTTAAGTACTCAACCGAAACCGATTTCTACACAACCGCCATGATGATGGTAATGAATAAAAGAAGATATAATTCTTTGCCTCCCGATATCAAAAAGGTGATCGATCAGACCACGGGTCTTGTATTATCCAGAGAAGCGGGAAGGGTATATGACGAAATGAGGCCAGTCTATAAAAAACGCTGTCTGGAAAAGGGGATGCAGACCATTCAACTGCCCCCTGAAGACACGGAAAAACTCAAGGCATTGACTATGCCAATCAGAGAAAAGTGGGTAAAGGAAATGGCGCGGAAAGGACTGCCCGGAAAGGCAGTACTGGATGCTGCGATAAAGTTTATTAACGAATAGTTGTCATTTTACAGCATGAATATCAGTAATCTTTTACAATCCATCTTAAAGATTCTCCGGCGCTTAAGCACCTATCTCGCCTATATAGGTGCTTTTTCGCTGTTTATGATGATGTGCCTCACAATAACTGATGTCGCCGGGAGGTACCTGTTCAACAGGCCGGTCCTCGGGGCCTTTGAAATGACTGAATTCCTGGTGCTTGTCCTTATTTTTTCATTTCTGGCCTATGCCCAGGCACATAAGGCACATATAAATGTTGATCTTTTCATGATGTTTTTCCCGGAAAAACTCAAAACCATTATTGAGATATTCAATCATATCGCCTGCCTTGCCATCATGATACTGATTACATGGACCGGCTTTCAAAAGGCGGTCGAAGTGATGCAGGCCGGAGAGGCATCACCCAATCTTGATCTGCCCACCTATCCATTTGTGTTTTTTCTTGTCATTGGCTGCGCAGTCATGTGCATAGAATTCATAAGGGACATTGTTGTTATTTTCAGGAACAGGAAGGGGGAAAGCAGTAAATGAGCCCGGAGATGGTCGGTATCATTGGCATTGTTATCATGTTCCTGTTCCTGGCCCTCAGGATGTATATCGGAATTGCAATGGCCATTGTAGGGTTCCTTGGCTTGTGGTATTTGATCGGGTTCGATGCGGCAATGGGTGTACTCGGAATTACGCCTCTTACAGAGGGCTCTTCATATACCTTAAGTGTAATACCGCTTTTTGTACTGATGGGACAGTTTGCCTTTGTCTCCGGGATCAGCACGGATATCTATAAAACTGTATATACCTGGATGGGGCATCTGAAGGGCGGGCTTGCAATGGCAACCGTCCTTGCCTGTGCGGGTTTTGCTGCCATATGCGGATCTTCCCTTGCAACAGGTGCCACCATGGGTATGGCTGCTATCCCCGAGATGAAAAAATACCGCTATGACAACCGGCTCTCCACAGGCTGTGTTGCCGCAGGGGGAACACTTGGCATACTCATTCCACCGAGCATCGGTTTCATTATCTACGGCATCCTGACCGAGGTATCGATCGGAAAACTCTTTATGGCGGGTTTTATACCGGGAATACTTCTTGCCCTTCTTTTTATTTTTACTATTTTCATACAGTGCGCAATAAACCCTAAAATGGGTCCAAGGGGAGATAGTACATCCTTTGCAACGAAGGTAAAATCTCTTTCGGGCACATGGGGCATGCTGCTGCTTTTCATTATCGTGATGGGAGGCATTTATCTCGGTGTTTTTACGCCCACGGAGGCAGCCGGTGTAGGGGCCTTTGGCGCCTTTTTGATTTCAGTAGCAAAGGGGAAAATGACCTGGAAAAAGCTGGTAGAATGCCTGATGGAATCAGGTAAGACAACCGCCATGATTTTTCTTATTATTATCGGCGCAAATATTTTTTCTACCTTTCTGGGGCTCGCCAGACTCCCCATGGGGCTTGCAGATTTTGTGGCAGGGCTTGCCCTTCCCAAAACGGTTATCCTTTATGCCATCATCCTGGTTTTCATCCTCCTCGGCTGTGTAATGGATTGCTATGCAATCATGATCCTCACAGTCCCGATTATTTTCCCTGTTATAGAAGCATTGCATTTTGATCCCATATGGTTTGGTGTGCTCATGGTTATAGTCCTGGAAATGGGACTTATTACCCCTCCTGTAGGATTGAATGTCTTTGTCCTGAAGAGTGCTGCCCCAGAAGTCCCTTTAACTGTAATTTTCAAGGGTATATGGCCATTTCTTCTGTCCACCCTTACTCTGATTATTCTTCTTACGATTTTCCCCATGATTGCGCTTTTTCTGCCGTCTTTTATGTAAATTTGGAACTAAGTTCTAAAAAAATTCCAAAATTATCTCCAATTTCTAAAGAATTTCCAAAAATTACCGATAAGTAAAACGAGGAGAGTGGAAAAATGTACCCGGAAACACAAACGCTGTCGGTATTGAGTATTTCTGAAATCTGTGATGTCGCGAGGAGTACTGTTTCCTACTGGATTACGCAGAAGGGGCTATCCGCACACCGTTCAGGAAACAAATTTATGGTAACAGTCGAAGACCTCGTCATCTTTCTTGAATCAATCGGCAGGTCTGTGCCTGATGGCCTTGTGGATAGTATTGGCGGTGTATTTTCCCATCCCTTTAAACCATTTCTTAGCTGCTGGGAATACTGGAAAAAGGACATACATAGTGAAAATTGTAAAAATTGTCTGGTTTTCAAATTCCATATTACAGAGTGTTTTACAGTAAAAAATAACAGATCTGAGTGTTCGGCCGATTGCTCAAAGTGCCAGTATTATTATGAACATTACACACCTTACACTGCATTTATTCATCAGCTGTCCATGCCGGCGGCTGTTTTCAGGGATATGTATATATGGGCAGGCAACAGGGCGTGGGCCGAACTCTGCGGAGTTGATGTCGATTCATTGATCGGCATGGGAGTAGAGGAAGTGGTTCATCCCGAATCAATAAGAAATATTATAAATATTAATAAAAAAATAAAGCAGGAAGAAAATGCGGAATTTTTAAAGTCTGCGATATACTTTGAAAATCAGCAGAGGGAAAAAATAAGCGCCAAACTGATAATTACCCCTCTGACAAAGCCTGAAGGCGCATGTTTTGCCATTGCAGAAGGGGTTTCTACATCAGAAGGATAAAAGAGGTTGAGTCAACGAATGGAAATAGGGGCAATAGAAAAACAGATTTATCAGGAAGACCTGAATGTTGATGTGGCGAATCGAAAAACAGGTTTCAGGACAATAGCCAGAGATGTCTCCGGACAAAAAGATCGTGGGGATCAGTCGAGTCAGACCCTCAGGCTTGAATCGATCGGTCAGCTTGCAGCCGGTATTGCCCATGAGATAAACACCCCTGTACAGTATATTGGTGACAACATGCAGTTTTTGAAGGATTCATTTAAGGATATCCTTTCTCTGCTGGACATGGCCGTCTCTGTTATACAGGACGCTAAAAAAACACCGATAGAAGACTCTTCCATAGACGAAATAGAAAAGATGATGAATGATATCGACTCCGACTATATCATGGATGAGATTCCCAGGGCCGTTGAACAGTCGATCGGAGGACTGCAGCGCGTCTCTGAAATAGTCTCTGCCATGAAACAGTTCTGCCATCCGGGGATCGAAGAGAAACAGTTGACCGATATAAATAAAACCGTCAGGAATGTCATTATCGTTACCCGGAATGAATGGAAGTATGTGGCCGATATGATAACCGATCTTGATGAAAACCTGCCGCTTGTCCCCTGCCTGCAGGGCGAAATATGCCAGGTTATACTCAATCTGATAACAAACGCGGTTCACGCGATAAGGGATGCAATAGGGCAGAAGGAAAGTGAAAAAGGAACTATAAGGATAAGCACGAGCCATGATGATTCCTGGGCAGAGATCCGCGTAGGCGATTCGGGTACAGGCATCCCGGTGGAAGTCAGGCCAAGGATTTTCGACCCCTTTTTTACGACAAAGGAGGTTGGCGTGGGGACAGGGCAGGGTTTGTCTATCTCTCACAAAGTGGTGGTCAACAACCATGGAGGCACATTGGGATTTGAAACCGAGTCGGGCAGGGGGACAATAATGATAGTCCGGCTTCCTTTAAGAGGTTATGATGAATAACAATCCCAGGGACATAGCAAGACGTATACTATTTGTTGATGATGAACCCATGGTACTTCAGGGATTGAGCAGGATGCTCCGGACCGAAAAGAACAATTTTAGGGCATCCTTTGCTACAAGCGGGCCCGAGGCCCTGTCCATGCTTTCAGAAACGCATTTTGACGTTGTTGTAACCGATATCAGTATGCCTCAAATGAGCGGGCTGCAGTTATTATCAAAGGTCAAGAACATGTATCCTGATACAGTGAGGATTATCTTGTCCGGAGAACCTGATGTCGGCATGTCTCTTCAGTCGGTAAGTGTTTCACACAGGTTCCTTAACAAGCCGTGTGATCCGGAGGTATTGAAATCAACGATTCTCAGGACATGCAGACTTTCCGACTTCATAAGAAATGATTCAATGAAAAAGACCCTGACACAGATAGACTCGCTGCCCTCAATGCCGTCTATATATCTTCAGATTACCGAAGAGCTTCAGTCCCGTGACGCATCCATTCAAAAAGTCGGCAAGATAATATCACAGGATGTGGCACTGACTTCAAAGATACTTCAACTGGTCAACTCCGCATATTTTTCACTGCCGCGCCATATTTCAAGCCCTGAACATGCCGCGATTCTGCTCGGGCTTGACATAATAAAGTCTCTTGTCCTGGTTGCCCACGTATTCAGGAAATTCGACCTGATAGATATGCCGGGTAATTTTATGGAATCTTTGTGGTCGCACAATCTGATGACAGGAAATACAGCAAAGGCCATCTCAAAAGAAGAGTTAATGGATCAGAAGATAATTGATAACTCGTTCATTGCGGGGCTGCTTCATGATTGCGGCAAACTGATACTTGCATCAAATTTTCCTGATGAATACAGAAAAATAATCATCAAAAGTAATGAAATGTGCGGACCGCTCTGGGCTGTTGAAGATGAGGTTTTTGGGATTACCCATTCCGAAGTCGGCGCCTATCTGATGGAGTTATGGGGTCTGCCTTCTCCTATAATAGAGGCCATTGCCTTTCATCATGCCCCGTCTGTTTACGGGGATGATTGTTTCAGCCCGTTGACTGCAGTACATATTGCCAATGCACTGGAACATATGGGTCCGGAGTCAGATCAAGCCGTTTTTGAGCCGCCCTGCGACCTCGATTACCTGGCAGGATTGAAGTTGGGCAAGAGACTGCACAGCTGGATGGCGATCAGGAAGAACATGACAAACGGAGCAGATTAAATGGAACACAGAATCCTTTTCATCGATGATGATACAAACATCCTCGACGGATTTAAAAGAAAGCTGAGAAAGCGGTTTAGTATTGAAACTGCGGAAGGGGGCGAAAAAGGTCTCGATGCAGTAAAAAGAAACGGTCCGTTCTCTGTTGTAGTATCCGACCTGAAGATGCCCGGAATGGATGGTAACCGGTTTCTTTCACAAGTGAAGGATCTCTCACCCGAAACTGCAAGGATACTGCTGACAGGCTATGCTGATTTAAGGAGCGCCATTGAGGCAATCAATAATGGAAATATTTTCAGGCTGCTCACCAAACCGTGCGATACAGTGGATTTGATCCAGGCGCTGGAAAACGGGATTGAACAGTATAAGGAGAATATAGATTCGAGAAGGGGACGTGATATTTCAAACAGCCTTGAAAGGAAAAAGGTGTTAATAGTCGATGATGACCCCACCACAATAAGGCTGCTCCGGAAATCGCTTCAGGATATAGAGGAAATTGAAATATTTACTGCTGAAGATGGAAAAAAGGCAATTGATCTTCTAAACATGCAGAATATAGATCTGTTAATCTCAGATATCCATATGCCCAGGGTAAACGGTCTGCAGCTTTTAAATTATGTTAATAAGAATATGCATGGATTGAAGGTAATAGTTCTTACGGGTAATGGAAATGAAAACATGGAGACGAAAATCAAATCCATAGGAAGCTATCAATACTATGAGAAACCGCTGGATCTGAACGTTTTTAGAGAGAGCGTCTTAAGAGAGCTGCGTTCGGGAAGAGCAAGTCAGATACATGGAATAAACATTTCGTCACTTCTTCAATTGATAGATATTGAAGGAAAGATATGTACGCTTACTGTAAGGTCACACGGCAATGTAGGTTATCTGTATTTTCGCGACGGGGAATTGATAGCGGCCGAGACTGAAGGCCTGAGGGGAGAGCAGGCTGCAATGAATATTATCAACTGGAATAACAGCATAATTGAAATAGCGGATATGTGTAAGAAAAATAAACGTGAGATAGAAAAACCGCTTATGCAGATCCTTATGGAGAGTGCAAGAATTAAGGATGAGGAAACTTTGGAGGCGGAGATTTAATATGTCCAGAATTATAACAATAACAAGCGGCAAGGGAGGTGTTGGCAAAACCAACATCAGTGTTAACATGTCTCTTTACCTGGCAGCTATGGGATACCGCACATGCCTCTTTGATGCGGATATGGGGCTTGCCAATGTCGATATCCTGCTTGGCTGCTATCCTGAATATACTCTTGAAGACGTTCTTTTAAAGAAAAAGAAGATGAAGGATATCATCATCAATGCTCCGGCAGGCCTTGATATCATCCCGGGGAGTTCGGGAGTGAAGCTGCTCGCAGAACATGATCCCGGCCAGTTTGATTATCTTATCTCATCCCTTTCCAAACTTGACGAATATGACTATTTTATTTTTGATACTTCTGCAGGTATTTCAAAGAATGTAATTTCATTCTGCCTGACTTCACCCGAGATTGTCCTGGTCATCACACCGGAGCCTACCTCTATAACAGATGCCTATGCTCTTTTAAAAGTACTCTGTTTAAATAAAATCAGCAGCACTGTACTGATTGCCATCAATCAATGCATGAGCATGGAGATTGCCAACAAGCTGTATTCAAAATTTAAAGAGGTCGTGCAAAAGAATCTGAAAATAAATATTTCCCCGCTGGGAACAATTCCACTGGATTCGCATGTATCAAAGGCGGTCAAGGAACAGAAACCGCTGATTTCACTTTTCCCTGATTCCGATGCCGCCAGGGGAATAAAAAATATTGCAAGATACCTGGTAACTAAAGGCGAAACCGAGCTTAATAATTATGAATTGAGTGATTTCTGGAGGAAATGTATTGAACGGCTTAACAGCGATCTCGTACTTTCCAATAATAAGACAAAAAAGGCTCCGGAGTCCGCTCCAAAGGAATTGTCCCCTGGAGAGAAAAAAAAGCTGAGAGATCAGAACGCCGAATCGTCTTCCAAAAGCGAAATAATCGGGACCCCGGTTCAGGAAAAGACGATTGAGGGAATCCCGGTTAAAAGCGACCAGATAGATACAAAAGATGTTTTTAAAATTCTGGAAGGTCTTGTGGAAGGTATATCATCTATATCATCGGAGCTTGGGGCCATTCGAAAGATGATGGAAAATGATAAAAAAGGGACGTTAGAAAGGGTGGTACGCCGTTAAGGTTGAGTCAACGCAGCCGACTTATTTTATTAATTTTATATGTCACTATTTTGTGGCAGCGCGATAACAGGAAAAATAACTTGGCATTTATCAATTTCAATAAAAAAGAGATTCAGGCAAAGATAGTCTATTACGGACCCGGCAGGGGCGGTAAGACAACCAACCTGGAGTATATTCACAGGGAGTATCGTGATCGGATCAAGACCGAGATGATTACTATAAAAACCAAGGGCGACAGGACACTGTTTTTTGATTTTCTCCCTCTTAATGTCGGCAAGATCAGGGGGTATTCATTAAAGTTCCAGTTATACACCGTGCCTGGTCAGGTCATGTATAATGAAACAAGAAAACTGGTGCTGAGGGGTGTGGACGGGGTGGTGTTTGTTGCCGATTCTCTGGTGATGCGTAAGGACAAGAACATGGAATCTCTGAAAAATCTCCAGGAAAACCTGAGCACATATAATAAAAATATATTTAAAATCCCGCTGGTCATGCAGTTCAATAAAAGGGATCTCGAAGAGAGCGGAATACCTTTGATCCCTGTTGATGTACTTCAAAAAGGTCTTAACAGCAAATTAAATGTCCCGGTTTTTGAGGCAAGCGCAATGCAAGGCACCAATGTTTTGTCAACATTGAAGACAATAGTGTCCCTGACTGCCAACTCCATATCAAAAGAAATTAAGTAGGTGAGTAAAAAACGGATCAGTAAAAATGCATACAGAAACAGATATTAAAAACAGATTAAAGGAAGCGGATGTCTATCATTCCATGGGGCTGCCGAAAGAATCTCTTCATCTCTATGAAGGGATACTCGCAAGCATTTCTTCCAGTGAAAATGATGTTTATCCAAATATACTTGAAAAGATAGATATCCTTAAACAGGAGATCAGGGATAAATATCCGGAAGAGTTCGAAGGGCTGTCTGATGAAGATGTAACAGGTATACAGGAAGCACTGTCTCCGGTAGATGAGAATGCCTGGGCCATTAATGACTGTGCCTTTGCTTTTAAAGAGCTTGGCCTCTACAGGGAAGCGATTGCGGAATATGAAAAATTATTTTTGATTAGTTTTCCTATCGAAACCATAATCTCCGATATATGCGACTGCCTGTTCAAGCTATATCCTTCTATGGAAATCATCATTCAGGCAGATAATTTTTTCAAAAAGTTTAATTTTCAGGATGAGCAGCTTGCAAAGGTTAAATACCTGCTCGGCCTGGAGCTTGAAAAAAGAGACAGCAAGGAGCAGGCGCTTTATTACTTTGAAACAGCGGCTGAACTTGATCCTAAAAACGAAGATATTAAAAAGAGATTGAACGCGCTGGCCGCCTATTTTGCTACAGGTTCGAAATACGATTTTCTCCTGAATAACAACAAGGTAACAACCGAGCAACTGCTTGACGCCCTGGCCTTATCAAAGAAAAATAAGGCAAGTGTTGAATATATCCTTTTAACGCAATTCAATGTGAGCAGGGAAGATATCGGTAAATCACTTTCAGTATGTTATCGCCACCCGTTTAAGGGGTTTGATCCTGACACCGCTACACCTATTGAACTTTTGTCAAACCTGAAAAAATCCTTCCTTTTACAGGATCTGTGGGTGCCACTGGGATGGGATAAGGACAGCATACAGGTGCTGATCGATGACCCTATCAACCTGAATAAGGTCGATATTGTCACTGCCCTGCTGAAGGCAAAAAAAGCTGATTTTTTTGTGGGTATCAAAGAAGATATCGAGGCGTACATAAAACTCTTTTTTGATAAAAAGATGGCCACGGAAGAATCCGAGGCGTCCGAAGCCAATTTTGATGAATTCGACATGATGCCGGATATCTCCTTTGAAGAGGAAGAAGAAAATTATGAAGAACATGTGGATGAATTCAATGAGGCGTCGGGCAAGGTTGTAAAGCTTGTTGACCAGATCCTCGTAGCTGCTTATAGAAAAAACACTTCGGATATCCATATTGAACCCTCTCCCCTAACAAAGGCAACTACAGTAAGGTTCAGGCTGGATGGTGTGTGTCAGGAGTATATCCAGGTGCCCAACACCATGGCAAAAGGAGTCCTGTCCAGGATTAAAATCATGGCCGGGCTCGATATCGCTGAAAGACGGCTTCCGCAGGACGGTAAAATAAAGTTCAAGAGAAGAGGTATCCCGTCCTTTGAACTCAGGGTGGCCACGCTTCCAACTACAGGGGGTTTTGAAGATGCTGTCCTGAGAATCCTTGCCAAGGCCGGTGCAATGAAGCTCGATAACATGGGGCTGAACCAGCGCAATCTTGATATTATGAAAAAAATAATAACGCAGCCATATGGCCTGGTCCTTGTGGTAGGGCCAACTGGTTCGGGTAAAACAACATCCCTTCACAGTGCGCTGGGTTATATAAACGAGCCTGGAATAAAGATATGGACTGCGGAAGACCCGGTTGAAATTACCCAGCAGGGCATGAGGCAGGTGGAAGCCCAGCCCAAAATAGGTCTCGACTTTGCGCGGATTATGCGCGCTTTTCTAAGGGCTGATCCGGATGTCATCATGATAGGTGAAATGCGCGATCACGAAACGGCATCCATAGGTATCGAGGCATCTCTTACAGGACATCTGGTTTTATCTACCCTTCATACAAACAGTGCACCTGAAACCATAACCAGGCTTCTTGATATGGGCTTAAACCCTCTTAATTTTTCCGATGCATTTTTAGGGGTAATGGCACAGCGTCTTGTAAGACACCTGTGTGAGAAGTGCCGGAAGGAATATCATCCGACAAGGGAAGAATTCGATGAGATCGTCCAGGATTATGGCAAAGAATACTTTGAAAGGACCGGCATCGAGTATACCAAAGATTTTACCCTGTTCAAGCCTGGCGGTTGCGATCTGTGTTCAGGGACAGGTTACAAGGGCCGGCTTGGTATCCATGAACTGATGGAAGGTACGCAGGAAGTGAAGCGGATGATCAAAAGGCAGTCAAACAGCGAAGAGCTGTTTTTACAGGCAATGAGCGAAGGCATGATGACATTAAAACAGGACGGAATAATCAAGTCTTTAGAGGGACTGACTGATATCAGCGAGATAAGAAGGGTTTGTGTGAGTTAATGGTTTCTCAGGGTTTGCGGTGTAATTTCCTGAAAAAGTCAAACTCCCTGGATGTAACGATGTCTTCGACATTCTGCAGGCGTTCTTCCAGCCCTCCGGCCTTCTTTATGACCTCATCCATTATAAATTTAGATAAAGAATGACATGAAATACCATCTATGGTAGCTTGGTTTAAAAATATCAGTTGCGGGAATCAAATATGTCGGAAGCAAAAAACAAGAGGTTAACCGAGACGGTAAAAGGGTCCGGTTGAGCTTCAAAGCTGGGCCCGGCGGACCTGGCAAAGGCGCTTTGCGGTCTTGAACTGCCACACAGTGATGATCTGCTCGTGGGGCTGGATACATCGGATGATGCCGGTGTGCTCAAACTCAGTGATGATCTGGCCATTATACAGACAGTGGATTTCTTTACCCCTGTCGTGGATGATCCCTATTCATTCGGTCTTATCGCTGCCGCCAACGCCCTGAGTGACGTGTATGCAATGGGTGGGACGCCGATTACTGCCATGAATATAATCGGTTTTCCCGTAAGCACTATGGATATCAGTATCCTCCAGGAAGTATTGAGGGGTGGTCTTGATAAAATAAAGGAAGCGGGTGCCCTGCTTTTGGGCGGTCACAGCATTGAGGATGATGAATTCAAGTATGGTCTTTCGGTAACCGGGAAAGTGCACCCCGGCAAAGTGATTGCAAACAGGGGAGCAAGGTCCGGGGATCTTCTTGTCCTTACAAAGCCGCTGGGGACAGGTATTATCAACACTGCTGTCAAGGGTAATCTCGCAGGGGAGGATCTTGTAAAAAAGGTAATCGGGATAATGTCCGCCCTCAATAAGTATCCTGCGGAAGAATTTGAAGATTTTCATATCAGTGCATGCACGGATGTTACCGGATTCGGCCTTATAGGCCATGCCTGTGAAATGATAGATGATAACTCGGCTGGTCTCAGAATCCATATGGACAATCTCCCAATAATTCATGAGGCAATTGAGTTTGCAAAAATGGGTATTGTGCCCGGAGGGAGCCTGAGAAACAGGAAATATCGGGAACATCAGGTTGAGGGGATCGAAAACATTGACCCGGTGATGCTGGATATTTTATTTGATCCGCAGACATCGGGCGGCCTTCTGGTTGCACTTCCGGAAAATGAGGCCCATGAATTTCTGAACAGGCTCAGGTCAAAGGGATTGGATGATGCAGCCATTGTGGGCGAGTTTACAGAAGGGTCTAAAGGAAAGATAATAATCAGATGATATACCCGGAGGTTATGCCTTTTAGTAACAGGGTATATACGATTTTTACCGAATAGCTTGTGATATCCCATTACATTTAAGCTTTTAACTGTGGCGCTCAGGATATCATCTCGATCAAGAGTAACGCCAGAAAGCCGACAAATCTGCCGGCCTGCGACGATGACCGATCCCACTTGTGCGGCGGTATACAACTGGGCCTGCGTCAGTTGCCCAGCCATGCTGCGCATACCATCATTTATAGTTCCCATCCGGGTTTGTGCTCCCAGAGTTGAGGTCCTCTCACGATTCCCTTTCCAGGCATAAAGCCAAGGGCTACATTGTCCTTCGGGCTTCACACAAAACCATTACTGGTAATGCATGCCGAAGTATATAACTGCTGGTGATACAGCAGGTTGGATCTAAGTCCAACAATTTTCCATTTTATCCTCCTATGCCGCAACAGAGGACACAGGCTTTTCAAATTCAATAAATTCCCCACTATTGATAATAAATTGTGCAGCTTCTCTTGGATTCTGTGCATTTAATTCTATACCACCAAATTCTGTTGATATTTTATTCGTTTCATATGTTGACACAAACCTATATTCACCTGGTTCTAATTTCTCAAATATAGGGTCGGTATGAGTTCCGTTTCCAACGACTGCAAACTCTGAATTATGGCGCAGGCAATTGTAACTGATGTATGGATTTTGATAGATATCTGTTTCTGATCCCGGTGATGGGATAACAGCTAAGGCGCCTTTAATATCCTTGATCACCCTGTTCGGAAAGGACCGGGATGACACACGATACATTAAACACAAACGATTCGAGATTGTTAACCCAACAGATACAATCCTTCCTACGTACATTTCATCTCCTTATACAGCGAACGTATTGCTCAGGTTTTTGCGTAGCACAGCGGAGTAAAAATCCAGTGCAGAGATTCATTATGTGTTTTATTTCACTTTTTCGGTCTTATTAAACTCAATAGTTTTGCCTTTTTTATAGATTTTTTCATTTACCTGATAATCCTCAGCAAGTTTACAGCTCTTAATATTACCATTTTCATAAAGGTTGACATTGGCAAACAGGCTGGCCTCACAGGGAACTCCATCAATAATTACATCTTCAGGCGGAAAAAAGCTTCGCAATTTTCCGCTATCATAAAATCCTGTATGAGTCCCTTTGTAACCGCCACTGCCTCCACAGAGATATTCCTGTATTTTATAATCATAGGGAAAAGAGCAAATATATCCGGATTGCCTATCATGATATGGAAAATGAAGCCAAGTTTGAGCAGGAAGGAGAGTTTCTTTATATATGAAATCATCGCTTAGCTGAAAAGATAGTAACTGCCAATTTTTTTTAAAATGTATCCAGCCTTTTTCACAAGGGAAACCTTGAATAGTATGGTTATCGGTCATATAACCAGTATTTGTTCCGCCTTTGGATTGATATATTTTTTTAAAATGGATGCCATTTTTCACAACATTATATTCCCAGTCTTTACAGGCGTAAAAACAGAGACAAGCTATAATTGAAATGACTAGGATCAATAATAATTTTATCTTTTTGCTCATATTAATACCCAATTAAATTACTAAACAGTGGATAGTCGATGAATTTTGGACACATAAATTGTTATGAGTTTTTAATTGTCATCAAGCGTTTCTATGTCTTGTAAATGCTGGGTTTCCCCCCATGTATGCATCTTCCAATTATTTCGATCGATTGAGAAACTGCTAATTGATGCATTGAACAACGAAAACCGACGAGGAACAGTTAAAGGAAGACCCGTCGCATGATAAAACAACCCACTTAGTATTCCACCGTGTGTCACTAATAAAATGACTTTTTCCTTATATTGTTCCGCAAGCAACTCTACACATTTTATTGCTCTTTTATAACGTTGTCTGGCACTTTCTCCACCAGGAAAACAGTAATCAGGATCTCCCGATTTGTATACAGACCATTCATTTGGATGCTTGTTACGCCATTCTTCTTTCGTAAGACCTTGAAGAGAACCAAGGTGACGTTCTCTCAAAAGCTCATTAATCGTTACAGATAATTTTAATTTTGATGCAATTATTTCCGCTGTCTTCGCTGCTCGCCCTAAATCGCTGCTTATAATAAACTCAATTCCTCTGTTCATTAAACCTGCGCCTAATGCATAAGCCTGTTTAACACCAAGAGCAGTTAATGGGCTATCCAAATGACCTTGTTGCTTACCTACCAAATTCCATTCGGTTTCTCCGTGTCGAACTGCATAAACTAATGTTGAGTGATTATTATTCATACTTCTCTTCGCTCATAACACTGTAATCAGCAGTTGACAGGGTAATAAAAACTTTCAATTTGCCAAGACCGAACCGCCCTGGCAACCTGCTGGATTAAATCGTTAGAGCTCATTGTTTTATATTCTTTTATATCGTACATGCTGCTTCAACAAACCCCTTGATAAGCGGATGCGGCACCTCAATGGTCGATCGAGTCTGCGGGACAAACAGTGTAATTATAAAGAATCTCTTACTTGGCAATTCCATGATTCGAATTTCACCGTCTTGATCTACACCGGAAATTAAAATCTGTGGGTGAATTAGAGAAGATTTGAACGTCGGATTAATGCCGAAGTTGCAATAGTAATTTTCCTCTGTCCTGTCAATTCCGTACAGCTTATGAGCAAGTGTATCTTTCTTGAGGAAGACATCCATGGTTTTCCCGGCAAGTGAGCATGCCATTCTGCTGACAAACAGGTTGGAGGACATGGTATCATACTCCTCATGTTGCGCATCTTTAATCCCAAGTATGCTCCTTGCAAGTTCTATCACTGCATGTTGAAAACCAGCGCAGGTACCGAGGTGCGGAACATCTTTCAGACGCGCGAACTTGATAGCATGCAATGCGCCGTCCAAACTCTTAAACGGACTGCCGGGGGCGCTCCAAATTCCGGTAAAACCCTTCAAGATTTCATCCCGATATTTTTCCACAATTAAAGTCTCAATCCACTCATAATCGAAATCGTATTTGGTTTTAAAATAGTCAAGGGATTCATTTAACGCAGTGTGCGGTACAAAAGTGTCGTAATACTCTCCAATAATTGCAATTTTAGGCTTCATCTTATCTCTTGCCTCCGAACATGTTGTCTTATGTATGTTGTGCTCTAAGCGATGAACTAAGCGTGCTGGGAGCAAACCCTTGACAAAGTGCATAGGAAAGCGGAAGAATTGGAAAATGGCAAAGTTAGAAAATGCATCGCTTCTCCCGGTCCGCTTAAGTGACAGGTTATGCCATGATCCGAAGATTTTTTCTTATTCCACCTGTTCCATGCCCTCATCCAAATATTTCTTAGCAAGATCAATATAGAGCTGTTTACCCCAATTCCAAAATTCTTCGTCTTTTGAACTAATTTCTCTGACGATCTGTGCTGGATTACCTGCAGCAACCACTTTCGGAGGAATTATCTGTTTCATTTTAATTACACTGCCTTCCGCGACAATTGCGCCTTCTCCGATTTCGGACCAGATACTAAGTATGGAACCCATGCCGATAACTGCCTGATTGCCAATTTTTTTGCCATGAACTACGGCACTATGACCAATCGTGACTCTTTTCCCTATCTGATTCATATCACCTGGAGGTGCATGAACAATGACTCCTTCTTCCACTGCCGTGCCGTCGCCAACTTCAATCCTGCCGTAGTCTCCTCTCAAGATTGCACCATGCCCAATATAGCAATTGTTACCGATAACTACATCGCCGATAACTCTTGCCAGGTCACTTATATACGTATCGGCCCCAAATGTTGGCTGCTTGCCATTAAATTTGTATAGCATTAAAACCCTTTCGCAAAAATACAGTTTCTATAAAACCATTCCTCGCGTGATACCACCAGCACGACGACACTAACAGGCAGGCGGGGCGTACCTTTGAAGCTTGTTGCATTATATAACTTCGCGAACTTTTGCGGTTCGATTCAGCAAGAAAAACCAGCATGTCCTTGTTTAGTGACTTGTTCTGTGTCGATTTTTTACCGAGCCCAGTTTTCAACCTTTAGTGATTTAATTCTTAGAAATTCTTTTTCATTATTTGTGACTAATATTAAATCTTTACTTAACGCGTGAGCCGCAATAAGCATATCAAGTGGGCCAATTACCTCACCTTCAGATTCAAGCTGATAACGGATTATCCCATAATATTTTGATGCAGTTTCATCGTAGGGTAAGATTTCAAATGGAGTGAGGA
Organism: uncultured delta proteobacterium; assembly: GCA_963815145.1. Taxonomy (GTDB): domain Bacteria; phylum Desulfobacterota; class DSM-4660; order Desulfatiglandales; family HGW-15; genus JAAZBV01. The sequence continues at coordinate 506,655 of CAWFFS010000007.1, forward strand.
ATTCTTCAAGCCGTTGAGCATTTTGTTTTTGACGTTTACTTTTTGCTACACCATAATTTAATTCGGAGACGGTAATGGATGATATACCAATTTGACCAACTTCAGTTTTTTTAAATTTATCAATTACTTCGGAAGGTTTTTTATTCATCACATAAATGCAGATATTAGTATCAATTAAATAGTTCATTCAACCCGGTCCTTTCCTGTTGAGAATCAGGTTGGTTCCTTTCAGCCATAAATAGTTTGTCATATTTTTTTAAATTTTTTTCCCAATCATTCCAGATAGATCTATCTTTAGGTATTATTAAAATACCTTGAGAAACTTTTTTGATATATACTTCCTTTCCTTCGAATCGGTAGGCTTTGGGTAATCGTACTGCCTGACTTCGACCGTTAATAAATAATTTTGCAGTATCCATTTTGTCCTCCAAATTAATGAGCTATACCATTAAGTATATATCAAATGATTTGGATGTCAAGATATAAAAAATATCATAATTGGACACACAGAACGATTGGTTTCACTGGAAGCCGACGTCTTATCAGGCTTTCCGGTGCAAGCCGATGTTAGGATTTTTGGTGTTTTTTTATTTTAAATACCCAAGGTAATCCTATTACCGCTTTTACTGGTTTGCCATTAACCTCTCCAGGTTTAAATTTTAGCTGTAAGGCGCTTTCTACTGCGGGTTCATTTAAACCTAAAACTGGTTTTTTGGTTTCAACATATATAACATTACCTTTCTCATCAATGACCAGTAATAATAAAACTTTTCCCTCTATTTTATTTTTGATCGCATAATCATGAGGAGACATGGTAGGAGCACGAAAAGGACTCACTAGTATTGGTTTTTTATCAAGTTGATCAAAATTAAATGCATCATTCAAAACGGAGGGGTCTCCATAGGTGATTGTTGGCTGAGGCACTACCGTTTTTCTGGAGAGAGGATTGGTATGTGTTTTACTAGTCTCAATAGAATTGCAGCCAGTAAAAATTGTAATAAATAAAAATAAGATTATTAAAATTAAAAACGAACGGAAAAATGAATATTGCTTTACCATATTGCTCCTCTCCTTTTTTAAAATTCGACAGGTTTAACCGGCAAGGCGGAACGCCTTGTCAGCGTTGAAACTTTTGATATGACTTTAGTTTATTAAAAATATGAGATCTTGCTTCCTGCAATGTGAGTTTACTATTTAATAACTGCTCAATTGACCACTCTTCTTCCTCAAGCAGGTATGCTATCAATAATCGGTAAGGCGCATACACACCATAAGATTTCATCATGGATAAATCAGCATCTCGTTCACCAATTTTTGCAAAAAGAGAAAAGGCGTTTTCTTCCGGCATAGCAACATAATCTGCAATACCTTCTTTAATCCATTTAGGCATTAGAAAAAATCGAAGTAATCCCACTTTTTTATATGTCATAGTGTGGGTGAGTTCATGTATTGCAAAATAGGCAATTGTTCGCGGAGGCTGCGTTCTGTAACCTGAAGGTGAAATTAATTCATTGGTTTCAAAATCTGCTCCGGATAAAAAAGCATGGTTTCGTGTGAATGGCGCCACAATAAATCCCCCTGGATTATTAGGGCGTACAATCCATAACCAGTGACGCCTCCATGTGGTATTCGCAATATAAATTTGCATTGGTATATTATCGATTTGAATTGGAGATGTACTCAGCTTAAGTTGAACTTGCTTAAGAATATTATTTGCTTTTTCAGTTGGGATTTGCATGTCAGAAAATATATCCAAGTTGTCATATGCAACATGATAAGCAAAAAGGGGAGCCGGATAAACGAGAGGAAGTGCAACAAAAAATATTATGACTCCAAAAAGAATACTTGTGATTTTAAATGTCTTTTTAGAGCACTTTTTAAGATTTATTTTCTTTACTGCCTCATTACTCATTGTATCGCCCCATAACACCACAATAAGGGGCTAGCGGGTTAATCGTATAGATGGTCGCGAAAGTGCGAAGACCATTGATACTGCGGGATTTCAATCGGCAAGAAAAACCAGCTAGTCCCGCTTAATTGTGATGTTAGAAGTTTTTTCATTAATTGGTTTTAAGCTATTGTTTATGAAATTATGAGATATTTTATTATCTAAATGCTTGATTGCAGCAGAGACGCCTGCTATCCCAATTATTACTAATCCCAATAAGGTTACTATTTCATTTTTTAAAAATAATCCTTTAAGAAAAGCGACACATCCAGCAATTAAATAAATAATATAAAACACCTTGAGATATTTCATTAAACCCCCTTTTATTTTGCTTCGTGCGAAATAACTAGCCGTGCGGTTTAATACCAACGCTGTATGCAAACAATCATTGTTGCTATATTGCATTCAACTTCGATCTGGCGAGATAGTAGCACGGTCTGAGTTTATTTAGTTGTTATGTCTTTTTTTTCATTATTACTCGATTGAAGTTGTGAGAGATACGCATCGAATACTTTTACCGTTCGAGAATGACGAAGCCAACCAACTCCGAGCGCAAGAAAAAGTCCTCCCACAAAAAATCGTATGCCGGTAAAAATATCAGCATTACGGTCGATGAAGGCTAGCGTCGTCCACAAGAAGCCTGCAAATACACTAACATAAGCCGTTATTTTGCTACTTTGTTGTTGCTTGCGGAATTTAATAATACGTCTTTCGATATTAGATTGGCTCATTTCCTTCTCCTGTGTGAGACATAACGACGACACTATAACAGGCAGGCGGGGTGAACCTTTGAAGCTTGTTGCATTATATAACTTCGCGAATCTTTGCGGTTCGATTCGGCAAGAAAAACAGCCTGTCCTTGTTTAGTGACTTGTTGGCTGCCGCCAACCTGTTTAGTTTATTTATGACAGCTTACTTTCAATTACTGATTTTTAAAGATTTGATGCTTTTTGAAAACTATGTTTTTGAATAATTCTTTTTATATTTATTTGATTTATTTTTCAAAGGAATTTCCGGGAAATGGATTTCCTTTATTTTTTGTTACCTTTTTATTTCCAGATCAATTCTCGCGCTCTTGAGTTACATGTTATTGGTAACTGACTTCCCTCTGTCACTATGGCCTTCTTTTTATTCTGCTTTTCCAGCACGCAAACGGCTTACATAAGCGGTTTGGCGGATTTTTCGCCAAATCGGCTTGATGTAAATGTTATACTGTTTTTGCAAAATATTTTATTGTTTCATGTGTCAATATTTCTAAAGGTTGTAAGAAAGGACCAACTTCCGTTTTTATTTTTGGGTCGTCTGGAAGATAGCCAAAATTTGAATATTTTTTTAAATGAGAACATCTATGTCTCGTTAGTACTATTGATGAAATAAAGTCATCAAACTTCTTTAATGGATCTTCATTATTTTTAAAATCAAAGGTGTTAATGAAAATAATTTTAAGTATGCTGCTTCCGATAAAAGCTTCACGCATTGTTTGTTTTCTTGATGCTGGAGGAAACTGACTTTCTAATATTTTGAAATATCCCATGAATTTATCGATTGGGTTTGTAGCTTTATTAGCCATATTGTGCTGAGCAACTAAATCGATGTCTAATGGTAAACTAGATATCTTTTCAAAAGCACTTGCCTCAAAAATACTTGGCTCAATAGCTTTTTCGAAAATAGCCTCTGCACTGTATGGTGTATCTCCAACCTCTATCTCTTCTTCTTGTGTTTCAGGAATGTTCTTACATGCAATCAATCCCCCATGAATTTTAAATTCACCAAATTCAAATGAAATCTTTTGTGAAATATTTGATGCTATATAATATGCTAGTTCTTTAGCTTCATTAGACCTTAATGGCAATGTAATATATAATTTTCCTGTTTGCATAGCGGCAGGTATAAATTTGTTTTCATCAGGATCTATTTGGCCATTATATTCAATTTTCGTATCTTCTGATTTTGATACGTGCCCCTTAAATTTCAGTTTTTTCTCAAAAATAAAATTCTTAGTTTCAAAAATAAATTGCCATTCAGTTTTCATGGTTTGTTACCGCCGTATAACATTCTGCATAACCGGGCTGGCTGTCTTTCGCCAGATCCGCGTTGATGCAGGGGTTGGGCATTAATCAAAGTCTTAATTATTCTATATTTCCTTTAACATTGAAAAAGAGACCATAATTTTTTATTCCGATTAGCCTGATCTGATATAACGAGATCGCGTATAGCTTCTGGAAGGATTTCACGTTGCCATTGACATTCAGCTTTCCCAACCTCGTTACGTAAATTTTCAGGAGAAGCTGTTCGAACTGCTCTAATCGCATAGGCGGCTGCACCAAGTTCATGATCTGCCATATGTGCAGTAGCTACAGCATGGCCTGCTGCCCGAGCTGCTTCATGCGCTGCATCAGTAGAAGCTCTTGCCGCAGCATGAGCTGCATATGCTGCCTCACGTGCTTTAGTCATTGTAATTTTGCCATGTGCCCAGGCTCGAGCTTGTTCGATGGCAAAACGTGGTCTGTCATCATTTGGATGTTGTTCAATAAATATCTTAGAACATGTTCAGCACAATCAGCGGCCCATAATGCAAGCAAATGATGATCCTCTTCTTTAAGTGTACCACCACGACGTATCGTAACAAATCGTGAATCTCTGTTTCCTGGATAAGGCTTTATCTGTTTCATAAAAATCCTTTTGACCAACAGCCAAGCTCACCAGCCCCGCCGTGATTTTTCATATCAAGCAAGGAGCCCTCCGGGGTCTGGTGTAGCTGTTTTTTATGATTAGTTTTTTTGTCTTATCGTTTTAAATAATATTAATTCCCTTCTATTTTAGCTCATCATGTCATGAAATATTTATTGAGCTAACTTCTCAGCAAACCATTCACCCACGCTTCCTTGAGATGGAATACTTAACAATGTTCGTAGACGTTCTGCTTGCGTTCTAATTTTAGCAATCCATTCTCTGTCATGTATAGAAGAATACAACTGATTTGACAATTTTGATGGAGTTGCTTCTCCCTGGATGTATTCTGGATACATTGTTTCACCTAAAAGAAAGTTTGCAATACCTATATAGGGTACTTTCACTAGCAAGCGTCCTAATAAATAGGTAACAGGATGTGTGCGGTATACAATCGCTCCTGGAACACCCGCTAGAGCACATCGAAGTGACATTGTGCCTGAACTCATCAATACTGCCGATGCGGCTACACGTTTGCCCGAAGGAACTAACAAGTATGGTGTATGCATGGTTTTCTCTATGACCCTGCGTACATCTTCTCCAGGGTAGACAACTACTGCCTCACGATCATTGTTGCCCTTTAGATATAGTCTATACCCTTCAAGTAAAAGTGGAAAAATATATGACACAGCCAATTTTCTGCTGCCAGGCAATAAAAGAATTGGTCCAGTTGGATCATAATCCACTAAAGGGGCTTCTGTTTCATTCAAAAATGGGTGTCCTACAAATCGAACTAAAAGATCAGTATCAGAGTAGTAATTTTGATCGAAGGGGAATATCACAGCTAGTTCATCAATATATTTTGCCATCGAAAACCGTCGATAAGCCCTGGATGCCCATATCTGAGGGCCAATGTAATAAACCGCTTTTATTGGTCCGCCTGCTTTAGTTATTAGTCCATGTGAGAATAGAGCCTTTGCTATCCTTAAATTCAATCCTGAAGAGTCAACAAAACATATTATTTTCGGTTGATATTCTGTGACCCACCGAACAACTTCCGAAATAAGTTTTAAATAGAACTTCCATTTATATATTGCTTGAAAACCAATGGCGGAATCTTTTGTCAAATCCATAAGTAATTGTACGCCGCTTTCTTCTAAGGCTGGTCCTCCCAAAGCGCATATACGATATCCTGGCTGGAGAGACTGTAATTCGCTTACTCCAAGGGCAGCATGCTGATCGCCTGAATGTTCAGCCGCTATGACAAGCATATCCACACCACCATTCTGGGGACGTGGGAATAATATTGGATTTGCTTTAGTATATTTTTCAGTCATTGTCCAACCCACAATAAGGGGCTGGCGGATTTATAGCAACCAAATGTCATGTAAGAAGAAATAACCCGAAGGCTTTTAATTTTGCCCGGCAAGATGGTAGCCAGTCGCGCTTAATTGTGATGTTATAAAATTTTATTTATTCGTATTCTTCTCCAGCGAAATATCTGACCGCTGTTTTTTTATCAATATCGAGTACATCATGGTAGACTTCAGGCAAATTAACAACGTATATTGCAATTCGTTTTGGTTGTATTTCTATTAGATGCCATGGTGTACTTGGATCGAGGCATTGATCTCGCCAAAATTTGTAGGCATCTGGTCGATTTATTTCCATTGCTTTTAGGAAATTACTATTATTCGGATCGCTTGTATGCCCTTTCATTGTGGCTAATCCCTCAATCTGAATATTATTCATAGCAAGTGCAACGTTATTGTTGGCTGAAATTTGTTTAAATTTTCGACTGGAATTAGCTGTAAAAAATGAAATGGTTAATCCCTCAGAAAGCAGCATCATACTTCTTGCTGTCACCAAATTTCCATGTGAGGTAGCTAGCACTCCAACTGTATATTTTATTAGTTCCTGAATAAACTCATGCTTTAGATCATCATATGATAATTGTGTACTCACTATTTCACCCTCCTTGTAAAATTTATAACGCCACGCATTACAGGCCGGGCGGTGCAAACCAACTTACCATGTTAAATACACGAAGGTTGGTAGTTAGCAGATGGTTTAAAAAAAGCGTAAAAAATAGCCCGGTCGTAGTAGATGCGATTGTTATGGTTTCTTTATTTTGTTTTCCCTTAAAATTCCTATGATACTGAATATCAAAACAACTGTTGAAAAAATAAATACTTCTTTTGCTCCAGTATAATTTTCTTTATTTTCTTTTATAAAATTTATTAATGTTTCTTTTCGTTCATATTTTGCTAGGGACTTTTCGAAGCCATTCTCCATTACAATATCCCATTTATTAGGATTTTCTACTAATTGCATTGCTACAAAGTAATCTTTGGGAATAGCAAATGATATTGTTGAATAAACAATCAGTAAAAAAATAGCTAGGATTAATGCAGTTAAATAAAATAATCTCATTTGATTTCTTACCATAACGACCTGCATTACAGGCATGCGGAGCTAACCTTTAAAGATTATTAGTAGATCTAATATCGCGAACCTTGAAAGACCGATTCGGCGAGATAGTAGCATGTCCTTGTAGATGCAAATGTTAGAAAATTATTCGTTAAAATGCTGTTTTACCAGAGACCTATTGTTTTTATAAATAAAATAAAAAACCGGAATTGATAAAATACTAAAAAGATATAACGAAAACATATTACCTGTAAATAAGAAGATCACAAGGCCAATAATCGGAATTCCGGCGGCTGATGATTGAGTGATTACAAAATATCGCATAAAGAGCTTTTTACTATTTGTATCCTCAGCTTCATTTAGAATTTTATTTTTTTTAAAAACAAATCCAATTAACCTTAAAATTGAAAATACAATACCAAAGATACAGGCATATCCAATTATTGAGTTTAATTTAGCTGGTACTGCACCAGGGACAAAATTTATTAAAAGGTAGGCAACAATAATATAAACAAATATCGGTGTTATTGTTTGTAAATAAAAAATAGTTTTAAATTTTGTGAGCATATTAAACCTCCTTTAAAATTTTAATGGGTAGTGATTTATGGATGCCACGAAATGAATGACATCCTTTCATTAAAACATCTTTGGACTTATATTTTAAAAATGTTAAGCATTTTATATGCCAAAAAGATAAAGTCAGAAATACGTTGATATATTAAGGAATAATAAGATCATTAAACAAATAGGCATGGTATTCCAAGCCCGTAAATTGTCCTTGAAACCATATGCTAGTGTCTGAAGCCAACAGAATATTTAAAGATTAATACATTACCTTGTTGATTTTCTAACGCCTTGCTCACCAGCCCCGCCATGATTTCTGCAACAAGCACCCTCCGGGGTCTGGTGGAGCTAAATGTTAACCATTTCTTTAGGGCTTGCTTCCAAGTAATGCTTGGCAAATTGCCCTTTTAAGTATTTATATTGTTTCTGAGACGTATCAAGTAAGGCTTCTTCTACAGTACTTTCAATATTCTGATAATTAATTTTTTTATTAAATTGTTCAGATGTAAGATCAAATACCTGGTCATTTACCTTATTGTAAAAATGCCATTGACCATCAATATTTGTTTTTAATATTTTGCCTCCAAAATGATCATGTACTACGAGGGCGGTTACCGAGCACTGACCTTTCCAAGGGCTATCTTCTTCCCATTTAGAACTGCTTTCGAGTGACCAGCATTTTTTAAATATTTTATTTAATTGGATTTTGTCTATCATTTTCAAAATGGTTAACATGTTATTAACCGGTTTAGGGCCGGTTGATTAAAGGTCTATATTTAGCCATATATTCCTATATATAGGCAGTTTTAAAAAACATGTCTATATTTGGACACTTTTTGATGTCTATATATAGGCATTTTTGCATTTTTTGCCTGTTTGAAAATTGTCTATATATAGCCATTTATTCTTTTCGGGTTTGTCTTTTATGTTTCTTTATATAGTAACATTTCAGGTTTCGTTATCATCAACAATTCGCTCTAATAAATCAAGCTCTTTTACCTTTTTATAAGAGAGCCGCCACACTTTTTTCTGAGGGTCCCATTGTCCTCCACATTCTTTTATCCTGCTCCTTAACTCAACTTCATTGAAGCTGATACGGATGTCCGCAGTTTCATGGTTTGGCACTTTTGGGGATTTTCCCTGCCAGGGTTTCTCATGTAAAAACAGGCTGAAGCAGTTTAGGCTGAAGACTATTAGCTTTTCCTGACAGCCTTCGGCCTAACAGTCTTCAGTCTGCATTATCTAAGCCTATTTTTCATTGCTCATCCTCTACCCATTCAAAGTATTCTCTTGCTGGAACGAACATAAAAAAATAATGCTTAATATAAAACAGAGTATCTAACTGGCGGAGTTTCTACGGCAAGTGATTTTGCCATTAAATGCATGATAATACGGATGAAAAAATGTTAATAATGAAAGTCAGTAAAAATTAGATTAAGAACAGTATTATGTCAAGGGTAAATATGTCTGGACGCTGCCACCGGAATATACTCCGGCAATAAAAATGTCATTTAGCACTGGCAGGCAGCCGCCTTCACAAACGTTTCGGTGAGCCGGGCATGGGCACAATGTTGTTGATTTAAGCGGATGGGCACTATTTATAGTTTTCTGCACCACCCAAAAGCGGTCAGGAATAAATCCCGACCCTACGAAAGGCGTTGGATTAAGTGACACGTGAGGTACCACGAAAAACGATGCTTGCCGGAAGTTTCGGGCAAACAGCCGCCTTCGCCAATGCTTCAGTCTCCGCTAAAGCTTCCGTCGTTGCCTGGAAGGCTATGCCTGGACAAGTCGTCGGGCCGGGCATCAGGTTTAACCCTACAAAAAATTAAAACAAATGGATTCCGCGATCAAGTCGCGGAATGACAGTTGAGTGTTGGATTCCGCGGTTCAGTCTCCGCTGAAGCTATAGCCCGGCAAGCAAGTCGCGGAATGACTGTTGGATGCCAGGCAGGGCACTGCCCCTACAATAATTTTAACTGCTGTTATATGAAATGGGGCGTTAATGTATACGTGCTATGGAGACCGTGGGAACGAGAAAAAACAGGTTGGGAATAAATCCCAACCCTACGAAAAACCAATACAGGGCAGGTAGCCATCTTCATAAATGTTATGACGCGACAAACGCGGCCTGACATTACCGATGTGGTGTTATTGAATCGGTGATTTTTTGGTTTTATTTGGCCTTTCACCGCTGTCTTCTTCAAATAAATCATCCTGGATTTCATTTATAATAGCTTCCAATGAACCTTCGACAAATTTCCTGTCCCTGATTTTAGCCTGAAGCTTTTTCGGCTGAAGGCTGTCAGGATTTTGTCTTTTCTTTAACCCTCAGTCTTAACAGCTTTAGCCTGCCTTTCCTGCCTGCGACCGGTTGAGATTGTGATCTATAGGGGCAATCCTGACCTCTTCCGAGGTGTCCATCAAAATTTGGAGGTCATTTTCGTAAAATGATCTCCATTTCAATGACTTGGGTAGATTTTTGAAGATTTTTTCAACACGTCCCATAAATTTATGGGACGTTTGCCTGGTAATATCTCTGCTTGTATTAGGGTTTTCGGTGGCACATAAAGTGCCACCCTACGAAAGACGAAGAGGGGATGCACAGGGTCCAATGTTGTTGACTTAAGAAAAATATAAACGTCCAACATCGAACGTCCAACTTTGAACTTCCAATTAAAAACCAAGAACAAAAAAAATAATGTATCCTGCCTTTCATTGAACGTTGGATGTTCATCTTTTTTTATATCGTAGGGGCGGACTTGTGTGTCAATGTCGTTGACTTAAGCCCCCATCTTTCCGATTGTCATCTCGACCGAAGGGAGAGATCTTGCTTTTTGGAAGCTTTTTAAGATTTCTCCTGCTGGTCGAAATGACAGAATTCCTTAAGTCAACAATATTGGACCTGTGTGTCCGCCTTGTATTTCGATGTGTTTATAACAGGGGCACTTATGCGTCGCAATGTTGCTGACCTGTCGGGAATATCCGCCCTCTTTAAAACTTCCGTCTTCGCCAAGGCTACGCCATGACAAGACGCCGGGACAGGATGGTGGCACGTAAAGTACCACCCTACGAAAGACGATGAGGGCAGGAGGTATTGTCCGGAGAGGTTTTTATTATCTTATCCGCTGATATGACGATGCTGTCTATTATGTGCATGCCCTTTTTAATAATGGAGTTATCCCATATTATTGAACTGTCTATAATCGCGTCTTTTTCGATGGTAACATTGCTGCCGATTACTGCCCAGTTTTTAAGGACAGCGGATGAATCGATCAGTGTGTTTTCCCCTTTAACAAACTGCTTATTTTCAAACCTTAAAAAATCCATGCTGGCCTTTTTGTAGCTCTCAATAGTACCTATATCATACCAGTAATGGTGCGATGCAATAAATGCATTTACCGGCCTGCCTGATTCAAGCATCGGATTGTAGCAGACGGAGATTATATCCGCATACCCTTCGCCCGGCAGCAGATCGAAAACTTCCGGTTCGAGCACGTGTATCCCGGTAAAGGCCAGCCTGCCCGGCGCGACAGTCTTATGAATGGTTTTGACCCTGTTCCCAGTGGTGTCTATCTGATTGAAGCAGGTGCAGTCGTGCAGCACCATGGTAGCTGAATTTCCCGATTCCATGTGGCTGCCGACAGCCTTGTCAAGATCGACATTTGTAAGTATGTCGCTGTTTATTACAACAAAGGTGTCATCTTCAAGAAATGCCCTGCAGTTGGCCAACCCCCCGCCCGTGCCCAGTATTGTCTTTTCAGGGCTCAATGTGAGACTGACTCCCTGGATACTTAAGGAGGCTGCAAATTCCCTGATCAGGTCCGAGTGATAATGGGCATTGATAATGATGTCCCTTACCCCATACCTGCCCAGGTATCTGATGTTTCTCTCAAGGACCGGGATGTTTACCACAGGCACGAGCGCCTTGGGGATTTTGTCTGTCAGGGGCCGCAGCCTGGTACCGAAACCTGCGGCCATTATCATTGCCTTCATTGTTGTTATCCTTGAATTATCTGTTGCATTTAATGTTACCTGAATATAAATAAATATGGTTGAAGTCAAAAGATAAATAATATGTTGGCCAGCATCAGGGTGTCATCTGTGGTTTTGTTTTTCTGCGCGTCTTCACATGGTTTTAAAAATGGCGCGTGGCGCAAGGCGCATGGCATTCGGAAAAATAAGTAAATATGACCGTCTTGTAAAAAGTCTGCTTTTTTCTTTTTTCGTCATTCCCGCGAAGGCGGGAATCTATTGATAACAAGTGCTTATGGACTCCCGCCTTTGCGGGAGTGACGGCTTTTTTGACTTTTTACGAGTACATCAAATATAGTCTCCTGGCTTTTTAAAATTGTATTGGTGTCCGGGTTTAAAAATAGTCACTGATAGATTTGTTTTGTTTTTTTATGTGGATTTAGGAATGGAAAAAGAGGCATAGATATGAACACCATCATGGATCTTTCGGAGCTTAACTTTGATATCGGTCAGTTGTTCATGATCGGGATTCCCGGTCCCGAACTTGACATGGATTCCGAGTCCCTGATTCGCGACTATAATATAGGCGGGATAATACTCTTCAAGAGAAACATCAAAGATCCCCTGCAACTGGTAAAACTCTGCAGGGACATCCAGGCGGCTTCATTGAAATATCATGGCAATCAAATGTTTATTGCCGTGGACCAGGAGGGAGGGATGGTCGCCAGGCTGAAGGAACCTTTTACGATATTTCCCGGCAACGAAGCCATCGGAGCATCGCCGGACCCCGTGAAAATGGCAAAGGAGTTTGCTGCCGTAACCGCAAAAGAGATGAGGATAGTGGGGCTTAATATGGATCTTGCCCCGGTTATGGATGTAAGAAGCGGAAACCCGGATAAGCATCTTAAAAACCGGATCTTCAGTGATGATCCGGAAAAAGTCGGTCTGCTGGGAGGTGTTGTAATCGAAACACTCCAGAAAAAAAATATAATGGCGGTTGCGAAACATTTCCCCGGCCTCGGGCTTGCAGACTTTGATCCCCATCAGGGCCGGGTGGTTATCAACTTTGAAAACAGGAAAACGAAAAGAGCGCATCTGCTGCCCTTTAAAAAGGCGGTACAAAAAAATGTAGCCGGAATCATGACCTCCCATTCCTTTTACCCTGATATTGATCCTGATTACCCCGCAACTCTTTCACACAGGATACTGACCGGCTTATTGCGTGAAAAGCTCAAATTTAAAGGACTTATCCTTACTGATGACCTGGAGATGGGGGCTATTTCAAAAACAGTTGGGGTTGCCAGGGGGGCAGCGGCGGCCTTTGAAGCCGGGGCTGATATCCTTCTTGTATGTGAAGAACAAAAAAACGCAGTCGAAAGCATTGATCGCATCAGAAAAAAGATATTGAAGAATGAAATAGGGATGGAAAGACTTAAGGCATCAATTAAGAGAATAAGAGCTGTAAAGTCGCGTTATCCTGAGATCCGGAAAGGGATTTCATTGGCTGGAATTAGAAAGTATTTTAATCCTGATGTCTGATAGGAGATTGTTATTTAAAAAAATACCAATATGTAAGCTTAAAGACTTTTAATCTACAATATTGTATGATAGGGTTTATCGGTAGAAAGGGTTTATATTTATAACATATTGATATGTCTGGGTATAAAAACTTCCCCGGGGATGGCATGGCAATTGCTTAGCTATTTCTGGGAATGCTTTAAATTTGATAATATCAAATGATATAATACGTTTTTAAAAAATTTTAGCTAATTTTACTTAAGGAGGAAGATATGGCTGATGTTAAGACAGCAAAGGATGTAATGAATTTAATCAAAGAAGAAAAGGTCGAGATAGTCGATCTTAGGTTTATGGACTTTCCAGGGATGTGGCAGCATTGTTCATACCCTGTAAGCGAGTTTGACGAAGATACATTTGAAAATGGTATGGGTTTTGACGGCTCAAGCATCAGGGGATGGCAGGCGATCAATGAATCGGACATGCTGATAAAACCCGTGGCAGAATCAGCATTTATCGATCCCTTCTTCAAGGCAAAGACCCTTGTAATGATCTGTAATATCTGTGACCCTGTAACCGGTGAAGATTACACAAGAGACCCTCGCAACATAGCCCGCAAGGCTGAGAATTATCTCAAGAGTATCGGACTTGCCGATACCGCTTTTTTTGGTCCTGAAGCGGAGTTCTTTGTTTTTGATGACGCACGTTTTGATCAGAACCAGCACGAAGGTTATTATCATCTTGACTCTGTAGAGGGTGCATGGAATACCGGCAGGATAGAAAACCCGAACCTTGCTTATAAAGTACGTTACAAGGAAGGATATTTCCCGGTTCCTCCGACCGACAGCATGCAGGACCTAAGAAGCGATATGGTTCTTACCATGCAGAAGGTTGGCCTTACTATTGAAGCTCAACATCACGAAGTTGCTACCGGTGGACAGTGCGAGATTGATATGAAGTTTGCTCCTCTTGTCCAGATGGCGGATAACCTGCTGAAGTATAAATATGTTATCAAAAATACCGCAAAACAGTATTGCAAGACCGCAACCTTTATGCCAAAACCGCTTTTTGGTGACAATGGTTCCGGAATGCATGTTCATATGTCTTTCTGGAAAGATAATACCAACCTGTTCGTAGGTGACGGATATGCTGGTCTTTCGGAAACACACCCATGTATGCAATCGGCGGTCTTCTGAAGCATGCACCAAGCCTTCTTGCTTTTACCAATCCGACAACAAACAGCTACAAGAGACTTGTTCCCGGTTACGAAGCACCGGTTAACCTGGCCTACTCAAGACGGAACAGAAGCGCTTCTATAAGAATACCTCTCTATTCAACATCACCAAAGGCAAAGAGACTCGAATTCCGTTGTCCTGACCCGAGTTCAAACCCCTACCTGGCATTTTCTGCCATGGTTATGGCTGCTGTTGACGGTATCCAGAACAAGATCGATCCGGGTCAGCCGCTCGACAGGGATATCTATGATATGGAACCCGAAGAACTGGCAAAGGTGCCCAAGACCCCCGGCTCACTGAGGGAAGCCCTTGGTTATCTGGCCAGCGATCATGCGTATCTGCTTAAGGGTGACGTATTTACACCTGATGTTATCGAGACATGGATCAACTACAAGATAGCAAAAGAAGTAGAGGCCATTGATTTGAGACCCCATCCCTGGGAATTTGTCATGTACTATGATATCTAAACTATGTGAACAGGGTCAGATTTACTGCCTCTGAAAGCAATCCGGTATTATACAATCAAACCCCCGGAGGGAAACCTTCGGGGGCATTTTTTTTACAGTGAATATAAAAAGGAACTATGATATAAAGTTATAAAAAAAACACAGGACGCCATGAAACCTGATCTTGATTCCCTGCTCAAAGAGCTTCCGGATATTGATGAAAAAGTAATCAAAGACCATCTCGATCGTCTGGGCGATATATATTATAAAAAGTTTACCATTGAAGAAATTATTGCCCATATCAGGTCGATTTCCCGGCTGAACCGCACCAGTCCCGTTCAAATAGGAATCATGAAGACCAGGGATGACAACATCGAATGCACTGTGACAGCATTTGACTACCCTTCCGAGTTTTCACTTATCTCAGGGATTTTATCCGGCAGCGGTTTCAATATAGTATCAGGCGATGTATATACCTACCAGAGGAAGGTCAAAGAATCGAACAGAAGGAGATGGCAGGAAAAAAGGGTGTCCATCTCTCCGGACCCGCCTGACAGAAGAAAGATTGTAGATTTTTTTTCAGGCTGTCTGACAAGTTCAATACCCTTTGATGACTGGCAGCAGAACATTGCCAAAAACCTGTTATCAATTATTTTATTGCTGGAAGACGGCAGCGAAGACTCAATAGCGCGGGCAAAGAACCGTGTCAATGAGATGGTTGTACGCGAGCTTGCCAGTAAAGTTAAAGAAGACGAACCGGTGCTGTACCCTGTTGAGATGACTGTTGATAATGAGTCAGGGCCTTTCACCCGGCTAAGAGTCGTTTCCCAGGATACCCCTGCGTTTATGTATGCCCTTTCAAATGCGCTCGCGCTCAACAATATCCAGATTGAACACGTGAGGATGCGTACCTTTCACGGGCGGGTGGAAGACAGGCTGGACCTTACCGATTCAAAGGGTAATAAGATTGAAGAAAGGGAGACGATTGAGAGGATCAAATTTTCCGTGCTGCTGACAAAGCAGTTTACCTATTTTCTGGCAAAAGCACCCGACCCGTTTACAGCCCTCTCAAGGTTTGAGGTAATCATTAAAGACATAGTCAGGCAGCCATTCAGGGAAGAATGGTTCAGACACCTGACAGACCCCCGTAACCTGAAGGACCTTGCAAGGCTCCTTGGTACCAGTGACTTTTTGTGGGAAGACTTCATAAGACTTCAATATGAGTCTCTTCTTACTGTCTTCGACAGCTCTGAAAAAAAAATAAGGTTAAGCGAGTCTATTGAGGGCATGCCCGACAGGCTGAATGCCGCCCTTGAAGGGGCCGCAGATCTCGAAGCGCGGAAAAAAACAGTAAACCGCTTCAAGGACCAGGAAACATTCCTCATTGACCTAGATCACATCCTGAATCCTGAGCTTGATTTCAGGTTCCTTTCAAAAAAACTCACTATACTTGCCGAACTTGTTATCAACCGGACCGCTGATATTATATATGAAGATCTCGTCAACCGATATGGAAGGCCCAAGACTGAATCCGGCCTTGATGTGAAATATGCAGTAATGGGACTTGGCAAGCTTGGCGGAGAGGCAATAGGGTACGCATCGGACCTGGAACTCCTGTTTGTCTACAGTGACAGGGGAAGGACCGACGGCAAACAGCCGATAACAAATACCGAGTTCTTTAACCTGATGGTCAAGGGAATATACCAGTTTATAGAGGCAAAAAGAGAAGGTATTTTCCAGATCGATTTAAGACTGCGCCCCTATGGGAAATCAGGCCCTCTTGCCTGCAGCATGGAAAGCTATTGCCAGTATTACGGAAGGGAAGGTCAGGCCCATTCCTATGAAATCCTTTCTCTGGTCAGGATGCGCTGTATCGGAGGTGACGGGGAACTGGGGAGCCGGCTCGAAAGGATTCGGGATGAGGTTGTCTATTTTTCAAACATCATCGACATCAGGGCCATAAGGGAATTGCGTGAAAGACAGTTCAAAGAAAAATCCGTACCAGGAAAAATAAATGCCAAATACAGCCCCGGGGGGCTGGTGGATCTTGAATACGGGGTCCAGACACTCCAGGTAATGTACGGGAAGGATTCAAAGGATATCCGGACTCACAGTATCCATGCGGCTCTGACAGCCCTTAAAAATAACGGGTTCATGACCTATGAAGTCCATGACCGGCTTACTGATGCATACAGGTTTTTAAGAGAACTGATCAACGGGCTCAGGATGCTCAGGGGAACGGCCATTGACCTCTTTCTGCCTGAAACGGGTTCCAGCGAGTTTGAACACCTTGCAAGAAGAATGGGTTACGGATTCGGCGGGGCAATAAACCCTGCACAGCAGTTGTATATAGACCTTGAAACCCATATGGCAGGAGTCAGGGTCTTTGCGGAAAAATATTTCGGGCTGGATTCACTGCCCGGCGGCAATACCGGGACAATAGCGGATATAATACTGTCTGACAGTATGCCTGCTGCGGCAAGGGACCGCATACTCTCTGACAGCGGGATAAAAAATACGGCGCGTGCCTATGTCAATCTTCAGGGGCTTGCAGGGGAGGGAGGAAGCCGCAGGGAGGTGTTCGGGAGGCTGGCCCTTCTTGCCTGGGATATCATAAAGCGAACTCCTGATCCCGATATGGCGCTCAATAACTGGGAGCGATTCATACGATCCCTGGCAAGTCCCGAGTTCCATTACAATATCCTGCTGTCGCAGCCCATGCATCTGGAGATATTGCTGACTATCTTTTCCAGCAGCCAGTTTTTATCCGATACACTCATCCGTTACCCGGGCTTTTTTGACTGGCTCATCAACCCTGAACTTTTAAATTCAATAAGAAAAAGAGAAGACCTGGAGAATGAGCTGAGGAGCGCCGCAGAAAGCTGCAGGGAGGAAAGGGACTGGCTCAACAAACTCAGGAGGTTCAGAAGACGTGAAATAGTGAGGATAGGCACCAGGGATATCTGCATGGGTATTTCGACCCGGATTATAATGCATGAACTATCAGTGCTTGCAGAGGCCTGCACACAGGTTGTCCTTGAACAGTCGATCAAAAACAGTTCAGACAAAGACGGGTCAGGCTCCCTGTCTCCGCTGGAATATTTCTGTATCATCGCCTTTGGCAAGCTTGGCGGTAATGAGCTTAATTACAGCTCTGATATTGATCTTGTCGGGATATTCAAGCCTGACGGCGACAGGACAAATAACAGAAAGGAGACTGCAGGCAGGATACTGGAGGGTGTCCGGTCGGGTCTTTCATCCCATACGGAAGAGGGATACGCATACCGGGTGGACCTGAGGCTGCGTCCATTCGGGAGTTCCGGTGAAATCGTCCAGTCTGTCCCTTCCATTGTAGACTATTACAGCCATTCGGCAAACTTCTGGGAAATCCAGGCGGCCCTGAAAATGAGGCCCATAGCCGGAAACCTGCGGCTGGGATATGATTTTCTTGAAAGCCTTAAACCATATATCCTCAAGCCCTGGAAGAGAAAGGTCGTTGGTGATGAGATAGAGAGGATGCGAAAAAAGGCCATCAAGAATCTTTCGCATGGTCTTTCAAGCGGCATTGATGTGAAATCCGGCCAGGGAGGAATAAGGGATGTAGAATTTATGATACAGGGGCTTCAGCTTCTTTATTCCGCTGAAAAGGGGCTGGTTATTGAAGGAAATACCATGCTTGCAATTGAGTCCATGGTTGAAGCAGGTATTATTCCCCTTGAGACTGCAAAGATAATCAAGGATGATTATATCTTTTTAAGAAGGATAGAGCACTATCTCCAGATCCTCGAAGACCAGCAGATACACACCATTCCGGTTGATAAAAACGAGATAAATGCCCTAGCAAAGAGGATGCTCGGCGCGGATTCCCGCGGAGAGGAACTGTTGAAGAAACTCAATGAATGCCTTAAGAGGGTAAGAGGGGCGTATGAGATGTACCTGCTGGGCAGAGCGCCGGATGAGCTTGAATAAAAGGCGCAGGGCTCAGGGAACAAGGCGCAGAGTTGAATGTAGGGGCCAGCGTGCAGTACCCGTATGGCATGATCAAACACCATGCCATTTTAATACGAATATACATTCTATAAAAATGAAGAATATCAGTAAGCATTATTGACCGGAAAGATGCTGAATTATGACATGCTTTGTTTGACATGTTGTGCTAATTGCTCTATACTTCCGCGATCAAAAAGAACAATTTGATTGATATCTCTTCTAAAAACTTCAAAATCAGGTGACATATGACAAATTACGGAAACAGGTCCCGAAATACCAGTTATTCAGTATCAGGGGCGTCTTCCAGTAGACTGCCCGTAATGGAAAAAATAGGCTACAGTTTTGGCGATGCCGCTTCCAATCTGTATTTTGGACTCTTTATAACTTTTATTCCGATTTTTTATACTGACGTATTCAAACTTTCTGCCTCTACCGTGGCACTGATGTTTCTGATCACCAAGGTATGGGACGCTGTCAATGATCCCATTATGGGCATGATAGCAGACAGGACCGAAACCAGATGGGGTAAATATCGTCCTTACATTATCAGTATGGCCCCGTTCCTGGCTTTTTTCGGGGTCCTGGCATTCATTACTCCCAACTTCGGGTATCAGGGAAAACTGATTTATGCCTATGTAACCTATACGTTAGTATTAATGCTTTACACTGCCGCAAACGTTCCATACTCGGCGTTGATGGGTGTTATGAGCCCCAGTTCGCTTGAACGGACGAGCGCTTCCCAGTACAGGTTTGTTTCCGCCAATATAGGTCAGGCCGTAGTGTCAGGGGCCACACTTTACCTTGTGAGTTATTTCGGTAATGGAAATGACCGGGCAGGATGGATGTGGACATCGGGCGCCTATGGCATTCTGGCCTTTGTTTTACTGTCAATTACCTTTTTCTCAACAAAAGAAAGAGTACATGTACTAAAAACCCAGAATACAAATACTATACAGGACCTCAAGGATCTGTTTCAGAACAGGCCCTGGGTATTAATCGGTATTGCAACATTTTTCCAGCTTGTTTTTATTGTAATGCGCGGTTCTTCTGCCACATATTTTTTTAAATATTACGTTCTTGATCAACAGTTGACTATTTTTAACTATACGACAAACCTTACTGTTACGAGTTTTACATCAAACTTTCTTCTCCTGGGTAACCTGGCCGGGTTTCTGGGCGCGATTTGTGCGCAATCATTTGCGAAAACAGTGGATAAAAAGAACGCCTATTCGGGGGCTCTTATCGCCAGTGCCATAGTATCCTGCTGCTTATATTTTGTTCAACCCTACAACGTCCTGATTATTTTTAGTATCAGTCTGATTGGGGGGTTCTTTTTAGGGGCTGTTTCTGTCCTCCAGTGGGCGATTTACACGGATACTGCGGACTATGGAGAATGGAAATACGGAAGACGGGCAACAGGCCTTATTATGGCTGCATCACTATTCGCGCTGAAGCTTGGGCTGGCATTTGGCCAGTCATTAGGGACATGGCTTATCGGATATTACGGATATGTTAACAATGTAGCACAGACCGCACACACTATATATGGAATTAGAATGCTCATGAGTTTCTATCCCGCGGTATTCGGAATAATCGGTGGCCTGGTAATGCTTTTCTATCCTCTGAAAAACAGCTTAATGTTGAAAATAGAAGAAGATCTTGTTAAGCGCAGGGCGGACTCTGAATAGTAATTACTGAGTATGAAAAGAAAATATAGTCTTTGTTTAAATGTAATTTGAAGTAAATTTTGATATAGGTATGAGTATATTATCTATTTACCCGGGAATAAATTTAACTTTTATCTGTAATGAACTCTGAATGGTATATCTGAAGAATAGAAAATATATAAAAAAGATCCTGTTGGGACTCGCAGGATTTTTCCTGATGAGCAGCTTCGCTTATGCAAGGGAAATCATTGACCTCTTGCCCGATCATCCCGGAGTATTGTTTTGCTGGACAGAAACCCGGTCAGAACCCCGTCCTGTGCCGGTATTACTGGCTGTCAGGAAGAGGTATTAAGGCAGATAATATAAGAAAAGTATTAGATAGTCTCTTAACAATAAATAACTATACTAAAAGGAGATGAGCAAATGATGAACATACCCATGCATCGATTCAAGTACACTAAACTTACAAAGGCTCAGATCGGGAAGGCTCTCAAGGCTACTGAGGACGGACCGAAATGCGTATCCGAATTTTCGGATGTTCTCAAGGGCAAATCATTCAAGATCGTGACCAAGGACGGTCCCGTGTCTGGAATATGATTTCAGGGACAAAAACAGGCTGACCCTCTCCAAAGATGGCGGAGAAAAGATAAAAGTCGGGATACGGGGCTCTCACACTCAGCCAGATGGTATTCTTTTCCCACATGATTCCCGAAGACCAGAGGGGATATAACGTTTATATTGATCAGGACACCAATCTCGTTACTGTAATTGAAATAGGCCTGTCCACCGGCAGGCAGGAACCGACCCTGGGAGGCAAACAAATAACAGTCGATGACAGGGAAGTACAGCGTCAGATATATTTTGGTTACATCGAGATAACAGGACAGGAAGCGCCAAAAGAACTTCATCACCTTACAAACAGGATAGAAGGCAAGGGCATGTACTGGAAACAGGATACGGGCAATGAAATACTGGAGTTTTATGCATCGGTGGCCAATACCAACTTTGTTGATCTTACTCGCCAGGCTGATGACTTAAGCTATGTGAGCCCTTCGGATTATGTGCTGATAAATGACAACATGTTCATTCATGACAGGACCGAATGTGAGTTTTCCGGCATATTCACATCCTTTGTCGCAGATATGTACACCAATACCCAGGTCGGAGTGCGCCTTGGTTTCAATGAAAAGGATGAACTGGAATACTATATGTTCAGGGGTGATGGAAAGGACTTAGGGCAGATTGCACACCTGGAACCATTTGCGGATCATGGCGAGAAAGGCATGGTTTTCCAGGCCCAGGGTGATCCTGAAATACCGGGAAAATGGCAGAGAATGACGTATCGTCCGGTCAAGGACTTTCAAGCATATGACTGACAAAGAGGTTCAACAGGCAGCTTTGAAGAGCACAAAGGCTTTCGGCGTCAGGAGAGGCACCTCCGCCTCCACTCCCGCCCCTGCCCCCCCTCAGATGGGAGGCAGCAACAATTTGCCGTTTTCCGATATCCTGGTGGGGAAGAAATTCACTTTGCGCTATGATAATGGCGGCCCTGTAAGGCATTATGAAATTATCTGATAAATTTAACCTCAAGTATATGGAAGAAGGTGAGAACAAATGGCACAAAGAGCCCTATCGCGCATATGAAGCGGACTTTAAACTCGCCTGGTTCGCCCATTTATTGACTGACAGCAACCCCCGGGCGACTGTGATGGTAGCTCTTGATCTCACAAACGGTCTTACTACATGCATACATTCCCACATGGGAACCAAATACTACGGGAATGAGACAACCTATAGGGCCATTTTTGGTGTGGCTGAAATGGATGGAATTGAGGCCCCTCAGTATGTGCGCCATGAATTCACAGATGAGCTTGTCGGTCATGCATATTCATGGTCTTACTCCGATCAGATGACATCCATGCATATTTACGCCTCTCCTCACTCCATGTCCTGGACAATATTTACTCAAAACCAGACAATGGGCGCCCAGTGGTGTTCTCCATGTCTCTTTGTGAAACTTCGGAAGGGAGTCTACATATTCTGTCAGAATGAGGAGGCCTGCAACGGCGCCGAGATGTGCGAACTGCTTAATACAAAGGCTTGTCATGATTGCGGCTTCAATCTTATGGGAGGTCAGAATGGGGTCAACCTTGGTGTGACAGGAGCGATTGGCCGCCATATAGGAAAATTTGACATACGTAAATATTATGGTCCAAAAGCAAGGAAAGGAGTCTAATATGTATACAGTCAAATCAGATACGGATAACCGGAAACAGACTGATACAGGACGAAGGTCTTTCATATGGAAGGTAGGAGCCGGTATGTCTGCTGTTCTGGCAGCAACTATGCCGGCTATTGCAAAGCCTGTATTCAGCAGCAATAAAAAATCAAAAACCGGCATAGAGGATCTGTCCGGACAAATAAATATTCTTGAAAATGAAAAATCGATTCGGAAACTTCATAGGACATATGAAGCTTCTCTTGATAAAGAGATGTACAATGATGTTCTTGATATGTTCACTGCTGATGCAGAAGTGATATTTAATGGCGGTCTCTTCAAAGGCAAACGTGGAGTAAAACGTCTCTTCTGTGAGAATTTCAGTTCCGGTCAGACCGGCCGGCGGATTGATGCTGCTCCCGGTCTTGAACTCAGCCCGGAGCAACAGCAGGATATGGTTGAGGTCGCTCCCGATCAAAAATCAGCAAAAGCCAGGTTTTCCTATTCCATCCAGGCCGGGATTCCCATGGATTCAGACTCCGTGCTTGTCAAAATGGCACGTTTGCATGGTGAGGGGGTATATAAATGGTGGGAAGGTGGCATATATGAGGCTTCCTATATAAAGAATACCAGGGATGGCAACTGGAAGATAAAAAGGCTTGAATACAGGACCCTCTCAAGGGCGGATTATAAACCGGGCATGTCTTATGCGAAGCCGATTTCCATTCAGCAGTATTCAAAGGTTTATCCGGATGATCCTGCCGGTCCGGATAAACTGGTTTAATCGGTTTAGCGAGGATAATGGTATATGCATATACCACTGAGGACACAGAGAACGCGGAGTTAAATGAAAAAGAAAGGCAATGTAAAGTAAATCTGTTTTTATAATTAGCTGCTTTCTCTCCCTCCCCCAACCCCTACCACGATGGGGAGGGGAGATTTTTGATGTCGATTTTTGTCTTGTTCCCACTGTCCCGGTGGGAACAAGGGGGGAAAACAATTTAAAAATGACGAGCAGCTTATAACGATTCATGAATGTTTTTAATAATGCTTTTTTTTGATCGTCCTTTGTCACCTGGTATTCGTTATTCGATTGTTCTGATAAAAATACTGACAATTATTTAAAAAAAACTATTTATATGCCAATAATGGAGGATTTAATGATATTTCGATCAAGAATCTTGAGAACAATACCTGCACTCTTACTTATCATCATCATGATGCTTGCCGGTACAGCCTCTGCAGAAGACAACTTCTGCACCAGAGCTAATCTCAAAAAACTTGCCGGCAAATACTTTGATGCCCTTGCTGCCCATGATCCATCGATGATGCCTTTTGCCCCAAACGTTAAATATACTGAGAACGGAGCAGTGACCAAAATCGGTGATGGTATCTGGAAAACCGCCGGGAAGGCCCTGCTTACACGCCGTATCATTGACACCTTTAGATGTGGCACCCATACCCAGGCAGTTCTGGAAGAAAAAAATGCGGAAGGAAAATTCCGTCCTATACTTTTCGGGGTAAGGCTTCAGTATAAAAATGAAAAAATCACAGAGGTCGAATCAATAATAGCGAGAGAAAAGGAATTCGCGATGACCATGTCTCCGGAGGGAGGCGCAAATTCGGTATTAAAGACAAAGGGGCAGGATTGGGAAGGCATACTTCCGGTTGCAGAGAGAAGTTCGCGCCTTGCCATGATTGCTGCGGCTGATGATTATTTCAACATGTTTACAAAAGAGCCCATCCATGGCACTCCCTTTGCCAAACCCTGTAATCGCTGGGAAAACGGTTTCCAGACCACAAAGGGCGGGTCTTTTGGCGGCAAGGTATATGTCGCCGGAGATTGTTCTCCAAAAGGTCTTGTAATCAGCAACCATGGACCACGTCGCTTTCTGGTAGATGCTGAAGAGGGTGTGGTTGTTGCATATGTCCATTTTGCAGGCAGCCTGCCTGACTTTCATATGTTCAAGATGATAAACGGGAAAGTGAAATTTATTCAGGCGGTTATCGGTGCTCCATCCAAATCCATGGGCTGGCCGGCTGAGTCTGTATGCAAGGATTTTTAATCCTGTCTTGCAAAAAGACCGGATTATTTAAACGATCGCCGGAT
Organism: uncultured delta proteobacterium; assembly: GCA_963815145.1. GTDB lineage: Bacteria > Desulfobacterota > DSM-4660 > Desulfatiglandales > HGW-15 > JAAZBV01. Next base: position 531,423 of record CAWFFS010000007.1, read on the forward strand.
TCGGATCATGTGTCATGAGAGGCATTATTGCGTTACCTTTTTTTTATATATAGCAACTTAATAGTTAAAGACATTGACATAAAAAAAAAGCGGTGCTATCAACTTTGACGTCCATATCATAATTTGTTGATATGCATATGAAAAAGATTAAAAGGAGGATTAAGAAAGTGGAACTTCCTGTTATTAATACCTGGGAAAAGAATAATGATATTATCGATGCCGCCAATTCACAAATAAGCGGGCAGCTTTCCGGGCAGAGCGTAAAATCCATGATGGGATGGGGCGGTGTAATGATCTGGGACAAAAATATTGACCCGGTTGATATGCTTCATGCCTATTTAAAGTGTGTTGCTTCCGAATCATGCGGCGAGTGCACTCCCTGTCGCCTGGGTTCTGTGAGACTGGTTGAAATTATGGAGAAGATCGTTAATGGAAATGGCAGAAAAACGGATCTCGACCAGATACGATTTATAGTAAAACATATCAGCATAACAGGAAAATGCGATATCGGGCGTACTATTGCAAAACCGGTTCTTGATACCCTGGATAAATACAAAGACTCCTTTATGGAGGTTATAGAAAAAAAGCGCGGGGTGAAAGAAGCGAAATATACTCATATTGTCACTGCCCCGTGCATGAATGCATGCCCTTCTCATCTGGATATTCCAGGATATATAGAAAATGTCAGGATGGGCAAACTGTCAAAGGCAATGGAAATAGTCAGGAAAGACTGTGCCATGCCCGGTACCATAGGCAGGGTCTGCGTCCGTCCCTGTGAAAGCAATTGCCGCAGGGGCCTTCTGGATGAACCTCTTGCGATAAGGGCAATAAAGAGATTCCTGGCGGACTGCGAAATGAAAGGTATCCTTGATACAAATGAAACCGCGCTATCCCCCCAAAACAGGAAAGTAGCAATTGTTGGGGCAGGGCCGGCCGGGATTTCATGTGCCTATTACCTTGTGAAACAGGGTTACTCCTGTACCATATTTGAGGCACAGGAAGGCCCTGGCGGCATGGCTGCCTATGGCATCCCTTCATACCGCCTGCCCAGGAATGTAATCGCCCATGAAGTAGGTGTTCTGGAAAAACTTGGTGTTGAAATAAAGTACGGCGTAAATGTAGGAAAGGATATAACAGTTGAAGAGATTGCATCCCAGGGCTATGAGGCAGTGTTCGTGGGGGTAGGAGCACCTGATTCGTCCAAGATGCGATGCGAAGGAGAGGACGCGGGGTATCAGTGCTTTTTAACAGGCGTATATTTTCTTGCTCAGGCGGCCAGGGGTATAAAGCCACTGGAAGGCAAGAAACTGGTGGTGATCGGCGGAGGAAATGTGGCAATGGACTGCGTACGTACCGCCAGAAGGCTGGGGTTTGAGGATGTAAACCTGCTCTACAGGCGGACAGAGGCCGAAATGCCAGCCGATCCTCAGGAAATCAGGGAGGCGAAAGAAGAAGGGGTCAAGTTTCACCACCTGGTGGCCCCAGTTGAAATCATATCTAAAGATAATGCAGTATCAGGCTTAAAATGTCGCCGGATGGAACTGGGGGAGCCCGATTCCTCGGGAAGAAGACGGCCTGTTCCGGTTGAAGGGTCTGATTTTGTTATCGATTGTGATGCGATCATCCCGGCGGTTGGGCAGATATGCATCGTTGACTGTGTACTCCCGGAAGAGGATGTGCTTACAGCATGGAAGACCCTTGTAGTAGACCAGACGACCTTTCAATCTGAAAAAAAACAGGTCTTCGGCGGAGGTGACTGTGTTACCGGTCCGAAAACATTGATCGGTGCCCTGGCAGCCGGGAAAAACGCGGCCCGATTTATTTCACAGTATCTGCAGAATGGTGAATGTAAACCGGATACAAAGGACCTCCTGCTTTCTCTTGCATCGGCAGAAGGTGTTTTTGATCCGGAAGAAAACTTCCCTTACCACGGGGTAACCGAGAAGGCAGAACCCTTTGTTCTTGATCCCGACACCAGGGTCAGGGGATTTGATGAAGTGGAAGACGGATTGTCAGCGGTTCAGGCCAGAATCGAGGCAAACAGGTGCCTGAGATGCTACAGGATTTTAATGTCTGCAATTTAAATAACAGTGCGTTCGATAAATTTAAAAAGGTTCACCGTAAGTTATATTCCGGTGAACCTTTTTTTATGAGATAAAAATCTGAATTTAAACTAATCTATTTTTGGATTTGAGAACATCAGCGACATGCTTCAAACCCAGATCTTCAAGGGTTTTACGTTTGTGATATCCCGTTTCCTTATCCCATCCTTCAATATCATAGAAGTGGTCTTTCCATTTTTCCACACCATCTTCGGTGAAATAGAGCTCCCTGCAATTCTGCCATTCCCATTTCTTTCCATCGTATATGGGCTTTTCCGTATGAAAATCCGCAATAGGATGCCCCGGGCCTGTAATAGTATCCCGTGAAATTTCTCCATTTTCCTGTTCCTGCCCTGAATGACAAAAATTGCCCTTTTTAGATTCCAGGCGCGACGTCCCATTTCGAGTCCATCCTGAAGGTGTGATTCTTCCCGGTGACCGCATTGAGATATCGTCGGTTCTGCTTCGGAAGTATGGCCATATCCCTTGGGATGGCTCGCTGTCGAACAGCTTGGCATAACCCCAGTCGCAGAATCCGACCGATTCTTTATAATAGGTCCAGTAATGCATGATGCCAGGCAACAAATTCAGCCTTATGTTTTGAAAAGATTCCGGTTTTGTATGCCTGTTTGCCCTCCCAGCTGAAATCAAACCAGTAGGGGTCGTTGCTAGGTGGTCCGTTCGGCAGAGGACCTTCACCAATTTGTCGCATGTCCAATTTTTGCCACCGCCTCCAAAACCGCCGAATCTGCCGCCTGCGGGATTTGCCATGCCCATATCATGGCTGTTGATATCCCTGGAATCCATCAGATTGCCATAAGCCCAGTCGACTCCCGGCATGGACCAGTGATCCATGGTACCCCCACATCGTCAACCTGCAAAGGGTATTGAAATCATCTGTCCTTCCCAGTTTTTCGGCAAAACGGGCGGTTCCTTCAGCCAGAAGATCACCGATGCCATACCTGTTTGCAAGGGCGATTCCGTAGATCTGCATGAACTCCTGTGTGGCGAACTTGTTCATGTCGAGCGGAGCCATATCATATTTGGTGCCGGGGCCGATGATGCCCATGTCATACATCTTTTTCATATACCAGCCCAGGGCCGTATATGCGGGAACCCGCGGCTGAATCGGGAAATCCGGGTTATGGTCGGTCGGAAAGGACATCGGACCCATGAAGACATGTTTCCATGCCATTCAGTCCGAGCTGCTGGACGATATCGGTTCCCTTCTGGTTAATCAGGCGTTCAGTCGCCTGGGTCCAGTCCAATCGCATACTCAGGCATGAGGCTGAAAAATGTTGATTCTGCACAGTCGTCCGAATCCTGGCTGTGAGCCCGATTACGGTTATGACACTTTCTTTGGTGGCCGCAGGCAATACAGCAGGATTGCAACATCCTGGTCACCGCCGCCAAATCCGGCAAAACCGGGGCCTGACGGCCAGGTCCTGTCATACCATTCCCTTGCGTCTTTCAATGCCTTCGGGTCGGCTATTTTAATACTTTTTGTTCCGATAACAGCTATCGCCTTAAGGTTTTTGGACCCGAATACGCCTCCAAATCCACCCTGCCCGGCACCACTTCCGCCTCCGTGCACCAGCGAGGCAACCTGGTCATGTTTTCACCGGCCGCTCCAATGGTTACGATAGCTGGTCTTTGGAGTGTATATCTGTCGTCCCCGATTTCCTGCCAGTCCTCACCGTATCGGACACCGGATTTCTTCCAGATCTCTTCCTGGCATTTCCATGTGGTAGTTCCCCACAGGGCCTTTGCATCTTCTATGGTAACCTTGTCATCGACTATGTTGATATATACAGGGGATTCCGCTCTCTCCGATGACCGCTACGCCGTCCCAGCCGGCCATTCTCATGAAGGTGGAAAACATACCGCCGAAATTGCTGTGCGAGAACCACTGTATGGGATAGCACTGTGGAGACAGGCCTGAAACACTTGTCCTTGCCCCCCATGGAACACCGGTACCGCCCAGAAGGCCGGGCATGAGGGCAACCATATTCTTGGATGGAATGCATCCTGAAGGTCCCAGTCTCCCGGTTCAACGCAAAACTCCCAGAAAAGAGCCGTAGCCATTCCATGACCAGCGCCAAATTGTTCATATTTTTCTGTATCTAATGCCTTTATTTCTTTACTGGTAAGATTTACTAAAAATATCTTTCCAGCAAATCCTGGTGTAGCCATAATCTGCACTCCTTTCCTTTACTCGTGGTTAGCCTGAGCTTTTGGGCGGCATCAGAAAATTAGGCATGGGTTTTCTCGGCGGCTGAAGGTTCCGTGTCATATCCGTTGATATCGGTCTGATCCGGCAATTCAGTCACAATCTTCAAAGCATTTGCGGGACAGGCTTCAACACAGGCCTGTGAGCCGTTAACGCCGCCCTTTTTATTGTAATAGGGCGTGTCAGTGCACATATCGCATTTGGTAGATTTTTCTGTAATATGGTTCCATATAGGTCGATGAGGGATAACAGGACAGGATTTTATACATGTCTTGCAGCCTATACATTCATCGGCATTGATCATTCGGATGTTGCCGTTCTCTTTACTGATGTGGCATGCACCTGTGGGGCAGTTTCTAACACATAAGGGTTCGGACATTGCCTGCATTGGTTTATCTTGAATGTCCAAAGGGTACTGCTTCAAGTACATTTCTGTGTACCTGGATCCTGGAAAGGGAAAGGTTTACCTGACCCTCATGTACAAGGGAGCATGCTATCATGCATCCATAGCAACCGGCGCAATGCTTGCTGTCACAAACCAGATACTTTGAAGACAGCGGGTATTCCTCCTTTTCTTTGGCGTCCGCTTTTTGAGGGGCGTAAACAGCTAGGGCTCCTCCTGCTACAGCTGCTCCCCCAAAGGCCAGAAAATCACGCCTTGAGAACTTTTTTTTCTCGGCTTTATCAGGTTTTTTGTCTTTGTCTTTAGCCATGAATAATACCTCCATTGAGCGCTTAAATTTCACCTATCTCCTGAAATACGCATTGCATGCCTCTAACTATCTGAAATATTTTATATGTTCCAGACTTACAGAGTTGTATCAGGATGTTCCGCACCATCATTAAAAAGACCTTCTCTCACGTTATGTTAATATAGGAATATGATCGTCATGTGTCAAGACAATAATAACTTCCTGGCTGGATATAATGGCTGAAATATTTCAAGAGAAGATAATAATTGACCGCATTTCACTCAAGTTGCGGTTTATATGTTCAATTTGATATATAGACCCATGTCAACAGTCTTACCTGGATAATTTCCAGCATTTTTACAAGAAGAACCTTGATTTACCGGTCAAATAAAAGGATACATCAGGATAAGGGAGGTCCTGCCCGACTATTTTGAAGGAGATAATAAAAAAATAAAATAAAAAACTGTGTATTGTTGAAAACGATTAGGTGTGATATTAGAGGCACTTATAAATATCTTAAAAAATACAATTGTTGTTTTGCGGAGGATTTAATGGCAGTACATTTAACAGAAAAAGAAAATTTTTTACGGGTCGCAAAGGGTGAAATGCCCGAATATGTTCCCGTTGTGTCAAAAAAGTCTTTTGACGATCCACCTCTTATGTCCATTTGCGACCCGTCTGTTATAGGGGATTTTCGTGGCCCCAAAGGCGGTTTTGATCCATGGGGAGTACCTTATGTAGCAAGTGATGCGGTAGAGTTTGCAGCTATGCCCAGACCAAGCGATTTTATCCTGACGGATGTCACTAAATGGAGAGATGTGATCAAGGCCCCGGATTACTCAGGATTTGACTGGGAGGCTGCTGCAAAGGCTGACTGGGCAAAGTTTGTGAAGAATCCTGATGTAACCTCACTTACAATAGCCGGATTTGCTGATTTTTTTCAGCAGTTTGTAGGCATGATGGGTTTTACTCAGGCCCTGATGGCGTTATATGAAGAAAGAGAAGAAGTTAAGCATTGTTTGATTATATGCTTGAGCATTCTTTGTATATTACAAAGAACGTTGTCTACTATTACCAACCTGACGGGTATTATCTGCTTGATGATACTGCAACACAAATGAATTCCTTTATTTCCCCTGAACTGTTTGAAGAACTGCTTGTGCCAAGATATAAAAAATGTCTTGATATTGCACGGAATACCGGCATCCCCATATTCTATCACAACTGCGGCAAGTGTGAGAAACTCCTGCCATCCATGGTTGAGATCGGTGTGGCAGTCTGGGACCCTGCCCAGACAATGAATGATCTGCCTGCCATCAAAAAGAAATTCGGCCGCAGGCTGGTTATCAATGGCGGATTTGAATACTATATGCCTGACACATGGCCGGAATTTGATGAAGAAGACGTAAGAAATGAGGTTCGCAAGACATTTGATATGCTGGCTCCGGATGGCGGCTTTATGTTCCAGGGAGGAGAAAAGTCACTCAATTTTGCCGATCCTGATGTCCGGAGGATCAATGCCGTGATCCTTGATGAAGCAGAAAAATTGAGTAAAGAGTATTATAAATAGGGGGAATGTTTATTCCTGTATAGCCATTTAATTAAGTTGATGCAGGTGTAACCCCATCCGGAAATCAGTTTTATTACAAGTGTCGGGCCAGTGTAGAGACAAGGTATACCTTGTCTCTACCAGTCCGGGCAATATATCATTATTTTCTCAGGATGCGCCCATGCTGGATGAACTTTTTCTCTTTCTTATCTGCCCCAGGTTTTTATTAAGTACGACAATATACGCATAGGCATTTGAAGTGTCTGAATCAAAACCAAAATCCAGATCAATGGTGACATGGCTGCCTGCCTCAATTGGGTCACCGACTTTATCTGTTACCGACAGGCCGGTAATGTTTCTGATAACTTCACTGGATTTATTTATTCCGATAACTTCAAAAGTGCCTTTTGTAAGGTCTTTTTCAGAAACCATAGAGCCTTTTCCTAAATCAACTACCAGCCTGGTGACAGTCAGCCCGTAATCCTGGTGCCTTGATATTCGCGTAAAGATACCATTTTTTTCTGTGTGGCAGCAGCAAATTCGGATGCCGCCTTTTTATTCCATGATATGGCTGCGGTCCCGAACCTGAAGGTTGTATCTATGAACGGAACCATGGCGGGCATTTTTTCGGTTTCGGCAATCCCAAGCTCCATTCTTTCTATAAGCGATTCCATGTCGTATAGATACTGCACTGTCAGTTTTTCCTGTTTCCCCCGCTGCCAGCCATGTCCGCCGTAGAAAACAAGCTTTTTAAGATCAATATGGTGTGCAGGGTCCTTAATGTATTTAATCAATTTCTCTACGCTTTTTATGTATGTATAAAAACTTTCCTTGTTAAAAAGCCATACGCCGTTACCTGAACCGATTGCATCACCTGTAAAGGCCATATCTTTATTCCTGAGAAAGTATATTGTGGAATGTCCGGTGTGACCGGGCAGTTCCATGGAATCTATAATTATTCCTCCGCCAAGATCAAATGATGCATTTTTTGGGAAAAAAACGGTTCTTTTCTTCGGGAAGATATCCACACCCCTGAATTCATCTTCGGGAATCCAGAAATTTACCCTTGAGTCATCCTTGAAGGCAGGAAGCATTCCCAGATGATCAGGATGATTATGGGTAATTGCAATATAAAGATCTCTGTCCTTGATCAGGTCAAAAACAATGGATCTCAAGGATTTCTTTGCAGTGTCGTCCCATTTTATCTTGTTTGAAAGATCAATAAGCAGGGCCTTCCCGCTGCCAAGGATGATGTACATATCGGAACAATTGTTCATATGAACAACCTTCCCGTCATCACCCATGACCATACCGGCAGGATTGCTGTCATTTGCGTCTTCTATATCATATACGCCATTTGCAAGAGTTTTTACTGTATAAGGACCCTTTTGAAACGATTGTGCCCACAAGGTGGAACTGAGAAATAATGAAAGAATCAGAAAAGAAATTTTTTTTATCATATTATAGTATCCGTGTTTATCATAATTTATGATTATCTTTATCCGCAGCCTAAGATATTTTTATGCCCAAATTAAATAAAAATCCTTTAAGTGTCAAGAAGGCTGTCGAGGCGGGGTAATCAGGGTTTAAATTATAGATAGACTCACTGCAATGGCCTTTTGTGAGATGTATCCGCGGTTTTTGACGGAAGTTGATTTGAAGCTGAGATCGAATACTGCAGGGCTGTAACAGATAAAGCCTGCAGATATTATACACCTGCAGGCTTTCCTGTTATTGATTAAACAAACTAAAAGGCATTACTTGAAGTACCATGTACGTTTTACAGTAAATGCACTTTCCCTTGGGGGGCCCGGCTGTGCATTTTTAAAGATAGAGCCCTTAGAGTCTTCCAGATCGAAAATCGTTAAGTAATAGTATTTATTCGTAAGGTTGGTTTCCTCAAATGCCACTTCCCACTTGAGATCCTCTGATCGCCATACGATCCTGCCGTTAAAGAGAGTGTAGGCCTTGATTTTCTCACCCTGACCGACAATGCCGGCAGTTTCGACCTCACCCTGATATGCAGCATCAAGGCGATATGTCAGATCTCCATATTTCCCGAGATTCAACCTGTACTGTGCGCCTGCGCTCCATTTATTCTTGGGTGTGTAGGGAGTTGTATCCGCATTTGATACCGGAACAGTGTCACCATCAGCATTTACATAGGTTTTAATATGGTCATATTTGAAATTAAGATAGGAATATGAATAATCCAGAGAAAAATTAGCTGTCGGATGCCAGAGGCCTTCCAGTTCAAATCCTTTAATTGTTCCGTCACCAACATTGTCCTGACTTGCGCAGGGGCTCTGTTCTCCTGCAGGAGCAAAATAGCAGGTTGCCAGGGGCAGCTGGATGTCATTATAGTTGTCATAAAATACCGAGGCATTAACACGCAGCTGGTCAAACAGAGTGCTCTTCACACCTATTTCATAGTTGGTAAGCGTTTCAGGCTTGAAGGTATTGATCTGGCTTGGATAGAAGGGGCGGGCATTGTTGCCTCCGGCCCTGTATCCTGTGGATATCATGGCATACCCCATTATCTTGTCCGTAAAATTATAATCAAGGCCTAAGCGATAATCAAACCTTGTACTGGAATATGATGCGGACTGCCCGTTTGTCGACTGAAGAGCTGTATTAGCCGGTTGACGCCCATCAAATGGGTAGGGGGCAACAACGATTCCAGGGGGAAGGCCAAGAACATTAGCACCTATATCGAAAAGGATTGTCGGATCCAAAGGGGAAATATTTGATCCGTCCGGGTTATGTCGCTGGAATGTATAGCTCTTTTCGTCTTTGGAATAACGGGCGCCAAGGGTCAGGTTCATGCGGTCTGTTAAATGCAGGATGGCCTGTCCATATGCCGCCTTACTCTTTGCAGGAACCCTGTCAGGGCCATGCATAAAGTCAAAACCCACATAGTTTAAATTTACACGAGCGTCCTCATCGGTCTCATCTTTCAGATAAAAAACACCGAGAGTAGTATCAGCAAAACCATCAAAAAGTGTGGAATTAAGCCTGATTTCCTGGGTAAACTGACGGTGATACATTCTCTGTAGCAGCTGCTGTATAGAAAGCGGCGAACCGTCATTATCATCCGCAAAAGTATTTGTGTATTTACGGTATGCAGTGATCGTTTTAAGGGAAACGTTGTTAGTCAGGTTCCAGTCAACGGTCAGAGTATAATCCTTGGAGTCCAGGTGATTGATCCTCGGCATAACGTTTGGTTTATATAAAGCGATATTTTCACCTGGAACACCACCCTGAAACAGTGGACTTGGTGTGCTTACACCGGCATCAATATAGGTTGAATAGTTCATATAGGTGCCGGCTGTAACAAAACGGCTGTCGTAAGGGACGTCTATGTTTGCATCGTAAACACCATTGCCGTTGTTGTCATAAAATATAGGTATCGGATCACCCTGTGTGGCCATATTCCTGTTAGAAAAGAGGATGCTGGGCTGAGATTCCGATTTGTCGTTCACTATATTGGTCGCCAAATTGATTTCAAAGTCATCGTTGGGTACCCAGCGTAAAGACAGACGACCAGCCGTCATGCTTTGACCGCCTTCCTTGGCGAGCTGGCACTGGCCTTTAGTATTCCCCGATGCAACGTAGGTGGGGAAACCACCGGGATTACCGGGAGCCGGCAGGTTATTAAAGCATGCATAATCATAGCTTGTAATATAGCCGTCTCTGGAATGTGAGGTGCCTGCAACCCTTGCAAAGAGCTTGTCTGTGATTACGAAATCGCCTGCTGCCTTCATATCCAGGCGGTTAAGAGATCCATAGGTCATTTGAACATAGCCTCCTCCTTCTCCGTTCGGCTTTTTTGAAAACAGTTTAATGGCACCGCCAAGGGCATTACGCCCTGCCAGGGTTCCCTGTGGACCTCTCAGGATCTCAACACGATCAAGGTCAAGGAGATCGAGAAGATTCCCTGTAATCGTGGAATAATAAACATCATCCACATAAATTCCTACACCTGCTTCAACAGACGGATTGAAGTCGGTCTGGCCAATACCGCGGATGTAGGCTACCATTGAACTTCCATAGGAGGCATTACCCGGCCTGAGTGATACATTCGGTGCCTCCATGGCAATCTGATCAAGCCTGACCTGATCTTTCATCGATAGCGAGTCCGCACTGAATGCGGTTATTGAAAGCGGCGTTTCCTGTATCGCTTTTGCGCGGAATTCGGCTGTGACTGTTATTTCTTGGAGCGTGAACTCATCACCTTTTGCAGCCTTGTCGCCTTTGGCCTTTTCCTGGGCAATAACCGTGCTGCTTATCAGCATAGTGCAGATAAACAGGAGAAGTGTTAGTCCAAATCCAGATAAAGTAATACGGTTTAGTGTTTTCATTAAGTCCCCCCTTTAAATAAAAAAAATTGTTAATAAACTGTCTTTCCGGTTTTCCTTGAATAAATGATTCATTTCCTCCTCTGCAAGTAGGAAAGACATATGTCATGTCGCAAAGCGACCGAAAAGCGGGGTAAATCAAAAAAACATAAAGCCCATACGTATTCTTAACATCAAGACAATAGCAGAAAATATAAATTGATAATTTTTTTTAAAAAGTAATTATCCATGAATTTGAAAAACCTTGATGCATTGATTGTTAATCTATACTCAGTAATAATGTCAGGTAATGTGTTTTTGCTTAAATTTGGCTAAGATAATTGTGAAAACAGTCTAATTATTTAAAAAATACAAGCTTATGAGACATTATGTATGTGATCAATGTAAATAAGACCACGCCAGATTGTAAATAAACGTCGATTCTTTTTAAAAACTGTTTTTGATACTGATGATGCAGACGAAAATTTATTATAAATTTATATGGAATTGGCCATTGTGTGTCAAGTCAATTCTATGGTGATTCCAAGAGAATCAGGAAATAGTAAAGAGGGCACTGTCAATTCCCTCTTTTCTATTTCAGTTACGCTGTTGAGAAAGTTCTTGCAGGGTATATTGTTTTCTGGGGCACCCTACTGCCTTGCTGTTTTTCCACCGTCCTGGCAGATGATCTGTCCTGTGATATAACTGGAGGCATTCGATGCCAGTAATAGCACAAGTCCCGAAAGCTCTTCCGCTTCTGCCAGTCTGCCCATGGGTATCCATTCGGCGCAGTATTCATTGATAGATTTATCCATTTCTTTGTTCTGCTCTTCAGTATTACCGGATCTTCCTATTTCCGATCTGTGCATGCCCGGCGCTATGGCATTAACCCTTATATTGTCTTTTGCATAATGCATGGCGGCTACCTGTGTCAGATTATTTATACCGGCTTTTGAAGCGCCGTAAGAAGCTGTCCCAATCTCGGGGACCTCCGCTCTTATACTTGCCACTGAAGAGATATTTATAATAGAACCGCCTTTGTTCTTGAGCATATAAGGTATTGTATATTTCATGCATAAAAAGGCTCCTCTCAGATTTACATTGATATTAAAATCCCATTCACCTGTATCTATTTCATGAATTTTGCCGAACCCCGTTGCTGTTCCGGCATTATTGACCAGGATGTCAATCTTACCGAATTCTCCGATTGTGTCCTCGACCATTTTTTTAATATCCTCTTCGGATGTCATGTCCGCCCTAAGCGGTAACGCCTTGCGACCGTGCGCCCGGACCTGCCCGAGGGTTATTTCGCATGCCTTCATATCACGCCCTACACAGGCTGCATCTGCCCCGTATTCTGCCAGGACTGTTGCGATGGCCCTTCCTATTCCTCGACTGGCACCTGTAACCAGTGCAACTTTACCGCTTAAGTCAAATATACCTCTATTTTTCATATAATTTCTCCCTATAGTTTTATGCCATTAATCAGGATAGGCTGCATCGATTTCCGAAATGAAAAAACATATTGTCACTGTCAGCGGATAATATTGTTGAAGCCGGTCTTTGTCAAGTTTGTTAGATCATTCGGATTTACCATCAGATTTTTGATGGATTAAGAGACCTTTCTTAAAAAAGTGGTATACTATCGCGAAAAATGTTAAAGAGTATCCTGTTTTATAATTAGTATCCATCCGAAAAACTGATTGTTCTCATTTAAAGAAGCCGGTTTTTGGATGAATGCTAATTAATTTGAAAATCTATGAAGGAGTTAAGCTGTGACGAAGAACAAAGAACCGGAAACGAAAACGATTGAAATATCAGAATCCTGTCTCCGCCGCATGTCTATATATTCCAGAGCATTGAATCGGCTTGCGAGAAATGGTGTGAATTACATTACCTCCATGGAGTTAGCCGAGATCAACGGTCTCCAGCCGGCGCAGGTCAGGAAAGATTTATCCTATTTCGGGTGTTTCGGCCGAAGAGGTGTTGGATACAACGTAAGCAATCTTAAAAATGAACTTGCAAGGATTCTGGGAATGGACAGGGAACAGGGCGTAGCGGTTGTAGGGTGTACGCAATACTGCGGGCTACTGATGAATTCCCTTGCCTTGAAGTTGAATAATTTTAATATCAATAAAGTCTATGATAAAAATCCTGAAAACTACAAGGGAATATCGGGTGAAATCAGTGTTTTTCATATTGATCGTCTTGAGGATACCCTTGATCCTGACAAGGACAGTATCGTGATAATAGCTCTTCCACCTCCGGAGGTGCAGGATGTGATAGACAGGCTCAGCCTGATCGGTGTAAAGGCGGCTATTTATCTGGCGTCGAGATGTGTTAAGGTCCCTGATAACATGGTTGTATTAAACCATGATATATCTATTGAACTTGGTATGCTGACATATCGTCTTAATGAAAAGAGTGCGTGATAGTACAATATTGTTTGAGCGATGTACGTCTAGCCTTCCGGATGTATGCGCTGATAACGCCATACCTGATAACCATTGAATGTGGCCTGCCATAGGATATAGGCTGTGGGGGCAATAGACGCAAGCGGCTGCAGGTATGACTGGGCTATCCAGATAGCCAGTACGGTGTTCTTGTGCCCCAGTGCCTGTCCGCCTGTAATCCCTGCGCCATATTTTTTCCCTATCCGGCGCCCCAGCCAGTACTGAAAAACACATACCAGTAATGAACCGGCAGCAATGGAAAGAACTGTCGGAAGTTTTTCTTTCCCATAGGCCATGAAAAACTTGACAGACCGGGAGATTACAACTGCAAATGAAATAAACCATACGTAAAAGGATATGATCTGTCTTTTCCTGATTGCATTATATGCCTTTTTAAAAAACCTGGACAACACAAGCGTTCCGACCAGGGGTGCAATCAGCATTATAAAAAGCTGTTTGAGTATAAAAAGAAAAGATTGAAAGTAGGGCAGGTTCACACTTATACCCAGTGACGGAAGCAGGAAAGGTAAAAATAATGCAGTAACAAGGTTTCCCAGCAATGTATAAAGGGTAAGTGTTGCTATATTTCCCCCTATCATGGCTGCCACAACTGTTGCTGATATTGCTGTTGGTGCCATTATACAAATAAGCATGGCCTCGGCTGTAAGAGAACTGAACTGCCTGATAAGAAAATAGACCAAAAGCCCCATAATAATCTGTGTTGATATCAATACAAAATGCATCCGGTGGAATTTAACCTCATGCAGCGAAAGGCTGCAGTAGGTAATAAAAATCATCAAAAACAGCATGGTCGGTATCAGGAACGACAGATGATCAAGAATCCTGTAACACAGTATTCCCATGATAATGGCAACAGGCGACGCCCATTTTTTAAATAGATTCAGCATGAATTCTATGTGACGTGCCTGGTGGAAACCGCCTTTAAGGGGCAGGCCTCGATACAGTCCCAGCAGCCCATACACATGTCCTGGAATACCATTGGTTCTTCAAAAGCGCCGTCTATCTGTTTTATCACCTTATGTTTACATGCCAGGGCTGCCAGGCAGACACCCTTGTCAGGATTGCATGTTTTTGGACTGCAGATTTCGTAATCTATTGTGGCAAATGTTTTTTTAGGTTGCATAGGTTTTCAAGGTTTAAGGTTTATCCGCCGTCGCTAAAGCTTCGGTCTTCACTAAAGCTTCGCCCCGACAAGATGGCGAGGCAGGCGGTTCAGGCCTAACATTTTTAATGAAACTTCAAAATAATTTTTATACTAAATATCTTTTTGCTATAGCGGTAAACGCTTCGATCTGCTCCTTCTGCCATTTCTTCTTCTTTTTAAGTTTATCCGCCATAAGCCTTGCCACTGCGGGTGCCGAATCAACAGCCTCCCGTGCGTCCAGGAGCAGGGCGCGACGACGGCGTGCAAGGAAATCTTCCACGGTTCGGGCCATTTCATTTTCCACTGCCCATACCACTTCGGCTGACAGTATGGAATCTTTAAAAATAAAACGCCCGAGGCCCGGATCCGCCTCGATCAGATTCTGTATATGCAGTGCATCCGAGCCGTAACAGGAGAGCCTTCCGAAATTGTCTGCATGATTATGGTAACCATGTATCTGCAGTGTTTCACTTACCGAGGGCTGGAATTTCAGGTGGCTGTTCATTATTGCCTGATCAACAGCAGCAGCAGCCATCTTCCTGTATGTAGTCCATTTGCCGCCCGCTATCGTGACCAGGCCTGATCTGGAAACAAGTATCATATGTTCTCTGGATATATTCGCTGTATCGGGATTTTTACCGGGGCTTATCAGTGGACGCAATCCTGCGAAAACGCTCTGTATATCCTTTTTTTGAGGGTCCCTTGAAAGGTATCTGTCAATGTTTTCAAGTATGAAATCCACTTCCTGATTCATGGGCAAAGGGTCTGCTATTATTTCAGTTACAGGTGTGTCCGTGGTTCCGACAACAACACGATCCAGCCATGGAACGGCAAAGAGCACCCTTCCATCGTTTGTCCGAGGTACCATTATCGCCGTGTCACCCTTTAAAAAGGATTTGTCCAAAACAATATGTATCCCCTGGCTGGGTTGTATGACAGGGACCGATTCAGGCTCATCGAGCCTTCGTACATGATCTGTAAATACACCGGTTGCATTTATGATCGACCTGGCCTTTATTTCATACTCTTTTCCGTTTTCCAGATCATGGGCAACAACACTGCCCAGAACGTGATTATTTTTCAAAAGTTTTACAACCTTCATATAATTTATGACAACCCCGCCCTGATCAACGGCAGTCTGTGCGAGATTTATAACCATGCGGGAATCATCAAACTGACCGTCATAATATCTTACCCCACCATTCAGGCCGTCTGCTTCCAGATTCGGAATCTGCTCCAGGGTTTCCTCTCTGCTCAGAATTTTTGAATGACCGAAACCTCCGCCCGCCATGAGGTCATACAGCTTGAGGCCAATCCCGTAAAAAGGCCCCTCCCACCAGTCATATGTGGGGACAATAAAAGGAAGGCTGTGCACAAGGTGAGGGGCATTGCGTCTCAGGATACCACGCTCCTTCAATGCTTCCATGACAAGTGAAATATTCCCCTGTTTGAGATACCGAACCCCGCCGTGGACAAGCTTTGTACTCCGGCTCGATGTGGCGGAAGCAAAATCATTCTGCTCGAAAAGCGCTACACTGTAACCCCGGGATGCTGCTTCAACAGCTATTCCCATGCCCGTGGCACCCCCGCCTATCACAATAAAATCCCATTTGTAAGCTGTATCGGAGATCCTGCTCAACATTTCATCTCTGTTCATGGTGAATCCTTTTCATTATCTCATTCTTATGAACCAGAACCCTGTCAGGGTAATCGGTAAATATGCCGTCTGCTCCCATTGCCTTTACTTTTCTTATATCATCGGAGTCATTGACAGTATACACAAAAACCTTCAGCCCGCGGCTGTGCGCATCAGCAACAAATTTCCTGTCTACAAAACGTATGTTCTGGTTTACCGAATAGGCGTTTAAATCGTGAGCGATCGAAGGATAATCTTTGGTTCTGCCGTTCAGAAGTATACCTATCCGTATATTCTCATCCATATTTTTTACGTCATGCAGCATCCGGTGATCAAAGGATGAGACCAGAAAATTGTCCGTCCCCCATTCAGGCGTGATCCTTTTACTGAGCAGCTCAACAACAGGATGGGCAGTGCCGGGACCTTTTAACTCTATATTCAGTCCTGCCTTTTCCCATACCAAATCAAGCACCTCTTCAAGCACAGGGATTTTTTCACCATCGCCCGCATCGAGACTTCTTATGTACGAAAAACTTTTTTTCGTTAAGCGGCCTTTTCCATTTGTGGTCCGTTCGAGCCTTTCATCGTGCATTACCACAAGATGGTTGTCCACATAGTAAACATCCACCTCAACCCAGTCCGCCCCCATGTCAATTGCCTTTGCAACGGATTTGAGCGTGTTTTCAGGCGCATATCCCCTGGCGCCTCGGTGTCCTATACACAGCATGTTCATTCTCCAGATTTTTTTAACCCCGCCCTCGTTTCAGTTATCTTACAAGCCCGGGCAGAAAAAGCACAATTCGTGGGAACATGGTCAGTATTATCAACCCCAGAATAATGGCCCCCAGAAACGGGAAAATACCCTTGAATATGGTGTGCAGATCAACATCATTGGCGATTCCCTTGATCACATAAACGTTGATTCCAACAGGCGGTGTAATGGCTCCGGCCTCCAGAAGTATAACAATGATAACCCCGAACCATATAGGGTCAAAACCTGCCTTAAGGACTATTGGAAAAAAAATGTTGATGGTGATGATTAAAAAGGAAAGAGGGTCCATAACGCATCCGCCAAGCAGGTAGATGCCCATTATACAGAAAAGAATTATATATGGTGAAGCATTCAGTCCGCCTACCCATTCTGCCAGGGTCTGAGGTAATCCGCTTATGGTTAAAAAGCGACTGAAGATCATGGCGCTGGCCAGGATAAGAAGTACCATGGATGATGTTCGCGTAGTCCCGAGCAGCGCCTTTTTAAAGCCGTCCCAGCTTAAACTTCGTTTGACCATGCCTATAATGATAGCACCTGCCGCGCCTATCCCTGCCGCCTCAGTAGGAGTGAACCAGCCTATAAGGAGGCCTCCGATGACCAGAAGAAATAAAAGTATCATCTCTATGGTACCGGAAAGGGATTTGATCTTTTCCTTAAAACTGCTTTTAGGAGCCGGTGAACCGATGGAAGGGTCAATAATACACATTATAAGGATGGCAGAAATAAACAGTATGGAGAGAAGGACGCCAGGCAGAATACCCGCAATAAAAAGTTTTCCGATGGACAGTTCAGTCTGTATGCCATACACAATCAGGACAATGCTGGGCGGAATAAGGATGCCGAGCGTTCCACCTGCGGCTACTGTACCGGTTGCAAAAGATGGATCATAATCATGCTTCCTCATTTCAGGAAGTCCGACCGTTCCCATGGTCGCGGCCGTTGCGGTGCTTGAACCGCAGATGGCAGAGAATCCTGCACAGGCGCCAATAGTCGCCACTGCCAGACCGCCCGGGATAAATCCCAGCCACGCATGGGCAGTCCTGTATATTCTTTTGCTTATCCCCGAATGAAAAGCGATTTCACCCATGAAGACAAACAGGGGTACCACCAGCATGGTATAGGAAGTAAACTGGTAATAGAAGCTGTCACTCAATAAAAAAAGTCCGCCGTCCAGTGAAGTCAGGCAGGAAAACCCGAGGAAGCCCACCAGTATCATGGTAAAGGCAATGGGCATTCCCAGGATCATAAGGAACACCATGACTGCTATACCCAGGGAACCCGCAAGTTCTCCACTCATTTTTTTGCCCCCCGGGTGATAACATTGATAAAGTCCACAAGCAGAACCATGGTAATGGAAATACAGCCGGCAGATACTACAAAGGCAAAGGGTGTGATCGGTATCCTCAACACCTCGGACAATTCACCATTCCTACCGGTTCCTATTGCAAAGAGGATGGTTTGCCAGGAGATTATCCCGAAAAGGACTACGCCGGCCAGATCCACCAGACAGGTCAGGATGGTTCTGGCCCTGCCCGGCAGTTTGTCTATAAAAAGGGTGATCCGGATATGTCCCTTTAGTACCTGAGTATATGAAATCGCTCCGCCAATAACCAGTACCCCCATAAGACTCACGATGTCCACTGTACCTTTAAGAGGAATACCGAATATCCCGCGTGACAGGACATTCACGCAGACGATGATCATGACTGCGACAATGGCCATGGCGGCAAGCCAGTTGAGCCACCGGGCTATAAAATATACAGTCTTTTCGATAACTGACATTACTGGTACTGGGCGTTATATTTTTCAAGAAGCCGGTTGAATTCATCCAGCCATTCTTTAGCGGGCAGGCCCCTGGCAGTATTTTCCTTGAGCCAGTCATCTGTCATTGATTTAAGGATAGCCATCATTTTTTTTCTTTCTTCCGGGGAGACAGTAGTCACCTTGACACCGCTTGCAACTGCGTACGACAAGCCCTCCTGGCCTGCTGCATAGGCGAAATTCCCCGCCCATGTACTGTGTTCCATCTCCATGCCCTCAATTACCTTCTTTACATCCTCCGGCCAGGAATTAAATCTCTTTTCATTTACAATCGTGAACATAACTCCTGCCGGGGCAGGGAAGGGGGTGATATAATCTATGACTTCATTGAATTTAAAGGGTTTGATGATCTCGAATGTGGTGTAAATCCCCTTGATGATATTTTTTTGAAGTGCTTCATAGATTTCCGATACAGGCATAAAAACAGGTGAAGCACCAAGCTTTTCAAGGGCCTGAACACCTGTCCCTGTGGCCCTGATCTCTTTCCCCTTGAGATCCGCCATTGTGGTCACGGGAAATTTTCCGAAGAAACCACAGCCATTCCTGCCCAGTCCGTTACAGCTGAATGAGATGACCTTTACACCCTTGAACTCAGCCGGATGAAACTTGTTATACATGTCCCAGGCTATTTTAATGGGCACCATGGTATGCTTATATGGATGCGGATAGTTTAAAAGTGCCATCATCGGAAAACGTTCGGGCCTGAATGATGACACATTCATGCCGACATCCGCAACACCCCGGAGGATACCTTCAATAGTATTCTTGCTGTTCAGGAGCGTTGAACTGTACATGGCCTTGACCTTTACCCTGTGATTTGTCCTGGTTTCCACCATTTCTATCCATTTTTCTGTAGCCCTGCCAGGCGGTGAGGTCTCTGAAGTCCAGTTGGAAAAGGTCAGTTCCATTTCGGATTTATCAGATGTGCACCCGGTAATAGTTAATACCCAGGCAACCAAAATCACTATTATAGAGATATGAAATTTTTTCATTCTTATGATTGTTCCTCCCTGATCATTGGCCTGAGAGTTATATCTTAAAATTCGAATCGGATCAACCTTCCTGTTCCTGTTGCAATATAAACTTAACATTTTTTATTTGCCGGTTATCAAATGATCGTATCCTGAAAAACAATATCTTTTGCCTGCTGCGGAGACAAAATGGTCAGGAACAATAATTATGTAATTCACCTGAGTTGCTTTTTGCCCACAGTTTCGGCGATGTCCTTTTCACAAAAACATATACGCATATAGATTCGTACAAGGTATGTGGTTTTGAATTTTTAAGGATTGTGTAATTACTTTATCAAAATGAGAAAGACTATAATCCTTAAAAATCAAAACCATAGCAGGGAGAGGTTCGGATATGTTTTGGGGAAAAGAGGCATCGCCGAAACTTCGTCGCATAACAGATAACTTGCTTAAAGACATAGTTAGATAGACGCGCGGAGGCATTGATCCGGCAAGGACAGAATAGGATGGAATAGTAATCATGAACGGGTTTGTTTTTAGGAAAAGGGCAGAAACGTCAGTCTGCCCCTTATGAAAATATTTATGCCGCCTTTGGGAGCATCTTTCTTGAACGATGAGGGCGGTGAATCTCCATCTGTTTTTCTGGATCAGGTGAAACTACAATCTCGCGGGTCAGCCAGCCTGAACGAGGGGCTGAAATAAGTCCCCAGAAAGAGATCCAGCTCAAACTGAAAATCCAGTAGAAGGAAAAAGGCAGCGCCCACTGCCAGCCTAACATGCTGCGATATTGTTTTTGATATACCAGAGACGGTATTATGGCATTTACGAGGCATCCTATTGATATCAATATCAAAGCAATTATCGGGTTCATTAAGAGCTGTGCAATTACGGCAAATTTACATGCTTCTCCCAGGGTCAAACGGAAAAGCTGTGTGACACTGAACAGGCGTATCCATCCGCTGCCTGAGTCATTTGGACGAAATCTGCGTGTGACAAATGAAAACATCACCAGGTTTTCCCTTACATTGCTGCGGGCCCATCTAAGCAGCATTTTTCGCAACCCTTTATAGGCAACAGGTATTTTTGTGTTTACTACGGCCTTTCGCTGGTATACCACCCGATATCCCATTCCGAGAATCATATTGGTCAATGCCCTGTCTTCACCGATAGTAGCCTGTTTACCCATAAATGTCTGGTTGATCCATCTGGCCAGATTCGGCCTTACAACGTCAGCACGGTATGCAGAAAGAGCACCAGGAGTACAAAATACACCGCCATAAACACTCTGACCGGAACGTAAGAAATCAAAGGCATAGGCAAAAGATACTTCAAACATTTTGGGTATATAACCCTCCGAAATATTCAGTACACGGACATTACCTGCAACAGCACCCACCCTATGGTCAAGGACGAAGGGGCTAATCAGGTGACGCAGTGTGTCAGGCAGTATTTCGGAATCCGAATCAATAGTTACCAGGACCTTTCCCTTTGCGTTTATGAAGCCTTCTCTCAGTGCAAGTCTTTTACCGCTGTTAAAGGGTTTGCGTATCAGCTTTACACGGTGTGGGAACTCACTTTTTGCTTTTCTCATCCATTCCCATGTGTCATCTTTTGATCCGTCGTCAACGCAGATAACCTGCATCTTTTCAGCAGGATAATCGCTGTCCATGACCGATCTCACAGTATAAAGGACCTGTGCCCCTTCATTATAAGCAGGTATGATTACTGTTATTACCGGCAGTTCCCTGTCAGACTGAGGATTATAGGGCTTATAACGGCAGGCGAACCAGATTCTGACCCCAAATAGAAAAATGACCCAGGCGGTCACTAACATGGCAAAATCGCCTGTTGTCGGTAACAGTCTCCTTAGCAGGTCTTTTTCATAATTGCCTGTGAATTTGTCTGCATAATTAATGTGATACCATGTAAGGATAATTGACAGGCTAAGGGTTATAAAAACAAGCCATGGGAAAAGTATATCGCTGTTATATCTATTGCGTGATGGATTATATAGCTTCTTCATTTTTTTAGCTCAAAAACATTGTTAATAAAAGGCAGAACCACCTTAAAAAAAAATTGAGCAATATGACAATAGGTTACAAATTAAGTCAATATAAATAAATTACAAGATGCCGCTAATTATTTTGATATCTATTTTTTAAGGACCTGGAAAGGGGCAAATAATTATTTGCCCCTTTCATTATGAAATGATGCGCGGATGGATTTATGTTGATTATAAATTGTAATAAATATAATTAGTTATCTGAATAATTGCGGTGCAAATTCATTCAGGTAATCACGCCAGTTGGCCCATGTATGTCCCCCGTCCGATTCTTTGTAGATTGGAGAGAATCCATGTTTTTTAAGCATTTCCACTGATGCCTTTGAGGTTCCTACCAGGAAGTCTTCGCTCCCGGTGGCAAACCACAGGAGTTTCAGTCCTTTTTTAAGGCTGTTATTATCCAGCATAATTTTGTGTTCATCTTCCCAGCTGGGGGAAGAAGACTGCTGACCCGGCATATTGCCCCCCAGACCGAATATTCCCGAACTGAAAACCCCGATATATGAAAATTCCCCAAGGTTGGAAAACGCTATATTCAGGGTCTGCATTCCTCCCATAGACAGGCCTGCAATAGCCCGGTCTCCACGTTTTTTCAGTACGCGATAATGACTTTCCACATAGGGCATTATGTCATTCATAAAGTCCTCGGAGAATTCATCCACCATCTCTCTGACACCACCGCCCATGTTGAAGTTTTTAGTGGTATGTCCGGCTGGCATGACAATAACCATTGGTTTTGCTTTTTTACCGGAAATAAGATTGTCTATAATAAAGCCGGCACGGCCGACTGTTGTCCAGGAGTCGTCACAGTCCATGGCGCCATGCAGGAGATAAAAAACAGGGTATTTCCTGTTATTTGCCTCGTATCCCGGCGGGGTGTATATATGCATGCGGCGAAATTTTTTAAGAGATTTGGAATAATAATATATCTCCGCTACAGCGCCGTGGGGTACCTGCTTCAATGCCATAAAGTCTGCGCCCGGGATATAAACCATGCTCCAGACATTGTTATTGGATTCACTTATGGATGTATTGCGCGGATCAACAACCGAGGCACCGTCAACAGAAAATACATACCTGTAGGCTCCCGGTTTAACAGGGCCTGTTTTGGCCTCCCATACGCCATCTTTATTTTTAGTGAACTGTAAATCATTCGGCACCATACCCGCCATATCCGAGCTTTGCAGCCCGACCTTGACCGCATCCGGTGCGAGAATTCTGAAAACGATACTTCCATCGGCCTGAACTTCGGGTGAATTCACTGTCGGCATCTGCGGGAAATTTGGCTTTCTGGCCTGAGCGGACGCGCCGGCGGCAAATGATAAAACAGCTGCGGCTGCCATTAAAGCAATAATGGCTTTCAATGGATTTCTACATACCATAAAATATCCTCCTGCTTTTATCAGTGTTACTGTTTAATAGAGATCGTCCTTATTCTTTACAGGCTGGTTAAATAATATTTGATTAAAATACGATTTAAAATAGAACATTTAATTAATTTAAGCTTAAAGTAATCAATGAAAAAATCAAGAGGAAAGATTATATTTTCATCTAAAACAGCTCCGGTAATAAAGAAATCTAGGTATGACTTCAGATCGATTGTTTGTTGACATCAGACATGGATACTCATACAATCCATTTCCGATAAAATCTTAATAAACTAGTCACATAATTTTGAAAAAGTCTTAATCCTGTACTTTCAAAGGGCCGATCGGTTGCCACTGTCCTGTGTATATGAGAGTGCCAGGTGCTTAATCCGATTTTTATTGAGCGCAATATCGTCAATATAAAAAACCGCTTTGCTCATTATTTAGAATCATTTTTATTAACTTTTTAGGAACGGGACAGAGTAATGAAAATTCGTAAGCTGTTGGTTACTGTAACCAGTATATTTACAATTCTTCTAATTTCTTCATTGATTGGGTTTGCTCAGGATAAAAAAGAGAGTCCGAAACGATCGGATTTTGTTCCTTCTCCTATTTTCTCTCCGCCCTATCCGCCTCTTCCCCATCGTTTCTGTGATCTGAAAGGAATTTCAATCCTGTGCAAGGCACCAAAAGGGTCAATAAAAAGAGCTGTAATGCCGCCTATGGAACCGGCTGGTGACGAAGAGACCTTTGTTCTGGTTCTTGGCTGGACTCTTGATGTGGAAAAAAAAGGGTATAATGTCCATGAGGTAGCTATCAATGCACCTGTAAAATATAAAGATAAAGTCGGTAATACAACACTGATCGAATATATTGACAGCGATATGGGCCTTCTTGCAGGCAGGGAGCCCTTCGGATGGCCCAAGAAAATGGCAGAGATCACCTGGACCAATACCTATGATGGATGGATGATCATAGTGAATAAGATGAAGGATCAGGGAGGTGTTCCTTTGATGAAAATAGTATATAAGGTATCCGACTCTACTCCCGAGGTTAAATGGCCTGATATGGGGCCTACTCTCCTCGAAAGGCGCATTGGTCCAGGTTCACGCACAACCAAGGGTTTTTATCAGATGATCTGTCTCGGTTGCGACAGGCCTAAAACGAGCGCTGGCCCGCTTGATGCAGGATCGGGACCGGGTTCCACAAGGGGAACTGCCACCGTTCAATTTTTTGACGGCCCGCATGACCCCCTGACCTTCCTTGGGCCAACCAAAGTGCTCGATGCAAAAATGAGTGTGATGAAGGGCATGATGCCGGTTGGGCTTGGGCTGGGTGAAGTGCTGGACGAATGGAGAGAATAATTTTTTATCAGTATCCATCCGGGAAGAAGAATCTTCCGGATGGAGCTTTCAGCAGTCAGCGATCAGCGTTCAGCCAAGTCTTCGATTTTAATGCTTTAAGCTGACAGCTGAATGCAGAAGGCTGATAGCTTTCATTCAAAAACGAACATTTCTGGATGGCCACTATTTAAATACAAGAGCCTTTACCAGTAACTCTGTAAACCTTTTTTGGGTTCCTCCATTGAACTGATCTTTGTCCATTTGTCCGAATAAGGCATGCTTTCATTTGAATGCGATTTATCCAGATATCTTTCCTTAAACATTAATATATCTTCTCCTCCCAGATCAATGTCAGGCAGGGCACGCCATCGTTCGGCAGTGATTTTCTTTCCTGGGTTCAGCCGGATGTCCTTGAACACATTCCGGTATGATGCAGATTCATTGAGTGTAGAATCGTAATAGGAAAGGGTGACAGGTATATTTTTATCCATGTATTTAAAGACATTGCCTGTAAATGAAAATTTCATGGACCCTGGGTCGTAATGAACTGATGACTCCGGTTCTCTGTCATTCCTCATGGCGGATGTTATCCTGTCTGCCTCTTCTTTTGTCAATTTTACCGAAAGATGCCTTATAATTCCCGCGCCCGTGATTTCTTCAAAGGATTTTGCCAGATGTGTAGCTGATCTCTTACGTGCACCTATTCGCTGGAAATTGTTGCGGTATACAAATGAACAGTAGTTGATCGGAAATTTCAGCCCGGAATCAACAGCGGATTTAATGAGTTTAAGGGCAGTGAGTTCGGATTCAAGTACTGTAACATCGGGTCCATGAAGGAAGGTGTAACCTCTTTCCATGAATTTTCTGTAATTATATGTGGTACAGCGAAGCTGGTGAAGATTGAAAAATTTAGCCCCGTTTGCTGCCAGATGTGGTAGAAGGCTCCTAAGCCGTTCATAATCTTCCGGGATTGCAGGGATTTCTACTGTAACAGTATCTATGTAAAGGGATGCAAGTCTGATTTTTTCCATATTATAATTCTGGGCAACCAGGTTCAGCCGGATTTCGTTAAGGCCTGCATCCCTTAATTTTTTAAGGGTTTCCTCAGACAGGAGAGTTCCGTTTGTATAGAGCCATTTGTGGATCTTGTTTCCAAACCTGTGCTGTACCGAGGAAAGGAATTTTGTGGATTTGTCAAGGGTCAGCAGTGGCTCACCGCCGCTGATACTGACCCCCTTTATACCGAAAGTATTCAGGTAATCCAGATAGTCTATAGGTGATGCAAATTGCAGAGAGTTTGTACCCGGGACACCAGTTATTGTTTGTTCGGATGGACAGAAGAAGCAGCGTCCATTGCATTTCCCATTGATGAAAAGGCAGGACCATGTGCCGTCGCCACAGTGTTTGCATCCCGGCGAGATGTCTATGTAATAGGGCTTGGTACCGTCGCAGCCAAATAGGATGTTATTCTTTACCGAATCGAGAACATCTGAACGTTCCGCTTCTGCAGCACTTGCCTCATCGTCAGTAACCCATTTGAAATGCCGGCATTCATCTCCATATCTTTTATGGATCGATTCGATGATTTTTATCTTTTCATCTTCTATCGTAATTTCAATCTACTCCCTTGGAGGATCGCCATCAAACCCGCCTGACGGGTTAAGGAAAATCTTCCCAGGTTCACCCGGCAGCGGAAGGAACCAGCCCGGGCTGCTGAGCGGGTAGAGGAGCCTGGCCTGCCACTGGATAGCAAAATCTTCAGCCTTCATGCCCGGATATTTCTTATATATACGTTTTACGAGGTCTTCCGCTGATTTTGCTGTATCGTATGCCTCCTCATAATTATCCAGGTAATTAATAGACCAGTCTACACAGTCTGTATAGGTGCCGTTCTTATCCTTCTGGACCTCTTCCAGAATATGGATCTTTCCCTCATCACAATGGCCGGGGATAATTATTTTCGCATCAAACTCTTTCAGGCGGGCAATATCTTTCCTCCAGATGACACGGCGGGCTACATTGCTCTCAATAGGCCACAGATGGCAGTCGTGAAAAGCAACATCAGTGGCGCACACAACACCAATGGAAGGGACATATACAACCGAATTATTTATACTGTCGCCTTCCCATCCATCTGAGAGGATGATTTCCTCGCCTTCGAGTTCAAGCCTGGGTTCCTTAAGGGGCATGGGTATTGTCGTGGCTCTCGGAATTTCACCGGGGCCGAAGCGGTCAATCGCCCACAGATCTACCTTGTCATTCGAAGTGAAGACAATATCCTTTACTACGCTCTGGAGAGCGACAATCCTGGCCTCAGGAAACGCAAACTTGAGAACAGCCAGACCGAAATGATGATCAGGATGAAAATGGGAGACATAGATATGGGTCAGGCGTTTTCTCATTGGCAGGATCTCGGACACAAGGCGGTAGGCGTCGCTCATGATTTGAGATGCATCAACCAGGATGGCATCCTTGTCACCATATAACAACGTGGAGTTACTGTTAAAACCAAGATAGCTGTGAAGAAACACCTTGAATTTTATGGTCACTTTTCTCCCCCTGTTTGTTTGATGGTAATTGTTTATTTATTAATTACCATTTTTTTATGGCCTAATCAATTATGTTCTCTCATATAATCCGAAAAGATATTCTCTTCGTTTTTGACATTAGTTCGGTTGTATATTAGATTCATCAGGTATTGCATCGTTAAATCGTAACATCCGTTTATATTTCTAATTAGAAAAGGAGGTTATCTGAATGAACGAAAAAAGAATATTCACTGACGATGAGTTAAAGGAGATGGGGACTCCTACCCTTGACCTTATCAAAAAGGCTGTTGATTCGGGCGAGAAGGAAAAGGCAAAGGCACTTGCCACGCGATTGCAAAGCGAGATCGGGCACCTTCATGATGGATATATGGTATGGGTCAGCGGGTTGCTTTCCTATATCTATAAAAACTATGGGATAGATGCAGTGGAAGAGGCCGAAAAAGAGGCCCACGGAATCGAAGGCAGGACAGTCTTCAAGCCGTCAGGGAAAACCGATTTGAGATCCATGGTGGAAGAGATGGCGAGCGGTCTCAGGGGACACATGCAGCCGATTGTCATCAAAGAGGATGATGAGAAGTTTACGCTTACTATGAAACCATGCGGATCAGGGGAAAGACTTATCCAGATGGGTCTTTATGAACCGGAGATCGGGCTGGCAAAAATCAGGGAGCGTCACCCTGCCACATGGGGCATGAAGGATTTCCCAATATACTGTATGCACTGTCCTATCATGGAGATGTTGGCTATAGAGGCTACCGGCAAAATGGGTGCTGCCCACATTGTTTCTGAACCAAAAGAATTTGGAGAATGTCATTTTGCCATATATAAAAATTCCGATGATATTCCTGAAGAATACTATACGCGGATTGGCAAAAAAAAGCCCAAATAAGGTTACATTGTTCAAAATACAATTATGAAAAGGATTGAGGAGACAAGGCATAAGCCTGTTTCCCCAATCCTTTTCTTTTTTCAATCTTGCTCCAATACATACCGCCTTTATACATATATTTATGCAAGGTGAATTATTGTAAGGGCACGACGGGCCGTGCCCGGGTTTTGCTGGTTATGTGAAATCGTTATTTGAAGGGCACGCTGCAGCGTGCCCCTACCATTATTATTGAAATTGGTTATAAAATGGAAAATGGAAAATAAAAGGAACAAAGCGTAACAAACCGGTAACATTTCTCCTCCAGAATATTACTCATAATTAGGTTGGAAAGGTTTTGAGATCTTATTTTAGAAGGAGGAAAAAATGCACAAAAAAATTATTGTCATCTTTTTAATCGCAGTTATGGGCATTTACTCAATTGCCTATTCACAGGATTCAGATGTGCCTGAATATGCCAGAAATGCACTTTCTGAGATATTGAGTGAAAATTCTTCGGCTTTATATGCACGTTTTGATGAAACAATGAAAGCAGTCATGCCTGAAGATAAATTAAAAGAAACATTAAAGGCCCTCTTTATGCAGGTCGGTCCATTCAAATCTCAACTTTCAACTCTTCATAAAAAATCCGGGGACAATGACATTTTTACTGCCACGTGTCAGTTTGAGATGGCCGCACTTGATGTCAATCTGGTATTCAATCCCCAACAGCAAATATCCGCGCTGTTCCTCAAACCTGCTGCAAGTACTGCACAGAAACGGCCCCAGGACCCTCAAAAACCATATCCATACCATGAGGAGGAACTAGTATTTGAAAGCAGGGAATCCGGTGTTAAACTGGCGGGGACCCTGACATTCCCCGAATCAGGTGGACCCTTTCCAGCAGTCGTGTTGATAAGCGGATCAGGTCCGCAAAATCGTAATGAAGAGATCATGGGGCATAAACCTTTCCTTGTGCTTGCCGACTATCTCACACGACAGGGAATAGCGGTACTTCGGTTCGATGATCGAGGAGTTGGCGGTATCCACTGTAGGTACATTAAACGATACAAGTGAAAATTTTGCCCATGATGTTATGGGAGGAGTCTCCTATCTAAAATCACGAAAGGAAATTAATCCTGAACAGATTGGGCTTATAGGGCATAGTGAGGGAGGGGTAATCGCGCCAATGATTGCTGCCGGGTCTTCGGACATTGCTTTTATTGTCATGATGGCAGGGACCGGTGTTAATGGTGAGGAAATCCTGAAGCTACAGGGTGAACTTATTATGAGGGCAAATGGCGCATCCGAAGAACTGATTAAGGAGAATACAAAAGCACAGAAGGTAATGTTTGATATTATAAAATCAACGACAGACATAGAAGTTGCAAAAGAAAAAGTTCGAAAGGCCTTATCGCGCATGAATCCAATGATAAGGGATGCCGCATACGCACAGATAGGTTCTGCGATGTCCCCATGGATGCGGTATTTTATTACCTTTGAACCTAAAACAGCACTTGAAAAAGTTAAATGCCCGGTGCTGGCTCTAAATGGAGAAAAGGATTTACAAGTCTCTCCCAGGCAAAACCTTCCGGAGATTGAGAAAGCCCTTATATCAGGAAAAAATAAAGACTATAAAACCATTGAGTTGCCTGGACTCAACCATTTATTCCAGACCTGTAAAACAGGTTCTGTGACTGAATATGCTCAAATTGAGGAAACAATCTCTCCAAATGTTCTTGAACTGATTGCCTCATGGATACTTGCACACGTCACTTAAGTTAGAGCCATATAAAAATTGGATATTAACAAGAACAACTGGTAACAAATTGGTAACATTTATACGTCATAATATAAATCATAGATTGATAGAAAAAATTATTAAACCATATTTAAAAAGGAGAATAAGAATGAAGAAAATATCTAAACTCATATCAATAGGATCATTGTTTACTTTAATTGTAGCAGTAGTTCTTTGCTTCTCAGGATGTGCAGCGAAAAGTACAAACCTATCTTTAAAAGAAGATACAGTGACTAACGTGGATACTTCAACATATAATACATATGAAGGTAAATATGAGCTTGCTCCAAATTTTATAATTACAGTTACAAAAAAGGGAGACAGCCTTTTTGCCCAGGCAACAGGGCAGGGGGCAGCAGAGATTTATCCCGAATCAAAGGATAATTTTTTCTATAAAGTAGTTGCGGCCAAAATCCAGTTTAATCGCAATGCGGATGGTGAAGTAGAGAGCCTGACACTGTTTCAGAATGGTCAGAAAATGTCGGCTAAAAAGTTGAATAAATGAAAGATTATGAAAATATTTTACTTTTACTTATAATTGCAATAGGTTCCAATAAAAAAAGGAGATACAATGACAAAAGTATTCTACATTGTTCCCCGGTCAACCGGTATTGCCATCACATTGGCGGTTGTCATCATTATAACTCTTTTCGTAGTCATCACAACAAAGGGTATACCGTCGACAATTGGCAGAATCATACCAATGGTTATTTTTGGGGGTATTATTATTTTAAATGGATATGTTCTGTATTCTTCGCGGCGCACGATGTTCACGTTGTCCGAGCAAGGCCTTATTGTGAGTAATACAATATATGGCCGTAGCATAGCTGCTTCCGAACTGATACCCGGCGAAGCCAGAGTATTGGATCTTACACGGAATGAAGAATACCGGGCGAAATGGAGAACTAACGGAGTTGGCCTTCCAGACTATAGTCTTGGTTGGTTCAAGCTCAGGAATAAGGAAAATGCTCTCATGTTTGTCACGGACAAACACAAAGTGGTCTATATTCCCACTAGATCGGGCTTCTCCATTCTCCTGAGTACACCCTCTCCGGAGGCGTTTTTAAAAACACTGCAGGAAACCATTAAAGGTTGAAAAGTGTAGATGGTGGAAAAAGGCTTCATTGACATTACGTTAATTCAAATAAAGGAGAGTTTGTGATGGGCAGGAAATTATATCTGACTCTTTTGATTGTTGCATTATTAGCATTCAGTTCGTCGATCTGGGGAGACACTGTTTCAACTCTTCTGGAGGAAGGTATATATGCAGAAGAGACAAAGGGTGATCTGGATGAGGCTATTGCGATTTATAAAAAGATTATTGATGAGAATGAGGGCAATCTTTCCAATATAGCAAAGGTATATTACCGCCTTGGCACGTGTTATCTGAAGACTGGAGATGATGCCAAAGCGATAGAAATGTTTAAACAACTCATGACGCGTTTTCCTGAGCAGGTGGAGATTGTTAATGATGCCAAAAATCAATTGTCAAAACTTGAGACCCTGGATGATGGGGATAGACCCCTTGAAATCGGCCCGGCTCCATGGGAAGCAGGTGAAACCTGCTGGTATGATATGAAGACTCCGGCAAACATGAGTCTTGGTAAAATGATTATGTCTATCAAGAGTGTTGCTATAAATGGCAATGATATGTGGCGGATCGAGAACTATCTTGTTATAGCCGGAGAAAATCAGTCACAATTAAGCCGTGTCGATGTACTTAAAAATGACTTTATGCCTGTTTCAGGAATAGTGAAAGGATTGCCGGGTAACTTTAAAGTTACATATCAAAAAGATCATATTCAACTGAATATCGACAGTCCAGACACAAAAGGAAAAAAGGAAGTTTCTATTAATAATATTATTTATGATAACGCACAGGTGCCGCATCTTCTCAGGAGGCTGCTAATTAAAGAGAATTACAGTTCCACATTATCCATATTTAATCCCCAGACTGGAAGTGTTATGAAAGCAGGGCTCAGAACTACTGGTCTGGAGACTGTAGAAGTGCCTGCCGGAACATTTAAATGTTACTGCGATGAGCTGAAAATTGATTCCAAAACAAAAGTAAAGCTATGGTATTCCGCTGATGAAAATAAATATTTAGTAAAAATGGAAACTCCTCAGGCCAGTATGGAGCTTGAGAAGATAGCGCATGTATCAGCAGAACAATCTGAAGTATTCAATGATAGTGAGTTTGGTATATCCATGTCTGCACCCGAAGGCTGGCATATTGTTAAAAGTCCCATATCAGCTCAATTTAAGATGCTTGTGGTTTTGTTACCTCCTGAAATAAACGCATGGTTTCCATTTATTGTAACCGAGCATAGTGGGATGATAAAGCCGGATTCATTGAGGGGTGTAGCTGAATCTGAAGTTAGTCAATTGAAACTAACCTTTAAAAATTTTTCAGTAGATCCTGCGAGCTGGAAAGCCGGTGTAATCGGCGGGCTGCCTTCAATATCATTCAGTGCGGATTTTGATGATAAAGATAAAAAGATGGTTGATTGCAGGACCTACATTCTTGGCAAGTCTTATTTGTATTTTTTCCTAATCAGAACAGAAAAGGAAGTCTTTGAGAATAATAAACAGGAGTATTTTTCTATTATTCAAAGCTTGAGGGTTGATGATAAGTAAAATAATATGACCTTATTTATCAACAATACCGGGCTTTACCAGAAAAAGCGGATGTGGATTTTGGTTGGCATGCTGCTATTAGTTGTTATCATACCTACCGTCTGCCTTCTCTGGTTTGTTTCCGAAGCGGTGCGCAATGAGCGAATGGCTGTTCGTCAGAAACTTACGGAGCTATATCAGGCTCAACTGGAAAGCCTTCCACCAATGCTGCAGAACTTATGGGAGCAAAAGATAGAGAAACTATCTGTTATTGATTCAAATTTAAGCCCGACTGAACGATTCAACAAAATGATCGAGATAGGCATCTCTGACAGCATTATTCTCTTTGATAACAAAGGAGAATTGATTTACCCATGTGAAGTTGAACCACCTCATGTAGACCTTACTGATTATATTGATGAATGGAATCGTGCCGAGAGCTTGGAATTCAGAAGTAAAAATAATCTGGCAGCAGCTGAACTATATGCTGATATTGCCGGTAAATCAAAGAATATTAATTTAACTGCCAGGGCGCTACAAAGACAGATCAGGTGTCTTGGGAAAGCTGGAAAAAATGATGATGCTGTAAATATAATTACCAGCATCTTGAACAAGCCAGAATATAATGAAGCACGTGATAATAGCGGTCGGCTGATTGTTCCCGATGTTAAGCTATTCGCCCTTCAATCTATCAGTGATGTTTCTAATCCAGCTTTTGCGAAGTTACTTGAAGATCTTGTTTCACGCGTCAAGGATTACAGCCCACCGATCATGCCATCTTCTCAAAGATTGTTTTTAATGAATGCCTTGAAAAAGATAAAAAGCAATCTTGAATTTCTAACTTTTGAAGCTGAGAAGATTGCATCAACTTACTCGCAATTGAAGGTGTTTCAACCAAATAAATATGGTCTATCAAGGATATCCGAAGATGGTATGTCGCAGATAGTTTCTTTTAATCATACAGTAATTGCTGTTTTAAAGCAGAATCGGATTGAGAGAGAAACACAGGCGTTTATCAATTCAAATGTTTTACATACGGGCGCTCATTTTTTATTTATTCAGAAAAATGCAGAAAGATTCTCCAAACCTCTTCTCCGAATAGATGCGGGAGACTATTTCCCGGATTGGGAACTGATTGTGCAGGCCGAAGATGACGACCTGTTTACGTCTGCATCAGAAAAGCAGATATCTCTCTATATATGGACTGCTTTATTGATTATTGTGGGGATACTGATTCTGGCAATTATAACAACGCGTCTGTTTATTCACCAGATGAGCCTTGCCCGAATGAAGAATGATCTTATTACAACAGTATCACATGAACTTAAAACTCCTCTTGCTTCAGTACGACTTCTTGTTGATACCCTGATTGATGGGAAATACAAAGATGAAAATCTGGTTAAGGAATATATTGAATTAATCGCCAAGGAAAATGAACGCCTCACAAGGCTGGTAGAAAATTTCCTGACCTTTTCACGAATGGAAGATAAACGACAGAACTTTAGTTTTAAAGTATTTGAACCGGAAAAGATTGTCCGGTCGGTATATGAAACCATTAAACATAGGTTTGTATCAGGCGGGTTTTCCTTTGATGTGAAAGTCTCCGAAGGTATGCCTGATATCATAGCCGACTATGACGCCATGGTTATAGTTCTCCTTAATCTGCTGGACAATGCATATCATTATTCTGGTAAAGTCAAATCAGTTGTGTTGTCAGCATATCCAGAAAACGGGAATATCTGTCTTCAAGTAAGTGATAAGGGTATTGGCTTTTCTTCGGATAAAAGGAAAAAGATCCTTGAACCTTTTTATCAGGTTGACCAGACCCTTTCCCGCAGAGGAAGCGGTTTCGGATTGGGGTTGAGCATTGTTAAATCTATTGTTGACGCTCATCATGGTTCAATTGAAATAAAGAGTGAACAGGGGAAGGGGAGTGTGTTCACGGTTAAAGTGCCGACAAAGGATTAAAATATCATGCCGCAGGAAACTATTTTGATTATCGAAGATGACAAGACCCTGATGAGGGGGCTGAAGGACAATTTCGAATTCTCAGGCTTCACTGTTATTACCTCAGAAGATGGTGAGGATGGCTTTGAAAAGGCCCTTAATAATAAACCTGATTTGATTGTCCTGGATCTAATGCTTCCAGGTATGAACGGTTATGAGATATGCCGCTCCCTCCGTGAACAGGAGCTTGATATGCCCATAATCATGCTCACAGCAAAAAGCCAGGAGTCTGATATTGTCCTGGGCCTTAACCTTGGTGCAAACGACTATGTTACCAAGCCCTTCAGTATCAAGGAACTCATAGCAAGGGCCAATGCCTGCCTGCGGTCGCGGCGTAAAAAAGAAATTATCAAACATACCTTTGGAGACTTTGAGCTGGACATGGCTTCCAGGAAATTATCAAAAAGCGGAAGAGACACAAGCTTAACTCCAAAGGAGTATGGTCTTTTATCTCTGTTGATAACCCATCCGAACAGGGTGTTTACACGTGATCAGATTCTCAATCTTGTTTGGGGTTATAATATAATCGTTACACGGCGCAGTGTTGACAGGTGTGTTAATTCCTTAAGAAATAAAATAGAAAAAGATCCAGCCTCTCCTGATTTTATTAAGACAGTGAGAGAGGTTGGCTATCGGTTTGAAAATTGTCTCAACGATATATGATACAGAATCAGGTTAGGATTAATTCGCAGATACCTTATGCTTCAGTTTTCGCACGAGGCTTAGGTTTGTGATAAAATGTCGTGACAAGATAGCGAGACAGTAAGCGACCCTATTTTTTCGATGCCTTTTGTAGAGACGGGTTTCAAACCCGTCTCTACAGTATACAAGGTATTATTCAGAGAATCAGGGTGATAGAGCTCAAAAAAGAATATTTTATTTTGAAAAACTACTCAGGTGCAGGGCCAGGTATCAAAGGGATTTAGAAACCCTGTCCTGATATCCTTAATACCAGTCTTAAACTCTATTCTATTCCCTTATTTTATCCAGCCTGGCTTCAAGCATGTTCGCCTTGTCGATCTTTCCCAGCCGTTCGTTACATTTCACCATGTTCTCCAGTATGCCGGCCAGTTGAGGATGATTCTTTCCAAGAATCTCCTCTGCTATTTTCAATGACTGCTCATAAAGCTCTTCCGCTTTCTCGTATTTGCCCTCGGCAATGTATAATAATGCAATATTATTGAGAGACGCTGAAACATAGGGATGTTTTTCCCCGTATGTCTTTTTGGCA
Organism: uncultured delta proteobacterium; assembly: GCA_963815145.1. Classification (GTDB taxonomy): domain Bacteria; phylum Desulfobacterota; class DSM-4660; order Desulfatiglandales; family HGW-15; genus JAAZBV01. Next base: position 566,992 of record CAWFFS010000007.1, read on the forward strand.
ACCTTCAGGGCCTCTTCAGCCACCTTTATTGCCTGGTCTGTCTTTCCCTGCTTGTACAGCGTTGCGAGTTTTATGTTCAGCTTGTTATACAGATCCTCCTGCGCGTTAGTTGCCAGGGTAAAGGAAGCTGCCATAATCACTACTAATGATATTTTTAATAATGTTTTCATATCGTTATTCCTCCTTTCAAGTAACCGGTTTTGGTTGAAAGATATATCGTTTGAGAAAGGAATATAACTTTCATTATACTGTCTGGAATATAATCAAATTTTAAAAACATTATTATCTAGGTTTTTGAGGGGTGTTTCGCTTTAGTATGAAATGTGGATTATTTTTAATTCGCTCTTTAGCCTGAGCATTAAACATATTTAATAGTAGAAGATGCCTTGATTACCCCCTGATTAAATGTAACTATAGACCTATTTAATGAAATTGTGAAGTAATAATTCATGTTTTGCTGCAACTATCCGCTTTTGATTGTTCTATTCAGTTTGCCGGATGGAGAATGTGGCCTTGATATTCAGAAGAGCATGCATAAATTTTGGGACGCACTGAGTGTTTTGTTAATAGATAAATGCATTGGCAAATTATGAGCATAGAAAATATTGAATCAGCCTGCGCAGGATATTGCCGCTGTTGCGGGAAGATCCATTATCTGGAACAGGGCAGGGCCAGGGGATATTGTCTTGAATTGATGGCAGAACTGGAAAAGAATGGGCGTATCGATTTACATGCTCCGGAGCAGGATGCTGACCCCCGTTTATCCCTGGACTATATAAAAGGTGAGGCCAGGGGGCAGATGTTCGGTGTGCTGGAGTGCCTGGGGCAGGATGATCAGATTATCATTTTGAAGGCATTTAGCGGTCAGTATAACGGTGCCTGGAATGTGGACGGGTGGGTCCCTCCGCTGCTGGATGTTGAAAAATTTTATTCGCTGGTCGGTAATGCAGATAAACAGATCAAGGACCTGGGAAAGGAGATCGATGCATTACCCGATAGCATTAAAAGACAGGGATTAATCCGGGAGCGAAAAAATATGTCTCAAAAACTTATGAAAGAAATACATGCACTCTATCGCGTCCATAATTTTAGATCTGAAGTGAGATCCCTTTCTGATCTGTTTGAAAGCGGTATCCCCACCGGAGCAGGGGATTGCTGTGCACCAAAATTGTTGAATGAAGCGGCAAAACGGAAGTTGATGCCCATGAGCCTTGCAGAAATTTTCTGGGGCAGGACAAACCGCTCTGGTACACGTCAGCAGGGGGAATTCTATACCCCATGCGCTGAAAAATGTCAGCCTGTCCTGGGCTTTATGCTGTGCGGGATCGGATGCTGAAAGGGTTAAAGGATGTCTGAAATAGATATAATATATAAGGATTCTTCTATTGTGGTGGTGAATAAACCGGGCGGTCTTTTATCAGTCCCCGGCAAGGGGCCTGACAAACAGGATTGCCTTGCAAACCGGATCAGGGATATGTTTCCCGGATGTATTCCTCAGCCGGCTGTCCATCGACTTGACATGGATACATCCGGTTTGATGGTATTTGCCTTTACAAAGGATGCGCACAGGAATCTATCCATTCAGTTTCAGGATCGGACTGTAAAAAAGCAGTACATCGCACTGCTCGAAGGTATTGTTGAAAAAAACAGGGGCGAAATCAGGCTACAGTTCAGGGTAGATGTCAACAACAGGCCCTATCAGGTTTATGATCCTGTCCACGGCAGGCTGGGAATAACCTTATGGGAGAAAATAGCTGTAGTAAATAATCGGACGAGAGTTCTTTTTAAGCCCAGAACCGGTAGGACTCATCAACTGCGCCTCCATGCATCCCACCCCATGGGTTTAGGCTGCCCTATTGTGGGAGACAGGCTTTATGGTCATATGAAACCGGGCGAGCGTTTCCATCTTCATGCCTCTTCCCTTGGCTTCAAGCATCCTGATAAAAATCAAACATTATGCTTTGAGATCCCCTCATGGTTTTAATTCTGCAGTGATGGAATAATCCTATTCCACTGGTTTTCTCTACAAGGGCAAGGGTACATAATCCATAAAATCTTCTCCGAAAAATACTTCCAGGGATATGGTTATTCCCGGTGAAAACTTGTAATCTTCTTCCTTCCTGAATGCTATCTGGGGTGCAATTTCATAGAAAAGCCACTTTCTTAAAAAATTTTGTCTGTAACGAACCCCTGCAACTGCTTCTGTCAGTCGGTTGTAAGGGGATGTTTCAAACAAACCTGTCACCCAGTAGTCATATGCCTTACTGGCATCGATCGTTTGATACAGATCGGTATTTATCCAGTAAATATACCCGTTCTTATTTTGATTCCATCTCCCGCTGAGATTTGTGCGGTAAAAAAGAGATTCTGAAAAAGGTTTTTCAAAATCAATTGAAGTCCTTGACTCCCATCCGATGTCTGAAAAATATGTTGCATCCTCAACGAACCTTAAATTCCAGGAATCCAGTTTTTTATAATAACTGTACCTCGGCCCGATAAAAGCAGCCGGTGTGAAACTGTGCAACCTCAGCCCGCCCCTTAAACTGAGATTATTTCTTTCTGCGGCTCTGAAAAAATAACGCATGGATAGATACATATTTCTTGATCTGTAATTTTCATCCTCCCTGGGACCAAAGTAATTGATGTCCGTTTTATTATCATCAAGAAAGCTGGATACAAACAGATGGAGTCTGTTTTCAAGATTAGGGAGAACAAGATGCAGCCTTACGCTGGCATTAAAACTGCCCCCCTGGTTCTTATCAACTAATTCTGAAAGCTTCAGCCTGAGACTGCTGTGTTCTTCCTCGATTTCGGCCCGCTCTTCCCTGAAAAACGAATCGATCCAATCCGCACTTACGTTGAGTGATCTGGAAAGAGCAGCATGCAGAGAATCCGCCTTTTTCAAGCCGGTTTCGGAAGATCTTATTTCCCCCTGATTATTATTATCGGGTATATCTTCTTTACCTGATGCGGCGACAGGTTTTTTATCGCCGGGAGCGGCATCGGAGGACAGGCACTGTTTTGGAAACAAAAACAAAAGGAATATATATATAACAGGCAGCAAGATATATATATGATGCCTGAATGATTTAGCGTGATAACGAGGCTGGTTGTTTGGGTTATTTAAGTTCAGATTTATTACCATATAAAAATACTAGCATTTTTAACCGACCTGTCAATAAGTTACCAGGATGCATATCCGGAAACTTGAATAACAGGAGCCTATGTGTTAATTATCATTTTAATATATAAACTACGATCATCTTTAGTGCAATGTTCTTATGAATCCATGGACCGAAAAAATAGAGGAAGATGCGAATGGATAAAATGAGTGAGCAGGAACGCTTCCTGGGGACCTTACTGGGTAAAGAAACAGATCGTTTCCCATTCTTTGATCTTGAACCTGATGAAGAAACGCTGGAGCGATGGGGCATGGAAGGACTTTCGTCAAAGGTGCCTGTAACCAGGGCTTTTGACCTCGAACCTCATTATTCAGTGGGGCCTATGCTGCGCAGTTCCCCTTTCTTCAGGATGGCCTCTGATCTGCTTTATGATCCATCGGCTTTTGACAGACACTATGATCCGGATGATCCTGCGCGTTATGAAAAGGGATTTATAGAGCGGGCGGCCGGACTCAGACAGGAAGGCCGGGTCCTTTATGTGGATGCTTCAGGAGGCGGGCTCCTGCAAATGCTAGGGGTAGGGGACTGGAAGTCGCTGGAAGCTGCCTGTAATGCACTGATTAACGAACCGAAACAAATAGAAGAACTTGTAAGCCGAACGACCGATTTTTACTGTACCTGCCTTGACCGTGTGCTTTCTCGGGTTCATGTTGATTATGCCTCATTTTATGAGCCGATAGCTTCCAACCACGGTCCGGTCATCTCTCCTGAAATGTTCAAACGCTTTGCCATACCCGGTTACAGGAAGATCATGTCCGTACTGGATAAATACGATGTCCCGCTACGGGTCTTCTGCAGTACCGGAGGGGATCTTACTTCTATTCTCGGCCTCCTGGTGGATGCTGGTATCAATGTCCTGTGGATCAGCAACATAGCAGTCGCCGGTATGGAGTACATGGCCCTCCGTCGCCACTTCGGTGACCATATATCGCTGATTGGCGGAATCGATGCAGGTGCATTGAAGCAGGATGAAAAGACCCTTAGAAATAAAATAATGACTACAGTTCTACCCCTTCTCGAAAAGGGGCGTTATCTTCCCTGCCTGGATGACCGGCCAAGGGTCAGCATCTCTTTGTCCCGATATACGCTGTACAGGCAGATACTGTCGGAACTGGCCGGTAAAGGTTAAGTAATAAAATAACTTAATTATAGCTATTGACACACAATATCAATTCTCTTATAGTTCTGCATTGAGAAATAACATCGTCGCCATATAATCTCAATATCTCATAACCCTCTTATTAGAAAAGCATATGAAAAAAAACAGCATAAAAGAAACAAAAAAAAGGCTCGCAGGGGTTGGGATACCGCTCGAAGATCCCAACAGGACCATGAAACCACCCCCAAAGGTACCCTATAAGAGAATTGCTACTGAAGAGGCATGGGTTACTCCGGAGATTATGAAGGGATTTCGCGATCTGATAGCCAAAAAGGCAGGTGATGCTGGTTTCCTTTCCCTGTGGGGAGTTTTTGTCGAAAAGGGAGGTATTCTTATTGACCGCCTCCTGGACATGGGGGAAAACCGCATCAGGGACATGGATGCCACTGGAATTGATGTCCAGCTTCTGTTGCTGACAGCCCCCGGAGTGCAGGTCTTCAGTAAAGGCAAGGCAAAATCCCTGGCAGCATCCAGTAACGACCAGCTGGCGGAGGCTATTCGTAAATACCCCGATCGGTATGCAGGCCTTGCCGCTATCGCGCCCCAGGACCCCGCGGCTGCAGCCAAGGAGCTTGAAAGGGGAATGAAACTGGGCCTCAAGGGAGCAGTTATCAACTCCCATACAAAGGGAGAATATCTGGACGACACCAAGTACTGGGAAATCTTTGAGGCCGCCGAAGCCTTGAACGCCCCGATTTATATACATCCTCAAACTCCGTCCCCTGACATGGTCAAACCCTTTGTAAAACGCGGGCTGGACACAGCGATAATGGGTTTTGGAGTGGAGGTTGCCCTGCACACCCTGGCTATTATAGTGAGCGGGGCACTGGATCGTTTTCCCAACCTGAAGATCGTTATAGGACACGGTGGAGAAGGTCTTCCCTACTGGCTCTACCGAATCGATTATATGCAGGAATTCAACCGGCAGGCATTCATGCCCAAGCTTGAGATGCTGCCGAGCGATTACATGAAACGAAACATCTATATTACGACAAGCGGACTTCCCTGGGCTCCGGCCATAACGATGGCTCAGTCTGTTCTGGGTATGGACAGGGTGCTCTATGCAATGGATTATCCCTACCAGTATCGCATCGAAGAAGTAATAATGACGGATAATTTCCCGATAAGTGCCGCCAATAAGAAAAAGCTGTTTCAAAAAAATGCGGAGAAGGTGTTTTCACTATAGACCTCCCCGGATGATTGCATTTTGTTCTTCCGCTGCAGTGGCTTAAAAGACCTGGATTCGGATATTCCAAATGGAGCATTCTATTATGGCATTACCCGGCTCAACGTTTAATGGACAACCGCGGATTTTAAAGGTAAGTGACATTATCGACAACCGGCCTATGAGCGGTTTCCAGTTTCGTACTATACTCCTGGGTGGGCTGGTGCTTTTTACAGACGGCTTTGATGCGCAGACAATCGGCTTTCTGGCTACCCCCATTGCCAGGAGTACCGGTATCCCGATCAACACATTCGGCCCAATTTTCTCCGCCAGCCTGATTGGCCTGATGATCGCTGCAATGCTTGCCGGCCCGATCGCAGATCGCTGGGGACGCAGGTGGCCTGTAATATTTTCCACTTCAACACTGGCGGTATTTTCAGTATTGACGGCGTTATCGACATCTTTCAACGAATTGTTGATTTACAGGTTTTTAACAGGGCTGGGGCTAGGCGGTGCGTTACCGAATGTAGTAGCCCTTTCTTCCGAATATGTTCCAAAGCGCCTGAGGGCAGTTATTGTTTCAATGCTCTTTTGCGGTTTGCCCGTGGGAGGCTTTATTTGCGGAATGCTCAGCTCAGCGCTGCTTCCGGTCTGGGGCTGGCAATCGGTATTCTATATCGGCGGGGCCGTGCCGTTTCTGATTTCTCTTCTGTTAATTGCAACATTCCCTGAATCGGCTCAATTTCTGTCTCAGAGAGGAGACAAACCCCGTAAAATAGCGAAGCTTCTAGGACCGATTGACCCGGAAATAACCGCTGATATTGACCGGATTTCATTTGCCCCTCCTTCGATGATGCCCAAGGGGGCACCTGTAAAACATCTTTTTACGGACAGCCGTGCACTTGGGACTATCCTGTTATGGATTCCCAACTTCATGAATCTGCTTATCATGTATGTGATCGTCAATTGGCTGCCCGCACTCCTTGAGGCATCAGGAATGTCTGTCTCCAACGGAGTGACTGCGACTTCGTTCTTCAGCCTTGGAGGTGTCATCGGGACTCTTGCAGAAGGTTACCTGATCAGATTGGGAGGGGGGTACAGGGTCATGCTGGCAGAGTTCGGGTTATGCGCCCTGTTTATTGCATTGATGGCCCTTATGGCCGGTATCTGGCCTGTGGTGATAATACTGTCATTACTCCTTGGTTTTCTGGTGATAGGCGCCCAGGCAGGTCTTAATGTAATGGCTGCAAACTTCTATCCCACCTCCATCCGGTCAACCGGTATAGGGTGGGCACTGGGCATTGGAAGGATCGGATCGATTGCAGGGCCTATTTTTGCCGGCATGCTTTTGTCCATAAAATGGCAGCCATGGCAGGTTTTACTTGTCGGTGCTGCCCCGGCCCTGTTTGCCCTGGTTTCCATTTTCCTGGGCAATTTTATATTGAGCAAGAAAAGCCCCTACACCGTAATATCCGATTAGGGTTATTGATATTTAATCACCGGTTAACAATATATTTTCTGCCGCAGCGCGGGCAGGAAACTTCAAGCATATTGAGATCTCCCCATAACTCCTTCCGCTGGTCCTCCGGCAGGGAATCCAGCATCTTGACTATCTGCTCTGTATCACAAGGGCATTCATAGAAAAGAAGTATCTCATTGAGCTTTTTTATTTTTTCATCCGCCGCCATTTTAAAACAAAGGTCGATCAACCCGTCATCCGTGAGGCCGTCTATTTCATCAAAACTGCCGCCCGGTAACGGGCGCAGCAGGGCACCTCTGCCTTCATTGTCAACGGCTATGCGTATAAGGGTCTGCTCAGACTCCTCAAAATACCGTTCAATCGCCTCAACAGGGTCATGGGTTATAAGCGAAAAGCGGCTTTGCGTTACAGGGGAGTTCTTCGCCTGCCTCTGAACCGCCACAAGATTTCTCGACGGATCACTTTCGAGTACAGTACCACACACCATGCCGCTCGGCTCCACTCCGCAGAAAAGCCCTGTTTTTGACCGGGGGAACGTGACAGACCATCCCCACCATTCGGAATCGGGAAGCGAAACCGCTGCAAGCCCTGCTGCAGCAAATAAACGCCCTAGCATGGCAGTGCTTTTTTGATCGGACTTCGCTATCCTGTAACGTTTACAGTAAGTATCATAACCTTTCCATATCTCACTGGCTTCGCCTGTAACAACAATAAGGTTGGGGAGTTCCCAGATATAGCGAAAATAATGGGCAAGGTGCATGTTTGTTTTCATAGGCTCCTCTCAGCAAAAATAAACGCCCGTTTCAGGTATGAAACGGGCGTTTTGTTTTTGTCAAGGACGGACTATATTAGTCCTTCGGCAGAGACTGATAATAATCCATGAGTATCTTTGCTACTTCCGGACGAGAGAATTCCTTCGGAGGTGCCTGACCGTTTGAAAGCATTGTCCTTACCTTTGTACCTGAGAGGAGTATAAAATCATCAGGTGTATGGTCGGGAACATCTTTCATCATGACAACCTTACCGAGTTTCTTTGACCATGCAGTGTGGTCGGCCCTGAAGATACCGATCTGAAGTGCACCTTCCGGTATATCATCAAAGATAGTCTGGGCATCAAACGGACCATAATAATCGCCGACACCGGCGTGATCACGTCCAACGATCAGCGTTGTACAACCGCAGTTCTGGCGGAATACGGCATGAAGAACAGCCTCTCTCGGGCCGGCATAGAGCATGTCAAAGCCGTAACCTGTAACGAGAACAGTATTGGGCTCAAAATAGACCTCGACCATTTTCCTGATAGCTGCATCACGTACATCAGCCGGAATATCGCCGGGTTTCAGTTTTCCAAGGAGCATATGGATGAGAATACCGTCTGCGTTTTCTGCCTTGTAGGCCATCCTGCAGAGTTCTTCATGGGCAAGATGCATCGGGTTTCTTGTCTGGAAGGCGACAACCTTCTCCCAGCCCATCTTTGCCATTTCTTCTCTGATCTCATAGGCTGTTCTGAATGTATCTGGAAAGTCTTTTTCAAAATAAGAGTAGTTAAGGACTTTGATGGGGCCTGAAACAGCAATGTTACCAACACTGTTGAATGCCTTTACACCGGGATGTTCCGTATCCGTGGTGCGAAAGATCTTTTCTGTCATGGTCTTCATCTGGTCAGCGCTGATTTCTTCGATAGCTTCAACTTCCTGTATTGCCAGTATCGGGTTGCCTTTGACATTGGGATCCTTCAATGCAATCTTTTTCGCGCCTTTGATTGCAGTGGCATCCTCTACCACGTTGAGAACGGGCGTAGGCCAGAAAAGGCCCTTGGTAGTCTGCATTTTTTCTGCAACGCTCATGGCGTCGGCAACATTCATATAGCCTGTGAGGGGATTGAAATACCCGCCGCCAAGCATAACTGCGTTTCCGGCTGCTGCCGAGCTGACAACGATTGAAGGCAGACCTTCGGCTTCTTTCAGAAGTGCTGCGCGCTCGTTTTCATCCATTACATATAGCGGATTGAGTTTATCCGATCCATGCGGTTTAATCATAATTCCTTCCTCCTGGTTATTATTTAAGATTAACTTCTATGTATTACACCAAAAGATCATAGCATTGGCCGGATATTATAAATAGCCTCACCGGTCTTCAAAGCTATTTTTACTTTTTAACTTAAATTTTCTAACAGTTGGCGAAATCCATGTCAAGATGAATTTGTAACATTTTTCACAAAATAAAATGGCTTGTAAAATTGTGCAGGTCTTCCCCTTATGCGGCTTTTGATTGCAATTTTTTTACACGGTTGTGCCGGTAATTCCCGGCATGGTTTTGCGGGTCGGATGCAATTACAATCTCGCGTGTGAGCCAACCGGAACGGTTCGCTGTTAACAATCCCCAGAACGGTATCCAGCTTAAAGTGAAAAGCCAGAAAAAGGAAAATGGTGACGCCCACTGCCAGCCAAACCAGTTGCCATATCGCCGCTGATATACCAGAGATGGCAGCAAGGCGCTTATGAAGCACCCAATTATTATATATAAAAATGTAGAAGCAGGGCTCAATAATAATTGCGCGATAATGGCAAATTTAGCACCCTGCCCGAAAGTCAAACGGAATATCTGTGTGATGCTGAACAGGCGTAACCATCCGCTGCCGGAGTCAGTGGGACGAAAACGACGCATGATAAATGAAAACATCACAAGATTTTCACGGACATTGCTGCGAGCCCATCTCAGCATCATCTTACGTAATCCATTATAAGCAACAGGTATTTTTGTCTTTACCACTGCTTTTCGCTGATAGACCACACGGTAACCCAGGCTGAGAATCAGGTTGGTCAACGCCCGGTCTTCACCGATAGTCGCTGGTTTACCCATAAAAGTCTGATTGATCCAGGTGGCAAGATGGGGTTGTATAACCTCGGTACGGTAAGCGGAAAGAGCGCCGGGAGTACAGAAAACACCACCATAAACACTCTGCCCTGAGCGTATAAAATCAAAGGCATAGGTAAAGGAAACTTCCAGCATTTTTGGTATAAAGCCTTCGGCAAGGTTCAGCACACGGACATTTCCGGCCACTGCACCTACCCGCTTATCTCGGACGAAAGGACTGACAAGATGACGAAGCGTATCAGGCAGTATTTCGGAATCCGAATCGATGGTCACACATACCTCCCCTGTTGCTTCAACAAAACCCTCCCTCAGTGCGAGTCGTTTGCCGCTGTTAAAAGGTTGTCGAACAAGCCGCATTCGGCGCGGAAATTCTTTTTTTGCCATCCGCATCCATTTCAACGTATCATCTTTAGACCCGTCGTCAATGCAGATAACCTGCATTTTTTCCGGCGGATAGTCACTGTCCATAACCGATCTTACAGAATCAAGAATCTGACGGCCTTCATTGTAGGCGGGTATAATCACCGTAATCAGGGGAAGTTCCTCGTCGGATAAAGGGGCATATGGGCGGTAACGCCAGGCGAACCAGAGCCGCAGTAAAAAGGCCGAAACAGTCAATAGGATCAATCCGATGGAAAGATAATTTACTGCCGGATATATTTCGTAAAACCGCAATCGGCTTAATTTATCAACAAATTCAATATTATGCCATGTAAGGACGAAAATGAAAAAAGCAGTTAATAAAAGTAGCCACGGGAAAAAATTATCAGCATTAAGACGAGGTGAATCCTTTTTTTTCATATGTTTGCTTGCCATTATATATTTACCACCATATTGTTGCTATCAAGGGTTAATATGATACACATAATTGAACCTTACCCACTTCTTCCCTTCATGTGTTTTAAATGTCAGGCCCAAAGCCGGCCGGTTTCATCCGGGGAAGTAATTAATAAAAATTGCAAGGGGGGTGCCACGAGGCTTATATTGATGTAACACACTGATTTTTAATCATAAATCAGCTGGCAGATTAAATATGGGTAAAATGATAGTGAATGGTTTTCCATACAAAAGGCAAAAACAGGCACTATTATACAACGCTAACAGACTGTAAACATTTGATAATTAGATGAAGGAAATTACCTTCTTCTATTCTTACCTTTTGAAATCGGATGGGTCCAAAATACTCACGGCTTTTTCCCCATTATTACCCTTGCGGCCAGAGCCGTGATTATACCGTAGGGCAGATTTACCAGCAGCAGGTAGAATGTGAAAGTCAGTCCGCCCTGCTTCAGCCCAAAATACCCTGCACCTCTCATCGGCAGGAAGTATAAGAACAACGCCAGCACCGGCGCGAGGAAGTACAGGAGACCGAAGATATAAAGCCGGTTCCAGGCTCTCTTTACAAGCAGACCGAACGGGATACCCCATAGCCCGCCCCAGAAGAGGGGCCTGTATATATCCGGCGATCTCAAGGGGATCGTGGCCTTTATACCGAGTGTCTGGCTCAGCCCCAGGACAAACAGGACATAGCTGAAAAGGACCACAGCAAGTCCGCCTATAACCCCGGCCCCGAAGCAAATTACCACCCTCTGCATCAGGGTAAAACCATTTTCCGTCCTGTTCAAACCTCCTGGCATTTTGTAGATCCCCTTCTTGTCGTCCTGAAACGACAACAAATAAAGCTTCTTTTTATTTAGCTATTTTTGACGAAATTGAGTTTATTTTTCCTCGAATATTCTCTGAGCAATTGCACTAAATCGATTCGAAGCCATCCTGTTCCAGATCGACTCAAAATGTAGACATTTATTTAAAACTAATCTTCTGTCAGAGACGAGTCTATAGGGCGGATACAGTATTTTTACTGTGCATCAGTAATTTCCGGTTAAGAAATTGCATTTAATGGATGCGATGAAGTTCCGGTGATACCGCTTTTCCCGAAAACATATACGAACCCTGCGCTGCTATGGTTTTGATTTTTAAGGATTAAAACCTTTTACGTTTTGAGAACTTTAAGTACATAATCCTTAAAAATGATGCCTTTGCCGGATCAACGCCCATGGAGACCGCATATATAGTGTTCGAGCAGCAAGTGCGATTTTATAACCGGAAATTACTGGTTTTGCATATAAAAATAGGTCGTGTCCCTGAGAGAAAGGAAAAACGATTGATGCCTCTATTCGGAGCAGCTGCACTCCATCAGGAATCTTTCAAAAAACGATTCCATGAATCTGTGCCTTTCGAGTGCAATCCTGTATCCTTCCTTTGTAAGAATACGGTCTTTGACTTTCATGAGTTTGATCCTGTATTCCCTGTAGCATGTATCATTTTTTGAATAAGATTCACTTTCCTCGGGCGCCATATCCGGGTTATGAAGCGTTGCCCCTACTTCCCCTGCAAAAAGAAATGCCCTCCCGATTCCGACAGCTCCTATTGAATCCAGTTTATCGGCGTCAAATAATACCATTGCCTCCAGAGTTTCGGGTCTGTTACTGCCTCTGAACCGGTGGGTTTTGATCGAATGGATGATGTTATCTCTGTAATCTTCAGGAATGTCTGCTTTCAGCAGGATTTCATTTGCGAGTTCCGCGCCCTTTTCAGCGTGGCAGACCTTTCCCCTTGACCTGTCCTGAAAGGGGCGCCCTATGTCATGGAGGTATGAGGCTATTGCCAGTACATCAAGGTTGGCACCTTCTGTCCTGCCTATTTTCATGCATAGGCCATAAACCCGCTTTGTGTGGTACCAGTCATGGCTTCCGCTGGACTCGGATGTCATCTGTTTTGCGATTTTTTTTATACTGTCAATATCCACTTTGATTTTCTGCTATATGTCCTGATCCTGACCGTTATCCTCCTGCGCCGGATTTTCCATTTTTGGGGTATAGTTTTCGCCTATGGGTTCACCCTTAAGATTTTTTATTACGGGCAGGGGGTTTTGTTTTTCATGTTCCTCAAGCGCCTTTTCCCAGTGTTTCTTTGTTTTCTCATCCAGCGGCGCCCACCCAAGCCTTCCCCTGCATTTAGGGAACCTTGAACAGCTAAGCCAGGGGCCTCGCGCGCCTTTCCTGATATTCAGGGCGGACTCGCATTTTGGGCATTTCAGGTCAGTTAGAAGCGGTGGTACCTTCGGCAGTGTTAGGTAACCTTTTTTATCCAGATTGAGGATACCATTACATTCCGGGTACTTTTTGCAGCTCAGGAAAGGACCGAACCTGCCCTTTTTCATAAGCATAGGGTCACCGCATTTGGGGCAGGCAATGTCGGTCTGTTCCGGCACCGAGGGATTCCCGTCGCGGTCAATGGGTGCAGCATACTTGCAATCCGGATAGCTTGCACAGCTCAAAAACCTTCCGTTTTTCCCAAAGCGGTAAACGGTTCCGCTTCCGCACTTGGGACATATATGTGGTGCTGGTTCCGTCTCTGCCTTTGCATGCTCCATGTCATTATAAGCAGTATCAAGATCCTTCTTGAAGGGATTATAAAAATCCTTGAGCATCTGAACCCAGTCGGCATGTTTTTCCGCTATGTCATCCAGTTTCTGCTCCATATCCCTTGTATAACCAACCTCAAGAATATCCGGGAAGGCTTCGACCAATTTATCGGTTACGACCTTTCCAAGGTCCGTTGCATAAAACCGATTCTTGACCTTTTCGGAATATTTTCTGTTCTGTATGACCTGTATTATCTGTGCATAGGTACTCGGGCGCCCGATCCCTTCGGCCTCGAGCTTTTTTACCAGGGACGCCTCGGTATATCTCGGAGGAGGTGAAGTAAAATACTGCAAAGGCTCTATATGAAATGCCGCCAGGTGCTGATCATTTTTTAAAGCCGGCAAAGTCGCTTCATCCGAATGGTTGGGTATTCCCGAGACTTTATAATGACCGTCAAATATCAGGACCCTTCCTGTTGCCCTGAAAATAAACTCATCCTTTACCTTTGTTCCCGAAATCAGGACAGTCGTATAATCCCACTCCGCTTCATTCATCTGGCATGCCACAAATCTGTCCCATATAATCCTGTAAAGCTTATACTGCTGGTCTGTCAGCGATGACCTTACACTATCGGGTGTAAGGGTAACATCTGTCGGTCTGATAGCCTCATGCGCCTCCTGGGCGGATTTGTTGGACGACGTGAAATAATTGGGTTTTGGGGGAAGATATTTCTCGCCATAGGCCTTCTGTATAAAATCCCTCGCCATTACGACTGCATCCGGTGACAGATGGGTTGAATCTGTTCTCATATATGTAATAAGGCCGACAGACCCCATGCTTCCGATCTCTACACCTTCATAGAGTGCCTGTGCTGTACGCATCGTTGTTTGAGTTGTAAAGCCCAGCTGATTCACTGCTGCCTGTTGCAGCGTACTTGTAATGAAAGGTGCATTTGGCCTGTTTTTTGTCCGTTTGGTCTGTATGGACTGAATTTTCCAGTCAGGGCTGTTTTCAACATGACCTGTCAGGGTAATTAGTTTCCCGGTCTTGCCGTTCTTGTCCTGATCATCGTCCTCGATCTTTTTATCAATAACAAAGCCTGTTTTCTCAGCGATATCAAAGGCATCCGCGTAAGTGTTCGGTTTGAATTTCTGTCCGTTGACCTCTATCAGTTCCGCTGTAAAGCCGTTATGATCGGCCAGCCACTGATTCTTTTCGTCTATCGTTCTTCCGGTTGATCTTCCCTTTGTTTTTGCGGGTGATTTTTTAAACCATTCCACTAGTTCGGCCCCGAGTGTTTCCCACGCGGTCAGGTCAGAGGTGAAGTATCCGGTAAGTTTCCAATATTCTTCAGGGATGAATGCCTCGATTTCTCTTTCTCTTTCTACAAGCAATCTGACCGCAACGGACTGTACCCTGCCCGCACTTAAGCCCCCTGCCACTTTCCTCCACAAAAGGGGAGAAACCTGGTATCCTACTATCCTGTCAAGTATTCTTCTGGCCTGCTGTGCATTGACCTTGTCCATGTCCACGGCCTGGGGATTGTTGAATGCCTTTTCTATTTCCTTTTTTGTAATGGCATTGAATACCACACGTTTGGCATCTTTGAGGTCGATATCCAGCGACTCTGCAAGGTGCCATGCTATGGCTTCTCCTTCACGGTCAAGGTCCGTAGCGAGCCAGATGCCTGAAGCCGATTTTGCCGCCTTTTTCAGCTCTTTGACCGTTACTCCTTTGCCTTTTATAATCTGATATGTCGGCGCAAAGTTGTTTTCAAGGTCAACCCCGGGCACCGGGTTCTTGACGCCTTTTGGGTTCCTGCCCGGTAGATCCCGGACATGCCCCACCGATGCCATTACCAGATACTCCTTACCCAGGTATTTGTTTATGGTACGTGCCTTGGCCGGAGACTCGACAATAACCAGTTGTTTTCGGGTCTGCCTTCCACTGGTGCTTTTTTTTGCAGTATTCTGTTTTTCTTCTTCCATGTTCTCTTTTTTTGGTTTTTAATAAATAAAATTTTTCAGGAAATAAAAAAGTGAGTTATCTCACGAACATTTTCCCGGGTAACTGTTTTATTATACCTCTCAGTTCCATTCTGGTCAGGATACCGGAAAGGTCTCCCGAAGCAATGTTCCCCTGCTTTTGTATCTGATCAATGTGCATAGGGTAATTGCTTACAATATTGTATATGATTTTTTCGTTATCACTCATCTCGGGCAGTTCCGTCTTAATAAATGTATCGGATTTTACTACTCCCGGATAATTCAGCCCAAGGCCCTCCATTATGTCATCAGCATTTTCTGCGAGCATTGCACCGTGTTTGATGAGAAAATGGCATCCCCTGCTTTTAAATGATTCAATGCTTCCCGGTACTGCAAAGACATCTCTTCCCTGGTCAAGTGCCATCGAAGCAGTTATCAGTGAACCGCTGTTCCTGGTTGCCTCTACTACAAGAACTCCCCTGCTAAGCCCGCTGATTATCCTGTTTCTTTTAGGAAAATTTGACGGGGAGGGGGATGTTCCCACCGGAAATTCCGTGACAACGGTTCCGTCTTCAATTATTTTTTCAAACAGCTTTTTATTTTTGCCGGGATAAACAATATCGATTCCGGTTCCCAGAACCGCAACAGTAAAACCTTTACCCTCAATACATCCCCAGTGGGAAGCAGTATCAATGCCAAGGGCCATGCCGCTGACCACACCGAGACCGCGCCTGGCGATTCCCTGGCCAAATTCTTCCGCAGCCTTCAACCCGTAGTGGGTTGCATTCCTTGATCCGACAACTGCTATAAATACTTTGTTCCGTGGGATCTCAGCGCCTTTCATATAAAGGATCATAGGCGGATCATGAATCTCTTTTAAGGATGCCGGATATTCCGGATCATTAAACGTAACGATTCTTGCACCACATGATTTTATCTTTTTTAATTCTTCCCCGGGATCGGATTCAAAACGTTTATTTACTATATCCTTAGCCGTTTCCTTTCGGATTCCATCTACAGCCGATAATTCGGATGTTGAAGATTCGAATATAGTCTCCGGATCACCGAACTTCATTAGAAGGTTTTTGAATGTAACACACCCGATACCTTTTATTCCGGACAAGGCTATCCAGCAGCATCTTTTATCTGACCATATAGACATAAATGCCAACCCGGTTAGAATTTAATACGGCGGGAATACAACAGAGCAGCAATTAATAGTCAAGTTTTTTCTTTAAGGCGTAATTTTATTCAATTGGGCAGCTTGCCTTGCTTAATATAAAATCAGGTGTTTGAGACCAAGATACATTTTTTAAATATGCCCCTGCTTCAACAGGTTCGGTAGCCGATAAAACTATTGCCGTGGCCGTGTCTGGATAGGTGTCAATTACGAGTACCCTGCCAATAACACGGTCAGGAAGAACAACCTGCTCCTTATAAAATGAAAGTGCCTTATCGGGTTTGGGATCTTTAACGACATTACCTATTCGAATTTCAAAGATA
The DNA here is from genome assembly GCA_963815145.1 of uncultured delta proteobacterium. Taxonomy (GTDB): domain Bacteria; phylum Desulfobacterota; class DSM-4660; order Desulfatiglandales; family HGW-15; genus JAAZBV01. Next base: position 583,771 of record CAWFFS010000007.1, read on the forward strand.
TTCCCTATTCTGACCCCGGCGTTGCTTCCTTTATTCATGTATACAATGCTGTGTTCATGTAGGAGATTATGATCATTCGCACCAACTACTATATTTGCAAGGATATCCTTATTGTTGGGTATCGGAAGAATACAGCGCGAGATTTCCCTGCGCGGGATTACTACCTCATTAAACTCGATTGGTTCATATGCACCAATGATTCTGGCCTGGTATGAATTTTTTTTCTCATTGATGTCCCCATCGTCATAGCTTAACCCGGCTTTTTTCTCGATCAGGAGCCTGCCGGATATGTCAAAAACATAACCGGATTTTTTTCCGGTGATGGGGTGCACGACCTGTGAAATTTTGCCTATTGTAAACTCATCACCAATGGAGACCTTTCTGCCTTTTTCAAAAATGACATAAGCAATATCATTTTCTGCAAGCATTATATGTTTATCCGTGCCTGCATAAATAGTCCCCCAGGCGTTTATTTTTTTTGATGAGTAAAAACCGATCCTGTCAACACTGGATATACCGTCGATGTTGACTCCCATAACCGGTTCAGGTTCTTTAGCAGGCACAACTTCCGGTTTCGGTTCCGGGGGTTTCGGAGAAGGCTTTTCAAACAGGGTAATAACATCACCGGGATGAAGAAGGTGAGGATTTGTAATAAAACTGTTCATTTCCCATAATTTTGGCCATAGACTGCTATCTCCGTAATAACGCTCACAAATACCCCACAAAGTATCGCCTTTTTTGACGGTGTAGGTCATTTTTTCTGCTGATGCTGATTGCGGAAAACAGAGGTACCCTGCAACAAAAAAGAACAATAATATTATAAGTAACCGACTTTTTATCTTTCCCATAAGTGAACATCCTGTAATTATTTGGATTTTTAATAAATTACAACTTTTAATTATTGTTGTCAATTAAATTTTATCCTGAATTAGTTTAAGTTAATTTGTTTTAATCATTGTTTTTAAGACAATATTTTGATAGAAAAGATGCAAAAATAATGCCCAGCAGGAGGTTTGAACCAATGTTATTTTTAAACAGGAGAGAATTTATCTATACTTCTATGGTCGGAATAGCCGGCATTTCGGCAGGCGTTCCTCTTCTGGCTGACGAAATACAAAATAAATCCATTGTCTCCCTTGTTAAGACCGATGATCGTAAAAACGGAGTTGCCAGGGCAATAGGGATGCTGGAATTTCCTTCCATGAAAGGAAAAAAGGTCTTTATAAAACCAAACTTCAATACTGCGGATCCTGCCCCTGGCTCCACACATAATGATGTGCTTTCCACGCTTGTCAAAGAGATCAAGGAAAGGGATGCGCTTTCCATAACAGTGGGAGATCGCTGCGGTCCGGGTGAGACACAGAAAGTTATGGAGGCAAAGGGTATCTTTGACCTTGCAGATAATCTCGGATTTAAAGTTATAAATTTTGATAAGCTGGATGAAAAGGACTGGATACTGATTAATCCGAAAGGGTCACACTGGGACGGTGGATTCTATATGGCGCGCCCCCTTGTTGACTCCGAATACACTGTTTCAACAGGATGCATTAAAACCCATGGTTTTGGCGGGCAGTATTCATTGTCAATGAAACTGAGTGTAGGGGCGGTCCACAGGAAACATATGTTTCCCCAGATGCACAACTCTCCTGATATGCGGAAGATGATAGCTGAAATCAACCTTGCCTACAGGCCGCAGATCATCGTCCTGGACGGTGTCGAAATATTTACTGACGGCGGTCCGATGGAGGGGAAAAGAAAGAGGGCGAACGTAATTATCGCCGGAACAGACAGGGTAGCAATGGATGCTGTAGGCCTGGCAGTCCTGAAGGAACAGGGAGCCAACAGCACAATCATGGGTAAAAAAATATTTGAACAGGAACAGATGAAGCGTGCTGTCGAGATCGGTCTTGGAATCAAAGGCCCTGATGAAATTGGGATAGTTACGAAAGACCCTGAAAGCAAAGCCTATGCGGAAAAGCTTGCTGATATATTGATGAAGGCCTAGCGTTGTTTCTCTTTTTTGTCCGCTACACAGTAGATTCCGCCTTCTTCAACCCCCGGCTGGAAGCATCTGTTGCATGATATGCATCCGGCCGGTGACCTGTCACCATTCTGCCACCTGGCTGCAAGGCCCGGCTCCCTGATAAGCGGCCTTGACATTGTTATGTAGTCAATACCTTCCAGGGTAATGGCCTTTTCGCAGATCTCATAGGACCTGAACCCCCCGACAACCATGACAGGGCATTTGACAACGGCCTTTATTTTTTTTGCCAGTGTCATATTCCAGGCCTCTTTTTCAGGTTTATTGATTTTCATCCTTAAAGGGCCCGATTTTATTCCCGACGCACTATTGCCCGATGATACTTCAATTGCATCCATTCCCGCATCCGACAGCCTTTTTGCTATATAAGCACCGTCTTCTATTTCCAGCCCTCCATCCATGTTATCCGCACAATTCATTTTTATCATCACCGGATAATCATTGCCAACCCTGTCCCTTACATTCCGGTATACCTCTGTTACAAATCTGCTTCTGTTTTCAAGGCTTCCGCCGTATTCGTCCTGTCTGAGGTTGGTATGGGGCGACATGAATTGATTGATCAGATAGCCGTGGGCTCCGTGAAGCTGCACGGCATCAAAGCCGTATTCCTTTGCCCTGCGTGCAGCTTCTCCGAATGCATTAATTATTTCGTGTATTTCCTTTTTTGAGAGCTCTCTGGGTTCTGCTGTATAGTGGGCTACCTTGACTGCAGACGGGGCAACAGGCTGTTTCCCCGAGTTGTCCGGTATTGCCTGTCCCCCGGCGTGCACGATCTGAGCAGCGATTATACCGCCCGAATCATGAACGGTCTTTACCAGTTTTTCATAATCCCCGGAAAAGGCATCGGTATGGAGCCCCATCTTGCCGGGCAGCTGTTTTCCTTCGGGCCTTACAAAGGCATATCCTGAAACAAGAAGTCCTATGCCGCCTTCGGTTAATTCCCTGTACAGGCTGCATAATTTTTGAGTAGGCCTGCCGTCGGCATCGCACATTCCTTCCCAGGTGGCAGACCTTACGAGTCTGTTTCTGATTCTCATGCCGTTGATTATTGTTTCTTCAAATATTGCTGCCATAACACTGGCTAGTCCTTCATCCTGAGATAGGCGTCTATAAAGTTATCAATATCTCCGTCCATTACCCTCTCCAGGTTCCCCACCTCTTCACCTGTCCTGTGGTCTTTTACCATGCGGTACGGATTAAATACATAGGATCTTATCTGGCTTCCCCAGGCGATTTCCTTCTGGTTCTGGTGCATTTCCTGTTTTTTCTTGTCGAGTTTGCTCTTCTCCAGGTCATAAAGTCTTGCCCTCAAAACCCTCATTGCCATATCCTTGTTCCTGTGCTGTGATTTTTCATTCTGACACTGCACAACAATATTGGTCGGGAGATGCGTTATCCTGATGGCAGAGCTGGTCTTGTTGACATGCTGGCCGCCCGGTCCGCTCGCCCTGAAGGCGTCGATTCTCAGGTCTTTTTCGTCGATGGTTATGTCGATGCCGGTTTCAACTTCCGGGAGCACGGAGACCGATGCAAATGAAGTATGTCTTCGCCCTGTTGCATCAAAGGGCGATATCCTGACCATCCGGTGAATCCCGTGCTCGGATTTCATATAGCCATATGCATAGGGACCTGAGACCGAGAATGTCACGCTCTTTATACCTGCCTCGTCACCTTCCATATAGTCTATTACCTCGATTTTAAAACCCTTTGATTCACACCACCTGAGATACATCCTGTAGAGCATCTCAGCCCAGTCCTGTGCCTCGGTTCCGCCCGCACCTGCATTTATAGATACAATGCCGTTCCTTTTATCATCAGGTCCACTCAAAAGGGACTGCAACTCGAGGTCCTTTATCCTGTTTTCAAGATCGGGTATATCATCTGTTATTTCCGATATTACTTCCCTGTCATTTTCTTCAACAGCAATCTGTGTGAGTATTCCGATATCGTCGGTCTCTTTTTTCAACCCCTCCCAGCTGTCAACAGTATCCTTGAGGTAGGCCCGTTCCTGTGATATGCGTGAGACTTCGTCCTGGTTTCTTTCCCAGAAGTCTGACTTTGTCATAATCGAGTCAAGCCGTTCAAGTTCCAGTATCTTGGCATCCAAGTCAAAGATGGCCTCGAAGCCTGGTAAGGATTTCAGTGAGTGTATTTATCTTTTCATGTAATTCATTTTCCATAAATTCATCCTCCTTGCGGATATCGTACCAAGGCAAAAAAAATATAAAATACGCCCTGTATCCAATTGTTCATTTCTTCTTTTTACGTGAATAACATAATTCAACAGAGATTTTTATCAAGCATAGTATCAAAATTCCTGATGCAAAGATATCACCAAAGCGGGTATAAAAAGTAATGGTGTTTTCTCCGGTCGATATCCTGGCGGTGATGACCTCTTCGGTAAAAAGGTCCCCGTGTTTGATTACCTGTCCCCTCGAATCTATAACAGCGCTTATCCCAGTATTGGCAGAACGCAGCAATGGTCTCCTGTTTTCTATAGCCCTGAAAACGGACATGTACAGGTGTTGATATGGGGCACTGGTAAAACCAAACCACGCATCATTTGTTATATTGATCATAATCCTCGCGCCTTTTAAGACCTGCTGGCGCGCTATTTCCGGAAAAATTACTTCATAGCATATCAGAATTCCTGCAGGGATTTTACCAAGCATCAACGGGTCAGTCGAGTTTCCCTTTGAAAAATCCCCGGCAGCAGGAACCAGCCGGTGTATAAAAGGAAGATATTCCTGAAAAGGTACATATTCGCCAAAGGGTACAAGATGATTTTTATTGTACTGGCCTTTGATCTCGCCTTCGGGCGATATGTCCCATGCAGTATTATAATACCTGACGGTATCTGCATCTATTTTATAGGACGGGCTTCCGAAGATAAAATAAGCCCTGCATTCTTTAATAAAGCCATCGAGTTCTTCTGACAATGAATCCTTGTCCTGAAAAAATAATGGGACTGCCGTTTCAGGCCAGATAATTACATCCGGTTTTGTATGAAGGCTGCTCCGCGTAAGATCAATATATTTAGCCAGTGTTTTTTCCTGGAAATCCGGATCCCATTTGACTGTCTGATCAATATTCCCCTGTATGATAGCTATATTTAATCCGGTGCCTTCAGGTATTTTGTCGTTGTATCTGGCCAGGCAGTTGTTTCCGTATATGAAATATGTGCATGCCAGTATGAACAGTATCAGAGTTTCCGAAATGAAATATCTGTTTTTATAAATCCTTTTGAATCCAACGATCAACTGAAATATGAAGACATTGAACGCAACAATAATAAATGAAAGGCCGTAAACACCGGTTATATCCGCAACCTGGGCTATTGTCAGTCTGTTGTACAGGCTGTAACCGAGAAGACCCCATGGAAACCCTGTAAAAATAGACTCCCTGATATATTCCAGGGATACCCAGATCCCTGCAAACAGGAATATTTTTATACGACTGTGCCTAAAAATAGACACCAGTGATGAAAAAGTGCCCACGTAAAGAGACAGGTACAGGCATAACAGGAGCAGGACGAAGATGCTTGTAAAGATATCCAGGCCCCCATAGATGCTTAATACATTGATTATCCAGTAGATCAAGGAGATAAAGTGGGCAAGACCGGCGAGAATGCCCAGTTTGAACGCAACCCCGGGTGATGTCCCTTCAATGGATAACAAAAGAGGGATAATCGAGACCCAGATCAACCAGTCGGTTTTCAACGGGGGAAAGGATGCAGTGATTAAAAGTCCTGACAGTAACGCCAGTAATATTTTTTTTGCTGGTATTGAGTTCATGTATGGAAACCGGATGAAAAGATTATATTTACAGTGTTAACCGAATCAGGAGTGTGTCACAAACCCGATTCTTCATATTTTTCAGCGGGCGGGTTCAGGCAGGTGATCAGGGCCTTGTCTATCCTCCTCTCATCTGCGGATTTGACAGTTATTTTAAGGTTCCGATAGGTTAATTCCTCACCTGTTTTGGGTATCTTGCCAAGAATGTTGATAATAAAACCGCCTACGGATTCATAATCCCCTTCGGGCAGTTCTATATTAAAGAAGTCTTCGATCTCTTCGGCCTCAAGGCGTGCGTCTACAAGAACGGTACTGTCGTCTATAACATTTATCAGGGGTTCTTCACGGTCATGCTCATCCATTATTTCGCCGACTATTTCTTCGAGGATATCTTCAATAGTAATTATTCCTGCGGTGCCGCCATACTCATCCGTGACCACAGCCATATGATTTTTTTGGGTTTTAAAATCCCTGAGCAGGGAGCTGATCTTCTGGCTGCCCGGTATAAAAAAGGTCTTACGAAGGATGTCGGGCGTTATTTTTGTCTCGGGTGAACTGCCAAACAGTTTTAAAAGATCCTTGGCGTGCAGTATGCCTATTATTTCATCGATACTCTCTCTATATATGGGAATCCTCGTGTGACCGCAGCTTGTTATAAGCCTGATAAGTTCGCCTAGGGTTGAATCGATAGATGCGGAGGTCAGGTCTGTCCGGGGAATCATAATGGACGAAGTGGTGGTTTCTTTTAACTCCAGTACTCCATGAACCATTTCCGATTCTTCATCTGTAATAAGGCCTTTTGCCTGGCCCTCATCCATGAGATCATTGATCTCCTCCGTGAGGTCCGAACCGTTCTGAAGATGATGCTTTTTAATGAAGGAAAAAATTTTATTCAAAAAACTTCGGTTTGAATCTTCTTCCAAGGAATCCTTATTCTCCTAGAAAACGTTGTTTTACAAAAAGAATTATTTTAACTTAAAAACGTAAATTAACATATAATTATGTAAAATGATATGTTTTTTTAATTGCATTGACAATAAAAAACAAAAATATTATCCTTCCTTTCAAATATTTAGCCAATTATGTTTAATTAAGGTTTGTTTTCTATAAAAATATGGAAAATATACAGAGAACTAAAACAGTTATGGCATAATATCATGTGATAATATCTTGACAATGAATTATCATATGATAAAAATAGAAAATTACTTTTTTGTAAATTTTTCTAAAATTTTCCCCTTCAGGATTAGGTCTCAGGGGAAAGGCAAAAATGGTAATTCCCTGCATTTTTAGGGAATTTTTTTATGCAGGGCAGGGTGTTAAAAGGCTTGTTTAGAGGCGGGCATAGCTCAGTTGGTAGAGTACAAGCTTCCCAAGCTTGGTGTCGCGGGTTCGAACCCCGTTGCCCGCTCCATTGGATTAAAAGAAATTCCTGATTCCCTTTTTGAGGTTATTGGCCATGGGTAAGTCGATGGTTGATCTTCTTCGAATTGTGGGCATGATGTTTTGCGGCCGGCTGCAGTAGTCTTCTCTGCGGTCATTGCTGTTAGAGCTATAGTCTATGATTCTGAAGCGGGTCTTATTACCCGCTTTTTTATTACCATCGATAAGTATCATCTCTCGTGAGACTCCCGCTTGGCAAAGCCTCTTGAATTCAAATTGTTTTGACTTTTTTGAAGGGAGTTTTACTTTGATTTTATGATGTGCCCGGAGAATGGAAATTGGCAGATATATCATTAATACGGGATCGCGTATTTGCTCTGATTGAACCTTTGCTTGAGGATTCGGGATACGAACTTGTGGAAGTAGAATACCTGTCAATGCATGGGCGAAGGATTTTAAGGCTGTATATAGACAGGGAAGGCGGCGTCACAATTGACGATTGTGTGGATGTAAGCCGGGAACTTGGTGATATAATCGAAGTAAAAGAAATCATTGAGCATGAATATATTCTTGAGGTTTCTTCTCCGGGGCTTAATCGTCCATTACGGAGAGAGAAGGATTTTATCAGGGCTATAGGGAGTAAAATTAAACTGAAAATGAACCGGGATCTGGACGGGCAAAAGAACTTTACAGGTATCCTGAAAGATTATAATAAACGTATTGTTTTTCTTGAAACCGGCGGAAATATAATAGAATTGCCTTTTGACAATATTGAAAAATCAAATCTGTTATATGATTTTAATGATAATGGGGCAGGATCAGTTAACAGTACAAAAAATGGAGTAAATTAAAATGGCTTCAGATTTATTAAAAGTATTGGAGCAGGTTGGGCGAGAAAAGGGTGTTGAGAAAGATACTTTAATACAGACCCTTGAAGAGGCAGTAAAGGCGGCTGCACGCAAGAAGCTTGGGCAGAACTACGACCTTGAGATAAATTTCAATGAAGAACTGGGTGAAATTGAAATATTCGAATTCAAGGAAGTTGTTGAAGAAATAACAAATCCGAATCTTGAGATCTCTCTTGAAGAAGCACATGAACATGACCCTGATGCAGTTATCGGAGACAGTATCGGAATGAGGATGGAAACTGACGAACTGGGAAGAGTCGCCGCTCAATCTGCAAAACAGGTAATTATGCAGCGATTACGTGAAGCGGAAAGAAACATTGTATATGATGATTTCAAAGACAGGCGCGGCGAGATTATTCACGGCATAGTTCAGCGTTTTGACAAGGGTGCTATTATTGTTAATCTGGGCAAGGCAGAGGCCGAACTTCCTGTCAAGGAACAGATTCCAAAGGAATCCTATAAGCAGGGGGACCGCATAAGGGCCTATATCCTTGAAGTAAAACAGTTCAGCAGAGGGCCGCAGATCATACTGTCCAGGACACATCCGAACTTTCTTTCCATGCTTTTTGAAAATGAAGTCCCTGAGATATCCGAAGGTATAGTAAGTATAATCCAGGTAGCCAGAGAACCGGGCAGCAGGGCAAAGATAGCAGTCACCTCCAGAGACGTTGATGTCGATCCGGTTGGAGCATGTGTAGGGATGAAAGGGTCAAGGGTTCAGGCGGTTGTGCAGGAATTGAGGGGCGAAAAAATCGACATTGTTACATGGGATACTGACCCGGCTAAATTTATATGCAATGCACTTGCGCCCGCAGAGATAGTAAGAGTTATTGTTGATGAGGCCAATCATTCAATGGTTGTGGTAGTTCCTGATGACCAGTTGTCTCTCGCCATCGGCAGACGTGGGCAGAATGTCAGGCTTGCGTCCAAGATTTCGGGCTGGAATCTGGATGTAACAAGTGAGTCCGAATATAATAAGGACCTCAAGGATTCGTATAATTCACTTCTGAGTCTCGAGGGTGTCGGTGAGGCAATTGCGACCGATCTGTATCAGGAGGGATTTAGATCCATAGAGGATATAGCATCCACCAGCGTGGACGAACTGGCGAATATCGACGGGCTGAGCAAAAAGGATGCAGCAGAATTGATAGTAACAGCGAAGGAGTATCTCAAAGAAGGTGACGAGAAACCCTCTGAACCGGAGACCGCTACGGATGAAGGACCGGAAGAGGATATGAGCCCTGATGGGTAGATATAAAGGGCATGTTCCCATAAGAACATGTGTGACATGCAGGTCGAAAAGGCCTAAAAAAGAGCTGCTTCGACTTGTCCTCGGTAATGATGATCAAATTATTGTAGATGAATTCCAGAAAAAAAATAGCCGGGGAATTTATCTTTGTGATGACGTATCCTGCATTGGGAAATTTTTGAAGCGCAAAGCAATGAAAAACAAGAAAGGCTTTGGGGGATTAGATGGCTAAAGTAAGGGTCTATGAGTTGGCCAATGAACTGAATATTGATAATAAGGAACTGGTTGACAGGTTAAAGGCCGGTGGTATGTCCGTGAAGAACCATATGAGCACCCTTGATGAAGGTGACGTTAGAAGGGCCAAGGAGATATTGAAAGGCGAAAGCAGCAATGTGTCCGAAGTCATCGAAGAAAAACGGATCAAGCGGAATGTTATCCGCCGGCGGAAGGTCGTTCAGGTTGATGAATCCGAAGTTGAAACAGAAGCCCCGAAAGAAGTCCAGGCCCATGAAGGGCAGCTGGAAGCTGTTTCTCCTGAAGGTGAACAGGTCGCCGGAATAAAGGACGAGACCTCTCCCCCTGCTGAAAAAACAGCCGAAGGGGCTGTCAGCGGCCCCGAGGAGCCAGCTGCTATAGAAGGCGTTCATGCACCCGAAGCCGGGACTGTAATTAAAGAAAAGCCCGAAGAAGAATTGCGCGCTTCATCAACCGGGGAACCCTCAGAGGTTGAGGAATCGGACATACAGGAAAGCGATCAGGCCCAGGTCGGAGATGTTGCCAGAGTTCCGGGAGGAAAAGGGAAGGGAAAGGTATCGGGTAAAAAGTCTAAAAAGAAACAGAAGGACAGACCTGCAAGGATAATCAAGCTCCCCGAACAGGGCCCGTTAAAAGATGCCCTGGCAAAGGAAAAAGAGAAAAAGGAAGCAATACCTGAGCCAGTTGAGGTTAAAAAAGCAGTTGCAGCAGAAGCAGGCAAGAAACCGGATTTTGAGACGTCTACACCGGAAACTGAAGCTCGAAAATCCAAGAAAAAGAAAGATAAAAAGAAGGGGGATAAATCCAAAAAGGATTTTGACTCCGATGTTCGCATCAAGCATCGAAAGCTCGAAGTGTTCGAGAGGGCTGATCTCTATGAAGACAAAAAACCGAGGTTAAAAGACAGAAAGTCAACCAAAAAATCAAAGGATGGCGGTAAAAGATTAAAACAGACTGAAATTACCACGCCGAAGGCCAGTAAAAGAAGGCTTAAGGTACCAGAGAATGTTACTGTCTCCGATCTCGCAAAGGCCATGGGTGTAAAGGGAACCGAGTTGATAAAGCTCCTGATAAGAATGGGTGTGATGGCAAATATGAATATGAAGATTGATTTTGAAACAGCCTCTCTTGCAGCGGATGATTTCGGATATGAACTCGAACTTGATCAGTTTGAAATGGAGGTTAAGCTGGACGAGGTTGTAAATAAACCTGAGGATCTCGTACCCAGACCCCCGGTCGTAACGATTATGGGGCATGTTGACCATGGGAAGACGTCTCTTCTCGACTATATACGTGACTCAAACATAATAGGGGGAGAGTCAGGAGGGATCACCCAGCACATCGGGGCCTATTATGTTGAAAGGGAGGGTGGTGATATCGTCTTTCTGGATACACCCGGCCACGAAGCATTTACTGCAATGAGGGCCAGAGGCGCCAAGGTAACTGATATAATAGTACTGGTTGTGGCAGCCGATGACGGAGTAATGCCGCAGACAAAGGAAGCCGTCAACCATGCCAGGGCAGCAAAAATCCCTATAATTGTAGCAATCAATAAAATTGACAAACCTGAGGCAAATCCGGATAAGGTAATCCGTGAACTCGCCGAATTGAATCTGACACCCGAAGAATGGGGCGGTGATACCATATTCGGAAAAATATCCGCAAAAACAGGCCAGGGTGTTGATGAACTGATGGAGCTCATCCTTTTACAGGCTGAAATGCTGGAACTGAAATCCAACCCCAACAGGCATGCGAGGGGAACAATTATTGAAGCTCAACTCGACAAGAGTAAAGGTTCTGTTGCGACAGTGCTTATAAAAGAAGGTACCCTGAGACCGAGTGACCATTTTATCTGCGGTGAGACTTACGGCCGCGTAAGGGCTATGCTCAATAACCGCGGCAAGAAGATGAATGAGGCAACACCTTCCGTACCGGTTGAGATATATGGTATTTCAGGGGTGCCTAAGGCCGGTGATGAATTTTATGTGGTTCCGGACGAAAGGACCGCAAGGCAGATTGTGGAATATCGTCAGGCCAAGGTGAAAGAAAAGGAAAGAGGAAAGAGCGATATCGTAAACCTGAATGATCTTTACGAAAAAATAAGGGAAGGAGCCATCAAGGAACTCAATATCATCGTCAAGGCTGATGTCCAGGGCTCTCTTGAAGCATTGACAGAGTCTCTCCGGAAACTTGCCACTGAAGCGGTGAAGATACGTATTATCCATTCCTCAACAGGCGCCATTACCGAATCGGATGTAATGCTCGCCTCGGCTTCGGCTGCCATCATTATAGGATTCAGGGTAAGGACCAATGCCAGAGTGCTTCAGGTTGCCGAAAAAGAGAATATCGATATCAGATATTATGATGTCATCTACGACCTTATTGAAGATATAAAGAAGGCCATGGCCGGACTCCTTGAGCCTATATACAAGGAAAATGTCATAGGCCATGTTGATATCAAACAGATATTCAGCGTCCCGAAGATAGGGAAAATTGCAGGCTGTTATGTGACGGACGGACAGGTAGATAGAAATGCAAAGATCCGTCTCCTGAGGGATAACGTAGTTATCTTTGACGGGAAGATAGCATCTCTGAAACGACTCCAGAACGACATAAAGGAAGTCCAGGCAGGTTATGAATGCGGTATCGGACTGGAAGGTTTCCAGGATATCAAACCGGGCGATGTGTTCGAGGTTTATAAAGTAGAAGAAATTCAGGCGGAGCTGTAAGGTGTGGTTATAGGTGCCATGACAATCGAGCTTTTTATCCATGACAATCAGTCCCTCAAGGGAAAAAGAAAGATTGTAAAGAGCATGATTGGAAAGGTTAAAAGCAGGTTCAATGTATCAATAGCCGAAGTGGGCTTTAATGATAAATGGCAGAGAATAGAGCTGGGTGTGAGTACCGTAGGAAATGACAGGCGTTTTGTGGATTCTTCACTGGCCAGCGTACTGTCCTTTCTTGAGTCTCTGTATCTTGCCGAGATAATAGATTCGAAGATAGAGATAATAAATCTGTAATATATCAAACGCTGTTTAACAGCGGTTGTTAAAACGAAAGTATAAGAGAATTTATAGATGTTACCCGGAAAGAGAGCGACAAGAGTCGGCGACCAGATTTTGAGATTTACTGCCGAACTCCTTATGAACAAGATAAGGGACCCAAGAATAAAGGGTGTTACTCTTACAGGCATCAATCTGAGCAATGACCTGAAGAATGCAAGGATTTTTTTCAGTATCATTGGGCCCGAATCCGATATAAAGCAGGCCCTGGCAGGCCTTGAGAGTGCCAGGGGTTTTATAAAGAGACAATTGGGTGAAGGCCTTGAACTCAGGTATGTCCCGGATATCATCTTTGATCATGACCCCAGTCTCGAAACCGGAAATCGTCTTGAACAGTTGTTTAAAAAAATACAGGACGATGAGACAGCGTAAAAAGAAGTTAGGGTTTGACTGAGAAATATACAGACGCATCGCCGGATGGAATTCTGCTTATCGATAAGGAGGAAGGTAAGACCTCCTTTGATGCAGTAAGGAGTATAAGGCGGGCACTAGGATGCAAAAAAACAGGTCATGCAGGTACGCTTGATCCTTTCGCAACCGGGTTGCTGATTATTCTGCTGGGACAGGGGACAAAACTTTCTCCCTATATTATGGGAGGGGAAAAAAAATACCGGGCCGAAATTAAGCTGGGCGCTGAAACTGATACATACGATCCGACAGGATCGGTTATAAAAGAAATGCCTGTCCCCTGTTTGACAGATGAAAGAATATTGGAAACTGTCGAGCATTTTACGGGGGTTATCGAGCAGGTCCCTCCAGCCTATTCGGCCGTGAGGGTGAATGGTCAGCGGGCTTATAAACTTGCCCGAAAGGGTATTGAGGTTGAGCTGAAAAAGAGAGAGGTGAAGGTTTATTCGATTAATGTAATTGAAATCAGGCTGCCTCTCATAACACTTGAAGTAAGCTGCTCTGCCGGTACGTATATCAGGAGCCTTGCATCTGATATAGGGCGAAGGCTTGAGACTGTAGCTCATTTAAATAAATTAAGGAGGTTGTCGAGCGGATCGTTCAATGTGGATGAGGCACTGGCCCTTAAAGATCCTGATCCGGTAGCAGGTGATACCCTGTTGAGCAGGATAATCCCTTTACATGAATCACTAAGGGATATGAAAGCAGTCAATCTTGATCATCGTCTTGCAGAAAGAGTAAGGAACGGCTACAGGCCGTCGTGGAAGGAATTGAACGAAATAACAGAATTGCCGGATATGTATGATGGGTATGTCAGGCTTATGACTGATTCAGGTCTTGTAGCAATAATGGAAATAGACAGATTACAGGCCCATGAAAATAAATGGCTGAAAAAGGTAAAGGTATTTCATTAATATCAAAAGAAATAATGAAATTTTAAAAAAGAAACATGTGTAACAATTTAACAATAAATTAATATTTATGTTTTCCAATTTCGAAGGAGGTATGGAAAGTGGTCCTAACTACAGAAGCAAAAAAAGAAATAATTGAAAAATTCAAGCTGCATGGAAAGGATACCGGTTCACCCGAAGTACAAATAGCCCTTTTAAGCAACAGGATAAGCTATTTGACCGAGCATTTTAAAACCCATAAGAAGGACCATCATTCAAGAAGGGGTCTGTTGAAGCTTGTAGGGCAGAGAAGAAAGCTCCTGAACTATTTGAAAAAATCGGACTTATCGAGATACCAGCAGATCATTAAGGAACTTGGAATCAGAAAGTAGATCATTGGCTAGTTGTAGAAATTATTCCCGTCAGATCACCAGGGGTGATAATCGGGAACCACGCTTATGATCACGAAAGGTGTGTAATATGATAAAAATGTCGACGATTGAGATTAATGGTAAAAGCTTGTCGGTCGAAACCGGTCGCATTGCAAAACAGGCAAGCGGTGCTGTTGTTGTCACTTTTGGTGAAACAGTAGTACTTGTAACAGCAGTTTCAACCGATGAGGTCAGGGAAGGTATAGATTTTCTTCCCCTGTCAGTTGAATACCAGGAAATGTCATATGCCGGTGGAAAGTTTCCCGGCAACTATTTTCGAAGAGATGTGGGCAGGCCGGGTGAAAACGAAACCCTTACAGCCAGACTGATTGATCGCCCGTTACGTCCTCTCTTTCCAAAGAATTATCACAATGAGATCCAGATTATTGCGAACGTACTGTCGACCGACAAACAGAATGATGCAGACATGCTGGCCATACTTGGGGCCTCGGCCGCACTCGAAGTATCGGATATCCCCTTTGAAGGGCCGGTAGCTGCAGTACGTGTAGGCAGGATAAACGGTGAGTTTGTAATCAACCCGACCTTTGCCGAACTTGAAGAGAGTGATATAAACCTTATTGTGGCGGGCAATCGATCTGCTGTTGTAATGGTAGAAGGCGGCGGTCAGTTTGTATCGGAATCAGATATGATTGACGCCATATTTTATGGCCACAAGTCTATTCAGCCCATGCTGGATATGCAGATTGAACTGAAAGAAGCTGTTGGCAAGCCAAAAAGAGAAGTGGCAGATGACATCAGCAATGATGATCTGGAAAAAAAGGTTGAAGAAATTGCTGCCCCTCTCCTTAATGAAACCATAAGGATAGCGGATAAACAGCTAAGGGGACAAAGCCGGAAACAGGCCATGAATTCCACGAAAGAAGCACTTGCAGAAGAATTCGAAGGAAGATCAGGCGAAATAGGAGGGCTTGTCCACGACCTTGAGAGAAAGCTGGTCCGCAGGATGATGCTGGAGGAAAACAAGCGAATAGACGGCCGTTCCTTTACCGAGGTTCGACCTATCGAATGCCTTGTCGGAATATTGCCGAGGGTTCATGGTTCCGCCTTGTTTACGAGGGGGGAGACCCAGGCTATGGTCCTGACCACCATTGGAACCGAAAGGGATGAACAGCGGATCGACTCCATCTATGGAGAGGTACACAGAAACTTTATCCTGCATTACAACTTTCCCCCATACTCTGTTGGCGAGGCCAAACGGCTGGGCTCTCCCGGAAGGCGTGAGATCGGTCACGGTGCACTTGCAAGAAGGGCCCTTCTTCCTGTTATTCCTTCCAAGGAAGAATTCACGTATGCCATCAGGGTCGTTTCCGAGATACTCGAATCAAACGGCTCTTCATCCATGGCAAGTGTGTGCGGCGGATCACTGTCTATGATGGATGCAGGGGTCCCCATCAAGGAAGCAGTTGCCGGTGTTGCAATGGGTCTTGTTTCTGACGGTAATAAAACAGTTGTGCTGACTGATATCCTGGGTGATGAAGATCACTATGGTGATATGGATTTTAAAGTGACCGGAACAAAGGACGGAATTACTGCTCTCCAGATGGATATCAAGATTGACGGGGTTACCAGAGAGATTATGGAACAGGCGCTGGCACAGGCGAAAGAAGGCAGGCTCCATATCCTTGATAGGATGAACGAGGCTATTTCGCACTCAAGAAGCAAACTGTCGGAGTATGCCCCTGTTGTTGCACGGCTGAAGATCAAACCCGAGAAGATAAAGATACTAATCGGGCCCAGCGGAAAGATGATAAAGGAGATAAGCTCAAAAACAGACTCAACGATAAATGTTGATGATGATGGAAATGTCGTTGTAGCATCTCCGGACGAAGTAACATCGCACGCGGCGGTTGATATGATCAATGAGATCGTCCGGGAGGCGGAGATTGGAAAGCTGTATAACGGAAAGGTCCGAAAGATCATGGATTTCGGGGCATTTGTTGAAATACTTCCCGGAACCGACGGCCTTATCCATATTTCCCAGCTTGACAAGGAGAGGGTCAATAAAGTGACCGATATCCTTAATGAGGGAGATGATGTTCTTGTAAAGGTAATAGACATTGACAAGAAGTCAGGAAAGATTGCCCTGTCGCGAAAAGCGGCGCTCGATGAAAGTCTTTAATATGTATCAAAAAACAGTTTTAAGTAATGGCATTCGAATTATAACCGAGAAAATTGAGCATTATAAATCTGTGTCCCTTGGAATATGGGTCAGCACCGGTTCAAGGGACGAAAATAATATAAACAACGGGGTTTCACATTTTATTGAACATATGGTATTTAAAGGGACCCCGTCCCGTGATACACTCCTGATCGCCAAAGAGCTTGACGCAATAGGCGGCCTTTCAAATGCATTTACCGGGAAGGAATATACCTGTTTTCATTCAAAGGTTCTTGATAAGGATTTTTTAACGCTGGCTGAAATCCTGTCGGATATCTTTCTCAATTCCAGCTTTGACTCTGAAGATATTGAAAGAGAAAAGCAGGTAGTGCTCCAGGAAATAAGCATGGTTGACGATTCTCCTGAAGAGCAGGTCCATGAATTATTCAATACGCAGTTTTTCAACGATCATCCCCTTGGATTATCGGTTCTTGGAACATCTGAAACTGTTTCATCCATTACGAGAGATACAATCTTCGAACATATGAAGATGTATTACAGCCCTGACAGGATAATCATTGCTGCCGCAGGTAATATCGAACATGATGATGTGGTAGGGACATTTGAAAAACAGTTCGGAAAGCTTACGCCTTTTACAAGAGAGAGCAAAGAATATTCCCATGAATTGCAGTCAAGTATACTCTGTTCATACCGGGAACTGGAACAGATTAATATCTGCATGGGTGGAAAGGCACCTAACCTGACAAGTGACATGAGGTTTGCCGGAGCCATACTGAACACCATCCTCGGCGGGAACATGAGTTCAAGACTTTTCCAGGAAATAAGGGAAAAACGGGGGCTGGCCTATTCAATATACTTTTTCCTTTCCGCCTATATGGATGCCGGATTGCTTGGTATTTGTGTCGGGACCGATCCAGGTGAAGTAAACAATGTCCTTGATGTAATAAACACGGAAATAGTCAGGATGCAGGAAGGCGATCTGACTGAAAATGATGTCAATGAAGCAAAGGATCACCTTGTTGGCGGGATTCTCCTGGGATCTGAAAATACCGACTCCCGAATGATGCGGCTGGCAAAAAACGAATTTGTATTCGGAAGATATATTGAATATGAAGAACTGGTTGATGATCTTAAAAAGGTCACACTTGATGACATAATCTCCTGTATCAAACAGGCTTTTTCTCCGGGCGGTGTTGCTATTACAACGCTTGGTTCTGTAAACCGTGATGACCTGAACCTGAAGAACAATCTGTTTTTCTCAAACCCGGCAGTCTAAAAAATTTACGGAACTCAACCGATAGTAAAGGCAATCAGTTGGAAAGAATTGAGCTCAAAATAAAGAAACCGGATAATTACGATCTTCCTCTTCCTGCCTATGAAACAAACGGATCATCAGGTATGGATATAAGGGCATGGAATGAGGAGGAAGTTGTCCTGAATCCCGGTGATATCAAACTTGTCCCGACAGGCATATCCATAAGCATACCCTCAGGATACGAAGCCCAGATTAGACCAAGAAGCGGCCTTGCGTTAAAGCACGGTATCGGCATGGTAAACAGCCCGGGTACGATTGACTCCGACTACAGAGGAGAGATCGGCATCATCATGATCAATTACGGCAGAAATCCGTTTACTGTAAGGCGCGGTGACAGAATTGCACAGATGGTTGTCACCAGGATATGTCACGCCCGGGTACTGGTAGTTGATGACCTTGATTCGACCGAAAGGGGAGACGGCGGATTCGGTCACAGCGGTGTTGAGTAATTCTTATCGGTAGGAAGGGGCGATAATGCGATTTTCCGTTCTGGCATCCGGAAGCAAAGGAAATGCATGCTATATTGAAACAGACAGCACAAGGCTTTTAGTCGACGCAGGTTTGAGCTGTCGTGAGCTGGTAAAGCGCCTGAATATAATCGGAATCGAGATAACCCGTCTTGATGCAATAATTATAACCCATGAACACAGCGACCATATTAAAGGTTTGGGGCCGATATCCCGGAAATTCAATTCCACTATTTATTCAAATTCATCCACGCTGAAGCGATGTATAAGCCTGTTAAAAAATACAAGGGTGGATGATACGCTTCAAACCGGAAAGTCATTGACAATAAATGATATAACTGTCGAGACATTTGCTAAGAACCATGATGCAGCGGACCCGATTGGTCTGATCATTTCATCAAACGGGTCAAGGCTCGGCATCCTGACGGATGCAGGCAGGAGCACATCTCTGCTTGAAGACAGGCTTCTGAACTGTACAGGGGTTTTGCTGGAATTCAATCATGATGTTGAGATGCTTGAGAATGGTCCATATCCCTATTACCTTAAAAAACGAATCAAAGGTTCAAACGGTCATCTTTCAAATGACCAGGCGGGTATGTTGTTGAAGAGGTTGTCTCATAATAATCTTAAACACGTCATCCTCGCACATTTGAGTGAAGTGAACAATACGCCGGAAAAGGCGCTGGCAAAGGCAAGGGAAGCCCTTTTGGAGTGCAGTATGGATGGTATTCCCGTGCATGTAAGTTACCAGGATTATCCTTGCCCTGTGCTGGAGGTTTGAAGTCGCGGTATAGGGAAAAATTGATTACTTAAATCATCCATGTCCGAACAAAAAAAGATAAAGAGAAAAAGAAAAAGGGAATACTGCTGCAGCTGCTGCGGAGAAAAAACTATTTTTTGCTGGACATGTCCGTGCGGTTTTCAGATATGCAACAGGTGCATGGAGGAAAACCTCTGGGGATTAACCTGCAGCGGTGTCAACTGGCAGTGTCCTGACTGCGGATCATTGAGACCTTACTAAGCTGCTATGAAAAATACCCTGAACGAAGAACATATAGTTATAAAAGACCCGTTTCTGAACATAGTTCTCTATCAGCCTGAAATCCCGGCAAACACGGGAAACATTGCCAGGTTGTGCGGTGCTGCCATGATAAGACTTCATCTTATTCACCCGCTTGGATTCAGGGTGGACGACAGACATCTCAAGCGCGCGGGGCTTGACTACTGGCATGAAGTGGATGTAACCCATCACCGGAATTTCAATGCATTTTTAGATAGTGACCATGAAATAAAAAATCATCTGTATTGCTTCAGTAAATCCGCCGAACATATTTACACAGAGGCAACAGTTTTAAAAGGTGCATACCTGCTTTTCGGTTCCGAGAGTGTCGGCCTTCCTGAAACAGTCATAAAGGAATTTCCGTGCTTTCGTATCCCTATTTTCGGAAATGTAAGATGCCTCAACCTGTCGACATCAGCAGGAATAGTTGCATACCATTATCTGAATGAAATGGGCTGCTTCCGGTAAGAACCGGAAACTGTTACGCAGATGAAAGCTTCGTGATAATAACAGGGGCGATAAAAGGTTTGGTGACGAATGGAATCGTAGAGAAAGATTTCAAACCTGTCTCTACATGATATCCTTTCGAACCCTTGAATCCTGTCTTTTTCATCTTGAATTTATTACAAAAAAGTCCTAAAACAAATCCATTGTATCATTTTTAGAAAATCTAAATAATGCTTAAAGAGCGCCCAAGGCGCATTGTTTTATGTTTTATCCAAACAATATTTTTTTATCGTCATTCTCCGGCTTACCTTTCCCGACGCTGTTTTCGTGGACAGGGGAATCCAGTTATTTTTTAAATTATTATTGGGGACTGTCCAATGCCGACTTGGGGGGGGGGCTAGGGGACACACCTCAAAATATAATCGAGTTTTCATATTTTGAGGTACGTCCCCTAGTTGATCCCCATGGCTTACTTTTGGGGTTTTTCTTTATTTCCTTTCTTTCCGCCAGTCATCGGACCTTGACCAGAGCCTTTGTCCCTGCCCTTACCCTTACCGTGACCGTCTTTCGGTCCATGCCCTTTTGGGCCAGTTCCATCTTTATTAGGCATATTAATCACCTCCTTCCTGTTGGTGAACGATAGCGACAGCAAATTTGATGTCGCCTGAATACGTCTTGTTGGCTAATCTTACCTTTCCAGCGCGCTTTACCCTGGTTCGCTACAGCCTTAGTTGCCTGCGCTACAGATTTTGAATCCCCCAGGTAGTAATGTTTGATAGCATGAAGCTCCTTATCCAGCTCATATACCAATGGTATTCCGGCAGGAATATTCAGTGCTACAATGTCTTCGCCTGAAACATTATCGAGATACTTCACCAGGGCCCGCAGGCTGTTGCCGTGAGCTACGATAATCGCTCTTTTTCCAGCTTTGAGAGCAGGCACAATAAATCCGTGCCAATAGGGCAGGAAGCGCTCGACTGTGTCTCTTAGACACTCTGTCAGTGGCAAATTGCGATCCTCCAAGTTTCGATAACGCGGATCATGGACAGGATATCGTCCGTCCTGTGGTCAATCCACAAACCCCTTCTTGTTCTCATTGCGATCTCCTTTGTAACTGGTTTTAACGCCGGTTATCTTCGTCTCCAACCGCTCCAAACTGGAAAACCGTTTGTGTCTCGCAGCACCAACACTTCATCACCCTTCTTTACCTCTACAGCGATAAGGGCGGGTTTACTCTTAAATGTGATTCTTGAACCTTTAACTTCGATTTTGTCCCTGGGTGCTATTTTCACGTCCTGGTTTTCAATATACCAACCAGGGCCAAGATGCACAGAGATCGTTCCTTTGTCTGTCTTAAGGACGAGATGCACACCGTAGTACATCCCTTTCATAGGTGTGATATTATCAACCGAAACAACTTCGCCGCTGATCGTCTCAACAGTCTGTGGGTTGAACATCCTGCCGTAAGTTGTTTCTGCTCCCCAACCGCCACTGCCTTTTTGCATCATTCCTCGTTGTGCCAATGTTTCTGTAGCAAATGAGAAGCCCAGCATAGTCAACACAGCCATTAACATAATGATTCTTTTCATATCTTGTCCTCCTTTGTTTGATAATAATGTAACTGCTTGAACCTTTCTTTAATATATCCAATCTTCGTGCCAGACTCGTTAGATACAACTTTAATTAAGCTAAGATGATGAATTAACCATGAATATTCAAACTCAAAGGGTGGATGGAGGGGTGCCTGTTTGATGCTAAACAGTGGTCATATATGATAAATGGTTTAATATGACCATGCGTCTGTTATTAATATTTCTTCGTCAGATTCCAAATCATTCTGCCGTCGCCCATGTTCCCGCTTCAAGAGATGACTGAAAAGGGTTACATGTGACCACCTGGGCAAATGTAATCCTTTTTATATGGTAGCATGGAAATACATGAACTATCAGGAATTTGATGTCATTGTGATTGGATCCGGCACTTCTGCCTATCATGCGGTTGATCGTCTCAATAAAGCCGGTCGGAAGGTCGCCATGGTAGACGAGCGACCCTATGGGGGAACCTGCTCTCTGCGTGGATGCCAGCCGAAGAAATATCTGGTGAGCAACGCTGAGGCAATAGCAATGATGAGTCACCTTGTTGGCAGAGGGATCGTATCCAGGCCGAAAACTGACTGGAAAGCTCTTCAGGCGCTCAAGAATGAATTTCTTGATGGTCTATCCGAAGCTGATTTGAAAAGATGGAAGGAGGCGGGCGTTACGACCTTTCAAGGGCGGGCTGTTATGACCAATGAGGATGAGGTTACTATCGACCACGACAGGCTGAAGGCCCGGTATATTGTTCTGGCAACCGGAGCCACTCCAAGACGCTCTGAAATTCCCGGCAACAGGTACATTCACGATAGCGAGTATTTCCTGAATCTGCCTGACATCCCGAATCGCATCCTGTTCATTGGAGGTGGAATTATTTCGTTCGAATTCGCTCATGTTGCGATTCATGCCGGTGCAAAAAAGGTTACTATTCTGCATCGTTCTTCACGGCCATTGAAAGCCTTTGATCATGACATCGTAAAAATCGTCCTTAAAGCCAGCGAAGCAGAAGGAATCAATATCGTGCTTAATGAATCGCCCATATCGGTTGAATCCACTGAAAAAGGATTGATCGTTCAAGGTTCCGAGGGTGGGGTTTATGAGGCAGATCTCATTATCGGGGCAACCGGGAGGGTTCCAAATCTGAGTGTTTTAGAAGGTGACCACAGTACTGTCGAGAGTTCCTCTCACGGGGTCAGCGTGAATGAATTTCTCCAAAGCATTTCCAATCCAAAAGTATATGCCGTAGGCGACTGTGCCGCGACCAGGTACATGCTTGCCCCTGTGGCCGATGAAGAAGGGAAAACAGCGGCCCTCAATATTCTTGAAGGCAATATCAAAACGATCGATTATTCAGCGGTTCCAAGCGTGGTCTTTACGATACCTAGTATCGGATCGGTTGGCCTGACAGAAGAGCAGGCAAAAGAGCAGGGTCTTGATTTTCGTGTGAATCAGGGAATGACGACATCCTGGCCATCCTCTAAACGCATCGGAGAAGAATACGGAACCTATAAGATTCTCATTGACAGGCGAACAAACGAAATTCTTGGTGCGCATATCGCCAGACATAACGCATGCGAAGCTATCAACGTGCTGGCTCTTGCAATGAAATACAAGATAAAGGCTTCCGATCTGGCGGAATTCATGTGGGCCTACCCGACAATTATTTCCGATCTGAAATACATGGTGAAATAAAATACTGTGCACCTTGATATCCTTTTTATTGGGGCTATTTCAAGCCCTTATGGGTGAACCCCATAAAATCGGAATGCATCGAAAAGGTAATATATGACCAAAAGGCCATATATTACCTTTTTTATTGAAGAACTAAGGGAATCTCAAAAATTGCTTTTAACAAATTATGCTCAAAAAATCAGGATGATAGGTACTGCACCTATGGGTGTTAAAAGCATGGCATAAAGGTTGCGTTGTAGTAAATAGCGGCGCAAACAATGCGGTTGGGAGAATCATTGCCGTTATCCTTAGTAGAGCCTATTAGAGAGAAGGGAGAGGCTATAAAAATTTACGGTCTTGTAAAAAGACCGACTGAAAATTTAATCTACCATTTCCTCTGGCACTTTATACCGGAGGAAGATGTTTCCAGAAAGGAGGAATATATGAAAACGACCATGGGGTTGTGGATAGATCATCGCAAGGCGGTGATTGTGGCAGTTTCGGGCAAAAAGGAGAAAACAAGCGTTATCGAATCAAAGGCAGAAAAACAGCCCGGACGGTCTGACGGGGTACGTTCGACTACCCCCTATGAATCTCAGAAGGTTCAAGCGGATGACCGACAGGATATAAAATTTGCCGACAAACTCAGCATCTACTACGATGAGGTCATTTCGGTTCTTCGTGACGCGGAATCCATTTTTCTTTTTGGTCCCGGAGCGGCAAAAGGTGAGCTGAAAAAACGTTTAGAAAATGACCATCTCGCTCATCTCATCCAGGCTGTGGAAACAGCTGATCAGATGACAGTCCCCCAGATTGCAGCGAAAGTCCGGGAGTATTTCAAATAATCGAACAGAAAAAAGCCATAAGGAGGGCAATTATGCTAAACAATGCAAAAGCACTAAAGGGTTACAAATTGAAAGGACTTGACGGTGAAATAGGGAAGGTTAAAGAATTCTACTTTGATGATCGGCACTGGGCAATTCGCTATCTGGTAGCCGACACGGGAAACTGGCTCACGGGCAATAAGGTGTTGATCTCCCCATATGCGCTGGTCGCAGTGAATAAAGAAGAGCAGTATATCACCATCGATTTGACTAAAAAGCAGATCGAGGAAAGTCCATCCCTGAAGAGTGACAAGCCCGTTTCCCGCCAATTCGAGGAGTTCTATTATAGGTATTACGGATATCCGATGTATTGGAGCGGCCCATACATGTGGGGATATTATCCCGCCCTGATGCGAGACCGTGAAGAATGGAAAAAAATCATCCTGGACGAGAAAGCGTCGTGGGATCCCAATTTGCGCAGTACTCACGATGTGAGTGGCCATCACATTCAAGCCACCGACGGCGAGATTGGACATGTCGAGGATTTTATCATCGATGACGAAACCTGGGCGATTCGCTATCTAATCATCGATACACAAAACTGGTTGCCAGGGAAAAAGGTCCTGCTTTCACCGCGATGGATAGAAAACGTTAGTTGGGACGAGTCCAAAGTCTTCGTCAATATTTCCCGCAAGGCTGTCGAGCAGTCACCGGAATACACTGAGGAATCTCTGCTGACTCGGGAATATGAGACAGGGCTGCATCAACATTACAATCGCCAGGGATACTGGGTTATTAAATAAGGAGATCCCGAATATGAAAAAGTACCTTGAATTATCTCTTATAATGACAACTGGTTTGCTTGTGTCCTGCACCCGTGAGGGTTACCGTGGATTGCAAGGTCCCGGTGGAATGGGCCGCATGATGCATTACGGATATGGCGGGATTGTTATATGGATAATTATTCTGCTCATTATCGGATTGCTGATCTATTTCTTTACTCAGGTACGGAAAATCAAGGGACAGACATCTACACAGAATGAAAATCACCTGGATATTCTGAAGAAGCGTTACGCAAAGGGAGAAATCGAAAAGGATGAATATCAGAGAATAAAAAAAGATCTCGAAGGATAGACATTAGGAAAAAGGAGAATTAAACCATGAAGACGAAAACGCTTTCCCCGGGACAACTTCACAAGATTGATGCCTACTGGCGTGCCGCAAACTACCTGTCGGTCGGCCAGATTTATCTTTACGACAATCCTCTGCTGAAGAGGCCGCTCGCGCTTTCGGACGTGAAGCACATGCTTCTGGGACACTGGGGTACGACACCAGGGCAGAACTTCATTTATGCGCACCTGAACAGGGTAATCAAAAAATATGATCTCGACATGATTTACGTCTCCGGTCCCGGGCATGGAGGCCCTGCCGTCGTGGGGAACACTTACCTCGAGGGAACCTACAGCGAGATCTACCCCGACATCAGCCAGGATGAAGCCGGGCTTCGGAAGCTTTTTATTCAATTTTCCTTTCCCGGAGGAATACCAAGTCATGCATCCCCGGAATGCCCGGGCTCAATCCATGAGGGAGGCGAACTGGGCTATTCGCTCAGTCATTCATTCGGAGCGGTATTCGACAATCCCGATTTAATCGTTGCCTGTGTCGTCGGCGATGGTGAGGCGGAAACCGGACCGCTTGCTACCGCATGGCATTCCAATAAGTTTCTGAATCCTGCCACCGACGGAGCTGTGCTGCCCATCCTGCATCTCAACGGTTACAAGATTTCCAACCCGACAGTTCTGGCCCGCATTGAGCATGAGGAACTGGAACAGTTGCTTCGCGGCTATGGATGGTCGCCCTACTTTGTGGAAGGTGATGAACCGGAAGAGATGCATCAGCTCATGGCCGGTACTCTGGAAAAAGTTATAGAAGGCATTCGGCAGATCCAAAACAATGCTCGAAGCAAAAACGAAACCGCCCGGCCGCGCTGGCCCATGATCGTCCTTAAATCACCCAAGGGCTGGACCGGTCCGAAAATAATAGACGGACTGCAAATCGAAGGTACGTTCCGGGCGCACCAGGTGCCGCTCTCGGACCCGGCCACTCACCCCGAACACCTCAAGCTGCTGGAAGAATGGCTCAAGAGCTACCGGCCCGGTGAACTATTCGATGAGCAGGGTCGCCTGAAACCTGAATTGTCCGAACTTGCTCCAAAGGGCGAACGCCGCATGGGCGCGAACCCGCATGCAAACGGAGGTATCCTGCTCCGCGACCTGCGTATGCCTGATTTCCGAGACTACGCTGAGCATGTGTCGTCGCCTGGGGTGGGCGGCATAGGTGACACCCATGTGCTCGGGTCTTTTCTGCGTGATGTGGCGAAGTTGAACATGGAGCAGAGGAACTTCCGGGTCTTCGGACCTGACGAGACACTTTCCAACGGCCTGGAGGCCCTTTTTGAGGTGACAAAACGTCAATGGGACGCCAGGACTGTGCCGAACGACGAATGGCTCGCACCTGCAGGACGCGTTCTGGACTCGATGCTCAGCGAGCACCAGTGCGAGGGATGGCTGGAAGGATATCTCCTCACCGGGCGACATGGCTTATTCAATTGCTACGAGGCCTTCATCCACATCATCGATTCCATGTTCAACCAGCACGCCAAGTGGCTGAAGGTCACGGCTAACCTGCCCTGGCGAAGAAAAATCGCATCGCTCAATTACCTGCTGGCCTCTCATGTCTGGCGTCAGGACCACAATGGCTTCACGCATCAGGATCCAGGTTTTATTGACCATGTCGTTAATAAAAAGGCAGAAGTTGTGCGCGTTTACTTTCCACCGGATGCCAACTGTCTTCTGTCGGTGATGGACCACTGTCTGCGCAGCCGGCATTATGTAAATGTCGTAATCGCTGGCAAACACCCGGCACCTCAATGGCTTACAATGGACGCAGCCGTTAACCACTGCACCGAAGGCATTGGAATATGGCAGTGGGCCAGTAACGATCAAAGTGTAACAACCGACATTGTAATGGCATGTTGTGGTGATGTGCCTACGCTTGAAACACTGGCTGCCGTATCCATAATGAGAGAACATCTGCCCGATCTTAAGATTCGGGTAGTCAATGTCGTGGACCTCATGAAACTGCAGCCGCAATCCGAACATCCTCATGGGCTCTCCGATACGAATTTCGACGAGCTGTTCACAAAGGATAAGCCGGTCATCTTCGCCTTCCACGGTTACCCATGGCTGATCCACAGGCTGACCTACCGCCGCACCAACCACGACAACATTCACGTCCGGGGATACAAGGAAGAGGGAACCATAACAACCCCCTTCGACATGACGGTGCTAAACGATCTGGACCGATTCCATCTTGTGATGGACGCTATCGACCGCCTGCCGCAGACCGGCGAAAAGGGAATTTACCTGAAGCAGCAGCTCAAGGACAAGTTGATCGAACACAAACAATATATCAACCGGAACGGCCAGGACATGCCGGAAATAAGGGACTGGAAGTGGGTTCTTATCCATGAATAAGTTCAGGCAGCTTTGGAGCAATCTGCGGTCTAGCTTTTGGTTTATGCCTTCGCTGATTGTCGCGTTCAGTGTTGTCCTCGCGGTAGTGTTGATCGGAGAAGACTCCGCCGGGAGCGACCGGTGGCTGGCTCAGTGGCCGCGCCTTTTCGGGGCAGGGGCGGAAGGCGCGCGCGGGATGATGTCCACGATTGCCGGTTCGATGATGACCGTGGTAGGCGTCACGTTCTCGATGATCCTGGTGGTGCTGGCGCTTGCCTCGAGCCAATACACCTCTCGCATTTTGCGGAACTTCATGCGCAGCCGAATCACGCAGGTAGTGCTCGGAATCTTCGCCGGAATTTTTACTTATTGCCTGATCGTGTTGCGCGCCATTCGCGGCGGCGATGAAGGTGCATTTATTCCAAACCTGGCAGTGTTCTTAGGCTTATTGTTGGCACTAGGAGGTGTCGGCGCCCTCATGTTCTTCATTCATCACATAGCATCTTCGATCCAGGCTTCCAGCATCATAGCCTCGGTCGCGCAGGAAACCATCGAGGCGATTGACCGGGTGTTTCCTGAAAAGGTTGGACAAGTGCCGGATGAAGAAGATGATGACCAGGCGCTACGCCCTCTATCAGAGCGGAATTGGTGCGCCGTGCCAGCCAAGGAGAGCGGCTATATCGCTAGCGTGAATAACGAAGCGCTCCTGCGTCTGGCGCGGGACGGGAAATACATCGTTTTGATGGAGCACGGCATTGGTGAGTTCGTTGTCCGGAATACCACGCTGGTATTACTTTCTCTGGAGGAACCGCCGGATAAAGAGACGATCAACTCTCTGCAGGCGACTTTCAGCATCAGCCGCCACCGAACGGTGGAACAGGATGTGGCATTCGGCATCAGGCAGATCGTAGATGTGGCGTTGAAAGCACTCTCCCCCGGTATCAACGACACTACGACGGCCGTGACGTGCGTGGATTACTTGACAACAATTATGGCGCAGATAGCGTCTCGACAAATCCCTTCATCGCGACGTTATGATGAAGGAGAACTGCGGGTGATCGCCAAAGGCCCGAGCTTCGAAAGCCTGCTGGCTGAATCATTCGATCAAATTCGAAGCAACTCCAAAGGCAATATCACCATCATGTGGCGGATGATAGACGCCTTTCAAACCATCGCAAGGTTAACGGACAGCCCATACCGTCGGCAGGCAATCAGCAAACAAGTGCAATGGATTGCCGAACTGGCTGAGCATACCGTCGATTCCGCCCATGACCGTGCGGAGATCGAAATGCGGCTGGCGAGTACGCGCCAAACCCTCGAAGCTGCAACTGCTTTGTGTGAAGGAGAAAAGAAAAAATAGATTTGTAAAAATTACTAAAATCACTAGCAGTACCACGACAAACAATGTCAAGACATGCCGGAAAACCGGAACTGGAAGTGAGGTAACTCAAAATGAATACACGAATATTAATAGACACCGCGAAGGCTTTGGTCGCCGGCGACAAGGGTCTGCTGGCGATGGATGAAAGTACCACAACCTGCAATAAACGATTTGCCGGATTGGGGATTCCCCAGAGCGTTGAAGCCAGACGCTCATATCGTGAGATGATTGTAACCACGGCCGGTCTAAATGAATGCATAAACGGGGTGATTCTTTATGACGAGACGATCCGCCAGAAAAAGAAGGATGGAACATCCTTTGTAAATATCCTCACAGATGCTGGAATCATCCCCGGCATCAAGGTTGACACGGGCGCCAAAGATATGGCTGGTCATCCAGGAGAGAAAATAACCGAGGGCCTTGACGGATTGCGCGAACGCCTTGCTGAATACTCTCAAATGGGCGCCAGGTTTGCCAAGTGGCGCGCAGTGATCGCCCTGGGTGATGGCATTCCAAGCCGGGGTTGTATTGAGGCCAACGCCCAGGAGTTGGCTCGTTATGCCGCTTTGTGCCAGGATGCCGGAATGGTTCCCATTGTCGAGCCGGAAGTTCTTATGGATGGTGAGCATACCCTGGAGCGGTGCAATGAGGTAACAGAGAAAATATTGAGAACTGTATTTAATCAGCTTTACACACAACGGGTTACGATTGAGGGTATGATCCTGAAACCCAACATGGTGCTCCCCGGGTTGATTTGTCCCAGGCAGGAAATGGTGGATGAGGTGGCTGACGCCACGGTGAAATGTCTATTGCGGGCGGTCCCCGCGGCTGTCCCGGGGGTTGCATTCCTGTCGGGAGGTCAATCCGGTGAACTTGCCACTGCCCGTTTGAACGCAATGAATCTTAAATTTAAGTCGATACTGCCCTGGGAACTGGCATTTTCATATGCCCGCGCCATACAGAAACCTGCTATGGAGATATGGCAAGGTAAGGAAGCCAACGTATCAGCAGCACAAAAAGCCCTGTATCATCGAGCCAGTTGCAACCGGGCTGCACGCCGGGGCGAGTATAGTACCGCGATGGAAAAGATATAAAAAGGAAAACAGGAGACATCCCATGAATCCCATAAATCTGTATCCCCTGAGATTCGAACCGATCTATGAATATCGGCCCTGGGGTGGCCGGCGATTGGCGGACCTGATGTCGAAACCACTGCCTGGTGAAGGCCCCATTGGCGAAGCCTGGCTTCTGAGCGACCGCGATGACCATCCAAGTCTTGTCGCCAATGGACCGCTCAAAGGACAAACCATCGCGCAAATCATTAAACAATCGCCGGAGCAGTTGCTGGGGAAATTGGCCGGGCGTTTCCACCGGTTCCCTCTGCTGCTGAAGTTCCTCAATGCGCGCGAAACATTATCGGTCCAGGTACATCCATCGGATCAACAAACGAATATTCTACCCGCGGGCGAGACAGGGAAGTCCGAAGCCTGGGTTGTTCTGGAGACTGGAAACGGAAGCCGTATCTATGCAGGTCTGAAGCCGGCTACCACTGTGGAAGTTCTGCTGCGTGCTATTGCGGACCATACGGTGGCGGAACATCTGGCCAGTTTCAGGCCAAAACCCGGTGATGGCGTCTTCCTGCCGGCCGGAACCGTTCACTCGATGGGTGACCTGGCTGTTTTTGAAGTGCAGGAAAACAGTGACGTGACGTTTCGTCTTTACGACTGGGATCACATTGATGCAAAAACCGGCCAGCCTCGACCTCTGCAGGTCGATAAAGCGATGGCCTGCATTGATCTTGCACAGGGCGCAATCGGTCCGGTTGTGCCGGTTTTGGAAGAGAAGATGCCGGTGTTACGCGAGAGACTTTTTGATTCTGAACACTTCGGATTGTGGCGGTGCCTTGGTGACTCCCCTTTTAAAGTCGGCTCCGAAGGAAAGCCGCGTGTTCTGGTTTGCATAGACGGCCACGGTCAGTTGGAACAGGATGGCGTCGATTACGCCATTGGCAAAGGTGACGTGCTGCTCTTACCGGCTGTGGCAGGAGAATGTCTGTACCGACCGCGTGGTGTCGTCAGCCTGTTGGAAATTTCGCTGCCGGAGGGTAATTGATTTATGAAAAAACTCATTGTTTTTGATCTGGACGGTACACTTGCCGAAAGCAAATCGGCTCTTGATGCCGAGATGTCGCTATTACTGTATGACCTTCTCCGTATCGTCAAAGTGGCCGTGATATCCGGAGGCAATTGGCCTCAGTTTGAAAAACAGCTGCTTTCCAATCTGCCCAATGATGAACGTTTGAAAAATCTATCCATCCTGCCTACATGCGGAACAAAGTTCTTTCAATACGCAGAGGATTGGGAAAAGTTATATTCCGAAGATTTTACTGTTGATGAAAAAGAGAAGATAGTCAGTTCTCTAAAGAAGGCGCTCGGGGAAGCGGGCTTCAAGGTAGAAAAGGTCTGGGGAAAGGCAATTGAAGATCGTGGAAGCCAGATAACATATTCAGCATTAGGGCAGGAGGCTCCTCTGGTAGAAAAGAAAAAATGGGATACTGAATTCACTAAGCGGAAGAAAATAAAAGCAATCCTTGACAATTATATTCCCGAGTTTTCCGTGCGCCTGGGTGGTACGACATCTATTGACGTCACCAAGCCCGGTATCGACAAAGGCTACGGGATTAGAAAACTCCGGGACACGCTTGGCATTTCAATTCGTGAGATGATCTTTATCGGGGATGCCCTGTTCCCCGGTGGGAACGACTATCCGGCCAAAGAAGCAGGCGCCTTATCTATTCAGGTCAGGGATACTGACGAAGCGAAACGGGTAATTGAAACGATAATCGCCTGTCTGGATTGCAATTAGCAAAAAAAACCTTGTAAGGAGGAAAACCTATGGGTGCCCTTAAATTGCAGCGCATTGGACAGATAATGAAACCTGAGCCAGGCAATCCGCTTGAGGTTGATGGTGTCCTGAATCCGGCTGCCGTTCGTAGTCCCGATGGTAATCTTTATTTGTTTCCACGGCTCGTAGCACGGGACAATTATTCACGAATTGGCATCGCCCGTGTTCTGTTTAATAAGGCCGGTGACCCCTCCGGCGTAGAACGTCAAGGTATTGCGCTCGAACCTGAAGCTGATTATGAGCGTCGGCCTGACGGAAGCGGAGGCTGCGAGGATCCGCGAATTACTTTTATCGAACCGCTTAACCGTTACGTGATGACATACACTGCTTTTTCACCTGACGGCCCACGGATTGCCATGGCTGAATCCAGGGATCTGATCCACTGGAAACGACTGGGTCTCGCGACCTTTGCTCCCTATAAAAACATAGATTTTGTCCACGTGGATAACAAGGATGCCAGCCTCTTCCCTGTCGCAATTCCCAATCACGCCTTGAAAATGCAGTTGGCCATCCTGCACCGGCCACTTTTTCCCGGAACCCGACCCGAGGAAACGGTTCGAAAGGCCCAATCCCGTGTGGTGGACATCGATCATGAAAGCATCTGGATCTCATATTGCCCAATGGCTTTAGATGGTCTCGATCAGCATCACCTCGGCCTGTTTAATTCTCATCACCGGCTTGCGACACCGGTATCGCCCTGGGAGCGGCTGAAAATAGGGGCCGGCACTCCGCCCGTTCTTACCCGGCATGGCTGGTTGATCATATACCATGGTGTATGCAAGATGGAGGAGTCAGGTAACGATGGACACCGGTTATGCTATTCTGCAGGGGTGATGTTACTTACAAAAAAGCATCCGCGTATGATTCACTATCGTTCAATAGAGCCGGTGCTGACCCCTGAACTTCCTCAAGAAACCCATGGAATGATCGCCAACGTTGTGTTCCCTACCGGAATTGACCAGCGCTGCGATCTTGGCTTACCTGACCGCTTCGACGTCTATTATGGGATGGCAGACAACAGTATTGGCGTGGCGCGCCTTGATTTGCCGGATGTCTTACCTCCGGAAGGAGTCGCTGATTCAGCGGAAGCAAAGGTGTAACACGGCCGAAGTGCAAAATTCAAACCCGTGAAAGGATACTCATTATGGAACCAAATATTGACAAATCCAAAGGTTCCGACTCGAAGCCCGATAGCAAAAAGGACATGAAGCCGGATGGAAAAACTGAATCAAAGACCAATACTAAAACCGATGGGAAGGGCGATCTAAAAATCCTGCCCCTGGCGGAAGTGGAGAAAAAACTGGGATCGTCGCCGGAAGGCCTCAGTCAGGCCGAGGCCAAGAAACGGCTGACCCAATATGGGCCCAATGAGATTGAAGAAAAGAAGACAAATCTGTTATTGAAATTTCTTGGCTATTTTTGGGGTCCTATCCCGTGGATGATTGAAGTGGCGGTAATTCTCTCTGGCGTGGTCCGGCACTGGCCTGATTTTTCCATTATCCTTCTTTTGCTGTTGGCCAACGCGATGGTAGGATTCTGGGAAGAACACGAAGCCGGTAACGCCATCGCCGCACTCAAAGCAAATCTGGCGATCAAGGCCCGGGTGAAACGCGATGGAAAATGGATCACCCCACCTGCGCGCGAACTGGTTCCAGGCGATATCATACGCATGCGTCTCGGAGATATTGTCCCGGCGGATGCTCGTCTGCTGGATGGCGACCCTGTGGAAGTGGATCAGTCCGCGCTGACGGGAGAATCATTGCCCGCTGAGCGTAAATCCGGCGAGGCGGTGTTTTCCGGATCGATCATTCGCAGGGGTGAAATCGGCGCACTGGTTTATGCAACAGGCGCTAACACTTATTTCGGCAAGACGGCGCAACTGGTACAGGAGGCAAACACCGTCAGCCATTTTCAAAAGGCGGTTTTAAAGATAGGCAATTACCTGATCATCCTCGCGGTAGCTATGGTGGCGGTGATTATTACAGTCGCGATCTTCCGCGGCGACCCGATTCTTACAACGTTGCAGTTCGCCCTGGTGCTGACCGTGGCCGCGATTCCAGTGGCTATGCCAACGGTGCTGTCCGTGACTATGGCAGTGGGCGCTCGCCTGCTGGCCAGGAAAAAGGCGATTGTGAGTAAACTGGTGGCCATCGAGGAATTAGCTGGCGTGGACGTGCTGTGCGCGGACAAGACCGGCACCCTGACGCAGAATAAGCTGACGCTGGGCGATCCGTTCAGCGTGGACGACATTCCTGCCGAGCAAGTGATACTCAATGGTGCGCTGGCGTCGCGTGCGGACAATAACGACACCATTGATCTGGCCGTCCTGGGAGGACTGAAAGACAAGGATTCGTTAAAGGCTTATAAGGTGCTTCATTTCCAGCCCTTCGACCCGGTGCATAAACGTACAGAGGCAACAGTCAAAGCCGAAGACGGAAAGACGTTCAAGGTGACCAAGGGAGCACCGCAGGTGATCCTGGAGTTGTTGGGCAATGTCGGGCAGGTAAAGCCCGCCATCGAGAAGGCGGTCAACGAATTTGCGGCGCGTGGCTTTCGTTCGTTGGGCGTGGCGCGTGCCGAGGGTGACGGGCAATGGCAGTTTGTGGGTGTGCTGCCTTTGTTCGATCCGCCCCGTGAAGATGCCAAGGCCACCATTGCGACTGCATTGGCGATGGGCGTGAAGATCAAGATGGTTACAGGCGATGCACTGGCTATCGCACAGGAAACCGCCAAAAAGCTGGACATGGGTACAAATATTCTCGATGCCGCCAGCCTGGGCGACTCGAAAAAGAAAGAGTCCACTGAGGTGGCCGAGTCCATCGAAAAGGCGGACGGTTTTGCACAGGTGTTCCCGGAACATAAGTTCCACATTGTTGATGTGCTGCAAAAGCGCGGTCACATGGTTGGCATGACAGGCGACGGGGTGAACGACGCCCCCGCGCTGAAGAAGGCCGACTGCGGCATTGCTGTTTCATCCGCGACCGATGCAGCGCGCGCGGCGGCGTCCATCGTGCTGACGACACCAGGGCTTTCGGTGATTATTGACGCCATCAAGGAGAGCCGGAAAATTTTTCAGCGAATGAACAGCTACGCGATCTACCGCATTGCCGAGACCCTGCGCGTGCTGTTGTTTATGACGGCGGCGATTCTGATCTTTAACTTTTACCCCTTGACGGCTGTGATGATCGTGATGTTGGCATTGCTCAATGATGGCGCGATATTGTCTATCGCTTATGACAACGTCCATTACAAGGATCAACCCGAAGCCTGGAATATGAAGATGGTGCTGGGGATCGCAACGGTGCTGGGCGTCGTCGGTCCCGTGGCTGCGTTTGGCCTGTTTTACCTTGGCGACCGCGTATTTCACCTCGACCATAAACATCTCCAGCCAATGATGTACCTGATGCTGTCCGTGGCCGGGCATCTGACCATCTTTCTCACCCGCACGCGCGGCCCGTTCTGGTCCATCCGCCCGGCAAAGATTTTATGGATGGCCGTGCTTGGTACACAAATAGTGGCAACATTGATCGCGGTCTATGGATTACTTATGCCTCCCCTCGGCTGGGGCTGGGCACTGTTTGTCTGGGGATATGCGATAATATGGGCGCTTTTAAGCGACCGCGTGAAACTGCTCGCGTACCGGATATTTGATCCAGTCAAAGTTGAAACCAAGCCTGATTCCAAAAGCGAGGACAAGCCCGAAGAAAAAGACGAGAGCAAGCCTGATTCCAAAACGGAGGCCAAGCCTGACGCCAAGGACGAATCGAAACCTGAGGCTAAACCCGAAACCAAAGCCGCTGACGACAAGCCTGAAGCAAAGGTCGAGCAGAAACCGGATGCCAAAGCTGAACCCAAACCTGCGGTCGAGACGAAACCTGAAACCAAAAACAAAACAACTACCGATCTGACACCGCAGATTGCCACACGGGCTTACGAACTCTATGAGGAGCAGGGCAGACGGGACGGTCAATCAGTTCAGGATTGGGACAAAGCCGAGCGTGAGATTCGGAAAGCTGATGTCAAGGCCGAGCCCGAAGCCAAGGCCGCGGCTAAGCCCGAGGCCAAAACCGAGGCCAAAACCGAAGATAAAGCCAAGGCCCCGTCCGATTTGACGCCCGGGGTCATAAAGCGAGTTCATGAACTCTATGAGGAATTGGGGCGCAAAGACCTTGAAGCAGTTGAAGACATGGAGCAGGCGCAGCGCGAGAATCGGAAAGAGATTATTGGTCCAGCCAAAGCCGAGCCAAAGCCTGAAACCAAAGTCAAGACGGAAGGCGGAGCGGAAGATTCGGAAAGATGAGTCTCCCAATTGAAACGATGTGAGTGGCAGCGCCAAGGTGAATACACTACCTCAAAGAAAAGGGTAGGAGTATGACAATAAATTAAACCAGGCAAAGGAGTCCATAATGACTATTCAACTCAAAGAAGAAAACGGCGGCAAGATGCTTGCCATCCATGTCAGCGGTAAACTTGAAAAAACGGATTACGAACACTTTGTGCCAGAGTTCGAACGACTTGTCCGGCAGCACGGAAAATTACGGGTATTGTTCGATATGAGCGCTTTTCACGGGTGGGAAATCGGAGCATTGTGGGAGGATACCAAATTCGCAGTCAAACACTTCGGCGATATCGAACGGATTGCAATGGTAGGTGAAAAGAGATGGCAGCAGGGTATGGCGACATTTTGCAAACCGTTCACGAAAGCTATGCTTCGCTACTTTGATCATGCCGGAGAAGAAGAGGCTCTAAAATGGTTAGATGAAGCGTAGCGGCTTTGTCCGCGAAGGAAGTGAATTCAACGCCACAATCGCCATGCACGGCCAGGACATGCCGGAAATCAGGGACTGGAAGTCTGTCAACCCAAAATGAAAGAATGGAGAAAAACTATTATGACATTCAGTAACAACCAAGCCAGTATCCCGGAATCTAAGCCGGAATTGAAGACAGAGATAAATGAGGATTTAAAATACCTTCCCCTGCGCCTTTATATAATTCGGCACGGCGAAACTGAGTGGTCGCTCTCCGGCCGGCATACCGGCCGCACGGATATTTCATTGACCGCCAATGGCGAGAACGAGGCGCGGGAACTTGGCAGACATCTCAGGAAAATCCAGTTTGCACACGTTCTTGCAAGTCCGCTGAAACGCGCCCGGCAAACCTGCGAGCTGGTCGGGCTGGGTAATGTTCCGGAAATTGAACAGGATCTGGCGGAATGGGACTATGGCGATTACGAAGGAAAGAGGTCCGTGGATATCCGCAAAGAGCGGCCGGACTGGAATGTTTTTCAAAACGGTTGTCCACACGGTGAAATGACCGCACAGGTTTCCGAGCGAGCTGACAGGTTCATCGCCCGACATCGCACACTGGAAGGTAATATCGCTCTTTTTTCGCACGGACAGTTCGGTGCCGTTCTGGCTGTACGATGGCTCGGATTGCCATTGGCCGAAGCACAGCATTTCACGCTCAGCACGGCGTCAATCAGTATTTTAAGTTTCAACCCCGAACACCCGGAAGTGCCGGTCATCGCTTTGTGGAATGCATCTCATGAAATATTCCAGCTTCCCGGGTGTAAAAAAAGGAGGATAAAATAATCATTGATCCCATGAGAGTACGTTAAAGGAAAATCCTCTTTTTTAAAATATAGAAATTATATAAACTTTACCGTCAGTAAAAAATTGGAATAATAACTATTGAGATGAAGATAATCAATTATAAATGTCCTCCCTTATCCTCCATCAAGATGGTATTCATCACAATACCAGTGTACAAGTTCGCAATTCGACAAGACGTTCGATAAAATCACGATCCTGAGCCTCCTGGTTTTGAGATATTCGCGTCGTCCATGTTCCCATTTCCAGTGAGAACTGAAAATGTTTGCATGTGACCATTTGGGCAAATATAACCCTTTTTTATATGGTTGTCAGTGCCTGCCCTGACATAGTTTTTCAACCAATTATTCTTATAAATCAAGATGATGGCTCACACAGCCCTGTGAACGAAAAGCCCGGCACAAAAATTGTATTAATAAATTTATAAAACACTTCGGAAAAAACATTCCGGGAAGAACAAAGAATTACAACAAATTAAATGAAGGAGATAACCATGAGTACAACAACTCTTATAATTCTCATCGTAGTATTGTTTTTAGTGTTCGGCGGG
Organism: uncultured delta proteobacterium; assembly: GCA_963815145.1. Lineage (GTDB taxonomy): Bacteria > Desulfobacterota > DSM-4660 > Desulfatiglandales > HGW-15 > JAAZBV01. The sequence continues at coordinate 621,667 of CAWFFS010000007.1, forward strand.
GGAGGCGGTTACTACTGGAGAAGACGACGGTAAGTGCTTCGGTGCTGTTGCTCAAACCTTGTCACTATATTTTGGCGATTGGCGGACACGAGGCGGTCTTCTGCCTGATTAAACGTCCTCAGGGGGGTGACCAAATAAAACGGAAAGAGCTTAATGAGGAAAATGAGGAAATAAAGAACAAGGCGTATGAACTCTACGATCAGCACGGCTTTAAGGATGGCAATACAATAGGATATGGCAGGACAAATCCGGCATTTTATGAGGTAACACCGGGAGACATCAATACAAAGGAAGCAAAGGCTAACATGAAAGTTCTTTTTGAAATCGTCGTGAAATAGGGCGGTAATGCGGAATGGTTTGAGAGATAAAAAAACAAAACGGGAATAACTTAAAAGGGGGCATTAAAAATGAAAAATATGGTGTTCGTAAGAGGGTTATTGGCAATAATACTGCTTCTTGGTGTGGGAGCCTTTAATGGTTGTGGTGAAAAGAAACAGGACCAGAGCAAAACTGAAAAAGTGTCCGGGAAAGATGTCAAGGAGAAGACCATGGAAGCCTATGACGCAACCAGGGCCTACACTCAGGAACAGGTGCAGGCCTTTAATGAACAGATGAAAACCAAACTGGCCGAATACAATGATGACATTGACAAATTGCAGGCAAAAGTGGAAGAGCTGGGAGGAGACGCGAAGGCCAAAGCTGAACAACAGATGACGGAATTGCGTCAGAAACGGGATGATGTGTCTAAAAAATTACAGGATCTGAGTTCTTCCAGTGGAAATGCATGGGAGCAACTGAAATCAGGTATCGATACGGCCATGGAGGATTTGGGTAATGCCTATGAGAAAGTTGTAGCCGAGTTCAGCAAATCCTGAGTTGATTTGTGCGGACAATATTGAAAAGCGTAAAGGAATAGACTTTCATCAAAATATTTTGGTGGAGTCAGAAAGGAGTCCAACATGCTTTATACAATCTTTGTGATTCTCTTAATTTTGTGGCTGCTGGGATTGGTGACCGGATACACGATGGGTGGAGTCATTCATATTCTTCTGATCATCGCCATCGTCGTGTTACTGGTCCGCGTCTTTAAGGGGCGAAAACCGGTGTAATCATTGAGCGGTTTCGTTTCTTGTCAAAAGGCCGTCAATATTGCGGGTCAAATCACCGGTAGCGTCAAAGGGGGGCAGTTCCGTAAAGAATGATCTGATCGTGAAATAGGCGAGCGTGTTTCGGTTGATCATCCTGCGGATCTGCCTGCTGAAACATCCAGTCATCAAACCCCGGCTGGCACGCCACCGTCTGCAGGAGGAAGAGATTCAGGCGGCCCTATTGCTCATCGTGCTGTTCGTCTCCGTCATCGTGCTATCCTGGGGGCAACCGTTTGTGGCAATGGGCTACAACCCGATCGATATTTTGTTTGAAGTGGTTTCGGCTACGGGAACGGTAGGGCTTTCCGTGGGACTGACGAGTGCCACTTTACCCCCACTGCACAAGGAAATTTTGTGCGTCGACATGCCGATGAAGAAACAACATTCCGCATATGCGACGAGGTTGTGATTCTAACGCACAGCAAAAATATGTCCGCGTTGCAGAAGCGTTGGCAGACAAAGTCAGCGCAAGAGGAGCCTGCGGATGCAGTGCCGAAAAAGAACGAAAGGACTATTATTATGCTAATCAAAATCAAGACATTACAGGGCTACAAATTAAACAGCCAAAACGGGGAAATAGGGAAAGTCGAACAATTCTACTTTGATGACAAGCACTGGGCGATTCGCTATCTGGTAGCTGATACAGGAACCTGGCTCAGGGGAAGGCTGGTGTTGATCTCCCCCTATGCTCTGGTCTCCGTGAATATGGAAGAGAAAAATATAATCCTCAATTTGACCAAAAAGCAGATTGAGGACAGTCCTCCCCTGGACAGTGACAAGCCCGTCTCGCGACAATTCGAGGAGACCTACTACGGGTATTATGGATGGCCGAGGTATTGGTACGGCTCAAGAATGTGGGGGGCTTATCCCTCTATTTTACATGACCGTGAAAAATGGGAAAAACCCGCTCAAATGGAGGAAGCCAGAGATGCCCATTTGCGTAGCAGTCATGCTGTGAGTGGTTATCACATCCAGGCCAAAGACGGTGAGATTGGGCATATCGACGATTTTATCATCGATGATGAGACGTGGGCGATTCGCTATCTAGTTATCAGCACCCTGAACTGGTGGCCGGGGAAAAAGGTCGTTATCTCACCACGATGGATCGAACGCGTTAGTTGGGACGAATCTAAAGTATTCATAAATCTACCCCGCGAGACTATCAGGCAGTCACCGGAATACACGGATGAGTCTCTGCTGACACGGAATTATGAGGCCGCGCTGCATCATCATTACAATCGCCAGGTATACTGGTTCAATTAACCTTCTCAAAAGGTGTTATGCAAAGGGAGAATATGAGAGATCGAGGATAAGGTCAGAAGCCCAGAGAGATCTCTATACCATAGTAATCAACCTTATTGTTGTAAAATTGGCCGCGCGGATCAAACCCCCTGTACCAATCGGCCATGAGGCGCAGACGACGCTGCCCCGGGTTAGGATTACCAAACTCGAGGCCTGCCTTGACGCTTGTATCGACAGCCCAGTCATGCTCATCGAAGCTTTTCATGTCCACCCCGGCAATCGGTCTGCCATTCCACACAAGCGGTTTGCTAACGCGATACTCGATCCCCCACTGGGCGCTCAGGGGTTTCAGATCCTTAGGTTCCTTGTGGAGAAGGTATTCGCCGCCGCCGTATACTCGCCATCCGCGAAATTCGCGGGAATAGATGAGGCTAATAGCTTCGTAGCTGAGGTTAACCCGTTCCGGAGGATTTACACTCTTGAGAAATTCATCCCCCAGGTGAGAACTCTGGTGATAAATACGGAATCGGAGCGAATTATTGCCGCGCCGGTAGGTGGCTGGAATGCCGACGGTGTAATCCGCGTTGATGAGGTCGTAGGAAGGGGTATTAAGGTTGAACTGAGCGAATAGCGCTCCTTCCACGCCAAATTGCAGGCCATTTTCCTCAAGGCTGCCGAGGAATCTGTACATGCCGAATGTCTCTCCGAATCCGACTGACGCCATAGTGTATCGTACTCCCGACGATTTGAAGCTGTTGATGCTGGCAAAGAACTGCGGCTGCTTCGGATCGGCGATGATGGGTTGAAATAGGTCACCCGTTGGAAAGGCTTCCCCTTCACCGGTTAACCCGATAAGCCTGCTTACTGTTCCAGGTTTACCGGTATGTGCGGGCTTTACCACAATCGATATATTCTTAAGGCCGTCGATGGTGCGCAGCTCTTTATCGGCTGCCTCCCGTCGCGCCGGATCATCTTTAAACAGGGTAATAGTGGCAGCCCCGTTTACAATTTTTATAATATAGCTGTCTCTCTCCCAGTGCAGGTCCCGCTCAAGGATGGAGGCAATATAACCGGCCAGAAATTCATCGCCGACTCTGCCCACAGCCACCGCAGGGTGAGATAGTAAAAGGAGCATGAGACAGAGAAAGGCCGCCCACAGGCGACCGGTAACATTTAGGCATGTGGTGATATGTATCAGCCGGGTCATTCCATCCTCGACATTTTTGCAGGTTAAAGGTGGCAGTTAACACTTTCATCTTACTTATGTTCAAGCTTTGTGCCAGACTTGTTAAATGCAATTTTAGTTGATTCAAGATATTGAATTAATGTTGCATATTCAAACTCGAAGGGTAGATGGGGGATGGCCTGTTTGATGGGAAACAGTGGTCACATATGACAAAATGGCTGTATGTGACCAAATATTTCAGAGAAATATGTCTATTTTCCGGTCTCTATGTTATTATTCTGCAAAATGAAGTTGTAGCTATTTTAAAACGCAGACATATTAACGCAAATATATTGAGTAAAACCGTATGGACAGGCTAAAAATCTTTCTGGATATTTTTAATAACACCCTGGGTTCGGTTCGTGAACCCCTGGTGGTGCTTGATTCCGATTTAAAGGTTTTAAAGGCCAATGATTCCTTTTACCGGACCTTCAAGATTTTAAAAAAGGAAACTGAGGGTCAATTAATATATGATCTTGGCAACCGGCAGTGGGACATACCCCGGCTAAGGGAATTACTTGAACATATCCTTCCTCAGAATTCCGCATTCAGTGATTATGAAGTGGAGCACAACTTTGACGTCATTGGCCCGAAGATACTGCATCTTAACGCCAGGCGCGTTTACAGAGAGTTTAATGGAACGAGGCTGATTCTCCTGGCTATCGAGGATGTGACCGAGCGTGAATATAATAAAAGACATGTTGAGGAACTTGTTAAAACCCGAACTGCTAAAATTAGAGAAGCAAAGGAAGAGGCGATAAAAGACAAGCAGATCGCTGAAGCCGCGCTTTTGGAAATAAAGAAATTAAAAGAAAGGCTCGAGGCTGAGAGGGCGTACCTGCAGGAAGAAATCAAGCTGGAAAACAATCATGAGAACATCATCGGACAAAGTGACGGGCTCAGTTATGCTCTCTATAAGATTGAACAAATCGCCGGCAGCAATACAATCGTCCTGGTTCTTGGGGAGACAGGAACCGGGAAAGAGCTTGTGGCCCGTGCAATTCACGGTTTGAGTCAGCGCAAAGACAGAGCCCTGGTGAAAGTGAACTGCGCCACCCTGCCTTCAAACCTTATCGAAAGCGAACTGTTCGGTCATGAAAAAGGTGCTTTCACTGGTGCCAATTCCAGGCAGTTCGGGCGGTTTGAAATAGCAAATGGTACCACCCTCTTTCTGGATGAAATCGGGGAATTGCCGCTGGAATTGCAGGCGAAACTTCTCAGGGTGATCCAGGATGGTGAGTTTGAAAGGCTGGGCAGTTCCCGTACAATCAAGGTCGATGTGCGGATTATCGCAGCCACAAACCGCAATCTGGAGGAAGAAGTGAACAAAGGCCGATTCCGGGAAGATCTCTGGTATCGTCTTAATATCTTTCCTATAACCATGCCGCCGCTTCGGGATCGGCTGGAGGACATTCCCCTTCTTGTGGATTTTTATGTCAAAAAAATATCCAAACGAATGGGCAAGTCCATTGAGATCATTCCGTCGAATGTGATGAATGCCTTGCAGAATTATCACTGGCCCGGCAATGTCCGGGAACTGGAAAATGTGCTCGAACGTGCAATGATTAATTCATCAGGACCCAAATTGCGTCTGGTGGATGAACTGAAGAAACCGCTAAAGGATTTATCTCATTCGCAAAAAACGATCGAAGCGGTTGAGCGGGATCATATTCTGCATGTCCTCGATCAGACTCAATGGAAGGTCAGCGGAAAAAACGGCGCGGCCGAGATCCTTGGGCTCAATCGCAGCACTTTGCGGGCTCGAATGAGAAAACTCGGTATACTTAAGTCATAAAGCCTTCCTTTATTGTTAAGGGGGAGATGAGACGTAATTCAAAATATCAATTGAAAAATCAGTGAGTGGTAAATAATACTTAAAATCTATTGATATTTTGAGGTGGGTTATTTCCCCTGCTTTTGATTTCTTTTATCAGAGGAAGCGATTGAGCGGGATCATATTCTGCATGTCCTCTATCAGACCCCAAATCCTTTTCCCGTCACCCATGTTCCCACTTTCTGAGGGGACTGAAAAGGGTTACATGTGACCACTTGGGCAAATGTAACCCTTTTTATATGGTTGTTGGTGCCTGCCCTGAAATGGTTTTTAAAACCAATTATTCTTATAAATCAAGACGATGGCACATTCAGCCACGTGAACCGGAAGCCTGGCACAGAAATTGAACTAATAAAGCTATGAACTCTTCGGAAAAAACCTTCCGGGAAGAACAAAGAATTACAACAAATTAAATGGAGGATATAACCATGAGTACAACAACTCTTATAATTCTCATCGTAGTATTGTTTTTAGTGTTCGGCGGGGGAGGCGGTTACTATTGGAGAAGACGACGGTAAGCGCTTCGGTGCTGTTTCTCAAACCTTGTCACTATATTTTGGCTATTGGCGGACATGAAGGCCGCCTTCTGCCTGATTAAACGTCCTCAGGTGGACGACTGATACCGCAGTTAAAAAATATTAACTTAAAAAACAGTAGAAAAATTTACCGGAATTTCAAAATTGAGCAAATGGGGGTTAAACTATGTTGTCTAAAGCGATCAAAATAGGAGGAGGCATTATGATTTTGAATGAATTGGCAAATCGAGTGAAAAACGTCAGGAGTTCGCGCGCAAAGGCTTTTCGACGAAATAGAAACAAAAATATGGTTATTGGGGTTGGCATCGGCTCCGCATTGGGGATTGCCGCCGGAATCCTGTTCGCCCCAAAATCAGGCAAAGAAACCCGGCATATAATTGCCGATCGAACCAGCGAAACCTTTAAGAATTTTAAAGATAATGTAGTGGCAACCAATGCCAAAATATCTGCCTCGGTCAGGGAAAAGGGATCGCGTTGGCGCGAAGCCGGTCATAAAGGTTTTGAGACCGTGAAAGAAACTTTGAAAAAACCAGGCGAAGAGGAAACTATAAAGACAGAATCCGCAAAATAGAGCCTGGTAAAAACTGATTTTCAAAACGAAAAAAAGGACAACCTTATGGAAGGATCCATTACGTTTAATGAACTGGGTATAATAATCGCTTTTGTTTTTATTGCAGTGGCAGGCGGATACGCCATTATGACCCTGAGAAACTTTAGTGCCCTGATCAAAGAAGCCGCAACCATGCTGCAAAAAAACAAAGATCATTTCAACCAGATCGTCCCTAACATTAATAAGATTTCAGAGAATACTGTAATAATAAGCGAAGAGGTCAAAAAAAGCGTTTATGAGGCTGGTGAGGCCGTCAGAACCATTTCTCATGAAACCACCGATACAGTATTGACGATCAATGAGACCGCTGATTGTCTGGCAAAGTATGCCCTGGTGATTGGCGAAATTGTCAAGACTATTGTCAATATGTTTTCATCCAATGAGAAAGAGATAAAATGAGAGTTTTTAAGAAAAAATCGGGGAATAATTGATTCTGAAATGCGCTGGAATTAGTCTGAAAACATGCGAATGGTGACATCTTTGGACCTCGCTCCCCTTTAACTTAACAAGTTATTGTTAGACCCAATCTTCGTGCCAGACTTGCCAAATTCAACTTTATTTGATCCAGAATGTTGAATTAACGTTGAATTTTCCAACTCGAAAGGTTGCTGGCGGATGGCCTGATTGATGGGGAACACTGGCCATATGTGACCATGTGTTACATGTGACCATTATTTTGCGTCAATCAGAGTTCCTCCACCAATCTCCTGTTTTTACATATTTAGATTGAAATCAATATGTTGTATCAATCAACGCCTGCTAAACTCATCCGGCACCAGGCCGGCATAAAGATTGAATAGTAAATAATATGAAATCGCACATAGCGTTAAAGGCGTCACATCCGTTAAGAATGACCTGATCGTTAAATAGAGAGGTTCTGATCAAAGACAAAGAGATGATAATAAAAGGGATAATAAACATAAGAGAAGGCAGAAGGATAAATAGTTATCACACATTATGAAAGGGAGAAGGAGGATAAGATGCTATGGACAATTGTAATGATAGTTCTGTGGCTCTTGGGATTCGTTGCCGGCTACACGATTGGAAGGAATCATTCACAATCTGCCGGCTATCGCCATCGTCGTGGTAATGGTCCGGATCATCCAGGGCTAAAGGCTGGTGTAAACATTTTGACCACTGCCGGGCAAGGCAGAACGTAAAGAAAGGTGTAAAATGAAAACATACTCATTGATAGGCATTGTCCTTATTGTGATCGGAATCTTCGCATTCGCTTATCAGGGCTTTACCTATACGACAAGAGAGAAAGTTGTCGATCTGGGTCCCATCCATTTGACTGCCGAGAAGACGAGAACAATTCCACTCCCGCCGATTGTGGGAGGTATCGCTCTTGTGGGCGGTATCGTGCTGCTGGTCGTGGGAAAGAAGAAGGGCTGACGTATGGCAAAAGGTCTCCGGAGTATAAATGACAGACTTTGATGCGGATACAATCGTTATAGGTTCCGGCTCGGGCGGTTTGACTTCAGCTCTTGCTCTGGCACGGGCCGGACAAAAGGTTCTGGTTCTCGAACGGCACTATGCCCCGGGCGGCTGGTGCCACAATTTTACCATGGAGGGCTTTACTTTCAGCCCTGGTGTTCACTATATGGGTCTGTTGGGTCCGGGCGGTGAAGCCAGGAAAATATATGAAGGTCTTGGCACTGCCAATGACCTTATTTTTTTTGAACAAAACCCTGAGCACTATGAGCATTGCCATATTGCCGGCGTGAAATTTGACTATCATGCCTGTTTCCACACAATGACAGAGCGCCTGTTGAAAAGGTTTCCCAGAGAACAAAAGGGCATCGAAAAGTATATGGAGCTTCTGCAAAACCTCGTCTACGAGCTTTCCCTGGTATTTGAGATCAACACCATCAAAGATGTCATACTTATGCCATATCGGACCAGACATATCGGTCGCTATGGTCTCTACAGTCTAAAACGAATCCTTGAGGGCTGGATTGCCGATCCTGTTGTCCGTGCAATTCTCTCGGTTCAGTGTGGTGATCAGGGCCTGCCGCCATCTAAAACATTAATGATACTTCATGCTGCGGTGGCCAGTCACTATGAGCATGGCGGGTATTATCCGCATGGAGGAGGCGGGGCCATTGCCGGGGCCCTTGTCAGGGCCATCAGGCATGCCGGAAGCGAAGTAAGGATGAAAGCAGGTGTCGATAAAATTATAACCGAATCGACGGGCAGAAGACGTCGTGTCCTCGGGGTTAAGCTTGCAAACGGGCAGGAGTTCAGGTCAAGACATGTCATATCAAATGCTGATCCGCACAGGACTTTTTATGGCATGGTTGGAGAAGAAAACCTGAGCCGCAGGCTTAAAAAACGATTAAACAAAACCCGTTATTCGCTAACCTCTCTTATTTTGTTTTTGGCTGTTGATATGGATATTAAGGCGGCTGGCCTGGATTCCGGGAATATCTGGTATTCAAAAGAGTCTGATTTTGACAGGGCGTTTATCAGGGCTCAGAATCCCGGACTCTATGAAAAAGATTCTTTTGAGTCTCTGTTTATTTCATCTCCGACGCTAAAGGATCCAACTCGTTATAACGGTAAGGGCCATACTTTAGAGGTTGTTACCTATGTCGGATATGAGAGGTTCAGGGCTTTTGAAGGAACTGAGTATGGAACCAGAACAAAAGAATATAAATTGCTGAAACAAAAAATTATAAAAATGTTTTTAACAACCCTGGAGAGATTTATCCCGGGTATTACCGGTCATGTTCTGTTTTGTGAGCTGGGGACCCCCCTTACCAACTCCCATTACATAAATTGCACAAATGGATCTGTCTACGGTACAGAAAAAAGCTTCACTCAAATTGGTCCCCTTGCATATCGGGCCAGAACCGAAATTGAGGGGTTAAGATTAGCCGGTGCAAGCACTGTATCCCATGGTGTTGCAGGGGCTGCCCTGTCAGGATTATACGCAGCGGCGTCTATTATGGATTGCAAGTTGCCTGAGCTGCTTAACCCAGAAGGGCAGCAATTAAGAACTTATCCGTCTGAGAATCAAAGTCTATGGCCTGAATGGCTTAAGGAAAAAATCCGGAAACCTTTATAACGTCTCAAAATAATTTAGTCTCACTTTGCCAATTAACAATTCAAGCAGCAGTATTCAGGTGACTAAAATGCAATTACCATGGTTTCCAAAGCCGATTTACAGATCTATTTATCTGGCAACGTTCCTTGCTCTGTCGGTCTGCGGATTACTGATTTCGTACGCATCCTCGGTATGGCTGTTAATATTCTTCGTAATTATTCTGTTTTCAGTGTCCATGCTCATTGGCTCTTCATTTATAGTCAGTTCCGGAGTCTATGTCATGTCCATTTGTAAAGGAAAGAGCCAATGCAGTAAAATTGCCCTTACCTTTGATGACGGACCCTGTGAACAGACCAAAGAAATTCTTAAAGTTCTGGACAGGCACAGGGTGAAGGCCACTTTCTTTCTCATTGGCCGACAAATAGCTCTCCACAGGGATATCGTTCTTGAAATGATTCAAAAACAGCACACCCTTGGAAACCATTCCTATGATCATACAATCTGGTTCCCTTTAATGGGGAGTGACAGGATAAAAAAGGAACTCACAGCGACTCAAATTGCAATTGCATCCATTAGTGGAACAAAACCGGTTTATTTCAGACCTCCCTTTGGCGTCACCAATCCTTTTATTGCTAAAGCTCTCAAAGGATTAAATCTCAAAACAGTCGGCTGGTCACTGCGTTCATTCGATACAACAGAAAAAAATCCTGAGAAAACAGTTCAGAGGATTAAGCATAGGGTCGAACCCGGAAGTATTGTTATTATGCACGACAGATCCAGGGATGCAGCGCTGGTATTGGAACAGCTTTTAATCTATTGCCGTGAAAAACAACTGATGCCGGTATCCCTTGATGAATTATTGAATAATTAAACAAGGTAATCATAGGAACTATACAGGGCACTGGGTCTTGAGGGAAGAGATAGAGGATTCAAAACATGTATTTTAATAAGAAAAAAATTCTTTTCTTAACAGCTGGTGTCATCACGCTCGTTATACTGTCAGGCGCTCTTGCTCTCCTGCTCAATATTAAAAAATTTAAACCCCGGATTGAAACGGCTGTGTCTTCTGCGCTGGAAATGGATTTCCGGATCAAAGGCAGGATGCGTATCGTTTTTTTGACAGGCTTCGGTATATTGTTGAAGGATGTCAGCATTAAGAAGGGGGGATCTGATGTTATTACGATTGAGAAAATAACGATAGGATTAAAGCTCCTCCCTCTTGTGAGATCCCAAATCAGGATAACCCATGTCGGAATTATCAAGCCGGTCTTATCAATAGTTCGATATAAAAATGGAAAGTTCAATTTTGAGATACCGGGAGACTCTGGACTCAAAATGCTCCTCTCAGTGAAAAAGGTATCTGTCTCTCAGGGCAGTCTAGTTTACACCGATGAAACCTCCGCCGGCAAAATCGTGGCCAGTGACTTTGAATTAAACATAAAAAAATTTTTATCCGATAGTACAGCCGGTTCGGACCGCATCAAAAACATTTCATTCACCGGGGATGCCCGAGTTAATATATTCAGAATCTATGACGTCACTCTCATGAATCTCGTGATGAGAGCAGCAGGTGAAAAGGGAATACTGGAAATCAACCCGGTCAGTATGAACATCCTTGGTGGAACCGGGAAGGGAAGTATTCGTCTGGACGTTACGGGACCATCGCCCCAATACAGGGTAACCTGTAATCTTAATCAGGTAATGATGGAAAACCTTCTTCAGAAATTCTCATCCGAGAAAATACCACAGAAAGCCATGGAAGGGCTGATTAACCTTTCCGCCGACCTCACTGCCATGGGAAAAAACATGGATGAAGTCAAGCAATCGCTCAACGGAAACATCTCTTTGAACGGGGAAAACCTGATGTTCTACAACATGGATATCGATGCGCTTATCGGGAAGTACGAACGGAGCCAGAACTTCAACCTTGTGGATGTCGGGGCCTTCGTACTCGCAGGACCCTTTGGACCTCTATTCACAAAGAGTTTCAATTTTGTACGCCTGTACGAAGAATCGCAGGGCGGAAAAGGAGTCATCAAAAAACTCGTTTCAGAATGGAAGGTCAAAAGCGGCATTGCCGAGGCGGTCGATGTAGCCCTTGCTTCGAAAAAGCATAGGATAGCCATGAAAGGGGGGTTGAACTTCGTCAATGAGCAATTTCTCGACGTAACCGTGGCTGCCCTCAATAAAAGAGGATGCGCTGTTTTCAGCGAGAAAATTCATGGGCCGTTCAGTAAACCTCAAATCGAGAAGGAAAATATATTTAAGTCAATTTCCGGATCTTTACTGAATCCGCTGCAGGATGCGTGGAAATTCATTAAGGGCGAAGAGTGCACTGTATTTTATTCAGGTTCAGTAGCGCAACCCGGCGGATAGCGGGGCCATATTTGACCAATTATCGTATATGACCACTTTCCGGTACAAAACATGCCTTACTTCAACAACTTTCGAAGCTGAATATTGATTGACATATCAATAGGTTGATCTCAATAAGCTTGAGCTTGTCCAATATGGCATGAAGCTTGGATATATAATAATGTAACAACTTAAAAAGGAGTAACCAATGCTAAGGACAATTGCTACATTCATGGTGGTTCTGTGGCTGCTGGCGATAGCAGGTAGTTACACGATGGGAGGGTGGATTCATATCCTGCCGATAGCTGCCATTATTATAGTGCTTGTCGACAAAATTCAGGAGCGAAGATCAGTAGGCTAGAAACATATATCAGCCTGGTTGGCTTAGAAAACAAAAAATAACATCCAAAAAGAAGGGAAAATATATATGTCCTGGGAAAATGATCCTGGAAACCCGAACGCAGACCTTCCAAATTTCCCCGAAATAATCAGGAAAGTGGGAGACACCCTTAACATTGGTAAGGGGAAAAAGCCGGTTTGGCTTCTTGTAATTGTTATTTTACTGGCAGTCATTTTAGGCTATACTACCTTTTACACCATTCCACCTGGTAATAAAGGGGTTATTCTAAGGTTTGGCAGGTATGCCGGCATGGTACTGCCGGGGCTTCACTTTAAAATCCCATTTGGCGTAGATACTGTTTACAAGGTACACACGGAACAGGTAGACACGGAAACCTTTGGTTTTAAAAGCATCAGTTCAGGTATTCAGAGCAAGTATGAAAAAAGCGCTGCAACGGAGCGCGAATCACTTATGCTTACAGGAGATCTGAATGTAATTGATGTGGAATGGATAATCCAGTTCAGGAGAGATGACCCCCGGAAGTACCTTTTCAATGTACAGGACCCTACTATGACCCTGCGGGATATCAGCGAATCAGTCAATCGTCGTATCGTTGGGAACCGGAGCTTTGACTATGTTCTCCAGAATCGTGAAGAGGTTAATAAAATGGCCCAGGAAGAGCTTCAGAAGATTCTTGACGATTATGAAACCGGAATCCGCATTGTTAATGTGAGGCTTCAGAACGTGGTGCCGCCCGACCCTGTAAAAGGCGCTTTTAATGAGGTTAATGAGGCACAGCAGGAAAAGGAGAAACTCATAAACGAGGCACAGGAAACCTATAACAGACAGATTCCGCAGGCAAGGGGTGAGGCGGAAAGGGCTATAAACGGGGCACGAGGGTTCGCGATCGAAAGGGTCAACCATGCCAAGGGGGATGTGGCCAGGTTTTCGGCTGTCCTCAAGGAGTACCAAAACAGGAAGGAGGTAACAAAACAGCGTCTATACCTGGAGGCCTATCAAACTATCCTGCCCAATGCCAAACAGATTTACATCATAGACAGTTCACAGAAAGGCATTCTGCCCCTTCTTCAATTGAATCAGCAGAACGTTAAAGGAGGTGAGGTAAAATGAGACGAACCAGAACTATCATAGGCATTGTTATCGTTATATCTCTTTTTCTCCTCTTTGCAGGGACTTTTTACACGGTCAGTGAATGGGAGCAGGTGGTAATCACCCAGTTTGGAAGACCGGTCGGAGAACCAAAGACCGAAGCGGGTATCAAATTCAAGATTCCTTTCATTCAGGATATCCATCGCTATGAGAAGCGTATCATGCGATGGGATGGAGATCCCAAAGAAATACCGACACGGGATAAAAGGTTCATTTATGTGGATACAACTGCAAGGTGGCGAATTGTAGACGCTCAGAAATTTCTGGAGGTACTGGGAACCTATACCCAGGCATACGCCAAGCTGGATGATATTATTGACGCTGTTCTTCGGGACTATGTTTCCGCAAATCCTCTTGTCGAACTTGTCAGGACTACAAACGAGATGCCGAGTGTGGAGAATGTGGAAGGCAAGGTCCTCTCTCCCTTCACGGATGAGGCGACCACTCCTGAAACCGTTCGCCTGGGCAGAGAGAAGATTACCAGGGCGATTCTGGCTGAGGCGTCAAAGGCCATGTCCGCTTTTGGAATGGATCTGGTCGATGTTCGCATAAAAAGGATTAACTATGTGGAGCAGGTTCGTAAAAAGGTATATGAGCGGATGGTATCGGAAAGAAAGCGGAAGGCCGCCCAGTTCCGATCAGAAGGAGAAGGTAAAAAGGCGGAGATTCTCGGCCAGATGGAAAAGGAATTAAAATCAATTGTCTCCGGAGCATACCGGACCTCAGAAGAGATCCGCGGAGATGCCGATGCCGAGGCGACCAAAATTTATGGAAACGCCTATGGTCAGGACCCGGTATTCTATGCATTCTTCAAAACCCTGGAGACCTATAAAGGTGCGGCCTATAAGAATGCATCTATTATTCTTGGGACGGACTCCGATTTTTACCGGTTCCTGAAGAATATTCCGAAATGAGTAGTAATTATTTTAGAACACGAAAGGATCAAAAATGAGAGCTTTACTTATATATCCTGAGTTTCCGGATACATTCTGGTCTTTCAGATATGCATTGAGTTTTATCCGGAAGAAAGCGGCTTTCCCACCACTGGGATTACTCACCGTAGCAGCCCTGTTACCGGATAGTTTTGAAAAACGCCTTGTTGATGTCAATGTTAACAGCCTTTCGGATGATGATCTTTCCTGGGCTGAGCTGGTCTTCATTGGAGGGATGGCTATCCAAAGGGCCTCGGCGAAAAGAATAATCGCCCGCTGCAAGGTGAAGAATTTGAAGATTATCGCCGGTGGTCCGCTTTTCACTGCCGAACCTGATGAATTTCCGGAAGTGGACCATCTTGTTCTCGATGAAGCTGAACTTACATTGCCGTGCTTTCTAAAAGATCTGGAAAACGGACATCCTGAAAAAGTTTACAGGGCGTCAGGTTACTGCGATATTCGTCATACGCCTCTGCCCATGTGGGGCTTGATAGAAATAAAAAAATACGCATCCATGGCCGTTCAGTTTTCAAGAGGGTGCCCCTTTGACTGCGATTTTTGCAATGTAACAGCACTTTTCGGCCATCGGCCACGTATTAAAACGCCTCAACAGGTCATCGCGGAACTGGATAATATTTATTCTGCCGGCTGGCGCAGTTCGATATTTTTTGTTGACGACAATTTTATAGGAAATAAATCCTATCTGAAAGCAGAATTATTGCCTGCCCTGATTGAATGGCGGAAGGATAAAAAGGGCTGTGTTTTTTATACTGAAGCCTCAATCAATCTGGCCGATGATCCGGATCTTTTAAATATGATGGTAAAAGCCGGGTTTGATATGGTTTTTATTGGCATAGAGTCTCCGGATGATGCCTGTCTTACCGAATGTCATAAAATACAGAATAAAAACCGGGATCTTCTTCAAAGTGTGAAGAGGATTCAGCGTGCAGGGATTCAGGTTATGGGCGGTTTTATTGTTGGTTTCGACAGTGATACCAGTTTCATCTTTCAACGGCAGATAGATTTTATTCAGAAAAGCGGGATCGTGACAGCAATGGTAGGGATGCTTCAGGCGCCTCCGGGAACACGGCTATTTAAACGGCTCCAGATTGAAAACCGTGTAGTAAGGGTGTTTTCAGGGGATAATGTCGACGGAACCACCAATATTCTGCCTAAAATGGGAAAGGACAGGTTGCTGGAGGGGTACCGTTCAATCATGGAACATATCTATTCTCCCAATAACTTCTACAGGCGTATCAGGACGTTTTTCAAAGAAATGAAAACCCCTGATATAAAAATGCCACTGGATATGGAGAGGGTACTCGCTTTTTTCCGGTCAGGGTTGAGACTCGGTTTACTGGGTAGAGAAAGACTCCAATACTGGTACCTGCTTCTTTGGACACTGTTTCATAAACCAAGGCTCGTTCCTTTGGCAGTAACCCTTGCCATATATGGTCATCATTACAGGAAGATATGTGAATTACATATAATTTGAGCCTGGTGAAATGCCAGGAGCTGAAGAGGACAAATCATGTATTTTTCATTAATCATCACTTTTTTACTCTTCCTTGTAATTATAATTGCAGGGATACAGAACAGTATGCCTTTGGATCTGAAATTTTTCATCTGGGATCTTAAGATGTCTATTACGGCTTTGATTTTTTATTCCTCAGTGATTGGCGGAGCAATCGTTGCGATTCTGACCTTGCCCGGGCTGGTGAAAAGATCCCTTCATGGGAGAAGTCTGAACAGGGAGATCCGCAAGTTGAAAGAAAATATGACAGAGTCAGGGAAAGAGCGGTTAAACGGGTAATAGAAAAGGGTATGAAGGGTGAATATGCCATTCGATGGAAAAAAAGAGCCGGCGACAAATTTTATAGATAAGCTTTATTCCATCTTCAATCCGGGGGACACCCGGAAAAAGAAGAATGCCTTGCCTCCAAAGGCTCATTTCAATATCTGGTATGCCGTGATGGCCATCCTTTCATTTTTCTACCTTCAACAATACCTTTTTTCGACAAAGGTTGAAACAATTCCCTACAGTCAGTTTAAGCAATACATAGCCAAAGCAGAAAGCACATTGGGAAAATTGACCATCGGCACGGAAAACATCAACGGAACGCTAAAAGGCCAGGGAACAAAGCCTGGCCAGGACAAGGCGTTCACAACGATTCGGGTGAATGATCCTGACCTGGTGAAGGATCTGGATAAACACAATGTGAGTTATTCGGGACGCTATAAGAGTGGCTTACTTAGCAGTCTTCTCTCCTACATCATCCCCTTTGTCCTTTTTTTTCTAGTCTGGCGATACAGTATGAAAAAGATGGGATCAGGGATGGGTGTCATGTCTTTTGGGAGGAGCAAGGCAAAGATTTTTGCGGAGAGTGAAACGAAGGTCACTTTCGCCGATGTGGCAGGAATTGATGAAGCCAGGGAAGAGATCCAGGAGGTTGTGGAATTTTTAAGTAATCCCGGAAAATTCCAGAAACTGGGTGGGAGGATACCCAAAGGTGTTCTTCTGGTCGGGCCTCCGGGTACCGGCAAAACTCTTCTGGCAAGGGCTGTGGCCGGAGAGGCGAAGGTGCCGTTCTTCAGCATCAGCGGATCTGAGTTTGTGGAGATGTTCGTCGGGGTAGGAGCGGCCCGTGTTCGCGATCTTTTCGCCCAGGCTGCCGGCCAGGCCCCATGTATCATCTTCATTGATGAACTGGATGCACTGGGGAAAGCACGAGGAATGAATATCATGGGCGGACATAACGAACGGGAACAGACTCTCAATCAGCTCCTGGTGGAGATGGATGGATTCGATACCAATAAAGGGGTCATCATCATGGCCGCCACCAACCGTCCTGAAATCCTTGATGCTGCCTTATTACGACCTGGAAGGTTCGATCGGCAGGTCCTGGTAGACCGACCGGATATCAACGGGCGGGAGGCCATTCTCAAAATCCATTCGAAGAATGTTCTTTTGGGATCAGATGTGGATCTCCGCAAACTCGCAGGTCGCACGCCGGGTTTTGTAGGAGCCGATCTGGCCAATCTCGTCAATGAAGCCGCCCTGCTGGCTGCCCGTAAAGATAAGGAAAAAGTCGAATCGGCAGAGTTCGATGAGGCCATAGACCGGGTAATCGGCGGGTTGCAGAAAAAGAACCGGGTGATGAATTCCCGGGAGAAAGAAATTGTAGCTTTTCATGAGTCCGGACATGCTATTGTGGCAGAGACTGTTGAGCATGCGGACCCGGTGCACAAAATCTCCGTTATCCCACGAGGGATCGCGGCGCTCGGATATACCCTGCAGCAACCCACTGAGGACCGCTATTTAATGACCCGTTCGGAACTGCTGGACCGACTCGCCGTTTTCCTGGGAGGCAGGGTTGCTGAGGAGCTGGTTTTCCGTGAAGTCTCCACAGGAGCTCAAAATGATCTGCAACGGGCCACAGACATTGCCCGATCCATGGTCACGGAATATGGCATGAGCGATCGTCTGGGATTGGTGTCCTATGATCGCCCCCGCCAGCCCATGTTCATGCCGGAAAGTTACACGTCCGGGAAAACCTACAGCGAAGCGAAAGCCGGCCAGATAGACGAAGAAATTTCAGAGGTGATCGGGCAGGCCCATAAAAGGGTGAAAGAAATCCTGTCAGTTCATCGGAAAGTTTTAGATGACCTGGCCCATCTTCTTTCCCAGAAGGAAGTTGTCCAGGGAGATGAGCTTAGGAAAATGTTGTCCGAATTCAAACCAGGCATGACAGCTCCAGTACCCGGCAGGGTATAAAATATGGAAAAATTCTACTCCACACGAGTATTTATTCGTTTCCCTTTTCAGCGCCGCTGAAAACCTTCAGCAGGAAAACCCGTCAGTTATAGAAACAATTGTCGATCTGGTTGATTCGGAACTTTGCGGTGATGATGAATATAAACTTATGGGGAATAATTCACTGAATCGAGTTAGAAAGCTTTTAGGGAAAATGGATACCTTAAGACGTAATGAAGAAAGAAATTATACAAGCAGCGACATTATCAGGCACACGTCCCATAAATTTATGGGACGTGTTTAGAATATCTTTAAAAATCTGTCCAAGTCATTGAAATGGCTATCATTTTATGAAAATATCCTTCAGATTATGATGGACACCTCAGATGAGGTCCGGATTGCCGCAATAGACCACAATCTCAACCGGTCACAGGTAGGAAAGGCAGACTAAAGCGTTTTAGGCTGAGGGCTGTTAGTAAAGCAGACTGAAGCATCTTAGTTGCTATGTATAAAAGGAGTTAACACCAACAATAAAAAAGGCTACCCTCTTTCTTATTAATATTAACGTGGTCGCCAAGCGCCACAAATTTAAAAAACGAAAGAGAGGTAGCCAAATGAATAGACATAGAATACAGGATTTTATTTTAGAAGACAAAGAGATTTTTGTTGGACTTGAAGACTCTAAAAGGACTTGGAAACTCGCAGTTCGCAGCGAAAAGATGTTGATCCATCAGACATCGATGGAAGCGAAATATCCTATTTTGATTAAATATCTGAGGAATAAGTTTCCGAAATGCCGAGTTCATCTTATATACGAAGCTGGATTTAAAGGATTTAATCTTTATGACCAATTGACAGAAGACGGAATAGAATGCGTGGTAATCCCCCCACATATTGTTACAGAACCAAAGGTCAGTAGAGTGAAGACAGACAAACGGGATGCAAGACGGCTGGCGAAAATATTGGAAAATCAGGATTATAAATTTGGCTGTTATGTCCCGGACAAGGAACGTCGAGAAGATCGGCAGATAAGCAGAACATTGGGAGCAGTTAAGAAGGATATCATTCGGACCCGCAATCGGATTCGCAAGTTTTTGGATTTTCATGGAATTATACTTCCTTTTAAGGATTCCCAAAAGTGGGGTCGGGTCGAGTTTATGGGCTTAAAGAATTTATCCCTTAGTGATCCTTTGCGCAAGAGCCTGGATATATTGCTGGAGATGCTGGGAGCTCTGTGGGCGCATGCTAAAGAGCTTAGGGAATATTTGCGCGAGCTGTGCCGCAAGGAGCGTTATCATAAAGCATACGAGATCGCCAAAAGCATGCCGGGAATTGGCTGGTACACTGCTATCCGGTTTGTCCTTGAATTTGGAGAAGACCTTTCTCGATTCACAAGCGGTAAACAGATAGCCGGGTTTGTGGGCTTGGGTTGCAGCGAGTATTCCACCGGAGAAACGGAAAACAGAGGCCGCATCACGGGTGTGGGATCGGGATATATCCGTGCAACCTTGATCGAAAACTCCTGGGTAGCGATTCGCAAAGATCCAGTCTTGTTGGATAAGTTTAATCGTGTATGGCGAAATAGTGGGAGCAAGAAGAAGGCTATTGTGGCAGTGGCTCGAATGTTGATTGTCAGGTTCCGGGCTTGCGTGATGTCTGGTAAACCCTATGTGATTGGTGTTATCCAGTAAAAAGGTAAACATAATAGGAAGAGTTATAGTGAAGAACTCAATCGTTATAAAGGCACTCGATTTTGTTTCCGGAACAACGGTGTACAACGTTTTCAGTCTTGTGAAATAAATACTACACGTTATTTAGTTTGTTGACACCGGTTCCACTTTCCGAATTTAGCAAATTGTGTTTTTAAACACGAATAGCAGGTTGAAAAGGTCTTTTTAAGGTTGAGTAAAATTCCATCAGCAAGAATGCTGTCCTTTGGCTGCAGATTCCATCAAAGCATCCTTGTTCTTGGCGTCGGAGGGTAAATGGGTACTTAATTATATGGAGCAAGAAAGTCGGTAACAAATGGTTGACTTTTATCATAGCAGACTGAAGGCTGTTAGGAAAAACAATAAAAACAGAAGTCAGAAGTCAGAAATCAGAGATCAGCAAGGCCGCTTGCCGGGTGGCTGGCAAGATTGATCAGGCCGGAAACTAAGGGAGGTCCCATACAAAATTTTTTATGAAAAGCAAAGAATTGGACACGGATGAACACGGATTTACAGGATTTTAAAATTAAAAAAAAAAGATCCGTGTTTATCCGTGCAATACGTGTCCTGTAATATTAAATGAAGTTTCATACGAGATGTCGGAGGCCGGAGGTAGGAGATCAGTAATAGTTACCATACAACTTACCATATCTTTACATTTGTATGGTAACAGGAGTTTATTATGGCAATAAAGGGTGTATTAAAAGAAGAACTGGATAATTCCATAAGGATGAAAGAAAGATATGAAAATGAATTGGCAAAACTTCCAGTGGGAAGCCTTATCCAAAAAAAGATCAAGGGCAATAAATATTATTATGTAGTACTTAGAGAAAATGGGGATGTGAAATTCAATTATCAGGGGAAAAATGTATCTGAAGATTTAAAAGAAAAATATGCGAGGGCAAAAGAATTAAGAAAAAAATACTGGAACAATATTTCCCAATTAAAAAAACAGATAAAGTTTTTAAAAGGTACGTTACGTGGACAAGAGTCAATCTGAATTATTTCTGCAAATCCTGCGGCGTCTTGAAAAGGAAGGTGTATTATCAAAAATTATCCTTATCGGTAGCTGGTGCCTCCCGTTATAGGAAGGTTGAGTGATTATCCCCAGTCCAGAGGAGCTGCCAGGTTTGGAATACCATAAAAAATAGCGGGGGACATCGGACCTTTCTTTTCCCCAAACATGACAGGCACCGCGTTTATATCCTACCAGTCATTCCTGATTTTACCCATTAATACACAGAGCTAGAGCCCATGCGTAACAGGATGTTTCTGTCTCCTTCAGTATCTTTTCCAGTCGTTCAATAAAATGCTCCCTGTCGTCATTATCTCTGAATATCTTGCCCCCTTCAATCCCTCTAGCCATGATATGGTGTAATGCGCCTGGCGTGTCTATTCTTGATTGTCTTGGCGGGGGGCACACAATATTGAGATTCTATGGCACTGTCAATCGTATAACCGAACAGCATTTTCAAAAACAAGCATACTATGTGGCATCATTGTATGATGAATTAAACTTGGATAATTAAAAAAAAATGCGTTAGTTAGCTGGAAATTTAAAACTCGTAAAAAAAACCAAGCGAAAAACCGATCTTGTCATAACCATTATCAAGCTTGAAATAACCGGTGTTTCCGAAAACACCATGGTGTTTACCCAGCCAGTGTCTGTGCCTCAGAGTCAGCTCATAGGAGTCCCGATTTACTTCCTCTGGTTGAACAAGGTATGTAGCAAGGTAGGCCTGGTTGCCGAATGAATATGAAAGCCAAGTCCAGTATTGGCCCTCTTCGCCGTATCCTATATTGATTAGTTGGGAGTGTGAGTTTATAGCGCCTGGATTGCTCCAGTTATTGAAATATCGGTATTGAATGATACATCTTCCCCAATAAAAGGTAGGGCCGCCCGAAATAATCAGGTCACTGTGATCGGAGAAATAGTTTATGTACGTTCCACCGATTGTCAGGATCAAATTTTTTTTTGCACCCAGTTTAAAATTAAAGTCATGGTCGGCGCG
This sequence comes from uncultured delta proteobacterium, assembly GCA_963815145.1. Classification (GTDB taxonomy): domain Bacteria; phylum Desulfobacterota; class DSM-4660; order Desulfatiglandales; family HGW-15; genus JAAZBV01. The sequence goes on from CAWFFS010000007.1 coordinate 643,583, forward strand.
GAATTCAGGAAGATATGAGGTATCGCTTCCGGCTGTAACAGAAGAATATGTGTATAAAGACTTGTTCCAGTCCTTGTATGTCCCGATCGTTCCTGTCACGCCGTCGTCTTCCGGGCGACTGTATAATGAACTCTGAACAAAATATGTAAAGCCAGGAGAGGGCTTGGAAAAATAAGATATATTTAAGGTCTTCCAGTCGCCGTATATAGCATTAGGTGAAAGATGTTCGAAGGAAAAGGAAGATTCAATTCGATGGGTTTTCGCTTCTTCAGCATTGGCTCTAAAATATCCGCCTAAAGAAAGGGAGACTGTTACAAATGCAATCAGAATGAATAGAGTTTTATTATAGTGTAACAATTTATTAATCCTTTGTTTGATTTCGAATTCTAATTCATGACATATATTTTATTTTAAAGAAAGACTCATCACAGTATTCGTTAAAAAAAAGTTATAAAATTGAAAAATATTTTTTTATCCGGTAGTCCCGATTCCTTCGGTTGAAACATATCCATATATAATTACATTGTTTTCGATGTGAATAGCTTTCTTTGCGATTATCGACTTAATTTTGTCGGAGCAGCCTAGGCATGATCCTTCAGATATGTGCAGAGAAGCCTGCGAAAATAAATGCCCTCCAATTTTTACGTTTCGCCCAACTATAACATCACCATCAGCTATAACATTTCCACAGACAGTTATATCCTCTTCAAGTATTATCGTGCCGTATGATTTTATATCGCCTCTGAATATTGATCCGTGCCCGATCCGAACATTATTTGTGAATACAATATTGTTGTCCTCTTTTGTTTTCGATGGGACTATTGTGTCTTTTTTGCGGTTAAATGTTGATACATTTCGTAATAATGCTACGGGCAGTTGTGATATCTCAACGGTTTTTTTACATGTTACCGTGGGATTCCCTGTGATGATGGGTCTTCCAAAAAGTCTGCGGAAAACACATGCCTCAGCTAAATATATTTTTTTATTTGAGGTAGCGCTTATGCCCAGATTACATTTTTCTCGAATAATAATATCGCCCTCGGCATCCAGCCATCGCCTGAACCGGCTGCCCTGTGAAATTTCAGCATTTCCGTCTGTGCTAAGTGCCTGTATGATACTATTCGGGCCAATCAGTGCCCCCGCAGAAGAATAAACTTCCTTATTTAACTTAACATCGGCGCCAGAAACAAGGTTCCCCTTGATACAAAGAAGATGATTGATTTCTACCGCATCAGGGACAGTGAGTGCAGGGCGTATTTCCAGAGTCTCATCTTTCGAGAGTTTTACATTTTGGATCCCGCAGCTTAAACGAAAACCTATTGTTGCACGTTCAAGAATCCTCTTAAAGGACTTGGCGAAATATCGTGGATGCCTTATATAATCCATTGTTATAGGCAGAGGATCGGCATCTTTTTTTTTCGCTATCTCAATAAATCCTGGGATAAACGGTAGAAAAAACAAAAATATGAAAGATATAAATGTTATCGAGATTATCATGATTTAATTATCTTTTTAGCAGAACCATGAAAATTCGTACCAGATCCAGGTATTCTATTACTTGCCTGCCTGAATCTGGTTGTCTTAGCCCATTTTGATTTACGTCCAGTAATTTTATCAACCACCGCCCCAAAAAAACCGGTTGCAATGAACCATGTGTTAAAAAAATAATTAAATAATAACATTGGCAGAAGTAAAACCCTGTTTGTCGCATTGTCAAGCAGGGATGCAACTCCAATCTGGAAAAAAGGAGCAAAATTGCCAAAAGTGTTATATGCCCCTACAAAAATAAGGGCGGCAACACCGGATACAATATTCATCTCACCAACAAAGAAAAGAGTTAATAAATCACAGAGTGCCAGCAACAGGATAAGCGGTACAGCATAAACAAAGAGGAGAAGCATACCATCTACCTTCTCTTTCAAAGACAAGTTTTTTGACTTAAGAAGCGGCCATAAATATTTAAACATTACCTGATTGTGGCCGCGCGACCATCTGCTGATCTGGCGGGCTCTGACATTCCATGTTTCAGGCACTTCTTCGTAACACTCGGCGCGGTTTGCATAGGTTACCTTCCATCCGTGAATAAGCAGACGAAATGTCAGTTCAGTGTCTTCAGCCAGAATTTTTGTATCGAAACTTCCCAGAGATCTGACCAGATCCCTGCGAAAACCTCCGACAGTTCCACCATATTGAGGTATGAGTTTCATATTATATCTTGCCTGCTGGTCAACCTGGTAGCCTCCTGATCTTTCCAGATCAAGCATACGGGTTAGAAGATTTGTCCCTGTATTAACAGGGACTACCCGCCCCATAACAGCACCTACTTCGGGGTCATTAAAACATACTGCTATATCCTTCAATATACCTTTGGGAGGAAGATAGTCTGCATCAAAGACTATAATGATCTCCCCTTTAGCCCGGTTTATTGCCTCATTAAGGGCAGCCGGTTTCCCTGGATCACCTTCATACCTGTGTATAGGCTTAACAATCGGATAACGTCTGGCATATTCATTGAGAATGATTCGTGTATGATCGGAAGAAAAATCGTTTATCGGAATTATTTCGAGCTTATCGTGGGGGTAGTCAGCAGAGATCAGTAAATCCAGTATTTTATTCGGATCTGTTGATGTGTTATCATATGAATCAGCCCCTGACACAAGTAAATCCAGTATATGACCCGCTACTTTTTCCTCATTATGCATTGGAATCAGAACCGAAATTTTCCTAAAATCCGAATCAATTATATCCTGATAATAGATGCGTTGCTCGGAAAAAAGCCTGTTCAGGGTAAACAGATAATGCCGGATCGTGTAGATCAACAGGATGATGACTGTGAAAACAACATATATTTTGGAAATTAGAACGACCACTTCCATACCATCCTGTTGCTCTTTAGGTTTGTGGCAACTTTACTGTTAAAATAACTGTAAATTCCGACTATATAAACGAAATCTATAAGAGGTCCAAATGCGAAAAACAGCAAAGCCATGTAAATTATCGAGAATTTAGATATTATAAATAGAAATATGATGTAGCGTAATGAACCAAAAATAATGGAATAAACAAGGGTCAGCAATATAAGTGCCAGTTTTGGGAAAAAGGAGACTGGCATAAGCAGAACAGCCATGCCCAGTATAAATGGCAGAAAAAACCACATGCTTATTTGAGATTTTATATAAAGCTCGGAAAACTGAGAAACTGTATATGGAAATGCTGTGGGTGAAATAGTAAAAAACAAGGCTGAAGCCATATTGACAACCGCCATAAATGTAAAAAAAATGGCGATGTTTTTTCTTTTTTTCAATTGAGGTAAAAAGATTACCAACCCCAATGAAATTATTAAATTGACTGTAGATGTTGTGGTTGTTGGATATTTCCCCGGGATATCGACAAAAGATATTTTATCCAGTAAAAAGGCCTTGCTGAAAATATGTACCATTCCCTGTGGAAAATATCGGGAGAGTACTTCACGGGTAAAAATACTCATGTACTTTGTTATTGACGGGTACACAAATAAGAATAGCAGCAGAAATACTAAGGTTATTCCTATCAGCTCAATCAGGAATCTCCATCCGGAACCGGTTATTTTCCTGTATGCACGGTGATAATATATTACTGTTTTTTCCACTGTTTAATTTTTCCTGAACAACGAGTTTCTGAGTGGTAAGAGCTAAACATAGTTCCGGTCTTATCCAGAAGGTATAAGGCCGGTAAGAGCTAAATAATCAATGTTGATTAGCTTAATTCAACATCAACCTTTTAAATGCCATTTACGCCTTACCGCCAAAAAAGCCAAACCGGAACAAAGCAGAAGGAGTGTTGCTGGTTCAGGAACCGGAAGCTCAAAGTTGTCTTCGACTACCTTTCCACTGCTGTTAAAAGAGAGTGTGACATTATCCACATAGCCTTTATAATCATTAAGCCAGTAACTCCCGACTCCCACACTTATTCCGTAAATTACGGCCTGCGAGCTATAAGGGTGTTCTATATCGCTGAGTGTCGTCCAGGTAGACGTTGACACAGCCTTGAGAGTATTGGTGCCATAATTCAGCATATCTGTTCCATCGCTGATCGTATACCCGATATCGTTCGTGAAAAAATGTCTCCAGAAATTATCATCAAGCAGATCCTGTGCAACCCATGTGTCAGTATCGGCAGGGCTGGGGTCTGTATAATACTTTTCCCAGACGAGTTCGCTATAATAAGTGCCATTGCTACCAGTATCTCTTATTAACAGCCTTAATACCGGTGTTTGAATAATCCAGGGCGTGGTATCTGCATAGCCATCCATACCAATATCTTCCTTGTACCAGTCAAAGGAGATACCCTTGATATCAGAGAGGAGCCCCCAAGAACCAGTGGACGGATCATTACCACCGGCATACCGTGAATAAAAAGCCCAATCACTAAGATAGTAAACGCCATTATCTGTATTAACCCCATTGACACTCAGGGCAAGCGATCCATTCCCAGAGCGGGGATTTTCACTGGATATTACAGCTTCGCCACCTCCCATGGTGACAAGACTCCAATTCGGGTCACCAGGATAGATTATGTTTTCTGCATGAACATCGGATATATGCAAGGAAAGACATATAGCGGCAAAAATAGTAGCAACTGATAATATATATTTATAATTAAATTTACTCATGATGACCTCTATTAATCTAATTATTATTCGGTAAACTAATCTATTAACTTTAATAATATTAAGCAAAAAATGTGCCATTAATTTAAATTCAATAAAGTGCAACAATAACAACATGTTATAACATTAATGTGTGGAGATGCAATATGGCTATATAAAGTTTTGCCAAAATATTATAGTTTGTATTATATAAAATATGGTAAAGCTTTACATAGTGTGCATTTTAAGCATGGGTGAACGGTAGATCTCGGCCCATGTTTTCAGTCTTTTGACACCTTATTCATTTCTTCACCTGCTGAGCACCTGGCATTGAATTTGCATAAATTATAAAATGTTAATATGACCTTTGTATTTTTTTGTACAGCAGATTTTTAAAGCTTATTGCTGTGCAGCATTCATGGCTGTGCTGGTTTTTTAAGTGTTACCCTGGGTATGAAATATGAGTAGTAAAAAATTAATGTTTGTTTTTGGAACAAGGCCGGAAGCAATAAAGCTCGCAACGCTTGTGAATTTGGCTAAAAGTCGCAAGAATCAGTTTGAATCCTTTGTGGTCGTAACGGCTCAACACCGAAGTATGCTTGATGATGTATTGGCTTCATTTGAAATTACACCTGATCGGGATCTGAATATTATGGCTCCCAACCAGTCACTCTATTACATTACTTCAAGAATTATTGCTGAAATGGAAAAAATCATGAATGAAATTGATCCCGATATTGTCGTTGTTCAGGGGGATACAACTACTACACTGGCTGCGGCTCTATCAGGGTTTTATGCCAGAAAAAAAATCGCTCATATCGAAGCAGGTCTTAGGACAGAAAACAAATGGAGCCCGTTTCCTGAAGAAATAAATAGAAAAATGACATCATCGATAGCTGATTATCACTTTGCACCCACTGAATCCGCAAGAGAGAGTTTATTGAAAGAAGGTTATGATGATTCCACAATTTATGTAACCGGAAATACCGTGATTGACGCGCTGTTGTGGACGACTGACAATACAAAGGAAACAACCTGTCCAGTTCCCGAACTGTCATCTGTTCTGGATAAATATCCTCGTATTGTCTTGATTACCGGGCACAGAAGGGAAAGTTTCGGAGGCCCCATCCGAAATATTTTAACTGCCTTGAGGCAGCTATCGGTTCAAAATCCGGATGTTGCTTATATATATCCTGTTCACATGAATCCCAACGTAAAAAAACCTGCTTCTGAAATTTTAAAGGATCTTCCAAATTTTTTTCTTGTTCCTCCTATAACTTACAAGCCCTTCTGTTGGATGTTGAACCGCTGTTATTTTGCCATAACCGATTCTGGAGGCATCCAGGAAGAAGCACCAGCTCTTGGGAAGCCCATACTTATAACCAGACAGACAACTGAACGGCCTGAAACTGTCAATGAAGGTATGGCAAAACTGGTAGGTTCCGATATAGAGGCTATCGTTCAAACGTCCCAAAAACTTCTTGATGATAAAGTTTTTTATACGTCTATGGCCAAGGGATATAGCCCATATGGAGATGGTAACGCCTCGGAAAGGATACTGGATATCCTTGCTTCTGATTAAAACCCCGGCGATTGACATTTTGCGGTACGTCTCCTAGTTGATTACATGAGAAGGACGGAATACGCACTCCCCATGCTTAATGACTGGTTTGACAGAAAAGAGTACATGAAAATAAATAAAGGCATTTCAACCGCCACCGCAAGCAGAGATTTACGACAACTGCTTGATGAAAGAAAACTAGAAGCTCAGGGTGAGGGCAGAATGACAGATATCGGAAGGTTGAGTGATTATCCCCGGTCCAGCGGAGCTGCCAGGTTTGGAATACCATAAAAAATAGCGGGGGACATCGGACCTTTCTTTTCCCCAAACATGACAGGCACCGCGTTTATATCCTACCAGTCATTCCTGATTTTACCCATTAATACACAGAGCTAGAGCCCATGCGTAACAGGATGTTTCTGTCTCCTTCAGTATCTTTTCCAGTCGTTCAATAAAATGCTCCCTGTGGTCATTATCTCTGAATATCTTTCCCCCTTCAATCCCTCTAGCCATGATATGGTGTAATGCACCTGGCGTGTCTATTCTTGATTGTCTTGGCATGGGGCACACAATATCGAGATTCTATGGCATCGGCAATCGTATAACCGAACAGCGTTTACAGTCCGTAATTATCCGGTATTGAAACAACTGGAACCTGTTTTCGCGGAGCCGTGATTGCCACATTGCCCTGGGTAAACACAAGATGTGACACTTTTCCGCTCTCATCTCTGAAAAATTCCAGCCGGGTATCTATAATATTATCAAAAAATACTGTTTCTGATTCCGGAAACAGGGCTTTTTTCATTGAGCCGTCAAATTGCGCAAACAACTGATTGCTTTCCATGGTAATCTTAAGGTCACGAATTGATCCCATTTTATAGATACCTGCATACTGGGACAGAGTATCGGCAGTCAATATTACAGCGTTCTTATTAGTAACTTTATCGCTTGTTCGAACCGCTTTTTTTTCAATACCATCATGTGTCAGCATCAGGTGCGTAATATTTCCGTTTTCATCTTTAAAAAACTCTACTTCTGTATTCAACTTCCTGTTAATAAATTTTAATTCTGCTTCCTGAAGCAGGGCAACAACACCCTGACCGGTTAACTGGCTGATAAGTCGATGATTCAACAGCCTGATAATGACATTCGTATCAGAATTTAATTTATAAGCGCCTGTATATTGAGAAAAAATTTTATCAGGAACAGGATAATTGTGGATCATAGGATCCATATTTGCCATGGGAAGTTTATTCGGAGCATTGGGCATGAATTTTCTTTTTGCCACAGAAAGTTGATTCGGGGTTCCGTTTAACCTCTGAAGTATGCTGTTTAATGATCTCTTAAGATTTTCAGCATCTGCGCGTGAAGGCATCCTGCCATCGGCTCCGGACTTTTGTATTTCAATAAGTTCCAGTGCCTTCATGCAATAGGTCTTTGCCTCTTCAAAGCGTCCCATTCTCTCAAGACAATTCGCAATATTCACCTTGGTTGCGATAAAACGGCTGTCCAGTTTTTCAGCAGTCCTGAAATCTTCCAGGGCTGAGGCGTGATTTCCGAGGGAATACATTTTAATGAATCCGCGCTCTACATAGAGTCTGATTGCTTTAGGGTTTCTTTCAATAGCCCTTGTATAATATTCAATAGCCTTTTGATAGTCTCCCCTGATATTAGCAATCTTTGCTAATGCTTCAAAATTACCGGGGCCGTAGGGATCGGATTCAACACTCTTAATAATATCGGCTTCAGCCAGTTCAGTATTTTTCCGGGTTCTATTGTATAAATCCCCTCTTTCACGCAGGGCGGCAGGGTTACCCGGGTCAGACTCCAGGATTTCACTGTATAATGAAATAGCTTTTCCAATATTTTTTTTAATGACTTCTATGTTTGCAAGCTTGATTTTTATTGAAATAGAGTCAGGAAAATTTTTTATGGTTTTTTTAACAACATCATCTATTGTTTTTAGTATGGAAGGATCGTGATAGTAATTGTCCCTGTTTTCGGACCATTTGTAATTTTCAATTATGTAATCCAGCATAATTTCATGAATAATACTTTTGGGAGGGGCGTTTTCATAACACTGTTCTGCAAAAGCTCTATCCTTTTCTTTTGTGCCTCCCCATTTTGGCCTTAAATAGTTCTGTTTTTGGGCATAGGCATTATACGCAACCGGGTCAGCCGCTATTGCCTTTTTAAACCAGGACTCCTTCTCATTTTCATTCCTGGATAAACCCAGGCATACTCTAATCATAAAGGCTGCACTGTTTGGATCTTCAGGATTCATGGAGTAAGCTTTCTCAAGATCATTTTTTGCAAGTTCCAGATTTTTCCTGAATTTCATCCGGCCTTCCCGGGTAACAGAATATGAAAAGCCATGTCCTCTGGCTATCCAGGCCTGCTTGATATAATACTTCCCCCTGAATATAAAGGCTGAGTGATGAAAGGGTTCTTTCGCACACCATTTGTCAAGCATGTCACTGCTGGATATTCTCTTTCCGACAAACGAATAAAGATCTTCAAGAACCCTCGTTCCGCCAACAGAGTATGGTTTTTCTGTAACAAGGTGATCCATGTATTCTTCTATATCTGTAAATTCACCTGCATTTAATTTTTGAATAATATCATTACTGATAACCCATACCGGTTTGTTATCGTACTCTGCATACTTACTGATATTTTCTTCGGAACCTGAAAGATATCCTGCTTTACCGGTATTTCTTACAGGAGTACTACAGGAAACCATAAACACAGTCAGGCAAAAACAAAAAATAAATGTGATATTTTTTAAATTCCTCATCTGAAATCCTCCTCTCTTCAGATAAACTACCCCGCTGCTGCTTGTATCTGGCTTTTTTATTATATTGTTTGTCAAGAGTGAAGATGACCCCTCTAGTTTTACAAATAGAATGTTATACAGAAAGATTGCTATATAAAAAATAAGATATCTGCTTTGTGTTTAAAATAAGACTTGGGTGATAGCTGACCGCTGAAAGATCCATCCAGAAATTGCCTCTTTCTGGGTAGTGAAACAAGGGGACGCTGAGTGAAACAAGGCTGTACGGTTATACGGTTATTAAGGCTTTATCAAGTTTAAGCCTTTCTTTTCTGTGAGCATTTGTCCCCTTTTTACTGAATCGCTCACAGATGAAAGCACTATCCCCAATTTCTTCGTCAATGATGACATTGAAATACCAAGCTTTCTTACCGCCCAGTAACATTAAAACGATTGGTGCCTTTACACAGTTATGTCAACTGTGTAGGCCTGACACTAACCCAACTTCCGCAGTTAGAGGGGTAAAACTGTTCTAAGTTATTGATATTACATGATCGGGATTAAAAAGTCGGCACTACAAATTCTGTTTTAAAAATCTTTTTGGCATAACTAATTTTAATCGTTGCAGTAATATCAGTTGATGTTTTGTTGGAGTTCCTATACATCTCAATTTGATCTCTTTTCCATTCCTTGTAGGCAATACAACATCTGTCAGTTTGATCTGGGACAGCTCATGGAACACTTTCCTTGGCTCATCTCCCAAGCCTGCTTGCCTGCATAAACCTTCTAAGGTCTTCCACAAAACATAAGCGATAAAACAAACTAAAATATGGGATAAAACACGTTCTTCTTTCTGGTGCCATATAGGTCTGATCTTCAAATCATTTTTCTGTATCCGAAAGGCATCCTCCGCTTCAGTTAACTGGATGTAAGCCTTCCATAGCTCTTCAGGAGACCAATCATGGATATTGCTTCTCAACATATAGCAACCTTCACTTAATCGGGACCAATCCCGCCAATCATCCCTTTTCTTCCATGAAACTGTTGCTCCTCCATTCTCACCTTTTTCAACTTTGATATCAAAGAGGCCTGCTGCCCTACTATTCTTCCCAAGTAATTTCCCAATCCGGCGTTCTATTACTTTTTCCTGATATCGTCGTTTTTTACAACCATTGGCCATTTGAATAAGACTTTCCTCTATGCGGCTTTCAAAGCGGTCGTGCATAGATTTTTCTTTTTTAGCGCGATCATTACTTCTACATAAAATGAAGACCTCTTCTCCGTCAGGACTCTCAACACGCTTAACTTCCAGACCTTCATGAACTGTATGCCAATCTTTCTTTAATAGCTCAGTTTCGTATTGCTTCAGTTCTCCACGATTGGCGCCAAGAATATATTTTCGCCCATCCTCACTCAAATACTCAAAATTTCCATTGCTTGCCATTCCACGGTCCATCACCCAGATACGATCCGCTTTTCCATACTTCCTTTCCATGACTTCAATGATTTCTTCAACTGTCGTCACATCAGTACGGTTACCAGCGAAAACCTCATAGCCAAGGGGAAAGCCATCTCTTGTAACAACCAAACCCAGGCAGACCTGTTTGCAATCTCCACGGTGATCACGGGAATAACCTCTTCGTGCCAATGGATTCCTTCGTGCCTCTCCTTCAAAATAGGTGCTCGTTACGTCATACAAAAATAAGTCATAGTCCAAATTAAACAGGCTACCTGCTCTTTCTTTGAGGTGTGTTTCAAGAGCATCCTTATGAGGCAATAGTTTATCCAGGGCACGGTATAATCGATCCTCATTTATCGTCTTTGATGGGATACCCAGAAGATCGGACAAGGCTGTTTCTTCAAATAGATGCTCGGCTATATGTAGTTCGCTTGATGGATCACATAATCTGCATATCACTAATACCAATACCATTATTGACCATGGAATTTGTTCGCGTCCCTTTTGTACATGATCTTTAAAAAATTGATCCAGACGTAGCCTGCGTATAATCTCCAGGCATAGCCATGGACCTCCAAAGTCTTTTATGTTTTCAACCCTTATACCGTTTACATTTACTTCTACCCATTCCGGCTCAGGAGATTTTTCAAACAGGTCCTGTTGAGTCTCAGTGGTCCTCTTCGTAAATTTTTCTATGCCGAGTCTACCTGCTTTATCCAGCTCTCCCAAACATGCAACAGTACGTTGGCGTGGACCTCTTTCTGTTCGATATGACTCAACCAACGCCCAGTAGTCATGTCGTTTGCCATCTTTTATTCGTGTCTTTTTCCTGATATACATGCCACAATTATGCCGCCTTCTCACACCAAGTCAATACAGTAGGTCGGCACTACATCGGCTTTTTGACTAATTCTAAAATTGGCCTCCTGATATATCAGATGCTTACAAATCGCTTCCATCGATTTATGCCCTCTTTTTTCTATATCCTTTTTTAAACTGCGGAAGTTGGGCTAATGCCTTTTTATTCCTGTCTTAAATAAAAAAAATGGTAAGAAATCATATTTTTGCGATTCGCAACTATTTAGATGGCAAAATTTCTTTACCACGAGATGTAAACGAAACACCCTGCTGTGATTGAGTGCCTATCATTACTGTCTCAATAATGGGAGGATTAACAAATTCTTCTGATTCCCACTTAACCAGAAAATTTGCTCCTGATCCGCCACTAATGTCTTTTTCAGGAACGATATATCGTATAGAACCCAGTTTATTCAGTGTGACTGGGGTCTCTATGTATTTCTTTATTAACTGACCCTGAGTCTCATAATATTCTACCAATGTGATTTTAATCCGGTGATATGGGTCAATATTCCTGATGCTCAAAGTAATTGTTAATAGAAATGGTCTCTCTTTGTCACCGCTATATATGTGTGAATAAGCAGGGACATAAATTAATTGACCTTTCGACAATCCATTATTTTTATCGAGAGCGAAGGACACAACCGGAAATAAAAAGCAAATACATAAAAAAATAATAGAGTAATTTAATAAATATTTTTTTGGCATAATGCTCCTTAAATAAAGATTTTGATTTAAAAATCCAGTATTGGTTCATAAAGGTCATTATAATATTTTTCCCGTTCCTGCCGTTTTATAGAGATGATGCGATAAGAATGAAGTCGTCTCTGCATTTTTCATCTCCAATAATTGCGATCACATCATGAGGTAATAAAATAAAATTTGCGTCCGGATTTGTTATTAATTGATCCTCTCGGACAATGCCCACCAGGGACACTCCGGTCCTTTTTCGTATTTCGCTTTCTCCAATTGATTTATGACTGAATGGACTTTTTTCTATTATACGTATCCATTGTAATTCAAATTGTTGTTCGACATTTCTCAGCTGAGCCAGCAACTTGTAATCTGTAGTCTGATCAGGTAAATGTTCATATATTTTGTGGTGAAGGGCCTCTGTATATCTGTGGACCTCTGTTGGGGGCAGGTGAAGATGAAGAAGCAACTGGCGTGTCATTTCAATTCCTGCCTCAAACTCCGGAAGCACAACTTTTGAAACTCCTAACTCCCTCATTAATAGGAAATAATCCGGGCTGGATATTCTTGCTATTATTTCTATACTTTTATTCAAATTTTTTGCATTAACAATGACCGATCGTGCTTCCACAATTCCTGGAAGTGTCAAGATCAAAAGACTCGCTTTATTTATTCGCGCTGCGTCAAGGACAATATTCTGGACAGCATCCCCATAGATAACTGTCATTTCTGCAGAACGAGCCTGTTCAAAACGCCTATGATCCAATTCGATGATAACAAATTGTATCTTAAGTCTTTTTAAAACCTGTGCTATCTGAAATCCTACACGACCTCCTCCTGCGATGATTACATGATTAAAAAGACCGGATTCAGGAATATTTGATGATTCGAGCTTCTCATGGCGGAACCAGCGTTTTTTTAGTGAATATATTTTTGATGTCTGGCCTGAGATCAAAGGTGTGAGTAACATCATTATTATTGCTGTTGTTAATATCAGGGAGTACAGATCGTTTCCAATTGAGTTTGTTGACACACCAACTCTTGCCAGGACAAATGAAAACTCACCGATTTGAAACATGCCCAATCCGACAGCCAGTGGTATCACATTCTTGTATTTGAACACCCATGACAGTATGGTGAAAATAATGCCTTTAACTACACCTATAACCAATACCAGGGTAATAACTATCTGGAAATTTTTAAAAAGGTACGTCGGGTCAAAGAGCATACCAACTGATGTGAAAAATAGTAACCCAAAAAGATCTCGAACAGGAATAATATCACTTAAAGCTTGATGACCATAGTCAGATTCGCTTAAAACCATGCCAGCGACAAAGGCTCCAAATGCAAAAGAGAGCCCAACTAGATGAGTCAAATAACCTACACCTAACCCGATAGCAGTAATTGCAAGAAAAAATAGTTCTCTTGAACCAAGCCTGGCAATATGTGTTAACAATTTTGGTAATAACCTTGTTCCAAGAAGTATCATCCCGATGATGAAAGCGCCGGCTTTAAGAGCTGCAAGCCCAAGAGCGGGAAGCCCTAACGCCGGATTGTTCAGCAGGGGAAGTATAATCATCATTGGGATAACAGCCAGGTCCTGGACAATGAGCATCCCGATCATTACTTTACTTGATAATGTTCCAAGCCATCCCTGATTCATAAGTGTTTTCAGAATTACCATCGTGCTAGACAGAGATATGAGGGACCCTAACCACAGAGATGTTTTCCAATCCCACCCCATCAAGTGGCCGATACCCATCCCCAGTCCAATGGTGAGTATAATCTGTACAGGCGTCCCTATAATCGAAATCATCTTCACTGGTTTGAGATCCTTAAGAGAAAACTCAAGCCCAAGTGCAAACAGAAGAAGTGCAATACCTATCTCGGCAAGCAATTCAATCTCATGAATATTTGAGACAGTGAGTCCTCCTGTATTGGGTCCCAAAATAATTCCAACGGCAATGTACCCCAGGATCAAAGGCTGTCCCAAACGATGCAGCAAAAGACCACAAAAGAAAGCGGCAACAATAAGAAGGATTATATCAGTGGTAAGACCCATTTTTTTCCAGAATAAAAGACTATATTTAAATGATAATTGCTTTATTTAATAACCATGCAGTATAAATCATATACACACTGTACAGACCCTTCAAATCGGTAAAATAGTCCTTGTTTACTTTTTAAAATCCAAATTCAATGTTGAAGGTTACTATTCGTCTGTAATTTAGTTTATATCATGGCAGGTGAATGAATTACAAAATTATTAAGAATTAGAAAAAATTATTAAAAGAAAGCCCAAAAGTGCGACTTGGGAACACGGGTGAAAAGATAAAAAATTGTATATAAATAAGGACAACCCTTAAATAACTTATGGCGATCTTAAATATATATTATATGAATTTATTTTTCTTATGCTTTTGTACAATAGTGTAAGCCAAGTGGTCCAGCGTCGCAAAATCAGTGTCTAATGGCACCCCTTTACATAAAACCGGATCGATCACCTCTACTTTTAAATTATGAATCATTTCTGCAAGTATTTCCACAGTCTTGCCGCCCACCTATGATTCGATTGCGCTGCCAGTGCGGACGTTAGATGATCCACGAGTTGTCGTGTACTGCCGTGCATGGATACAAATGGTTAACTCTCTTTTTACTCGACATTCAAGTTTTTGGCACAGAAGTATGATGAAAAAATAAAAGCTGAATCTGGCAATATACTCAGGATTCGGCTTCTGCCGAATCCTTCATCGCAATAATGTCCGGTCAGTTAGCACTTTTTTTTATCTTCAAGTAGGTTAATCCCGAAGCAATCACCATCGGAACCACACCGATAAGAATAAGGACTAAGTGCGACGGCATGCTGAACCATTCCATGGTGCGGATCCTGTTCGTACCGATGAATTCAAGGCTGCGGGCATGCCAATAGCCATTTTGGAGAACATCCCAGACCTGTAAGACGCCTTCTGGAAATAAATTTGTGGTCACCATCAGGGCCAGTCCGATGTTGATGCCCCAGAAAGACACCTTGACAAATTTTTCCGGAAGCACCCACTGATCATCCGTCAGCACGTGGCGCAGCCCCAGAACCAGAAGCGCCATGGCCAGCATGCCAAACGCTCCCAGCAAGGCGGCATGCCCGTGGTTTAGGGTCAATACGGTACCGGCCTCAAAGTAGCTGACGACCGGCATGTTTATCAGGAACCCGAATATACCGGCACCGACAAAATTCCAAAATCCTACCGCCATCAAAAAATAAAAGGCCCATTTATGCGGGATGCTTTTTTGGGGCGCACCGGTTACATCCTTCGTTCCGGTTAATCTTATAAAGTCCCAGGCATCCAGTGTCAGCAGGGTAAGCGGCACTACTTCAAGTGCAGAAAACATCGCAGCTAAAGCCATGGTAAAGTTGGCCTGTCCCGTCCAGTACCAATGGTGAGCCGTGCCGATGATGCCGCCTGCAAGAAAGAGGATCGCATCCATATAAATGATGCGAACCACGTTGATGCGCTTGACGATCACCCAGCTGGTAGAAGGTAACCGCAACAAGAACGGTCACAAACAGCTCGAAAAAGCCTTCCACCCAAAGATGAATAATCCAGAAACGCCACGTATCCACCACCGTAAAATTGGACGTGCTGCCGAAAAAAAAGGCCGGCAGGTAAAAAAAAGGGATGGCGGCAGCACCGCCTAAAAACAAGTAGCGTGATTTCTCTTCGCTCCGGATCTTTCAAGGCAGGTGCGGTCGCCCGGTAGAGAAGCCCAACCAGAAGCTGAACCCGATCACCAGGATAATCTGCCAAAACCGTCCCAGTTCGAGGTACTCCCAGCCCTGGTGGCCAAACCAGGACCATAACCGGCCGAAGACCTGATGAATTCCGAACAGCTCACCCAGCAGGCTGCCGACAACCAAAACCACAAGCGCCCAGAACAGCATGTGAATGCCCATCGCCTGTCCGCGCGGTTCCTTCTGGCCCAAAGAAGAGGCCAGCAACAGGCCGCCGGCAATATAGGCGGTGGCAATCCAGAAAATGGCCAGCTGAAGATGCCAGGTGCGCAGAATATTGCTCGGCAGGTAATGGGCCAGATTGATGCCGTAGAAATTTCCGGGTTCTGCGCGATAGTGCGCCAGTAGCACCTCCGATCATAACCTGCGCAAAAAAAAGCAGTGCAACAATGAGAAAATATTTAATGGTCGCCTTTTGTCCGGGGGTAACCCCGCCGGGCAGCATATGGGGGTGAATGTCCTGGTGGTCGCCTTTCCAGCCCAGATAATCGAATCTTCCAAAAACAAACAACACCACGGCCAAGCCGGCCAGCAGCATGGCGACACTCAGAGCGCTCCAGAGAACCGCATTACTGGTCAGACGATTGCCGACCATTGGGTCATAGGGAAAGTTGTTGGTATACGAATAAGGCTTGCCCGGGCGGTTGGCGACGCTGGCCCACGCCGTCCAGGCAAAAAAAGCCGTCAACTGGCGAATTTCTTCGGCGTCATGAATATAATTGTCCGGAAGGCCTGAATTGGTTATGGGGTGTTTGAAATAATCGGTCCAGGTAATGAGCTGCTTTTGGAAAGAAGCTTTCTCTGCATCCGTGAAGGTCAACTGTTTCGATGCGGGATCGTAGCGATTTTTTTTAAGAAGGATGGCAACCCGGGAATCTGCCAGCGCACGCTGTGATTCATCTAATGCAGAAAAATCCTTGCCGAATTCTTGCATGGCGATCATCTGGCCGGCCTCCAGAGACAGGTCGTGCAGGTACTGGGCTGAAAAATCCGGGCCTAAATAAGAGCCATGCCCCCAGATCGTGCCGTTCTGCATGAGACCATACTTTAAAAAAACCTGTTGACCGGCTTCGATCTCCTGCTTGTCAAAAACTGTTTTGCCAGTCAGAGTCGATCACTCTTTCCGGAATTGGAGGGGCAAATCGATACGCCTGAACTGACATGAAAATCAAACCGGTCATACCGACAACGAGCACCAATAAAACGCTGCGACGCCACCATGCCGAAAGTGTCGGAGAGGCAGATAGCTGCTCTTTCATTTTGACATCTCCTTTTCTCCATTTAAAGTGAAGCTATAGGCTTTTACATTATCTAGTGCCCATCCAGAAACGGCCCTTTTGAACAATCTCTGCGTCATACTCAGATTGTAATCCTCGAAGTACTTCAATGTATTCCTGTGGTTACAATCTTCGCGCTCCTTGACCTTGTCCAAAAATTCTCGTTTCTGGATGGGCGCTATCTAATTTCCGCCAACTTAAATTTATGACCACAGCTCAATGCGGTGGCCTTCAGTATCATAAAAATAAAACGCACGCACGCCACATATGGGTTTAATTTCGCTGGTCTTTATGCCAAGCTCATTTAAACTGTGATCAGGGTAACATCTTCAACCTGCCATGAGAGAGTAATGCAGCCGCCGTCCGCGCTCTGAATGGATGCGAATGCTGCATCGGCTATGTTTAAATAGGATTCGCCCGACATATGAAATTCTACCAGCCAATTTGTTTGATGATGAATCGACAGCCTCAGCATATTGCGGGAGAACTTGACTGTCTCTTCCCAGTATCGACAATACAGAATCGTATTGGTTCGTTCACATTGAAAACAGGCATATTGAAAGTGAACGTCCTTAAAATTTAAAGTTTCAGCAATTCCAATCGATAATCATCTTCCTTTGTCATCTTTTCTACCCGTTGTACTATAAAGGGGTAAAGTCTGCCTTTTACTCTTGACAGCTTCAACCCGCCCGAAGCGGGCAAGTAATCACAAATCAAAAACAACTGGTGTGGATTCCACTGTCCCCTCAAACAGCTTCGCTCTGTTAAATGTTGCTTCGCATTCCGCTATGCGGATTTAACAGGGTTAAAAAATGACGACAAATATATTTTATTTGGAAAAACAAAAGACAATGTGCATAAAGCACATTTTAAAACAGTAATTCATTATACCCTAAAAGACACAGTTATTCTTAAAACTTATTTAGTGCCCATCCAGAAACGTTCGTTTTTTAATGAAAGCTATCAGCCTTCAGCCTTCAGCTTAAAGCATTAAAATCAAAGGCTTGGCAGAACGCTGATCGCTGACTGCTGAAAGCTCCATCCGAAAATTATCTCTTTCTGGATGAACACTATTTAAGAATAATTCAAGATTGCTAAAAACCGGAAGTCAGAAATCTGAAGTCAGATATCAACCGGTTTTTTCCTGAAAGCTTCGCCGAGCAATGAAAAACAATATAGTTGGATTCTGCTGTGGCAGGAAAAGTGGGGGACAATACCTCAAAATATCAATCCGGATTTTATTCATAAAACTCTTTAAGGAAAAAGCCCGGCCAGCCTTTCAGGCAGATTGATTAAAAAATCAAACATTATCGACGTTTCCTCAATTAGAATATTCTCCTGAAGTGTATTGTTCAATACGATGACATTATCAGGTCTGTATGCCTTGATAAAACTTCGGAGTGATCTGGTGATTCGTGGTTGATTTAAGCTCCCTGTCTTAACTTCAATGGCTGTAAGGGAATCTGATTTTCGAAAAATAAAATCGACTTCGGCACCGGAGGTGGAACGCCAGTAATGTATGGATTCAAAGAGTGGATGGGAGTACTTACATAGCTCATTCATAACCAGATTTTCCATCAATGCTCCGGAATCAGCTCTTTGATCTAAAGGGGAAAATCCTCCGAACAAAAAATTGCGAATCCCATTATCAAGAAAATAAACCTTGGGCGTAGAAGTTACTTCAGCCCTCTTTCCCCCCACAAAAGGTTGAACCAGTTTAACAATGTGGCTCTCTACCATGATGTTGACATATTCTGTAACTGTAGTAACGCTCACACCTGTCTCCGCAGCCCAGTTAGAAAAATTTATCAGGTTTCCAACCTGTGAGGCCGCGAGTGAAAGTAATTTTCTAAAGGCGTCCGGTCGTTTTATCCTGTAAATATCCGAAGCATCTCTTAATGCAAATGCCTCAATCAATTGCCCGAGAACAGCCTGCCTGTCACTGCTAAGGTGAACCTCCGGTATCCTCCCCAAAGAACAAGGTCCTTTAAAAGCTCCTCTTTTTTTTGTTTTAAAATAAGGGGCGGCGAATTCTCGGGCGACAGTTCTTTCATGCTTAAGGGCAGCATATAATGCCGAATTGCCCTTCCGGCAAGGGATTCCCTTGTCTTGCTTTTAAGATGGTAACTTGCTGAACCAGTAACAAGAATAGGCACATTGGGCTTCAGGTCCACCAACCCTTTCAGGAATAGACCTGCTTCCGGCAGATGCTGAATTTCTTCAAAGAAAAGACCTGGTACCCTGGTTGAAATTTCCTGAATTTCCTTTAAAAAAAGCGCGGGAGATTCGCATAGACTCCGGCAGGATTGTTCTTCACAGTTTATAAGAAGATAGGGTTCTGGCTGAGTGGAAAGATGATGCCAGATTAAAGTCGACCTACCCGCCTGCCTTGGACCGATAACAAGGTGAACCTTATTTTTGTCTATACCTAATTCCTTAGAAAGTTCACGCGGTATATATGGCTGAGGAATATGTTTTAATGCAATTTCATGCCATTTATCAGGCTGTTGCAGCCATGGGTTGTGTCCAAGTAATACTTGAAAGGTAATTGAATCCATAGAAAATTCTCCAGGATTGTAGGTGATTAAACCCGCTAATTTCCAATGATACTGGAAATTAACAGGGTTAAACTCCAGAGCCAATGGGAATTATGAGATAAAAATAAAAAGAACCAGGGAATTGGAGGGCAGATGCCGTGCTAAAAAACAGAAGTCAGATATCAGAGATCGGAGGTCAGGAAAAGCCAGCCGGCGTCGCATTAAGCTATGCCGTGCCACGGAGGCCGGATGTCTGAGATCAGAGGTCGGTGTCTCGGAAAAAAGGAAACAGAAAATAGAAAAGAGGAAAAAGGAAAGAAAAGATTTCTCTCTTTACTCGAAATGACAGATGGTTTGACCCTTTGGAAAAGAAAAAACAGGGCTGAAAAGCGATATCCTCAAGCTGTTATCCTCAAGGCTTCTTGTGCTTTAAGTGGTAATTGGATAGGGATAAAATAGGACTCAGGATAAAGATAATCCTCACCTGACTCATCAAGTATTCTCAAATACCCTTCCTTTTTTGCATCATCATCAGGTATGACCTGGTAAATTTTTCTTTTTTCCAGATCTTCAGAGTCCTTATTATCAATGCAAAGCACATACATTAATTTTTTATTTTCTATTGTCATTATTAGTCCAGAAATCTCTTTATTTTAACTTTCTTTCTGCCCACGCCATGGGCCTCATACCAATGTAATCTCAGGTTTCGAGGCCCTGAAAAAAGAGAAACAATGATGTGAGATAGTGGTCACATTTAATTACTTGTCCATATACGACCAATATTTCACCTCATTTACGCTCTTTCCTGAATTCCTTTAATATTGATATTCACTATTAAATCAATGTGTTGTATCAATTATAATCGCAATTATCCAGTCTGGCACGAACCTTGGATATATAATATTATTTGGGGTCATATTGTCTCTAACTTTTGGGTGTGCCGGCAGTAAATTTCAGGTCCCTGCGGGACAATTTTATTTTCATCCCTAATGGGACCGGATCATCGAAAACTGCCGAAGAAGATGAAACGCCCTTTGCAGGGATATGAGGATTTATAACATCATTGTTCATAAAAGGAGGTCATGCATCATGCAAATAAATATATCACCACAGCCGATTGTTACTCTAATTGCGGGAATCGCTATCCTAATTTTTCCAAAACTATTGAACTACATAGTTGCCATCTATCTCATAGTTTTTGGCATTCTCGGATTGCTCCAGATGTAATGGATAAGTTCCATAAAACATTTTAACCGCTTTTAAAAAAAGTCGGAAACAAATAAATTAATGGAGGGGGCGTTACAGTATGCCTGATCTGATGCTTTATGAATATAGAGATTTGTCAGACGCAGAGTTAAAAGAAATGCTGTGTAAAGAATTGAAAAACATAATTACCCCTCATTACACTGAAAAATTAAACAGGGTTTCAAATAAATATGCATCCACCGGCTGTCTTAAAACGTATAAATTGATTCCCCATTGGATCCGACACTTGAGATCAGTTTCAAATTTTATCTGGTTAAGGATTATAAATAATTTAAGCTAGTGCCCATCCAGAAACGGCCCTTTTGAACAATCTCTGCGTCACACTCAGATTGTAATCCTCGAAATACTTCAATGTATTCCTGTGGTTACAATCTTCGCGTTCCTTGACCTTGTTCAAAATTTCTCGTTTCTGGATGGACACTGCTAACGATCGCAAGCAGGCAGGAGGTGAATAATCTGCCAGATAAAGATGGAACCGGACCAAAAGGTCAGGGGCCGAAAGACGGTCATGGTAAGGGCAAAGGCTCTGGTCAGGGACCGATGACTGGGGGGAAGAAAGGAATAAAGAAAACAATCAAAAAGTAAGGAAGCTTACTTCCCATGCACAGGCTTATTTTGGTCACAATTGACCACTTGTCATATGTGACCATTTTTTTTATTTAATCCCACTTACCTTTGCCATTCTTTTTATTGGATATTTCAAGTTAATTCAATGCGTTGTCTCAACCGAGTATCTCCTGAACCACGCTGGCACAAATCATGAATATATTAAGAGTAAAGGGTTTAATAAAATAATACCTCGAATGTGCGTGCATCTTTTAATGGCGGTCTCGTGCCTAAATGTCATAGAGAAGCAGCCTATAAAAAAACGGCATCTCAGGGAGATTATTTTTTAAGACCTGTAAAAGGTCATATATGATCAATTATGCATATATGACCTTTTTCAATTGATTTTTATGATTGTTCTAAATGCTGTGTCAGCCGGAATATTCTTATAAATCGGGGTGATAGATGGCTCAATTCGTGCTCGTAAGCCTGGCATGAATATTGAGTATATTTAAGATACTGAATACCGGCATTCTTTGCTTACTGAATCTTTAAAATAGGAGCGCAATGCCTCGAACTTACAAAGCCTCTGGCCGGATTTGCGGGAAGATAAGGTTATATCGCTTTATTACAAAAAGTACGAGAGGAGAAGGATGAGCCAATACAATCTGAACCGAATCTTCAGACCGCATCATGTTGCGGTGGTGGGCGCCAGCGAAAAAGCTGGTACCATCGGCAACTCGTTGATGAAAAATCTTATTAACAGTAAGTTTACAGGAACAGTGCTGCCCGTCAATCCCAAACATCAAACCATCCATGGGCTTACATGCTACAGATCGGTTTCCGCCCTTGAGACGGGCGTGGACCTTGCGATTATCGCCACGCCCATTCATAGTGTTGTGGATATTGTCAGTGAATGCGTTGAAAAAAGGATCGGTGCCGCCGTTATTATTTCCGCTGGTGGAAAAGAAGTCGGGGAACAGGGCAGAGAGATAGAAAAAAAGATTCAGCAGGTAGCCTATCCCGGCGGGCTTCGTATAGTGGGGCCTAACTGCATGGGGGTAATCAGTCCCGGCACGAACCTCAACGCCAGTTTTGCAACTGAGATGCCATTAACCGGAAATCTGGCATTTGTATCCCAGAGCGGTGCCATTTGCTCGGCGATTCTTGATATGGCTTTCAAGGAGCGTATAGGCTTCAGCTATTTTGTCAGCATCGGTTCAATGCTGGACCTCGATTTTGGAGACATGATCAATTATCTTGGAAATGATCCATCGACCAAAAGCATTCTATTGTATATCGAAAGCCTGATGAATTTTCGCAAATTCATGAGTGCCGCGCGTTCCGTTTCACGGGTCAAGCCCATCATCGTCCTTAAATCCGGTAGAAGCCCGGCTGGTGCAAATGCCGCCGCTTCTCACACTGGCGCCATGGTCGGAGAAGACGCGGTTTATGATGCCGCCTTCAAGCGCGCCGGCATTGTGCGTGTTGATACAATCGAAGAGCTTTTCGACTGCGCTGAGTTAATGGCCAAGCAACCGCGACCGCGCGGTCCCCGGCTGGCTATCCTCACCAATGGCGGTGGTCCGGGCGTAATGGCAACGGACACACTCGCCCGGTATGGTCAGGTCCCCCCGCCACTCGACAATGAAACGCTGAAAGCCTTCGACGCTTTCCTGCCGACCTTCTGGAGCCGAGGTAACCCTATAGATATCCTGGGGGATGCGTCTGCGGAGCGGTTCGCCCGCTCCCTGGATGTCTGTTTCAACTCAAAAAACCTGGACGGAGTGCTGGTCATCCTTGCCCCCCAGGCCGTTACTGACCCTGTTTCAGTGGCCGAGACCCTTGTTACCGCTATGAAAGAACGACGGTATCCGGTATTTGCGTGCTGGATGGGGGGAAAAAGCATCGCCAGGGCCGTTGACATTTTAAATGAAGCGGGAATCCCGACCTATGATACACCCGAACGGGCGGTCCGGGCTTTTCTATATATGGCCGAATATACGCGCAATCTTGAAATGCTTGTGGAAATTCCACCTAAGACGATGGGACAAATGGTATTCGATCAAAAAACAGCCCGCAGGCTGATCACCGGTCAGCAGGAACCGGGATTCGTTTCAGCATCGGACGCCGAGGAAATATTCAAGGCCTATGGCCTCCCCGTGATAAGGTCAGAAATAGTCAAAACCGAGTTCCAGGCCTCGCAGATCGGCAGGGAAATAGGATATCCGCTGGTCATGAAGCTGCATTCTGCTGAGATCATGCACAAAACCGATGCCGGCGGTGTTCATTTGGATTTGCGGTGCGATGAGGATGTTCGACGGGCCTATAACCTGATCATATCCTCGGCCCGAAGATACAAACCCGAAGCCCGCATCAAGGGCGTCATGATTCAGCCCTATTTTTTAAAACCGGATTATGAAATTTTACTGGGCGCCAAGCGGGACCCGAATTTCGGTCCGGTGATTCTGTTCGGTATGGGCGGCATTTACACTGAAGTTTTAAAAGACCACTCCCTGGGACTTCCCCCCATGAACCGGTTGCTGGCCCGGCGACTGATGGAGGAAACCAAGGCATACACCCTGTTGAAAGGATACCGCAACCGCCCTGCGGCAGATATTGAACGTCTCGAAGAAATGATCATCCGGCTGTCGCAACTTCTGATCGATTTTCCCGAAATTGCCGAACTGGACATGAACCCGGTTCTCATAAAAGACGGAAAACCCGTTGCAGTGGATGCCCGCATACTTGTTTCACCGCATGCGGTGCCATCTTCTCTCCATCTGGTTATCAGCCCATATCCTCAAGAGGATGAGTCGCATATGGTCAGCGTTGATGGACACCGGATTTTTATCCGTCCAGTGAAGCCTGAGGACGCACCGCTTTTCACTGCTTTGTTCAAGACGCTTTCACCCACCACGATTTACTATCGTTTCTTCGGGCCGTTAAAAGAACTGAATCCGGAAATGCTGGCTCGATTCACCCAGATAGATTACGACCGGGAGATTGCGCTTGTGGCTATCGATGAAGAATCGCAAACCGAAAACATACTGGGGGTTGCCAGAATCATCGGAGATCCGGACGGCAATACGGGTGAATTCGCTGTTCTTGTGGGTGATACCTGGCAAGGCAAGGGCATCGGTTCGAACCTGCTGGAAAAATGTATGGCTATTGCTGAAAAGAAAGGCTTTAGATTGGTGCATGGCATCGTACTGAACAAGAACATTAACATGCTGACACTTGGAAAAAAACTCGGGTTTGAAATGAAAAGAGAGCCCGGTTCCGGAGATTATGAACTGGTTATTCATTTCGGAAAGAATCAGGGATGATTTATACAATCATATTAAAACATTATTTCAATGAAGACAGCATCATTTAAGAGACGGCATCAAGCAGGAGTAATGATGAATATAACTACAGATTTGGCTAAGATGGAGGTGTTCACTCTTTTCGGCAGGAAAGCGATTGGCTGGATCAACAACCTGGGTGCCTCGGCGATTTTTCTCCTTCTGGCATTCGCACAGATTCTGCGGCCCAGGCAACTGCGCAAGGTTATTCAGCAGGTATATTACATCGGGGCACAGTCTACGATGATTATCCTGCTTGTCGGCCTGTTTACAGGTATGGTCATGGGTCTTCAATCTTATTATGCCCTGGTCAAATTCGGTGCGCAAGGGGCTCTCGGTACACTGGTAGGCCTGTCATTGATCAGGGAATTGGGGCCTGTTCTTACCGCTATCATGATTACTGCCAGATCAGGCTCAGGCATCACCGCGGAGATTGGTATCATGCGCATCTCCGAGCAGATTGACGCCCTCAGCACAATGCGTATTGATCCCCTCAGGTACCTCATCATTCCCAGGATTATTGCTTCCATCGTCAGCTTTCCTTTGCTCACAGCGCTGTTTGACCTTATCGGCATCCTTGGCGGCTATATCTCAGGTGTTTTGCTCCTGGGTGCGAATTCAGGCACTTATTTTTATCGCGTTCATACCGATATGGATATATCAGACATCACCGGCGGTTTAATCAAGTCTGTTGTTTTTGCCATAATCGTTTCCACTGTCTGCTGCTATCAGGGCTATTTTGCGCACATGCGCGCTGATAGCCATGGTGCCAAATCTGTTGGTCTCGCTACCACGTCGGCCGTCGTGCTCTCCTGTGCTCTTATTCTGGTGTCAGACTATGTTGTGACATCACTGCTCAGTCAAGGATAAGCCCATGGATGCGCCTTTAATTGAATTCAGAGATGTTACCAAACGATTCGGATCGCGAACAGTCCTTGATCACGCGAATCTGCAGATCTATGAAGGGCAGGTTACTACTATTATCGGTCTCAGTGGTTCAGGCAAGAGTGTCCTCCTCAAGCATATCATCGGGCTGCTCAAGCCGGATGAAGGGGGCATTTTTTTCAGGGGCAATTCCATAAACAAGATGAAAAAAAGAGAAATGGCTGCAAGCCTCGCCCGGATAAGCTACATGTTTCAAGATAATGCACTTTTTGATTCCATGACCGTCTATGACAATATTGCTCTTCCGCTGCAGGAAACGACAAACCTGGGTAAATCAGAAATCAACAGCAGAGTAATGGCCAGAATTGAGCAGACAGAGCTCAGTGATTCGGTGCATAAATACCCTTCGGAACTCTCGGGAGGCATGCAGAAACGGGTCGCGCTGGCACGTGCCCTGGTAACCGATCCCCACATTGTGCTCTTTGATGAACCTACTTCCGGTCAGGATCCGGTTCGGAAGAACGCCATCTTAAGCATGATTGCCCAGTATCAGAAAAAATTCGGATTTACGGCAATTCTGGTAAGCCATGAAATCCCCGATGTGTATTTCATCTCAGACCGCATCCTTGCGCTTTATGAGCGGAACATAGTTTTTCAGGGTACTCCGGAAGAGCTGGAAAATTTTTCTCACCCGTTCCAGAATGAAGTTATCAATAGCCTGGAAGGGCTGCAGGAAGAATTAACAGGTCTTTACTCAAAACGACAGTTCAAAGTCCTCAATCACACTGCGTTGAGCCGGAGAGGTCCGGGGGAAACTTATACTGTTGTGGTTTTCAGGCTTGAAGAATTAAATGCCATTATAACCAATTTAGGTTACGAAGCAGCACAGGAGGCCATACGGAAAACGGGAGTATATATCGAAAAAAACTTTAGTGCCATAGGGGGGTTTTCCACACGCCTCAGTAGCAATGAATTTGTTACTGTTCTCCCCTATTCGGATATGGCTGAGGCAGAAAGCATCCTGAAGGATTTTGTAAAGGATTTCCAGGAACAGGGGATTAAAGAAATATGGGCGGGAGCCCGCTCGCGGCCAACCTCGGAGGTGTGTGTCGAATTTGCCATTATGGCCGGGGTCGCCCAGGGTCAACCTATCGCGGAAGTAGAAACAGTAATAGAATCGGCAAAACAGCAACAAAAAGAAATTGCCCGTCTTCGGTGCGACGGGGGGAGGTAAAGGATGCATAAATATACCATGGAAACAGCGGTCGGTATCTTTCTCGTTATCGGGCTGCTCTTAATTGGCTACATGACGGTGAACCTCGGCCATTTCTCTTTTCTGGGAGACAACGCCTACCCGCTTTATGCCCGTTTCACCACGGTAAGCGGCCTGAGAACAGGCAGCCCTGTTTTTATGTTAGGCCTTGAGGTCGGAAAGGTGGGCAAGCTCACCATGGACCAGGAATCCCAGAAAGCAGAGGTTGAAGTGCGCATACAAAGGGGCATAAAAATTTATGACGATGCCATTGCCTCTATTAAAACAGAAGGGTTGATTGGAGGAATGTATCTCAGCATTGATCCGGGAGGCGCAGGCAAACTCCTTAATCCCGGAGGAACCATTACCGAAACGCAACCGGCTGTGGACATCGTAGATCTCATCAGCAAGTATGCTTTTGGAGATCTGAAAAAATAATAAATATATCATTAAATTAAAAGAGGCAATCTATGAAAAGGCAGATCGCAGTATTAAATATCATCATACTTTTGTTGTTTTCTCTTCCTGTATATGCCGGTGCGCCATTGGACACGGTTCAAGGATATGTTAACAAGGTGCTTGAGATCCTGCGCGATCCAGCGCTTAAAGACACGGCGGCTAAAGAGATCAAAAGGGAAAAACTCAGGATAATCTATGAGCATATGTTTGATGATGTTGAGCTTTCGAAGCGCGCTTTGTCCATACACTGGAACAGCATAAACACCACTCAGCGACAGGAGTTCGTTCAGCTTTTTCGAAAAGTGATAGAAAAGGCATATATCGGTCATATCCTTACTTACAGCAACGAGAAGATTGTTTTTGACCGGGAAACCATGGTCCCTGGAAGCAAGGCCGAGGTTCAGACGAGAATCGTCACCTCATCAAAGGAGATTCCTGTCGTTTACAGGATGATTATGAAAGGCGGTGAATGGAAAGTGTATGATGTGGTTATAGAGAACGTGAGTATGGTGTTGAATTATCGCAGCCAGTTCAATGATATACTGGCAAAAAATACGGTCGAACAGTTGTTTGAAATCCTGCGGGAGAAAGTAAATACCAATTAACAATTTAAGTGGGAGAACAGAAATGAAAATAAAACCATTAAGTGACAGGTTACTTGTTTTGGGTATTAAGGAAAAGGAGATTTAAAGCAATGGCTGCAAAAGAGATCAAGTATGGTGAAAAAGCAAGAGAAAAGATGATGAAAGGTGTTGATACACTGGCCGATGCAGTTAAGGTCACCCTTGGACCCAAAGGCCGAAATGTCCTTATTGAAAAATCGTGGGGAGCTCCAAGGATCAGCAAGGATGGCGTGACCGTGGCAAAGGAGATCGATATTTCAGACAGGTTTGAAAATATTGGAGCGCAAATGGTAAAGGACGTTGCTTCAAAAACTTCCGATGTTGCGGGGGATGGAACAACAACTGCGACAGTCCTGGCCCAGGCAATCTATCGTGAGGGAGTGAAACTTCTGGCGGCTGGTATCAATCCTATGTACATAAAGAGAGGTATTGCGAAGGCAGTTGATCTGGTAGTGGCGGAACTGAAAAAGATATCCAAATTAACAAAGGATAAAAAAGAAATCGCACAGGTTGGTACCATATCGGCTAACAATGACCACACCATCGGTGACATTATTGCCGAGGCCATGGAAAAAGTGGGCAAAGAGGGTGTTATTACCGTAGAGGAAGCCAGGGTGATGGAGAACAACACTGAAGGTTGTTGAGGGAATGCAGTTCGACAGGGGATACCTCAGCCCTTATTTTGTAACGGATGCTGAGAAGATGACGGTTGAGCTTGAGGAGCCCTATATACTTTTACATGAAAAAAGAATCAAAAACATGCAGGACCTGCTCCCCATTCTGGAAGCCGTAGCAAAAGACGGCAGACCTCTTTTGATTATTGCGGAGGATGTTGAAGGAGAGGCTCTGGCAACACTTGTGGTTAATAAATTGAGAGGGACACTCCATTGCGCGGCTGTCAAGGCCCCTGGATTTGGTGATAAACGAAAGGCCACCCTGGAAGATATAGCCATCCTGACGGGAGGCCGGGTGATAAGTGAGGAACTGGGAATTAAACTTGAAACCCTTACGCTGAATGATCTGGGCAAGGCCAAACGCATTACCATAGATAAGGAAAACACGACAATTATTGACGGCAATGGTGATCCCGAAATACTGGCAGGGCGAGTAAAACAGGTAAAAGCTCAAATAGAAGAGACTACAAGTGATTATGACAAAGAAAAGCTGCAGGAACGCCTGGCGAAATTAGTCGGTGGTGTGGCTGTCATAAGTGTAGGTGCGATCACTGAGACTGAAATGAAGGAGAAAAAGGACCGGGTAGAAGACGCCCTTAACGCCACAAGAGCGGCAGTAGAGGAAGGTATTGTCCCGGGCGGCGGTGTGGCATACATACGGGCAATGAAGGTCCTTGAAAAGGCACAGTTCCAGGGGGAAGAGCAGCTTGGAGCGAATCTTATTAAACGCGCTTTGGAGGAGCCTCTGAGACAGATCGCCACCAATGCAGGCTTTGAAGGTTCTGTTGTGGTTCAGCGGGTTTTATTGGGAAAGGGCAGCTTTGGATTTAATGCCGAAACAGGTGAGTATGAAGATCTCATGAATGCCGGGGTTATTGATCCGACAAAAGTAACCAGGTTTGCACTTCAAAATGCCGCATCCCTGGCAGGGTTACTTATGACCACAGAGGCAATGGTCGCTGAAAAGCCTAAAAAAAATAAATCTTCGGCACCAACCATATCGCCGGAAGACATGTATTAATTAAATTATATGTAAAGGGGAATAACTTTCTATATATCAATTCCAAAGAATCCTCATTGAGGAATA
The DNA here is from genome assembly GCA_963815145.1 of uncultured delta proteobacterium. GTDB lineage: Bacteria > Desulfobacterota > DSM-4660 > Desulfatiglandales > HGW-15 > JAAZBV01. Next base: position 673,294 of record CAWFFS010000007.1, read on the forward strand.
AAAGGACAAAATAAAATTCCTTAACACAGGTGACCAAATGGATGCCACGAAACTTGCAAAAGAAGCAAAACAGCAAAATATCATTGATATGGCAGTTGGGTATACTACCATGATGCCCATTTTTCAGGAACATTCAGCCTATCCTGTCAGAGAGAAACTGGCAGATCTGTTTGAAAATCTTGACCGGATAATGTCGGATCAGGATTTCAGCAAGATACACAATGATTTCTGCCAGTGGTTTGTTAATACTATCAGGTTGGCGAAGAAAGGAGAACCTTCTGCATATGGTCATGCTGCAAAGGTTCTCGATCTTGCTCTTAAGGTTTACGTTTACTACTGCAGGATGCCAAGCCCGGAGAAGGCGGAGACCTTGATGTCAAGGTTGAACGGGGTCATTGACACACCAATTCTTCGCCATCTGTTTAAGAAACTCGAAGATATTTACAGGAAGTCCTATCCTCAGCATTATTTATGGACGATTACGATGATAGCCAAAGAAGACTATGATCTGTTGCAGAAGGTCATTCGTCAGGATATCAGAGACTCATTTGATAATAATATACTGCCTGTTCAATATGACGACATCATGGGCCGACGCCTGGACCGGTGAAGCAAGCATCCGGGAGACTGCAGGCACAGATCGCATGCCCTGGTAGGAAATCGTCAATGCAGTCCTTACAAGCGGGATTGCAGATCGATAAAATGGTCACATATGGCCACTGGCTAATTATGGCCCTTTTCGGATGGCTGTAACCGGTACGATTGAAAATGCTTTTAGGCTGATTTAGCTTAAATATCAAAACGATGCATGCATTACAATGGGTATTTAAATCCTGGCACAGTAATTGAATTGAAATTAGTATGCAACCTTGTAACCTTTTATCCTGGAAGCATACCATGAAAGCAAGCATAAAGGAGGAAATCACAGCCATGAGACTATATCTTATCAATCCATCCAACCCGCTCGTAAGCATCGTCAAGGTCAAGGAGAGCCGCTGGAACCGCTACCGCGTGTGGGAACCACTCAGCCTTATGGTTCTTGCCGGACTGACCCCGCCGGAATGGGAAATATCAATTGTGGATGAGAATCTGAGTGCTCCGGATTATCCGGCTATGCCCCTTCCGGATCTTGTGGGAATAACCGCTTTCACCTCCCAGGCAAATCGAGCATATGAGGTGGCTGCTTATTTTCGAAGTCTGGGTGTACCTGTCATAATGGGGGGCATTCACGCGACCATGTGCCTTGAAGAGGTCCTTGAACGCGTGGACTCTGTTGTTACAGGGGAGGCGGAAGGCGTTTGGACGCAGGTACTGGCGGACTCCAGACAGGGCTGTCTGAAACGCCTGTATGAAGGGGGACTGGCTGATATAAACCATGTCACCTCTGCCAGGCATGATTTGTTGCCCTCGAAATATGCCTTCGGCTCCATACAGACCACCCGCGGCTGTCCATTAAACTGTAACTTTTGCAGCGTGACAGCCTTTAATGGAGCCCACTACCGCCAGCGACCCATTTCGGATGTAGTAGAAGAACTTCGGTTGATCCCTGAAAAACATGTTCTGGTAGTGGATGATAACCTCATCGGCACCAGTCGCAGGCATATTGAACGTGCCAAGGAATTATTCCGGGCTATGGTGCGGGAGAACCTTGGAAAGGAATGGGTAGCTCAGGCCAGCATTAATTTCGCAGATGATGAGGAGCTTCTGGGACTGGCAGCAGCGGCAGGATGCAGAGGTGTATTTATTGGCTTTGAAACCCCATCCCCCGAAGGATTAAGGGAACTCGGCAAAAAATATAATATTCTGAAAAAACGCAATTTTAGTGCCTCCGTACGGCGCATACAGCGGCACCACATACTTGTTGTGGGGTCCTTCATCATAGGACTGGACATTGATAAACCGGGCATCGGTAAACACATCGCAAGTGTCGCCAGTCAGTATGGTGTGGATACGCTCAATGCGTTGTTTTTAACTCCCCTGCCCGGGACACGCCTGTGGGATCAAATGAAATCGGAGGGCCGCATCGCCCTCGACAGGTTCCCTGAGGACTGGAAATATTACACCCTGACTTTCCCGGTAGCCCGGTATAAGAAGCTGTCTCTGGATGGTATTATCGGAGAGATGATCTCATGCGACCGGGACTTCTATTCCATTCCTCATATTCTCCGCAGGCTATGGAACAACCTGTTGCAACGCCGGGAACCTTTGATCAGCATGGTGAGTAATTTATCATACAGGTACAATTTCCAGCTGAATCGTAAGGTATACGCAGACTTCAGTTCCTATGTGAAAAGCCGGGATTTGAGAGGAGGTAGCCATCATGTCCTTCAAATTAAACCTGAAAACCAAAATAAAACTCGACAGTCTTTTAAAAAAGCTCATTTCCACAATTAAAGACAAACCGGGAAAACGTTGGCTGGATAAGGGACTTACCCGGGAGCTTCTCGATATGACCGATTTTAAACATATGCAGGTCAGGGATCTTCACCTCTATATACGACCGCTGGAGGGCAAGATTGTGGAGGCTGTGGTTTTAGACAATGAACTGGCAATCTACCATACTAGCGTGGACGATATAGCTCTACGCAAAAGTCCATACTGGCAGGAAATATTCAGCATCAGCAATATCAGGAAAATAATGAATGATAAGGATGTAATTATAAGTAAGGGCAAGGAATCACTTAAAAGATTACACGCAAATGCGTTGGCGCTCCTGGATCTTACTTATTCACAGGATGACATGATGCTGCTGCTGGAGGATGCGCGATTAGGCCTGGACCAGAAATCCATCGCACAGGTACAGGAATCACTGGATCTATTTCTTGGTCTGCTGGATTTCCAGCCCGTGTCTTTTAAAGTTCCGGGTCCGAAATTACAGGTCTTTGCCAAACCAGAATTTAAGGTTGGAGCTGTTTCCACATTTAAGTCTCTCATACTCTTCGACGAAAAAAAAATGTTGTTAGGCCTGAAGGAAGGGCCCTTTTCGCCGGATAATAATTTGGACGTAGCGTGGGTTATGCAATACGCGAGAGGGGAGAAATCAGTCGAACTTCAAGGCATGGCTGTTTTTGAATTTTTATCTGAACTGGCGTTTGAAAATACGCGAGTTCCTTAAATGGGGCGTTATAGGATAAAACAATTTATTAAAGTGAAAAGAGGATACCATGGGCGACAAAGGGAAAAAAGATAAAGGCAAACGTGAAGAACAGAAAAAAGGCAAACAATCACTTAAGGACAAACGAAAGCAAAAAAAAGATGACACCAAAGCAATATGGGAAAATGATAAATAAACCTGAGATCGAAAGGTGACAAGCATGGTGGTAGGCAGCAAATATTATGAGGGAATCAGCTCAGTAACAGTATTGGGCAATTATCTGCCCCGACAGTGCGGTATAGCGACTTTTACTACTGATCTGGTTGAAGGCCTGTCAGTGGAAGCCCCTGATATTTACTGTGGGGTAGTGGCCATGAATGACAGACCCGAAGGATACGCATATCCCGAAAAGGTGCGTTTTGAGATCAATCAGAACAAATTGAGTGACTATAGCATCGCATCTAAATTTCTCAATATCAGCCAGACGGATATTGTATGCGTGCAGCATGAATATGGTATTTTCGGTGGTCCGGCAGGAAGTCACCTTCTCAAGCTTCTGGGTGATCTGCGTATGCCGATAGTCACGACGCTGCATACTGTTTTAAAAGATCCGGCTCCGGAATATCGTGATGTTATGTGCAGGCTGGCTGATCTTTCAGATAAACTGGTTGTAATGAGCCATCGGGCATCTGATTTTCTCAAGGATATCTATGCAGTTCCGGAGGAGAAAATCGCCTTTATTCATCATGGCATTCCTGATACTCCGTTTATTGATCCCAGTTTCAACAAAGACAAGTTCGGTGTGGAAGGGAAAAAAGTACTGCTTACTTTTGGCCTGCTTTCGCCGAATAAGGGTATTGAAAATGTACTCGAGGCTCTCCCATCGGTCATTGAAAAACATCCTGATATTGTCTTTATAATACTGGGGGCGACTCATCCGAATATTCTCAAGTTCCATGGCGATTCATACCGCATTATGCTGCAGCAGCTCGTACTCAAGCTTGATATCAGCAAACATGTCATTTTTCAAAATCGATTTGTCGAGCTGAGAGAATTGTGTGAATTCTTAGGTATCGCCGATATCTATGTGACTCCATACCTTGAGGAAGCCCAGATTACTTCAGGAACCCTTGCCTATGCCATGGGTACAGGTAAAGCCGTCATTTCAACGCCCTACTGGTATGCCACGGAGATGCTTGCTGAAGGCCGGGGCTGTATTGTACCATTTAATGATCCCGGCGCAATAGCTGATCAGATTAACGACCTTCTGGATAACGATATAGAACGGCATGCCATGCGCAAAAAAGCATATACATTCAGCCGTGAGGCGATCTGGAAGGAGGTGTCCCGAAAATACCTCCAGGTATTCAGTGAAGTACAACAGAAGCGTACCCGGAAGCCCCGCCCCCGGTATTCATATATTAAAGAGATAAAGATCATTACGAATTTTGAACTCCCCGAGATTAAGATTGACCACCTGAAGGCTATTACAGATGATACAGGCATCCTGCAGCATGCCAATTATACCATACCGGACCGCACCCATGGCTACTGCACCGATGATAACGCGAGAGCCATGCTGGTAGCAGCTATGGGTCAAAAATACCTGCCTACAAACGGTTTTGGCCTTGATTTCCTGAGCGGTCACTATCTTGGATTTTTGCTGTATGCCTTTAATGATGAAAATGGACGCTTTCGCAATTTTATGACCTACTCACGGCAGTGGATGGAGGACATAGGGTCCGAGGACGCCCATGGAAGAGCACTATGGTGCATTGGTAAATCCGTAGCTTTTCTTGATAATCCCGGGCACCTTGCGATGTGTATTACCCTTTTTAATAAGGCGCTGCCAGCGGTCGAAGATTTTTATTCGCCCCGGGGGCTCGCCTTTTCCCTGGTGGGTATTCATGCCTATCTGTCAAAATTTTCCGGTGACAGTGACAGCCGTAGAATTAGGGAAGTTCTTGCCAACAGGCTTTTTGATCAGTTTAAAAACAATGCAACAGACGATTGGCCGTGGCCTGAGAACGCTCTAAACTATGCCAATGGTAAACTGCCCCATGCTCTTCTGATGTCCGGCCAGTGGTTGCAGAGAAGCGATATGACAGATATGGGACTTAAATCACTCCAGTGGCTGCTCTCCATACAGACCGAAGATAATCACTTTGTACCGGTCGGGAATAAGGGCTGGTATAAAAAAAACAATATCAAGACCCGCTTTGACCAGCAGCCGGTGGAGTCCAATGCCATGATCGAGGCATGCGTCCAGGCCTTTAACATCACCGGGGACAAAACCTGGATCGAAAGCGCGGTCATGTGCTTTAACTGGTTTCTGGGAAACAACGACCTGAATATGGTACTTTATGATGCAAAGACAGGCGGCTGCCGTGACGGATTGATGGCTGACGGCGTTAACCAGAATGAAGGAGCAGAGTCAACCCTTGCCTGGCTGCTGTCGCTGATGACATTACAAAAGCTCTATGCCGATGAAATTTTAAACAGACCGTTGTCACAGAAAACGGATAAACAAGAAGATATGTAATGCACATTGCCATTCTATCGCCCATTGCCTGGCGCACACCGCCGCGACATTACGGGCCATGGGAAAATGTGGCCTCCCTTTTAACTGAAGGTCTTGTCGCGCAGGGTCATGATGTAACCCTGTTTGCAACCGCAGATTCACAAACCAGCGGGGCATTGCGTGCTGTTTGCCCGCAGGGCTATGAAGAAGACCTCTCACTCATACCAAAAGTCTGGGAGTGTCTGCACATTTCGGAACTGTTTGAGCATGCCGAAGATTTTGACATTATCCATAATAATTTTGATTTTCTGCCCCTGACCTATACCGGCTTTACCGCCACACCTGTGGTGACCACTATTCACGGCTTTTCATCGCCGGGAATTCTGCCGGTTTATAAAAAATACAACGGTAAAACATTCTATGTTTCCATCAGTGATGCCGACAGATCACCTGATCTTGATTATATCAAAACCATCCATCACGGTATTGACATAAAACAGTTTGATTTTGAGCCCTGCCCGGAGGATTACCTGCTTTTTTTCGGGCGTATTCACGATGACAAGGGTGCCAGAGAGGCTATTGATATTGCCTGGAACTGCAATAAAAACCTGATACTTGCAGGCATTATTCAGGACAGGGTTTATTATGACAAATATATCTTTCCCCACATAGACAACCACAAAGTTATTTATGCCGGCAGTGTCGGGCCTGTTGAGCGAAGTCGTTTGCTCGGGAAAGCCAGCGTCCTGCTGCACCCGATACAGTTTGATGAGCCTTTCGGTCTGTCGGTCATTGAAGCCATGGCCTGCGGTACGCCCGTGATTGCCTTTAACAGGGGGAGCATGCCTGAACTTATAGATGACGGCAAAACCGGTTTTTTAGTCAACAACGTGGAAGAAGCCGTTGCGGCGGTTGCTAATATTAAAGATATCGACCGTGCGACCTGTTGTCGTCATGTAGAAAAGTATTTCACAGTAGATCGTATGGTCTCTGAATACCTGGAGGTCTATGAAATGATTATCAGGTCAAATATGACCATTGTTTAAATATGACATAATTTTGCGATGATTTGCACTTGTCCTGTCAGTACTGTTTCAGCCAATTATTAATATAAATCAGTATGATGGGGAACAAAAACCAGGGTTCAAATCTCTGGCATCAGTCTTGCTCTATTTAAATGTAGTATATGAAATTTACAGTTTTCTTATGGTGAGGGTAATTGCATCCAAACGAAAGCGACCGCATATTCGCTGTTAGATAGGAGGTTTAAATATGAAAAAGAGAAATAACGCTACAGTAGCAGACCAGGATTATACGAAAGCTCATGACATGCATTATAAAACTAAGAATTTGCCGAAAGCACTTAATCTTTATAGAGGGATCATCGCTGACTATCCCAAGACAGATGAGGCAGGATACTCTTTATCCCAGGTCCAAAACATTGTGAATGCTGTGGTTCCAAAGCAGGAGGTTATGGATGCGCTTGTGGCACTGACGCTTACTCATTTTGAACAGGATGTGCCACCGGATGTCAGGTCTACTTCGGATGCGTCAATCACTTTGTAGCAGCCAGGGTGGTCATGAGGCAGTTTATTAACATCATTGTGAAGGCCCTGTTGAATCAATAGGGCCTTTCACTCGTTCTTCGAAATAGAGACCAGACCCATAATGAATAGAAATCATCCCGTCATTACTCGTTTTGAGAGTAATCCCATACTGACAAAAAAGGATGTGCCATATCCGGTAGCAACTGTTCACAATGCAGGCATTGTCAAATACAATGACCGTTACATCATGCTTTTCAGGTCGCATCTCCTGAACGGGCGCTCCATCATCGGAAAGGCAGACAGCGATGACGGTTTTTCATTTGAGGTTCATCCCGAACCCTTTCTCGTGCCATCTACGGACAGTGGTTTTGCCGAATATGAGGAGTTCGGAGTCGAAGACCTCCGGATTTGCCCGGTAGATGGAGAGTTCCTGCTGACCTACAGTGCCTATTCCCGGCATGGCGTCAGGATTGCACTGGCGCGCACACGGGATTTTATAAAAGTGGAACGCATTGCTCTGATAACACAGGCCGATCTGCGCAACGTGGTCATTTTCCCCGAAAAGTTCGGGGATCGGTATGTTCGCCTGGACCGGCCTCATTCGGAAATTTCGCCATGGTCGATCTGGATATCATATTCTCCCGACCTGGTTCACTGGGGCGATTCACGGGTGATTATTAAGCCGGTTCCCTATCACTGGGATGAGATGAAAATCGGGCCCGGCACACCGCCATTTAAAACTGAAAAAGGCTGGCTTCATATTTACCATGGTGTTTTTAAAACAATGTCCGGAACAGTGTATCGCCTTGGCGCGGCCCTGCATGATCTTGATGATCCTGCCATTGTCATTGGTGTTTCCGATCAGTGGATATTGCAGCCTGAGGATCCATGGGAGATAAGCGGTTATGTTCCCAATGTTGTCTTTACCTGCGGTGCTGTTCCAGAAGAGGATGGCACAGTAAAGATATACTGGGGTGGCGCAGATACTGTCATGTGCGCCGGCACGGCTGTGATCGATGAGCTGGTAGAGCTATGCCTTTCAGTTCCCCGGCCGGCATTGTAGGTGAAAATAATAAAGTGAATAGTATTCAGGGCAAATACTCTCGATATAATCTTGTTAAAGACATGCTTTCTACAGTTGAAATAGTAAGAGATATGGATATTCATGAAATGAACAGATTTTTCTTAAAAATAAAGAAAAATAAAATATTTTTTACCGGTGAAGGCTCTTCCAGAATATTTCCGGCCCACAACACCATTTATGATGTTTTACAGCATTCATCAGAAATAGAAGCTGTCACTGAAAGTGCAACACAGGCGTTGGAATATGATCTTGAAAAATATACCGTATTTGCTGCTTCAAATTCGGGTAAAACCAAAGAGGTTATCAGATTGATTCAATATTTACTTTCCAAAAAGCACGATAATATTATCGTTGTTACGAGTGACGAAGCATCACCTATAGCTCAGATGGTTCAAGATACCTATGTCTTATCATGCGGTCATGAAGGAGCTGTTGCTGCAACAAAATCAGTTGTTGAGCAGGCATTGTTTTATGACATGCTCATGAGGGACAGAACCTGCCAGCCCCGGGTGGATCTAAACAAGCTGGCTGATTTGCTGCAAGTCGTTTTAGAAATGGAAATTCCCGGGGAAATAATTGAGAAGACAGCCAGCGCAGGCATTATATATTTTGCAGGTCGGAATAATGGCGTTGCTGAAGAACTCACACTAAAAGCAAATGAAGTAACCAGAAAGAAATCGGATTATTTAGAAGGAACTTATGCTGTCCACGGGATTGAAGAGGTAATAACCGATAAAGATGTCCTGATAATAATAGAGCCCTTTCCTCAGGAAGAGAATAAATTAAGAAATGTGATGAAAAATAGAATCGGGTTGCCGATATTCGCCATTTCTCACAAGCAATCATCCTTTCCTACCATACTGTTGCCTGAGTACAATGGATTTAATCAATATCTGCAATTGGCTGCCGGCTGGAATTTGCTGGTTGAAACAGGCTTAATGAACAATGTTGACCTGGATCACCCCCAACGGGCCAGAAAGATCGGTAATGAATTTGGAACAGAAATCCATTAAAAATGCAGTGGTAATTGTAGCTCATCCGGACGATGAGACTCTCTGGGCAGGCGGCACCATAATGATGGGAACGGATTATAACTGGCATATAATATCCTTATGTCGAGGTGATGACCCTGACCGGTCAGCACGATTCTTCAATACCCTTGAAGTATTAAAAGCTGAAGGGAAAATGGGCTACCTGGATGACGGTCCTGAACAAAAACCGGTTTCATCGAAAGATATTAAAGAATCGATTCTATCCTTAATGCCGCCACTGGAATATGACATTATTATCACCCATAGCCCGGATGGTGAATATACAAGGCACCGGCGACATGAGGAAATCGGACTGGAAGTTATGTCATTATGGAAGAATAGGGAATTGTTTTCCAGACAGTTATGGTTGTTTGCCTATGAAGATGGGGGAGGGGGATATCTCCCCCGTGCGATTACATCTGCGGACAAATTGATAAAATTGGAAAGAATCATTTGGCTCGAAAAATATAAGATAATCACTAATGTCTATAATTTTTCTGCCGGCAGTTTTGAAGCTAAAGCCGCTCCTGTTACCGAAGCCTTTTGGTGTTTCGATAAGACCCAAAACTTCTAATGGAGATATATACATGAAAGTCCTGGTACTTTATGATTATCCCGCATCTCCCGGCGGGCTGGCAACACAAGGCGAACTGCTCTATCGGGGATTAAAGGAAATTGGAGTTGATGTCCACCCTGTCAATTTTGAAGCTGCTCAGGAAAAAGAGTGGTATTATCGCTGGTTTCAACCTGATATCGTAGTTGGTATAGGATATTGGGGACATACGCCTGATCTTATTCTGCATCCGAAACAGTATGGAGCTCTTCCGGTTCCCTGGCTGGTTGCAGATGGTTATATTGCAAATTATAAGGAAATTCTAAATGATCTGCCTTTAATCCTGGTTACATCTCACTGGGTAAAAGAAGTATATATAAGAGATGGTATTTCCGGTGACAATATCGAAGTTTTACCGGTAGGCTGTGATACTGATGCTTTTCGTCCATTTGATAAAAATAATCCCAAAGTAACTGCCATTCGTGAATCCTTTGGAATTAATCCGGATGAAATCATGGTTTTAACTGTCGGCGGTGACGCTGCTTCTAAAGGGGCTCACGAAGTTATGCAGGCTTTGGCGATCAATAATTCCAAAGCTCCTGCCTGGCGATATGTATGTAAAGTCTGGCCTCAGGAAAGAACACAATTGCAAAATTTAGCTGATTTGAAACTGGCGGAGCAACTGGGCATCAGACAGAATATCATTTACACCATGAACAGAATTTCACGGAATTTTATGCCCTATTTGATTAATGCCTGTGACATATACGCCGCCCCTTCGCGATTAGAAGGTTTTGGTATGCCTCAGGTTGAGGCAGGCGCATGCGCCAAACCGGTAATAGGTATAAAAGCCATGGGGATGCTTGACACCTTAATCCACGGTAAAACAGCATTGCTGGCTGAAGTAGCCCAGGAAATTCTTATGAAAGAGACTATTCTTGGATCAGAATCCGGGTTCGAAGAAAAGCATCGTCACATTTTTAATGCCCCTCGAACAGTAGACTACAGAGCCAGTGTCCACGATATAGCAAACTACCTGATGGATCTTATGGAAAATCCTGAATTACGAATTGAATTGGGGCAGGCCGCACGTGAACGAGTCGTTGATAACTATGATTATCGGAAAGTTGCCAGACGTTTTGTTGAAATAGTCGAAGAAAAATTAGGGATATCATAAATGGAAACGAAATTGTCAACGGAAATTGATGACATGAAAAAAGCCGCCATTGAGGTGTTACTCCACAATTCTCATGGTCCCTGTGATGGCCTTCCCCGCGCTGCCGGCTGGGGCTATCCTGAGCCATATACAAGGGATTTGATGATTTCTACTCTCGGTGTTCTGTTGACAGGCAATGAAAAATTGATCGCGTCTCTGCAAAAGGTGTTGGAGGCTCTGGCAAAAAATCAAACACGTCTGGGACATATTCCGTCCCTGGTTCATAATTCCAAAGAACGAGGGGCCAGTGACACCACACCACTGTTTTTATTAGCGGTCGCCATTTACAGAAAATATATTGGGGACAATGCTTTTTTAGAAGAATCTGCAAATAAGGCTCTTATATGGATGGAGTATCAATCTCCCACAGACAGAGTGCTCGTTTCACAGTTGCCGACCAGCGACTGGCGTGATGAACAGTGGGTCTTGGGTTACGGTCTCTTTGTAAATACTATTGTTTACGGCTATTTGCGACTTTTAGGTTTTTCTGAAAGAGCGAATCGGTTGAAAACACAGATGGAACGGTTCTCTATAGGAGATGAAGAAAAACATTATATTGATGAAGGATTATATATACAACATAAACCCTACTATGCATTATGGTCATATAAAATATACAATAGTGATCGGTTTGATCTGCTGGGCAACAGTTTAGCTATTATTATGGGCATAGCCCCTCCGTCCAGGGCAGCCAGGATTATTTCCTGGGTAGAAAAAGAATGTCAAATTCTCCGGGAACAAAATATCCTGGCATTAGATCTTCCGCCAAATTTATTCCCCTATATCATGCCCGGAGATAAAGACTGGCGAACGCGCTATGCCAAAATGAATAATCCAGGGGAATATCATAATGGAGGTGTCTGGCCTTTTGTCTGTGGGTTTTATGTTGCCGCTTTGGTGGCAGCAGACAGGTATAGACTTGCAGAACAATATTTTTATTCCCTTACAAAATGCGTTAAACAGGCAAAAAACCATGAACTGCCCTATGGATTTAATGAGTGGTTCAAGGCGCAGGACGGCAGCCCCCGGGGTAATGACTGGCAGACCTGGTCTGCGTCAATGTATTTATACGCGGCTGCCTGTATTGAGAGGAAAACGACACCTTTTTTTGAAGAGTTTCGTGAAGTATCGTGATGTATAAAAAATGGGTGCATGAATATTATAACTTCGGGATAGACGATATCAAACTCTAATGGGGTAAAAGAAAATGGACGTAAAGAATTTTCATGGTCCTAAAGTAAAAAGAAAAAAGAAAAAACTTCTGGGAAATAAATCCCGCGTTATAACCCGTCTTCATCTCCCTGATGGTGGTCCCCGCATATCAAAAATTATTCAACGCGTCATTGATCTGCCTGAAACTACTGCTGAAGGTCTTCTTTCACAAATAATGCTTGATTTTTCCGAGCGGCACAAAGACATAAGAAATGTTTTTAAGCGTAATCTGAACGAGGTGAAGCATTACCTGCCTCCGGGTGTCACGCTCAGTGAGATTAAATTGGACCTCATCGGTGCCTACTTTACAATGGAATACTCTGTTGAAGCGGCAGCCCTTTTTAACCCTTCAATCGTCCTCCATCCTGACCAGCAGCATCTGAAGGAAGGCAGTTTACGATTTATCATGAGTCTGCGGGCGATCGGAGAAGGCCATGTGTCCTCAATTGTATTTCGAAGCGGAGTTCTTGACCGGGAAAATACATTTACCTTCCACCCGATCAGCGATTATGTCGAGATGCCTGAAGTCAGATTAAACCCTTCCTATGACCGGCATCTCTTCCTTCTAAAGCTAAATGAAATGGAGGCCTGCGATGAAGTAACAGCATATATACTTGACCAGTTGTCGGAAGATTTCACCTATAATGAATTAAAAGAAAAAATCGGAGCGCTTCGCGCAGAAAATATTTTCTCTGAGGAACGTCAAAACAGGACTTTCGAGATCATGAACTGGCTGGCCACTTCCAATTATGAGGTGGGCTTTCGGCCTGATCACCAGGTTTCCGAACGGGTGATCTTTCCTGTTTCAAAGAATGAAAGTCGGGGGATTGAAGATGCCCGGTTCGTTCAGTTTTATGATGATAACTGTGACGTTACCTATTACGCGACCTATACTGCCTACAACGGCTTTACAATTCTCCCGCAGCTCATTGAAACAAAGGATTTTATAAAATTTAAAGTTATTACCCTCAACGGCAAAGCAGTTAAAAACAAGGGAATGGCTCTTTTTCCCCGTAAAATTGACGGTAACTACGTTATGCTGTCCCGTCAGGATGGTGAAAATATCCACATCATGTTCTCAGACAATATTCATTTCTGGCAGGAGTCCGAAATTATCCAGGAGCCCACACGGCCCTGGGAGTTCATCCAGATTGGAAATTGCGGGTCTCCCCTGGAGACAGATAAAGGCTGGATCGTACTAACTCACGGTGTTGGTCCAATGCGGCAATATTGCATCGGCGCCATGCTGCTTGATCTTGAAAATCCGGCAAAAGTCATAGCCCGCCTGGATGAGCCCTTGCTTTCACCTCTTGAGGAAGAGCGCGAGGGGTATGTCCCCAATGTTATTTATAGTTGTGGCGCGATATTCCATAACAGCGACCTGATCATTCCCTATGGCATGTCTGATATCGCAGCCGGCATGGCAACTGTTAATGTCAAAGAGCTGCTTGACTGCATGTGCCCGGGATCCCGATAGTGATGGGATTGAAACCTGAAACCTTTACGCAAAATTGTCCCGGACCGTCAGGGTGGTAAGAAGGAGAATATTTTATTGAGCAGTCTTTCGATCAACAAACAGAAAGCGATCCATCTGGCTATGGATCAGATAGAGCGTCAATTCGGCAAGGGCTTTATTATGCAGCTGGGTGGAAAGGCTCTTGAAGATATCCCTGTTATTTCCACAGGATCTTCCGCTCTGAACAATGCCCTCGGTGTGGGAGGCATTCCCAGAGGTCGAGTAACTGAAATATTCGGTCCCGAGTCAGGTGGCAAGACCACACTGGCTCTTCATATCATGGCCGAGGCACAGAAGGCCGGTGGTATTGCCGCCTTCATCGATGCTGAGCATGCTCTCGATATCGCCTATGCCAAAACATTAGGTGTTAACTGTAATGATCTGCTTGTATCTCAACCGGATACAGGTGAGGAAGCTCTTGAAATTGCCGAGCTCCTTGTCCGGAGTAATGCTATGGATGTCGTGGTAATTGATTCAGTGGCAGCGCTGGCACCGAAAGCCGAGATTGAAGGCGATATGGGAACTGCACACATGGGTTTGCAGGCCAGGCTTATGTCACAGGCATTGAGGAAGCTGACTTCCTGCATCGGTAATTCGGGGGCAGCGGTTATATTCATTAACCAGATTCGCATGAAAATAGGGGTCGTATTCGGTAATCCGGAGACGACACCAGGAGGGCTCGCGCTGAAGTTCTACTCCTCTGTCAGGCTGGATATCAGAAAGATCGGGGACATCAGGGATGGTCAGGAGATACGCGGCAGTCATACTCGAGTAAGAGTAGTAAAGAACAAAGTAGCTCCGCCCTTCAAGGATGCTGAATTTGATATCATATATGGCTACGGGATATCCACTGATGTTAAAAATCAGACAACGGATATGGCTGGTTGATAAAGGATGTATAAAATTGAATCGTTATTATAAAAAAATCGGGATACTGGCCCTCATCGCTTTCACGGCATTAATGCTGTTCCGTGAATTTAAACCACGGGATAATGTCCCTCCCATGGCTTACAGTGAATTTATGGACATGGTTAAGAGCGGCAAAGTTGTTGAGATCAATATACAGGGGAATAACATATCAGGGTCAACGGCTGACGGAACTTTTAGTACGTATGTTCCAAAGGATCCTGAAATGATTAATTTGATATTAAGCAAAGGTATAAAAATATCGGCAATACCTGAAAAACGCTTCTCCTGGGCAGTGATGCTCATCTCCTGGATCCCGATGCTTTTACTTGTGGGGGTGTGGTTATTTTTTATTCGCAGAATACAAGGCGGCAATGGAGAGGTCCTGTCCTTTGGGAAGAGCCGGGCAAGGGTGATGACTGAATCCCAGGCCAGAGTAACATTCAAGGATGTGGCCGGAATTGATGAAGCAAGGGAAGAACTGGAGGAAATCGTTGATTTTCTTCGGAATCCTGAAAAATTCACCAGGCTGGGAGGGCGAATACCAAAGGGCGTCCTGCTTACAGGTCCGCCAGGCACAGGAAAGACTCTGCTTGCAAGGGCTATTGCCGGAGAGGCCGGCGTTCCATTTTTAAGTATAAGCGGATCGGATTTTGTCGAGATGTTTGCAGGTGTAGGCGCTTCAAGGGTCAGAGACCTTTTTATGCAGGGGAAAAAGAATTCCCCCTGCCTCATATTTATAGACGAGATAGACGCGGTCGGCCGCAGGAGAGGTGCGGGTTTAGGTGGCGGCCATGATGAAAAGGAACAGACACTCAATCAGCTTCTTGTTGAGATGGACGGTTTTGAATCCAATGAGGGAGTAATACTTATTGCGGCCACAAACAGACCCGATGTCCTGGATCCTGCCCTGTTGAGGCCGGGACGATTCGACAGGCAGGTGATGGTTCCTGTTCCGGATATCTCGGGGAGAGTTGGAATACTTGGAGTGCATACCAGAAAAACGCCTGTATCTGACAATGTTGATATCAAGGTCCTGGCAAGAGGAACTCCCGGGTTTACAGGTGCTGATATTGAAAACATGGTGAATGAGGCCGCTCTGATGGCAGCCAGGAGCGGAAAAAACAATCTTGAAATGGTTGATTTTGAAGAGGCCAGGGACAAGGTCATGATGGGCGCTGCCCGTAAAAGTTTGGTCATTAGTGATAAAGATAGAAAGACGACTGCCTATCATGAAGCCGGTCACACTCTTTTAGCCATGCTTCTTCCAAATGCCGACCCCATACATAAAGTGACAATCATTCCCAGGGGCCGGAGACTTGGCCTTACCCGGCAACTGCCCGTGGACGAAAAACACATTCATCCCAGCGATTATCTGGAAGTTAATATATGTATATCAATGGGAAGCCGGGCAGCAGAGGAGATTGTACTGAATATACAGACGACCGGTGTAGTGAACGATATGAAAATTGCGTCTGACCTGGCAAGAAAGATGGTGTGCGAGTATGGTATGAGTGTTGGGCTGGGCCCCCTCACCTTTGGCAGGAAGGCTGCGCCGATATTCCTGGGCAGAGAGATCTCCCAACACGGGGATTACAGCGAATTGACCGCAAAATTGATCGATAAAGAGGTCAGAAACATTATAATCACTGCATATAAAAGGGCATTACAGCTTATTGGAAATAATCTGGAGGCTCTTAACAGGATTGCCAATGCTCTTCTGGAGAAGGAGACATTGACCCGTGGCGAGATTGATGAATTAATGACTGGTAACAAAAAAAACATACAGGAAAAAATCCATTGAGTATCGTTTCCAGAAGCTGGCAGGGAGCGAAAAGTTAAATTATTTAACTAAAAAAAGAAAAGAGGTGGCTATTTTGGCAAATATTATGACAACAAAAGAAATTGCAAAGTATTTGAAACTACATCAAATAACCATATGTAAATTATCCAAAGAAGGAAAAATCCCTGCAATCCGGATCGGTCGTGTATGGAGGTATGACAAGGATATAATTGATGATTGGATAAATGGAAGCCTGAAAATTTGATATAAAAGGTATGTGATTTTTAACTAAAACCAATTACTTGACAGGAGAAAAAACATGCCATCTATTAAACAGCTTCAACACCGTCTGTTAGATAAAAAAAACAGTTTGAATAAAGTTAACTCTAATATTGCGCACACCAGAGGTGGTGCAAGCTCGGTAGTTTTAAGAAGACTGAATCAGGAAAAGGGAGCCTTGGGTAGAGATATCAGAAACCTGGAAAGACAACTGGTTACAATGGAAAATACTTTCAGGGAGTTGAAAATATCTACAGATAGCATAGACGGAGATTAAACCATTGTACACATCTGATTCAGGATGAAACCATATCAGGCTTAATTCAAAAAACATTACTTATTAAGAGGATTTAACATGATTAAAAACGACATTGTTAACGAGGTAGCAAAGCTGATCGGCATAAAAAGTAGGTCACAGACTATTGTAGATACAATTATTTTCCAGATCAAAGATGCTTTAAAAAGGAAAGACACATTCACCATCTCAGGTTTTGGCTCATTTAAAGTTGTAAAAAAGAACGCCAGAATGGGAATAAATCCTAAAACCGGGGAAGCGGTTAAAATTAAAGCTATGAATGTTTGTAAATTTGCAGCCAGTAAGGTATTAAAGGAAGAAGTAAACAGCGTCAGGGATTAATAAAGATCCGCCATACCCTGAATGAAAGGAGATGCAAATTGGCAAAAGGCCGGGGAAAAGACTACTATTGTACCGTTGTATCGGAAAATGTTGAGGTTACCCTGAAGAGAAAAAGTTCTTCTATTTTTGAATCAAAGGGTAAGTTTTTTGCACAGTGCAATCAATCAGAGTGCCAATACGTAGATATTAATCAGTATCCCTGTCCGTTGAACCTCAATCTCTTTGCCGATGAGATTGAAAGGCGTGCGGAAAAGTCAGAAAATAAAAGAGCGAATTGATGACCCGTGTTTTTTATTTTTAAAGATCAGAGAGATATAAGAGGTGCACATTATTTCCGTGCATTTGATCCTTAAAAATCAAAACCATAGCAGGGTGAGGTTCGTATATGTTTTCGGGAAAATGGGCATCGCCGGAACTTCATCGCATCCATTAAATGCAATTTCTTAACCGGAAATTACTGAAGTAAATCAATCAATTTTTAAGTTGCAGTAAAATAATATGTAAACAAATTTAAACTAAAGTTTCACAGGAATTAGAAATGGAGGTAGAAAATGGCTAATGATACGTCGTTATATGATAATCTGCTTGAGCTTGTTAAGAAAAGGCGAAATAACCGAAAATTCAAATCTGATCAGATACCTGAAGGTTATATTGAAAAAATAATTGATGTTGCCCGCTGGGCTCCTTCAGGATTCCATACACAACCCTGGGAATTTGTCGCCATTACGGAAGAAAAAGTCCGGAGACGTATCATTGAACTGCTTGACAGTAAAACACCACCTATTAAAAACCCCGATGAAAAAAATGCCCCATCCAACGCGAGTTTTCGAGATGCGCCGGCCTTTATCTTTGCCCTGTGTGACTACAGGGCATATGTCGGCCTGCCAATGAACGTAGAAAGGGAAAATCCCATAGTAGACACTATCTTCTGCTCCAGCATGGCAAGCACATTTCTTTTGATGCATCTTGCTGCGGCAGCCCTTGGTCTGTCGTCCCAGTGGTATTCGGCGGTCGGGAGCCCTGCAGTAGAAAACAAAATCAGGGAAGTCATCGGGATACCGGATGATTTAAAGATATACGACCTTATGGTACTGGGTTACCCTGCAGTTCCGCCTGTGCCCAAGGAGGTGAGAGATATTAACAGCATGCTGCATTACAATGATTGCGGCAGGGAGGACTTCCGCACTGATGAACAGGTCGTAAAGGAAGCGGCCATTACGAAGGCATGGTGTCTTTCTGCCCACTGATATCCGGTTGATAAACACAAGCCAATATTGTCAAACTGTTGAAATTAATTTTTAAAATAGTTTTCCCGGAGAAATGAAAAAATTTTCCTTGTAATAGAAATTGATTTGATATAACCTCGCCCTGCCTTGAAGGCTTGAAAAGGATCAATTTTAAATTTATTACGGGAGTATTTTTAAGGTATTATGAATTGTACTATTTGCGGTGTATCTGCGGATAATATTGAAGATATCGTATCTGAGAACTGGACATTGTCGTTCTTTGACGGAAATGATGAGCATGGCCCCCTTTGTCCTGCCTGCTCCGAAATATTACTGTTTATTGCCAGTGACGGCGAGTATGAGCTTAAAAGGGAGTATCAGGGGAAAATGATTTTTAATGATCAGCTTGAACTTTTAGATGATGATCCCCTGAGTAATATTATACTGGGATATATACTAAACTGAAATTATCCTTTTTATCTAAGATAACCCTGATTGGAATTTATATTTAAAATGGCTTCGAGTTAACTGCCTGAAATAACATCCAAAACCATTTCTGTCTTTACTCTTCAATTATGTATTAAGTAATTAGAAACACAGCTGTTATCCGCTTTTTGTTATTATGGAGATGGTTTCATTCTTTTTTTATTAAAGGTGATAATTTTGAGATACAAAGGCCTCGATAATAAAGACATGGAAAACCTGAAGGGTTTTACTGCACCGGACAGGTTTTCGACAGGTCAGTCCGTACTTGATCTCCATTCGAGGGACCAGTCCAGGCATCTTCCTGTTTTACCAGGGGCAGTGCTCTGGCCTGTATCAGAGGCAGAGGTCGTCAATATATTACGATATGCCAATGAACATCATATCCCGGTGACCGGCTGGGGGGCAGGGAGCAGCCTCGAGGGTAATCCAATACCTGTTTGCGGGGGTATTGTCCTGGATTTTACCATGATGAACAGTATCCTGAATATACGTGAAGAAGATTTCCAGACCGATGTAGAACCGGGAGTAATATATAAGGAACTGAATAAAAAGCTGCGTCATAAAGGGCTTTTTTTCCCGCCGGATCCGGGCGCGGATGCAACAGTCGGCGGCATGATCGCAAACAATTCGAGCGGTACCCGGACCGTAAAATACGGATCGACCAGGGATAATATCCTCAGGCTTTCGATCGTCCTTGCAAACGGCGAGGTGATAAAAACCGGGACACGTGCGTCAAAGACATCATCGGGCTATAACCTTGTGAACCTGATCGCAGGGTCTGAAGGCACTCTTGGGATCATCACCCGTGCAACACTCAGGCTGACAGGCCTGCCTGCCGAGTTTTCCGCTGTAATCGCTACGTTTCCTTCTATAAATGAGGCGGGTAAGGCGGTATTTGATATTATAAGATCAGGACTTGATCCTGCTGCACTCGAACTTCTGGATTCCGAGTGTATCAGGCTCATAAATTTAAATATGAAAATGAATTTAAAAGAAATGCCAACACTCTTTGTTGAATACCATGGACCTTCGCAAAACTACCTGGCCGAGGTCTGTGATATTACCAGGGAACTCTGCATGACACATGGCTGCAATGATTTTAAGTCAGGTATCGGGAGAGATGAGAGGGATAATTTCTTCAGTGCAAGGCATCACTTGAGTGAAATGATAGTCCGAAGTCATCCTGACTGTTCATTCCTTTCCGGCGATT
Organism: uncultured delta proteobacterium; assembly: GCA_963815145.1. Taxonomy (GTDB): domain Bacteria; phylum Desulfobacterota; class DSM-4660; order Desulfatiglandales; family HGW-15; genus JAAZBV01. The sequence continues at coordinate 693,595 of CAWFFS010000007.1, forward strand.
CGGCAGTTCCCGTGTCCGCCTATCCTGAAATTATCGCCATGGCAAGGGAAGAGGTTGAAAAAAATAATCTCAAGGCTTATATATTCAGCCACGCAGGGGATGGAAACCTCCATGTAAAATTCGCAGGCAGGAAGGATAATGAAAAAGACTGGAGGAGCATACAGGCGATTAATAAAAAGATTGTTGAAAAAGCCATAAGCCTGGGAGGCACGGCTACCGGGGAGCATGGCGTAGGTATTGGTAAACGTATCTTCATGGATCAGGAGCATGGAAATGCCCTTTCATGGATGAAGAAAATAAAACAGTTATTTGACCCTAACGGGATTTTAAACCCGGGGAAGATTTTTCCGGAGGGTGATTCTGACATTTAGGTTTTGCTTTTTGTCTTTCACCTGAACCCTCGATCCCCGGACTCCCGGAGCCCTGAGTTACAATGATTACAACCAACCAGTATATAACCGATCTGAATAAGCTGATATCCGGTGGAGAAAAGGAAATCTCCGTGGCGGGCATTGAGAATGCCGCCAGGACCTTCTTTGTTTCAGAGCTGATGCTGGAACAGGAAAGGCCGTTTCTCATAATTCTTCCGAAGGCAAAGGATGCTGCCAGGTTCATGCGGGAACTGCAGTTCTTTCTGCCAACAGGGTTTGTTTCAGGTTCGCAATCCGAAAGAAGGCTTTTTGATTTTCCGGCCTATGATATTTCTCCCCTCACTGGACTGAGTCCTCACCGGAATATCATCAACCGCCGTCTCCAGGCCCTTTACGCCCTTACAACCTGCAAAAATCCGGTTCTTGTCACTTCCCTTGAGGCACTTCTCCTTAAGATCGTTCCCAAAAGCGCCCTGATCAAGGCCCTCGAATACCTTGAGCCGGGCGAGGATTTTTCACGGGATGAGCTTGTAAAAAAACTTGAGGCAGGAGGGTACTTGAGGACATCCCTTGTTGAAGAGGCCGGGGATTATTCAGTGCGCGGCGGCGTTATAGATATTTTCCCTCCGCTGTACGAAATGCCCGTCCGGCTTGAGTTCTGGGGAGACAGGCTGGAGTCCATACGGCATTTCAATCCCCTTTCCCAGAGATCGACAGAACACTTGAAGGAGATGATCCTCCTGCCGTCCAGTGAAATAATCATGGATGAAGAAGCCATGCAAAGGGCGAGGTCCATGGGCAGGCTCCCGGAGCAAGCAGGAGAGGGAGGCAGTTTTCCAGGGCAGGAGGCATGGCTGAACCACTTTTATTCCGAAATTGACAGCCTCTTTGATTATTTCCATTCATCGGGAATTGTTCTCCTCCTGGACAGCGACAGGATAGAACCCGAAAAGGAAAGGTTTCAGTTTAAATTTGAAAAGGACGCGGATAAATACAGGGAAGAGGCTGAAAACAGAGGCGCGATCTTTCCCGAGATAGATGGTGTACAGTTGTCCGATGATGAGCTGGAGGCGGGTTTAAATGTACATCAGGTAATCAGGTTCAACAGTCTTGCCATAACCTTACCTGAACAAAGCGGAAGGTATATTGAGGTCAGGGGTGCAGGAGATGTTGATTTCGATTTTGATCTGAGGCTTTCGGGAAAGGGGCGGGTCTCAATGGCCCCTCTTGCAGACAGGATATCAATCTGGATGGAACAGGGGGCAAGGACAATCCTTGTGTGCAGGACCGAGCAGCAGGCAGCGAGGCTCGAGGAGATCCTGAACAATTATCAGGTGCCGGTTGATGAAACTGTAGACAGCTTTTATGCGGTCTCGCTCCGGAAGAAGGTCCATATCTGTCTCGGAAGATTATCCAGGGGTTTTGCCTGGGCAGATATCGGGCTTTATGTGATAAGCGAAGATGAGATCTTCGGCCCCAAAAGATCAAGGGCAAAGAAAAAGAGTGAAGATACCGGCCTTGACTGGACATCCTTCAGCCAGCTTGCAATAGGCGATCTTGTTGTGCATGAGGATCACGGTATAGGCATGTACGGCGGTCTCATAAGGATGGAGATACAGAGCAAGATAAACGATTTTGTACTCATCGAATACGCCGGTAATGACAGGCTTTATATACCGGCAGACCGTATAAGCATAATGCAGAAATATGTTGGCGCGGACGATAAAAATCCGAAGCTTGATCAGCTTGGCGGCAGGGCCTGGAAGGTAGTGAAGCAGAAGGCGAAAAAGGCCATAATGGAAATTGCTAGGCAGCTTGTCGAACTGTATGCCATAAGAAAATACAGGGAGGGATTTTCATTTTCAAGGCCCGACAATTATTTCAGGGAGTTTGAAGCTACATTCGAACACGAAGAGACAGCGGATCAGATAAAGGCAATCGACGACGTGCTTTCGGACATGGAGTCCGAAAGGCCCATGGACAGGCTCATATGCGGCGATGTAGGCTTCGGTAAGACAGAAGTCGCGGTAAGGGCGGCATTCAAGGCCGTGTCGGACGGCAAACAGGCAGCAGTGCTTGTTCCCACGACAGTTCTGGCCGAGCAGCATTATGAGACATTTAAAGACAGGATGAAGCCGTTCAATATTGAAGTGGATGTCTTAAGCCGTTTCAAGAACAGGAAGGAACAGAATGAAACAATCGCAAGGGTCCGGGCAGGGCATGTAAATGTTCTCATAGGAACACACAGGATACTTTCAAAGGATATAGGATTCAAGGATCTGGGTGTCCTGATAATCGACGAAGAGCAGAGGTTCGGAGTCAAACAGAAGGAGAGACTGAAGGAGTTCAGGGCGATAGTTGATGTGCTTGCACTGACAGCAACCCCTATCCCGCGCACACTGCATCTTTCTCTCATGGGTGTAAGGGACCTGAGTATCATAGAAACGCCTCCCGAAGACAGGCTGGCGATCCAGACATATCTTTCTCCCTATGATGAGGCAACGATAAAACATGCAATAGAGAATGAAATGGAAAGGGGAGGGCAGGTATTTTTTGTACATAACCGGGTACAGTCAATAGACAATATCGCTGCCAGGGTTAAAAAGATTGTGCCAGATGCGAGAATCGCCATAGGACACGGGCAGATGAAGGGTGCTGATCTGGAAAAAACCATGATGCGGTTTTTAAGGAAGGAGATTGATGTCCTGGTCTGCACCACCATCATTGAGTCAGGCCTGGATATCCCTTCCGCCAATACTATAATAATCAACCAGGTGGAGCGTTTCGGGCTTTCGCAGATTTATCAGCTGAGGGGCCGCGTCGGGAGGTCGTCCGAAAACGCCTATGCATATCTGCTCCTGTCCAAAAAGGCCACCATGACAAGAGAGGCGGAGAAGAGGCTTAAGGCCCTTATGGATTTTTCTCAATTGGGGGCAGGTATTCATCTTGCCATGCATGACATGAAGATAAGGGGAGGAGGAAATATCCTTGGCTTCAGCCAGTCAGGGCATATTGCATCCATAGGATATGAACTGTACCTGAAACTTACCGAGGAGGCCATAGCCGAGATCAAGGGAGAGGAGTATAAAGAGGAGATCAATCCTGAGATCAACGTTGAGCTGTCCTCCTATCTCCCGGAAGAATATGTCTCGGATATAGATGTCAGGCTCAATATTTACAGAAGGCTTTCGAGCCTGAAAGAAGATGACGACCTGAAGATAATGATCGATGAGATAAAGGACAGGTTCGGATCTCCGCCCGTTGCTGTATCAAACCTGCTGAGAGTAATGGAAGTAAGGCTGATGATGAAGAAAAAGTGCATAAGCCGGCTTGATGTAAAAGAAGATGCCCTTATGTTCACATTTTCTCCGGGTGCGAATATCGATCCAAGAAATGTAGTAAAAATGATCGAGAGAAAAAGACCGAGATTCAGTCTGCTTGCGGATTCAAGGCTTAAGGCAAGAATAAAAAGGACCGACAATTTCAGTGCTTTATCGGAAGCTAAAAATATAATTGCCGAATTTGATTTTATTTAGTTTGTTTCAATTGGAATTTTTTGATAAACAATTTTAATAATTTAAAGGCCGGGTGTTCTTGGGGGAGGAGGCCCAGATAAATAAGGGGGATAATTATGTCCGATTCCGGCAAGAATTTCTATGGGACTATCAAAACACATTATATAGACTCCACACCATGGTGGCCTGAGAAAAAGCAGGCGCCCCAAAATGCTCCTAACATTCTCTATATCCTGCTTGATGACACCGGTTATTCTGATATCGGATGTTATGGTTCTCTGATCGATACGCCAAATATAGACAGCCTGGCCGAAGACGGCCTGCGTTACCGTGATTTTCATGTAAATGCAATGTGTTCTCCGACGCGCGCCAGCCTTATGAGCGGTTGTAACCATCATAGTGCAGGTATGGGATATCTGGCTAATTATGACCTCGGATTTCCTGCCTACCGCGGAAGGGTAGAGCAGAAGCATGGCTTCATAAGTGAAACCCTGGTTGAAAACGGGTACAATACCTTCATGCTCGGTAAATGGCATTTAATAAATGACAGTGACTGCACCGGTGCAGGCCCATTTGATCACTGGCCCCTGAACCGCGGGTTCAACAAGTTCTATGGATTTCTCAGTGCGTGTACGAGCCAGTTTTATCCCGCCCTTGTGTGTGGTAATGAATTTGTCGACCAGCCGAAGACACCTGATGAGGGTTATCATTTGAGCGAGGATATTACCGACAGGGCGATAAGATATATAGGTGACCTTAAGTCCAATGATCCGGATAAGCCGTTCTTCTGTTATCTCTCCTATGGTGCCATGCACTCGCCCCATCATGCGCCGAAGGAATACATAGACCGGTACAGGGGCGTCTTTGACGAGGGCTGGGACAAATACAGGGAAAGGGTCTTTGAGAAACAGAAAAAACTCGGCATCCTGCCTGAAAATGCAGTACTTACGGGAAAAGACAGGTATATTGAATACTGGGACAGTTATTCGGAGACGGAAAAAAAGGTTCTGGCAAGTTATATGGAAGTCTATGCCGGATTCATGAGCCACACGGATGTTCAGATCGGGAGGGTCACAGACTACCTCAAAAAGATCGGCCAGTATGATAATACAATGATCGTATTCATGGCTGATAACGGCGCGTCAGCAGAGGGAACGCCATACGGGCTTAAGAATACATACTATCATTTTCTGACAGAGAAATTTCCTGGGCCAATATCCGAGGATGAACTGGACGATCTGGGTTCGGAATACGCAAGTTCGCACTATCCCATCGGATGGGCGCATGCGAGCAACACGCCGCTCAAGCTGTATAAGTCCTGGACCCACAATGGCGGTATAAAGGTTCCGCTCATCATTACATATCCTGACCTTATCAAGGATAAAGGCGGAATAAGACCTCAATATCATCACGTGATCGATATATACAAGACCGTGCTTGATGTATGCGGTGTGAATGAGCCAGCGGCAATCAAAGGTGTTCCGCAGGAGCCAAAACATGGCGTCAGCATGTCCTATACATTTGAAAACCGGGAAGAAAAAAGCCACAGGAAGGTTCAATATTATGAAATGCTGGGCAACCGTGGAATATGGGCTGACGGATGGAAGGCCGTATGTGACCATGTGGCAAATCCGACCTTTGACTTTTCCCGGGACGAATGGGAACTCTATTATACTGAAACGGATTTCTGCGAAACCCGTAATCTTGCAGAAGAACGCCCCGAAAAACTCAAAGAGATGATAGATCTCTGGTGGCATGAGGCGGACAAATACGGTGTCCTTCCCATGCTGGAAAGCCATATGAAAAAGCAGGAAGGGTTTCATTCAAAGGCTATACTTAAATTCCCTCCCGAAAAACCCAGGCCGGAACGGGTTATATACCCCGAATACACCGGGGGAACGGGCGTACGCCTGCCGTTCAATCCCTTCATTTTAAAGGTATATGCAAGCTATAAAAAGGGAGATGAGGGTGTCCTCGTATCCGGCGGTGACAATCAGGGCGGTTTTGTCCTTTATGTTCAGGACAACCGCTTGAAGGTCCATAATAACTGGTTGAATTTTGAGCATACCGGCACACAGTCCGGTATCGAACTGCCCGAAGGGGATCTGGAATTTACCTTTGAATATATTAAGGGAAAGTCAGGACAGGCAAAAGGAGTGATCATGATAGATCAAAAACCCTGCGGCGAGTTTTCCTTTGGTGAACACGGGATCAATTCGGCAACCCTGTGTATTGGCAGGTTCCCATACGTTTCTGTCACGGGTGATATGAGAGAAAAGCTTCATTATGGTTACACAAATAACATCGACAGAGTGGTGCTTATTTCCAGGCCTCTTAATGACAGGGATAAGACTTTTAAGATTGAAAAAGAGGCAAGACTCGAGTAAATGTTAACAAAATGAAGAATGAAAGCATGCCGATAACCCCATCCCATCCCTTTCACATAATGGTAAAGCCAGGCGGGTCCAGGTGCAACCTTGACTGTGAGTACTGTTATTTCCTGTCCAAGGAAAGTATGTATCCGGGCAGCAAATTTAAGATGGATGAGAAACTGCTCGAGATCTATATAAAACAGTATATCGAATCTCTGCAGTATCCGGAGATTACCTTTTCATGGCAGGGTGGCGAGCCAACCCTCATGGGTTTGGATTTTTTTAAAAAGGCTATTCACTTTCAGCAGAAATACGCCAAGCCCGGAACGCGTATCCTGAATACGCTCCAGACAAACGGGACATTAATTGATGAAGAATGGTGCAGATTTTTTAAGAGATACGGCTTCCTGATCGGCCTGAGTATAGACGGCCCTCAGGAAGTACATGATACGTACCGGGTAGGTAAAACAGGAAAGGGCAGTTTTGCGCAGGTGATGAAAGGGTGGCAGCTTTTAAATGATACGGGTGTGCAATACAATATCCTTTGTTCTGTTCATGCAGCCAACCAGGACAAGCCTTTAGAGGTGTACCATTTTTTTAAGGGTGATCTAACGGCCCGGTACATCCAGTTTATTCCAATTGTAGAACGTGCAACACCCCGGACATTGCCCCTTGCGGATGCCGGGTGGAGGAAATCCGATAATAAAAAAAGGGTCTTATACACACAGTCAGGCGACAGGGTTACCGCGCGGTCTGTATCCGCATCAGGATACGGGAATTTTCTGAACACCATATTTGATGAGTGGGTAAGGCATGATGTGGGTGAAACCTATGTGCAGATATTTGATGTTGCACTTGGTGCATGGTTCGGTCAACCCGGGGGGTTGTGCATCTTTTCACCGGCCTGTGGAAATGCAATGGCCCTGGAGCATAATGGCGATCTTTTCAGCTGTGATCACTTTGTTGAGCCTGAATATCTTCTTGGCAATATCAGGACCCGGCATATGTCTGAACTGGCTGCGTCGGAAAAACAGACTGGCTTTGGAGAATCCAAAAGGAAGACACTTACTCAATATTGCGTTGACTGCGAAGTAAGATTTGCCTGCCATGGAGGCTGCCCCAAAAACCGGTTTGCCCAAACACCGGATGGCGAACCGGGGCTTAATTACCTGTGTCCTGCCTATAAATCATTTTTCATACACATTGACCGGCCTATGAAGACCATGGCCCGCCTGCTCCGCCAGCAACGGCAGCCGGCGGAGATAATGACATATCTCGGTTCCTTGTAAAAATAAAATTTTGATAACCAATATTAATAGTACTATCTGCATGGGCACACTGCAGCGTACCCCTTCCGCAATGCCAGGCAAAAATATATACTACAATAAACAGTGCATACTTTAAATTATAGCTGAATAAAAAGGGAACAGTGTCACATCAATTATTCGATAGCCTGAAACTTTTTCATGAATTTCATGTCTATATAATTTTTAATAGTAAAGGCCATCCTCCCGCCAAAGGTGATCCATTTCTTTTTAAGAATCCCGGTATCATCACCCATATTAAATATAAGCAGGTAATCTCCGCCCGGGTCAAATGACTGGAGCGGTTTGCCCTCAAGCCGGGCCATGAGATTATTTAACAGCACAGGATTTTCACGCACAGCATAAACCCCGACCTTGTTCAGGGGCTGGTCTTTAAAATAGATACAATCCCCTCCGCCAAACATATCCTCATATTCTGTACACTGAAGGTATTTATTCACTAAAAGGCCATCATCAGGGCCGACCGGCAGCCCTGAATTTTTGAAGATGGGATTCGGTCTTACTCCAAGACCCAGGAAAATAAAATCAAAGAGATATGTTTTCCCTGTATTCAGAATTACGCTGCTGTCTTTTATCCCTGTGACGCGGTTTCCTTCAATTACCTTTATTCCCCTTTTTATAAGAGATCTCCGCGCCCTTTTTTTAATCCCTTCAGGAAAACGCGCCATTAACACGCTGCCCGCGAAAATAACTATTTCAGCATTATGCGGCGCATCGTTACAGAGTCTCCAGACATTGCCTCCTATCTCGACAGAAGAAGGACCTCCTCCGACAACTCCAATACGAAGAGGCTTTTCTGCGATTTTCTCCCGGATACTATCACGGGCCTCAAGAAGTCTCTCTATTGGCTTTGAGGTGTAGATATTTTCCGTATTTCCTTTTATATTCGGCATGGGGATCTGGCTTCCGGCATTGAAGGAAACAACATCATAAAGGATTCCTTCACCCGATTCCAAATAAACGATCTTTTTTTTCGGATCCACTCTGACTGCCTTGCCAAGAATGAACTTCCCTCCCTGTTTTTCAACCACATGCCGGGTGGCGAACCGGATATTTTCGGGCGTGTAAAACCCTCCCAGCATTCCCGGCCCCATTCCGGAATAATAGTGGTAGTCCGAAGGACCGATCACAGTAACTTCGTACCCTTTGCCGACAAACTTATGAATCGCAGCCAGTGCCATCATATGGGCATGGCCTCCGCCCACAAGCAATAATCGTTTGCTCAACTTAAGCTCCTTTCACTGAGTATCGTGTCCATTAAGTTTCCGAGCTGCTTAAGGTGACTTCTTTCTTCATCCGCCATTTGCAGTAGAAATTTTTTACTTTCATCCTGCTCCGCCCTGTCCGATGCCCTGAAATAAAGATCAAGGGCCTGGGCTTCGATGGACATGGCCATTTCAACTATATTCTCGGGAGATTCCGCCGCAGGACCGAAAAATTTTATATACTCCTCTGTGGTCATTCCACCTTCAGCTGCTGGTACTGCAACCCCGTCTGCGAAATCCTTCTGGGTTAGACTGGTGTTGGTGATTCGGATATATTCATGGAAAATCCGGTTTCTGTGATTGGCCTCTATCTGGGACAGTCTTTTAAATAAGGCTTTTGCCTGTTCGATTTTTGCCTTTTCCATCATGGAGACATAAAATTCTTCCAGCCCAAGTTCCAGACCATAGGCAATGATAAGTGTATTTTCGGTCGTTTCATTTCCGCTGAAAAGCTCCAGTCCTTTTTCTTCTTTAAAATAGGCATTTTCTCCGTTCCATGCCTTGATCCCTCCTGTGAGATTGATTACTTTGCCGAAGCCTTTGCCAGCAAGCATCTGGGCAGCCACCCGGCTGCGTCCGCCCACGGCGCAATAAACAAGTGTCGGCTTGTCGGGATCAAGCTCATTGAGGCGGTTTCCCAGATCGGCTATGGGGATAAGCTTCGCGCCCGGGATATGCCCGGCCTCATATTCTCCCGGTTGTCTTACATCGAGGATTGTCATGTCTGAAAAAGGTGTTTTGGAAATTAACTTTCTGGCGTCTCCGGCATTATATGACTTTACGGGAGTGAAAAACTGTTTCCATTTCATGGCATTCTCCTTTGTGTTTAATTGACAAATATGGAATATGCGAATTGTTGAATAACATTAATGTTGATGTATAAACTATAGCAAGTGATATCCCTTGTAATTTCTTTGAAAACTTGCTTTACCTTTTCTAATAAAGTCGTCAAAATCCCAACCGGATTGATCGAGATGTTCCAGATACTCCGGATGTATTATATAGGTCTCTGCAGATAATTCAGTTCGATCGTTCAGTATAACGGTCACATGACGCCGTTCATACATCTCACCCTCAAATCGATCCAGACGATGCCATGCTGAACCAGGCACATTCCGATAGGTTATACCCTCAACGGCTGCCTCCCTGTCCGGCATTATGGCAGGATAATTCTCACCTGTGACCGATCGTCTGCTATACCCCTTTAAGGTTCCGGGTTCACCGGGCAAATGATAACCGGAAACTTCATACATGATATCGTCACACATCAAGGTCCCGTAAGCGAATAAGTTTCCCGATCGAAAACTCAGATCATCTTCTTTTTTGCTATTCATGGCACAATTTTCTCCTTATGCTTTTTTACAGCATTAAAGTATATCACTGATCTTACGACTTGTACATTTTGGATTTCGGGGATGCCTTGGAACTCCTGTGGAGGTGATGTCTTTTTCACGAAAACATATACGCATATAAGTTCGTACCAGGTGTGCGGTTTTGAATTTTTAAGGATCAGAGAAATATCAGAGGGGCGCATTATTTTTGTACAATTGATCCTCAAAAATTAAAACACTGCGGGCCTGACTGCCAGTTATCAAACGATCCTATCCTGAAAAACAATGTCCTTTGCGTGCTGCGGAGACAAAATGGGCCGTAATAATAATCATGTAAATCTACAGGGGTGCTTTGTGACTCCTGTGGAGGTGATGTCCTTTTCCCCCGGTGCCTTTAAACTTTGTACTTTTTTTCTCAAGAAGAGTCTTTTTTATGTGGATTTTTTAAATTTATTCCGATAGGAAAGCAAGCAGATGTTTACAGTATTTTTGTGGATTGACTAGTTTATGTCTATATGGTCAAATTATTCACTGATTTTACAGAGATACAGACTTAATCATCTGAAGAATCATCTTACAGATTCATAATTTATTTTATATGGTTTATTAAGAAAGGAAAGGAGTCATTAATATATGGAAGTTTTTGAAAATGGCATTGGAAAGCTTTTTACAGACCCTGACCCGGATAATGCCCGGGTCTTTTTCAGGACAAAATCCAGGGAAATGAAAAGCAAGGTAATGTCAGTAAAAGAGGCGGTCGAGAAATTCACAAAGGATGGTGATTATCTGTCCACCGGTGGTTTTGGAGCAAACAGGATCCCTACATCAGTATGTCATGAGCTCTTGAGGCAGGGACGTAAAAATATGGGATTTGCAGGACATACAACAACACATGATTTCCAGATATTGTCTGCAGGCAAGGTTTTTGACAAACTTGACGCCTCATATGTTGTTGGTCTTGAGGCAAGAGGTCTTTCACCTAATGCTCGTAAATATATACAGAGCGGTGAAGTCCAGGTTACCGAATGGAGTAATTACGGTCTGGCAGCAAGATTAAGGGCAGCAGCAATGGGTGTCGCCTTCCTGCCAATAAGAAGTACGCTGGGTACTGAAACCTATAAATATGGTGCAGGAAAAACCATTACGTGCCCGTTCACCGGAGAACCCTATATGGCTGTTCCAGCACTTTACCCCGATGTGGCGGCCATTCATGTTCATGCATGCGATATCTACGGCAACTGCCAGATCAGGGGCATTACTGTTGCAGACCTTGATATTGCAAGGGCGGCCAAGAGACTTATTATCACGACAGAGCGTATAATCTCCAGTGATGAAATACGTAAAGAACCTATTAAGACCGCGATCCCCTATTATCTGGTCGACGCGGTCTGTGAAGTTCCATACGGCAGTTATCCGGGTAATATGGCTTACGAGTATTTTTCCGATGAAGAACATATCAAGGACTGGATGACAGTGGAAAAGGACCCGGATGCATTCAAGGCTTTTCTTGACAAGCATATCTATAATTGTGAGTCCCATTTTGATTACCTCAGGGTAAACGGCGGTATGGAAAAAATGATGGAACTCAGGCAAAAAGAGCTCTTCTTTTTGACCAAGGAAGGATAGGAGGAAAGAATATGCCTGATTATAATGTAATGGAACTAATGGTATGTGTTGCGTCGCGCGAACTTGAAGACGGCGTATCTGTCGGCGTAGGAACTGGTGTCCCCTGTGCAGCTACAATGCTTGCCCAGAAGACCCACGCGCCTAATATATTGATTGTTTTTGAGGCCGGGGGTGTAGCTCCTCTGCTTCCGGAAATGCCCATTTCTGTGGGTGATTCCAGGACTTTTTACAAAGGTATCATGGCAAGCGGCATGGTCCAGATCATGGAAACCTGTGCCCGGGGAACTGTAGATTACACATTCCTAGGCGGTGCACAGATCGATATGTATGGGAACATGAATTCAACCCAGATAGGACTTGATCATGATAAACCAAAAACAAGGTTTCCGGGAAGCGGCGGCGCAAATGACTTTGCTTCCCTCTGCTGGAGAACCATGGTGGTCACTCCCCAGGACAACAGGCGTTTTGTGGAAAAATGTGACTTCGTCACCACGCCCGGTTATTTAACCGGCGGCGATGCAAGAGAAAAAGCCGGTCTTCCGAAGGGATGCGGACCATACAAGATAATTACCAATATGGCGATTATGGATTTTGAACCCGTATCGAAGAGAATGCGTATAATATCCATCAATCCCGGATATTCTGTAAAGGACGTGCAGGATAACTGTGGGTTCGAGCTCCTCAAGGCGGACAATATAGTGGACACTGCACCGCCAACGGAGGAGGAGTTGAGAATTCTCCGGGAAGAAGTGGACCCGGGCCGGTATGTTATAGGTCGATAATTATGGACAAGCCTGATATCAAGGACTGGAGGTCCAGGGAGGTAAGTCCTGGCACGGTTCTGGAAAAGCTGAAACCGGGCATGAGGATTTTTCTTGGGACCGGAATGGCGGAGCCCAGAACCCTGGTGAAATACCTTGTTCAGGCTAAATCCAAGAAGATACAGGACCTTGAATTTCTTCAACTGGGAAGTTTCGGTGATGCTGCCTCGATGTTGACCCGGATCGGGAAACATCGTCTTAAAAGTTTTTTTTCGGGATGGGTTGCAGAGGCGGCATTAAAGGAAGGGCTGATGGATATTATTCCTTGCCGCCCGTCCAAGATTCCTTCTCTGATCGAGTCCGAACAACTTCCCATTGATGCAGCATTTTTTCAGGTTACTCCACCAAATCAGGCAGGCTATTGCAGTCTTGGCGGTGCGGTGGATGTTGCCCTTCTGGCCATGGAACAGGCATCCTTCAAGGTAGGGGAAATAAACTCCCGGATGCCCGTAACCTATGGAGACTCCTTTGTTCATTTCTCAGAGTTCGATATGCTGGTGGGATCCACAGAACCTTTAATCTACCACCCCCGCCCGGTTGTTGATGAAGTTACCGACCGTATCGCAGCCAATCTGGCGTCAGTGATAGAAGACGGGAGCTGTATAGCCTTTTCGGTCGATGTTATCTTTGAGGCCCTTGGCCGTCATCTTGTAAAAAAACGTCATCTTGGAATTCATTCTCCATTTTTTACCGATGCGGTCATGGATCTAGTAAAGAGCGGTGCTGTAACCAACCGCCGGAAGGCGAACTGGCGCGGACGATCTGTTGTATCATATGCATTCGGAACCCCTGAACTCATGGCGTGGCTTGACAGAAACCCTCTTGTGGAATTCCAGGGGCTGGACAAGGTCTTTGATCCGGTGAATATTGGAAAGAATTCAAAGGTGGTAACCGTATTGAGGGCGAGTAAGATCGATCTGACCGGAAGAATTGTTTTCCCGTATCGCGGTGAACAGGGTGTCATGGAAAGGGCTGTGGATATTTATAGCGGTGCGGGTCTTTCTCATGGTGGCCGGAGACTGCTGGCGCTTCCAAGCAGGGATAAGGACGGTGTTTCAAACGTAAGGATTTCGGTTGAAGGTCTGCCGAATCAGTTCGGGATAAGAGAGACAGTTGATATGATCGTAACAGAGTATGGTGTGGCCAGTCTTTTCGGACGTACTATACGTGAACGGGCCCAGGCCCTGATCGATATTGCCCATCCCGATGACAGGCCCAATCTTGTTGAGGAGGCAAAAAAAGCCAGGATAATATATCAGGACCAGATTTTTCTTACAGGGAGTGCGCGTCTATATCCCGATCACATCCAGTCGATAAATACCTTCAAGGACAAGCTGGAGCTGAGGTTCAGGGCAATAAGGCCGTCCGACGAAGAGGAGATGCGCAGGCTGTTCTACCGGTTTTCAGAGGAATCGGTCTATTACAGGTATTTTACTCCGATCATGGCAATGCCCCATAACAAGATGCAGGAATATGTGAATATTGATTATAACCGTATTATGTCGATAGTCGCCCTTGAAGGGGATGTGGGAAAGGGCAGGATCATTGCAGAGGCAAGATATATAAAACTGCATACAAAACCCTATGCAGAGGTCGCTTTTATTGTGGATGAAGAGTATCAGGGATACGGGATAGCGTCCTATTTGCTCCAGAAACTCATCCGCATAGCCAAAGAAAACAGGCTTAAAGGTTTTATTGCCGAGGTAAAGGAATCCAACGGCGCAATGGTACGCGTATTCAGAAAAAGCGGGTTGACAATAGAGAGCCGCCTGGAAGACGGGGTTTTTTCAATCACCATGCATTTTGCATAAATCCTTTGCCTGGTCCAATCAGGATTTTCTCCCTCAAGCTGATCTGACAGTTGTTAAAAATATGCTGGAAAATTATTAGTTATATTGTTGACTATATCGACTTCATTGAATACCATTCCGGCCAAATGATTTATATCTTATATATGGTAAATTTAAATTAATAAAGATTAATTAAGTTAGGTAGTGTCCATCCAGAAACGAGAATTTTTGGACAAGGTCAAGGAACGCGAAGATTGTAACCACAGGAATACATTGAAGTATTTTGAGGATTACAATCTGAGTGTGACGCAGAGATTGTTCAAAAGGGCCGTTTCTGGATGGGCACTAGGTAATAAGCAAAGGAAAAGTATCTTATGGGCATTGATCTCATCTATGTATTGGTGATTGTTCTGCTGCTGTTTGCTGCTTTCGATATAGTAGTGGGCGTGTCAAATGATGCTGTTAATTTTTTAAATTCAGCCATTGGTTCCAGAGTCGCGCCTTTTTTTGTTATCCTGATCGTTGCCAGCCTCGGAATCCTGGCAGGTGTGATCTTTTCGGGCGGCATGATGGAGGTGGCAAGAAAGGGCATCTTCCATCCGAAATTTTTTACGATGCCTGAACTGATCACTATTTTTCTGGCAGTCATGTTTACCGATATTCTTCTGCTGGACGTATTCAATTCCTATGGCCTGCCAACATCAACCACCGTCTCAATAGTTTTCGACCTGCTTGGCGCCGCTGTTGCCATGGCTTTTTATAGCGTATTGCAAGCCCAGGGGAATATCGTCGATGTTGCCTCGTATATTAATACATCAAAGGCAATGGTGATCATATTTGGTATCCTGCTTTCGATTATAGTTGCCTTCTGCTCCGGTACCATTGCTCAATTTATAACACGCCTGATATTTACATTTGACTATGAAAAAAGACTCAGGCGTTATGGTGCCCTGTGGGGTGGTGTTGCCATGGCATTCATCACATATTTCATACTGATAAAGGGAGTAAAGAGTGCTGCTTTTATCACTCCTGAAATGTCTGACTGGATCAAAAACCATTCTTTTATAATGATGAGCGCTATTTTTGCTGTTTCGGCATTTATGTTTGAGATCCTTATCCTGTTTTTCAGGGTCAATATACTGAAGATCATTGTTTTAGTGGGCACATTCGCCCTGGCGATGGCCTTTGCTTCAAATGATCTTGTCAATTTTATAGGTGTACCCCTTGCAGGTCTTCAGGCCTATCAGGTGGCCATTGCCTCGAGTAATCCCATGCATGTAACTATGGAGGCCCTTGGTGCCCAGATGCATACACAGAGCCTCTACCTTTTTCTGGCTGGGGTCGTAATGGTTTTGACCCTGTGGTTTTCAAAAAAGGCCCATGGAGTGACCCAGACAGAGATAAACCTTGGCCAGCAGGATGAAGGAACAGAACGATTTGAATCAATATGGCTTTCCAGAAAAATTGTCAGGATGGCAGATTCACTTTTCGGTTTTTTCAGGTTTTTTCTGCCCCTAAGCTTGAGAACAGCTGTCCAAAACAGGCTGAATCCGGCTATAAAAACACCGACAACCGACAGAAAACCTCCATTTGATATGATTCGCGCATCTGTGAATCTTATGATGGCAAGTGCTCTCATCTCCTACGCCACTTCCATGAAACTCCCGCTCTCGACCACCTATGTCACTTTCATGGTGGCAATGGGCACCTCCTTTTCGGATCAGGCCTGGGGCAGGGAGAGCGCTGTTTATCGGGTAACCGGTGTTCTGACAGTTGTAGGCGGGTGGTTCTTGACCGCATTCATAGCATTTATCACCGCATTTATTTTTGCCATGTGTATAGCCTATCTGAAACTTACCGGTATTATCCTGCTTTTTGTAATTTTATTTTTGGCCATTCTGAAGGATCATAAAAAGCATAAAACCCGCACCAGAGCAACAGAGGCAACCGAAATACTGAACCTGAAAAAGGTTACTGATCACAGGATTGCCATTTCCATTACTTTCGATCATTTTGCCATATTGATAAGAGAATTCAGAGAATGCTTTGACATAAGCACAAGTGCGCTTTTTACGCAGGATGTAGACGCCCTGAATATTCAGCGAAAGCGAATAAAAAAGCATCAGATATGGGTGAACATCATAATGGCAAATGTCTTCAAGGTCCTGAGACTTCATCAGAAGGAAGATAATAAGCTTTCCTATAAATATGCCCAGACAATCCGGAGGCTTCAGAAGATGTCTGACGGTTTCAGAGATATCGTCCTGCGTTCATATATCCATATTGCAAACAAACACAAAGGCCTGCTGGATGTGCAGATCACTGAGCTCAAGGAAGTTAAAGATGTCATGATGGATGTACTCTTCAAGATGGAAACTGCCTTTAAAAATAAAGATATAAGTGATTATAAAAGCATCGTCGAACAATACGGCAACATGAGAAAAATGGCAGAAAGGATGAATACCGAACAGATAAAAAGGATACAGGACAACACCTCCAAGACCAGGCTAAGTATCCTGTTCTACGCTATTGTAGGTGACTGCCTGATGCTGGTAAAACAAAATCTGAAGCTCTTGGAAATCCTGAATGAGTCCTTTAAACTCAATAAAGAGCTGTCAAAATCTTATGCGAAGGTAGAAAGCAATTAGTTATCAGGAGGCTGTCCGAGAATAGTTCCAGGATGTCAAATGTATTCCGGGACAGCCTCTACTGGTCAGTTCGTTCGATCACGAGCATGGTTTTCCATTTGCCGTTTAAAAATCTGAGGGTAAACCCGATTCCCAGTGTTATCACAAATAAAGTGGCGCAGATCCAGCATGCCATAATCCCCAAATTAAATACTGTAATGGATACATAGGTTGGTATCACCATTATCGCCCACCCTATTATAACCGTCATGTACATGACAAATTTTGTATCTCCGGCCCCTTTGAGCGCCGAAGAAAATACTATATTCATGGTATCAAAAATAGAGTAGACCGCAACAAACCTGAGGAGCACAACGCTCAGATCGGAAATCTCCGAGAAAACTGCCGGATCGGCCTTTGCCGCAAAGGGGGCTATGAATATCCCGGGGATTGCTACATATGCTATTGAAATGGAAACCATGTATATGAATGTCAAATGAAGGCCTGAATAACTGCTTTTCTCCGCTATATCAGGCCGGCCCTTACCAAGAAACTGGCCTACAAGGACAGAAACCGCATTGCCGCATCCGATCATCGGCATAAAGGCAAGGGAATTTATATTAAAAGCAATATTGCTCGCAACAAGGCTGACTGTGCCGAGCCTGCCGAGTATCAGCAGAAAGACCGTGAAACTTGCCATATCCAGAAAAAATTGTGTGCCCGCAGGGAGGCCGAAACGCAGAATCCTTTTTAAAAGCTCCCGGTTCGGCTTCCAGCCCTTGAGGGTATGGAACATCCTGTTTTGAGATCCTGCAGACAAAAGGAACATAAAAATGAAAAGGGTGGACGTGCTTGATATAACCGTGGCAATACCTGCGCCCTTTATACCCCATTCCGGAAAGCCCCATTTGCCGAATATAAATGCATAATCGAGAACCAGATTTACCCCGGTGCCAATACAGTTTACCCACATTACAGGCCATGGTTTTCCGCGGCCGGAAAAATAACCTGCTATAGCGGCCGATGCCAGTGCAGGAACCCCTCCGAGGCAGAGCACCCTGAAATAGATAATCTCCTGCTCTTTTACAAGCGGTTCGTGGCCAAAAAAGGTAAAAATGGTTTTTGCAAAAGGTATCAGTCCGATAAGGAGTATCCCGCCGATTATTGAGATATAGATGCCCTGCCAGATGACAGGCCCGACCCGGTCGTATTTTGCAGCCCCGAAATACTGTGCAACAAACACGCTCGTATATCCGGTGATCCCTAAAAAAAAGCTCATAAATGCCTGAGTCACCATGCTGGCTGGCATGGATGCGGCGATGGCCTCCGCAGAGTACCAGGTTAGAAACATCCGGTCGACAAAATACAGAACCGATGTGGTTCCTGTGCTGATGATAAGCGGAACTGCAAGGTTGAGTACATCCCTGTATCCTCCTTCCGATTTCCACCTTTTGATGATCCTGTTCATATTTCTAATTTTCCTGCTTTCGGTTCAGACATTCATCCGGCATGGTGATTTTTTTCTTTCGATTTGTCCTGAAATTTGTCATAAAAAAGGCGTGCTTCTTAAGCCCTGGCAATACTATTTAACAATCAGTTATTGTCAACAGTTTTATTGTTCAAAAAAATAAAACTGAATTAACAGGGTTGATATGCTACAATAGATATCTTAGATATATTTATTAGAAAAAAATATCTATAGTCTTATGTAATTTACAGATGGAGGAAAAAATGAACGCATTTGAAGTTTTAAGCCCGTGGGCGGAGGCTGATCCGATACCGTGGAGAGGGATCAACGAGAGGATTTCCGATCTCTCCGGTAAAAAAATAGGTCTTCTGGTTAACTCAAAACGCACTGCCGAACCAACCCTTAAGGTTGTTGAAGACAGGCTCAGGAAGAGATTCCCTGATACTTCATTTTCATGGTTTTATAATCTTAAGGCAAATGAGATTGCGATCGCCACGGATAAAAAGGGGGATTTTGAGAAATGGCTGGATGAGGTAGACACGGTCATCAATGCCTATGGGGATTGAGGCTCATGCACCAAGTACCTTGTGTACGAATCGATCACTATTGAAGACAGGAATATCCCCACTGTTTCACTGGTAAACCAGGGCTTTCTGAATGATGCCGAATCGGCATCGCGGGCCAAGGGAATGCCCTTTCTGCGTTATATCCCGGCCACTGTGCCCTGTGAATCAAGTGTTATATTTGATATTGAAGTGGGTGTTGATGGAGTTATTGATAAAATAATAGATGCGATTGTCAGGCCTTTGACCGATAACGAAAGATCACCTCTGCAAAGCCAGGCATCAGGGTCTGAGCGGATTGTTTTCAAAGGAACCCTCGAAGAGGTAAACCGCTATTTTTATATGCACGGATGGTCAGACGGGATGCCAATTATCCCTCCGACAGAAGATGCTGTTGACGAAATGCTTACGGGCACCGATCTCCCTCCGGAACACCTGCTGGGAAAGCTTCAAT
>CAWFFS010000008.1:0-282175 GCA_963815145.1 uncultured delta proteobacterium
CCCGAAAAATTCCTTCATCGAAAAGCCGAACCCCTTGACTCCCTTCATGCTCACCGAGGCGATCTTGCTCTTGTGCGCCGAACGGCCGGTCTCGGCGATCTTGATCACCTCGGCAACGGCGAACATGCCGATCATCACGGTCAGCATGGCGAACCCGCCGTTGAGGTTCGGTGAATCGAAGGTGAAGCGACGGATCGCGTCCACCGGTGCGATGCCCACGGTGGAAAAAGCGAAGCCCAGGGTGCCGGCGTGATGCCCTTGAGCAGCGAGCCGGTGGACAGCGTGGCGATCAGGGTCAGCGAGAAGATCGCGATGGAAAAGTATTCGTGCGGCCCGAAGCGCAGGGCCACCTTCGCCAGCGACGGCGCAATGGACATCAGAGCGACGATGCTGAATACCGTGCCGATGAAGGAAAATCCCACACCGATGCCAAGGGCCTTCATGCCTTCGCCTTTTTCCATCATCGGACCGCCGTCGAAGGTGGTGGCGATGGAGGCGGGCGTGCCGGGGATTTTCAAGAGGATGGCCGAAATCAGGCCACCCGAGGTCGCGCCGATGAACAGCGCCACCAGCAGCGACAGGCCGGCGGCCGGGCCCATGGTGTAGGTCAGCGGCAGGCACGGGCGATCGCCATGGTCGCCGACAGCCCGGGCACCGCGCCGAAGACGATGCCCCCGGCCACGCGAGGGTAATCAGGATGAAGATGTACGGGGAGAACACCGCGCCGAAGCCGGCCTGCAGTAGATCGATCATGGCCGTCTCCTAGATGTTGAGGAAACCGGTAGGGAGCATCAATCGAAGCCCTGCCGGAAGGGGTACAAAATCGCCGCGGACAGATCAACGCGATGACGACGTAGAGGCCATGCCTAACCTTTTGCTCGCGCGGGGTGATGACGATGAACTGCAGGTAGAGGTACAGTCGCCGTCATGATGGGGAACCCAACCTTTTCCAGCAGCGCGACATAGACGGCGATCAGGCCCAGTGTCTTGAAAACGGTGGGGTAGTCGGGCGCTGTTCCGGCTGTGGGATCGGTTTCCTCGTCCAGGTCGGCGGCGGGCTGGGATGCGCGGGTTGCGGTAATCAGTTGCAGGAAGCCCAGCAGGCAGAGCCCGACGGACAGCACATAGGGCACCGTCGATGCGTCAATGAAGCCTTTGCGCGGAAGGTTGATGGTCAGGAACAGGTAGAACAGGCCGGCGCCCAGCATCAGGGCTCCGACCAGTAACTCCTTTCTCTTGTAGGTATCCATGGGTCGGTACTCGGTTCGGAGGAGAGTCTGCCGGGCGCAGCGGCGACGCCCGGCATCGTGTCGCAGCGCTTACTTGCTCTGGCGCAGTTCATCCTTGTGCTTCATGAAATTTTCGCGGGTGTTCTTCAGGCGGTCGATCGACTGGTTGGTGCCGAAATAGCTACCGGCTGCTTGAAGGTCTTGCGCAGCTCCTCTTCGTATTCCGGCATCTCGGTGATCTTTTTCACGATACCCGCCATCTTGTCGATGATGGCCGGGTCGGTGCCGTCCGGGAACGCGACCACGTAGGCTTTCCATCACGAAGTCGACACCTTGCTCCTTGAACGTCGGCACGTCGCCGAGCAGCGGGTTGCGCTCTTCGTTGGGCTGGCCCAGCGCAACCATGTCACCGCTCTTCACGTAGTCCTGGACCGAGCCGTAGCTGATCGCAGCCAGGTCGATGCGATCACCCAGCAGGGCGACGACCTTTTCGGACACGGTCCCGGCGTCGACCATCTTCAGCTTGGTGTCGGTCAGGCCTTCGAACATCAGGCCCTGCAGGTGCGAGTAACTGCCCATTTCGGTGCCATAGGTCACGCTGCTCGGCTCAGCCTTGGACTTGGAGATCAGGTCTTCGAGCGATTTCAGCCCCGAGCTCTTGGATGCGACGAACACAGTCCCTTCGACGCCGGCGATGCAGCAGATATCGAAGGCGTCCAGGCTGTCTTCGGTCAGACCGGCCACTTCGTTGACGATCAGTTGCCCAGTGTGGGTGAAGAGAATGGTATTGCCGTCCGGTTCGGCCTGTTTGACCTGCTCGGCCACCAGGGTGCCGCCGCCGCCGGCGACGTTGGTGATGACCATGGCTTTGCCGGTGAGCTTGGTGAAGTACTTGGCCATGGTGCGGGCGTTGAAGTCGGTGTCGCCGCCGGCGTTGGCGATGACCACGACTTGTACCGGGCGGGTTGGCCAGTCGGTCTCGGCGGCATAGGCGCCTACGGCGGTGGCCAGGACGGCGGAAACAAGGGAGGCGCTGATGGTTTTTTTCATTGTTTGTCTCTCCGGTGGTCGGGTTGCGGCGCTTCGTTTCTCTTCTTGGTTTCGGTTGCGGGTGTCGCTCAGGTCAGTCGCGCACCAGGCTCGGGCGCTTGGGGTCGAACGTCCAGCCGGGATCAGGTACTGCATCGCCATGGCGTCGTCGCGCGCGCCCAGGCCGAGCTGCCTTGTAGAGCTGCGTGGGCCTTCTCGACCCGGCCATGTCGAGTCTCGATGCCCAGGCCCGGCTTGCTCCGGCACCGCGCACCTGGCCGCCGACGATCTGCAGCGGCTCCTTGGTCAGGCGCTGCCCGTCCTGCCAGATCCAGTGCGTGTCGATGGCGGTGATCTTGCCGGGCGCGGCGGCGCCGACGTGGGTGAACATCGCCAGCGAGATGTCGAAGTGGTTGTTCGAGTGCGAGCCCCAGGTCAGGCCCGAACTCGCGGCACAGTCTGCGCCACGCGCACCGAGCCCTGCATGGTCCAGAAGTGCGGGTCGGCCAGCGGGATGTCGACCGCCTGCAGCGCGAGCGCATGGCCGAGCTGCCGCCAGTCGGTGGCGATCATGTTGGTCGCGGTCGGCAGCCCGGTGGCGCGGCGGAACTCCGCCATCACCTCGCGGCCGGAGAAGCCGTCTTCGGCGCCGCAGGGGTCTTCGGCATAGGCCAGCACGTCGCGCAGCCGCGGCACGAGCGCGATCGCCTCCTCCAGCGACCAGGCGCCGTTGGGATCGAGCGTGACGCCGGCCTGCGGGAAAGCGCTCGTGCCAGCGCGCGCACCGCCTCCATCTCGTCGTCGCCGCGAAGCACGCCGCCCTTGAGCTTGAAGTCGTTGAAGCCGTAGCGGCGGTGGCGGCCTCGGCCAGGCGCACGATGGCGTCCGGCGTCAGCGCGGCCTCGATGCGCAGGCGGTACCAGCCGTCCTCGAACCCGCCGGTCGAGGATACGGCAGGTCGGTGCGCGTGCGGTCGCCGATGTAGAAGAGGTAGCCGAGCATCGGCACGGTGTCGCGCTGCTCGCCTCGCCGAGCAGCGCGGCCACCGGCACGCCGAGGAACTGGCCGAGCAGGTCGAGCAGGGCGGATTCGACCGCCGGTGATGACGTTGTCGGTGCGCAGGTTGATCTCGTGCGGCTGGGCAGGACGGCGGCTTCGGCCTCCGGAGGTGACCTGATGCACGCGTGGTCTGCCGTGCCGCCGTGGCCGGCCGCCGGCAATCAGCCTGCGGCGCAGGCTGTTCAGCAGGCGTTGTAGTGCCGATGCGGCTGCCGACGACCAGGGCCGTGGCGCGCTCCAGCGTCTGGCGGATGCCCTCGCCGCCGGGCACCTCGGCCCCGCCGGTGCGGCCGGCGCTGTCCTTCAGGACGACGAGGTTGCGGGTGAAGAACGGGCCGTGCGCGCCGCCAGGTTCAGCAGCATGCTGCGTGGCCGGCGACCGGGATGACCTGCATCTGGGTCACCACCGGGGTGGCGGGGATCGAATCGGACATCGGTAAGCAGGCTCCTGGTTATTGTCGTGAGCGTGGTTCAGTGCGGCGAGCAAGATGCCTGGGCGCAGGCGGCCGTCGGCCCGTCGACCGGACGCCGAGGCAAGGCGACAATCACGGCGCGCTTGCCGGGCAGGCGGAGACAGGGCGATACGGGGGCAACTGGCATGGAAACGACCACGGCAGTGGTGGCTGGACGGGAGCGCATCGATGCGGCGCGCAAGGCGCGGCAGGCGGCGGAATAGGGCATGGCTGTTTGGGCTCTGGTTGTTTTTGTGTCATACGTTGTCATATGACTTGAGCGATTTTTTAACAGTGCAGCGGGGCAATGTCAAACCGCTGCAACAATATAATCGCCCCTGTGACTGATCGGTCAGTTGGTCGGTTTCCTGTCCGCTAAGATTTCGTGCAGGTGGAGCAGAAACAGCGGTTGGAGCTTATCCAGTCCGCCGTTTAAACGCCGATCGTCCCGGCCGGCGGCGATCCGCTGGTAAGCGGAAAATTCCGTACAAAGCAGTAGCCATACTCAAGGTTGTACGATAACGTATCTCAAGGCCTCGGCCCTTTACCTCGTTATCTACCGATCCCGATCGCTTCACAGGATGCTCAAACAATGAACCCACAACTGAAGGCCATCCTCTCTTCTGGTCTGCTGTCCTTCCCGGTCACCGATTTCGACCAGCAGGGCGACTTCAACCGTGCTGGCTACATCAAGCGCCTGGAATGGCTGGCACCGTATGGCGCGACCGCCCTGTTCGCGGCCGGCGGCACCGGCGAATTCTTCTCGCTGACACCCCAGGAATATCCCGACATCGTCGAACCCGCCGTGGACACCTGCGCTGGTCAGGTTCCGATCCTCGCCGGTGTCGGTGGCCCGACCCGCCAGGCCATCGCCTACGCCCAGGAAGCCGAGCGCCTCGGCGCCGAGGGCCTGTTGCTGCTGCCGCACTACCTGACCGAAGCCAGCCAGGAAGGCGTGGCGCGCCACGTCGAGGAAGTGTGCAAGGCGGTCGACGTCGGCGTGGTGGTCTACAACCGCAACGTCTGCCGCTTGACCGCGCCGCTGCTCGAGCAACTGGCCGAGCGCTGCCGAACCTGATCGGCTACAAGGACGGCCTCGGTGATATCGAGCTGATGGTCTCCATCCGCCACCGCCTCGGCGACCGCCTGAGCTACCTCGGCGGGCTGCCAACGGCCGAGGTCTACGCCGCCGCCTACAAGGCATTGGGCGTGCCGGTCTACTCCTCGGCGGTGTTCAACTTCGTACCGAAGCTGGCCATGGACTTGCGCGGCCATCTCCCGCGACGACCATGAAACCGTTGGCAAGCTCATCGACGATTTCTTCCTGCCGTACCTCGACATCCGCAACCGTTGTAAGGGTTACGCGGTCAGCATCGTCAAGGCCGGTGCCAAGATCGCCGGCTACAATGCCGGCCCGGTACGCGCACCGCTGACCGATCTGCTGCCGGACGAGTACGAATCGCTCGCCGCACTGATCCACAAGCAGGCCGCGCAGTAACGGCAAGCCGATCCATCATTCGCCCCCACCGCCAGTCCATGCGGGACGCCGCCTCACGCGCAGCCGGCTGGCGGTCACCGTGAAGGAGAGCATTCCGTGGCAGACGCAAAACGTTATGACAACTACATCGACGGTCAGTGGGTAGCTGGCAAGCACTACCAGGCCAACATCAATCCGTCCGACCTGTCGGACGTCATCGGCGAATACGCCCAGGCGGATGCTTCGCAAGTCGAAGCCGCCATCGCTGCAGCACGCAAGGCTTTCCCGGCCTGGTCGACTGGCGGCGTCCAGGCCCGCGCCGATGCGCTGGAAAAGGTCGGTCTGGAAATCCTCGAGCGTCGCAAACAGCTCGGCCAGCTGCTGGCGCGCGAGGAGGGCAAGACGCTGCCCGAGGGCATCGGCGAAGTGGCGCGCGCCGGGCGCATCTTCAAGTTCTTCGCCGGCGAAGCGCTGCGCCGCACCGGCGTGACCGTGGATTCGACGCGCGCGGGCGTGGAATGCGCCACCTATCGCCAGCCGCTGGGCGTGTTCGGGCTGATCTCGCCGTGGAACTTCCCCATCGCCATCCCGGCCTGGAAAAGCGCGCCCGCGCTCGCCTTCGGCAACACGGTGGTGCTGAAGCCCGCATCGCTGACGCCCGCCATCGCCGCGGCGATGGCCGAGATCGTCCAGGAAGCGGGCGCCCCCAAGGGCGTCTTCAACATGGTGTTCGGCGGTTCGGCCGCGGGCACCGCGCTGGTGAAAGACCCGCGCGTCGCGGGCATCTCCTTCACCGGCTCGCAAAGCGTAGGCTCCGGCATCGCCAAGCTCGCGGTGGAACGCCAGGCCCGCATCCAATTGGAAATGGGCGGCAAGAATCCGCTCGTCGTGCTGGACGACGCCGATTTCGACCGCGCCGTGAGCTGCGCGCTGGACGGCGCCTTCTTCGCCAGCGGCCAGCGCTGCACGGCGTCGAGCCGGATCATCGTCACCGCGGGCATCTACGACCGCTTCGTCGCGGCCTTGACTGCGAAGGTCGCGAGCCTCGTCGTCGGCGATGCGCTGGACGCGAACACCAAGATCGGGCCGGTGGCGAGCCAGGCCCAGCTCGACACCGTGCTGTCCTACATCGACATCGCCGCCAAGGAGGGCGCGCGGCGGGCGGCCGGCGGCGAGCGGCTGACGCTGGAGAAGCCGGGCTATTACGTGTCGCCGACGCTGCTGGTGGACACCAAGCCCGACATGCGGGTGAACTGCGAAGAGATCTTCGGACCCGTCGCCAGCGTGGTGCGCGTCAAGGACTACGACGAGGCGCTGGCGCTGGCCAACGCCGGCGAGTTCGGCCTTTCGGCGGGCATCTGCACGACCTCGCTCAAACACGCGCACCACTTCACCCGCCACGCGCGCGCCGGCATGGTCATGGTCAATCTGCCGACGGCGGCGTCGATTACCATGTGCCGTTCGGCGGTTCGCGCAAGTCGAGCTACGGCCCGCGCGAGCAGGGCGCTGCGGCCGTGGAATTCTACACCCTGATGAAGACCGCCTACATCGGCTGATCGCCGCCGCGTTCGTTTCATGCGACGCCACCCGTGCGAGTCCGCCTGCGACTCGGTGGGTGGCGCCCCATGAGCGCGCTGACACACCGCCACGCGGACCATAAGAACAATCGAGAGACGCCTATGAACAACTCTGCAAACCACGGCGCCCCGGTCATCGCCGAATTGCAGGTCATCCCGGTTGCCGGCCAGGACAGCATGCTGCTCAACCTGAGCGGCGCCCACGGGCCGTACTTCACGCGCAATATCGTCATCCTCAAGGACAACGCCGGCAACACCGGCGTGGGCGAAGTGCCCGGCGGCGAGAACATCCGCAAGACCATAGACGATGCGCGCCCCCTGATTGTCGGCAGGCCAATCGGGCGGCAACTACAACAGCACCTGAACGCGGATGCGCAAGGCGTTTGCCGACCGCGATGCCGCCGGCCGCGGCCTGCAGACCTTCGACCTGCAGCAATACGTTATGTTATCTACGTGTCCCTTGGTTCAGTCTCAAGCTGCTGTGCTTGGGAAGAAACCGGTCTTCCGGTCGTAACCGAGGTGCTGGATATAACAACCTTTGATATGGTTGAGGAAAGCGCTGATCTCGTACAGATAGGGACCAGAAATATGCAGAATTTCAGCCTGCTTAAAAGGGCGGGTGCGTCAAAGAGGCCCATCCTTTTAAAGAGGGGTATGGCCGCCACTATAGAGGAATGGCTTATGGCGGCAGAATACATACTGGCCGAAGGAAATTCACAGGTTATCCTGTGTGAGAGGGGTGTAAGGACGTTCGTTAATCACAGCAGAAATACGCTTGACCTTTCCGCTGTTCCTGTTGTCAGGAATGAAAGCCATCTTCCCATTATCATCGATCCCAGCCATGCGGCTGGAAAAAGGGACCAGGTTATACCGCTGAGCAGGGCGGCAATGGCCGTTGAGGCACACGGTCTTATTGTCGAGGTCCACCATGATCCGGCAAGGGCTATGAGCGACGGGGCACAGTCATTGTATCCCGAACAGTATGAGTTGCTCTGCAGGCAGGTCAATACCATATATGAGAATTTGAAATAAGAAGGTGCAAGGTATGAAATTCCCGGACATACTTGAAAGATTTTTATCCTATGTAAAGATTGATACCGGTTCCGATCCTGATTCCGGAACTTTTCCTTCAACAGAAAAGCAGTTTGATCTGGCGCATAAGCTTGAAGCCGAACTTATTGAGATGGGCCTGAGTGATGTTTCGGTCAATCAGTACTGCTATGTTACAGGATCTCTCAGGACGAACCTGGATAAGGATATGCCAACCGTGGCCCTTATCGCCCATATGGATACTTCTCCCGATGTTACGGGCGCAGAGGTAAACCCGGTTGTTCACGAGGATTATGACGGAGGCGACATTCAATTGTCAGGCGATTCGGTCCTGACCGTGGAAGATAATCCTCTTTTAAAGGAGAAGACCGGAAATACCATTATTACCACGGACGGCAGCACGCTGCTTGGCGCTGATGACAAGGCAGGGGTATCGGAGATAATGAGCGCCTTAAATTATCTGGTAAATAATACCCAATACCCCAGGCCCAATATAAGGGTTTTTTTACTCCGGATGAAGAAGTAGGCAGGGGCACAGACTGGATAACAGTCGAGGAGATCAATGCCGATGCAGGCTATACAGTGGATGGAGGCAAGGCTGGTGAACTGGAGGACGAAACATTCTGCGCGGACTCCGTGGATATCAGTATCAAAGGCATCAATGTCCACCCCGGTTATGCAAAGGACAAGATGGTCAACGCCCTCAGGATAGCAGTTGAAATAATTGAATCATTCCCTCCTGAAGCAGGCGCACCTGAAAATACCGAAGGAAGAGAGGGCTATATCCATCCTCATGTGCTCAATGCCACGGTTGAAGAGGCGGTTATTCAGATACTGATCAGGGATTTTGAAGAAAGCGGCATCCTTGAGAAGGAAAAAATGATATCCGATACTGTCAACATGGTAAAGGAAAAATACCCCGGTGCCCGGATCGACATGATCGTAAAAGAATCCTACCGGAATATGAAGCAGGTTCTCAATAATTACCCTGAAGTAATAGCGAAGGCGGAAAGGGCCATCAGGGATGCAGGCCTGACGCTGGAAAGGGCAAGCATCAGGGGAGGTACTGACGGCGCCAGACTGAGTTTTATGGGGCTGCCGACACCCAACCTGTTTACAGGCGGCAATAATTTTCATTCCAGGTTTGAATGGGTCGCGCTCGAGGATATGGAAAAGGCCGCAGAGGTGATTGTCAGGCTCTTGAAAATCTGGGCCGAGTAAAAATTCTATCCTTGTCATATATCACGCCATGTTATACTTTTTTCAAAACGTGATCTGAATACCTTTGTATGGGTTCTGATTTAAGCACTACGCTATAACACCTCCCCCTTGATGGGGGAGGCCGGGTGGGGGTGAAAAAAGAAAGGTAATATAAATTGCCTCTTATCATTAGCTGTTTTTCCCCCTCCCCCCAGCCTCTCCCGCAAAGGGGAGGGGAGTTTATGGTAGGGAGGATATCTTATGACAACATTGATGGTTCTGTTAAAAGTCACAAAAGCCGTCGCTCCGGCGAAGGCGGGAGTCTGTTGGTTTTCATTAGAACAATCGAATAACGAATATCGAAGGACGAAATACGAGCAAATAATAAAGAACATAGTGACAAAAATTCGTAATTCGTAATTCGCTGCTCTTCATTCGTCATTTTATTTAATATTTAAAGTCGATTCCCGCCCCGCCCGGTTACATAGGATTTGTTTGGGGAATTAAACAGGACAAGCGGGAATGACAGAAAAAGATAATTTCAGGTTTTTTACGAGTGCATCAACATTGGGTTTTATACCCCACTTGTAAAAATAGTATGCACTAAGGGCAGGTGTTCGGATACAGACCTGAGACATGCCTAAATAAATAATATTTACAGTTATAAAAAAATGTCTATTGCAGAAAACATTAAAAAAATAGAATCCATTCTTCCCCGTACCATGCTCAGGGACAGATCCCTTATTTCTTACAGGCTTAAAAAAATCAAAAACCCGGGAAAGAAGGGCAGGGGTTCAAAAAAGTCGCCTGCTGATATCCTTTCAGGCCTTCTGGCCAGGGCGGAAAAATCTGCTCTTGAAAGACAGAAGCGGGAGGCTGCTGCGCCAAAGGTTTCATATCCTGAAGAACTCCCCATTACTTTAAAAAAGAATGAGATAGTTAATGCCATTAAGAATAACCAGGTCCTTATCATTTCGGGTGAGACTGGATCAGGCAAGAGCACCCAGATCCCCAAGATGTGCATAGAGGCGGGGAGGGGGCTTGCCGGTAAAATAGGATGCACCCAGCCGAGGCGTATAGCGGCATCAACAATATCCCGCAGGATCGCAGAAGAACTGGGTGAAACACCGGGTAAATCTGTCGGGTATAAAGTCAGGTTTAAAGACAGGACACCGCCGGATGCCTATATAAAGATTATGACCGACGGAATACTCCTCGCGGAAACGCAGGGAGATGCCTTCTTAAACGAGTATGACACGCTTATAATAGACGAGGCCCATGAGCGGAGCCTTAACATAGATTTTATCCTGGGCATATTAAGGACCCTCATACCTAAGCGGCCCGAACTCAAGATAATAATAACCTCTGCAACGCTCGATACCCTGAAGTTCTCAAAGGCCTTTAATGACGCCCCTGTTATCCATGTAAGCGGAAGGCTCTACCCTGTTGAGGTCAGGTATAATCCCATTGATCCCGAACTGGAGGAAAAGGGGGATACCACATATGTGGACCTGGCCGTACAGACAATTGATGACCTGAAGGAAAAGAATCAGAGGGGTGACATACTTGTCTTTATGCCCACGGAGCAGGATATCCTTGAAACCTGTGAAAGGCTGTCCGGCAGGAACTACAGGGACAATCCGGCTGTCCTTCCACTGTTTGCAAGGCTTCCCTCATCCATGCAGCAGAGAATCTACAGCGTCAAGACCAGCAAGATCGTTGTAGCCACCAATGTGGCGGAGACCTCCCTTACGATCCCGGGTATAAGGTATGTAATAGATACGGGGCTTGCCAGGATAGCGCGTTATCTGCCCAGGACCAGGACAAACAGCCTGCCTGTCAGCTCGATATCAAAGAGCAGCGCGGATCAGAGAAAGGGGCGTGCAGGCCGCGTTCAGAGCGGGGTATGCATAAGGCTCTATTCCGAAAAGGATTTTGAAAATAGTGAGGAATTTACACCTCCCGAGATACTGAGGTCGAACCTTGCAGAGGTCATACTCCGAATGATCGATCTGAGGCTGGGAGAACCGGCAGGATTTCCTTTCATCGATCCCCCGGGCGACAGGAGCATAAAGGATGGCTTTGACCTTCTCGAAGAACTGGGTGCACTGGAAAAGCGGCATGGCAGGATGATTCTTACCGGAAAAGGCGCACTGATGGCCAGGATGCCCCTTGACCCCAGGATCAGCAGGATGATGATAGAGGCATGCAGCGAAGGTTACACGGAAGAGACTGCTGTTATTGCAGGTATCCTGAGTATCCAGGACCCAAGGGAAAGGCCCCTGGAGAAGGCTGCCCAGGCCGATCAGATGCATGCGCCTTTCAAGGATACGGATTCCGACTTTTTTACCATGCTTAAAATATGGAAACAGTATCACCGCCAGTGGAAGGAACTCAAAACCCAGAACAGGATGCGTAAATTCTGCAAAGACCATTTTCTGTCATTTCCCAGGATGAGGGAATGGGCCTATACCTATGACCAGATAATGACCATCATAAGGGAACAGAAGATATCCATGTCCAAAGTTCCTGAAAAAAGCGATTCGGAATCACGCTATGCGGGTATCCACCGGGCGATACTCAGCGGCTTTTTATCCAACATCGCCGTGCTGAAGGAAAAAAACATATACAGGGCAACCCGCGGCAGGGAGGTAATGGTCTTTCCGGGTTCATCACTCTTTAATAAAAACCCAGCATGGATAGTGGCGAGCGAGATGGTAAAGACATCGCGGCTGTTTGCCAGGAACGTGGCAAGGATCGATCCGGCCTGGCTTGAATCAATTGGAGGGAGCCTGTGTAAATATTCATATGCCGACCCTCACTGGGAAAAGAACAGGGGTGAGGTAATGGCATCCGAGAGCGTTTCCCTTTACGGACTTCCTGTTGTTACGAGCCGTTCTGTTTCATACGGCCGTATAAATCCGAAAGAGGCCCATGAGGTATTTGTACGATCTGCCCTTGTGGAAAATAATATAAAGGAGAGATTTTCCTTTCTTGATCACAACAGGGATCTTCTTAAAAAGTTTGAAAACATGGAGAATAAGCTGAGGAGAAGGGACCTCCTGGCCGGAGAGGATGCGCTGGCCGTATTTTACTCTGAACGCCTGGAAGGGATTTGTGATTCCAGGCGCCTTGCGCGTATGATCAGGGAAAAGGGATCGGATGATTTTCTGAAAATGACAGAGGACGATATTATCCTCTCCATGCCTGACAGGGCCGATCTGAAGCTCTTCCCGGATGAATTGAAGATAGGAAGTGTGAGGCTCAGGGCATCATACAGCTTTTCACCGGGAAAGGAAGATGACGGCCTTACCATAAAAATACCGTCGGTTGCGGCATCGAGCATAAGACCTGAATCCCTCGAATGGGGAGTCGAAGGCTTCATGGAAGAAAAACTTACCGCCCTTATAAAAGGTCTTCCCAAACGCTACAGAAAACAACTGGTGCCCGTATCAAACACCGTTGAGATAATAATAAAGGAGATGAAAACAGGGGACCTGTCTCCTGTAAATACCATTTCGCGGTTTGTCTATAACCGGTTTAATGTTAGCATACCTGCCGAGGTGTGGGAGCAGGTGGAGTTACCGGATTACCTTCGCACGAGGATAGCCATAACAGATCATAAGGGTAAGGAGATAGGCGCTGGAAGAAATATTCATGAGCTTCTCAACAACAGGGAGCAGCAGTCTTCCGACCTGAACCAGTTCAATGACCTGAAAAAAAAGTGGGAAAAAAAAGGTCTTGTTTCATGGGACTTTGACAGTCTGCCCGATTACATAGAGACAGGCACGCCCCTGAAACTCTATTCGGCCCTGGAACCTGATAAGGGGAAAGTAAATATACGGCTTTACCAGGATAAAGAACTTGCCCTGAGGATACACGGGATGGGTGTCCAGGAGCTTTTAAACATCAGGCTTTCCAGGGATATTAAATTTTTAAAGCGTGACTGGCCTTTTCCGGCTGAGGCCGCGAGGGCAGCGGCGTATTTCGGAGGGGAACCGGCCCTGTGCAATGTTATGCACGAAGGCCTGATGAAGAGACTGTTCAGAGGAAACATCAGGAGCAGGGACGAGTTTGACTCCTATTCTAATAAACTCCCCGGTATGATGCTCGATGAATACAGAAAACTGAGGGAGCAGGTGCTCAGGATAGTGCTTGCCTACAGCCATACAAGAAGTTATATGGATGAAACAGGCCGGTCAAAAAAGGTGAGCCAGGCAGGTGTCATCCTGTGCGCCGAAATCAGGCGGCAGGCGGAAAAACTCGTTCCGCAGAATTTCCCTGATATATATTCACTCAGTGAAATGGCCGGGATACCAAGGTATCTCAAGGCCATGGAAATAAGGCTCGACAGGGGTATATATAACATTGAGAAGGATGCGGAAAAACAAAAACTGGTTGATGAGTATGAAGGGATACTGGATAGTATACTGGAGAACCTCTCTCCATATGCCTCGGAAGAGAAGGAGACGGCATTGAACAGCTTAGGTGGATGATAGAGGAATACAGGGTTTCCGTATTTGCCCAGGAGCTTGGCACTGCATTTCCGGTTTCTGCCAAACGCATAAGAAAACATATTGAGCAGCTTGAAATGATTGTATAGGAGGATACCAATGGGTATTAATAGTGATTTTTCAAAATCCTTATTTATTGAAGAGATACTGGAGGCAGCAGGGCTGCTGTCCATAAGGGGATGGGCTGAACGAAATGCCGGAAATATCAGTTGTATAATCCCCCATGCGGAAGCAGTTAAGTTTTTCGATATAAATCAGGTGAAAAAGAGCTTTGATCTGGATATGAATGCCAGTGAGCTTGCAGGGAAGATATTCCTTATAACCGCAACCGGCACATATTTCAGGAAACTCCATTATAATCCGGCCCGTGGACTGGGTGTTGTCAGGGTATCCGAAGGCGGAAACAGGCTTGAACTGATTTGGGGATTTGAAGGGGATAACTCCCCTACGAGCGAAATACGTATGCATCTCATGGGGCATAGGGCACGTCTCAAAGCGGATCCCAACCATAAAGTGATAATGCATACACACGCGACAAACACGATTGTAATGTCCGCTATGGATAACCTTGATGAAAAGGCCTTCACAGCAGCCCTGTGGCGCATGCATTCCGAGTGTATAATTCTGTTTCCCGACGGCATAGGTCTTCTTCCGTGGATGATACCGGGGACCCATGAAATCAGCACTGCAACCGCAGAAAAACTGGCTGAATTCAGGCTGGTCGTCTGGCCGCTTCATGGCCTTATCGGTACCGGATCTTCCATAGATGAAGCCATGGGCCTGATAGAGGCAGTAGAAAAGACCGCGGAGATTTATGTGAAAAAGTACGCGACTTGCCGGCTCACCACATGTGCTGACAGATAAACAGTTGATAGCGATTGCAGAATATTATAAAGTAAAACCGCGTTATGGAATAATTTGACAAGCCATATGCATTGTGGGTGTACATGAACAGAGATACAAAAATATATCCTATCGGCGGTGGAAAAGGCGGTGTTGGAAAGAGTTTTATAACCGCCAACCTTGGGGTGCTTCTTGCCAGACAGAAAAGAAGAGTGCTGCTGATAGACCTGGATCTTGGAGGGCCGAATCTTCACACCTTCTTTAGAGCAGATTCTTTAAAAACCGGCCTGGGTGATTTCATCAGGAAAAATGTAAACAGCCTTGATCAGGTTGCCGCCCCTACAAATATAGAAAATCTCTTCATCATCAACTCAAGGGACTGTTATTTTGAATCCGCAAACCTGCCCCATGCACAGAAAGTAAAATTGATAAATGCAATCAGAAAACTTGATTATGATTATATACTGCTGGATCTGGGCGCCGGAACTGATTTTAATACGCTCGATTTTTTTCTGACGTCAAATGAAGGTATTTTTATATGTACACCGCAGCCTACCTCTATTGAAAATACCTTTCTTTTTATCAAAACAGCCTTTTACAGAAGGGTAAAACAGGTTCTGAAACTTGAGGCGTTCAGGAATGTTGTAGCATCTCTTTCACATTCCCCGGATAGCAGCAATATCAATCTTCAGAAAGTGATAAATTATGTCATGGATTATGACCCCCGTAAGGGAGCGCAGCTAAAAACCCTGCTGGAAAAAATCCGATTTTATTTTATCATGAATGAGTACAGCAAACAGGTTGATCCGAAACTGGGCCTGAAGATTGAAAGGGTATACAATACTCATTTCCCTGCTACATTCAAATTTCTGGGTAACATTGACTTTGATGAAAAGGTTTATGATTCGATCCTTTCAAAGAACATTTTTATGAAAAAATATCCATATACGTCGACCGCGACCGATCTTCGTAATATAGAACGCAGATTAACAGAAATTACCACCGAACCCATTTCAAAATCCAGGTGTATTTCATGAAGAATTTTAATGAACTGAACTTCTATGAAATGCTGGAGATCCCGGCAAATGCCACTGACTTTGAAATCAGACAGGCCTACAAGGATACGCTTTCTATTTATGATGAGGATTCTTCTGTCACCTATTCCCTGTTTTCGGATGAAGAAAGAAAACAGATCCTGGAGAGTGTCGAGCGCGCATTTACAACCCTGATCGATAGAAAAAAACGAATGGTTTATGATCAGAAGCTTCTTGAGTCGGGCCAGGTCAATGAATCCGATCTCTTAATATCCGACAGGCAGAAACTCATACCAATCTTTGGCAGCACTAATTCCACGGCTTCAGTCGTCTCCGGTAAAAAGATCGATGAGAAGGCGACCAGCAAAGAAGTTCAGGAGATGGCAACTGATATCCTTTCAAAGGAAACCATATCGGGAAATGACTTAAGGGCAGTACGAAGGGCAATGGGTATTAAACTGCAGGATGTATATGAAACAACAAGGATCAGTGTATCTGTCCTGAACTACCTTGAAGATGATAATATTGAAAAACTGCCGTCAGGAAGCTATATAAAAAATTTTGTAAAGATCTACGCCGGTTTTTTAAAACTGGACCCCGGCAGGGTTGTAGACGGCTACCTGAAAAATATTGGTGCTGATAACAGGTAGGCTTCAGTTTTCATATAACCCTGTTGATAAACTCACCGATTATTTTGTGCACCTCTTCTGATCCTTTGTCCATGATTATGCCGTGCCGGTCGAAATCCAGCAGTTCATAGGTCTTGTCTTTTGATCCCAGATTTTCAAATAACTGCCTTGAGCCATCGGGGTTTACGACAGGGTCCCGTTTGCCCTGAACAACCATGGCTGGGATGATGATATCTTCCAGTTTATCATTCAGCTTTTCCATGAGCCTTTCAAGTTCCCTTATGCCGCTTATGGGATTTCTTGTATAATTGATATGCGGATGCTCGGGATTATTTGAGATAAACTCCTTTGTAATGGATTTGATCTTCATTTTTTTCATAATGCTGTTCCATACATCCACGGCCGGCACAAACCTTGACGAAAAATCCTGAAGTTTTATAGGCGGATTGACAGCAAACACCCCTTTTATTTGAGGGAGGCGTGATACAAGCTCCAGGGCGAGGCCAGCCCCGGTTGAAAATCCGCCGACAACTATTCTTTCACACATACTGCTTATTATTGCATAGCCCTTTTCAACCGATTCCATCCAGTCTTCATAACTCCTTATGGCGAGGTCTTCGGGCGCAGTGCCGTGGCCCTTCAACCTTGGGGCATAGATAGTTAAGCCAAGGCCGTATAAATATTCCGCAAGCGCCCTTACCTCTTCGGGTGCGGCCATATAGCCGTGTATCAGGAGTACACCCTTTTTTGTATGCTTTTTTTCCAACAGAAAAGGACTTCCTATATTTAAGCCTTTTGTTTCTCCTGGTATGTAATATGTGCGGTAATCCTGTTCAAAATCATCCATTTCTTTATTTATTATGAGGCCGGCGAGTTTTTTCCGGATCCAGTAATCCGGCATCCTTGCATATTTCCAGATGATTTTTTGAATATCTTCTAACGGCTCCACGCAGTTTGCCAGTACTGCGACCGGGTTTTCAATGCGTATCCTGTGAAAATCACTTATGGCTGAAAATCTTTCATTTTTAAGTTGCAGTATATCGCCTGTTTTTTCGAGTACCCCGGTTTCAAGTGCAATTTGAATGAAGTTGTCGTATTTTTCATATCGATCGTCCGTGAGCAGATGGACCTGGTCATTCATCAGATCAGTATGAAGGTAAAGATCATGTTTTGATATAAGCTCCGATATTATTAAAAATACCCTTCTTTTCAGAAAGTTATGATCAAGGCGCCGGTACCATGTCTTTTTCAGGAGTGACGCAAATAAATGATCATAATTGATTGTAGTCATGTCATAGATTGCGCTCATATACTCCTGCATCAGTTTCATTGCTTCTTTGCGCATTATGCTGCGTGACGGTATGGGGTCATCAAAGTCAAAGGATGCCGTTTGGGTCAGATCTTTTTTAATCATCCTGTGGGTAAGCCGCTCCTTGATATCGATCGGTTTACCGAAACGGATATCAATGTCAACACCCTTCAGGAGCATGGTGCCTTCTGTCATTATCTCTTCAATAACCCGTTCGGGTATGTTTTCAACTATTGATGCCGCCAGCTTGCTTAAGACATTCTCCTTTGTCCTTACAGGATAGTATGTGATATTAACCGGCACGATAGTTGTCTGATGCGGCGAGATTTCTTCTATTGAATCTATGCGAAAAAGATCAGTGAGTCTTTTTGCCTCTTCCGGTTTCGTTTCGCTGAGGGTCAGGATACGCCTGCGGTAAAATTCCGTCCTCATTGCGAGGGTTGCGGCTCCGGTATGGGGCGGGCGCATTCCGCCGGCGCTGTATACCATGAATTTACCCTTCTCGACCAGTTTTTTATCCTTGATCATCCGGCCTTCCGGAAAAATAATCCACGATGTCTCTCCGGTCAGCAGGGTCCTGATGATCAACCGGTCCCTGTCAGGGTTTTTGTTGGAAAGCGCTCCTACAGTTTCCAGAAATTTCCCGAATGTTCCTTCAAAAAGGGTGTAATCCGCCAGCGACCATACAGGTCTGCCCGTCAGCTTTGAGATGACATAGGGCATCAGAAAGGTTTCAATCCTGGTGAAGTGATTGATAACAAAAATGGAGTTGCTTTCCGGGACATTCTCTTTGCCGTGCAGGTTGATGTTTGCCCGTGAAAGATTATAGATTGCCTTTATTGCAAGGCTTGTGGTCTTATAAGCAAATGGTTTCATAGAATTTCACCTTGACCCTTAGCGTGGCCGTAAGTATCATCATTATCCCGGTAACAGATGTAAAAGGTATTTTATCAGACTGAATTGACATACACAAATAACATTTACAGATTGATATTTCAATATTTCCATGGATGAGAAACAGACAGATACTGTAAACAGGCTTAAAGAATTTATCATTGAGCATTATGAACCCCGAATGATCATTCTGTATGGCAGCACAGCAAGGGGAGACACCGACGAATTCAGTGATATTGACATGATGGTAGTCATGGACGTTAAGGATGAAAGGAAGACGGCTGCTGAAATACTGGCAGACACCGATCATATTGTTCGTGACAAGCATATAATGCTCAGGTCAGTTAATGATTATTTCTCTCAGAAGGATATCCCCGGGACAATGATCTTTTCCGCCCTGAGTGAAGGTATTGTATTATATCAAAGGCCGGGATTTGACGCTGATGCTGTGCCTCTAAACAGTTATGAGGACAGGAAAAGAGATGTGATACGGAAGGAGTATCTTGAACAGGCCCGGGATTTTATGGAAAAGGCTGAAAAGGCACTTGAATGCAGGCAGATTTACCGATGCAGGGATTTTCTGAGGTTTGCAGCAGCAAGGGCGCTTAAAGCTGTTTTTGTTTATAGTGATATTCATCCGCCAAGGAGTATTGAGCTTGGATTTCTATTTGAAAGTGCCGGTGAGCTTTTCCCCGGGATTGGGAAATTACAGCCGGTGATCAAAGAGTTGAATGGCTATTCACCGATCAACAGTGGTCCGGAGGAGATTATTAAATGCATGGGAATCGCCGGGAGAGTAAATTTTGTCGTCGAAAGTATTGCTTTGTTTATAAAATGATAAATTAATCAGGTTATATACTTGCAAAGCGGTTTTGCTTAATTTAAAACAAAAGAAAATATTCCCTGTTTATATAAAGGAGATTTGAAAATATGACCAAGGTTGAAGTCTTTTCCGGTATTTGCGGGTTTACTACCCGTATAGAGGCTGAAGAAACAGAGAAGTATGTGGCAGTCTTAAGGATGGAAGGTGAGTGCCCTAATTGTAGTAAAGTGGCGGCAATACTGGCAGAAGGGCCTCTGAACGTTATGAATGAGCTTTTCAGGAAAGACCAGTCGAAGGTCATTGATACTTGCCGGGCGAATCTTCCCCATATTTCATGCCCTGTACCGGCAGGTATTTTAAAGGCCCTTGAGGTAAGTACAAATCTTGCACTGCCGGCTGATGCGTCCATAAAGTTTATAAAGACTGAAAAATAACAGGCTTATTTTTTTGACACTAAGTGGCGGTTTTTTATGAAATTATTTCTGCTGTTATTGTTCTGGTCTCTCTGGTATACAAACTTTTGCGCGAAATCAATCACGTCGCCTTTGATGCCGCTTATCGAAGATGAATTTGCAATAACCCATGCAATGTCGGGTATTTTGTTTTTCTGTTTCTGGGTCGGAAATACAATATCGGTATTTTATGCAGGGTTTATGTCTCTTAAAATAGGGTACAAGCGTTCAATACTGATCTCTTTCTACGGCATGACCATTATCTTTATCCTTTTGAGGTTCGCATCGTCATACGCCCTTTTTGCCGCATTTGCCTTTCTGCTGGGGCTGGTTTCCGGCATATATCTGCCCTGCGGAATCCCCCTTTTAACGTCTGTCTTTAATCGTGAACACTGGGGCAAGGCGATCTCTGTTCATGAAACGGCAGCCGGTTTCAGCATGCTGACAGTTCCATTCATAGTGGCATTTATCATATCGGTAATGAACTGGAAGTCTGTGTTTTTTGTTATGAGCGGGGCGTGTCTGACTGTGGCCCTGCTGTTCCATGTTTTTTCCCCTGATCCAAGACCCCGGAAAGAGGAAAGGGCAGACATGA
The DNA here is from genome assembly GCA_963815145.1 of uncultured delta proteobacterium. GTDB lineage: Bacteria > Desulfobacterota > DSM-4660 > Desulfatiglandales > HGW-15 > JAAZBV01. The sequence continues at coordinate 20,167 of CAWFFS010000008.1, forward strand.
TGAACATTGTGCGCAGAAAAGAATTCTGGATAATGACAGCCATATGGAGTTCCTGCGCCATTGCCAGTATGGGTATTTACAATATTATCCCGCTGTTTCTCGTTAAAGAACGCGGGATACCGATAGAAGCCGCAAACACGATATTCGGCATATCCAGAATAGGCGGTTTCATAGCAATGATTTCGGTCGGTTTTATCATAGACCGATTCAATCTTAAAAAGCTGCTGCTGGTTCTTCTTCTGGCCGCCGGTCTTTCGACAATCGGGATAGCAGTTATAAGTGCCCCATGGCTTTTGAGTGTAATGCTTTTTCTGCAGGCTACCTTCAGTGTCGTGTTTTTTCCTGCAGGTCTTGTCGCTATTTCAAAATTAACTACACTTGCCGAGAGGAGTGTCTTTACCGGCATACTGATGAGCATGTCAGGGATAATAGGCCCGGGTCTTTCACCTATCGTGCTCGGTGCAATAGCGGATACCTGGAGTTTCCAGACAGGTATCCTTGGCTCCGGTATATTGATAACATCAGCATGCCTGCTTATAAAGTCGTTAAAGGAGATTTAAGGGATGATGCCTGCGGTAAACCGGAAGGCCGCTTGACTCATAATCTTCAGACAAGTATATAATGGATCGCGCTGTTAATATCTTCAATTAAAAAAATCGGAGAAAGATAAAATGGACTTGAAAAAGAGAATTGACCCGGAGCTGGCTCCGGCACTGGAAATGATTCCTGAGGATGGTTCCTTTAATTTTGATGACCTTCCTTTAGCCCGCGAGATGAGTACCAGGATGTTCGCCCAGATGGCCGAGCTGATGCCACTGGTAGAGGGTGTTGATACCAGTGAACTGTCCATACCGGGTCCGGCAGGCGCTCCTGATATAACCGCGAGGGTGTATACTCCGAATAATGTGTCAGGAACCAAACCCGGGATGTTATGGATACACGGGGGAGGTTATATCCTGGGGGATCTGGAAATCGATGATCACAGCATCAGCCGGATGTGCGTCAACACAGGATGTGTTATTGTATCCACAAACTACAGGCTTGCCCCTGAAGATCCATTTCCTGCGCCTGTTGAAGACTGCTATGCCGCGCTTGAATGGATGGTAAAAAACGCTGAAAGCCTAGGTGTGGATAAAACCCGTATTGCCATTGGCGGCGGGAGTGCCGGGGGAGGCCTGGCAGCAGGGCTTGCCATTATGGCAAGGGACAGGGGTGAAATCGATGTTGCTTTTCAGCTGCTGATCTACCCCATGATCGATGACAGGAACATTACTCCTTCAAGCCACAACATAACCGATCCCCGCACATGGGACAGGGAGAAGAATATCTTTGCGTGGAAGGCCTATCTTGGCGACTCAAAAGAAGGTAGTAATGTATCACCCTATGCAGCCGCATCCAGGGCCGGAGATCTTTCAGGCCTGCCTCCCGCTTTCATTGCAGTCGGAGAACTGGATCTGTTTCTTGATGAGGACATAGAATATGCGCAGAGGCTTCTTCAGGCTGGTGTATCGACCGAACTGCACGTATACCCAGGTGCGACACACGGTTTTGACTCAATATTTACGGCTGAGGTTTCAAAGAGGTTCACCATGGAAAGAGATGCGGCAATTAAAAAGGCCCTGTTTTGATCTGTTACTTTAATTGCCCTTCGGATATCTCCCTTTATAAAGATCATCTGCCCGTCAGAAAATGCGGGCAGTATTTTTTATCTCTTCTTCTTTTTCTTTTTACGCCATCCGGGATTCTTGTCTTTGCCCTGCTTTTTTTCCGCGTACTCTACATTAATCTTTCGTCCGCCCAACGCAACGCCCTTCATTGATTTCAGGACCTTCGCTGCTATGCCTGATTCGGCCTCAAAAAAGGAAAATTCTCTCATAATTTCTATTGTGCCGATTTTTTGAGGGCTTATCCCTGCCTCTTTGCAGATAATTTTGACTAAATTCTTTTTGTTTAAATTGTCGAGTGCCCCGGCGTTCAGGAAAAATCGTCTGGATTTTTCAGACGATATATTCTTTCCCCGTTCCCTTCTTTCCGAAGGATACTGATTATCTTTTCTTCTTGAGAAAGAGGCGTTTATATCATTTGAATCCCTGTAATAATCAAGAAACATGTTAAATTCGACAGAAACAAATCTTTGTATAAGCTCTTCCCTTGAAAGTCCCTTAAGCGCATCATATACAGGCGGCAGGAAAGGCTCAATCTCCTGATAATCCACATCAACCTCAACCATTTTATTTATCATGGAATAGAGCTGTTTTTCGCATATCTCCTGCCCGTTCGGGACTTTTGTATATGTGAATTTAACACCTGCTGATTTCTCAATCATCTCCAGTTTTTTCTTTTCCTTCGAGTTTGTAATTACTATGGATATCCCTGATTTCCCGGCCCTTGCTGTCCTGCCGCTTCTGTGGGTATATATCTGCGGCTCGTCAGGCAGTTTATAGTTTATAACATGAGAAATATCTTTTACATCCAGTCCCCTGGCCGCAACATCAGTGGCGATCAGTATCTGCAGGTTTCTGTTTTTAAAGCGGTTCATTACATTATCCCTTGCCGACTGGGAAAGATCCCCATGCAGGGCGTCGGCATCATAATTGTCACGGATAAGTTTTTCGGCAATCTCCTGGGTTTCTTTTCTTGTTCTGCAGAAAACAAGGCCATATATGTCAGGAGAATAATCAAGTATCCTTTTCAGGGCCTGGTATCGGTCCTTTTCATGGATAACATAATTAAGGTGAAGAATATTTTTAGCACCCCTGTTCTTTTTACCCACGGTTATTCTGACGGGATCTTCCATATACTGCCTGGTGATTTTGGCGACTTCATCCGGCATTGTGGCTGAAAAAAGCCAGATCCTCTTTTCGTCCGGTGTATGCTCAAGAATGGCATCAAGGTCTTCCTTGAACCCCATATTCAGCATTTCATCCGCCTCATCCAGGACAACATACCCGACATGGGAGAGATTGACGACTTTTCTTTTGATAAGGTCAAGCAGCCTGCCGGGAGTGGCTACAATAATATGAGCCCCTTTTTTTACCTGTTTTATCTGGGTTTCCATGTTTGCGCCGCCGACTACAGCCGCGATTTTAGCGTCCTTTACATATTTGCTGTAATTCCTGATATCTTCATAAATCTGTGCACAAAGTTCCCTCGTAGGGCAGATTATAAGGCCCTGTGTCTTCTTCAGGTCAAAATCAATAAGCTGGATCATTGGCAATCCGAATGCGGCTGTTTTCCCGGTGCCGGTCGGGGCGAGCCCTACAAGATCTCTGTCACCGCCGATTATTTCTGGGATTGCATCTATCTGTATGGGTGTGGGTGCAGTAAATCCAAGCTCGTTGACTGCCTGTAATAATTCATCAATCAAATCCAAATTTTCAAAACTCATATGGTTATTGTTCCTTCCGGATGTAAAAACCCGGGTTTCAATCTGGAATTAATTCAGAAAAAATCCGGGTTTGATATCCATAAAATTATATAATATAAGATGTTTATAACATTAGAAAAATATTAAGGCAAAGATATTCTTTTGTCTTATTTGCATACCACATTGAGGCAGGCCTGGCGTTTTTCTATCTTTACCGCTTTAAGGGCCCTTTCAATCGCACCTTCCAGATCTTCAGGCCTTTCGACTTTTTCGCCATAGCCGCCAAAGGCGGTGCATATCCGGTCGTAGTCAGGTGAAGGTTTAAGTTCGCTTAGCGGCATATCCCGGGTCTCTGCCGCACAGCCGTCCGGGTGAATATGGAGGGTTGCATGTTTCACTGCCTCCCATGACTGGTTGTTGTAGACGATAACCAGTATCGGGAGATCATAGGCCTTTGAAACAAAGTGACAGGCAGACGGCACTGCGAACATATATGACCCGTCTCCGACAGTGGCGATGACTGTTTTCTCAGGTTCAGCCATCTTGATTCCAAGGGCAGCCCCGACTGCCCATCCGAGGTAACCGGCGTGAGAAACCCCGAAGTAACACCCTGAGCGGTGGTTCATCTGCCAGATCATCTGATTGTTGTATTCGTTTACTATAACAGTGTCTTTATCGATTATCCGGTTTATCAGGGAAGACACATAGCCCTGGCTGATGGGAACTGAACCGGAGGTATTTTCGGCATTTGAATACAATTTGCCGAACAGCCTGTCATGCCTGTCCTTTAGTTTGTATCGCCTCTCTTCAATGATCCTCTCGCTTATTCCGGATGGTCCTGATAATTCCTTTACAAGGCCCTTTACAGCAAGATATGTGTCGCTGTTTAACGTAATGTCGGAGGCAAAGCTGCGCACCGGGTATTTTCCATAAAGAGGGTCTATTCCGATATTGATTATAACAGTTGAATCCTCCGGTTTTTTTATAGAGGGATACCATGGTACATCGCTGTCTATCACGATGACAAGATCGGCTTCAGAAAGAAGATGATCAGGCGAAAACCCCTGATGACAGTAATGACCGGCCGGAAAATTCATATATTCAGGATTGAAGGACACAACACCTATGCCTCCCTTTTCGGCCAGTTCTACAAGGGCTTCAACATTTTCAGGCCTTCTGCCTGAGGACGATGTGATAATAAGAGGGTTTTTAGAACCCGCAATCAGTTCTGCCACCCTGGCTAGCTTATCCGGGTCGGGGTGAAAGGTCGGCAGGTCGTACTTAAGCCTGCTGTTGAAAGCATTTCCTGTGTATTTACTGTAAAGGACCTCTCGCGGCAGGGTCAGGTATACGGGGCCGCATGGTTCGGAAAGCGCCATAACAAGGGCCCTGTCAATAACATCTTCAAGCTGTGACGGGTATCTGAGTTCATAATCCCAGTTTACGAACTCCCTTACAATACCGGCCTGATCAAAGCATTCCTGTGCCCAGTGGACAAAGGATGACCGGGATGCAGGGCTGCCGGTTTCGGTTACTGGGGTTCTGCCCGCAAAAAAGAGCATGGGGATGCGTGACCGCTGAGCGCCCATTATTGAGCCAAGGGCATTTGCGGTCCCCACACCCACATGCACCATCGCGGCCTGGACCCTTCCTGTTGCAAGATAGTATCCGTGCGCCATGCTTATAAGCGGGATCTCATGGGGCACTGTTACCGGTATGGGTGTTTTTTTGCCTTCCGCTTTTCTCCTTGAAAAGGCATCAACAATGCTGGCAAAATCAGTCCCGGCATTACCGAAAAAACAGTCGATCCCCCTCAATGCCAGAAGCTCGAGAAAGGCCTGGGCAGTGTTATCAGCATTCACGTCGACCATGTTTGTTTGTTTTTTAAATTTCATAATCTTCCTGTTTCGGCTATTGTTCATATTGCTTGTAAATAGAACAAATAACATATAAACTTAAAAAAATGAAACATCAATTTAGTCCCTGAATCTTGCTCCGGATGTCGTAGTGAGGCGCTTCAAGCCATAATAGTTATCCGGTGTAAAATTCAGGTAATAACCCGTAAACAGCCATACAGAATAAATGGAAATATTTGTTGACCCGATAAAATATTATCACTACGTCCTTCTGCTTGCCAACATCATTATTACGCTTTTATCTGCCTGGCACGCACTTCTATACAAACGTGACCCAAAGGCCTCGCTCGGGTGGGTGACAGTTATTCTGGTGTTTCCTGTTCTGGGTTATTTTTTATATTTTCTGTTCGGTATAAACAGGATAAGGACAAGGGCAAGAAAACTGACCGGAAAGTCACAATTCCGCGGTTTTATAGAATTTGAACCTGTTGAAGAATACATTTCTTTCCCTGATGCCATCCTGCCCATGCCCCATGAATATGTCGAAATAGTAAATATCGCAAATAGTGTAACCGGGATGCCGCTTATTTCCGGAAACAGGATCAGTATATTGTATAATGGAGAAGCCGCCTATCCGGCAATGCTCGAAGCTATCGACAGGGCGGAGCATTCCATTTTTTTATCAACATACATTTTCAGGACCGATAAGACCGGCAGGCAGTTTATTGAGAAACTTATCGAGGCCAGGAAACGCGGTGTGGAGGTAAAGGTTATACTTGACGGCATAGGCGAATACTATTCGCTGCCAAGGGCAGGAAGACTGCTGAAAAAAGGAGGGGTCGATGTTGCCAGATTTTTACCGCCAGCGCTCATTCCCCCGTCCATACACATTAACCTCAGAAATCACAGGAAAATCCTTGTTGTTGATAAAAAGACAGGATTCACAGGCGGAATGAACATAGGTTCCCACCATCTTGCGAATAACCTGTTGAACAGGTCACGGGTAATGGATACGCATTTTATGATACAGGGTCCGGTTGTTTCACAGATTGAAAAAGTCTTTATCAATGACTGGAATTTTGCAGCAGGCGGAAGCATGGAGGAAGCACCTCTTGAAAACAGCTCCGATAAAGGCGGGGCAACATGCCGCGTGATATCCGAAGGTCCGGACGAAGACTATAATAAGCTCGCTACCATACTGGTCGGGGCTATTGCATCCGCCAAAAAGCGAATACTTATTATGACCCCCTATTTTCTTCCGTACCGGGATATGATATCAGCCCTTCAGACTGCGGCTCTCAAAGGTGTGACCGTGGATATCATCCTCCCTCAAAAAAACAACCTCCCGTATGTCCACTGGGCAACAAGGAATATGTTGTGGGAACTGCTGCGAAGAGGCGTAAGGGTATATTATCAGCCCGCTCCCTTTGTTCATACAAAGCTGTTTGTCGTGGATGACTATTATGCCCATATAGGCACCGCAAATATGGACCCGAGAAGCCTGAGGCTCAATTTTGAGCTTGTACTGGAGGTGTATGACAGAGAGTTTATATCCATGCTTTCGGAGCATATAATAGATTGCCGGGAACGATCCAGACAGGTTACCCTTGCTGAAATTGATTCACGTCATCTGCTGGTCCGCACAAGGGATTCACTGGCCTGGTTATTGTATCCATATCTTTAATTAAAAATACTCATGATATCGATCTTGAATCCAAAATACATAATGATCCCGGCAACAGCCCACAGGAAAAGCAGTGTCTGGGCTTTTACATCAAGGTGATACCAATTCAATGGCTTGTTTTCCTTTTCGCATAGTTCGCCGTAGAGTTTTGCGTCCCTGTAATATCGTAAGGCCGGTAACCATGAGGTGATTTTTGCCTGACCCTTTTTATATAAAAAGGGCAGGATCTCCACATAATGTACAATAATAAAGATAAATACCAACGCTGAACCCAGAAGCCAGTATATAAGTGCTATTTTCATCCAAATACTCCTTTAATAAAGCAGGTTTATCTTAACACCCTGTTTCCTGAAAAATATTTTTGTGCAAATTCTATAAAGTAAGGCCAGTTCGGTATTACAGTATGCCCCCCTGCATGCTGCCTGAAGGCTATATCGCCATCTGTCAGCGTAGTTTCCTGGGGTGGGAACTGGTTTGTCCCAAGCGGTTTTCTGCCGAGCAGCTTATAGACCGGGCCGGCATACACTCCTGCCAGAAACATGCCCTTTGCATCCACCCATGTACCTTCTACGCTGGCCGAGCCAGCGCTTATAAATACAGGCCTTGGCGCACAGAGAGCGACAAGCTCATGTGCATCTACAGGCAGGTCATTTGCGGTAAGAGGTCCTGCATATTTGATGAAGTTAGGTGCAAACCAGTGGTATTCACCGGATGCGGCAAGGTTTTCTACCTGCTCTCCGAAATTTCTCCTTAATATCTTGGCCCCGCCTGCACCGGACGAACCGATAAACCCTATGGCAATACGCGGTTCATAGGCCATTGTTACAAGGGCTGCCTTGCCGTAACGCGAAAGGCCCTCGATTACTATTTTGTTTTCATCCACTTCTTTAATGGATTCAAAGTAATCTACCGCCCGGCTTGCACCCCATGCCCATGCGCGCAGTGCCCCCCAGTCGTCAAGTTTTCTGGGCTGCCCCTTGTTTACAAGGCCGATAATACCTTTTCTTAACCCTGCTCCAGAATCACCCTGATAACTTGTCGGGACCAGTATTGCATATGCCCAGCCTTTTTTTAGGAGCTGTTCCTGCCATGTTGGGCCTTTGGATGCGGGCATCTTGAACATCGGGACGAGCCAGCCAAACTCTATTACAACCGGTACGGGTTTTTTTATACCGGCAGGCATGGTAAGTTTCATCTGTATATCCACGTTGATGGACGGGTATGATGAGTTGTCCACATGGCCTTTCAGCATCCTTTCAACAACCGGAAATTTCCCGACCTTGCTTTTCTTTTCATCAACAACCTTCCATGAAACCGGAGGTATGTTTTTGGGCATTCTGCCATAGACTTCCCTGTCAAAGAGTTCAAACAGTTCCTTTCTGCGTTTTTCCCACTGTTCGGGTGTTGTGACCTTTGTGCCGTCGTTAAAGACGAGGGGATCTGGCAGACTTTTATAGGTGGTTGCCTTTGCCTCGTCACTGTTGGCAGCATCGGGCGCCTTTGGGTTGCCCGAAGGTCCTGGCCGGAGCGCAGTTATGCCGAGCATCTTCATCATAAGCGCATGGTCTTTGGCGCTTTCCTTCTGAATGAGTTCCCACTCTTTCTTTGTGGGCATCTGTGCGGTTATGTTAAATGATGTAAGTAGAAATATAATTACAAGCAGGAATATCGTTTTATTCATAACAGTATCTCCGGGAATTCAGGTTGATTATTTATGCTATATCCTGTTTTTCTACTTGCAATTGCATGGAAAATCAAAGAAAAATTTAAATTTGACCTCTGCAGAAGATCAAAGGCTGGAATTCATATGGCTTAGATGTGAAATAAAAGTCCGGTGAAAGTATAGATCTTTCCGGAAAGCCCGGGAATTATAATTATTGTGTAATAGAATAAAATTATTTTGCTATAATGTGAGGGAGCATAAGGTGACAGATGTATCGGATTATAGATTTACAGACCAGGAACTCGATGCAGAAAATGGACTCTATAATTATAATGCACGGCTTTATGATCCCTTCATCGGCAGGTTTATTTCTCCGGATACTATTGTGCCGGAGCCTTTTAACCCACAATCACTTAACAGGTATTCTTATTGCTTGAATAATCCTTTGGTATATGTTGATCCTAGTGGGCATATTGCATGGTCAAACTTATTTGATAAAATTGGATCAATGTTCAGTTCGCTTGCAAGCAAATTTATAGAGATGCTAGCTGGCGCTGGGAGATGGATTGGTAGCATATTTACTGCTGATCCTAAAGAAAATATAGTAGTAGGCCCGGATGATGCAGGGAATTATTATCCTAGTGGTGGAGTTGAAATCACACCCAGCAATTATAATCCTAATAACACAGATCCTGATTATAGAAAAATGTCAACTGAGGCAGCCAAGAAATTTTTACTTAAACAAACTGGAGTTGATGCTAGAAATATCAAGATGCCTTGGGTAAACGCTATTGGTGATAGTGCAGGAACGAATCCCCGCACTGGAGAAGTTTCTCTTTATAATAGAGCATTTAGATCTTTTGGATATTTAGCATCTACTATTGGACATGAAAAAATTCATGTAGATCAATATAATAAGGCACTTTTGCCATTAGTTAGAGATAAACAACGTACGGCTGGGACAGAGCTAGTAGCATATGAATGGGAAGCTGAAAACGCCGTAAAATTGGGTCTGACGGTTGATGAGATGATTTCAATAGATGATCAAATTGAATCTTATTGCAATGATTTAGATGATAATTATAGAGCATTGTATAATGAAGGATATTTTGATCCGTATAAAATAAAAGGAGAACCAAATGATTAAATATTTTGTTTTATTTATTCTACTTTTTTCAAGCAGTTCGTTTGCTTCGGAACCACTTAAAATTGAATTAGAGAATCATAATAGCAACTTGAGGGTATATTTGATTAATGTATCTAAAAAAGAGATTTTAGTATATGGAAGATTTCCACTTAGACCTTCTGATTTGACTTCAGGCGTCACATTAGAAATTATTGATAAAGAAGGAAAAAAATGTCCATATTATATTATGATAAACCCGGGTCCAGTTAGCGAACAGGATATCGTATCGTTATGGCCTGGATATATTATTGGAAAAGAGTTTAAACCCGAAGAGTGTATTAAATTTTATTTTATAACAGGACCAGGGGTTTATAAAGTGAGAGCAATATATAAAAATGAGAATAAACACTGGGCAGATAAAGGTGTTTATGATGGGCGTATAACATCTGGTTGGGTTAATTTCAAGATAACAGAAACAGATATGAAGAATGCATTAGGCGAAAATTGGCGTGAGATAATACAGGGCGCTATTGAACGTGAAAGGAAAGCGGTAGAAAGGCTTAAAACATGGAAAGAAGAGCATGAAGCGCGTAGCGTCGATTGAACGTGAAAAGACCCGGGTCAGCCCTTGACATTGAGCTGCGCCGGTTAATGAAAAGACCGTGAAAAGACCGGGGTCAGTCCTTGACTGTGACAGAATCAAGAACGCTTATCACTAATAATACCAAGGCGGTTGAAGGCTTTTTATCTTTAACCGCCTTGGCTTTATTGAGGGGCGGGTGGCCGGGGGTATTTAAGGCTTGAGGATTTCTGATAATCGCGCACCATTATGTAAGAGCGTGCAGAAACCGTGATCAGTTTTGTTTTTAACTGGCGCGGTTTTTTTGCTTGAGCGATGACATAATGTGGATTATCAGATGGCCTGCAGCCTGGTGCTGGACGTTTTAAGCGACTGAAAGGAGCGTACAAGACAAGTCATGTCGAAGATCCCGAGTTGTGTTCGGGGGCTACACCCGGAGGCAGTGGAAGCCCGCACGGCTGAAACCCGCCTGCAGTGCCGAAGCTCCAGCAAAGGCTGGATGATGTAGACAAGCTACGCCGTGTTTTTCTTTGTCTTATATATTGCAGGTGTAAGGTGTGAGGTTTCATCTTTTATAGATATCGCCTCTAAAGCCAATAACTTCAATGTAAATAATATTTTTAGTTTCATCTACTGAGTAGATAATCCGCATATCGCCGAGCCTTAATCTATAACTGCCCTTCAGCTCACCTGATAATTTTTTGATGTTATATTGCCGGATCGGGTCTTCAGCGAGTCCTGAAAAAGCAAGGTTAAGTCTCTTAGCGGTAACATTGTCAGTCTTCTGATAGAACCTGGCAGACTTACGAGAAAGTTCTATTTTATACATCTCTCTTAATATCTTCCCAGCTTATGGTTTGCCCTGTCCTGATATCTTCCTTTGCTTTCCGGTAATCTTCCATAAAACTATCGTCACTGAGAAGCATCAGAGTTTCGTCTTCATCACTGATTTTTAAGTCCTCCAGAAAGTCCAAAGCGATCTTTAGCTTTTGGGGAGGTAGCTCTTTAATAGCCCCTTCTATTTTATTTTTTATCTCTGAAAGTTCCATAATGTCCTCTGTCCAAGAATTTTCTTTTCTTTGATGATCAAAGGTAATTTAATTTTTCTATTTGTGTCATAATGGGCTTATTATAATCCCATTTAAAAAACTTCAATTTAACGATCGTGATTAGCGTAATATACTCTAAAAAGAGATGCAAGTTAAGAATGAAATCAGTAATTTCCAGATAAGAAATTGCATTTAATGCATGAACCCAGGTTCCGGCACTGCCCTTTTCACGAAAACATATCCGAACCTCTCCCTACCATGGTTTTGATTTTTAAGGATTACAACCTTTTGTTATTTTGAGAACCTTAAGTACATAATCCTTAAAAATTCAAAACCGCGCACCTGGTACCAATCTATATGCGTATATATTTTCGTGAAAAAGGCATCACCTCCACAGGAGTCCCAAATCAACCCCGGAGAATGAACAGGTTTTATTTTTAGCTATTTTGTCCCCCGCAGCAGGCAGAGGACATTATTTTTCAGGATGGGATCGTTTGATAGCATGCAATCACGCCCGCAGTGTTTTAATTTTTAAGGATCAATTGCACGGAAATAATGTGCACCCCTTATATTTCTCTGATCCTTAAAAATAAAACACATGTACTGTGGCTGTTCGATCCCGTCCTGAAAAATGATGCCTTTGCCGGATCAACGCCCACGAAGGTTGCATATATCGTCTTTCGCAAAAGTAGTCATATCTATCCGGAAATCATTGAGCAAATATATCATATATTCTACGTTACAGCCTTCTTGTCTTATCAAAACAACTCTGCTAGATATTGAATTCATTATTTTAACTTACAAAGTAATAAAAATTATAATCACGGAGAAAAAAATGATTGCACAGTTATCGGTCTATCCCATTGGAGAAGGTACCAGCCTTAGCCGCTTTGTAAAAAAAGGTGTTTCGGTTATTGAAAAATCCGGCTATGCATATGAAGTGGGCGGCATGTCAACCACTATTGAAACGCCAGGCCTGGATGAATTATTTGAACTGGTAAAACAGGTACATGCAGCACATGTAAAAGAAGGCGCAGGGAGGATAGTAATCGATCTTAAGGTGGACGACAGGCTGGATAAAAACGCCACCATCAAATCCAAAAAAGCGGCAGTAACCGGATCAGCCGGAAACAGGGGATGAAAAATTGGCGTCCTCTATAGTTCTGGTATATAGATGAACATAAAACAATTCATTGAATCCTTGAAGAAGCAGGGAGAGATACTTCTTGCTGAGACCTGGAAGACGAGTCTCATACTTTTTAAAATTGTCATTCCCATAAGTATCGCTACAAAACTGCTGAACGACTGGGGCATTACAGGATATATAGGCATTGCTCTGGGACCGGTGATGAAGCTGGTCGGTCTTCCGGGCAGCATGGGGCTGGTGTGGGCAACTGCCATGATTACCAATCTGTATGCGGCAATCATTGTGTTTTCAACCCTGCTGCCGACCATGCAGCTCACAGTTGCCCAGGTAACAGTAATCACAACAATGATGCTTGTAGCCCATTCGCTTCCCATTGAACTGAGAATTGCCCAGAAGGCAGGTCCCAGGTTAAGGTTTATGCTTCCGCTTAGGGTTTTATGTGCCCTGCTTGCCGGATTCCTGCTGAACCGGTTATATACTGTAAGCGGTTATCTGCAGACTGGATTTACTGCTGTCTGGAAGCCGGATATAAGTGATCCGTCATGGGCAGCATGGACTGTTTCTGAATTAAAGACACTCTTATCAATATACGGAATTATCCTGCTGCTTCTTTTTATTGTCAGGGTGCTGACATGGCTGCATATCACCGATCTTTTAGGCAGGCTTTTGAAACCGGTGCTGCAGATGATGGGTATGAGCAGGGACGCCGCTCCAATAACCATTATAGGTATGACCATGGGGATAGGTTATGGAGGCGGTTTGATCATAAGGGAGGCCCAGTCAGGGGGACTCTCAAAGAGAGATATCTTTTTTTCTCTTTCCTTTATGGGGCTGATGCACAGTATGATTGAAGATACGCTATTAATGATACTTCTGGGCGGTCATGTTTCAGGTGTGCTTGGCTTCCGGTTCCTGTTTGCAATGCTGGTCATTTTTCTGCTGGTCAGAATCATGAAACGGGTTCCTGACAAGACTTTTAGCCGCTTTTTTTTCAGGACTGCCCTTTAGCAGTCCGTGTTATTTATCAACTAATGTAAATACAGATCATTAAGTGATTCCAGAAATTTTCCTCTTTCCGATTCAAACTCTGTTAAAAGAGAAGATGCCTGCTTCTTTTCACCTTTGTTGATCATCTCTACAATACGGCGGACATAGGTGTGGACATTTTCGTGGTGCTGACCGACTATTGCATAAGCAGGGAATGACTTCAGTTTCTGACCTTCAGGGCTGTAATACCATTTGCCGAAATCACAGTCGTGGTGAGTAGTAACTTCTTCTGCACTTAACGATTGTATGCCGTGAAATATGGATTCGAGCTTTATTCTCCATTGGAGGTGGGCCATCTTTACTGCAGCAATATCGAAACGGGCTTCCCTGAGCTTGAATTGTTTCATTACCCCCTTAAGCCGCTCAGAGAGTTTCTGTAATTCATAAAGGCTTATACTGACCTCAAAGCTATTGATAGCCATCTCCTTTGATGACAGGTTAACATCCGAAACCTCCTTTGCGATATCACCTGCCAGGACGGAGCATTGAGACATATTCTTATTTACTTCCTGTATCCCGTCCGAGGCCTGGGCAATATTGCTGGCAATTTCCTGGGTGGTGACCGATTGTTCTTCAACCGCGTTTGCGATCGTGGTTACAATCTCATTCACGTCCTTGTTTATCTGGTTGATTTCTTTTATCATGTCGATGGTTTCTTTTGATGATGACTGTATCGCGGTAACTTTTTGTGTGATCTCGTTTGTAGCTTCCGAAGTTTGTTTGGCAAGTTCTTTGATTTCATTTGCTACAACTGCAAAACCTTTTCCTGCTTCACCGGCACGGGCTGCCTCAATAGTGGCATTCAGTGCAAGAAGATTGGTCTGTTCCGAAATTTCAGTTATAGTATCAGTTACTTTATTAATGTCAGCCGCCACTGCGCCCAATTCATCGACCTTTGTTGATGCATATTGTGTATGAGATACTGCTTTATCCGTGATGACACGTGCAGATTCCGTATTTTTAGCGATTTCGCTTATAGTTGCGCTCATCTCTTCTGCAGATGTTGCCACCATGTTGATATTGGTGGAAACCTGTTCACTTGCAGCGGCTACACTGTTCATATTTTCACTCATATTTCCAGCCTGCCTGGCAACATTGCTTGTAAGTTCGGAATTATTTTCAGCTCCTTCTTTCAGCTTTCCGGAAATTTTAAACAGATTGTCCGAGGATGTGTTTAAAGTGGAAATTCCATTATTAATATCTCTTAACACATTACTTGTCTGGAATTTCATTCCATTAAGCTGGCCGGCTATTTGCCCGATTTCATCCCGATTCTTGATCTCAAGACTGGAAATGAAATCTCCTTTAGTCATAGCGCCGGTGAAATTGTTAATCGCTCCTATATTTTTTTTGATGCCTTGAGTTGTCAGGTAAACCGAGGTTAATAATGAAAGAAAAATAATAATTCCAAGTATCAGATTGACATCTCTGCTCCTGTCCGCTGTTGAACTGATTGAATTCATATTTTTTGTGAGATTATCCATCTGATTATTTAAAAAAGAAGATATATCGTCTTCGATTGCCTGGGCAAAAGGATCAAACTTATCCATCATTTTATTACCTTCAGCAGGCCCTTTGGAAATATATTCCTTTGCCATTTCCTTACCTGTCTCATAAAATGCATCAAAGTCTTTATTTAACTTTTCCAGTTTTTCGGCAGCATTTTGATCATTCTCGAGAGTGTACATTTTAAGAAATTCTCCGGAGAAGTTTTTTGAATTCATCCGCATAGCTCTTCGCTTTTTTAAATCCATCATTATAACCTTCTTCTCCTCTCGTGGCGGAGATATCAGTAAGATATTGTTGAACCTGGATTACGGCTATCTGCATATCTTTGGCCTTTAATGCAAATACAACCGATTCGGCCTGAGCCTTTTCAGCCAGATTCTTTGTCCTTGTACAATAGATCCAGCTTACAATTATTAGAACAGGCAGTAAAATCGAAACAAAGGCAACGATAAAACCGAATTTTTTTCCAATCGACATGTGCATTTTTTATCTCCTGTTTAAAGACAAGTAACCAGGAGTATATTTAAGCAAATATCGTACCAATTTAATTAGTTAGTGCCCATCCAGAAGCGTTCGTTTTTTAATGAAAGCTATCAGCCTTCAGCCTTCAGCCTTCAGCTGCCAGCTTAAAGCATTAAAATCAAAGACTTGGCTGAACGCTGATCGCTGACTGCTGAAGGCTCCATCCGAAAATTATCTCTTTCTGGATGGACTAATAAAAAAAAATTAATTACCGGTAAGTTATATCGGTTGATAAATATATCCAATCTTACCAATATAATAAGCGAAAGATAACTTTTGGTGATAATGGATGTCTCGTATAATGTTATTTTTTTGACGCAAACCGTTGAGATAATATGCGTATTCTGTAATTCCTTGTTGATCATAAGTGATATTTATCTATATAATCCCGTAACAGGAACAAAATAAAGACAATTGGGAACGAATATACTGTATGGGTAAACAATATGAATATTTCGCTGACAGATGAAGAGATCAGAGTTCTCGGGTGTTTGATGGAAAAAGAAATGGCAACTCCTGAATATTATCCGCTTTCACTCAACGCCCTGACCAACGCGTGCAATCAGAAATCAAATCGTGAACCAGTAACATCCTATGATGAAAATACGGTAGCCGAAGCCCTGAGTAGCCTGCGTAAAAAGAAGCTGGCAATGGAGAGCAGCGGAAGCCGTGTTCCCAGATATGCCCATACATTTTCTCAGGAGTATAAACTGACAGGTAAGGAAGAGGCGGTCATATGCATTCTTTTGGTTCGCGGCCCCCAGACCATCGGCGAAATCCGCGGCAGAACCGAACGACTTTATACATTCACAAGCCTGGATGAGGTCCGGGATACAATTGGCGGCCTCGAAAATATGGGGCTTGTAAAAAAACTTCCGAAGCAGCCCGGCCGCAAGGAATCAAGATATGCCCATTTGTTCGGCGGTGCATTGCACGAATCAATAGACGCGGTTGTTTCCATGCCTGAAGATACTGCGGTATCCGATATGAATGAATATGATAATATAAATGAACTTAATGATGAAATAGCCGTGCTGCGTGAAGAGCTGCGAAGCCTGCGGATGGAGTTCGAGGCCTTCAAGGCCATGTTTAGCTGATACTTAGATAACAGAAAGAATAAACAGATGATTGAATACGGGAAAATAAACAGCCTCAGGGTTCGCAAAATTGATGGGGTAAATATAGTCCTGGATGGCGGAGAAGTGGGAGATATATTCCTTCCCCGAAAAGATATAACTTCCCGCTTAAGGGTCAATGATCATGCGGATGTCTTCATATACATTGATTCAAAGGATCGGGTAATCGCGTCTCCCGGGAGCCCATACGCCCAGGCCTGGCAGTTTGCTTTACTTAAGGTGGTGGCATCCAACTCCTATGGCGCATTCCTGGACTGGGGGCTTGAACAGGATTTGAGAGTTCCAGTGAAGGAACAGCAGAAACAGATGAGGCAGGGCGAGTCCTATATAGTGTATGTATATAATGACAAGAATAACCATACAGTTGCTTCATCAAAACTGAATAAATATTTAAAAAATATACCTGTCAAATTCAGAGAAGGACAGAAGGTCAATCTGGTAATAGGTGATATTACTCCCATGGGGTACAAGGCTATTATCAACGGGACGCACCTGGGTATACTTTACAGTAATGAGGTCTTTAAGATCTTTGAAAAGGGTCAGCCGGTAAAGGGTTTCATCAAGAAGATAAGGGAAGACGGCAAGATTGATCTTTCACTTCAAAATAAGAAACACAGTCCAGGGGAAGCAGATGATTTATCCGGAAAAATCATGGATGCATTGAAAGAGAATGGAGGAAGCCTGGATTTATCTGACAAGACAACGCCTGAAAGGATTTACAGCCTGTTCGGTGTAAGCAAAAAACGTTACAAGGATGCAATAGGCGGCTTGTATAAAAGGCGTCTTATTATAGTTGATGATTATGCCATAAGGCTTGCACCCGGGCGGGGTAACAGACCGCCCGATACCCGGGCAGGAAGAGAAGGGCGGGGCAATCGAAGAATAAGACAAAAGAAAAATACTAAAAGATGAAAAATCATTAGTGACGCCATATTTTATAAAAAGGAGATAGAAAATGATAAATGTGATTGCAACAGTTCAGGTCAAAGAAGGAAAGAAGGAGGAGTTTATTAATCTTTTCAAGAGTGTTGTACCGAAGGTAAAGGCTGAAAAAGGTTGTATAGAATACTTTCCTTATGTTGATCTTCCAACCGGTCTGCCGCCGCAGGCCCTGAATGAAAATGAAGTTACCATACTGGAAAAGTGGGAAAGCATGGATGCCCTGATGGCACATATGGCTACGCCCCATATGGCCGAACATATGGAAAAAGAAAAGGATCTTGTAGAAAAGGCATCGATCAAGATACTTAAGGAAGCGTGAAAATCAGGCTATCAGGCTGCAGGCTATAGGCTATAGGCTGTTGGGAAAAGCGGAAATTCCTATCAGTCTTCAGCCTTCAGGCAAAATCGCTTCAGCCTGTGTTAAGTCTTCCCTTATAATTCTGAGCAGTATATCCTCAAGGCTTTTTCTTTTTTCCTCATTGCCGTCATCCGGGTTTTTACGAAGCATACCGAATATCTTTGCAAGCTCCCGCCTCTCACCGGATTTAAGGCCCCTGGCTATACCCGCATTTTCCGAATCCTGTATTATGATTTTCTCCCGCCGGCTGTGAGCAAAATCGCGGATCGTGAAATAATGGAGGAGTGCCCGGTCGAGCAAAACCCAGGGGAAATTCTGATTCTTATGCGGTCCGACCCGGAAAACCCGGCCTCCCCTTAAAAATTTACTCACATGCTCGATAGAGGCAAATCTCCTGGTAGAGAAATAGGCAACTGATCCCGCTCCTATAATGGCCCCTCCCACTGCCCCGGCAAGAAAGGATGAGCCTCCAACGGCCGCATCAAGGGTGCCGCCAATAGCTGCGCCTGTGACAGCGCCGAGGGTGAGGAGCTGCCCCGGTGTCAAACCAAGCATGTTCCAGGTCGATTCCGCGAAGAGGTCTTCCTGAAAAACAGGCCTGCCCAGTTCGGATTCCTCCCGTTCAAGATTTTTGTGCTGATACAGCTTTTCTATTTCACGCCGTGATTTATTCTCTCTTTTGCGAAGCCAGTCATGGAATTTTGATTCAAGACCGGCGCGATGATCCCTGATATCTTCGTGTTTATAAAGGCCGATTTCCGCATAGTGAGAAAGTTCGTCTGCGAGCATTTCGGAGATTATATGAGCCGATTCCCGTTCGCGCCTGTGCCATTCCGAGTCAAGAAATTCGATTGCCTGGTCAACACCGGGCCGCCAGGCATCGTGCAGTTCTCTGAAGGCCCGGAACAGTTCGATCCTGTCTTTGAATTTCACGTGCCTGGCGTTGAATTGCCTGACTATGCTGAAATACTGATCAAGGGCAGGCCGCCAGCCTTCGGTATAATCATCGTCGCCAATTTGATTGATCAATGCCATACGCGGTTGCCCGGTCCACCTGAGGATCTCCATTTCAGCCTCGAAATTTTTCCTGAAGGGTTTTGCACCATCAACAACATAAAGGATTCCTGCACCCTTTAAGATGGGTTCAAGCAAACGGCACTCATCGACAAAGTCATCCGTGTTTTTAAAATGATCGAAAAATTCTACCACTACATCATGGCGGTTTGCCGCGGATACTTCCCGTTCTCTCATCCATGAAAGAGCCCTGGGGGCCTGCTGAAATCCGGGAGTATCAATCAATACAATGATGGTACGGCCATCTACCATGACCGGGAATTCCTGGCATACAAGGGTTGTACCGGCGCTGCTGTCTATTACAACCGTTTCGTCTTCTGCCAGGGCCGAAACAATACTGGATTTTCCCTTGTTAACCCTGCCGATCACTGCGAAGGTCGGAATGTCTTTCATATTATACCCTCGGAAACAGGTTCAACGCAGATAAAAGGGTCATTCAGCTCTGCAACAACATACTGCCAGTTCTGCCAGTCGATCCGGGAAGGAGAAATTATATGCTTTTCCTCATCCTGATTGACAAGGCCTATTATAATCCTGCGGCTGTCTTTTTTATTGGTTCTCAACCGGCGTAAAAAATGTTCCATGGCCTTACCCGGGGCTTCCCATGATTCAGCCAGGATAAGAATCGGCCTGTCGTCATCGAGGTCTTTAAAGTGACGCAGGGTCTCTTCATCCCTGAGATTATCAAGCATGCCAGCGTATCCGGTTTCCAGGATATTCCACCTGAATCTGGCCTGAACTATTTTTTCTATTTCCGCTTCGGGGAGATCAATTTCACCCCATATTATCAAATAACAGGGCCCGGCACTGAAGGACAGGGCTTCCGGACCTGTTGACTTCTGTTTTTCGGGATTTTCTATTTCATATGGGGCTGTGCCTGTCTGGGTTGAAAATATTGGATATGTCAGTCGCCTGTAGAGAGAATCGAATTCAGCCGAAAGAAACGGCACCTTTTTTTGGGCGCGAAGCAGTAAAAACCTGGAAAGCATTAAAAGGAAAAACCTGGGAATCAGGCCATAAAAGAGCAAGGTGCAAACCAGAAAAGGCCACCATCCGCCTGCTGTCAAAGCGCTGCTGTGTAACCCGTAATAGTTGCTGTCAAGGCGAAAATAACGTGTTGATTCAACCAGGTCTATAGTCGGAACAAGCCGTTCGGAGATAAACGCCCAGGGGGCTGAAATATACGTAACAATCCTGTGGAAAAATTCAGGTGAAACATTCAGCGTTGTATTCCACGCAAAGGCAAGGTCCGAGAAGGTAATCAGGTATGAACAGGCAGCAAGCGCTCCTACGCTGAATGCAAATCCTCCAAGCTGTGTGAGGCTGAACAGGGTCCACCGCTCGATATTATGGTAGACATTGTGCCGGGATCTGGCGCGGTAAAAAGTGTCGATGATCTGACGAATGAATTCCGTTTTATTCTTAAAAAGGTGATTGCTGACTGCTCCAATAATCCGTGAGAATATAAACCCGGCAAACCTGTAGAAATCCCCGATAAAAGGTATCCTGTGATGTGTGCTGCCCGGCAGGACGTTTATGAAAAAGAAGATATAGAGCAGGATTTCAATCCCGACAAAGACAGCCAGAAAATTAACAATATTAACAGGCCTGGAGCCGTCATAGGCAAGCAGTCCCGCACAGCTTGTTGCGCCGGAGATTAAAAAGAAAAAGAATATCAGATAACGTAAAAAAGTTAATGCCGAATCAACCGACTGCCCCGGATATGAATATTTATCTTCCATCCTTTTCAGCCAGAACCTGAACAGACTTACACGATCATCTTCAGAGCCGTCATAGGTTTTACCTATTTCCCTGTCCCTGTTGCGAACCATGGCAGGATCGGACCCGGCATCAGTATACAGTTGGTATTCAATGTTTATGATTTCAGAAAGTTTCAATGATTTGCCTGACCTGTTTCACCTGAGCAGCGGGCTCAGGCTGGAAAAACCGGGAAATATAAAAAAATGTATGTGCGACAGATCAATAGAGATAATATCCAATGGCCTTGTCTCCGGTGTCGTCGGCGTTAAAGGAACAAAATTCCACATTCACAAAGCTTTCTCTAACATTCCTTACAAAAACCTGTTTCTTGATGGGTGTCTTTTCTTTGTTATCCAGTATGAATTCCACCTCAAGGATATCGCCTTTATTAAATATGGGGTGAGTTGCCATCTTGAATTTCAATCCGCCTTTGGAGATATCCACAACAGTCATTGCCCCCCTCTGATCCTCACCTACAAGAGAGAAAAAACCGAATTTCCCCTGGATATTCGTCTCCCTTCTGTAATGTTTTCTTCTCTCCAGCGTGACAGAATACTCATTTCCGCAGGAGCATTTTACATTAAGAGTGACAGATGTCGCTATATTTTTATATTTCGTGACATCCGCTTCTTTGGTAATATGACACTTCGGGCATATAAAAGAAGCAGTATTTTTGCCGGAAAGAAAAATTTTCTGTGTAGTTTCAGTGTTCATTCTCATCCTCAAAAATAATTAATGCAGATATATCAGAGAAATATCTGTAAATAAAAAAGAGCCTGTCGGGGTCTCCTTAGAGACAGGGCATGCCCTGGCTCTATATCCTGATACAAAATCCGGGTTTAAATCTCTATTTCCTTTATTTCCGATAAATATGTATGATTAAACGTGTTTTATAATACTGATTGGATATCTTTTTTCAATATTTATTATCTTTAAAGGCTTTTTAGGTTTCGATAAATTAATCGGGTAGGCCTGTGTGTCTGCGCGCTGTTATTAATACAGAATTATTATTACTGGATACGTCACCGGAAAACAACATTAGGATAACTCGTTGTATTTCAAATCAGTTGATGAACAGGAAAGATTATTGTATTCTTCATACCTTCCATAATAACCGACTTTAACAGGTCATTTTATAAAATGACCTGACTTATCATATTCTCAAAGAAAGTTATAATTTGTAAATTTTAAATAAAAGGAGAAATATCGTGAGGAATTTAGAAGATAAAAAAGTTGAAAGCTCGTTTTTTTACCTGTTACTGGTTATGTTTGCTGTAATGTTTCTGATCCTGACATCAATAACAGCAAATGCCGAGGATAAGATAGTGACGCGGAAGACGCTGCTTGACCGGATCCAGATCGAGGACATGGTCGTGAGGTACTATGTCGATATGTCGGCAGGGAAGCATCATGATCTTGCACAGTACTATACTAAAGATGCGGTTCTTGATGTTAATGGTATGATTGCGAAGGGGCACGAGGAGATAGAAAAATTATATAATGGTGCCAGCAGCGGAGATGCACCTGCTTTTAATGGGAAGATGCATATGCTGCTTAATAATCCAATCATCAGTGTTACCGGCAATACCGCAACAGCATGGTTTATCTGGACCGGTGTAGTAAACGAAGATATCAAAAAGCCCCCGCGCTTTCAGGAACAGGGGAGGGAGTATGATGAGCTTGTCAAGATCAACGGGCGCTGGTATATCAAAAAGCGATATATAACTGCCGACAGCGGTTTGCCTGCTATGTGGGAAAAGACCTATAAACCCAGGTCATTCAGGTAGGGAGGTAAAAACAGAGGTCAGAGATCAGATGTCAGAGGTCAGTGGAAAAACTCAGGGGCACGATGCACTTGTGCCGCCATCTTGTCACGCCGAAGCCTTGGCGTAGGCGGAAGCTTTAACTGCGGATCGTGCCTCAAAAAATTGTGTTTTATGGACAATTATAAAGATATGAAGAATGAATCAGAAAAACAAATCATGAAAAACAGTTTCCGGGAGACTCTTCAGTTTTATCTGGTCGACTGTAAAACCCCTCTCGGGAAGATGATTGATGTATTCATCATCCTGTTGAATCTGATTATTTGCGCCATTCTGGTTATAGAAACCTATGTAAGCCCTGAAGCAACATCGACTTTGTCGCTTCTATGGCAGATAGAAAAGATAATTGTATTTATCTTCATCATAGAATATGCGGCAAGACTTTATGGCGCGAAGAACAGGATTAAGCAGCTTTTTGATGTCTACAGTATAATCGATCTTGTTGCAATACTGCCTACCCTTGCACTTATTATCTTTCCCTATTTCGGTATTGTAATCGATCTAAGGTTTATCAGGTTTATACGCATAGTAAGGACACTCAGGATCTTCAGGTTCCTCAGATTTACGGCTGATCCCGATTTTTTCTTCGGCAGTATTACCCTGCAGGTACTCAAGGTTATAAAGCTGTTTTTGATTATATTTATAATATTCTTTATATCTTCAGGATGTTTCTATTACTTTGAAAATGGACTTAATAAAGGTATAGGAAACTTTGGAGATGCATTTTACTTCACGGTTGTTACGCTGACCACTGTAGGCTTTGGTGATATTACTCCTGTTACCCCGGAGGGAAGATGGGTTACTGTGCTGATGATAATTTCAGGCATCATCCTGGTTCCCCTGCATGTGAGTAAGATAGTCAAAGAGTGGGTGCATATGGCCACAAAAAAAGATGTTATCTGCAAGGGATGCGGTTTGAGATATCACGATAAGGACGCCTCTCACTGCAAGTCATGCGGCCATGTTATATATCAGGAAATTGAGAGTTGAGAGGATTTGAGCGTGACACAAGTAGATATCCTGCTCAATACCCAGGGATAGGGCACTGCCCATCGTATCCATGAAAAATGAATGCTAAAGGTAATAATATGATGATCCTGGATTTGCCACATAAAATAATCATAAGTGAAGACCTGATCAGGAAGCGTGTCATTGAGTTAGGTGAAAAGATCACACGGGATTACAGCAACAGTGAACTTGTTGTAATAGGGACTTTAAAAGGGAGCATGCTTTTTTTTGCCGACCTGATCCGCCGGATCAATCTTTCAATTACTACTGACTTCATATCTGTGTCCAGTTATAACGGTAATATGAAATCGTCCGGGAGTGTAAAGATCATCAGTGACATCTCCATGCAGGTTAAAGATAAAGATGTCCTGCTTGTTGAAGACATAGTGGATACCGGTGCAACATCAAAGTTCCTGATAGATCATCTTTTGAATAAAAATCCATGTTCTATTGGCCTTTGTTCCATGCTGAATAAGAAAAGTGCAAGAATCCCTGAGTATAAATTAAATATAGAATATTCAGGATTTGATGTCTCTGATGAATTTTTGATCGGATACGGACTGGATTATATGGAAAAATACAGAAACCTGCCGTATATTGCAGCATTTGTTTAATATGTCCAGATAAATACACATGATGAAAGAACAATCAAATAATCTCAGTAATTCTTCAAAAAAGGCATATAAAGTTGTATCCAGGCCCAGGCGTCACACCATTCGGTTTAAAATATTTATTGTAAGTCTCCTGCCGACATTGGCATTACTATTCGCAGCCCTGCTCAATCACCAGTATCTGGGCATTTTGGGAGAGAGCGCGGATCAGATTCTGTCAAAAAATTACAAATCCATCAGAGCGGCACAAGAGGCCCGTACAATACTGGAAGAGACCCGTAATAGATTCCTTGAACGGGTTTCAAAGAATAGCAATTCATCTCTGATATTATCGGATGTATTAAAAAATCTGTACGTACCCCTGAAGATTTGCAGGGAAAATATTACCGAAGCAGGGGAACATGAATTAACCGGATTTCTGCTTAAAGACTTTGAACTCTATAAAAATGATATCAATTATCTGTTCTTATCCCGCAGAAACCTTTTGTCCGATAGAAAATTTTCAAGTTTTCTTTCACTTACAGCGGAAATGATTGCCCGCCTCGACAGTCTGGTCGCAATCAACGAGAAAGCCATGGAGCGAGCTGAACAGAAGACACGGATTCTTGCCGGACGGGCCCAAAGAAATGTGATTGTATTATTTACTGTTATAATTGCAGTTATACTGGCTTTAAGTTTCTTTTTATCACATCGTATTGCCAGACCCATTATGACACTTGCAAGAAGTCTTTTAGATGCCAAAGAAGGAAGCGGAATTTATCCTCAGATATCACAACTTTCAAACGATGAAATAGGATTTTTAACCGATTCATTCAACAGTCTATTCAAACGCCTGGAGATCTATGACCGTCACAGGGACGATATCATCGCATCTGAAAAAGAAAAGGTCCGCCGTAGCGAGGAGGCCAGGGGAAGATTTATTGACGATATCTCTCACCAGTTGAAGACTCCAATGACATCACTGCTGATGAGTATAAACCTGCTTTATGACAGGGGAGAAAAACTTTCAGGTGAGAAACGTTCAAAATTGCTTGAGACTGCCCGTGATGATTCGGGAAGGCTTTCAAGCCTGATTAATGAACTGGTCGATATTTCAAGGCTTGAAGCTATGGCCAGACCACGCCCGAAGGAATCCCTTGATATCGGTGTAGTTATCAAAGAATCCCTGGGCCCATTGATGGAGCAGGCAGGTCAGAAAGGGGTAGATCTTATAATTGATGTGCCGGAAGATCTGCCGAAACTTTCTATTGACTCCTTCAGGTTTCCCTGGGTGATAACAAACCTTGTAGGTAATGCATTGCGTTATACAAAAGACGGAGGTAAAATTTGTTTCAGCGTCAGTAAGAGAGGATCACAGTTTTACTTTAGATGCGACGATACGGGTAGCGGAATCGCGCCCCAATATTTATCCCGCATATTTGACCGCTTTACACAGTTTTCCGAGCGGGAAAAGAGCGGAACCATCGGACTGGGGCTGGCAATCGTCAAGGACATTATAGAGCAGCACGGCGGGGATATTGAGGTGGAGAGCAGCCTGGGGAAAGGCACAACATTTACATTCTGGATACCTGTTCAAAGGGAAGATTTTTATGAAAAAGACACTGGTAATTGATGATGACAAAAACATCCTGACCACCCTTGAGGTATATCTCGAAGACAATGGGTTTGATGTGGCAGTTGCCAATTCCGGAGCGCAGGGGCTGGAGATTTTTCAGCGGAAAAAGCCTGACCTTATTCTGCTGGATATGAAACTGCCTGACAGAGACGGGTTGGAAGTGCTGAAGGAAATAATAGCGAGCGGCATCAAGACCCAGGTCCTTATGATTACTGCCTTTGCCAGCATTGAGACAGCTGTTAAGGCAGTCAAGATGGGCGCCTTCGACTATCTTCCAAAACCTTTTGTGCCGGGACAGCTGGACCTTGTCCTGGAAAGAGTGAAACGGTTTCATATCCTGGAAACGGAAATTGCCGCACTTAAGGGTATCTTTTCGGAGGGTGGCATCCTGACCCGCAACAAGAAAATGAGAAGGATTCTCCAGGGTGCCCGCCAGGCCGCTGAATCAAATGCAATTATACTGATATCAGGAGAAAGCGGGACAGGAAAGGGCCTGCTGGCGCATCTCATCCATGAATGGAGCCAGCGTGCGGGAAAGCCATTTGTTACTGTAGATTGCGCCGGCTTTCAGGAGAATTTACTGGAAAGTGATCTGTTCGGACATGTCAGAGGCGCCTTTACAGGTGCCATGCGCGACAAGATGGGCAAGCTTAAGCTGGCAGAAGGGGGAACAGTGTTTTTGGATGAAGTATCGGAAATTCCGCCTTCAATTCAGGGTAAATTATTACGTTTTCTGCAGCACCGGGAGTTTGAACGTGTCGGTGACCCTATACCACAGCAGGTGGATGTGCGTGTGATTGCCGCTACAAACAGGGATCTGGAAGAACTGGTGAGGGATGGGATTTTTCGTGAGGACCTTTACTTCAGGATCAATGTCCTCGAGATTTTCCTTCCTTCACTCAGAGAGCGCCCCGAAGATATCTCCCTTCTGGCCGAATATTATCTCAAGCGGGCCAGTCGCCTGAATGCCAAAGCCATACAACGCATTGCCCCTGATACATTGCAGATCATGCAGGAATATACCTGGCCGGGCAATATTCGGGAATTGATCAATGTAATTGAGCGTGGTGTAATTATGGCACACGATAACGAACTTAAGGTCGATGACCTGCCGTCAAACATTGCAAATTTCAAGACCATAAATCCTTACTCCCATCTCACGAATCTGGCCGATATGGAGAAAAGTCACATCCAGAACGTTATTCTTAAAACAAATTCCCTTGAAGAGGCCTCCAGGGTTCTGGGGATCGATCCTGCGACCCTGTGGCGTAAAAGAAAAAAGTATCATATGGATTGAACCTGTTGCATTTTGCAAGCCATTTTTATTGCATATTTCAAGATTTTTAAGCCATCGCTATATCCCGGCTTTCTTCAAATTCCGACAATAATATTAAATTCAATTAGTTAAACAGCATGGCATACAATTTGCCTTTAAAGCAGATGATATTAGTAATATACTATGAACAATATACTATGAAACTAAAAAAGAAAATATTAATAGGTTACAGCGGAACATTCGTCCTTATGGGTCTTGTTATCGCATGGGCAATTACAAATCTGGTTTCGCTGGGGAAGGCGACGGATGCCATCCTGCGGGAAAATTATCGGAGTATTTTTGCTGCCGAGAATATGATCAATGCCTTGGAGCGGCAGGACAGCGGAATGCTGATTATGTTTCTTGGCGATACTGAAAAAGGGATTTATCAATTCAGGGAGAACGAGACTGTGTTCATTGAATGGCTTGCCCGTGCCAAGGACAATATAACGATAAGGGGTGAGAAAGAGCTGATAAAATCCATTGATGAAAATTATTCCGTATACAGGCAGAAGTTTTATTCGCTGACCGGTTTATCGGGTCCCCGGTCTTCATTGAAACCTCCTCTTAAAACCTACAGAGAATCATTATATCCCGTTTTTGCCAATGTACGAGATAGATGTATTAAGTTACGTAGTCTTAATGAGGAAACAATGTACGCGGCAAGTTTAAGGGCAGGTAAGGTGGCAGGCCGGGCGATCTGGTCCACGGTACTTGTAGCTGCATCAGCATCGATTGTTGCCCTGATCTTAAGCCTGATACTGGCAGAGCGTATTTCCAGACCTCTGAAGGCCTTCATGGAGGCCTCCCGGAAGATATCAGCAGGTGACTATTCGATTCAGGTGCCGGTAAGGAGCGGGGATGAACTGGGGCATCTTGCTCGTGAGTTCAATCAGATGACGGCCAGGTTAAAGCAGTATCATGAGATCAATATTGACCAGATTATCTTCGAAAAAAACAAGGGTGAGGCAATCCTTTCCAGCATAGAAGACGGAATGCTGATTTTCGACATTGATCTTAAACTCACAGGCATCAACCCTGCCGGTCGCAGGGTAATCAATATGGAATCTACCGAGATATCCACGGTTGCATACGCGGATACCCTACTGCCTCATAACCTCTGCGAGCTGATCAGGAAGACCATAGAAACAGGTAGGCAGCCCGATATTTCCGATGAAGAAAGGATCATCACACTGCCCGATGAGGAGCATTCATTCTATTACTTTTTCTCAGTTACACCGATTCGGAGAAGAGATAGAAAACTCATAGGAATTGTTATACTGCTCAGGGACGTAACACGGATGAAGGAAGTGGAGCGACTCAAGAGTGAATTTGTGATGGCCGCATCTCATGAGCTTCGCACACCTCTCACAAGTCTTGGTATGAGCATCGATCTTCTTCTGGAACGTGCTGTACAGGAGCTCTCCGAAAAGGACAGAGCTCTTCTATTTGCTGCCCATGAGGAGGTGCACCGAATGAAGTCTCTTGTAAATGAACTCCTCGATCTTTCAAAAATGGAAACGGGAAAAATTGAACTGGAATTTGACAGTGTTCAGGTCTCAAACCTGTTTGAAAATGTTGAAGAGGTCTTCCAAAGCCAGCTGAACATAAAGGATGTGTTTTTGACATCGAGGCTTATTGGTGATGTACCCAGGGTTCATGCGGATGCAAATAAAGCAACATGGGTGCTGACCAATCTGATTTCCAATGCATTGAGATACGTCAGTAAGGGTGGACATATTGATCTTGCAGCAACAAGGATAGGGGATAATGTTCATCTTTCGGTGCAGGATGACGGTCCCGGTATTCCGCTCGAATATCAATCCAGAATATTCCGGAAATTTGTACAGGTAAAAGGCCGGAAAACCGATGGTGCGGGTTTGGGCCTTGCTATCTGCAAAGAGATCGTCAGGGCTCATGGAGGAACAATCTGGGTGGAATCGCCTGAGGGCAGGGGAACCATTTTTACATTCACTTTACCTGTAGCCTGATAGTCGGAGGAATAAATGGAACGAAAGTCAATACTGGTAGTAGACGATGAAAAGAATATACGCCTGACTGTGTCGATATCACTGGAATCGCTTAATATTCCAATCGATACTGCGGTGAATGGAGAGGAAGCATTGAGAAAATTGCGGGAAGACCTGTTCAGTATGGTGTTCCTGGATCTGAAAATGCCTGGGATGGACGGAATTGATGTCCTTAGGCAGATCAAGGAAAACTGGCCCAAAACCCGGGTGGTCATCATTACTGCACACGGAACGATCGAGTCTGCTGTTGAAGCCATGAAACTCGGGGCAGTGGATTTCATTCAGAAACCCTTTACACCCGGTGAGATACGGGATCTGGCAAAGCAGGTGCTGCAACGCGAGGCCCTTGATGAGGAAAAGGCAGTGGATTATGTTACTTTGATAGAACTCGCCAAACGGTATATTTCGGATCGTGATTTTCTGGAAGCCAGTGAAACGGTCCGAAAAGCCATATCAGCCGATCCGGCCCAACCCGAGGCGTATAATCTGCTCGGGGCGTTGTTTGAGATCTCGGATGATCTGACAGAATCTCTTAAATTCTACAGGGCGGCCCTGGATATAGATCCGACCTATAAACCCGCCTGGGCAAACCTGGAGCGAGCCACTTCCTGGTATAAATTAGGAAAGATCGATCTCGGACCTGACAAACGATCTGCTTCTCCAAAGAACGATAGAACCGGAGAACAGTCGAATGAGAAATAACCGGTATATCCTGATCGTGGGATGCGGCAGGCTGGGTTCCCATCTCGCAAACCAGCTGAGTAGAATAGGTAATTCTGTCGTGGTGATTGACAGGGATGAATCCACCTTCAATAACCTGT
This sequence comes from uncultured delta proteobacterium, assembly GCA_963815145.1. Classification (GTDB taxonomy): domain Bacteria; phylum Desulfobacterota; class DSM-4660; order Desulfatiglandales; family HGW-15; genus JAAZBV01. Next base: position 50,211 of record CAWFFS010000008.1, read on the forward strand.
CATCCGATTTCAGCGGTTTCAGGGTTCACGGGGATGCTACACAGATAGCCATACTCAGAGACGCAAAGATCAACAAGGCGGATGTCGTTATTGCCACCACACATGAAGATAATGTCAATTTGATGGTGGCCCAGGTGGCTCGCAGAATTTTCAATGTTCCCAAGGTATTGGCCAGGGTTTTTGATCCCAGGAGAGAAGAAGTCTACGCGCAGCTGGATATTGATACCATCTGCCCTACTTCCGTGGCTGCCGGGATGTTCCTCAGGGCTGTAGCCAGCGGAGATATTAATCAGGATGGTGAACAATCATGAAGGTGCTTATTATAGGGAGCGGAAAGACGCTCTATTTTCTCTGCCGGAGTTTTACTTCCCAGGGACATCATGTCGTCATCATAAACAGGGACCGGGAAGAATGCGTTGAACTCGTCCGCCAGTTATCGGCCACGGTTGTTTGCGGAGACGGAAGTGATTCCGAAACTCTAAGGGAGGCCGGTGCAATGGAGGCCGACACTGTGCTGGCAATCACCCCTAATGATCAGGATAATCTGGTTATTTGTCAACTGGCGTCCATTAAATTCGGTGTTCACAGGACTATTGCACTGGCGAACGATCCTGATAATGCCGAGATATTTGAAAAGCTGGGAGTATCAAGCTTTTCCATTACCCGAATCGTAGGGAGCCTGATCGAGCAGCGGGCGTCACTGGAGCAGATTACCAATCTGCTGCCGGTTGGTGAAGGTCGTGTAAATATCACGGAGATACTGCTCAGTGATAATTCCCCGGTTGCCGGAAAATTCCTCAAGGATATTGAACTTCCCGAAAAGGCCCTGGTGGCCGTCGTGATCAGGGATAACATGCCGATTGTTCCCCGCGGGTCCAATACACTGATGCCGGGTGATCGCATTGTTCTGATCACTCTTCCGGAAAATCATGGCGCTGTGCTCAGGACATTGACAGGCGAAGGGATTTAAAGAGGCAGTACCTTGCGTGAAAAAGAATACCTCATACAGCGTTATTCCGCGATAATTTCATCTACAGGGATGATTCTGCTTTTGTCGAGTGCAGTGATGTTGACACCCCTTCTGATTCTCGTATCCTGTCCTGAAGAGACCATCCATGCATGGGCTTTTATTCTGCCTGCAATCTGTCTTTTTTTTCTCGGGATAATATTATGGAAAGGTTTTCATCCTCCGCACAGCATAACACTCACTGTTCAGGAGGGCGGTATAACAGTTCTTTTGAGCTGGATCATCGTTATTCTATTTTCCGCATGGCCATTCACTGCCATCCTGGGACTTCCCTTTTCCAGGTCCGTCTTTGAATCGGTAAGCGGATGGACCACAACCGGTCTATCAGTCGTAGATGTGACCCGTGCCGGCAAAATGATACTGATCTGGCGCAGCATTATCCAACTGGCCGGAGGAGCAGGACTGGCTATTATAATGATGTCCGCCATAGTCGGACCTATAGGTGTTGGTATATCAACCGCAGAGGGTAGAAGCGATCAGCTCGTACCTCATGTCCGGCAGTCGGCCCGTCTGGTTCTGATTATATATATTTCATATGCCTTTGCCGGTACTGTTGCATACAGGCTGGCGGGAATGTCGCTTTTTGACGCGGTCAATCATTCTTTTGCGGCTGTATCCACGGGAGGCTTTTCCACTCGGGTGGAGAGTATCGGATATTGGAATTCTGCTTCAATAGAGGCTGTAACACTATCATTGATGCTTCTTGGAAACTTGAGTTTTGTCACGGCATGGTTCCTGTGGCGTGGAAAGTTTCGTATTGTTGCACGGAACGGAGAGATCCGCCTGATGGCTATACTTATTCCCCTTTCTGCCGCAGCCCTGTTCCTGCTAACGAGCCGGGTGCTCTATCCGCACATTTTAAAATCAATACGTGTTGCTGTTTTCGAGACAGTGTCAGCCATAACCACAACCGGCTTTTCAACAGTCAGTTATAATAACTGGAATGGCTTCGGTATCTTTCTGCTTATCATCCTGATGCTGATCGGCGGGGGAACCTGCTCTACTGCGGGCGGAATCAAACAATTTCGTGTATACCTGTTATGGAAGCTGCTATGCATGGAAACAAAACGCCATCTGCTTCCGCATAAAGCGATATTGGAGTGTCCTGTCTGGGAAGGGAACAGGCGCGTTTTTATTGACAACTCAAAGATTAGACAGTTAACCGTCTTTATTTTCATATTTCTGGTAAGCTATGTGCTCGGTGTCATGATTTTATGTGCATGCGGTTTCAATCTTGTAGATTCACTCTTTGAATTTGCTTCCGCTATCGGAACAGTCGGTCTTTCGGTGGGCGTAACAAGATCCGGGATGCCTGACACCGCTCTGTGGGCTGAAACAATTGCGATGTTCCTCGGTAGGCTGGAATTTTTCATTGTAATCGTCAGCCTGTTCAAGAGTATAAAAGATGGACAAAACCTGTTTTTTCGGCTACTAATTAAGCGATGACATGAGATGACTGTGCACGGGGCGTGACAAAACCGGATGCTGCAGGGAGGAAAAGGCTTCCTGTGCTGCTTGAAACAGAAAACCATCTCCATTGTGAATACTTATTAAACCCGGTATCCGAATCATGAAGTTTCAAAAACGTATACTGAAGGTACATCCGGCTACTTTAATGCTGGTAAGTTTCCTTCTGGCCATTACCATCGGGACACTTCTGCTGAAGCTTCCCATTTCAACGAAAAGCGGACATATTTTGTGGGTAGACGCACTTTTTACGTCAACTTCCGCTGTATGTGTAACAGGCCTGATCGTTGTTGACACTGGGAGTTATTTTACAATATTCGGCCAGTGCGTGATCCTGATGCTTATCCAGATAGGCGGGCTAGGCGTGATGACTATCTCGGTGGGCCTGTTTCGCTGGATAGGGAAAAGTATCTCATTCAGGCACCGGATGATCATGCAGGATGTTTTTGCACATACTCCGCGGGCGGATATACTTAGCCTGGTTAAAAGCATAATCTTTTTTACACTCGGTGCCGAATTTATCGGGGCAGTGCTCCTCACAATCCACTGGAGTCAAACGCTCTCTTTCCCAAAGGCGGTCTATACTTCCGTTTTCCATTCAGTTTCCGCCTTCTGCAATGCCGGATTTTCACTGTTCTCCGACAGTCTGATACAGGACAGCGGAAACATGCTTCTTGTTTTTACGATATGTGCCCTGATCGTTGTAGGAGGAATAGGATTCCCAGTGCTTTATGACCTTCATTACTGGTTCAGGAAAAGAAAAAAACAGCGAATCAAGCTTGCCTTACAGACAAAAACCGTTCTTATAACAACATTTTTTCTGATAATTATCGGCACTGTCATGTTCGCTTTGCTTGAGGATCATCCGCTGCAGACAGGGGATTCGATCCTGCACCGTATTTTAATTGCACTGTTTCAATCCGTCACATGCCGTACTGCCGGTTTCAACACCATTGACATTGCGTCCCTCCGGTCAGCTACCCTTGCCCTTATGATATTCCTGATGTTTATCGGTGCATCCCCTGGCTCCTGTGGCGGCGGTGTCAAGACAACCTCACTCGCTCTTCTGGGGGCTTTCACCATAAGTAAGATGAAAGGAAGGGTTCGGGTCAATATGTTCAAGAAGAGCATTCCTGTTGAGGCCGTCAACCGGAGTATCTCACTTATACTCGTATCCATTTGCGTCATAGGGATTGTCCTGTTTCTGCTTCTTGTAAGTGAATCTCCGCTGCCATACAATACAGCAGGCAATCCCGGATCTTTTCTTTCCTATTTGTTCGAGACGGTTTCTGCCTTTGGTACTGTAGGCTTGTCCATGGGGGTGACGCCTTATCTTAGCGTATTGGGAAAAATCTGGCTTACTGTAATGATGATTATCGGGCGTGTCGGAGTGCTTACTTTTTCATATATTATTGTTGGAACCGGCGCAACCAGCGGGATAGAATATTCGGAAGAGAGTATCATGATAGGTTAAGGAGGTAAATATTATGAAGAGGTTTGCTGTAATTGGTCTTGGAAAATTCGGGTTTCATGCAGCCAAGGCCCTGTATGAGGATGGGAATGAGGTCGTTGCCATTGATCTGGATAAGGCACGAGTGCATGCCATAGACCCCTATTCCACGGAAGCCATTGTACTTGATTCAACAGATAAAGAGGCCCTGCAGGCCCTGGGGCTTGAAAATATGGATGGTGTAATTCTTTCAACCGGTACAAAGATCAGTACCAGTGTCCTTATTTGTCTGCATTTACAGGAAATGGGTGTGAAAAACATATATGCCAAGGCCCTGGATGATGATCATGCAAAAATCTTAAAACGTGTGGGAGCAAAGGAGATTATCCACCCGGAGCGGGATATGGCTATCCGGGTTGCACGCAGTATGTCACGCCCCAATGTAATGGATTTTGTCCCCCTGGGCGAGGATTACGACCTGATCCAGGTAGGACCTCCCAGGGAATTTATCGGAAAGAGTCTGGCGGAGATAAATCTGAGGGCAGAGTATAATGTTCATATTATAGCGATAAAAGAACTGGTTCCCGAGAATTTTATTCTCGTGCCGCCTGCAACCTTTGTTATCAAAGACAGCGATATCATGATGATGCTTGGGAAATCGGATGATATCAAAAAAATCAAGGCACTGAAGTAATGCCTGAATTTATGGTATATTGAGCAGGGCAGAGGCAGCCGGTGGGCCTCTGCCTGTTCTATTTCTTTTCCATCTGCATCAGTTCAAACACAAGACCGCTCGTTTCCATATCCATATATAGGCTGCTTTTAGTATGTGTCAGCCTGGAAAATGGTGAGTTGTTGCTGTTTTCAGTCATGGTGTTTCTCCTCTATGTTGAACAGTACTTATGCAATATATTGCTCAGCCTGTCAACGCTGACGGGTTTTTTCATAAAATAAAATTCGGTTTGAAAATGGCATTTAATGGATGAAACTAAAGTTCCGGCGCTGCCCTTTTCACGAAAACATATCCGAACCTCTACCTACCATGGTTTTGATTTTTAAGGATTACAACCTTTTGTTATTTTGAGAACCTTAAGTACATAATCCTTAAAAATTCAAAACCGCACACCTGGTATCAATCCATATGCGTATATATTTTCGTGAAAAAGACATCACCTCCACAGGAGTCCCAAATCAACCCCGGAGAATGGACAGGTTTTATTTTTAGCTATTTTGTCCCCCGCAGCAGGCAAAGGACATTGTTTTTCAGGATGGGATCGTTTGATAACCTGCAATCACGCTCGCAGTGTTTTAATTTTCAAGGATCAATTACACATAAATAATGTGCACCCCTTGCATTTCTCTGATCCTTAAAAATAAAACACATGTACTGTAGCTGTTCGATCCCGTCCTGAAAAATGATGCCTTTGCTGGATCAACGCCCACGAAGGTTGCATATATTGTCTTTCGTAATGGTAATCAGTGTATTATTTAGCGAAAATTTGAAAAATATATGACTGATTATCCGGAAATGATTATAGTAGAATAATCCCGGATTTTGCAGTAGACATCTACTGCGGCTTATAAAACTTTGCTGCAACGCTCGTTTCACAATTTTGATCCTCACCATATTACGCATATGCTTCCGGATCAAAATCGTTTCAACTTAGCGTTTCGCTTCGGTTTTTTAACCCTCGTGACGATCCCTACTGCAAACTCCGGGATAATTTGATATTTGAATCAGGATTCACATATTATTGAGGGCAACATATGCAGGAAAAGTCCATAGTGACGAAAGGGAGGACTCTTGATCATGCGGCTAAAGTGTATGATCTTTTCGAGCCTGTGGTGCTGCTGGGAAGACAGGCGGAATATGATCATACTATTGTCAGACTTCTTGAGTTAAGGGAAGGTGACAGGGTGCTCGATCTCGGCTGCGGAACCGGGGTTTTGACAAGGATGATCGCCGACGGGCTGAATCCGGAAAAAGGTGGATTATCAATGGGGATTGATGCTGCTTCCGGAATGATCAAAGTCGCTAGAAAAAAAAGAGAAACTTCGGTATGTAGATTCGAAACCGCTGCTGCCGAAGACCTGCCCTTTGAAAGCGGATCATTCGATAGTATAGTATCGAGCCTGTTCTTTCATCATGTGCCCCTTGATCTGAAAAAAAAGGCGCTGTCAGAGGCCTTTCGTGTACTGAAGCCGGGCGGCAGGCTTATAATCGCTGACATGCATACCCCTTCAACGTTTATGGGATGGCTGGTATCCCATGTATCACGCTGGTTTTTCATGCAGCCTCAGATTGGTGAAAATATACGTGGAGTTCTGCCGTCTGTTATCAAGGGTGCAGGATTTACATCACCTGATGCTGTATGCAGTTATTTCGGGTATATAACAGTTTTCTCAAGCCGTAAACCTGAAGATGGCAGATAATGAATATAATTGATTCGATAGGCAGTATGAGAGAACAGGCCGGTAAAACAGGAAACAGTGATATTTTTTTAACGCTTGAAGACGAGCTGAAGAAATCCCTGCGTATTTTCTGGAAAAAGGCAGCTCTGATACTTGAAGGAAGCAGTGTAAAACTCGCCGATCCCCCGCCCGGTTACTATCTACTTGAAAACAATTTTTTCTCGGCCCTGTTTCTTTATTCCTTTTACCGGGCAGGCATAAAAAAGGAGAGCCGGATACTGTATTCCGCGATAAACCAGTGTCTCAGGGGCATGGTTACTGGATGTGACAATATCCTGGATGATGAATATAAGCTGACCCTGGAAACCAGCCTTCCCAGGAATGGTACAAGGTTTCGTTCAGTGCTGGATATAATGATTTCCGACCGTATATTGTTCGAGTTATCATTCGAAGCTTTTAAAGAAAGGGAAAAGATCGTTGCAGCAAGCGTCATGTCTCTCAGGGCGCTTGTTGAAAGCGGATACCAGGAAGCAGCCGAGGAGGGCGGTATAAACGAAATACTGCCCCCTGACCGTGTGCTTGAAACCATACATCATTTCAAGACCGGCATACTTTTTAACTGCCCGTGGGCTATTCCATCAGTGATAGAAAAAATGGATGAAGAACAAAAGATAGGCCTTAACCGGGCACTCTATAATATCGGAATGGGGTGTCAGATAATGGATGACATGGCTGATATTGAGAGGGATATTAAAACAAAACATCATAACTATGTTGTTTCATTGATATATCACAAGGCAGACAGTGGAACATGGAATGATCTGAAGGCCTCGGTCCTAAGAGACAAAGGTGCTTCAGAATCAACCGGCATCCTGATGCAGTACAGGGATGTGAAGGATAAGGCAGTTGAAACGGCAAGATCATATCTTGCAGCCGGATTAAACGAACTTTTTGAAGAAAGACACCGATTCCTTGTGGAGCCAGCGATAAGGTTTTTATCCATCAGGATAGGTGTGGACAGATATTTCTAAGGAGGCAGGGTGAAGATCCATACTATCCCTTTCTGGTCAAAGACAGGGGCTATGTTCCTTTTCAGGTCAGGACGGTCAGCCGTCATGCTTTGCCTTATGGCCGTTGCAGCAGTATCTTCCCTGATTTTCCTGGCATCTCTTGATGTAGGCGTAAACGATGCAATGATAAAAAATTCGGTAGGGATGTTCTCCGGGCATATATCCGGCTTTTCTATCCCAGCATCAGTAACCCCGGGGGCCTTAAAAATAAGCGGTGTAAAAGGGGTTTTAAAAAGGGTGTATGTTCCCGGGACTATTTCAAAGGGCGATAAAATAGAATCCATTAATCTTGCAGGCATCGATCCTGATAAAGAACAAAGGTTTACCGCTCTTTCAAAAAAGAAAATAAGGGGAGAGTTTCTTCACGCAGGGGAACACAGTATCTGCCTTAGCCGGTTTATGGGTGAAAGACTCGGTGCAGGACCGGGCGATGAACTGGTTTTTAAGGCAGGTTTTGGAAATGAAGTAATCAGGCTGAAGGTGGCAGGGATATACAGCACGGGCCTGGAGGACCTGGACGATAAAACAGCCTTCTGTCCTCTGGATATCCTGCCCGGATCATTAACCCGAACATGGTCTGCTGGCATATTCCTCGATAAAGGAACTGATCCTGATGCTGTCATAGGTGAATATAACAGGCAATATCCTTCCATCAAATTCATGTCATGGAAGAAGCTGATGCCGGATCTTCTACAGCTGATCGATCTCAATTATGTATCCATGAATATTGTCATGCTGCTTGTATTCGGCGTCGTTTCCATTGGCATTGCATGTGCCTTTGCAATATTCATATTAAGGAACATGCGTGAATACGGAATAATGAAGTCAATGGGAGTGACTCCCGGTGAGATCGGTTATCTGATAATGTTCGAGATATTTCTGATAAATATTACTGCCTCAATTGCAGGTGTAGTCATGGGGCTTCTCGCCGTATATATTGCCGGACGTTCAGGAATCGATCTTACTTCCTTCACATCCCATAACAGGTATTTTGCCGTTTCAGGGGTGATATTCCCAAGGCTGACCACCTATTCTTTGGTGCTGCCCCCTTTACTCGCAATGATATTCAGCCTTTTATCAGGGATATGGCCTGCCCTTCTTGTTTCACGTAAAAAAGCGGTTCAGATATTGAGGAGTCATTAACAATCATGATACTGCTGGAAAACATATCAAAAAAATTCAAGTCAGGAAGAGGCCTGGTAAAGGCCCTTGATGATATATCCTTCAGGATCGAAAGCGAAATCACTGTTGTGTTATTCGGAAAATCGGGCTCGGGAAAAACAACACTTTTAAACTGCACAGGAGGCATTGATAAGCCGGAAGCAGGCCGGGTCATTGTTTTCGGCGTTGATATACATGCCCTTTCGGAAAAGGCAGTTTGTCTGTTTCAACGCAGTAATATCGGTTTTATCTTTCAGCACAGTAATCTTTTAAATTATCTTACTGTGTTCAGGAATATTGCCTTCCCGCTTGAGTTGAACGGGTTCGATAAAAAGAGGATAAGAAGGAGGGTTAATGAGCTGCTGGATATAACCGGGTTAAAGGGGCTTGATAATGCCATGCCTGATGAACTCTCCGGTGGCGAAGCGCAGAGGGTGGCATTTGCCAGGGCCATTGCACATTCACCAAAGCTGATTCTTGCGGATGAACCCACTGCCAGCCTTGATTCGGAAACAGGTACGAACCTTGTAAGATTCATGTTCGAGACGGGTAAAGAACAGAAGTGCACCATGGTAATAGCGACTCATGACAGAGAAATCATGAATCTTGCCGATATGAAGATACAGATGAGAGATGGCAGGATAATCACGGAGGAGTAAATGAAAAAATATTTTCAACTTTTTATTATTGCTTTATTGCTTGTAACATGCGGTTGTGCGTACAAACACTATCTGGGTATGCACGGACCGTCCGTAAGGGCTGATCCTGAGGTTCATAAAGGTATCACAGATGATGAACAGTGTCTTGCATGTCATGCCCCTGGATCTGCTAATACGGGAAGTCCCGTAACATCTCATCCCGGTTCAGGGGATGCCTGAAATGTCATAATGATTAGGTTCAATAGAACAGGTCGCTGATAGTTGAAGCTTTGTCGGGGCATGGTGCTTCGTGCTCCTGACAACATCAAAATACCGGGCAGCCACAGGGGGCTGCCCCTACCTCATTTAGTATATTCATCAGTTTAATATTATCCTTGGTTTATTCATACCTCACCTTTGTAGGCTTCCTGTCGACTGTCCTGATGAACTTCATTTTCGGATAACCCAGGATAATAACACTGAAAACCTTGTTACCTTCTGGGAGTTTCAATTCCTCCATTATTTCAGGAGAACCGTTTGCCGCACCATCAAATATACCGATATATGTATACTCAAGCCCCATTGTTCTTGCCAGGAGACCCACGGTGGTTGAGGCTATAACGCAGTCATCCTTTTTTGAAAATCCCTTGTCCAATGCATGAAAAACCATTACCACTGCTGCTTTATAAAAGACCGGATCAAGACCCATTTCTCTGCTCTGCGCCATCATATCTCCATAAAAAGCCATCATTTCAATCTGGCTTATCTCCTCCTGGCTTGCCTTTCCCTCAGCCCTGAGCTCTTCGGCCTGTTTTTTCGCCTCAGCACCGCTTTTAACCATGAAATCAACGGATAGATCAGAGAATTTTTTTATTCTATCAGGATCTTGGATCACCAGCAATTCCACCATCTGGCTGTTGCTGCCTGTCGGGGAGTATCTCACAATATCAACCAGTTTTTTCATGTCCGACTCAGGTATCTTTTCGTCTGTAAATGCCCGGTGTGATCTTCTCTGTCTTAAAAATTCGAAGAAATCATCAGTTGATATAAACCTGTCCTTTTGGATCGAATGAAAATTTTCCATGTCCATTTCAGTGTGTGTTACCGCCCCTGTCGGGCAGAGGGCAATACAGCGGCCGCAAACAGCGCAGTTGTTTATGTCTGCGTAGACTTTAATTTTATCGTCTTCCCTGGAAAAACACCTGCCGCATCCTTCAATGCATGTTCCGCAACAGTTACATTTATCATAATCTATTGATACCCAGCTCATGATTTTCTCCTTTTTAATTATTAATAAAGTGATGAATACAGATTCTGTTTTTTAAGGTCAAGGTATTCCTTTTAAAAAAAATTGCTTTACCTGGACAAGGGAGCAGGGATAAGGCATTTCTGTGCCGCCCAGCGCGGGTTTGAGCCCGATATATTGCCAGTTTATTTTCATTATTGCTTTGACACATGTGACGTATATCTCTATATTTTATATTCCAGTCTACTTACATTATTTCTTTTCTATCCAACCACATGCCCGAATAAGGAGGCGCCTATGAAACACCAGGCTGTTTTTTCTCTTATATGGTTGCGATAAACGCCGTTATGGCAGGTGCAAAACCCGAGTATTTCCCTGTTATCCTGGCGATACCCCCAAAAGGCGTAGCGTTCATGGTCAGCTCCACATCCTCTTTTGCCAGAATGGTTATAGTAAACGGGCCTATTATAAAGGAGATTGGCATGAATACGGGGATTGGCGCCCTTGGTCCTTTAAACCGCGCCAATTCGACAATAGGCAGATGCTGGACACTTATATCAAGGAATCTGGGAGGCTTGGGCAAACCCGTAGAGACTTACCTGGTGAGTCAATTGAAGGATGGCTGGCGTTTGAAGTAGAAACCAAAGACAGTAACCCGGTCATGGTGTTTGATCCGGATTCCGGAGGCGCAACCGGACGCGGAAAAACCCTGTTTTTTAAGCTTTATAAGGATAAATGATTTTACAGAGCAATGATTAACATCAAAAACAGGCTGCCGCAGCTTCAGTAAACGCGGCTGCCTGTTTTCCTAATACTACCGCCATTTGTCGATAAGTGTACTCCCTCCCATTGTAACCATATTCCGGTTCAACATGAAATCCGTCACAAACCATGTTGTCTGCCCCCCGCCTCCGGCAACAATTACATTTACCGAGGATGCCCGGAAGGGTTTTACTTTTTCCCCGGAGGGGTGCGTGGTTTTTTCAACATTTTCTTCAAACCATTTGCTCAACTGTTCTTTAGTCTTGAACCCGTAGGTGTCCTTCAGAAGCTTTGCAACGGACGGATCCATAATAACTGTAGCCCTTGGCATTGTGAGGGCCTTCATTAAATCCCCCATCCACATATAAACCGGGTACTCCCTCTGAGCCTCTGTTACGCTTGAAATATATGACCAGCCGGTTGCCACGGTTATAACGTTGTCATTGGGTTTGAATCCCATCTGCACATGAAAAGGCTTCCATCCTTCGGGTAGTGCATCCTCATTTTCAGCGATGCAGACATTGTTGTACTGCATGGTGCTTCCCAGGGTGCTCCAGGTCGTTTTTTTGCTGTGCAGGCCGCCGATGGTTTTAGACATGATTGTGTAACTGCGGCCGATAACAGAGTTGGCCAGGGCATGGGGTCCCATGACATTGTGGCCGTAATTCATGCCTATTTCATCGCGAATTGGTCCATTGACAAGGATCATGTTGGCCATGGAGGATGTTGAGTTTCCAAAGGGGATGTGGTTGGCCAGGGCCAGGATTACGGGAAGATGTTCCGGTCTGGCGCCGGCCATAACAGCGCAGGTGGCAACTCTTTCCACTGTAACTTCCCGGTTTCCTCCTGGCCAGTCCAGTACCTTGATGACCTCCTCCGGCTTATGAGAAGTGCCTTCAAGCATTTTTGCCACCCGTTCTTCGGTCGGAAGAACAATGGGAAGATAGTCTGTCCAGTCATTATCAATGAAAAGCTGCTGCAGGTTCTCTTCCGTGTCCGGCCCGAGAAAGCGGGATGTCGCAGGCTGTGGTTCGGTTGCCGGTCCCCTGTACTTTTCCTTATCTGTCAGGGGAGCGGTCAAAGCTTCCACGAATGCCTGCATCATTGGTTTTCCGCTTACCACATCATTGCCCTCAAAAATATATTTATGGTGAACCGATTGGGGCTGCCCGGCCACAGGAAAAGGAAAACCTATGTATCGAATGGGTGATCCGTTGTTATACTTGAAATTGTAATTCAGGCCATAATTAACGATATTTGCTGCAGATCCCGCTACAGTGGGAATATGGTATTGCTGCTCCAGTTGTTTACAGTTTCGGCTCACGGCCGATATACAACCGTCTCACCCGGCTATTCCGAACATGGCCGCGTCTGCCTTTTCTGCTATTTCCTTCAGGAGTTCCGGCTGTTCCTGCAAAAAAAAGCCTTTGGTCTTTCTGGTTTCTATTTTCACACTCGGCATATTCTGAGCGAACCAGGCCTTCATTTCTCTGTAAATGCTGGGGGCTGCCTGCTCTCCTCCCCAGCCTATATCCACCAGGATTATGGTTTTTCCTTCCAGCGTATCTAGCCTGGGTACAAGGGGTATGCGATCGACCATCCTGTTCGGTGGTGTTGGATTAAATACCCTGATTTTTTTCTCGGAAGAATATGCTGCGGAACATAGAACTGTGAGGAAAATAATTAATATTAAGGAACATATCTTTCTAGTCAATTTTCACCTCCATCTAGTGGGTTGGCAGTTAATTGATAAGATATCCATTCTCAGGAACTGAGTATATGGAGCAAAGCATCGTGTGTCAAGAGGTATAAGAAGCCTTAAACAGTTTGGATTAAGGGTTGAAATGCAGGCAGGGTGAATCTTGAATATTGAATGTTGCTTCCTTTTATGTATAATAAATTATTGGTTGTTGTCTACCTTTTGCGGGTTATTACGTCTCAGGTGTATTTAAATCCGGCCAGTGTCAGGGGCAGGATTCGATTTGATCGTTCGGATGCTTCAAAACCAGTTGTAATTTTATTGATTACAGGAAACAACATGACAGCAATATCTGATCAAATTCCGGCGGAGGCGGCAGTTGACCTGGCTGTAAAATTACTGAACAGGGCTGCTCAATTCCTTTCTCCGGATGAAAAGCGTTTCCAGAAACAGATGGCTGCATTGTTGAGCCATGCCGGCGACAAGGCTTTTTTAACTGAATTGATAGACCAGTGTTTTCGGTCAAAGGACCCAGGCAGGGTAGGTGAGCAGATATCCTATCTGTTCAGGAAACACGGAATCCCCGAATTCTTTCCTGGCATCGACCGGATGCTGCTCCGTATTTTTCTTACCCTGGTAAGGTATATCCCTCATCTTGTTGTCCCCATGATGGTGGATAAAATCCGGAAAGACAGCAGCCGTACTATTATCAGCGGTGATCCGGAAGTTCTTAGGGCCTATCTTTTAAGGCAGAGTTCCCTTGAGTTCCGGACCAACCTTAATCATCTGGGTGAAGCCGTACTGGGAGAGACTGAGGCCCGGTCCCGCTTGAATACATATCTTGAAGACCTAAAAAAGCCGGAAACCCAGGAAATCTCCGTGAAGATTTCCAGCATCTATTCCCAGGTCAATCCCCTGGCCTTTGATCACACTGTGGCGGTTTTAAAGGAGCGCCTGCCAGCTTCTCTACCAAACCGCTGCCCTTCATTTCCACAGGGACAAGGACGGTAAAGACAAACCCAAATTCGTAACCCTGGACATGGAGGCCTACCAGGACCTGGAAATAACTGCCGCGGCATTCTGCGCAGCGCTGGACGATCCGGAATTCCGAGAATATTCCGGGGGAATCGCCCTTCAAGCCTATCTTCCTGAATCCTTTGCAATGCAGCAAAAAATTACCGACTGGGCAAAAAAGCGTATAACCGCCGGGGGAGTTCCCATAAAGATCCGCATTGTAAAAGGCGCCAACATGGAGATGGAAAAAGTAACCTCCGCCCTTAAAAACTGGCCCCTGGCCCCGTATTCCACCAAAACCGATACGGACGCCAATTACAAGAAAATGACTGCCTTCGGCCTCCGTCCCGAAAATATTGCTGCCGTGCATCTGGGCATCGCCTCCCATAACCTCTTTGACATTGCCTTTGCCCTTAAGACAGCAGAAGCAAATAATGTATCATCCGGCCTTATTTTTGAAATGCTCACGGGTATGGCCGACCATATGGCTCAGGCAGTGAAAAACACCGGCTGCGATCTGTTATTCTATGCGCCCTACGCTGACCCAAAAAATTTCATCAACGCCATTGCCTATCTTGTGAGAAGGCTGGACGAGAATTCAGGGGAAGAAAATTTTTTAAGACATGCGTTTAATTTGACTCCCGCAAGCCCTGAATGGATGTTTTTAAAACAGATATTCGAGGACTCATTAAAGCGCATGGCATCGGTCCCCAATAATCCCCACCGCACTCAGAACCGGTTGGCCGGGTCATCAACTCCTGCCATGAATACCTCAGATCCCTTTGCCAGTGAACCGGATACTGACTGGTCATTGTCGGCCAACAGGAAATGGGCTGGTAATGTCCGGGATAAGTGGAAAAAAATCAGGGATTCCCTGCCCGTTGAAATTCCCATGGTTATTGGCGGCAAGGAAGTGGTTAGTCCTCAGATGGGAGGAAAATGCATGGATCCTTCCCTTTACAAAGAGGAGATCCTCATTGCCAGATATGCCGAGGCCACGGAAGAGCATGTAAAAGAGGCCGTAGCCGCTGCCCGAAAAGACCCTGACGGCTGGCGTACAAAATCACTGGAAGAACGGCATGCGGCTCTGGCAAAAGTTGCTCAAATTATCCGGCAGCGCCGGGGAGATTTGATCGGTGCTGCAGTAGCGGAAACGGGTAAAATTTATCCGGAAGCGGATGTAGAGGTGTCCGAAGCAGTGGATCTGCTGGAGTACTATCCACGCTCCATAGCCGGCCTTGAATTGCCCGGGAATCTTAATGTTCATGGAAAAGGCGTGGGTGTGGTAATTTCCCCGTGGAATTTTCCCGTTGCCATTCCATGCGGCGGTATTGCCGCGTCACTCGCAGCCGGAAACACCGTTATCTTCAAGCCTTCTTCAGATGCAGTGCTGACTGCCTGGGTGCTGTGCCGCGCATTCTGGGATGCCGGAATTACCGGGAATACTCTGCAGTTCCTTCCCTGCCGGGGATCGGATACCAAAAAGACCCTGATAGGTCATAAGGACGTGGACTATGTGATCTTAACCGGCGGCACCTCTACCGGCCTGGGAATATTAAAACAGCGGCCTGATCTTTTCCTGGCTGCCGAAACAGGAGGTAAAAACGCCACAATCGTTACTGCCATGTCTGACCGGGATCAGGCTGTCAGTAATATCATTACATCTGCATTCGGCAACTGCGGGCAGAAGTGCTCAGCCACTTCCCTTTTGATCCTTGAGAGAGAGGTGTATGAAGACCTTAACTTCAAAAGGCAGCTTGTGGACGTAGCCCAAAGCATCGGTGTCGGATCTGCCTGGGAATTCCAGAACAGGATGGGACCCCTGATCCGTCCCCCGCAGTCAGGTCTCCTGAGGGCCATGATAAGCCTGGAACCAGGGGAAACATGGGCCCTTAAACCACGGAATATCGAAGGTAATCCGCACATGTGGACCCCCGGCATCAAATGGGATGTAACTGCCGGGTCCTATACCCACATGACCGAATTTTTCGGCCCCCTGCTAGCTGTGATGTGCGCGGAAAATCTGGACCATGCCATAACTCTTGTAAACGGGACGGGATACGGGTTGACCTCCGGTCTTGAAAGCCTTGATGAACGGGAGCATGAAAAATGGAAGGCGGGCATCCGGGCCGGCAACCTCTATATCAACCGGAGCACTACAGGTGCCATAACCCTGCGTCAGCCATTCGGCGGTATGGGAAAATCTGCCCTGGGCCCAGGAATAAAGACAGGGGGGCCAAATTATGTGACCCAGTTCATGACCTTCGAAGAAACAGCCCTTCCCGTGGTTTCTGACCGGGAGCCCGGGCATCCTGTCCTGGATTTTATTTCCGGCCTGAAAAACAATCCAGGTCCATATGCCGAGGACCTGGAAAAGACTCTTTGTGCGGCAAAAAGCTATCTTTTCCATGCGGACAGAGAATTCATGCGGGAAAAGGATTTTTTCAGGCTCAGGGGCCAGGACAACATTCACCGGTATCTCCCCGTGGAAAAACTTGTGATCCGTGTGCATCCCGATGATTCACTTTTTGATATACTGGCCAGGATCGCGGCCGGTATAATCTCAGGGTGCGATCTTCTGGTCAGTATTTATCCGGATACGACACACATGGCTATGGAATATCTTGAGGCCGGAGGCCTTGAGCAGTTCCTGGGAAAGGGCAAAATAATACCTCAATCCGATGAAGTGCTGATGAATAACCTGACCCCGGTTCACAGACTAAGATATGCAGCCCCGACCAGGGTGCCTGACGCAGTATTCCGTTCTGCCGCGGAAACAGGTTTTTATATAGCCCGTACGGAGGTATTGATGGAAGGCCGGCTGGAACTGCTGCATTATTTTCTAAACCAGAGCGTCTGTTATAACTACCACCGGTACGGGAGCCTCGGCCGGCGCGGACTGCTCGAAACAAAGGATAAACAGCTATGAAAAAACACAATAAAACCATCATTGTCCGCGGCCATATCATCGATTCTCTGTCGCTTAGCAAAATCTTTGACGAAATCATTGACCGCGGGGGCGATTACCTGCTCGAAGACATTGAAATCGGAAAGACCCGGACAGATCTCAGCAGCGCCAGAATCAGAATTAGCGCCGGTAATACCGGAACACTGGCTTCTATTTTAACCAGGCTTCATCAACTGGGTGCCGAGGAACCTGAAGAGCCGCCCGTGCAGTCTAAACCTGCACCTGTAGACGGTATCTTTCCCAATGATTTTTACGTTACGAGCAATTTTGAAACGGAAATCCGCGTTAACAATAAATGGATTAAGGTAAAAAACACTGGAATGGACTGCGGTATCCGGCTGGACACTGCAGGTAATGCTGCGGCATGTGTCAAGATGAACGATGTTAAAAAAGGAGAACTTTTTGTGGTGGGGCTTAAGGGAGTCAGAATCAAGTATATTGAAAAACCCAAACGCTCCGGAGAGTTTGCTTTTATGGACAGCGGTGTGTCCTCTGAGCGTCCCAGGCAGGCCATGATCATTGAGACCGCCCGGCTCATGAAGCGGATCAACTCTAAAAAAGATGGTAAAATAGTTGTGGTTTCCGGGCCGGCAGTGGTTCATACCGGGGGACGCTCATGGCTGGCAAGGCTGATCAACAGGGGATATATCGATCTTCTGCTCACGGGCAATGCGCTCGCAGTGCATGATATAGAGGCGTCTTTTTTCGGCACGTCACTAGGTGTATCATTAAAAGAAGGCATAGGCACCTTCGAAGGCCATCGGAATCACATGCATGCAATCAACCGGATCCGGGCTGCAGGCGGCATCAGGGCAGCAGTAGAGCAGAATCTGCTTACCGACGGGATCATGCATGCCTGTATCCGGAATAACTGCGATTTTATCCTTGCCGGGTCCATCCGGGACGATGGCCCGCTTCCCGAAGTCATCACTGACACAGTAAAGGCCCAGAACGCCATGAGATCCGGGCTCAGGGATGCCGAACTTGTTATCGTCCTGGCAACAATGCTGCATGGGATTGCCGTCGGCAACATGCTGCCTCAAAAGGTTCGGACCATCTGTGTGGATATATCCCCGTCCGTGGTGACCAAACTCGCCGACCGGGGCAGCCACCAGGCCAGGGGGCTGGTCATGGATGTGGAAGCATTTCTGCATGAACTGTGTGAAGCTCTTGATGAAAATTGAAGATAAATAAGATAGAAGTGGAGCAAGATATGATATGACCGAAATACTTATGTGCGCCCCGGATTACTACACTGTAAGTTATAAAATCAATCCCTGGATGAACCCCCGGCGGAAGCCGAAAACTACCACTGCAGTTGCTCAATGGCAGGCCCTGCACGAAACATTGAAGGAGGTTGGTGTAAAAATCAGGCTGGTCAACCCGGTTTCGGATCTTCCGGACATGGTGTTTACAGCCAATGCCGGCCTTGTTTTCAACAACGATTTTATACTGTCCAACTTCCGGTATCCGCAGCGCAGGCCTGAATCCGCGTATTTTGAAACCTGGGCTGAATCAAAAGGAATGAAGGTAAGATACCTTCCTCCGGATCATTACTTCGAGGGGGAAGGGGATGCGCTTTTTTTCAAAGATACCCTGATTGCCGGTTACCGGTTTCGCTCGGACATCCGGTCTCACCTCCATGTGAGCAATATCATTGAAAGGGAAGTCCTTTCCGTGGAGCTGGTCAATCCGGACTACTATCACCTGGATACCTGCTTCTGCCCGCTGGATGATACTTCGGCACTTTTTTATCCCGATGCATTTGACGGCTACGGACGGAAAGTGCTGGAACGGACAGTACCCAATCTGATCCCGTTGTCACAAGCGGATGCCAGGAAATTCTGCTGCAATGCTGTGGTGGACGGAACGAACATCATCATGAACCGCTGCTCTTCCGCGCTTCAGGAAACGCTGGGGTCGCTTGGATTTGTTCTTCATATGCTGGAGTTTGATGAATTTATCAAGGCCGGCGGCAGCAGCAAGTGTTTGGTGCTGTTTTTAAGCCGGTGACAACCATCACCCTTCAGCCCACCTTTGAACATCCCTGTTTAACACACATGATAGGCTGTCAGATCCTCCATATATATCAGGCTTCAGGACGTTTTAGATCCCCGCCGTTCCACCCCCCGCTGCCAGATGTCATAGAGCAGTGGGATGACGACCAGGGTCAGCAGTGTGGAAGCCAGGGTCCCGAACATCAGTGCTATGGCCAGCCCCCCGAAGACCGGGTCCGTCAGCATCACTGCCGTACCGAACATAATCGCCAGGGCAGTCAGCAGGATCGGCCGCAGACGCACTGCGCCGGCTTCGGTGACTGCTTCATCCAGTGAATATCCTTCAGCTCGGTAGTCGCGTATAAAATCTATGAGCAAAAGCGAATTGCGGACCACTACCCCGGCCAGAGCGATAAAACCGATCATGGAGGTGGCATTGAACGGCATGTTAAAAAGCCAGTGGCCCGGGAAGACGCCGATCAGGGTCAGCGGAATGGCGCCCATCACGATCAGCGGAATCATAAAAGACTGGTAGTATCCCACCAGCAGAAGGTAGATAAATATAAGCGCCACCAGAAATGCGGCGCCAAGGTCGCGGAATACATCCAGTGTCAGACGCATGTCGCCACCCCAGAAAACCTGATAACGACTGACATCATCGGGTTGGGATGCAAAGGCTCCCAGGTTTCCCGTCGTCACGGTAACACCGTTTTGCAAATGCTGGCCGTCCAGCATACGATTCAGCACCAGGGCGGAGTACTCGGGTGAAAAGCCCAGAACATCTCCCATGACATAGGCCACAGCATGTCCGTCGAGGGTCTGGACCGGTTTTGCGGCTGGCACCTGTCGGATCTCAACAAGACTGCCCAGGGGCAACGCCTGCCCATGTCCGTTTATAATATTGAGATTCTGCACCTGTTCAATCCATGCCCGGTCCTTCTGATCGAAGCGCAGGATGATGTCTTCCGGTTCAACCGTAGGGAGGTACGTATAACCTACGACTGCTCCGGCGATATAATCGTGGATCAGCTTTGCGATCTGGGCCGGCGCTATACCAGACAGCATGGCCTTTCGCTGGTTAACTCGGATCTGGTACCAGGGATGCGTTGCGGTTACTGAATCATGGACGTCGGTCATCCCGTATACCTTTTTGAAATCCTCTGACACCACAGCCGCCGTTTGGCGCACCTTTTCATAGTCCGGACCATAGATGCGGGCTACCACCTGGGCTCGTGTGGGAGGTCCGGGAGGGGTCAGGAAAAGCATGATATGGGTATCGGGAAATTTATCCCGTACGGGCTTCAATGCATCCCAGATGGCGGTCCCCACCTCCGCAGTATGCGGTCGGTCGCCCTTGGGAACCAGGTTGATGACAATCTGGCTGATATTCGACCCCTGCGCCATTTGATCTCCACGCACCATACCCGCAAATGAAAGAGGTCCGGTGCGTCCCAGGTAAGCGACCATATCTTTCACATACTTATTTTCAGCTACCACACGGCCCACCTCCAAGGCAACCCGGTTGGTGGCCGGCAGTGCTGTCCCCTCGGGTGTCTGGATCTGGATGACACAGGTACTCACATTGCTGTCCGGAAGCATTTTAAAGCTGACTCCGAAGAAGCTTTCGGGTCCGTTCATACCCTGAGGACGGATAAACTGCCACAACGGCATCAGAAAAGAGCCTGCCAGAAGCAGCAGGACCATGATAAAAAAAATGTTTCTTTTAGTACGGCTTTTTTGCAGGGGGAGGAAAACAGAAAGATACATCCTCCGCATCGAATCCCGCGGTGTCTCATCAGTTTCTTCCATGGAAGGACGAACTTCGGCTTCCTTCTGGGCAGCCCTGCTGTGCAGCCAGCGCAGAGCGATGTACGGCACTACAATATCGGCCAAAGCCAGCGAGGTGATCATGGCTACCGGCACATTGATCGGGATTGGACGCATAAAGGGCCCCATCATGCCAGTAACAAAGGCCATGGGAATAAAAGCCACGATGACTGTAAAAGTAGCCATGATCGTAGGGTTGCCTATTTCGTTGGTGGCGTCTACTATAAGCTTTCCGAAGTCGCGAATCGTCTTCGCCCGATGCAAATGGCGATGAATGTTTTCGATCACGACAATGCCGTCATCCACCAGCAGGCCCAGCGACAGAATCAGTGCGAACAGTGTTATCCGATTGATGGTCTGTCCGACGACCATGCCCACACCCAGTACGACAAAGAGGGTCAACGGTACCAGTATTGTAACAATACTGGCTTCGCGCCACCCCAGAAAGAACAGGAGAATGACAAAAACTGCTATCAAAGCAATTCCCAGATGCTCGATCAGGGTATTGACGGCTTCATTGGCCTGGTGTCCATAGTTACGCGTCACTGTTACATCGACGCCTTCGGGCAGGGCCTCCCGTTTTAAGGTGTCAAGTTCTGCCAGCACTGCGCGGGCTGTTGTGACCGCATTCTTTCCGGGAAGTTTTCCGATGGCAATGGTGACTGCATTGGCCGGATCGAAACCGGAGGACTTTTCCTGTCCCCGGCCGAATGCCAGCCATGCATGTATATCCTCGTTAGCCGGTCCGCGTTCTACAGTGGCGACTTCCCGCAGCAGTATGGGGCGGTCCTGGCGGGATCCGATGACAATGCCGCCAAGATCATCCACAGAACTCAGGACCGAGTTGACACGTAAAGGAATTTGCTGGTTTTGAGCCTCCAGATGGCCACCGGGAAGGACCACATTGGATCCTTTGAGTACATCGAGGAGCTGATTGAGCGATACGCCGCTTCCGGCAAGGCGGTGCGGATCCACGAGAACCCGAATCGCTTCAGGCTGGGTACCGATGATTTGACTGACACCGGTGTCGGGGACGTTATGAAGATGGTTGAGAAAATGGACGGCGATTTTTCTAAGCTGCGTTTCGGGAAACGATCGGGAACTCAAGGTGATGGCCAGGATGGGGACATCACTGATGCCCATGCTTTTGACCAGCGGTGGCTGGGTTCCGGGCGGCAGCCGGTCCATATTCCGTTGCAGCTCATTGTACAGATACATGAGACTCGCGATTTCGTCAGAGCCGACCTTGAATTGCACCATGACCATGCCCATATCGTTATTCGCGTACCCGTAGGTATGCTCAACACCTTTAAGGGAAGACATCAGCTGTTCCAGGGGGTGTACGATCTGTTCGAGAATCTGATCAGGACTGTTGCCCGGCCGGACAACGATGATTTGTGCCGCCGGTACAACGATTTCCGGATTGTAAAGACGCGGCGTGATGGCGATAGCCATAATCCCGAACAGGGCAATGGCTATCATGATCAAAGGCGTTATTTTAGTATGCAGAAACAGTTTGGCCAGCAATCCAGAAGGATTCAGGCGTGCTCCGGAAGTTTCATCGTTCATAAGTGGCTCTCCGCTTCAGGCTGGATTTTTATCCCGTTGAACAGGGGGTTTTGGGCTGATACGATCAGTCTGTCGCCGGAAGCCAGACCGCTGAGAATGGCGCGCCCCTGAGCCAGAGTTTCGCCCGGAGTGACCATCCTGAACTGGGCCTGGCCATTGGCATCGACTACAAAAACACCGGTTAATCCAGCCCGCTTGTATATGGCCTTTTGGGGGACCACAATTCCCGCATGCTCACCGACCTGTACACTCACCAGTACGAAATTACCGCTGGACACCATACTGCCGGCCGGAAGGCTGAGCTTCACAAGATGGGTATGGGTGACGGGATCGGCGGCGGAGACCATGCGTTCCACCTCACCGGTCAGGATACGCGACGTCAGATTTTCACCTGCAAGTTCGATTTTGATTTTCTGGCCGAGGGCAAGATGTGTAAAAGCCTGCTCATCTACCTGGACCTGAACCTGGAGCCGGGTGGGATTTTCCAGCACCAGCACCGGCATTCCGGGAGAACTCAACTGCCCTTCGTTTGCAAGTTTGGAGACCACCAGGCCATCTAAGGGAGACCGTATTTCGGCATATTTCAATTGTGACCGGGCAGCTGCAACTGCGGACTCGGCGGCTTGATGATTCCCCAGCGCAACCTTGTACATTCTATCGGCCTGCTGGTAATCGGCAAGTGTAGCCGAATGATCCTGATAAAGATTTTTAAATCGCTGATAGTTCTCCTTGGATTCCGCCAGGGCGGCGCTGGCTTTGGCCAGTTCAGCCGTGGCCTGTCGAATTTGTTCTTTTATCCCCGTAGGATCGACGGCGAAAAGCAATTGATTCTTTTTCACCGTTTGCCCCTCATGCACATTGAGGTCGTAGATATACCCGCTTAGCCGGGCGGACACATCCACCCTGTCCGCCGATACTACCGTACCGGGTAAAACTGCATACACCGGCAGGTTGACCGGTTGCAGCGTCTCGACATGGGCGGGGGTGGTTTTGATCTGTTCCTGCTCCGTTTCCGAAGGCTCCTGGGTGCATCCCGCCAATAGTAAGATGAAAAACGCAATTGCTATTGCTCGCCACTTCATACATTTACCCATAGTGTAACCTCTGCCGCCAAGTTGAATAATGTTTAATTGCTCATTGCCTGCGCAATGTTCAGTCCTGTTTTGACGCCGGACGATCGATGTTCGTCAATTTATTGCAACGTCTCATCCAGCGTTCCTGCCGAAAGCGCCAGTTTCATCCGGGCTTCGTTATAGTCATGAATTGCCCGAAAACGATTCGTGCGGGTCTGCTGAAGCGAGAGTTCCGCGTTCAACAACTCCACAATGGTCAACAGACCGTTTTTGTAACGGTCCCGGACGATTCGGAGGGCCTCGTTAGCCTGGGCTTCGGCAGCTGCGCTGACCTTGATCTCCTCCCAGGCGCTTTTTGCCTGGTAATAGGCGGTCTGGGTCTCCACCGAGATGCTCTGGACAAGTCCATCGCGGCTGGCCCGGACCTCCCTCAGGTTCGCCTCCGCTTTCCTCACCCTGGCAGATACCTGAAATCCGGAAAAGAGGTTCAGGGTCACCTGGGCGCCGATGCTGTAACTGTCATGCCCATCGTTGAATCCGTCAGCATGGGTGCTGTATTCCCCTGAAAGGGCGACACCGGGGAGTCGAGCCGCCCTGGCCTTCTTGATTTCCGTCTCTGCCGCGGCTTCCTGTTCCCCCATGGCTAACAGGTCCGGCCGCTTTGTCCTGGCCGTTTGCAGCCACTCGTCGAGCGATGCTGTCGTCTCGGGATTGCTGGTAAATTCATCCCCGGGTTCGAAGGGCGTACCCGGATCGACCCCCATGGCAGCGCACAACGCGGCCCGGGAGATCGATACCATGCTTTCGGCCTGGAAAACCCGTTGTTTCAGGTCCGAGATGCGCACCTCGGTCTGGAGCAGATCGCTTTTCACCACTAATCCGTTTTTGAATCGGGATTTTACCAGCGTAAGGGTCGCCTCGGCTGTTTTCAGGGCCTGGCGGGTCGTTTTCAGATTTTCACGCATCATGAGAAAACCGTTATAAGAGGACACCGTCCGGGCGATAATTTCCTGAGTCATCCGGTCGCGCCCGAGGCCTGCCGCCTCCCGCCCCATCCGGGCCTGACGGATCCCGTACCAGGTCTGGCCGCTGTCGAATAGAAACCATGTAGTGGAGAAGGTGAGGCCGTAGTCGCCAATAGCGTCAGGATTGTTCAATCGGTCGGGAAGAAAGTCTTCCTGCCCGATCCGCCCCTGGTTCAGCTTTGTCCCGAAGGCCATCATGGGGCTCGTGGTCCGGTTGTAGGATCCGGAAAGCCCCACACGGGGATAGTATCCGGATTTCGCCTCAGTGAGGCTCTCTTCAGCCGCCGATACCTTTGCCTCTGCTGCCCTTGCTGCCGGATTATGGGCTACCGCGATCCTGATTGCATCCCGGATGCCGAGCACGCCGGGAACTGTGGGGCCGGTTTCCGCTAAACCCGTTCCGGCCAGGAAAAACTGTACGATAATGAAGGCAAAGGCCAGGGAGGTCATTCCGGTTCGGTTCATAACGCGCTCCAAGAGGAAAAGGGAAGATACATGGGGTCTCCTCATATTATCAAAATTCATTGCACCCTCCGGTTGTCACCTAAACCACAAAGGCAGTGCCAGAGTTGAAAAGGTTGTTTATCCGACTTTGGTGCTTTTTCAAAAAATCTTTCCGTATTTTGGTGCTGTCGCACCTGATGGTCAAGTTAAATGGCTCCGGCATACCAGTCGCCTTTGTCATTCGAGTATTTATATTCTAAATTTCTAAACGCTCGGTTGTCAATTTATTTAACAAGTTTATTAATCCCAAATAGTAAATTGAGCACCAATAATATATGATATATTAATATGTTACAAGAATGTACCTCCTCTGCTGCGGTTTCCGTTTAGTTTTTTTTCCAGATTATAATCCCGGGATCTATGGCTCCTAACCTATCTATATCTACTGAATAATAATAGAAATTTTCTACTTCACCCGGATCGATTTTAACCTTGCCGGATTTATTATGTACATTGTTGATATTCTTATTCTCGAAAGGGTTGCGACCCTTGAATTTTATAGTAAACTTGACTTTTGAATCATCTATTATCCATTTTACCTGCTGGTCTGTTCCAAATTGTAAAACTACCCACGGCGGTTCAACCTTAATTTTCTTAAGAGAAGAATCCTTGTCCTTTGTTATAATGTTCACTTCCAGGGGTTTGTTAATGTCGTTAACTGTCACCTTGGAGTCCATACATTTTTTTATACATGTACATGATGGTATGGCAATGATGGTGAAAACCGCTATGGCTGAAAGTAGAATAAAATGCCTCATATTAAGCCTCCTTTGTAAGATGGTTATTTATCCTGTAGCATATCCTGAAATCCCCGGCTTTTCCTGAAACGGTCGAAAATCGGAGTGTTTTGTATAATCTTCTTTGGCAGACCGGCTACCAGGGCCTTTTTCAGTAAATCCAGAGCCTGATCCGTATCCCCCAGCCAACAACAGGTCTGAGCGGAATTAAAGAAAAGTTCAGGGTCCTGCGGATCGTCGACAAGAGCCAGTTTCATAAATTTTTGCGCCGCTTCCTTATCACCTAAAATGGCGTGGTAGTAGGCCATATAACCCAGCAGTCTTGAATCACGGGGATTCACCTGTAATTCCTTTTCTGCAAGCGTCAGAGCCTCACGGTAGGCTCCCTCGGCATGAGGCCGGTTTGCAGTATCCCAGTAACGGGCATCTCCCAGATTACCCCATATGATCCAATCTTTATCATTAAGCGCTATTGCCTTTTCGTAAGCGGTGGCAGCTTCGCCGAATCTCCGCAGATAGAAGTAGGCCGTGCCCAGGTTGGAATAGGCCTCTTGTGTGGGGCGGAGTGTAACGGAATGCCGGAGCACATGAATAGCTTCGGGATACCGACCCTCATATAGATAGACTCCTCCCAGGTTGCTGTATCCGAAATGATGGTCAGGTGCTAACCGCGTCACTTTGGAAAACTGTTCCGCTGCTTCGGTAAAGCGTCCCTGCATTACATAAAGGGAACCTAACTGGTTGTATCCTTCCCAGTATTCAGGCTTTAGTTTTATTGCCCGGCGATATATTTTCTCAGCTTCGTTAAACATCCCCAGATGTCCATAGGCCGAGCCCAGGCCCCGGCATGCCTCGTCATTCGCGGGCTCCAGATCCAGGACACGCTTAAACTCCTCAACTGCCTGCTCATATTTACCTGTGCCGGTGAACACTACACCCAGGCAGACATGTCCCTTCGCCAGATTACTGTCCAGTTCCAGCGCACGTTTGCAGGAAGACAGCGCTTCCTCAATTCTTTTTGTTTCTTTTTCATATCTGTACTGGAACCAGCGCGCTTCCCCCAAGGCCGCGTAAGCCTCGGCAAATTTCGGATACTGCTCCAGGGCATATTGGAGTATCCTGACAGCGCTTTGGATATTTTCCGATTTCTGATATTCCTGAAGGTATCCAACCGCGGTCATATAATAGTTATAGGCCTCAGATTCCTGAGTGGTGTGGATCGCAATCAAGCTTTTTTCTTCGGGAAGAAGGCCAATCCCCAGATTACTTAGTACGCTTACGACTACACTGTCCATTAAGTTAAATGCATTTGATATTGCGGCGGTGATAGTATCTCCCCGGAGCCCCTGTTTTGTTTTTGCATCAACCATGATGTAGTTAATGCGGATCTGCTCGCCGATCTGTTGCAGGCTTCCCTCCATTACAAGATTTGCGCCGAATTCACGATGGGCTTCTTCGACTGAATGGATATTTTTATCACGAATCTCACCGGAGGAAATGACCTGTAGAGGATGTTTACCGCTCAATTTCGTAAGTTGAGCATTCATGGTGACTATAAGCCCAACAGCCAAAGCTTTGGAATCGCCTCTGAGATTGATCGTTTCAAAGGGAAGGATTGCCAGATTGATTCTGGATGGCAGCCTGGCAATGAGATCCTGTCCGGACCACCGCTGATAAATAAGAACTGCTCCGGCCATAATGAGCAAGATTATAATCGGAGAATATAATGCGACACGCCTGTATCCGGAAAAACCCTGCCCCCGGAATATTTTATGAAAAAATCTTCCACGGGCCTTTTTTTCTCCGATAACTTTTCCGGCAAACCTGTCACCAGTCAGTACTCTGTAAATCCTGACAGGTTCAGAGATATTCTTTACATTATGTTCTCCTAAATATTTATATCCCAGATCAAGTTTTGCTTTGACCTGATCAAAAACATTCCTCAATATATATATTCCTCCGGGCCGTGCAAGCCCTTCCAGCCGGGCGGCGATATTAACACCATTTCCATACAGATTGCCATCTTCATCAATCACATCTCCGAGGTTTATACCTATTCGGAACTGCATCCTCCTGCTTTCTACAAATTCGGCATTTTTTATCTTCAGCTCTCTCTGGACTTTAACTGCACAGTCAACTGCCTTTACTGCACTGTTAAACTCTGCCAGCAGATTATCGCCGGGGGAGTCTACAACCCGGCCATGATATTCCTCAATTAATTTACTTATCAGTTCTTTGTTTTCTTCAAGGTATTTTACAGTCGAGGCCTCATTTTCTTCCATAAGATGACTGTAACCAACGACATCTGTACTGAAGATGCAGCTGAGTTTACGATTGACTTCTTTCTGGTTCATAAAACCCTCTTTAAAGTTTAATAAAACCAGTAAAGCAGGCTGATTGGATGAATAGAGAATGGAAGAGTAAATTGTGGATTGGGGTTGGGTAGAATAGAAGTTTAAGATCAGATGGAAAATGTAGTTTGATAATCCGGTATATTAACTTATTTAATTAGTTATGTCAAAATATGAAAACAAACTGGGCCAGGTTCATGTTAAAGACTTTTGACAAATCAAAGGGAGATGCTCTAACCTGGAACTAAAAGCGGGCCAGGCTAACTGCTTGGATTTAAATATTATATTATCCACATAGCCCCTGTAATCACGCCTGTATTGATATTTTTGAGGATAAAAAGGGTCTTACAGGATTTTGTTGACAGGTTGTAGTTTCTTCTTTCTGTTTTTTACTATAAAAAATATGGTATAAAACTTTCGAAAGCCTTATCAACAGAAAGAAATACTGGATGCCTGCGGACTTAAATCGGGGATGGATGTTGCGGATGTTGGGGCCGGAAGCGGAGTTCATGTGCGTCTATTTGTCCAGAAAGTATTACCCGCTGGCGAGGTCTATGCGTAGTACAGGGATTTCTCAAATATGTTTTTTCTTGCACGCTTTACAGTAGATAAATAAGGAGGGATGACATGGACTATTGGAAGAATTATGCAGGCGTCTTTTTAAAGGAAGAAGATATCGAAATGGCAAAGCTGATGCGTGGTTTTGTGGAAAAGGAAATCATGCCGGTAAGACACCAGATTGATGATGATAAAGACCATTCTTTGATAACCCGAATCTTACAGGGATTAACAGGTATAGGCATGCATAAGGGACCATTCCCCCCTGAGTATGGAGGAATGGGTTCATCTTCAGTGGTCACCAGCGCCGTGCTGCATGAGGAACTCTCCCGGGGAGACAGCGGAATCTGCACCGCGTTCAATGTCACTGCCTGGGCATTTTTTCCCGCCCTTATTGGCCGTAACAAAGAAGTGCTGGATACCTTTGCTCCTCTTTTCTGCGGCGATGAACTTAAACTGGGCTGTTTTGCCATGACCGAACCGGGCGGACCTCATGGTGGCGGTGGCTGTGACATTGAAAATCCCTCCCTGCACGGGAAGAAAATCAGGACTACAGCCAGACTCGAAGGGGACAAATGGGTTATCAACGGGCAGAAAATGTGGACCTCCAACAGCGGTGTGGCGGATTTGTATTGTGTCTTATGTACCACTGATCCGGATCAGGGAGATGATGGAATTGCTCTTATCTATGTTCCAGCCAATGTTGAAGGCCTCTCCTTCGGCAAGTGGGAACGTAAGGCCGGGATGGAAGCCGACGTCAACAGCCCCATGTATTTTGAGGATGTGAGAGTCCCCAGAGGTTACCGGGCGGCCGGCCCCGGGAAGGACGCCGAACTGTTGCACCTGAACGTGATGCTGGCGAGGATCAATACCGCGGCATCGGTACTGGGAAACGCCCAGGCGACTTTCGAGACGGTACTCAAGTACACCGGAGAAAGGATTGTCGCGGACCGTCCAATCAGGGACCACTCCATTGCCGCTGGGATGTTAGCGGATATGGCTATTGGAATCGATACTGCCAGAAACGCCTATCTGATGGCCGCCTATATGGTAGATCATCCTGAAAAATACGGACCCCCGGTTTCTGATTTTATTCTTTCGAAGGCCAGCATCGCCAAGGTTTATGCGGCTGATGTGGCGGTTATGGTAACGAATAAGGCTATGGAACTCATGGGCGCATACGGTTATGTCAGGGATTACAACGTAGAAAAATACTGGCGTGACTGCAAGATCGTGCAGCTCTGGGAAGGTGGCTCACAATTGGGTAGATTCGACGTCTGTCGTGGCTATTACGATTGTAACCTTTAACACGGCAAAGCATAGGCATTATTACTTTGACACTCAGATTTATTTTTTTTATACTTCAAATTAAATTACGGGTAATTACTTAAAAAAACAAGGAGGCATAGAATGACTGGAACGAATTTATTCGGCAGTGAAACATGTCAGGGCCTTGATGATTTTATACGACCCGACCATTTAATCTCGCCTGAACTCAAGCTTTTCTGTAAAACCTTAAGAAAATTTGTAGACAACGAAGTAATTCCCCATGAAGAAGAGATGGATGACTTCTGGGACTGGACGGAAAGGGGAGGGCATAATTTTGTCTATGACATCTGGAAAAAGCTGTTAATAGATGTGGGATTGCAGCAGTCCTTTATACCTCCTGCATTCGGGGGGACAGGAGGATGGTCCACAGTGGAATCATGTGCCGCTGTTGAAGAGGTGGCGAGAGGAGATTTCAGTGTTGCCTGCTCCGGTTTTATAACTCCCTGGTCTATTGCCTCAATTACGATCCCGAAGCCAAACGAATATCTGTTAAAAAAACTCTCGCCCTTATTATGCGGAGATGAAGTAAATATTATATGCAGCGCCATAACCGAACCACATGCAGGCGGATCCGTTGAAGATTACAGATTAAAGGGATCTCAGATTCGGACCAGGGCCAGGCTGGATGGAAATGAATGGGTGATCAACGGGCACAAACTGTGGCCGTCCGCCTACCGGGAATCAAAATGGTTCAGGGTTGTGTGTGTCGTTGAAGGTGAAGAGTTTCCACGGAATATAGCCCAGATATTTGTGCCTGTTGAGGCCGAAGGCGTTGCTACAAGTAAGCCCTACCGGAAGATGGGAGCCGCCATTGATACGAACGGGGATATATGGTTTGAGAATGTAAGGGTTCCAAAGGAATACCGCGCGCAGGAAGACCCTGAAGATGATCTGAAGTCTGTCATGGCAAATATTACCATCGGACGCCTGACCTCGGCAGCTTTCCCCCTGGGTATTATAAAAAGGGCATACGAAGTCTTTAAAAATTATGTGGATAACAGGGAGATAGCAGGAAAGCCAATGAAGGAGCATGGCGTAATTGTCCATGAACTGGGACAGATGACAAAGGAAATCCTGACTGCCGAGGGATTCCTGTATTATATCGCCGACAGGATGGATCACCCCGATGCATACGGCTTTCCCTGGGAGTTGAAAAATCTTGCGCTGGCAAGTGCCTGCCAGGTGTCTGTGAGTAATATGTGCTGGAGCGCTGTAAATCGGGCGCTTGAGATGATGGGTTCTTACGGGTATTCACGGGAAGGTAAAATGGAAAAACTCCTCAGGGATATAAAGATTACCCAGATTGTGGTAGGAGGTCAGCTCCTCCGACTGACAGAACTCGCACGTTATTACTTTGGGACTGAAACGATTTAAAAACAGACTATAGCTTTATAGGCTTCAGGCTGGAGGAAAAACGTACTGGAACTAATAGCCTTCAGCCTGCTAAACTCCTATAGCCCGCTTTTATAAATGCTTTGACACACAAGGGTAATATCCCTATACTCATCGCCAAAAAGCGTATTCCTTTCAATTCAAGTTAACTAACCAGTTCAAAGGAGAATTCTTATGCGGATAAGATATTTGACAACAGCCAGTATCCTGCTTTTTTTTCTTGTATTTACAGCATGTAGGAATCAGGCGCAACCCCAGAGCCAGGAAACCCAAAAGCCGGAAGTGAAGAAGACATGTGACAGCGAGGTATTGAAGGGTTATGTGGATAAATACATGGACGCTATGCTTGCCAAGAATCCATCGGATACTCTTTTTGCCAAGGATTGTGTGTTTACCGAGAATGGTATAAGGCTTCCCCTTGGGCATGAAGGCCTCTGGTCCAGCATGGTTGGGAAAGGAACATATAAATTCTATGTGCCTGATGTTGAAACACAGCAGATAGGATTTTTCGGGACTGCAAGGGAAGAGGCTCAGAACGAAAGTGATCCTCCCCGACCTGTAGCTATTGCCCTGAGGTTGAAGATAGTAAACGGACTGATCACCGAAGCGGAGCAACTGGTGGTAAGACCTGAAAGCAATCTCCTGAATCCTGACCAGGCTTCCCGTCCTTCTGCGGCAGAGAACATTGAACAGATGGGAAAGGAACTGGGTAATCCCAACCCGATATTCACCGAGGTTATTCCTGAAAATGAACGCCCCTCAAGAGAGGAAATGATAAAGACTGCCAATTACTATTTTTCAGGCATGCAGAAAAATGATGGAAAGGGAGTGGCCGGTACAGGCACCTACCCCTTTACGGATGACTGCGAGCGATATGAAAACGGGGGTCGATCAACCAATGTACCGCTTGCTCCGGGGGAGACAATGCCGGATCCGAAAAAGGATACAGTGTATTCTTCTCACTGGGGATGCAAGCAGCAGTTTGAGTCGGGCCTGATACATTTTGTAACACGTATACGTGACCGCAGGTTTGTTGCAGTTGACCGTGAACACGGGGTAGTTTTCAGTTTTTGTTTCTTTGATCATGCTGCCGGAAAATCTCGCCATTTTACAACACCGGACGGCAGACCGGTTGTGGCTGGTCCTTCCGAACCGTGGACGTGGCAGGTCGCTGAATTATTTAAAGTGGAAAAGGGAAAGATCCGGCGTATCGAAGCAATCCTGCAGCGCTGCCCTTATGGTATGAATTCCGGATGGAGCAGTTACGAAGACGGGCTTTCCGATAAGATACAGATAATTAAGTAAAGGCTCAGGAGGTGCACGTGAAAAGTTACCTTGTTGGAGCTATCTTTATCATGTTCATGTGTGTGATCTGCCCATGGCCAGCATTGGCAGAAGTTGACTGGCAGGTACAGCAGATTATGAATCTTGATAAAAAACCGATTGATGTGGCTGTGTCTGCCAGAGGTTCATACCTCTTTATTCTCACTGATGATGGGATTGTCGATATTTACGATTCTGCAGGAAATCTTAAAGGGCAGGTAGATGCAGGGAAAAATGTGGATGGTATTGCCTGCGGACCAAATGAGAATCTTATTGTCCTGAAAAGCAAAAAGGATAAAGAAGTCCGGACAATTATTCTCGACTTCTTACAGGACATTAACATAAAAGGCTCCCCGTTTACGGGAAACCCTGACGCACCTGTGGTTATTGTCGTTTTTACAGACTATCAGTGAGGATACTGTGCAAGGCTTTTGCCTACACTCGATCAGGTGATTGAGAAAAATAAGGACACAGTAAAATTAGTAATAAAAAATTACCCCCTGAGCATGCACAGCTACGCCAGAAATGCTGCGGCAGCAGCCCTTGCTGCCGATTCAATGGGCAAATTCTGGGAGTTTCATGAAGCACTTTATAAAAATAAAAAGCTTGATGATAAAAAAGTGCGTGAAATAGCATCGAAACTCGGGCTTGATCCTGATGAGTTTATTAAGATAATGAAATCCGAGGCGATTCAGGACAAAATAAGTGAAGATATTAGGGATGCAAAAAAAGCCGGAGTACATGGAACGCCAACAATCTTTATCAATGGAAAGCTGTTAAGGGACCGTTCAATCGAGGGTTTTCAGGATGCTATTGATGAACGGCTTAAAAAGAAAAAATAATTTGAAAATTAATTTTGGAAGTATGTCCATAGTAATACTTGTGAGGAGGTCGAAAAAATCCGGATCTATATGATATAAATGCAGCATATATCATCTGATTTCTAAACTTTTTACAGAAAGGTATCACGTGATATGAATAGTTCAACTTCGAGTAGTGCAACGCTTATGAGTCGAAATTCGGGTTATCCTTCATCCGGGTACGCCTGGTATATTGTAATTATTCTGTTCCTAACCTATACCCTTGCCTTTGTTGATCGAGGGATTATAACTTTTCTGGTTGACCCGATACGAACCGATTTTGGAATCAGTGATTTCCAATTCAGCCTTCTTTCTACCCTGTCATTTTCGATATTATATACCATTATGGGCATTCCCCTGGGTCGGCTTGCAGATTCCCGATCCCGTCGAAGCCAGCTTGCTATAGGAATTGCCCTGTGGAGTGTGATGACCGTCCTGTGTGGTAAATCAAACAGTTACTGGGCATTGTTTTTCTCAATGGTGGGTGTTGGAATAGGAGAGGCATGCCTTGTGCCCTGTGCCTATTCCTTGATCGCCGACTGCTTTCCCCGTGAAAAGCGCGGGCTGCCTTTGAATGTTTTTTCAAACGGTATTATGTTCGGTACCCTTGTTTCCAATATCTGCGGCGGACTGGTCTCACATTATGCATTTAAAGCCGGACCAATGGTAATTCCTTTACTTGGCCATGTGAAGCCCTGGCAGTTAACCTTTATACTGTTGGGTCTGCCGGGGATATTTTTCGTGATCGCAATGAGGACTATTAAGGAACCGATCCGAAAAGAGAAAAAAGGGCAGGCGGATTTCAAGGCAACAGTCCGTTATCTATCAAAACACTGGAAAACCTATGGCTCAATAATTGGTGGCACCACCTTCGGAGCCATGACTAACGGTGCCATCCTGGGATGGATAGTCCCCTGGTTTCAAAGACGTTATCTCTGGGACAATGCCCAGATAGGCCCCTATCTCGGTGTTGTAAGTTTTGTTTTCGGGACATTGGGGCTCCTTATTTCAGGGTGGCTTGCAAATCGGTATATCAGTGCAGGAAAGAAGGCTGTTTATATAAAACTAATGATGGCTGCCGAAGCCCTCGTTCTTATTCCCATTGTTCTCGCCCATGTCGTTGACAATCCATACTGGGTACTCTGGTGTGTCGGCGGAATTATTTTCTTTGGCGGCTTTTCAGCAGGCCTTGGACCCGCGTCACTGCAGACCATTACTCCGAATGAAATGCGGGGCCAGGTAACTGCGATATGTTTTCTTATATTAGGCCTGGTAGGCATGAATATAGGTATGCCTGCAGTTGGATTTATAACTACATATGTATTTGCTGACGATTTAATGGTTCGATCGTCGGCTGTAATAGTGGGTTTTGTCGCTTCGCTCCTGGGTGTGATTACATTGAGGATGGGTTTACGGGCATACGAGCATACAGCCGAAGAGAACGGTGCATAAAATTAGAGTTCGGATGTTAAATATTCAGAAGGATTGCCGTCTTGTTTAAGGGAGGAGTTTTTTATTTAACGGCAATCCTTCTGACTTGAAAAGATTGAAGGACAGCAAGAATGTATTACTGTTTATGAGCAAGTAACATGCCAAAAATTATTATGTGATAATGCTGTGTTAAAACAATCACATATGGATACGAATAGTTTGGGACCCTCAATTTGCTTATATTATTTGTAAAACTATGTATATAAAAATATACCTTGGACGGCCTCCGTGTATCCTGTTAATCTCCGATTGTCATCCCGGCTCCATCTTAAAATAATAGCGGGACAGGTTCTCCTGAGAATTTCAAAAGATTTTTTCTCGACACGTCAGATTTGATCACCTATACTGCACGCCATGAAACATCTTGTTGTTTAATTCATTGATTAATCGGTAAGCTTTTGTATTGAAAGGAGGAAGTCTTTTGGCTAGAAAAACAGGTAAATGGATATTAAATATCATCTCTATTTTTGCGATGCTACTTGCCTGCACAGGTATATCCCGGGCAGATGAATCTAAAATCACAGTTTATAATCCGCTCGGGCAGCCTCCTGCGATAAAGCGGGTCCCTATGGCCCCAAGAGTAAAAAATCTGGATGGTAAGACAATATATATTGTAGATATCGGGTTTTCAGGGACTCATCAATTCCTGACCGAACTGCAGGACATTTTAAAGGAAAAATATCCGAAAACGAAATGGGTATTAAGGACCAAAATCGGTACCTATTTCAATAATGATCCTAAACTGTGGGCTGAGATAAAAGCAAAAGGCAGCGCAATGATTATGGCGGTCGGGCATTGAAGTACCTGTGCGCCGTCGGTCGCCGGCCACTGCTGGACAGTTGAAAAACTTGGAGTTCCCACTGCACCCATAGTCACCCGCAAGTTTGAACATCTGGTGAAAACATATGCCTATAAAAAAGGTATGCCGGGTGAGCGTTTTACCTTTGTGCCTCATCCCATTGCAGGAACTACTGCTGAAACCTGCAGAAAATACATTCTGGGTAATGACCCGATCACGGGAAAACCTGTGCTTAAGGAGATCATCGATGCCATCACTGTTCCGCTCAGTAAAGAAGACAGAGAAACAGGGTCCATTGAAAGACCCACACCCCGCTTTGTGAAACCGGATACTGTAGAGAATCTGCATGATCTGTTTCTTAAAAATGGCTGGACAGACGGACTTCCCATAGTGCTTCCGACAAAGGAAAGAGTCGCCGCAATGCTTGAAGGAACCAGTCATGAGCCTAACGAAAAAGTAGGTGAAATGCAGCCCTCCTCACCCCATGAAAAATGGAGCTATACAGTTGAAAAGGTGGCCGTAAACGCAGTAATGGCAGGCGCGAAACCGGAGTATTTTCCGGTAATACTGGCACTTGCGTCCACTGGTGTTACGTCTCTTTCTACCTCTACGACTTCTTTTGCAACCATGGTGGTTGTGAATGGTCCTGTAAGAAAAGAAATCAATATGAATTCAGGCATTGGTGCGCTTGGTCCCTTCAACCAGGCAAATGCGGTTATAGGTCGTGCATGGACCTTGATGTCGATAAACCTGAGTGCTTCCGGGAAGGCAGGGGAGACCTACATGGGCAGCCAGGGAAATAACCTGAACTACAACAATCTGTGTTTTGCCGAAAATGAAGAGGAACTTCCTGAAGGATGGAAGCCGTTTTCCGTGCAAAAGGGTTTTAAACCCGGGGAAAGCGTGGTAAGCACCTTTCTGGGATGGGGAATCACGCATCCTGACCAGAGTTTTGAAAAACCATTCCATCCGCAGATTCCGTTCTGGCTGAAGTTCGTCAGCCCTTTTTCTTCGGTAACCCTTTTTCTGGATCCGAATATTACACATAAACTGAAAGACAGTGAGGGGTTCAACTCCAAGGAACAGTTGATTGACTGGATATACAAGAACACAAAAGTGAAGGTCAAAAACTGGAAAGAAGACTTTTATGCCGTGCAGAATTTCGTTCTGCCAATGGGCAGGATGGGGATGGAACCGATAGCCGGGTGGATGAAGCTTCCGGATGATGCGGAGATTCCGCAATTTTCAAGCCCATCCAAGATCAGCATACTGTCTGTGGGCGGAGGAACAAATATGTTCTGGCAGGCAGGCGATTTCAGCTATTTGACCAGCGCATCTGTGGATGACTGGAGGTAAAGCATATCTTTTAACAAGAAGGAGATAATATGAAACGTTTGATGCTGAGTGTCTTTGTAACTGTAGTACTTTGTTTCAACTTTACAGTAAATGCAGCGACCCCGGTTGAATGTGACAGGGAATGCCTGGCAGGTTTTATGACCAGATATCTCGAATGCCCTTCTGGCACATGATGCCTCAAAACTGCCTGTAACAAAAAATGTGAAATACACTGAAAACGGTGTACGCCTTAATCTTACAGACGGTTTGTGGCAGACTGCTTCGGCAATGCCTACCTACCGCGTCAATGTTATCGACGAAGAATCCGGGCAGGTAGGACTTCTCGGCAGGATCCATGAAAACGGCAATAACAACTGGTACGCGGTCCGCCTTAAAGTGGAAAAGGGCGAAAAGGTTTCACAGATAGAAGTTTTGATAGTAAGGACTATCTCCATGGCTCCGCCTCCGGAAGGCCCCAAGGGGCCCACTGAGCCCAGTCCTCTGATGATGCAGGTTGTCCCGGAAGATAAACGTTTGCCGCCCTGTAAACTGGAGATGATAGGCAACAGCTATTTCACGGGACTTGATACTGATAATTCCGGTGCGAACGTGCCATTAGATCCTGAGTGCCAGCGTCGTGAAAACGGGACTGTAACAGCCAATAACCCTGATGCCCCCAAGGGCAGCATGGCATGGCTGGACTGTAAATCCCAGTTTGATACACATTTTTCAACCATTGTTACGGACATCAGGGAGAGAAGATTTATTGCGGACCCGGTTACCGGGCTTGCATTCGGCTGGGGTTACTTCGACCACAACGGAAGCGTTGAAAAGATGTCCAACTCCCTTGATCATAAAATGACCGATGTAACCAGCATGTTTCGTCAGCCATTCTCCTTTTATATTGCAGAAATATTCAAGATAAAGAACGGAAAGATAAGACAGATCGAAGCAGTGCTGACAACAGTACCATACGAGATGGAATCAGGCTGGTAGAATAGAATTTGATTAAGGCATAACAATAAAAAACCCTCGAATTTCTTCGAGGGTTTTTTATTGTTATGCCTCATTCCTCTTGCTGAAGGCTGAAAGCTTCCATCCAAAAAGGATGCATTCCGGTTGAACGCTGCTAATCAAGCCTGAAGCCTATAGGCAGCACAACATAGCATTTTACCTTCTTGCTTCCTATTACAGCCGGTTCGAATTTATATTTTACTATAGCCGCAAGGGCAGATTCATCAAAGACACCTTTCGGGTCAGCCTTAACTACCTGCGGGTTTTGTACCCTGCCATCTTCATCTATAATAAACCGCAGAACAACCCTGCCCTCAATACCTTTTGTTTTTGCATCGAAAGGGTATACAGGAGTAACCGACCTCATGATTCGGGGCGGACGGTCAACCTGGCCCGGAGCAAATATATCCTGAATCCTGGTTGGAGCGGCTATATGCTCTCCGGGTTCCAGTACAGGTATCTTGATAGTTCCGCGGCCACCTGTACCTGTAACAGGGTTCGGCATAATAGTCTTATAGTCGACTCTTTGATGTGCAATCGGATTTTTCATAGTATCCAGAGGCTTGGTATTAACCTCCTCATCTGTGATCATTTCGGGCAGTTCAGGCGATCTGGTATATTTTATAATAACCGGTGGAGTGTAATGAGTGTTTGTGACTGGTTTGATAATTGAGAGACCTGCAGTGAATATGAGAAGCATCCCTGTAATGATTATTGCTGCCAAACTTATGGCCGGAAAGTTAACGCTCGGAGTCTTTAGTGTTTCCATGATTACTCTCC
Source organism: uncultured delta proteobacterium (assembly GCA_963815145.1). Classification (GTDB taxonomy): domain Bacteria; phylum Desulfobacterota; class DSM-4660; order Desulfatiglandales; family HGW-15; genus JAAZBV01. The sequence goes on from CAWFFS010000008.1 coordinate 89,089, forward strand.
TTTCACTAAATGTTTGCTCTAACCTGTTTGCCTCTCCTCCATGTATCGTATTTTTAATGCTTGATTACAATTGTACTCGAAATAAATATCGGAGTCAACCAATAAAAATGATGCGTCTTGACAAAAATCTGCCATCCCAATAATATTGACCGCCAGTTACACTGGTGCACAGGTAATTTTTCATATCTCCCTATTTCCATCCTTGTTTAAAGGTTTCGCTTAATGCTGTTTGCAGTTTTTAATAGAGGTTCCCAAATGAAATTTAATGCGATTTTTGTTTTCAGCATTGTGTTCCTGTCTTTGCCTGTTTGTTTTTCTGACGCTTCTGCTGCCCCCGGGCGAATGTTTAATCAGGCCGACATGTTAAAAATAGAAAAATTCCGAAAGCAGATTATTAATCAGACGCCGGTTCTTAAAGAAAAAATTAGACAGATTATACTAGAAAGACAAGCCAACAACCTAATATCCGGATTTAAAAAAGGGGGAAATTTTGAGGCGAGAGTTCTTAAAGAACACGTTAAAAAAGGCACTGGCAATATTAAGCTGATTATTAATTCATCCATGGATATTAATAGATTATCCGATAAGTTGAAAACCTACGGTGTTCGCATAATTAAACGGCGTAATAATATGGCTGTGGTCGATGTGCCGGTAGAAAATCTTGAAAAAATGTTTAGTGAAGTTGATTCTATTAAAAATGCCAGACTGCCGCGCAGGTTTTTCCCTCAGGGTGTAGTGAGTGAAGGGGTAGCATTAACGGATTCAGACAGTTTTCACAATCTTGGATATTATGGAGCGGGTGTAAATATAGCGGTCATTGATGTAGGGTTTAAAGGAGCTGCCGAAGCAGTTGCAAATGGTGACCTACCTGGCAATGCCATTGCATATGCCCATGATTTTACGGGAAACGGACTTGAAACTGAATATTATCACGGTACTGCATGTGCCGAGATAATATATGATATGGCCCCCCGGGCACGAATGTATCTTTTAAAGATCTCTACTGATGCGGATATTCTGGATGCCCTGGACTACTGTATTAATAATAACATTGACATTATCTCCTTTTCACTGGGGACTAATGGAACCGGCCCCGGAGACGGTACAGGCTTTCTGGATGAAGCATTTGATGAGGCAAGGGCAAACGGTATCCTGGCCGTAGCAGCGGCAGGAAACAATGGAAATACCACTGTGGACGGGATTACTCTGGGGGTACATTGGAAAGGGGATGTTCAGAGATACTAATGGCGACGGCTACCATGAATTTGTTGTCGGAGATCCTGATATTTATTTCAATCAATGAACCTGCCGATGCCGAAAGCGTTCTGGCTGTCGGCGCAATCGACAGTGCGAACTGGCAGACAGGTCCCCAGGAGGATTACAGTTCTCAGGGGCCCACCAATGCCTGGGCGGGGAGCAGCGCCAGAATAAAACCTGACATCATGGGGCCGGATGGTGTCAGCACCTTTACATATGGTGATCTGTCCTTTTTTGGAACTTCTGCGGCTACACCTCATGTTAGCGGGTTAGCCGCATTAACGCTCTCAAAGTATCCCGACATGACACCTGATGAACTGCAGGAGTTTCTTGAGTCAAACGCGATAAACATGGGTGCAGCCGGAAAGGATAATATTTATGGGTGGGGCAGATTAAAGGCAAATACCAGTCTTCCGGATAACAATAACTCCGGCAGTGTCGGCAGCACGGGCAGTGGCGGGGGTGATAGTGGCGGTGGCGGCGGATGTTTTATTGCCACTGCTGCCTATGGCTCTTTACTGGAGCCTCATGTTGTTTTGCTTTGTAGATTCCGTGACCGGTTCCTGCTGACGAATTCTGCAGGTAAACAGTTTGTAGCCTTTTATTACAGGAATTCACCACCAATAGCAGACTTTATCGCCAAACATGAATTTTTGCGGATTATTACACTGATATTACTGATACCTTTTTTCATTCTGAGCTGGATGGCACTTAATTTCGGTCTGACAGCGGCCCTTTTATTTTTCATGTTGTTATTTGCTGTAATTATGAAAATTTCTATCGCCGTATATAAGTTTTACTACGGTTATTTTACGCATGGAAGATGAAATCTTGACAAAAAAATACATCAACAATATTATGTGCGGCCAGTACCACCGTATTACAATAATTATATTTTTATCAGCCCCCCACTAAAGGGATTGTTCATTAACAGTTTTCGGCATTAGTATCGGTCCGATACGGCAAAAAAGGAGGCCTTATGAATCAGGAATCTACTGCAGTTCAAAAAACACCCGGATATGCCTGGGGCGTATTGTTTGCCCTTTACCTGGTCACGCTGTCAGCGACACTTAATCTATTCAAGGTGCCACCCCTGATGGTTACATTAAATAATGCATTTAAAGTGTCCTTCGTCGAAACAGGTGACCTGATGGGTATCTTTTCGATCATGGGATTTGTCCTTGCAATCCCGGCCGGCATCATCCTTAAGCGATTCGGTATCAAGATAACCGCGCTGATTTCTGTTGCTGCAGTAGCGATCGGACCGGCAATTGGTGCAATGGCAACTACATTCACGATGCTTATGGTGGGACGGTTCATCGAAGGGGTAGGGATGGGGCTTATTATGGTAGCCGCACCCTTTGCCATAAGTGTATGGTTCCCTTTAAATAACCGGTCCCTGCCAACAGGGTTATGGGCAAGCAGCGTTGGATTAGGAAACGTGCTTATGCTGTTGGTCGCGCCATCACTTGCGATATCAGTTAACTGGCAACTGGTATGGTGGATATGCGCCGGTTTTTCCGCTCTCTCCTTCATTATTTTTGCAATTCTATTTCGCATGCCGAGGGCAGATGAGGTGGAACCTGCACCCTCACCTGCACCTGCACCTGCTACCACAAAAGAAGATAACCATGAGAAAAATCTATTAGTTGTTGTGGGATTTGGAATTATTGGCGCAATAGTTTTCTACCTGGCAGGGTTATTATTAGGAAAATTCGGTATTGAGATTACAACTCCTAGATGGAGTGCGATAATAGGATTTATTGTAGGAGAGTTGCTTGGATTTAGTATTTTCCCAACCGGAGTAAATCGCAGCTTCTGGATGATCGCCATCGCATTTGGATGCTACAACCTGGTTGTTATGGCCATAACCAATATATATCCATCTTATCTAATGGAAGTGAAACATTATCTGCCGACTTTCGCGAAGGGGCTTCTAATGCATGCGTCTTTTGTCACGGCATTTGTATTTGGCGCCTCAATTTTTACATCACCCTTAGGCGGCTATATATCGGATCGCCTTGGTAAACGAAAGATCATGATCCTTATTCCATTTATCCTGTTGACCTTAACCTTCCTTTTTCCATTTAAGGTGAATGGACCCATGATTCCTTTGTATACGTTAGTATTCGGTATAGTTGGAGGCCCTCTTTCAGCCGTTCTTCTCGCTTCAGTACCGGAGGTAGCGGAGAAACCTCAATACATTGGGATAGGCATGGCAGTTGCTATTTTTGGTCAGAATATAGGTATGTGTATTGCCGGCCCACTTTTCCCCCTGATTCAGGAGGCAACGAACTGGGCAACAGCAGGGTACTGGATGATTCCTATATGCGTAGTTGGTATTATTTCTACATTTTTTATTAAGGTACGATAAATAACCTGAATAACGAATGATTTTTAAGCCGTAGTTTTTAAAGTGAAATACAACCACTTGAAGACTACGGCTGTTCTAAAAAAATATTCAGTTAGTACTATCCAAAAAAACAGAAATTCACTGAACTTTAAAATTATAGAAATACAGGAGTTTCAATGGCTTTGAATTTTAAAGGATTGGCGCTGATAGCTGTCTCAGTCATACTCTTTTCATGCAGCGCTGTTCCCAGAGGTAATAATGTTGTTTTTTCAAGCGATGTTGAAAAAACAGTCACCAGGCTGACCCAGGCGGGTGTTCCGCTTCAGATGGGCCCTGCAGGTGATGTGAGATGGATAGAGGCCAGGAACGGTGAGATTACTGACAAGGCCATGCGTTATCTACCCGACCTTCCAAAACTGGAGTGGCTGGAGATAGGGAAGGGCGCTGTCTCAGATAAGGGGATGAAATACCTTAAGAAATGCACCGGTCTTAAACGGCTGTATATACATGACACGAATCTCACGGGAGAAGAACTGGCCTGGATATCAGGCTTAAATCAGCTTGAGGCCCTGGCGCTTCAAAATACACATATCGATGGTAAGTTCCTGAGGCATCTGAGTTCGGTCGAATCACTCAAGGTGCTCAACCTGAGCGGTGATAAAATAACAGATCAGGATATGCCACAGATCGCGCGTTTCAAGAATCTGGAGGTCCTTTCTCTGGCAGATACACAGATTTCCGGAAAGGGAATAGAGGCGCTTAAAGGGATGACCAGGCTCAACGAATTTAATATTGAAAGATGTATAATTCAGGACGATGATCTAAGCTATTTTTTAAGCATGCCCAACCTTCGCATTGTTTATGCAGAAGGCTGCAATCTAAATGATATGGCCGTTCAAAACGTTATTGCCAGATTTCCTTCGCTGGCTATTTTCCATTAGAATTTATGCAGATATTATAAAGGGAACAATATGCATCAATTTAAGAAATACACAGTTTGTCTGGCTATGTTGGCAGGGTTGCTGGTTTTTGCCATAACACCCCTGATCGCTGAAGAAAATACCGAGGAACCTGTATTTATACAGACACCCGATGTTGTCTATGTAGGAACACCCTATGATATAGTCTCTCAAATGCTGAAATTGGCCAAGGTCAAAAAAGATGATCTTGTCGTTGATCTTGGTTGCGGAGATGCGCGGATGCTTGTCCTGGCTGCAGAGAAATACGGGAGCAAGGGGATAGGTTATGAGATTGATCCGGTGATGGTAAGGGAGTCCAGGAAAAATGCGGAAAGAAATAATGTCGCTGACCTGGTGAATATAATCCAGGAGGATATATTTAAAGTTGATATCAGTAAAGCCGACGTGCTTCCGATATATCTTTTGCCCGAAATGAATCTGAAACTTGTACCTCAGTTTGAGACACTCAAGCCGGGTTCAAGGCTGGTGTTTCATAACTACGACCTCGAAGGATACATCCCCGATAAAAAAATAGAAGTAATTTCAAATGAAGATAATTCAAAGCATACGTTGTGGCTGTATACAACACCTTTGAGGAAGGTTCGGTAGGCTATTGTCATCAAAACAGGGCGGACGCAAGGCCCGCCCCTACATCCTATTCATTTATTTGAAGTCGACCGGTGAGATTTCAGGTCTATCTGTCAAAAGGGAAAAACCTGTTGTCGAATAACGATAAATATTATTATTGATGTTAAATTATAACAATAATGCCGTAGGGGCGGGCCTTGCGTCCGCCCACGCTTTTGCGTCCGCCCACGCTTTTGCGTCCGCCCACGCTTTTGCGTCCGCCCACGCTTTTGCGTCCGCCCACGCTTTTGCGTCCGCCCACGCTTTTGCGTCCGCCCACGCTTTTGCGTCCGCCCACGCTTTTGCGTCCGCCCACGCTTTTGCGTCCGCCCACGCTTTTATACAAAAACGCCGGATTCTAAAGGAGTCCTAACTTACCACAACGTTAGGCGGCTGATAAATTCCTTTTTCTTCCATAAGCTGGTCCAGTTTAAGATTCTCAATCCCTTCAATATCTCTCACTGCAAAGTACAGAGTATTATAAGAATTATACGCAAATGACATATCAACTGCATCCAGTACTTCGTTCCATTCCGCACCAAAATACCCTTTGAATTCCTCAGTAAATACCTCTTCCGAATAATCCTGGGGGAATTCAGTCCAGACCTTTTTTAGGTTACCAACTGCAACCACACGGCGAGGGACAATTCAACCGGTTTCATAAAAATAAACCTGTGTATCAATTGAGCTGCCTCTGTCAGCCAGATGAAAAAGGCGCTTTTCATCCATGGTGCCAAAAACAACAAAGGAATTTTTTTGTCCCTTTTCCAGTATCTGCGGAATCCTGCCGCATCCAATGGCAACCAAAAGCATTTAATTATTTATTTCCTTTCCACCTTTTCGAGTGAAGTCTGAACATTTTGAAGCTGATGAATAGAAAAAAGCTCTTGAATACTTTTATCTATTCATACTCATTGGGAACGGCACAGATAATTACAAACGGATCATCCTCCGATGTGTTCCTGAACTGATGTTTTTCATTTGGCAGAACCAAAGCAAAATCACCTGCAGCAACCGGTTGGCTTGTCTCCTTTTCATCCACCAGAGCGCCCTCTCCGCTTATAATATAATTCAGATGCTCAAAATTATGGGTATGATAGGGTGTGTGCCCACCGGGTTCAATGGTAAACACCCTGAAACAAAAGGATGGGGTGCCGTCATTCTTTGATACGGGAACCTGCTTTAATACCCTTTCAGCACCTTCCATCATCATTTTTTCTTTTTTAATATCCTTTAATCTGATTGTTTTCATGACATTTCCTTTTTAAGTGTTTTTGTCATAAAATACATTTCCATGGTTCTGGTGTCAATATTACGTTCCCGTTCATTTTACCCTATACTGGGTACACGATTGTGGTTACCGACCATGTTTATTTTGCCATTTTTCAGGCTTTCCAGGTTATAGTATTTTTTACTGGCGGATTTTTCCCTGATAAGCGCGGCAATCGGTATAGAACAAACAGTGAGTATGATATAAAGAGTGAACGTTGAATGATAACTTCCTGTACTGTCAAACAGTAAGCCGGCAATCAGGGGGCCTATGGCCTGCCCAATGGTCTCCACCATGGTTACTGCTCCGAAATACAGACCGTATGAAGCGGTTCCAAAGATCCTGCTTACCATCATGGACATTATTGGAAGCCATGCTCCTATACCGAAGCCAAAAATCAGTACGTAGGTCCACAGGTAGATCGATGATGAATCATGCCTGAAAAATGAAAGCATAACCAGACCGGATACAAGACAAATTGCAGATATTATATAGGCTGTTTTCGGATTAATCCTGTCACATAACCATCCGAAGAAAAGTTTGGCAAAAGCGCTCACAAGACCAAGATATCCCAGAGTAGCAGAAGCCATTAAAACCGGGAATCCTATATCCTGAAGATGCGGTGCCTGAATCTGGACAGTACCAACCAGGCTGAAGAGAAACATAAAGAAGATAGTTGAAATAAGCCATAATGACGGGGAACGAAGCAAATTGCCCAGTTCGTTTGATTTTGTCCCCACAATTTCAGCTTCTTTAGGCTGTACTGCCGTATGTTTCTTTTTGCCTCTAATAAACATTGCCATGGGAATAATCAATAAATGAGCTGCTGCAATACCATAGTATCCTCCCTGCCATCCATAGGTCGGTATCAGCAGACTGCCTACCAGAAACGAAAAAATGAATCCTCCCACACCAACACCTGTAGACATAACGCCTATGGCCAGTCCTCTCTTCTTATTAAACAGAGGAGATACTGCGCCCGTACACGGGACAGGACCGATCGCAGCTTCTGCCGTACCTATCAGTATACTGATAAGGTAAAAATGAACCGGTGTTTTTATTAGAGGCATCATCAGAAATCCAATGGATGCAATCGATGCACCCGTTATAAAAACGACCCTTGCCCCAAACCTGTCAACAGTCTTACCGATAAAAGGTGAAATCAGTCCCAGAAATAGAAACTGCAGTGTAAATGCCAGTGCGATTGTTGCGCGTTCCCAGCCGAAATATGCCTGCAGGGGTTTTATAAATAGTCCGGAAGCATATATTAGACATCCGGCGTGAAGACACATTCCATAAAAAGCTATAAAAACTACTATCCACCTGTATAATGATTTTAATTCCATATCTCTGGTCATGCTGTTATCCTTAATTAAATCCTCTATGAATAGCCTGTTGGATCGTGAGTATATGTTTAACTCTTTTCAGGCTGATTTTTGTCAATTCATAGGTTTACAATTCCTTTATGTTTGTATATGTAAACATAGTTCATGTATGCGAACATGTCAAGCATGAAAATGAGATTTGACATAAGAGCTTTGAACAATTATAAAAATCAGGAAATTCTCAATTTGCACATATTCTTTCGGGGTTTATATGGTCAAGTCGGCTACACGCGTGATGCAGATCCTTGAACTTGTCGGACAAACCAAGGATGGATTAAAACACCAGGATATTTCTACCGCATTGAAAATCCCTAAGGGCAGTCTGTCGCCAATACTGGCGGATCTTGTTTCCAACGATTTCCTGACAATGGGAGAATATGACAAGAGGTACAGGATCGGATATAAGATCCTGGTGCTTGCAGGGCGCTATGTTGCTGATTTTGATATTATCAAGGCCTGTAAGCCATTTATAAGGGATGTCATCGCAGTCACCAACGAGTCATGCGGTTTTGCTATTATTACAGGTGAAAAGGTTACCATCGTATGGCGTGAAGAAACCAATGAACCTCTTAAGTGGGATCTTAAGATAGGAGACCAGAATCCTGTTTATGCCTCAGCCCATGGCAAGGCCATCCTGGCATTTTACAGCCAGGTAGAAATCGAAAAATACCTATCGTCCGTTGAGCTGCTGCCTATTACAAAGAATACTATTACTGACAGGGGCACCCTTAAAAAGGAACTGGAAATGGTCCGTAAAAATAATATCGCTTTTTCAAGGGAAGAGAATTATGTGGGCATTACCGCAGTAGCGGTTCCGGTTTTTAATAATATGAAGCAGGTGGTAGGTTCACTTGGAACTCCCGTGCCAAGTCAGCGCTTTTCCCCTGAAAAGGAGAAAATCATCAGCAGGGCGTTAAAGGAGGCAGCAGGACAGCTTTCAAGAGAGTTGGGATATTTTTAGACCATCATGGTATTATACTTGAAAAAATAATATGTCACCTACAGCCCGTGAATAATTGCCCATAAAATGGATTTGTTTACCGACCATGAAATAGCTGTTACCTGGTAGGAACCTCTCTCTCAAACCAGCCTGTTAATAGATCTCCAAAGGTTGAACCGTATTTTTCCACTATGAAAGCATAAGGAACAGTCAATTAGTTATCGGTTAACGTTGTTTTAGGGTTTTATAACCCCGCCGCTTGCGGCGGGGTAGAGTTTATTACACACCTCTTTGAATTTTTCCGATTGTCGAGCTATTTTCGGGACAGCCCGCTACATCAGGCCGCCGTGCGGCGGCGTGATGGTGATGCGCTTCACCTTGTTGTTGACGGCGCAGAGGGCATGGAGCTTGTCGTCCGCACCGACGTACCAGCAGGCGGCCTTTTGGGCCGCCGTCACAGAATTTGGGGGTGGAAAGGCGGAATAGTCGAACTGTACGGCTGTCTTCTTGCCATCCACGTAGATGACTGCCTTTAGGAAATTGGCGCCGGCGACCGGAGTTTCCGGGCATGCGTAATACAGATGCTTGCTGTCGGGGCTGAAAGTGAGGTTGTTAATGCCCGGTATACCAGCCGCATTGGAGACGTCACCCGGAGTGAGGCTCACTGTACGCCTGGTTGAGAGGTTGTACAGGAACAGCGCCATTTTTTGGGGCGGGTTTGGGTCCGTGGCCCAAACCGCCAATTCCTTTCCATCGGGGCTGAAGCGAAAGGTGTTGTTTCCGTTATCAGTGGAAGTAAACGAGAGGTTCTGGCCGTCCACGTCGAGGCCATCAGAGCTGAAGTCTGCCCAATGCAAACCGTGGGGGCTGAAGACAAAAGTACTGTAACTGATCCCACCGACACGCCTGCCGTCGACGAAGACGGCAAGTCCATTGGATCCAGATCCACCAGCCACTTCTCCGAAGGCGACTACGTGGTGTCCTTCGGGCGAAAAAATGAGTCCAAATGCGCTGCCGCGACTGAACCCCGGATCGTATTCGTGGCCGTCGACCACTGCGAAGGTTTTTGATCCGGCGTCAGCCAGATAGGCAAAACTCTGCGAATCGGCGGAGAACTTCATGGCGAGATGTTCCCCGGTCTGGTAGAAGACCTTGAGATTGTCGTGGATATGGTCGTAGGTATCGCCCTGTTTTCCGTCCAGGACCACGTACGCATTGCCCGTGCCGAAGTTGCAGGCGACCGCCAGGCGTTTGCCGTCGGGGCTGAAGAGTGGGACTGAATTGTTATTACCGGCGAAGCGAGTAAAGGGAACTTCGATCCCGTTGAGATAAACCGCGCACTGAGTGTTGTTATGGACCTGTACGACGGCGGCAAAGCTGCTGCCGCGGGGGGCTGTGACGATACTATCGATCTGATCCCCGGTAACGACCGGTTTCCCGTCCAGCAGCACGCTCTCAACGGTTTTTTGGCCGACCGATCGCTGCACGACGCAGAGGACGTGCTGGCTATCGCCCGTGAACCGGGGCGAGCCTGGAACAATCCCTGCGACGCTGTAGCCCACTTTCTTGCCGTCCACGACCAGAACATACTTGGAACTGCCGTTTTCGAGGGTTCCCAAATAAAGGTAATGTTGCCCGTCAGCGCTGAACGTTACGATGGGACTATTACCCCCCGGTTCTGCGATATTGGCGGGGGTAGGCTTGCCGTCCACCCACAACTTCTCGTCACTCGAACTGACTTCTTGGGCGGCAAGCAGCAGGTGTTCCCCTCCGTGCGGGCTGAAGGTCAGATAGCAAGGGGTCATGATGGCGCCGTTTAGGGGAAACTGCAGGATCTTCCTGCCGTCCTCGAAGACCACAAGCTTCCCGCGGTAGCGGGCCAGGTAAGCGTAGTGGTTGCCATCGTCGCTCATCGCCACTGCTTCGTACAGCCTTTGGTCGGGTTCAAACGACGCGTAGATCGGCACGATGCCGTTGACACGCGGTCCATCTACGCCGTCCACGGTCACGACATACCGGCTGCCCTCCATGTGCGCCGTCGCAAGGTGCGAATCATGGAGGCTCACCGTATAGATCCTCATGTTGGTGTTGTTGGCGTCAAAGCCTGATTGTAAAAAAGGACCGACCACCTTCTGCGCGACGGCTACCGGGGCCGGACTGCCGGAAGCGGAGGCCGGGCTGACCGCGCCAGACTGCGTCACAACCCGGTTGGCGGCCGACGGCTGGCTGGCCGGACTGTTTTGAGTAGCCGCGGGTTTCGGACTTGACGGTGCGGGTGTCGATGCAGACTGATTAGCCGGGATGGATGGAGTTGAAGCAGGTTGGGGATTGGCCGGTGAGGGTTTCGAAGCCACCTGGTTCCCCAAATCATGCTTGATCGTCTGGACCGCCTGATTTTCCGCTTTATTGAGTAAGTTATTGAAAAATCCTGCATGGGCAGTGGACGCTCCCAGCAAGAACGCGAACGCAATCAACACTAGTGGGCCGAAGAATTCGTTACGCAAGCGGCGCAGTTTCTCGGTTGTACGGAGGTTTGAATTCATGATGCTCTCTCCCGATTAATAGTGGTTTGTTAAAGGACTGATAGTAAAGTCCATTCTAAGCGGTTCAGAATCAAGTGGTTCGGGGAGGGGGAGTAGTAAGAGAGGTGCCCGCCACTCGGGCCTGTCGGAACCGGTCGTTGGGTCCGGAGACCAACCCTGAGCCGAATAATTTTTATGGTAAACACGATTTTTCCCCTGTCAAGGATGCAAAGGTATGAAGCAGGTCGCAGGGTCACTCGGGACCCCTGTACCAAGCCAGCGCTTTTCGCCTGAAAAGGAGAAAATCATCAGCATGGCATTAAAGGAGGCAGCAGGACAGCTTTCAAAGAAGCCGGGATATTTTTAGATCATCATCCGGGATTATATTTGATGAAATAATATATCACGTACAGCCATGAAAACACCCCGTGGATAATCGCCCATAAAATAGATTTGTTTACTGACCATGATATCGCAATAGCCAGTGCGGACCCGAATGTAATACCTGATCTTGTAACTTCTGTTTTAGCTGACATACATCACTCCTTTTTCTTTCCAATATCATGATAATAGTTTACAGCCCATTTACGTATGGGATCATCGTCGTGAACCAGTTCCAGTATCTTATCAAGATTCATCCTGGCGAGTTCCCTGTTTCCATAACCTTCCCATACTATCTGTGCCTTGAGTAACAGTGCTTCCGGAAAATCAGGGGCTTTTTCAAGTACTTCGTTTATTATAATAAGGGCTTCCCTGAATTGTTTCCGCGACCTTGTGAGCCTGGCCCTGGTAAGATCAGCTGAATATTGTTCCTGTGGCAGTATTTTTCTGTTTGACCATCCCAGCATCAGCATGCCAAGACCGGAGCCGAGTTTTTCTACTATACAGCCATAAATAATGGAAACAGGGATACAGCATAATTCAAATATGATGTAGTGTTTAAATGTGAAAAGTTTTCCGCCCCCCATTGCAGCTGAAAAAGAATAGATTGTTGTCAGGACAGCAGAGACCCATAAAAAACAAAATAGAAACCTGAATAAAAATGATCTCTCTTTGGCTTTGTTCGGCTTGATTTGTATTTTAATCATTTTGTAATGACCTGATTTTATTTGGCACCATTATACCTTAAAAAATCTTTGTATCAATAATTGACTTTAATACTTAACGGTGTCGTAATCTATCCATTATAAGCGGTGTAGAAAACAGTGTGATCAGTGGCAGTGTACTCAGGCTGAGCAAGCGGGATACTGTTATAATATTTAAATCAGGAATACCCGTAAATGCGCTGTCAAATGAGTAGAGCCACGGGCAAGGAATCAGTGTTAAAAAAATCAGGGGAAACACACATGCCACTATTATGAGGGTTGTTTTTGTAATCACTTTACGCCGCATAGCTTCATAAAATCCGGCCATTACAAATACCGGAAAAGCAATGGTAAAAAGGTCAATAATCAATAAAAACCGTGCATCTCCACCAAAGGCTATATAAGTAAAAGCAAACAGATATCCCAGTACAAAGAATAGAGCAGTCGTTCGTAATGATACCCAGTAAAACAGAAAGTATTCCAACATTCCAAAAACAGTCATGGCTATTATCTTAAAATGAGAGTCCTCAAATATTACCCATTTTATCGGTGTTGAGATCCTTAAATCCTTTTTCCCTATAGCCCAGTCATAAGCTGTAGCCAGTAACACTATTACAGTGAGCATGATCAATACACGTACAATGCTTATTACCGCTGCCTGCAGCCTTGCTGCAGCAAAGGTCCGGGTTGCTATGGGGCGGCGAAGCCAGAACCCGGATACCCCTGATGCATAATCACGGTAATATACTCCAATGCTCAGTAAACCACCTATAAATGCCGCAGCTATTACGAACATAAAAATATTGGAAATTGATCCTGATAAAGGTACTAACTGATTATCATATTTATAGGCAAGAATCGCTCCATTGATGTCCAGTGCAAGGATGACTAAAACAAAGCTCAGGGCAGCTACAGGAAACAGGTGACCTGTTTGTCTGAGCTCGAACCAGATCTGGGCCTGAAGAGGTGATGAAAAATGTTTTAATGCCCGTCTCCTGAATAAACCGGAAAAAATTGCAGTCCATTGCCGGATATTCAGCCAGTTACCTTTACGGTATTCCGAAACACTCCAGTAGGAGGTTATTAAAGAAAATAGAATTACAAGAGTGCACAGAATATCTGTACTGATAACCAGGTCGAAGCTGCCCGCTATTTTATATACCATGTATATAGCCGCAATGGAGAAAGCAACATACAAATACCTTGCCGGCCCGCCTGTCCAGCATAAAGCCTGCAGTACAATATAGGCTGTTTCAATTTGCAGCAGCGTGGACCATCCAATGCTGGTAGAATCATAGATCAGTTTTTGAAACAGGAAAACAATGAAAAAGGGCATGGATATTATGATTATCCCGTATAACATGTATGTTGATACAAGAGCCCATGTGCTGACAGGATAATTAAAAAGCCGTTTTGGGAATGAAAGATCGACATTCATCCCTTCAATTTGATTAAGTAGGAGTATTAACAACAAAGTAATTATAAAGTAAATCTTTGATGCTGACTGAGCAAGTGCAGCTTCAACAGGCTGATTTTTAAACATGACAGCCAGGAGTACGAAAATAAGAAGGATAAATAATATTGCCAATCCAAAACGTGTCCTGTACCATCGTTCCCATAAAAGCATTTTAATTTTAGAATACATGATTAAACCTCCCTGAGTGATGACCTGTCCACTCCAACGCGGGCCACAAAGATATCTTCAAGAGAGGGCGGTGCTTCCTCAAATATTTCACAACCCCTGGCTTTGGCTTCTTCACACATCTTTGTGAAATTACCATTGCAGAGCACTGTCCATTCATCTCCTTTCCCTTCAATAGAAAGTGTTCCTGGGAATTGCGGAGGCTTTTGAACCGGTTCAGAAAATCGTAAAGTTGCAAAATGATGGCTTTTCCTGATGTTTTCCAGCGAATCATGCATGACGATTTGTCCATTATGGATCATAGCAACATCATCAGCCACACGCTCTACCTCTTCGAGCAGGTGGGATGAAAAAAGTACTGTCCTGCCTTCATCCGCCACCGTTCGAATGATGGCTGCCAGGATGTCACGCCTGACCACAGGGTCCAGTCCGGAGGAAGGTTCGTCCAGAAGTAAAAGGGGAGGGCGATATGCAAGGGCGCACAACAGGGCTGCCCTGGCTTTTTGTCCCTGTGACATCTCCTTTACTTTTGCTGAAGCATCAAGGTTGAACATCTGCCTCAATTCTTCGGCGTACGAAGCATCCCAGTCAGGATAAAATGCACTGGTATAGTTCATCAATTCATCCATACGTATCCATCGGGGCAGATCCCTCTCTTCAGAAAGATAACCTATCCTGCTTAGCGCGCCTTCAGTATCTTTTACCGGGTCAATACCGAATATCCGTACCATACCCTCCTGTGCCTTTAACTGGCCCATCATGTGTTTAATGAGTGTAGTTTTACCTGCACCGTTTTCACCAACCAGTCCAAGGACCCTTCCTCTGGAAACTGGAAGATCGACATTTTTAAGAGCCTCTTTTTTTCTGAATTTTCTTGATAATCCTTTTACTTCAACTGGCAGTTTATTTAATCCGAAATCAGAATCAGTCATTTTATTTGTTCCCCCTTTCGGAAATTCCAAAAAGTTTAATTTTCTGGCGAATAAGTTCGATTATATCTTCCAGAGAAAAATCCAGTTGATTGGCCTCAACAAGTAATCCCTCTATACGTTCATTTAATACCCTTAAACGTTCTTCATGCCCGAGCGGTGACCCTGTTTCCGCTATACGTGTACCTGATCCACGCCTTGAGACAAGAACCCCGGCTGTCTCCAGCTCCTTATATGCGCGGGCAACTGTATTCGGGTTTATAAGCAGTTGTTCTGCAAGCACGCGAATAGGAGGGACCTCTTCATTGCGTCTCAGGCGGCCTGATGCAACCATGTGCTTAATCTGAGTGACGATCTGCTGATAAATAGGAACGCCGTCTTTTGTTGAGATGTGTATCCGCATATAAATGCTTCCCTTAATAAAATAGCTGTAAAATTGTATTAGGAATGTAATACAATTGTATTAATGTGTCAATACAATTTATTTTTTTAAATGATATAAATGGGGACCCTCAGGGTGCCAATGCTGTTGACTTAAGGAATACGCTTGTAAAAAATCTCCCTCCCCTGGTGGGAGGGATTAAGGGAGGGGGAGAAAACAACAATAAGGTATGAAGCTTCTATTTTGTCACCCTCTCCCAACCTCTCCCATCAAGGGAGAGGAGTTGTATTGTGCCTTAATTCAACAACATTGTCTCAGGGTGCCTCCTGTTTCTGCAGATAAAAAAAAATAAATCCATGCACATATTTATGTGCACGATGCACACAAAAATGTGCAGATCATGTATTTTTACCAGGCTGCCGGTTTTAATAATCATTCATGTTCCTGAATCCATGTTATTAAATTCCATATGATAATATCTGTAAAAACAAGAAGTTGCCAGTATCACATTCGATTAGGTCCCGGTCCTGATATCTCATATCCGGTTCTGGCACACATGTTGTATAAGGAAAATAAAAAAACGAAAAAACCTGCCTTTTATAATTTAATGAAAAATGAGCCTGAAATTAATCGATATTGAAAAAATAGATCCTTCCCCTTTTCAGCACAGGAAGTATATGAGTGCCGATAAACTGAAGGAGCTTGCACTGAGTATCATGCAGGACGGCCTTATCGAGCCAGTGGTGCTAAGACCCTTGAACGGCAGGTATCAGCTTGTCTGCGGAGAAAGAAGGGTCCGGGCGATCAGGGAATATACTGATATTAAACGCATCAACTCCCTGATAGTAGAGGCAAATGACCTTGAGGTAAGGCGCATGTGCGCTGCGGAAAACCTGCAGAGGGAAAACCTGTCTGTAATAGAAACAATCGAGACCATTGTTGATCTGGTTGATTCCGAGCTGTGCGGTGACGATGTTTATGACAACATGGGAACATCGGCTCTGCTGCGTGTAAAGAATCTGCTGGCAAAGCTGGATTCGATAAGGAGCAGCAGGGAACGGGGCTCAAAGGTGTCGGATAATTCAAACAAGCTGTTCCATAAATTTATGGAACAGTTAGAAAAAATTTTCAATAATCTACCTAAGCCATTGAAATGGCGTTCATTTTATGAAAATGACCTTCAAATTTTGATGGACACCTCAGAAGAGGTCCGGATCGTCGCAATAGACCACAATCTCAACCGTTCGCAGGTAAAGGCCCTGGAGGGGCTCAAGCGGGCATCTTCCGATGAATTTAAAAGGGTTGCCGGAAAAGGAGAAGATAACTCCGGGACGGAAATAGGCGAGTTGAGCGCAAATGAGATAAAAAGCATTACTGAAAAGGCAGTAAGAAAGATGCAGCTTGAACCACCCGAAGATACCGATCCGGATGTAATTGAAAAGGATATAGCTGTATTCAGGATGAACAGGCTTGGGTTTTCCAATGAAAGGATTGCCTGCCTGCTCAATATAAACCGTAAAACGGTAATGAAATACGTTCAAAAGGGGGAGACATCCCGTTCAGTAAAAATGGCAATCAGGGCGGGCAAAACGGTAAACCGGGCAGCAATGGAAAACAACTGCCCGCTGGCTGCTGCCTGGTCAATTGCACTTGAACATAAAAACGACTTGGAGAGATTCAGGTTCCTGGGGTGGGGACTGAGGACATGGGATTACTGGTTTTACAATGATGTGGATAAACGCTTTGGCGACGACTGGCCCGGTCGTATTCCGGCACAGATGGTAGCGCATATTCTTTATTATTTTACTGAACAGGATGAGCTGGTACTGGATCCCATGGCAGGCGGAGGGGTTGTTCCTGACACATGCCTCGTAATGAACCGCCGCTGTATAAGCTTTGACATGGACGCCGATCCGGATAAACGGCCCGAGATAGAAAAGTGGTACTGGGACCCTGATAATATGAAGTGGCCATTGGACAGAAAAACAAAACCCGATCTTATACTGTTTGATCCGCCATATTTCAGCAAGAAGGCGGATGCATATCACAAAGACAGCATAGCGGGCCTGACAAAAAAGGACTATCTCCGGTTCTTTGAAAGATTTTTAAGCCTCGCCAGTGAAAACAGCAAAAGGGAAACCATGATAGCGCTTATAAATGCCGACTGGAGGGACTTTCAGGGTAAACCTGCAAGGGAGGAGACAGGTGAAAACTCCATTCTGATAGATGATTACCTGGGTGCCCTTAAAAAAGGAGGGTGGAAGATGATCTATATGATACAGGCCCCCATGTCATCGGAAAGGTTCCATGCCGGCATGGTGGCAGCTATGCAGAAAAAGAAAAGCCTTGGTGTTACGAACAGGTATGTGCTGGTGGCGAAAAAGCGGACTGAAGCATTTTAGGCTAAAGGCTGTTTGGGGAAAAGATAGAGGCCAGAGATCAGAGATCGGAGGTCAGTGACAAATGCAGGCTGCCGTCGTCGCAAAGGCTTCAGTCTTCGCTTAAAGCTTCGGTCTTCGCGTAAAGCTACGCCCTGACAAGATGCAGTGATAAAATGGCGTGACAATGTTCGAACTGGTCCCGATTTACATCGAAAAGCTATCCTACTTGCCAAATCAAAAGGAACCAATCTGAATTCAATTATTACAGATGCTTTAGAAAAATATTTATCAACCAACGAAAACATTTAACAGGCTATTGGTAAAAGAGACAGATGGTGTTTGACAATTTTTTTAAGGACGTGCTTGATCAGCCTGTGCCACAGACTCAGCCTGAGATCATCCCTGAGCAGAAGGTTGTTTTAAAAGGTAAAACAACCCGCACCGTCAAGCGTAATCATCCGGGCCGCATTCCTATACCCGATCATCTGGAGCGGGTAGAGATAGTTCTGGATATCCCCGAAGAAAAGAAGGTATGCCCAGAAACAGGAAAACCTCTATACCTCTTCAGGTTAAGGGGAACGGCAAAGTCAAAAAAGCCCGGCTGTGGGTATATGTTCGAGGAGGATCAGGTCCGCCTTTATGCGTATATGATTTTTCACCGGACAGGAGTAAAAAGAGACTTCTGAATTTTTTGGGAGTCTATAAAGGCTACATCCATGCTGATGCCTATGGTGGATATGACGAGCTTTTTAAGATGATAGACATTTGGCATTCCGATGATCCTGGCCGGAAATGTATATTTGTCTGGTTTATTTCCTTTTTATTCGTGATAATCTGGTCAGTTGTTGGATGCGGCGTTCTTATGATCATCAAGAATGACATTAAAAGAATGGACCAGACTGTCTCTGAGGCGGACAAAGAAAGTGGAGGAAAGTGAAGGATTAACATCCGGCAGTTCAAAGGTAAATATGGGGATGCACCATTCGCTGCCGTAACGCCCGAGCGAGCCCGGAAAGGTGTTATAACTGCGGAAGCGGAAGTTGCTGTTTTTTGAGATGTCAGTGGCCAGGGCAACGGCCTTTTTTGAAACCTGCAGCAGGTTCTTATCATCAGAGGGCTGTTCCAGAAAGTCCAGGTCGAGAAAGTCAAGCGGAGAATGGATGGAAATGATCTTGTCCGGCTGAAATTGCTCGATAAGATTAAGCAAAAAGTGGTTTTCAGGTTCGCTGTTGGGGGTCGGACCGGGGTTTCGGCGGGGGTCGCTGCTATAACGCTGAATCCAGGCATTAACAGCGAGTTGCTGCCAGTCGCTGGAAGGCAGGTTCCTGTTCAAATCCACACCATTAGCGTTTGTACGTGTCTTGTGCTCCTTAAGGAAACCGTCCGGATTAAGAAGCGGAACGATGATCAACCGGTTAGTGAGCAGACGCGGATTTTTCCGCAGCAGGTTGTTGAGCCTGAAGCATTGATAGCATGTGTTTTCATCCGAATGGACACTGCAGATCAGAAGAGTAACAGAATTGCCTGAGCCCTTGAACTCATTATACAAGAGGGGGCGGCCCTGCACTGAAGCGCCGCCCGATTTCCAGTCCCCCGGGTTGCAGCGGATATCCTTCCAGCCAAGGTGATCGAATTCCCTGTTCAATTCACTGCAATATTGATCCTGCGAAACAACCGGGATAGGGGCGACATATTGCCTGGTATAATCAAGGGAGATCCATCCTTTTTGCCCGGTCCTGTAAGTGATCCGGCCCCATGTTCCCTCGCGTTCCCTGACCAGGAACTGCTGCCCCTGATAGACATGACCTATTTTCTCACCCCAGGGCTTTTTACGTACGTTCAGGATGTCAGCATTCACAATCACTACCTGTTGAGAGAAAACCTCTGCCGGCAGCAGCAATGCCAGCAATAAAAGCAGTATACAAAAACGTTTTGGACTGGAGATCAGAATCAGCACGATAACACTTCCTTAAAGCCACATTATATTAAAAGCAGCGACATAGAAAATTGAGAATATTTATTATCAAGTCTTTGATTCTGAAGTTAATTGCTTAAAAAATCAAGTATCTCTTTGTAATAGAAAAAATAAGGGGTCAATTTGACTCCATGTGGAAAACAAAAACCTTATAAATGTTCCTGCTGAAATTTTATTGACACAAAAACCTATCCCCCATATCCTCTGCCACCAGTAAAGGGATTTTTTTTAAAATTATTAAACACCGGTATTAAATTATGGAATCGATATATTCTTTTTTCGCCACTGCCCCGAAAGGGGTTGAGCCCATACTTGTCAGGGAACTGAAGGACATCGGGGCTCCCGGGGTCAGGCAAACTACTGCAGGTGCCTCGTTTTCAGGTCCGCTTCAATTGGGATACAGGGTCTGCCTCTGGCTCAGGACTGCGAACAGGGTGTTTCTGGCGCTTGATTCATTTAAGGCTGATTCGGCGGATGACCTGTATGAAGGCATCCGGAACATCGACTGGTCTGAACATATGTCCCCGGAGAATACCCTGGCTGTTGACTTTCATGCTGATCAGTCTGTTATCAAACACACCCACTTCGGTGCCCTGAAGGTCAAAGATGCAGTTGTGGATCAGTTCAGGGAAAAATATGCGGCCAGGCCTTCCATTGATACATTTCTGCCGGATATCCGCATCAATGTGCATATGAACAGGAAAAATGTAACGGTCAGTCTTGACCTGTCCGGCTCAAGCCTGCACAGACGCGGATACCGAAGTGATCAAGGTCCTGCACCGCTCAAGGAAAACCTCGCAGCGGCTATCCTTATCAGATCCGGATGGCCCGGGATCTGTAAAAAAGGCGGCGGATTTACTGATCCTATGTGCGGATCAGGGACACTGCCCATAGAGGCGGCTATGATCGCCGGAGGCATGGCGCCGGGACTCTTGCGGGAACATTTCGGGTTTCTTAAATGGCGCGGGCATCAGCCGGATGTGTGGCAGGTGCTGGTGGACGAGGCAGAGGATATGGAGCTGCAGCAAAGGCCGGATATGCCCCCTATTATCGGGTATGACCGGGATGGAGGAGCCATAAAGGACTCCATCGCAAATATGGAAAGGGCGGGCCTTCACGGATTGATTCATTTTGAAAAGCGTGCATTGTCCGAACTGGTTCCACATCCTAAAACCATGGATATTCATGGCCTGATGGTGGTTAATCCCCCATATGGCGAACGTCTGGGGCAGTCTGATGAGTTGAGGCAGCTTTACAACCAGCTTGGCTTAAAAATGCGGTCAGATTTTAAAGGCTGGCATGCGGCAGTGTTTACAGGCAACTCTGGACTGGCAAAAAACATTGGTGTCAAACAAATGCGGACTGACAGGTTTTTCAATGGCAGCATACCCTGTGAACTGATCCAGTATGACCTGAGTGGCGATATTTCAGATTCATTGTCAAAGTGTCGCAGTCCTGTTGATGTGCACGGTCCGGAATATCAGCCTTCCGAAGAGATCGGGATGTTCGTAAACCGCGTTAAAAAGAATCTCCGGAGACTTAAATCATGGCGTGTTCAGAATAACATTGATTGTTTCAGGGTTTATGACAGGGATCTACCCGAATACGCGGTTGCAGTGGATGTATACGATAAATGGGTTCATGTACAGGAATACAGGGCGCCGCGGACGGTATCACATGAAGCGGCAATGAAGCGTCTTAATGATATTGTATATATACTCCCTGATCTGTTTGATATACCTCATGAAAATGTTTTTGTAAAACAGCGCCAGAAACAGAAAGGACCTGCACAGTACGAAAAGCACGGTCTTGCCATCAGGCCAAGGCTGGTGAAGGAGTCGGGACTTACCTTTGAAATAGATCTGGAGAGCTATATTGATACGGGCCTGTTTCTTGATCACAGGCTGACACGGTCCATGATAGAAAGTATGGCAGATGGAAAACGATTTCTCAACCTGTTCTCCTATACGGGAACCGCTACAGTCTACGCGGCCAGGGGCGGAGCCGTGTCCACCACCTCAGTGGATAAATCCAATACCTACACCAGGTGGGCAAAGAAAAATATGGAGTTGAACGGGTTTAAGCAGAACATTCATGTTTTCCATTCTTCAGACTGTATGGACTGGATAAAAAAAGATAAATCCCGCTATGATCTTATTTTCCTGGACCCTCCGACATTCTCGAACACAAAAAAAACCGGATCAAGCCTTGATATTCAAAAGGACCATCCGGACCTGATCCTGGCGGTTGTAAACCTGCTTGCCAGGGACGGTATTCTGATATTCTCCAACAACTACCGCCAGTTCAGGATGGATACCAACAGGCTGGGGCATCTTAAGCTGGAAGATATCAACCCCTCCACCATTTCTCCTGATTTTGAGAGAAATCCGAAGATACATAACTGCTGGCTGATCAGGCGGTAGAGATGGTCAAACGGACGTATCCACACATATCAGCTTTAACCGGGTAAATGCCTCAAGCCCGTAACGTGATCCTTCCTTCCCGAAGCCGCTGGCCTTGAAACCGCCCCATGGGAGGTCGCTGCCAAAGGCGACTGATCCGCCATTAACACGGACATTACCTGCATCTATCTGGTTTGCCACACGTATCCCCCTGGCCGTGTTCCTTGTCCATACTGTTGCTGTAAGTCCAAAGGGCGTGTCATTTGCAAGCCTGATCACTTCTTCCTCACTGGTGAAAGGCTCCATGATACAGGCGACCGGCCCGAAGATCTCTTCTCTTCCCAGTCTTGACTGCTGGCTTACATGGGTGAATACAGCGGGTAAAACAAAGTACCCTTTATCGAGCGGCGGTTTAAGGATCCTGTTTTCTCCCAGGACCAGTTTTGCGCCTTCTTCCTTCCCGATCCGGATGTAGTTTTCCACACGTTCGCGGTGCTCCGCACTTACCACTGGTCCCACCTGGGTTTTAGGGTCTGTCGGGTCTCCGACAGTCACCTTTTTAATCTCTGCAAGGAACTTTTCGACAAATTCATCATAAAGGTTTTTGTGGACATAGAACCGCCCGGTAGAGCCGCATACCTGGCCGGTGTTGAAGGTAATGGAACCTGCTGCCCGGGGCACGGCCTGATCCAGGTCTGCGTCTTCAAGTACAATAAACGGGTTTTTACCACCCAGTTCCAGGAAGACCGGTTTGACTGTTTTTCCTGCTGCGGTCATGATAGCCTTTCCGGTTTCGTAACCGCCCGTAAAGGCCACCATATCAATACCCGGATGTCCTGCCAGGGCCTCTCCTGCAGGGCTTCCGGAGCCGGTGATTATGTTTACCGCTCCGTGCGGCAGGTCTTTTGTCCTGGCAAGAATTTCCGCTATTTTCAATGCGGGCAGGGAGACCAGGGTGGGCGGTTTGATAACACATGTATTCCCTGTTGCCAGGGCAGCCGCGATCTTGGCAGTAATCATATAGGGGATATTCCACGGGATAATCCCTGCGCATACACCGAGCGGCTCCCTTGAAACATAAAATAAACCTTCCGGGGGCGCGGGGCGGATTCCCTCTGCGCCCATGATGGACTTGCTCATCTCGGCGGCATACTGGAAATGCTCGGGCACGGATCGTGGCAAACAGGCCGGCGACATATCCCGGTGAGCCGTGATCAGCTACATGGATATCGATAAGCTCATCCATATGGTTCCTGATTGAGGTCGCGATCCTGTTCAGGACTGCCGAGCGTTCATGTACTGATTTACCTGACCAGACCGGAAACGCATTCCGGGCAGCGGCGACCGCCCTGTCAACATCCCGCCCGTCACCCAGAGGGAGTGTGCCGATCGCTTCTTCCGTCGCAGGATTAAAGGAGGAGAAGGTTTTTCCTGATTCGGCCTCTACCCATTTCCCGTCTATCCACATCTTATACTCTTTCATATGACCTCACATTTATTTAAGAAGATTAATAAGCATCCCGGCATTTGTTACTGCCTGGGATTTGGCGTGGTTATTAAAAAATATAAAAAGCCTTTTGCTCTGTTGAGAAATCTCCCTGATACGGGGCAGCCAGTCTCTCAGCTCTTCCTCACTGTATAAATAGTCATATCTTGAGGTTGAATCCGTGTTGTACCAGTTTTTTTTATTGCGGCCATGGAACCTTACATATCCTGTATCCGATGTTACAACTGACAATGGGGGGATGAGCCCTGCAAGTTCAGGTTCATCCACACATACAAAGCCGGTTGTAAGCTCTTTCAGGCCGGAGTACACAGATTCCCTGAGCCAGTCGGCATTCCTGAATTCGACACATGCAGGAAAAGGTTTAACGGCCTTCAGCAGTTCATTCAGGTAGATCCTGTTTTTGGTATTATACCTGAAACTCTGCGGAAACTGGAGCAGAATGGTGCCAACGCGTTCTTCCCTGTAGAGGGGCATTATTCCTTCAATAAATCGGGGCAGAACTGTTTTTATTGACCCTTCTCCAATGTCATGGGTTATGCCCCTGAATGCCTTGACTGCAAAGCAAAGCGAATTGCCTGTCTTTTCAAGCATTTTTTTTATCTGCCTCTCTTCGGGCAGCCTGTAATATGTGAAGTTAAGTTCCAGGATATTAAAATGGTCGGAATAGTACCTGAGGTAGTCTTCCTTTTTCAGGTTGACCGGATAGAAATTGCCTTTCCAGTCATCATAATAAAAGCCTGATGTGCCAATGAGGTGTTCAGCCATGCTTTTTAAATGGAATAATTTAAAGACAATTAGCTGGTATGCGTGGATTATTCTCCGGGACTGTTTCCACCGCTCTCTCCTTTTCAGAGGCGATTGCAGCTGCGGCAATGGTTGTTATAAATATACCCGGAAGAACAGGAAAATTTTATCCAGCCTACCATTTTCTTCTGCCGATTTTTGTAAATCATTTGGATAATAAGGTCAATAATTTTATATGTGTCTCACAGTGTTATATGTTATAATCGCCACCAATAAAGATAAAGACAGTATTCCGGATTGTGCAACATGAATAATTCGTGTCGGATAGATCCGTTGATAAAAGGAGATGGCAGAATGAGTGAAGTCCCTGTAAGAAAATTCTACTTGAAAGAATTCAAGGCGATCAGTCATGCAATGTCTACATATGGCGATTTAAACCTGCTCATCCATCATCTTGCCGAAGGTACTGCAAAAACCTTTGGTGCAAGAGGCTGCTGCATAATGCTGTTTGACGACAGTGAAAACCAGCTCTTTGTTGTAAGCAGTTACGGGATCAGCGATGAGTACCTCGGAAAAGGCCCCCTGTTTGTGGATAACAAGTACTGTGCCTTTGTCAAAGGAGAACCGGTGTTTGTAGATGACATAGTAAAAGATCCCCGTGTCCAATATCCTGATGCAGCTGAAAAGGAAGGTCTGGTATCGATGCTTTCCATACCCATCCTGTTTCATGGAGAATCGATCGGACTTATCAGGATATATCACAGGGAAACGCATGAGTTTAATGAAGATGATATCGATGCCTTAAAAATACTCGCCGAGCACCTGGGCCTTGTGATTGAGTATAATGGGCTGAAGAACTTCCTTGAAAAGGTGCAAACCGCGGTTGAAAGCCTTCCGTCGAGAATGCTCAAGGCAATGAAATAAGAATATGAAAGAAAGGATAGTAACAGATACATCAAATTTTTTCTCCATTGATTATGGGGATATCCTCAGTGTAGATGGCAAGAGGTACAGGATCACCGGACATGAGCGTGAAAGAAGGTTCGGGGTCGAGGACCCTAAATTCTGGGTGAAGAGGGCTGTTGACCTAGACACCGATGAAAAGAAGATCATTAAATTCTCGTTTTTTGAAACCTTTGAGACAAAAATGGGCGGTGTGCCTATCACGTGCTTCAGAAATCCTGACAAGGAGGGTAATATATTAAATCTTGTAAAGGATCACCCGGGTTTTATGCATGGTACTGTCCACCGCGATTCCAAAGGGAACAATCTGAGGGTGATCGATCCGATCAAGGGCATTAATTTTTTCCTGTATATCGGTTCAATGGAGATTGATCACGAGGAATACTTTTACGGGGTGCTTCCATATATATTAAGGTATGTTGTAAAGGCATTCGAGGCAATACGCTTTCTCCATGTCAACGGATACAAGCATGGAGATATCAGAAATGACCACATCATAGTTGAGGAATCAACCGGAAACTATGTGTGGATTGATTTTGACTATGATTACAGCAGTCCGGAGAATCCCTTCAGCCTTGATATTTTCGGGATGGGTAATATTCTGCTCAATGCCGTTGGTAGAGGATTTCATAACCTGGATGTGATAAGAACTGACACCAATAAATACGGTGACCTTATAAATAATGTTAATGACAGCGATTTTTCAATATTCAATAAACGTCGTTTGATGAATCTCAGAAAACTGTATAAATATATCCCTGTTCCCTTAAATAATATGCTAACCCATTTTTCCAGGGGGGCGGAGGTGTTTTATGAAAATGCCGATGAAATCATAGAGGATTTGTATCGTTGTCTTTATTCCTTTACAGTCGCATAGCGGGAGGCCAGCTTGGAAAAAAGAAATAATTCAATACTTGTTGCGTTAAATAATTCTGTAAGCTCACGGGCATTGATTGATTTCATGACAAAAATGTCCCGGTGCCCTGAAGACTGGGATATCTTTTTACTCCATTTTTTCAGGGAACCTACGTCAAGTGAAGAGTTAATGGGTAAAAAATTTGCTGCCGACCAGCCCGCCAAATTGATGAATCTACTGGAAAAGGCAAAGGAAAAGCTTGTTGAAAGCGGCTTTATCTCTGAAAGGATCAATATTGAACTTGTAGATGAACCCTATGCGACAATAGCAGACGGCATAATAGATCAGGCGCGGAAACGTAATTCCACCATGGTTATAATAGGAAGAAAAAAAATGTCCAAGGCCGAAGAGTTTGTTATGGGGGACATCAGTGTTAAAGTTATAAGAGCCCTGGACGATGCGGCTGTTCTGGTGGTAAAATCAAAGTAAAAAGATAAAAGATTTAAAAAAATTCCCGGACCTTTTATCTGGAGAAGGCCAGGGCATATTTATCAGTAAGACTTCGAAAACGCTCATTTAACATTCTCATTATGCTCCTTCGCACTTCCTTGTGATCCATCATGATATCAAGAAAATTATCCTGATTGATCTTTAAGAGAAGGGTTTCCTCTATGGCCGTCGCACTTGAAGATCTGGGCCTGTCATCCAGAAGCGCCATTTCTCCAAAGTACTCTCCTTTACCGTGACGGTTAAGCTCTGTTTCATCGATGTGAATGAGGATTTTTCCGGTTACAATGATGTAAAGATAATCCCCCTTGTCTCCTTTTCTGAATAGAAGAACGCCCTTTCCAATCCGCTCCTCTTCCATAACCTGTGCGACGTAGTAGATTTCTTCACCAGGGACACCCTCAAAGAGATTTGTATCTCTTAAAATTATTGTCTTTTCCAGTATGGATAACATATGAGACTCCTTTGTCCGGTCCTGGAAGTGCTGTCCGGGGAAATTGGGCAGCCCTACCAGTATCTCTTTATTTTTTTCCACGTGCTTTGCTATTATTTCGTAGTGGATTAGCTGATTCGTGAAAGGTTCCCATTCAACTTGTTCCAGTACATTCCTGCGGCATTGACTGATCGCATAATCCAGGCCCACGATGCGATGATATTCGTTTGGTGACTGTATCAGTCGAATCAGATCGATGTCCAGATCACTATTGAGCCCTGTGAAAAAACGTTGTCCTGTGCTGCATATGTTTTCGACGGAAATATCCTGGAGCAATGGGATAATGTACCCGCTTTCCCTCCTTGGAAGGAAACTGTCAAATATTTCCAAGAGGTTGTCCACCTGATTCCCGTATTCGTATTTTTCATTTTTAATATACGTTTCAACTGAAATCCCGGGCACAGGTAATACAAGCAGTTTAATGAGCATTGGAATGTACTGTTCTATTTCATATGAAAACAGATCATAAATAAGCGCACCTTCGGGTCCTCTTGGTATCAATCTCATTGTCTGGTACCTGGCATAGATATGCCTTGCGATGATCCGGTTTTCGATGTTCAACTGCTGTAATATCTCGGGGGACAGGGGTTTTTGTCTGGCAATTTTAAGGAGGGCATCAATGCTTTCCGATTGGATATGGAATGATGGATGTTTTAACGTTAGGACCAGTACAGAAATTGTCCGGGCAACAGGATAGTCTTTCAGGGTTCGTACGATTTCAATCTTGAGTTCAGTATCTGTTTCATCCTGCATAAGTGTTTTACTTAAGATATCGACGACATCACCGGGCGGATGTCTATCCAGTGCATTTCGTGCGGCAGATCGTGTCTGGGGATGCTTCAGGCACTTAATGATACAGGGTATCATACTTACATGATTTCTATGATGAGTGATGTCCAGCGCTGAATTACAGACAATGACGGAGTCACTTGCACAGAACTCACGAAGCCGGGCATCGGTAAGAAAGTCCGGGATATTGTGCAGCATTCTCAGTGCAACGGCTGTGAGACTTTTGCTGTCACTGTGCAGAAATCCTTCAAGTGTTGATTTTGCCAAATCGCAGGGACCCCTGTTCATCATCAGGACCGCGGCAGCGGCTGCAGCTCGAATCTCTGCATTTTCATCCCGCGTATTTTCAAGAATATGCCCGATGGCAGGAAGCAGTCCCTTCATGTTACGTTTCCCGGCAATAATCAGGGCGTCCCTGGCAAGAAATCCCTGCTCCTCAATTGCGATTCTAATCTCGGCGTCTGACAGAATATCCGGATGATCTCCTGCCATTGCGAGGATTTTTGCCTTTACAGAAAGAGTTCCTTCCCTGAAGAGTATTCTTAGTATCTCAGACCAGGGAGAAAGATAAAGATTCGAGATCAATCCCAACGCAAAAATCTGTTTTGCCTCTTCGTTGCTGTTAAGGGCATCTCCTATAGTTTTGACGATATCACTATCCGTTGTATCAAGCCGCATCTGTTCAAAATCAAGATGGCGTTTTTCGATGGCAGACATCAATGCCGAGAGGTATCCATTTTTTAAACGGGAGGTAGTCATCAGCCATACTCCTGTGGACATAAGGACCACAATGCTTAAAAACTGCATGAGAACACGATATGGCAATGGCCAGACCCTGATGAATGAAAAAATAAGGATACCTGTCAGGCCCTGCATACCTGTCCTGACCGCATCATCGATGAAGAGTTTTTCCCTTTGTTTCTGATCTGGTGAAACAGGAACCCAGAGCAGGTCGAAGGAGGTCTTATTCAGGGAAAATTTTGTTATCTGCTCTGAAGCCCTTCCAATGGATGCACTCAGAAGTGAAGGGCTGAATAGAACTGCCAAAGCCCCGATGCTTAATCCTACAGGTAAAATGCGTATGGCTGACAAAATGCCAAATCTGACGAGGATCCATCTTGTCAGCAAAAACTGTATAAAAAGGGAAACAAAACCGGTTGCCGAATAGAATGAGCCAAAAAAGCCTGCAAGCTCCGCTTCCGACGGAAAAGCATGGTTGGAAAAGATTAAAAACTGGTACTCGATGATCACCGTGGCAACAGCGGCAGCTCCGATAGCAAGGGCAAGCGTCTTCAAGTAGCTGTCCATAGAACCGGTGTTTTTCGTTGTTTTCTGTTTAACCTGCCGGATCTGTGGTTCTTCATGAATATAGGATCTTGCAATCCGGGCAGTCAGCACACAGCAGAGGATGAACCCGGCTGTTAAGATCAGCAGATAGTTCGACCCGAATTGATCCACAAACGGGCGGATTCCCGACCCGACTACAATTCTTGCTATCGGGCTTCCGCAAAGGATCATTCCGAATAAACGCTTGGCCTGACGCGAATTAAATACCATACCCGCATAGATAACGAATTGAAAATTAATGACAATGGTGATTACATCGATCCATACATAAAGGAATGGTATCATCAGGCCGTTAAGGTTAGCCTGCATGAGGATCAGGCTGACAGCAAAAAAAATACCGCTTAAAAAAATGGTACGGTAAAGATAATGGACAAGGTTTATCCGTTTGGATGCAAGATAATTGATGACTGCTATGATGGAAACAGCAACAGCCGCAGCAAGGAACATAAGTGGAAGGTATGTGATGTCAAATCTGTTTAGAAAATAGGTGTCTCTGGCGGTCTTGCCCGCCGTGAGTGTGGCACCGAAGAAGAAAAAGTATGCAAATAGAATGGCGGCTGGTTTTCCTTCACCGTCTTTTATATCAAGAAATCTGTTGAGCTGTTTCATTTGGGCTCTTTAATCAGGTGAAAATGCTGCAAAAAATAAATTAATCGCAAACAAAATCATCACTTCCCACCGGATTCAGATGTCCGGCCAGCCAAATCCCTTTCAGTAGTCAACCAGACAGATTTTTAAAATTCCTTGAAACCCGGCGACTCACGAGCGTGATTGCCGGGTTTAAATAAAAGATAATCCTCCATTGTTAAGATCGACGGAGCCCTTAATGAAACGTAAATTTAAGGGATTCAGCTGCGTTTATTTTCCCATCAATTCCATAGCCTTTTCAACAATATTTTCGGCAGTAAATCCGTATTCTTTCATAACTGTTCCGCCCGGAGCAGAACTTCCGAACCTGTCTATTCCTATTATCATTCCCTTTTCGCCTGCATACTTTTCCCAGCCCATTGAAATTCCGGCCTCAACTGTTATGCGGTTTTTGACCCCGGGAGGAATTACTGCATCCCTGTACTCCTGTGGTGCCTCATTAAAGAGTTCCATACTCGGCATGCTTACCACCCTTGCCCTGATTCCCTTTTCAAGAAGTAATTCTTTCGCAGAAATGGAAATATGCACCTCAGATCCGGTGGCGATTAAAATTATATCAGGAATTCCATCTGTATCGGCCAGTACATATGCACCCTTTGAAAGTCCCTCTGCCCCGGCATATACGCTTCTGTCAAGGACCGGAAGCTTCTGCCTGCTCAATATCAGTGCCACAGGTCTGTCTGTTGTCTTTATTGCCTTTTTCCATGCCTCCGCGGTTTCCGTGGCGTCACATGGCCTGATAACAACAAGCCCCGGAATAGATCTCAATCCAGCGAGGTGCTCTACCGGCTGATGGGTGGGGCCGTCCTCACCAACCGCAATGCTGTCATGGGTAAAAACGTATTTAACCGGCTGTTTCATCAGCGCGGCAAGCCTTATGGAGGGTCGCATGTAATCGGCAAAAACCAGGAACGTCCCCCCGTATGGGATCAGGCCCTTATGAAGCGCGATTCCTGAAAGAATCCCTCCCATGGCATGTTCTCTGACTCCGAACCTGATGTTGCGGCCGTCATAGGCACCTTTTTGACAGTCATGTGAAGAATTTATAATCGTATTATTGGATGGGGCCAGGTCAGCCGAACCGCCTATGATATTTTGTAATTTATCCGCAATAGCGTTGAGTACCTTCCCTGAAGCCGATCTTGTGGCAACCGCACCCGCTGAACCAGAGAAATCGGGCAGGGCATTTTCCCAGTCGCCATCGATTTTATTGCCTATCGCATCTTGAAACGCCTGTGCCAGTTCAGGGTTTTCCCGTTTGTAGGAGTTGAACAGGTCTTCCCATGCGGATTCCGCGTCCTTTCCTTTTTTTATGCATTTATCGAAATGGGCAGCAACCTCATCTATAATGCAGAAATCATCCATATCTTCGCAGCCGAGGTTTTTCTTGGTAAGCTTTATTTCCTCTGCGCCAAGGGGTGAGCCATGGGCATCGGAGGTGTCCTGTTTGTTCGGGCTTCCATAGGCTATATGTGTTTTTAAAAGAATAATCGACGGCCTTTCCTTTTCTTCCCGTGCGTTTTTCAGGGCATCGGATATGGCCTGAAGATCATTACCGTCGGAAACCCTCTGGACATGCCAGTTATATGCTTCAAATCTCATGGCCACATTTTCGGTAAAGGCAATGTCTGTCTTGCCTTCAATAGTAATACCGTTGTCATCATAAATGCAGATCAGCCTCCCTAGCCCCATGTGTCCGGCGAAAGAAGCCGCCTCGGATGTTATGCCTTCCATCATATCGCCGTCTCCGCACATCATATAGGTAAAGTGATCAACAATTTCATTGCCGGGACGGTTATAGACCGATGCCATATGTCTTTCGGCAAGGGCCATGCCGACGGCATTTGTAAAACCCTGTCCGAGAGGGCCAGTGGTTGTTTCAACGCCGGGAGTATGTCCGAATTCAGGATGTCCCGGTGTTTTGCTGCCCCATTGCCGAAAGTTTTGAAGGTCTTCAAGTGTCAGATCGTAACCTGTAAGGTGCAGGAGGCTGTAAAGGAGCATTGACGCGTGCCCTCCTGATAATACAAACCTGTCTCTGTTGAACCATGCAGGGTTTTTGGGGTTATGTTTCAATTCATTATAAAACAGAACGTATGCGGCACCGGCAAGCCCCATTGGTGCGCCGGGGTGTCCTGAATTGGCTTTCTGGATTGCGTCCATCGCCAGCGTCCTGATGGTGTTAACGCATTTTAGGTGAATTTCCTGGTTCTGAGAAAAGGTCTGGTTCGACATTGGTGTTATCTCCTGTTTTGATGATAATATGTAATCGATTTTTCAGGCATTTAACTGTTTTTAAATGTGAAAAAATTATCCGGATAAATAGAACATCGCAGATAATATAGTTGAAGCATTTAATAGGAATATGGCTATCTGTCAAGACCGTTTATCCGGCTTTGACCCAAAAACTGAGGTTTTCAGATGAAAGCCTCATCCGGAAATTGCCAGTTACCTGATAAAAACTATCCGGTAAAATATTGGTCCGGAACGTAAAAAACAAAAGATTTATTGATTCTTTATTTATTTTGATTTATCGTTAAATTTCTTTAAAATCGTAAAAAAAACACAAAATCATCATGATAGGTTAATATAATTTATTATATATCTTTGGGAGTAATTCTATGAGTGCCAATGAAATTCTGGATATGCTGAGAGGAACGCTTCAGACAACCGGAGTGTTTAATTTTCATTTTAATCTTATTATCATGTGGCTGATTGGTTCGTTTTTCATGTATCTTGCCATAGTGAAGAAGTTTGAGCCTCTTCTTCTTTTACCGATAGGTTTCGGGATATTTATAGTAAATTTCCCCCTTGTTCCCTTAATGGGATATTCTGACGGTCATGTGCAGCTATTGCAGTTTTTCTATCATTACGGACTTGAGTGGGAAATTATCCCGTGTATTATCTTTCTAGGATTGGGGGCAATGACCGATTTCGGTCCCCTCATTGCCAATCCCAAGACCCTTCTTATAGGGGCCGGGGCACAGCTTGGGGTATTCATCACATTTACCGGCACGGTGCTTGCGGGATTCACCCTGAAGGAAGCTGCATCAGTAGGCATTATCGGCGGCGCTGACGGGCCTACAACCATTTATCTGACCCAGCACCTTGCCCCTCAATTACTGGGGGCCAATGCCCTCGCAGCATATTCCTATATGGCCATGGTCCCCCTGATTCAGCCTGCGATAATGAAGCTTTTGACAAGCGAAAAGGAAAGACTGATAAAGATGAAACAGATGAGGGCTGTTACAAGGCAGGAAAAGATACTTTTCCCTATTGTTACATCAATTATTATAGCACTGCTTGTCCCGTCGGTTGTTCCTCTGATGGGCATGTTCATGTTCGGAAACCTGATGAAAGAAAGCGGAGTGGTGTCAAGGCTTACTGATACGGCTCAGAATTCCCTGATGAATATAATGACTATATTCCTGGGCGTCTCCGTAGGTGCTACCATGGCTGCCGATACATTTCTGAGCTGGAAACCCATATTTATTTTCGCACTTGGCCTGGTGGATTTTGGAGTATGCACTGTCGGAGGGATTGTTACAGTAAAGATCATGAACCTGTTCCTGAAGGAAAAGATTAATCCCCTTATAGGATCGGCAGGGGTTTCAGCTGTTCCGATGTCAGCCCGAGTGTCCGAGCTGGAAGGACTGAAATATGACAAGAAAAATCATTTATTAATGCATGCAATGAGCCCGAATCTTGCCGGAGTAATAGGATCTGCTGCAGCCGCGGGTATGTTTATAGCCATGTTTAATTAATACTATTCATAACAACTGATTAAAAAGGTTAAGAAAATGAAAAAATATTTAATAGCCGCAATCCTGATAATTCTTGTTCCGGGCTTTATATATGCTGATGACTTTTTAAATGTACCTGTTCTTCCTGATTCCCAGGTTGTATCAAAGGAAAAAGGCAAGCTTGTATTCAAGACAGGGCTGTCCCATGATGAAGTCCTGGCCTATTATCGGAAAGAACTGAAGGACTACCAGGACGTAAAATATCGTGACTGGAAAGATTCCACCTATATTGAAGACGACAGCAACCAGCCCTGGCATTCTATTACCATTTCAAAAGATAATGGGCAGGAAACAACAGTTGAAATATTCGGCGACAGCTGGACATGGATAATCAGTACTCTTATACTGAGATTTGTCGGTGTTTTTACTGTATTGCTGATATTGTATGTCGGGATGAAAGTATCCGGTATTATTATCAGTCGCTCAATAAAGGCGGCAACCAGATAGGTCCGTGTTTTTGTGACATGTAATAAGAAGAGTGTTATCCCAAACATGGATAACACTCTTCTTTAAAAAAGATAAATTGTTGATCCGGATTATTCTATTATTCCAGTGTAATCAGAACGGCATCCGCCTCAACGGTATCTCCATTGCTGCATTTTACTTCCTTTACGGTTCCTGCGGCTGGAGCAACGACCGGCAATTCCATTTTCATCGCCTCAAGGATCAATACCTCGTCATCTTCGCTGACTGAATCACCAGGCTTAACCTTTATCTCTAATACTTTGCCTCCCATGGGTGCAGTTATTTCACTCACAATAGAACCTCCATTAACTTGGTTTATAAAATTAAAAATTTGATAAATATAAAACTTTTTAGCCTTTATTTGTCAAGACTAAACTTCAACATGCCGAATATACATAGTAGCAATGGAATATATGAGTATGTAAGACCTTGAGAATGCTTGACATAATATATGTAATTAATTAATATCAGGTAATTTTATATTAACCTGAACAACTTTTATTAAGGCAGTTTCATATTATTTCTTTTTTTGATGAATACTAACAGGAGATTTTTTATGGCCCAAATGTATTTATGGGTAGCCGAAACAAAAAAAGGAAGAAAAATTAAAGGTGAACTTGAGGCAGCCTCAGAGCAGATTGCACGATCTCAATTGAGGAAGCGAAATCTTAAGATCTTAAAACTTAAACCAAAACCAAAGGACCTTTTTGCAAATATTGCTTTCATGCAGCCGAAGGTCACCAATAAGGATATAGTTATATTTACACGGCAGTTTTCCACCATGATTGATGCCGGTCTCCCATTGGTTCAGGGCCTGAATATTTTAGCCGAGCAGGCGGAAAATCCTACCTTCAGATCAATACTTAAACAGATTACAAAGGATGTCGAGGGCGGGTCCACGCTTGCAGAGGCCATGAAAAAACATCCCAAGATATTCAATGAGCTTTTTGTCAACCTTATTGCTGCCGGTGAGATTGGCGGTATACTCGATACTCATTCTGCAGCGTCTTGCCACATTCATTGAAAAGGCAGAAGAACTGAAATCAAAAATAAAAGGCGCTCTTACCTATCCAATTGTAGTTGTTGCAATAGCCGTTATTGTCATCGCCGTAATCCTGATCTTTGTTATCCCTGTATTCCAGGACATGTTCTCGAGCTTCGGTTCCGCTCTGCCTGCTCCCACACAGATGGTTGTTGACATGAGCGATTTCATGAAGAACAATATAATATATATTATTCCTGCAATCTTTATCATGGGATTTGTTTTCAAACAGTACAGGAGCACCAAGGGCGGCAGGAAAACTACAGACGCTATTGCGCTGAAGCTGCCGGTTTTTGGCAATCTGCTCAAAAAAACGGCGGTGGCCCGGTTTACCAGGACACTTGGGACGATGCTGTCGAGTGGCGTTCCGATCCTGGACTCGCTTGAAATAGTCGCAAAAACGGCAGGAAATGTTGTTATTGAAGAGATAATTTATGATGTAAGGGGCAGCATTGCAGAAGGTCAAACCATAGCAGAGCCCCTGTCCGAGAATGATGTCTTTCCCGGTATGGTAATACAGATGATATCTGTAGGTGAGGCAACCGGAGCCCTTGATACCATGCTGGAAAAAATAGCCGACTTTTATGATAAAGAGGTCGATGCAGCAGTCGATGCCCTTACCGCTATGCTTGAACCATTGCTTATGCTTTTTCTTGGCGGTGCGATCGGCGGGCTTGTTATAGCAATGTACCTGCCTATCTTCTCCATGGCAGGAGCCGTGGGCAGTTAGTCTTTTTCTATGGTCGATATTGGCCTGAAAAACAGTCAATCTGAACTGGCCGGGAAACTTCAAAAGCTCATGCTTTTGAGGCTTCTCTTTATATCCGCCTTACTGGGTGCGTTTGTCTTTCTTCAGGTAAGACAGACAAAGACCTATTTTGGGGACATCCAGACAACACATTATTTCCTGATTGCCACTGTATATTTTCTCACCTTCGTATACATCATTCTTTTTACTACATCTAAGAATTTTGTCAGGCAGGCATACCTTCAACTGCTAGCGGATTCCTTTTTTATAACTGCAATTATATATTCGACCGGCGGAATAAGCAGCATCTTCTCATTCCTCTATATACTGACCATAATCAATGCCAGTTTAATCCTGTACCGCAAAGGGGGGATGATAGTCGCAAGCAGTTGCAGCATATTGTACGGCCTGCTCCTGGATCTTCATTTTTATAATGTCATCCAGCCCCTTGGAAGCAACTGGGAATTTTCCTTTGAATACCGCACATCAAATTTATTTTATATAATAGTTGTGAATATTGCTGCCTTTTACATAGTAGCCTTTTTAAGCAGTATTCCTTCTGAACAGGCACGAAAAAGCAGGGAGGCGCTAAAGGAAAGGGAAGATGATATTTCCAAACTTGAGGCGTTGAACAAATGGATCATAAGCAGTATAACATCCGGGCTGATCGCCATTGACGAGCAGAAAAAAATAATACTCTTCAACCCCGCAGCCGAAAAAATATTCGGTTTTCCTGCTGTTGATGTTATCGGTAAAATAATACCTGATATCCTTCCCTCAATAGATGGGTATATCTCCGATCAGCCGGGAGACGGGATGGTAATTCCCGTAAAATCTATTAGTTTTCGTGATATAGAATACCGGAATGAAAACAGCGGGGCGCTCTCATTGCGGTTTTCAATGTCTCCTTTGATAATTCCCGATATTGATAAGAAAGGCAATATCCTGCTCTTCCAGGATATTACCGAGATGAAGGAAATAGAAAGGGAGATGAAGAAGGTTGAAGGACTTGCCCTTGTGGGCGAACTGGCGGCAGGTATTGCCCATGAGATCCGAAATCCGATGGCCTCGATAAGCGGTTCGATTCAGATGCTCAGGGAGGGCATGGATACCGACGAGGTAGGCAGGAGATTGATGGATATTATTTTAAGAGAAACTGACAGGCTGAATGGTTTGATCAACGACTTTTTAAAATACGCCAGGCCAAAGACATTTGAGATCAGGAAATTCAACCCGAACCAGTTGATAACCGAATCGCTTGATCTTTTAAAAAACAGCAGTATATGGAATAAAAATATTGAGTTGAATATAGATCTTGACAGCATGGATACAATTGAATCCGACCCTGAACAGGTGAGACAGGTAATCTGGAATATCCTGATCAATGCGGCGGAGGCTATGCCGGAAGGCGGTGTCCTCCATATTGCCACAAGATCGGCAGTAATCGGTGACTCAATGAAAAAAGAATCAAATATGGTTGAGATTATGGTCAGAGATTCGGGTGAAGGCTTTACTGAAAAGGCCCTTGATCAGATGTTTTCTCCATTTTTCACCACCAAGGAAGAGGGATCCGGGCTGGGTCTGGCCATTGTCAAACAGATCGTTGAAGGACTTAAAGGAAATATAAACGGGAGAAACCACCCAGATGGGGGTGCTGAAATAAGCGTGCTTCTTAAAAGGGGGCTGTAAATTATGTTGAGACGCCCGGCCGGGCGTCTGTGCAAGGATTGTATCGAAATGGATTTTATAAACAGTGATCTTATACTTAAGGTATCAAAGCCCAGCAGGTATATGGGGCATGAGATTAATGCAGTTAAAAAGAATGTAGATGACGTTGATGTCTCAATTGCCCTTGCATTTCCGGATGTATACGAGGTGGGGATGTCTCACCAGGGCCTGAAGATACTATATCATATATTAAACGGTTTTTCGTGGATCGCGGCTGAAAGGGTATTTTGTCCGTGGCCTGATATGGAGGACGAGATAAGGAAAAGGGGGCTTGTATTAAGTTCTCTTGAATCCGGTAAGCGTCTGAAGGATTTTGAAATACTGGGGTTCAGTGTTCAGCATGAATTGTGCTTCACCAATATCCTTACAATGCTTGATCTCGCGGGTATTCCCTTTTTATCAGCTGAAAGGGATGAATCATTTCCACTTGTTGTGGCCGGAGGTCCGGCCTGTTTCAATCCTGAGCCCATAGCGGATATATTCGATGCAATCCTGATAGGGGATGGTGAAAAGGCAGTTGTTGATCTGTGTAAAATAATCAGTGATGCAAAAAAAAGTAAAAAGAACAAGAACGATGTGCTCAATTTATTATCAAAGGTAAAGGGATTTTATATCCCGTCATTTTTCAGACCCCATTACGATGATAATAAATTTGTCTCTATCGAGGCGATGCTTCCGGATTATAAGACTGTTGAAAAGGCCCTGATAGGGGACATGACTGAATCTCCGTTTCCTGTAAAGCAGGTGGTTCCCTATACACAGCTTGTACATGACCGTCTTGCCATTGAGATCTCAAGGGGCTGTACGCGGGGATGCCGTTTTTGCCAGGCAGGCATGATTTACCGGCCTGTCAGGGAAAGAAGTCCTGAAGATATAGTAGATGCATCCGACAGTGCCCTGAAATCGACAGGATTCGATGAACTGTCTCTCCTGTCGCTCAGTTCGGGTGATTACAGCGGTATTGCTCCGTTGTTAAAGAAACTTATGGACCGGCAGGCCGACAAAAAGGTTGCAGTCAGTCTTCCCTCGCTCCGAATCGACAGTATTGACCCGCTCTGGATGGAACAGATAAAGAGGGTAAGGAAAACCGGCTTTACCATGGCACCTGAAGCCGGGACAGACAGGCTCAGGAGGATAATAAACAAGACCCTTACCAATGATGAGATTATCAGGGCGTCCGCCAATGTATATAAGGCCGGTTGGAAACTGATAAAATTATATTTCATGATCGGTTTACCCGGAGAAAATGAGGATGATCTAAAAGGAATTATCGACCTGGCAAAAGAGGTCGCCTCATGCGGCAGGGGCAAAGGCAAAAAGGATGTCCTGAATATAAGCGTTTCGACGTTCGTTCCCAAGGCACACACCCCTTTTATGTGGGAACCTCAGATAGAATATGAAGAGAGCTGGCGGCGTATTAATTTTATAAGGGACGGATTGAGAGGAACCCATGTAAACGTAAGGTGGAATCAGCCTGAATTAAGCTGGCTTGAAGGGATATTTTCGAGGGGGGACCGAAATCTTACCAGGCCTCTGATCATGGCATGGAAGACCGGGGCCAGATTCGATGCCTGGGGCGAATATTATAATATGGATCTCTGGAAAGAAAGCTTTAAAGAATGCGGTATTGATCCTCATATATATCTTCACAGGAAAAGGTCCCCGGACGAGGATATGCCCTGGGCGCATATTTCATCGGGTGTTGATGCAGAGTACTTTAAAAAGGAGTTGCAAAAGGCCTTTGATGCAATAACGACGCCTGACTGCAGGAAAAAATGCCTTAAATGCGGTGTGTGTGATTTTACAGATATAAAGCCTGTAATCAACAGGGAGGACTCAATCAATGAAAAAACCGATGATAATGCAGAGATGCCTGCCCCCTCCATGTCGAAAAAGAAATTCAGGCTGTTTTTTTCAAAGTTGGGTCCTGCAAGGTATATCAGTCACCTGGAGCTGATAAGGCTGCTTATAAGGGCGCTCAGGAGGACCGGGCTTGATATGGTTTTTTCGGAGGGGTACCATCCGATGCCAAAGTTGTCATTTTCCTGCGCCATGCCTGTTGGTACGGAAAGTGTCTGCGAAACAGCGGATGTTGAATTATACAACCATGTCTCTTCCGGGGCACTGAAAGAAAAGCTTAATGCAGAGTTGCCTGATGGAATTGAGATATCGGACGTTAAGGATATTACCGGTAAAGGAAAAAATGTCGTTATCAGGGAAAGCCACTACCATATTGATATGACCGGTCTGGAAATAAACAGGCAGGATATGGACAGTTTTATTAATTTGAATTATTTTGGTGTTGTTAAAAGGACAAAAAAAGGTGAAAAAGAAGTAGACGCAAGAAAGATGGTAAAGGGCATCCGGTTCGGTTCGGATAATAATGTCGAACTTGAGATATTGCACTCAGAGGGTCCGGAGCTTAAACCGGTTCAGATAATAGCGGCGATTTTCAGCATAGATCCTGATAATATGGAAAAGATCAGGGTCCTGAAAGTCAGACAAATAACAGGCTGAAGAAAATTCACGTAAGATATTTTAAAAAAAGGATACTCTTTCAGGATAAAATAGACAGGTGCATAAATGGCTAATGAACTGATAATTAATACAAGACCCCATGAAACCAGGGTCGCACTGGTCGAAAACGGAGTTGTAGCCGAACTGTATATTGAAAGAAAGACCGGTCAGGAACTGATGGGTAACATCTACCGAGGCCGGGTTGTGAGGGTTCTGCCAGGCATGCAGGCTGCCTTTGTTGATATCGGCCAGGAGAGGACTGCCTTTTTATATGTGTCCGATGTCCACAGGGATATGCTTGATCTTGACAGTATTATGCTTAAAAGGTTTCAGAACGGATCAGATGCTGAAACCGATGATGATATTCAGGAAAATAAAAAGGAACCGGAAAGGTCTGTCAATATTGAAGATCTGCTTCGTGAAGGTCAGGATATTATGGTGCAGGTTGCAAAGGAGCCCCTTGGAACCAAGGGCGCAAGGCTTACATCATACATATCACTTCCGGGAAGACACCTCGTGCTGCTGCCTACTGTTAACCATATCGGGATCTCCAGAAGGATCGAAGATGTTGATGAAAGGGAGCGACTAAAAAATGTCATCAGGGATATCAGGTCGGATGAATACGGTTTTATAGTCCGTACAGTGAGTGAAGGCGCTGACAGCGACAAATTAAAATCCGAAATGGATTTTATGTTGAAGTTATGGAAGGACATAAAAAACCGCATGTCAGGTTCATCCAAACCGGGACTCCTGTATATGGACCTGTCCGTTTCCCTGAGGGCGGTGAGAGACCTGTTTACCAGAGAAGTAGACAGATTGATA
The DNA here is from genome assembly GCA_963815145.1 of uncultured delta proteobacterium. Taxonomy (GTDB): domain Bacteria; phylum Desulfobacterota; class DSM-4660; order Desulfatiglandales; family HGW-15; genus JAAZBV01. The sequence goes on from CAWFFS010000008.1 coordinate 130,177, forward strand.
ATCGATGATGAGAATGAGTATGGAAAAATCCTGGAGTTTGTCGACAATTTCGCTCCTGCACTGAGATATTCCATTGAGCTTTATAATGGCGATGATCCGATTTTCGACTTTTATGGCATCGAAATGGAAATATCCAGGGCCCTTGATAACATAATATGGCTTAAATCAGGCGGATACATAGTAATAGAAATGACAGAGGCGTTGACATCCATTGATGTCAATACCGGGAGTTATGTAGGTAAAAGGAACCTGGAAGAAACCATACTGAAAACCAATCTCGAAGCGGTTAAAGAGCTGGCCTATCAACTGCGGTTGCGTAATATAGGCGGTTTGATCGTCATTGATTTTATTGATATGGAAAAAACGGAAAACCGCCAGCGCGTTTTTGCCGCACTTACCGAGGCCTTGAGCAGAGACAAGGCCAAGACCAATGTTCTGCCCATGTCTGAACTGGGACTGATTGAAATGACCCGAAAGCGGACAAGGGAAAATCTCGGACGTTTTTTAACCGAGCCATGCCAGTACTGTGAAGGAAGGGGAGTCATTAAATCAAAAAAGACAATTTCTTATGAGATATTCAGGGATCTTGAAAGAGAGCCTCTGCCGGTTTCGGAAAATGATGACAAGGTATATGTCCAGGTAAATCCGGAGATTGCAAATGTAATTAAGGAGGATGAGCAGCAATCGATAATGAGTCTTGAAAAAAAGATAAAAAGAAGAATTATAATTGTCTCACAGAAGGATTTTCATATGGAGCAGTATACCATCAGTACTTGATTTGACATTAAGTTTCTATTTTGATACATCTTTTGTTTAATTACAATTAAAAAAGGCCAACTCCAGAATAATAACAATTAATTGAATTTAAGAAATGATAATTAATAAAATAAAGCCGGATTATCTTGCAGGCATTTTCGCTCTGCTTATATTTATTGCATTAACTTTTTATAACTGGCCTTTACTGGAAAATATAGATTCATATCTTTACAAAGCCGGTTCAGGGCTGGTCAATACCGGAGTTCCCAAAAGCGACGATGTCACTGTTGTCAATATTGACCGGAAAAGGATCGGTAAATCTCCTGAGGGCAACACTTCAGAGGATTCGAACCTGGCTGAACTGACAAAACGGCTGACCGAAAAAGGTGTAAAACTCATCGTCTTCGCCGTTCCGTTTGAGGGGGGAAAATCGTCTTCGACGCTCAAAGAACTTAGAACCCTCTCGGAGGAGATAAAGGCCTATCCTCAGGAAAACGGTCTGCCCCGGTTCAGTGAATGGGTGCTCAGGAATATATCCGAAATTGAAAGCAGTATTGCTTCAGATAATCTGATTCCGGTAACTATTAAAGATAGAAATAATATTATTTTGCCCGTATCGGATATGGGCGCCGAGGTTATTGATCCGAATGCAGTTGATTATCTCAATGCTTCGGATATCGCCCCCTCATTTCTTGAAAACATATCTGTTGAAAAATTATCTTTTCCTTATCCTGAACTGTTGAAGGATGCTGCAGGTTACGGATATTATGTAAGTGATGCAAAAAAAAATCCGGATGACAGTTCCTTTCAGGTCTACGTGGGTTATAAAGGCAGGCTGATACCATGTCTCGCATTGAGAATGGCAGTTTCCTATTATAATCTGAAACCTGTTCAGGTAGAGGCAAGCGCGTCAAAAATAATAATTAAGGATAAAGCACTCCCTCTTATCAATGGCAGGATGTATGTACCTGAATCAGATAAAGGTTATCCGATAAAGACTTTGGATTATGAACAGGTAATGGGTAAGGACATGAAATTACCTGACCTGAAAAACAAGGTTGTAGTAGTAGGCTTAAAAGACGGTAGCCATTCTTCAGCAGTTGGAGGAACATCGGATGCGGAAATAATTGCGATGCGGTTTATCGATATTATTACAAACCATGCCATTTCAAGGCCCTCATACATGATATACCTGGAATCAGTTCTGTTCATTCTGATAATATATTTTCTGATTTCATTTACATCTTCAAAGGGGCATTTATTCAGGACATTATCTTTTATTGCCCTTATCATAATACTGATCGGTCTGGTCCTGATATGCTTCAGCCTTATGGGCATATGGCTGAAGTCTGCAAATATCATCTGTGGAACAGTACTGTTATATCTGTTTTTATCGGTAATGTACGATCCGTCAAAGGCGGTTAAAATCAAATCTTATGAGACAAGCCGCATCCTCGGGCTAAACCTGCAGAGCCAGGGGGAGTATGACCTTGCATATGAGGAATATAGAACCCTTCCCCTCGATAAAGAGACAAAGGACCTTATCTATAATCTGGGGCTCGAATATGAAAAGAAGAAAATGAACGGGAAGGCCCTGGAGCTGTACACTTACATAAACAAGACCGGTGGTTTCAGGGATCTGGATGATCGTATCCCCCTGCTCAAAGAGTCGGACCATTCCTCTACAATAGGGCTTCATGCTGATAATGAGGTCAGCGTGCTCAGTGATTCAAGCGTAAACATACGAACGATGGTAGGGCGATACAAGATAATCGGACAACTGGGAAGGGGTTCCATGGGCCTTGTCTATAAGGCGCAGGATCCGAAAATAAACCGCCTTGTAGCCATCAAAACCATACGGTTTTCCGATGAGTTTGATGAAGATGTTATCAAGGAAATAAAGGAGCGATTCTTTTTGGAGGCCGAGATAGCAGGGAAGCTTTCTCATCCTGCCATCGTGACAATTCATGATGTAGGGGATGACCGGGACCTTACCTATATGGCAATGGAATATCTCGAGGGGGAGGATCTTGCAAAATTTATCAAAAAAGAGAATCTCCTTCCGATCAGAACCGTTCTCGATGTCGTAGCCCAGATAGCCGAAGCCCTTGATTTTGCACACGGGGAGGGAGTCATACACAGGGACATCAAACCGGCAAATGTCATGCTCCTGAAAAACGGGCAGGTAAAGGTAACGGACTTTGGTATTGCCAAGGCAATCTCGTCATCTAAGACAAAAACAGGTGTGATACTGGGAACACCAAATTATATGTCCCCCGAACAGATTATGGGGCAGAAGATCGACTCAAGGTCGGATATCTTCTCCCTTGGCGTTCTTTTTTACCAGTTGCTTACAGGGGAACTTCCCTTTCACGGTGACAATTTAAGCGGTCTTCTATATCAGATCACACAGGTCAAGCATGCTTCGCCAAAAAGCTACAATCAAAAGGTCCCGAAGATATGTGAGCAGATACTGGACAAGGCCATGACAAAGGGTCCTGCGAAGCGATTTAGAACAGCCGGCGAAATGGCTTCTATTCTCAGGGCTCTTATTAAGAAGATGGATCAACTCAGAGCAAAAAAAAATGAAGCAGAATAAGATTCATATTGATTTTGGAGCGGATTGAACTTGCGTATAAAGTCTTCAGGCATAACAGATGTAGGACTGAGAAGGGATGGAAACGAAGATTTCTTTTCAGTCGATGATTCACTCGGTCTCTATGTAGTAGCGGACGGTATGGGCGGTCATCTGGCAGGAGAGGTCGCCAGCCGCATAGCCGTTGATATTATCAATAAGAGCTTTCGCAAGTGGGTGGAAGAAACGCCGGTGAAGATATGATATATGGCGGCAGGGATGAAACTCTTTCGAGGGAAGGAAATTATATTCTAGGCGGCATCCGTCTTGCAAATAAAGTTGTTTACGAACTGGCCCTGGAGCAGAAACAATATCAGGGTATGGGAACAACTGTTGTAGTGCTGCTGATAACTCCTTCCTTGATAATTGCCGCCAATGTAGGTGATAGCCGTATCTATCTGTTGAGGGACGGTGAACTTGAGATGTTGTCCAAAGATCATTCCATTGTTGCAGAGCAGGTAGCAATGGGCATGATGACAGAGGAAGAGGCTGCAAGATCGTCAATGAAACATGTTCTTACACGAAATTTGGGTTCGTCCGAAGATGTTGAACCTGAAATATTCGAGCTGGAACCGTCGAACAAGGATCGTTATATACTCTGTTCTGACGGATTGACTGATCTTGTGAGCAATGAAGAGATACTTGAGATAATAAAAGATGCAAATGACCCTGATGGGTTATGCAGAGATTTCGTCACGACAGTGCTGGAAAGGGGTGCCCACGACAATACCACTGTTGTATCGGTTTTTATTTCGGACCTGAAAAAGTCAAGGCGCGGGCTGTTAAAAAGATTTCATGCCTGATCCAGGACGTTAAGGCGGGAGCACTTGAGACAGACAGGAAAGTAATATCTTTTAAATAGATATTGCTATTTTATTTTTTTTCAGAATAATATAACACCTATTACTATCCAGGGGGAAGATCATGGCCAGACTTATCTTGATGTTTAATAATCAGATGGTTAAAGAATATCCTCTAAAAAAAGAGGGTATTACGATCGGTCGCAATGAGGACAACGTCATAACAGTGGATAATCTTGCTGTTTCCGGTTATCATGCCAGAATAGATGCTGCAGGGCAGGACTACATACTCACGGATCTTCAGAGCACGAACGGAACTTTTGTTAATGATAAAAAAGTGGTATCCCATAAACTTATCCATGGGGACAATGTCATAATAGGCAAACATAGAATTATATTTGTTGGTGCCGGTAAGGAAATAAAGGTAAAGACGCAGGAAAAGAAGATCGATCTGGACAAGACAATGATGCTGGATACGGCTAAGCAAAAGGAACTTCTGGCAAAACAGGCCGGAATCGCAGCTGCTGCGCCAATAGTTGAAAAAATGGGTGTGATCAGCTTTATTGAAGGGTCCGATCTGGGTGATATCGAGCTGGCAAAAAAACTTACAAAAATCGGCAAGGCTGAAACTTCGGAGATAAGACTTTCGGGTCTGTTTATGCCTGCCACTGCGGCAACCATCAGCAAGAGACCCTCAGGTTATGTGATTGCATCAATGGGGGGTAAATTAAAGGTCAATGGTGAGGTGATTAAAGAAAGCGCACAGTTGAAGGAATTTGATATCATAGAAATCGGAAAGGTCAAATTCCAGTTTTACCTGAAAGGCGGAGAAAAATAGCCTGAAAAACCTGTAACCATACTGATTATTCCAATGGGATTCAAATGATTGAATCCCATTTTTTATTTCTATTCAAGACCTGTATTTCTATGTTTTTTCTTGATCTTTTCCATTCCTTCGGCGATTTGATCCATTGTATATCTTTTTTTACAGTTGGTGCACTGGTAGATTTCGTCAATCAGGCGGTCATACACGAGGGAATCTGAAAAATTAACACTGTGAAAGCGGAGCGAGAAATTATAAATTCTTATGAAGTCCTTTCCTTCACAATCACTGCATTTAAAAAATTCATGGATTATTTCCATTGCTTGACTCCTTATTTTTTTCCCGTTTTGAATGAAAAACGGTTAGTCTTTTTACCTTCACATTTAATTTTTTTCAATCATTTTTTCATTAAAACTCCATTTTCGCCGATGATAACAATGAGTGGATGTATTTCAGCGGCTGTGAGATATTCAGTCGACCTTTTCCCGGTATTATAGCTTATCAACAATATTGGAAATAATTAGACATGAATTGCCTAATTTGATAAGCTTCGGTGCTTATCTCAATCATTAATCATTTTTAAAAGGAAAATAAAATGAAAATACTGGTTACTGGCACTGCAGGTTTCATCGGTTCTTACACTGTCTTAAGGCTTCTTGAAAGAGGTGATGAGGTAGTTGGGCTGGACTGCATAAATGATTATTATGATGTGAATGTAAAATACAGCAGGCTTGAACGCGCTGGTATTGACCGGAATGACATCCATCCCGATAAAGTCGTTCGGAGCAAAAAATATCCCGGCTACGGGTTTATAAGGATGAATCTCGAAGACAGGTCGGTTATGGAAAGGCTTTTTACAGAAGAGAAATTCGACAAGGTTATAAACCTCGCTGCTCAGGCAGGAGTGAGGTATTCGCTGACCAATCCCTATGCCTATATCGATGCGAATATCTTAGGATTTCAGAATATTCTTGAGTGCTGCCAGGTATAATAATATCAAGCACCTTGCCTACGCTTCATCGAGTTCGGTATATGGCCTTAATGAAAATTATCCTTTTTCCACACACGATAATGTCGATCATCCGATTTCATTGTATGCGGCCACTAAAAAGGCCAATGAACTGATGGCTCACACATACAGCCATCTGTATCGCCTGCCTACAACCGGATTGAGATTTTTTACGGTATACGGGCCGTGGGGAAGGCCTGACATGGCGCTTTTCCTCTTCACAAAGGCGATCCTTGAGAAAAGACCCATAGATGTTTTTAATAACGGCGAAATGAAGAGAGATTTTACCTATATCGACGATATCGTTACCGGCGTATTAAAGGTTCTGGATAATCCCCCGGGAGGCAGTCCGGAATGGAGCGGCAAAGATCCTGATCCGTCGAGTTCTCCAGCGCCCTATCGCCTATATAACATAGGGAATAATTCCCCGGTAAATCTCATGGATTTTATCAGGGCGATTGAAAAATCTCTTGGCAGGGAAGCACAAAAAAATTACATGCCTATGCAGGCAGGGGACGTGCCTGCAACATGGGCCGATGTTGATGACCTTGTAAAGGATTTCGGATATGCCCCCAGCGTCGATATAGAAGAGGGTGTGGACAGGTTTGTCAAATGGTATATCGAATATTTTAAAGTGACTTTATAAAATCATCCAGCATACTGTTGAAAGGATCAAGCATGGATTTTGAGAAAAACATACTCTGTATAGGAGCCGGTTATGTGGGCGGACCTACAATGGCAATGATTGCATTCAAGTGCCCGCAGTATAAAGTGACGGTTGTCGATATAAATGAACAGCGCATCAGAGACTGGCAGGGTGATAACCTCCCCATATATGAACCGGGGCTTTATGAGGTCGTGCATGAGGCCAGAAAAAGAAATCTTTTCTTTTCAACCGAGATAGACATGAATATCAGGGATGCGGATGTAATATTCGTATCCGTGAATACACCTACAAAGACCTTCGGTCAGGGCGCCGGCCTGGCTGCGGATCTTCAATACTGGGAGAAGACCGCCAGGCAGATACTGGCCAATTCTGACAGCAGTAAAATCGTTATTGAAAAATCAACGCTTCCTGTCAGGACAGCAAGGGCAATGGAAAGGATATTGAACAGCAACAGCAAGGGTATCAGCTTTGAAGTACTTTCAAATCCCGAATTCCTTGCAGAAGGTACCGCCATAAGGGACCTCGAATCACCGGACAGGGTCCTTATCGGTTCAAGAGAGACCGGGGAAGGACTCAGGGCAAGAAGAGAGATAGTGGAAATATACGCAAACTGGGTGCCCAGTGAGAAGATAATAGAGTCAAATGTATGGAGCGCCGAACTCTCAAAACTGACGGCAAATGCATTCCTCGCACAGCGTATTTCATCCATCAACTCCCTTTCGGCACTCTGTGAAAGGACAGAGGCGGATATTGAGGAGGTTGCTTACGCTATAGGTACGGATTCCAGAATCGGTAATAAATTTCTTAAGTCAAGTGTAGGTTTCGGCGGTTCATGTTTTAAAAAGGATATACTCAATCTTGTTTATATCTGCCGTAGTTACGGGCTCAATGAAGTGGCCGATTACTGGGAGTCTGTTGTAAAGATAAACGAATGGCAGGAAAAGAGGTTCGTTCAGAATATCCTGACAAACATGTTCAATACCGTGGCAGGTAAAAAAATAGCCCTGCTTGGATTTGCCTTCAAGGCGGATACAGGCGATACACGCGAATCCCCGGCAATCTATGTGACCAGGGGGCTGGTCGAAGAAAGGGCAAATGTTGTTGTATCGGATCCAAAGGCCCTTGATAATGCAAGAAAGGATCTTTTTGACATAAAGGATTATGTCGGCTATGAAGATGATCCCTACATGGCTGCCAGGGGAAGTCATGCAATTGCCATTCTTACCGAATGGGAGATTTATAGGGACCTTGATTACAAACTGATTTATGATTCAATGGAAAAACCCGCCTTTATCTTTGATGGACGCAATCTCCTGGATCATCAAAAGCTGTTTGATATAGGATTTAATGTATTTGCCATAGGAAAAGGTCCATTGAAGCATATTTAACAGGAATTATCTATTATGAGTATTTCGACAATAAAAGGATTTAAGGATATATTGCCCGAAGAAACCGCTCTCTGGCAATGGATTGAAAAAAACGCAAGGGATGTCTTCAGGGTATTCGGATACAGGGAAATAAGGACCCCATTACTTGAATGGACCGAACTGTTCAGCAGAGGGATAGGTCAGGAAACCGATATCGTTTCAAAGGAGATGTATACGCTTTCCGACAGTAAAGGAAGAAATCAGACGTTGAGACCCGAGGCCACTGCCTCGGTTGTCAGGGCATATATCGAGCACAGACTGTACCAGTCAAATCCGGTCCAGAAACTGTTTTCAATTGGCCCCATGTTCAGGCATGAAAGGCCGCAAAAGGGCAGGTTCAGGCAGTTTCATCAGATAAACGCTGAGATTTTCGGTGACCCCGGACCAGGATCGGATGCGGAACTGATTAATATGGCAATGCATATTTTCAACAGGGTAGGGCTTAACGGGGTCGCACTCAATATCAATTCGCTGGGCTGCACCTCCTGCAGGGGGGAGTTTAAAAATAAACTCAGAGAGTACCTTGCGGGCAAATCCGGACCTCTGTGCAGCGAGTGTCAGAGGCGGTCTGTCCTCAATCCATTAAGGGTGTTTGACTGCAAGGTTGAATCATGTAAAGAGGTGGTAGCGGATGCACCGGTGATACTCGACCACCTGTGCGATGAATGCAGGGATCATTTTACACTCTTAAGGAAGTATCTTGATGACCTGAATATTCCATATCAGGTGAACCATAATCTTGTACGGGGGCTTGACTATTACTCAAGAACGACATTCGAGATACAGACCGACAGGCTGGGAACCCAGAATGCCGTCGCAGGAGGAGGAAGATACGACTCCCTAATAAGCCAGCTTGATGGTCCTGACCACAGCGGCATGGGGTTCGCCATAGGCTTTGAACGACTCGTGGCCCTGCTGGAAGAGGAAAAAAACACCATGTCCGACAACCCGGATCTTTTCATCATAGCGCTCGGGAATGAGGCCCTTGACAGGGCCTTCCTCTGGGCAGACAGACTGAGAAAAGAAGGGATTTATGTTGAAATGGAATACGGATCAAAGGGACTGAAGGCACAGATGAAGAAGGCCGACAGGCTCAACGCGAAGAGGGTGCTTATAGCAGGTGAGGATGAGCTGAGCAAAGGGAAGGTTGTTCTCAGAAATATGGATACAAAGGAACAGCAAGAAATCCCGCTTGATGATCTCATCCCTGGTATTATTCGGACAATTTTATAACAGTCACTTGTTAGTAGAACACAGGATAGAAATATGAAGGTAGATACACTTGAAAACTGGAAAAGAACTCACGACTGCGGAAGCCTTGGAGTGGAAGACGAAGGGACTGACGCCCTGTTGATGGGCTGGGTAAACAGCAGGCGTGATTTAGGTAATCTGATATTTATCGACCTGAGAGACCGGGATGGTATCACTCAAATCGTATTTGATCCCCAGGCAGAAAAGGAATGTCATGAAAAGGCCCATGTATTAAGAAATGAATGGGTCATAGCGGTAAAGGGAAGGGTGTCACGGAGACTTGCGGGACAGGAAAACAGCAGCATGCCCACAGGTGGTGTGGAACTCATTGCAAAGGAATTGAAGATCCTGAATAAAACCGAGGTCCCTCCTTTCCAGATCGACGGTGCGGTCGATGCATCAGAAGCACTCAGGCTTAAATATCGTTACCTTGAACTTAGACGGCCAAAGATATTTCAGAATTTTAAAAGAAGACATCTTATGGCTGCCTGTGTGCGGGATTATCTCAATGCAAAGGGATTTCTGGAAGTTGAAACTCCTATTCTCACAAAGAGTACCCCGGAGGGAGCCAGGGACTATCTTGTTCCCAGCAGGGTAAATGAGGGTATGTTTTATGCGCTCCCCCAGTCGCCGCAGCTCTTCAAGCAGCTGCTGATGGTGGCAGGTTTTGAAAAATATTATCAGATAGTCAGATGTTTCAGGGATGAAGACCTTCGTGCCGACAGACAGCCCGAATTTACTCAGGTGGACCTCGAGATGTCATTTGTAAACGAAGACGATGTTATGGATATCTTTGAAGGGATGGTGAGACGGCTTTTCAGGGAGATCCTCGATATCGATATCATTGATCCGATTCCCCGGATGGAATATGCAGAGGCAATGTATAGATTCGGCACAGACAGGCCCGACACAAGGTTTGGCATGGAACTTAAAGACATAAGCGACATTGCCGCCGGATGTGATTTCAAGGTGTTCAAAGGTGCGGTTGAAAACGGCGGCATCGTAAAGGCAATCACTGTAAAGGGTGCAGCCGGTGAATTTTCAAGAAAAATAATTGATGAACTGTCGGCTTACGTTGCAGACTTTGGCGCAAAGGGCCTTGCATGGATAAAGATAAACGATGATTCATGGCAGTCTCCCATTGCCAAGTTTTTTTCGGACCAGGAGCAGAGAGCAATAGAAAAAACCGCTGAAGCGGTCCCCGGCGATCTCATTCTTGTCGTGGCGGATAAACCGGGCATCGTAAACCAGGCACTGGGTGCCCTCAGGCTTAACATTGCGGGAAGACTCAACCTTATAGTAAAAGACCAGTATGATTTTCTATGGATAACAAAATTTCCTCTTATTGAATATAATGAAGACGAAGGACGCTTTCAGGCCATGCATCACCCTTTCACCTCTCCCCTGTATGAAGACCTGCCCATGCTCGACGGGAAACCGGAAAAGGTGCGGGCACGGGCATATGATCTGGTTTTAAATGGTGTTGAAATAGGGGGCGGAAGTGTTCGTATCCATGATATCTCCATGCAGGCGAAGATATTCGAAATCCTGGGCATATCAAAGGATGAGGCCGAGAGCAAGTTCGGGTTTTTGTTAGAGGCGCTCAAGTATGGGGCGCCTCCACATGCCGGGATGGCTATAGGGTTTGACAGGCTTGCGGCCATAATGTCAGGTGCGGATTCAATAAGAGAAGTAATAGCATTCCCAAAGACATCCAGCGCATCATGCCTGCTTACCAATGCCCCGTCAAAGGTGGATGATGAACAGCTCAAGGAGCTTGGGCTTATCATAAAATAATATGAACCCTAACGTTGCAAAAAGCTTTGGCCCAAAACCGCTGCATTTTGAACTCAAATTTTTTGCAACGTCAGGATAAAAAAACACCCTCTTCGCTGGGAGGTAGCTGCGAAGAGGGTGTTTGTTATCCACAGAAAACTATTGGACTATTCCTGATCCTTCTGATCCTTCCATATCTTCAGTGTAGTGTAAATCGTAGTATTCCTGCGTTTTATCAAAAGAAGGATCTTGTCCCCTGGTTTATAATCCTTCAGCTTTCTGTCAAAATCGTCCTCGGTCCGCATCTTTTGGCGGTCAACCTCGAGTATTATGTCTCCCCGCATTAATCCCGCTTCTCCAGCAGGAGAATTGTAGTCTACATTAACTACCAGCAAGCCTTCAGTATCCGATATCCCGTATCTCCTTGCTATTTCGGGTGTCAGGGCCTCCACCTGCAACCCCAGGTTCAGCTTTGACGATTGATTTTCTGCCATCTCTTCACCTGAACTTGGCCTTTCACCGAGTTTTACATGAAAGGTCTTTCTTTCTCCATTTCTGATAACCACTACTTCCGCGTTTGTCCCCACGGGAGTCGATGAAACGATGTATGGCAGGTTTTTCGAATCCTTTACATCTTTGCCCTGAAATGACACTATCACATCACCTCTTTTTAAACCCGCTTTTTCAGAAGGGCCGTTCGGGTCTACATTTGAGATAAGTGCCCCGTTTTCGGATTTCAGGCCCAGTTTTTCCTTGAGATCAGGATCAATGCTCTGGACCATGACACCGAGCCATCCCCTTTCTATCTTACCTTTTTTCAGCATGGGGAGAATGTCCTTTGCCATATTTATAGGGATGGCAAAACCTATACCGACGCTTCCTCCTGTCTGGGAATAGATAGCGGAGTTGATTCCTATGACTTCACCCTTTGTGTTTAACAGAGGGCCGCCACTGTTCCCCGGGTTGATGGATGCGTCTGTCTGTATAAAATTGTCAAAGGATCCGCCCATCACATTATTCCTGTATTTTGCACTCACAATACCTGCGGTTACAGTTTTGCTAAGCCCATATGGATCTCCTATTGCCACAACCCAGTCCCCTACCTCAATCTTGTCCGAGTCACCGAGTGCGAGGGGTTTCAGGTTTTTTGCACCATCGATTTTTATCAGGGCAACATCGGTTTCAGGATCACGCCCTATTATCTTTGCCTCAAAGGTGCTGTTATTATCGAGAGTTACCTTGATCTCGTCGGCTGAATCCACAACATGGTTGTTGGTCAGTATATAGCCGTCTTTGTCAATAATAAAACCCGTTCCCAATGCAGTCTGGGGTATTTCCCTTGGTATGCGGTTTCCGTAAAATTTTTCAAAGAAATCCCGCAGGGGATCATTTTGTCCGAACGGAGAGAACCTGTGAACTATCTTTTTGGTGCTGATGTAAACTACCGAAGGGCTTGCCTTTTTTACAAGAGGCGCGAAACTATCCGGTACGGCCCCTGCGCTGGCAGCGACTGCAAAAGGGAGAACTGCCATTAATATAAGCAGTATCGTAATTATTCCTTTCACCGCACTTTTTTTCAGTGGAGACCCGTGTTCGTGCATACTAATATTTTCCATTTTGAACTCCTTTTTCAGGTTAATATCCTGCTGAATATGTCTCTTCAGACAAACAGGTAAATAAACTATTACAGTAATAATGTTGATTATCTTTTTCAGTTCCGAATATCAATCACGCAATAATGTACAGGATAAACTAATCATCAGACAGATTCAATTTTATATGTAGAAGGACAGGATCCGGCGATTCATGGGACAATGAAGGTGCAGGGGGATGAAACCTGCCTATCTCCTCTGCCTTACGGATAAACGAATCGTAGGTATTAGATGGTATTTTAACAGTAATTGCATTTAGATATCCTGTTCCGGGCTGGTATTCCTTTGAGATTATATCTCCACCTGCACCACGGATCATTTCATTCAGGCCCGAGATCGTGTCGTTGCGATTTAATACGGGTATGTCTTCATTTCCCATATTCATCAGTCCGGGAGAATCGCCCTGACGCTGACCCGATGCAACTGATATGACATCGTCCGAGTTTAATGCTTCTGATCGTTTTCTGTTTACCGGAATAAAATCGAGGCTGACAGGAACCGCCGCGCTTGGGCTGCTGTTGCTTTCAGCGCTTGAAAGGCTTTTCTTTGCTCCGGACGCTGCCATCATGGCGTTCTCAGGTTGATCAACATGAATATTGGTAAAGATTAAAAAAAGAAGAAACGCTGTTGTTGCAAGGGTCACAAATTCCATAGGGAGTTTAAATCCCCCCGAGCCGGGGATAAAGTCAAACAGCCTGGCAAACCATGAGCGTTGCGTAACAGCCTGATTTACCCTGTTCAGTAAATAATTAGGAGCCTTGATCCTTTCCAGATCAGCCAATTCTCCTGAAATGGATTTCATTATAAAAAATTCATTGCTGCAATCTTTGCATGAAAGTAGATGCTCTTTGACATTCCTGCTAAGATCACTCTGGAGTGCCTTGTCCAGGTATTCTGAAAGGAGACCTTTTATTTTATCGCATTCCATTTTAAACTACTCCCTCGAGTTTGTTTCTGAGACCTAAACGTGCCCTAGAAAGTTTTGATTTTACTGTCCCAAGCCTGTTTTTTGTTATATCGGCGATCTCTTCATATGATAAACCTTCAATATCACGAAGAATCACCATCATTTTCTGATCAGGAGGCAGTGAATTTATTGCGTCCTGTATCCTTTTAATTTTTTCCCTTTGCTCAAGGTTAATATCCGGCAGATTACTCTGGTTTGTCAAAGCCGGGATGCCGTAATCTTTATTCTCCTGGTCATCATCTATGGAAACCCTTGCTTTGGACCGTCTGTATTCAAGGGATTTTAATCTGTTCTTACAGGTATTTACGGCGATCCTGTAAAGCCATGTATAAAAAGATGATTTAAGCCTGAACCCTTTTAATGCCTTATAAACTTTGATAAAAATATCCTGGGCGGAGTCTTCTGCCTCCTGCCTGTCACCCAGAAAACGATAGCATAAGTTATATACCCGGTCCTGGTACTTTAAAACGATTTTTTCAAATGCCGAGTGTTGCCCCTTTTTAAAGGCATATACAAGATCGGCGTCACTTTCGGAGCTATCACTCCTATCTATTTTTTCTGCATTCATTGGATTGGACAACTTCCAGATAAAAAGGTTCCATTTGATTACAAATTTATTATTTAGAGCTCATCCACAAAGGGGAAATCTCTCATGGACGTAATCTATCTATACAGATTTATTTCATCACGCAGGTCCATGGCGGCCTTTCGTACGGCAGCAGAAAAATCCTTTCCGCTTCCGGCATAGATGATCCCGCGTGAAGAATTGATAACCATTCCGGTTCCGTCGCGGGTCTTACCTCTTATCACGGCCTTTTCCACATCCCCGCCCTGGGCCCCTATCCCCGGAACAAGAAAAGGTATTTCGCCGGCAAGCGCCCTTATTTCCGCAAGTTCTTCCGGGTATGTTGCTCCTACCACGAGCATAACGTTTTTATTATAGTTCCATTCCGATGCAGCATGTTTTGCCACGATCCTGTATATCCTTTCATTGCCCGATTCAATATCCTGGATATCTCCTGCCCCCGGATTGGATGTCCTGCAAAGGATTACAACTCCCCTGTCCCTCCTGTCCAGAAAAGGCCTTAACGTATCTCCTCCCATATATGGGTTGACAGTGACAGCATCGGCGCCATACCTGTCAAATACCTCTATTGCATACATTTTTGCGGTAGCGCCTATATCTCCGCGCTTTGCATCCAGGATTACAGGTATGTCAGGATAATTTTTACGGATATACGCGATGGTCAATTCAAGTTCATGCTCTGCTCCGAAGGCAGAGTAATAGGCTATTTGAGGTTTATAGGCGCAAACCAGGTCATGGGTTGAATCGATTATTATCCTGTTGAATTCAAATATGGATTTTTCCATTTTGCGGACATGCTCCGGGATCTTATTAATGTCCGGATCAAGTCCGACGCAAAGGAGAGAATCACAGCATTTCCATCTGTTCTTTAGTCTATCTGAAAAATTCATTTTTTCTCCAAATCGGTTCTGCAGGGTTTTAAACCTGACTGCTTTTCAGCTCTTTAACTGCCGAAACAAGTGCTTCAGGAATCCTGGACGGTTTCCTGTCATTATTCACACATGCGTGGATCGTATAACCGGTTACAAGAACTGTGCCGTCCTGAGTGTATATCTCATAATCAAACTGCAGCCTGACCCTGCCTATATCCCTGACAGAGGTCTTTACGATAATCAGTTCATCATAACCGACATTTGCATGATATTTCGCCCATGCCTCAATAACCGCCAGACCGGAGCCCTTGCCCTCCAGTTCCGCATAGGGGTAACCTATGGCCCTCATATATTCGGCCCTTCCTACTTCAAAGTAAGTAAGATAGTTTCCATAGTAAACCACACCCATCCGGTCGGTATCCTTGTATCTGACCCGTATCTGTGTGGTGTGCCAGCCATTTTCTATCATTATTCATTTCCTTCCTGAGTGAGTTTGATCCTGAAAAGATATGGCCAGTATTTTCCTGTCACCAGCAGTTGATCGTTTTCAGGATCATAGGCGATCCCATTTGCAGGGTCATCAAATCCTGATTTATAGTAGCCCTTTAATATTTTATTAAGGTTAAATGATCCCAGCACCCTGCCAGTTTCGGGATCTATTTTTTTGATAATCGGTGTCAGAAATATATTTGCATATATATAGCCCTTTATATATTCAAGCTCATTGACTGCCCGGATTTCGCCATTATCGTCATGTACGGTTATCTTTTTTACTTCGCTGAATGTATCGGGGTCGAAAAAAGTAAGAGTGGATGTCCCGTCGCTCATTATGAGGGATTTCCCGTCATTGGTGAGACCCCATCCCTCTGTTTCATAATAAAATTTTCTTATCAGCCTGAAACTTTTAAGGTCAAAGACATACCCGGTCTTTGATTTATAGGTCAGCTGAATGATTCTGTTTCCAACAACTGTAATTCCTTCTCCGAAAACAGGAGGTGGAAAGGACAGGTACTGCAGGATCCTGCCTGTTTTTAAATTGAGCCTGCGCAGGCTTGAGGGGCCATTTTTACAGGGGCCCGTACCTTCATAGATGTATCCGTTCAGAAAAACCAGCCCCTCTGTCTGGGATCTTTTATCATGGGGATATACGTCTATTACCATGTGATTTTTATTCTTTACAGTTAGTGGTGCGCTGAAAATGCGAGGTGAGGAGTATATCATAAAGACTATAAAGAATAGTGCTATTGATATCGATCTGCGTTGTAGGATTCTGTCTGTCATTTATTAACCTGCGATTATCCCTCCATTAATGGTTTATTGGATTCAAACTCCTTAATGATTTTTTCTCTCACATCGTCAACGAGTTTAGGTTTTTCTGCTTTGGAATAATTTGCTACATCGACAGCCGGAAGTATCGTGAGACGAACCTCCCCGGGTTTTATCCTCAACGAATCCTTTGACATTATCGCCCATGTCCCATTTATGACGACCGGAACGACGGGGACACCCGCATCATATGCAAGTACGAAACCGCCTTTTTTAAATTCACCGATGCTTCCATCCGGGCTGCGCGTACCCTCGGGAAATATCATTACCGATACGCCGTTTCTGATCCGTCCGGCAGCCTCTCTCAGGCTCTGTATGGCCTTTTTTCTTTCCTTTCTTTCTATGCTTATATAACCGGCTCCCCGCATGGCACGACCAAAAAGAGGGATCCTGAAAAGTTCAGCCTTGGCAATCCATCTGAACTGGGCAGGGAGAGCCGAAAAAAGCACAAGGATGTCGAAATTGCTCTGGTGATTACACATAAAGACACACGGCTTTTCAGGGTCAAGATATTCAAGGCCCTTTGCCTTTACCTTTATGCCTGAAACACGAAGAATAGATTTTGCCCACCACCTGCCTACGATATGAGGAGCGTTTCCATTAGCGGAAAAGAATGAAACACATATGGCCGCAAGACTCATTGCAATTGTATCCAGGATGATCCAGAGCATTATTAAGATTGATCGAATCATTTTTATCACTGTTATCACTGTTATCACTGTTTCAGGTTAGTAAGGTCGTGTAATAGTAGCAGAAAATAAGGGTTGGGTCATCTATAAAGTCTTTTTTCATGAAAACAAATAAGACAGGGTAATTAGAGAATTTGTTAGTGAGGTTCGGTTCATTTATCTGTCTTTTTTAACCCTGGTAAAAGAATCATGAACCAGACAAGACCGAGAATTGAGGCGGCAGTAAACACATTTCTAACTCCAAAGTGAATCAAGACCGGGGCAAGCAATATTGGTGAGAGGAACTGCCCCATAAATCCGAAAGTTCCCAGGTAGGAACTGAAGCGGCCTCTGAATGACACCGGAACTACTTCACCGATCCAGGCCATGACAGTAGGCATTATCAGCCCCTGGCTCGTTCCCAGGAAAAATACTGATAACATGATTGTCAACTGTGACTGGGCCTTTGAGATTAGATAAAAAACAATAGCCCAGATGATCACACCTGCCATTGAAATAGACATGTAGGAGAGTCTGCCTCTTATCCTGCCATAGATAAGTGATATTATTCCTGCTGCCGTAGCCATTACGGCGATATAAAAGCCGATTTCAAGTGAGCTTGAAACACCAAACAGCTCAAGGAATTGCGGAATATATATGACAACTGCGTAGAGTTGAAAGCTGGAAAAAAACATCAGTCCAAAGATTATAAAAAGAACCGGCTTGCTTTTCAGGATACTGAAAATAGAGGTATTGTCCTGTGAGTGAAAATTCTTTCTGCCGTGGGAATCCGGGTTCTTTACGGCTTTTAAAGCGATAGTTCCGAGTGGTATGGCAAGAAGATATATTGAAAAGGGTAAATGCCATGATATGTCTCCAAGGAAGCCACCGAGAGGAGGCCATATTATCCCTCCCAGGCTTTGGGCACTGCCGCGCCACCCCATTACCTTATCTCTTTTTACCCCTTCATATGTGTTTAAGATTATTACATTGATGCATGTAAAGATGCTGGAGAGGGCGATTCCCAGAATGGCCCTGCTTGTGATCATCTGCCAGTATGAATTGATTAAAAGGCCCGATCCCCCTGCTATACCGAATAAAAACAGCCCGTAAATAAAAGGGCCTCTCACGCCTTTTCTGTCAATCAGGCTACCCATAACGAGACTGAAAATAGCCATGAACAGGCCGTGTGTTGTTATAATTGTGCCGGCGTAGGCGGCATTTATACCCAGGCCATCCCTTATGAGATTCTGTACTGGCGATATGATTGCGCCTGTCATAACTGTAAGAGTGGCAGCAGACAACAGTGCAAAAAGGAGCAGTTTATTTTTCATCTTTTTAACTGTGAAATCCAGGATGAACGCTGCATTATCCTATACATCCCAGCTTGCCCAGGCTTACAGCAATATCTTCCATATCCAGTTCCCTGAGCCTGTCATAGGTCTGAAGGCCTGTTTTCACATCCCACCCCCGCAGGGTATAGTATTCATCCTTTAATTTTTCAAATGCATCTTTATCCAGGACAGCGCCTTTTCTGGATATTATGTCTTTATCCTTTCCAGGGGCAATACAGTCAGGATTTTTGAACATGCTTTCAAGGGGTTCGGTGTGGTAATAATCCATTATGGTATCACCTTTTCTTCCTCCGGTACCCTGCCTTACCATAATGGCCCTCTGGAGGTTGAATATCCTTTCTCCTGTCATGCCGAAGGTATCTTCATCAATCTTTCTGCCTGTTATGGCCGAAAGAATTTTGCTCTCGATATTGGAAAAGCCTGAATCGTCAGTCCTGTATTTTACAGGATATATCGGCCATGCCAGGTCGCAGATAACAAGGCTCTCCTTCATGTATCCGTAGTCCTGTATCTTTTTTGCCGCCAGGGCCTTTCCTTCAAAAATGCCAAAATCTCCTGCCTCGATACTTCCCCAGTATTCCTTTGCAATACTCTTGAATTTGCCCGGAGAAATAAAGGCATCTTCGAAACCTTCGATATTGTTCATCCATCTTCCCATTACGAGTGACGTGGCATGGAGCAACTGAATGGCCCTTCTCGGTTCGATCATGTATATAAGAGAATTTACCAGCATATATCTTGGATCATAATCCCTGGTTTCGTTTGTCCTTGTACCTATTACTGCGCTTATAAAACGGTCCGATCCTTTCCCGACAACCTTTGCTGCCTTTATGGTCCCGTCAGCAAGTATATTACCAAACCCTTTTCTGTAGCATATTTTGTCAAACAGTTCCTTTATGAATTCGAGGCTTCCTATCTTTGAAAGGGGAAGTTCGGTCTCTGCGTCAGTGAGTATACCTGCTTCATGGCAGGCAAAAAGCCAGTCAAAAAGCGGCATCAATACCGCTGTATCGAGCCCGTATTGATCGCTGAGCCTGTTTGCGGCCCGGTTCACCTCCAGGCCCTTTTCAAGACCATTATATTTAATGGCATGTTCAATATACACGGCCGATGACTGGCAGAAGTGTTTATATCTTCTTCCCGATTCATCGGGGAATTCCTGCCTGTCGCAGCCGCTGATACATCCGTAACATGCCTTGAGTCTTTTTTTGTCAATCTCGACATGTCCGTAGTTTTCGTAGTTCTCAGTCCTGAGTCTGAAGACCTTTTCCCTGAGCGCCTTCAGCAGTTCAGGCTCCGAGGCCTCCGGCCTTTTCTTTTTATCTATCATTATTACAACGGCCTTCAGGTTTTTTGAGCCCATTACAGCACCGAGCCCGCCTGATCCCGATGCATTGTCCGAGGCCATTACCACGGCAAAGGATACAAGGTTTTCCCCTGCGGGTCCGATGCACATTACACGCGCATCCTTCCCGATGGTGTTTTTAAAATAGTCTTCTGTCTCGTTGGTGGTTTTTCCCCAGAGAGAGGTTGCATCATTTATCTCGATCACGTTATCTCTGATCAGAATCCAGGAGGGCCTTTCACTTTTCCCGATGACAGCCAGGCCGTCGAACCCTGCGTACTTAAGCCATGTTCCCCAGCTTCCGCCAAAGTTGGCATATGAAAATGATTCAGATTCCGCTGCATGAGATTTTGCACACATCTGCCACCGGCATCCTGCAAATCCGGTGAATCCTGCGAGTGGACCTGTCGTGCATACTATACAGTTATCAGGGGCATAGGCCTTCGTATCGGGAGAAGTTTCATCCCAGTATATTTTTGCACCTGTTCCCCTTCCGCCCAGAAAACGATCGGAATAATCTGCTGTGTTCAGTTTTGTTACAGACCTTTTTGATAGGTCCACTCTCAGTACTTCACCTGCATATCCATAGTTTTTCATTTAAGGGGCCTCATATGGGATTCTTATTTGTCAGGTCCTCTGCTGTGGGAACCGATGTTCCAGTTCCTGGCCCTCTTTACAAATTCAATCGCATCTTCGTTGCTCCTGAAGTCATCCGGGCCGCAGTCATCATAATGAATCATCTCTTCACGGTTTCTCATCAGTTTAGGCCTGGGTTCCATTTCAGGATAACCCAGGACAATCATATCAAACACTTCCAGTTCCGAAGGTATTCCTATGAGTTGTTTTATCATTGACTGTACGTATCCCGTATGGGTTATCGATACCCACTGTGTGCCGATGCCAAGGGTGGCGGCGGCAAGGTGCATGTACAAAAAAGCATTTGCAAGTCCCGAATAGTAGATCATCTGCCTCAGGCCTTCATCCTCGCGGATAAACATCGGGAGACCAATGTTTGTGCGCGGGTCTCCCAGAAGCAGTATATAAACAGGGGCTGTGGTGTAATCCATGTTCTTTTCTGTAAGTCCCTTCATGCGCCATGGCTTTCCCATCCAGTCTTCACGTGTCATTTCCATGTTCCTGGTAAGGGGCCTGATATCGCTTATATAATCGACTATTTTATTCCTTAGTTCGGGTTTTTTTATTACAACAAACTCCCATGGCTGCATATTGAAACCGGAAGGTGCCCAGCAGGCCGCAGCGATTATTTTTTCTATATCTCCATCGCGGATGGGGTCAGGCCTGAAGCGTCTTATACTCCTCCTCTTTTTAATCAGATCGAGCAGATTATTATAATCCATGGGAATAACTCCTTTCCATATGAACAGGTTTCAGTGTCAATGTGGCAACAGGCCCTTTAAACCGGTTTTGTTCCCTGAATATTCAGAAGAACCTTTTTTCATTTTCCTCTTTAAAATAACTTTTTTCTGATTATCATTATAAATAAATTACATAAAGCGTTTTATTAAAATATTATTGAATTTACCTTTTTCCTTGACAAAATTATCAGGTTGAGGCATGAAAATTGCTTTTGTTTTTTAACAACTAACTATATTTGAAAGGTTGTGATTACAATGCTTTGCGAAACAATAAAAGAAGGCGTAGATTGCTATTTCATGAAAAAGGACGGGTGCCAGTTTAATGGCGGCGCCTGCCATCAGATTATTGATGTATGTATCGGATGTCAGAGAGTTCAGGAATTTCCTACAGGAAAATACTGCACCAGCTTCCCTGAACCTGCCGTAAAATGGCGTTCAGGAAACTGCAATATGGCTAGCCATATCAAAGCCGAAGCCAAGGCTGAACAGAAAATCAATCCTATCAAGGCTTCAAAGCGCGGCGGTCGTCGTTAGAAAAAACTCTGTCAGATATTTCTATCCCTGTAAACGTAGGGTGGGGTTTTATACCCCACCTTGATTTGCTGTTCGGAGTTAGGCATCACTGTTTATAACCTGAATATAACCTAAAAAAAGACATGGTTACGGGAGGGGACAGGTCTGCCTTTTTAGATAGATCAGAAATTCCCTGTTTCCCTTGGGGCCAAGGATGGGTGAAGCGATCTCTCCTTCCGATTTCCAGCCCTCGCTGGCACAGAAATCCTTTATATCACGAATTATTTTATCGTGTGTTTTTTCGTCCCTTACTACCCCGCCTTTTCCCACCTGATCTTTTCCTGCTTCAAACTGGGGTTTTATCAGGGCAACTATAAATGCATTTTCAGGAAGAATTCCGGAGACTGGCGGGATCACAAGCTTAAGTGAAATAAAGGAAACGTCTATTACAGCGCCGTCAGGAATGTCATTTATGCCCCCTGGTTCAAGATATCTGGCATTTGTCTTTTCAATTACAGTAACCCTGGGGTCCTGTCTCAGTTTCCAGTGGAGCTGTCCGTATCCGACATCAACGGCAATAACTTTTTTTGCGCCATTTGTAAGGAGACAGTCCGTGAATCCGCCTGTGGATGCCCCTATATTGAGCATAACAAGGTCTTTGACATCGATACCAAAATGCCTGATCGCCGCTTCAAGTTTTAAACCGCCCCTGCTTACATAGGGAATAGATGAGGTTTTTAATGTAATTTCACAATCTTCGGGGAATGCGTGCCCGGGTTTATCTGCCCTTACGCCGTCAACCATTACTTCTCCTGCCATGATTACGGCCTTTGCCTTTTCCCGGCTTTCAACCAGCCCCTTATTCGCGATAAGCTGGTCCAGCCTGAGCTTCTTTTTTGAAGTCGCTTTTTCCAAAAATTACTTTTCCAGGAGTATTTTGGCTTCCTTCATTATACCTGCCTTATCCAGGCCATATTTTTCTCTTAAAAGTGAAAGAGGACCGTGCTCGACAAATTTATAGGGGAGGCCGAGCCTTCTTGTCTTTACTGAATAAAGTCCTTCGTCTTCGAGAAATTCCAGTACTGCACCACCCAGCCCGCCTCTTCTGATGTTTTCTTCTACGATCAGTACCTTCCCTGTAGATTGGGCAAGCTCGGCTATTTTTTTATCAAGGGGGTTGACGGTCCGGCAGTTTAATACCGTGGCTGAAATACCTTCCTCCTTAAGTGCCTTTGCGGCTTCAGCAGCCGGATAAACCATGCTTCCAATGGCGGCTATCAATATATCTTTTCCTTCGGCAATGATCTCTGCACTGTTTTCAAATGGGATAAGTCTGTATTTATCATCGATCTGAACACCAAGGCCTTCGCCCCTGGGGTATCTGATCGCCACTGGGCCGTTATGCTGGAGGGCACTGTAAAGCATGTGGCGGAGTTCGTTTTCATCCTTGGGCGCCATTACTGTCATATTGGGCAGGCTTCTCAAATAAGTCAGATCAAAATATCCGTGATGAGTCGGCCCGTCTTCCCCTACCAGACCGCCTCTGTCCAGACAGAATACAACATGCTGGTTTGTCAGGCATACATCATGGATGATCTGGTCAAAGGCCCTCTGTAAGAATGTAGAATAGATGGCCACAACCGGCTTGAATCCCTCTGTGGCAAGTCCGGCAGCAAAGGTGACAGCATGCTGTTCCGCAATGCCTACATCAAGAAAACGTTCCGGGTATTTTTTTGAAAAATCATTGAGCCCCGTACCTTCCGGCATGGCAGCGGTAATGGCAAAGATTTTTTTGTCCCCTGCAGCCAGATCAACCATTGTATCACCAAAGACTTTTGTATATGTTGTATTGCTTTTACCTGCCTTTTTATGTGGTGAGCCGGTCTCGACCTCAAAAGACCCCACACCATGGTAATGGGCCGGATTTTTTTCGGCAGGGGCATATCCCTTGCCCTTTTTGGTAAGAACATGAACAAGCACCGGGCCTTCAAGATTTTTTATATTTTTAAAGGTATTGATGAGCATATCAAGACGGTGCCCCTGGATAGGTCCTATATATTTAAACTTGAACGCCTCGAAGAGCATGCCCGGAGTAAAAAAGGTCATCAGAGAATCCTCACTTTTCCTGAAAAGATTCAGGATGTTCTCTCCAAAACCGGGAACGGACTTGATAAAGTTTTCAAGGTCCCTCTTTAAACTCACAAACCTGCGGCCTGTTATCTTTCTGCTTAAAAAGGATGAAATGGCGCCCACATTCGGTGATATTGACATCTCATTGTCGTTGAGTATGACGATCAGGTCCTTCTCCGTATCTCCTGCCTGGTTTAACCCCTCAAAGGCCATGCCCCCGGTCATTGACCCGTCGCCTATAACCGCGAGTACCTTTGATTTTTCTCCCTTCAACGCCTTTGCTGTGCTTATTCCAAGACCTGCCGATATGGATGTGCTGCTGTGCCCTGTATCAAAGGCGTCATAGGGGCTTTCGGCTCTTTTAGGAAAACCGCTCAGGCCGCCATAGGTCCTGATTGTGTTGAACCTGTCTTTTCTTTCGGTAAGTATTTTATGTGTGTATGACTGGTGTCCTACATCCCATATTATTTTGTCTTCAGGTGTGTTGAACACATAGTGCAGCGCAATGGTAAGTTCAACAACTCCGAGGCTGGGAGCAAGGTGCCCCCCGGTTCTGGAGACTGTCTCTATTATCATGTCCCTTATTTCACTGCCAAGTTTTTCAAGCTGATCTATCGACAGCTTTTTCAGATCATCAGGGTTGTTAATGTTCTGAAGAAGTTTTTCTTTACCGGTTTCTGCCATTATTTCTTTCTCTCAATTATATAAAACGCTATTCTTCTTAAGGGTTCGGCCTTGTCTTTGAATACAGACAATGTCTCAACAGCACTATCTATTATTTCTCTAAGCATGATTTTTGATTTTTCCATGCCGTATATAGACGGGTAGGTATTTTTCCCTCTTTCAACATCAACCCCCGTCTGTTTACCCATCTCTTTACTGTCGCCCTCGATATCCAGAATATCATCTGAGATCTGAAAGGCAAGGCCTATATTTTTACCATATTGTTCGAGGGATTTAATTTCGTTTTCGGAACCGCCTCCGAGGATTGCACCGGTATGGACCGATACCTTCAATAGTGCCCCGGTCTTGTGTTCATGAATAATCTCCATAAGGGATGTATCTATTTTTTCACCTTCCGCCTTTATATCAAGTGCCTGACCTGCTACCATGCCGCAGGCCCCTGATGCTGAGGCGACCATTTCTATTACCTTTCTGAAGTTTTCTGCTCCGGCCCTATCTAACAGTTCAGGACATGCCATAACCCTGAAGGCCTCGGTCAGAAGGCCATCGCCTGCAAGTATGGCTATTGCCTCACCGAATACCATATGATTTGTTGGTTTTCCCCTCCTCAGTTCATCGTTATCCATGGCAGGCAGGTCGTCATGAATAAGGGAATAGGTATGTATCATTTCAAGCGCACATGCCACTGGTATAACATCTTCGTGAGTCCCGCCAACTGCCTCTGCCGCGGCGATGCAGAGGACAGGCCTGAGCCTTTTTCCTCCTGCAAAGAGGCTGTAGCGCATGGCCCTATAGAGTTCTTCCTTCGGACCGCTCACCTCGGGGAGATAATATTCAAGTGCTTTGTCAACTATTGTTCTTTTTTCAAGTAAATATTCTTTAAGCAGCATAATCAGGGTTCTTCCTGTTCATCAGTATCAAAGGGTTTTTTTGCGTATCTGCCATCACTCTCCTTTACCAGGACGGAAACCCGTTTTTCAACCTCATCCAGTTTGCCGGAGCAGAATGTCAATAGTTTCATGCCTTCTTCAAAGGCCTTTAAGGATTCCTCAAGCGGGAGTTCTCCGCCCTCGAGATTCTCAACAATATCTTCAAGCCTTTTCATTGCGTCTTCGAATTTGTTATCAGCCATTATTCCTCCAGATCATTGCTGATTTTCACCAGGCTCACGGGATCAACCCTCTGGCCGCTGATTCTTACCCCCCAGTGGAGGTGCGGGCCCGTAGCCCTGCCCGTGGAACCTACGTTTCCCAGAATATCTCCTCTGGAAATTTTGTCACCCTTCTTAACATTTATTTTATCAAGGTGAAAGTACATACTCATTATTCCTGCTCCGTGGTCGATCACAACTGTATTTCCAGTAAAAAAATGATTCCCTGTAAACACCACCAGCCCGTCGTTGCTTGCCTTGACCGGGGTTCCCTTCTTCCCCCTGAGGTCTATGCCTGTATGGGGTGATCTGGGTTCATTATTTATTATGCTCCTGCGGCCAAAAGGGCCTATTACCTTACTGTCAAGCGGCATAATAAACGGTTCATTCCAGAAAGGAGCAGGTCTTGACGACCACCATAATTTATTCATAACAGCGCTTTCCCTTGTGGCCCTTGCCAGGTCCTTTTTATTGAGATTGACCTGCTTGTCCGGAAGAGTCAGTTTTCTTACACCGTAATCCTTTTCAATTACCCTGACCCTGACCTCTCTTTTAATTCCTGAAGGTTTGAAAACCAGATCGAGATTGTATGTGCCGGGCTTCTGTTCAAGGTCGGCTGCTATAAAGCCTTCATATACCTTTTTATCAGGGCGGAACAACAATGACACTTCCCGGTTCATCCATTTTAGTGATGGTTCCTGATTATCCTTCTTTAATATCTTTACGAATATTACCCCTCCCTGGTTCAGTACCTTTGATGACAGGGATATCGGGTTGTTTGCCGAAAAGGCGGGTGTGTGTATTATCAGAATTAGAAAAAAAGCCAGATACTTATAAAAGCGTAAAAATTTCATTTAAAAACTCCATTGTCAGTGATGCATTTTAAAGATTCAGGGACATATAATATACATCATTTTAGCTATCCACGGAGAACACTGAGAACACTGAGTAAAAGCTTAAAAGATAAAAAAGATAAAATCTCCGTAATCTCAGTGTCCTCCGTGGTGACCCTGTTTTTAATCCTTTATAATATTTTCCACCAGACATTCAAGGCTTCCTTTTGAAAGTGTAACACTCACCCTGTCGCCTGTCTTTACATCCGAGGCCGAACGGACTGCCTTTTTATCCGTCGTCCTTGTAATGCTGTATCCCCTTTCAAGTATGGAATAGGGACTCAGGTCCTTTATCTTCTCGCTGAAGATATCAAGTGCTCTTTGTTTGCCGTCTGTCACCTTCTTCATTGCGCGCATCAGCAATTGCTGTTTATAGTTTATTGCCTCCCTGTATCGCTCGATCTTTTTTACAGGAGAGTTCACAAACAACGACCTGCTCTGGCTCATCAACCTCGTTTTATGGTCATTTATAAATACTGATATCTGTCTCCTGAGCCGTGATTCGAGTTCATCCAGCCTGAGCCATGAGTCGGAAATGCCCTTCCGGGGATCACGCAGGCCTTTCTTGAGGGTGCTCAACGAATTTTCCATATTGCCCAGATAATACCTGAAACTGCTGATAACCCGCTCCCTGATATCTCTCAGATCCTTTTCTATAGCCTCTTTTTCAGCGACCAGCAATTCGGCTGCAGCCGATGGTGTAGGTGCTCTCAAATCTGCCGCCAGGTCTGATATTGTCCAATCTATTTCATGGCCGACTGCAGAAACCACGGGTATCCCGGACGCCCGGATTGCATAGGCCAGCTGTTCATTATTGAATTCCCACAGGTCCTCCATGGAGCCTCCGCCCCTTGTTATGACAATGGTGTCCGCGTCCAGTTCCGCATTTGCAACTGATATTGCCTCTATAATTTCCTCTGCCGCACCTTCCCCCTGAACCTTTACCGGTATTATTGTTATTTCAAGGTTTGTGAACCTGCGGTGGGCAATGTTTAAAAAATCTCTTATGG
The DNA here is from genome assembly GCA_963815145.1 of uncultured delta proteobacterium. Taxonomy (GTDB): domain Bacteria; phylum Desulfobacterota; class DSM-4660; order Desulfatiglandales; family HGW-15; genus JAAZBV01. The sequence continues at coordinate 157,848 of CAWFFS010000008.1, forward strand.
CGGCACCTGTTGGTGAAGTGATAACTGCTACGCGCTGAATTAAAAAGGGGAGGGGCCTCTTGATATCTTCATCGAATATTCCCTTTTCTGCCAGTTTCCTTTTCAACTGCTCAAAGGCCAGTGCCATGGCGCCCACACCAAGCGGCTCCAGGTAATCTATCACTACCTGGTATTCTCCCCTTGGCTCGTAAACGGATATCCTGCCCCTGGCAATAACCTTCATACCGTCTTCAGGTACAAAGCTTATATACCTTGCCTGCGGACGAAACATGACGGCCCGGATCTGGGCGTATTCATCCTTGAACACCATATAATAATGGCCTGAAGAGGGAGACCGGAAGTTTGATATCTCAGCCTCTATCCAGATAAATGCAAACTGATCCTCCAGGATATCCTTTATCCGGTAGGTCAAACTGCTTACCGAAAAAATTTTAGGCCTGCTGCTGTCTAAAAATATTTCCTGATTGTCATCCATGGTTTAAAAAGCAGGATTCAGGGATTCCCCGAAAACTGCATCGGGATCTTCGACAGGCAGACCGGGGTTCAAGTGTGTTATTGAGATAGATTTTATTCCCATGATCCATAAGCCTCACTTAATTTTCTTTCTTAATAATATCAATTCTTAACCCTAAAATATTGTATTCCAATAGACAAGTTCTTTTATTGGCGTTTTGCAATTATGAATTATGCTGTTCGGCAGGGCTGAAAAATGTTATTGTTGTTTTCGTTTGGCAATGTATTGTTATATTGAGTTAAATAATATCGTGTGTAGATATATATGACAGAAAATGACGATCAAAACAGATTCAGCCTGCGGGATTACCAGAAGGAATGCCTTGAGTCGATATATGAGGGCTACAAGCGCGGCATAAGGCGCCAGCTTATATCACTCCCCACGGGTGCGGGCAAGACAGTAATTTTTTCGGATTTTCCCCGGTACTTTAAGATGAAAAAACAGATGATTGTGCTTGCGCACAGGGCGGAGCTGCTCGATCAGGCAAAGGACAAGATATGCAGGGCCAACCCGGGGCTCAGGGTGGAAGTAGAGCAGGCCGTGAGATCAGCCGATCCGGAAAGTGACGTAATCGTGGCAAGTGTCCCGACACTGGGACGACGAGGCTCTTCAAGACTTTCCGAACTTGATCCGGATCGCTTTTTCCTCATAATTGTTGACGAGGCGCATCATTCCACAGCAGAAACCTATAAACGAATCCTGGAATATCTGGATGTATTCAATCCCGAAACCTTAAAACTTCTGGTGGGTTTTACGGCAACTCCCAAGCGTGGTGACGGTGTTGGCCTCAATGAGGTATACCAGGAGATCGTTTATTCAAAATCGCTTCCTGAAATGATAAAGGATGGTTATCTCTCACCGGTCGCAGGATACCGGGTCGAAACCGATGTGGACCTTACAAAGGTCAAGACCAGGATGGGTGACTTTGTAACATCACAGCTTTCAAGGGCAGTCAATATCGAAGAGAGAAACAGCATTATAACAGAAGTATATAATTCCTATCTCAAGGGGAAAAAAACACTCTGCTTTTGCGTTGATGTCTCTCATGCCCATAGCGTGGCCCGGTCATTCAATAATGAAGGCATAAAGGCCGGGGCCATAACAGGGGATATGGATATGTCACAGAGGGCGCAGATCCTGAATGACTTCAGCGCCGGAAAAATAGATGTCCTGACAAACTGCATGGTGCTGACCGAAGGTTATGATGAACCTTCGGTTGAGGGGATCATACTTGCCAGACCAACGAAATCCTCCCTGCTTTATACCCAGATGATAGGGCGCGGCACAAGGCTTCATCCGGGAAAGGAAAATGTAACCATAGTGGATATTGTGGATGTTACAAGGGGCCACAGCCTCTCCACCCTTCCATCGCTGTTCGGGCTGTCAGGTGATTTTAATCTTGAAGGGCACACAACCGATGAAGCGAGAGAAGCAATAGCATGGGTGGAGGAAAACCGGCCATGGGTTAATGTGGAAAAGGCAGGGTCTCTTTCGGATCTCAGGTACAAGTGTACCAAAATAGACCTTTTCGATCTTAAGACGCCATCCGAGGTTGAGGCCTGTGCGGATTTTGCATGGACCTCGTTAGGCAGCGGTGGATTCAGGCTTTCCCTGTCAAAAGGAAGGGCAATAACCATAACTCCTACAATCCTGGATAAATATGAGGTGATCTTTTCTCAGAAGGGCGTTGAAGAGATCCTCGCTGTAAGACCTGACCTGCCTCACGCCATACACGCGGCAGAAAAGCTGATCAGAAATCAGTTCACAGATCTCATACCGCTGGTCAGCCTGTATTCAAGGTGGCGGAACCAGCCTGCTACTGAAAAACAGCTTAATATTTTAAGAAGCAGGAACCTGGATGTACCAAAAGGAATAACCAAGGGGCAGGCGAGTCACCTGATCGGCATGCTGTCATAGGATGAATAAAGATATTTACGTCCCGGCTGCATATCCAGGCCTCAGCTATCGATTTATAGTTTCAAGGAAGATATCAGAGGCCTTCTTCGCATACTCTTCCGTAAGCACTAAAGAGGGCATAAAACGAAATACATTGCCGTATCGTCCGCAGGGCACCATTACAACACCGTGCTTAAGCATATTCACTATCAGGCTCCCCATTGTATTCCCGTCAAGTGGCTCTCTTGTATTTTTGTCTTTGACCATTTCTATTCCTATCATCAGCCCCCGCCCTCTTACCTCTCCTATTGTACGAATATCTCTTGCCCCATCTTTCAGCCAGCCCTGTATTTTATCACCCAGCAGGCCCGCTCGTTTGACAAGTTCAAAGTTATTTTCACTTAATATTTCTATGTTTGTAAGGCTTACAGCGGCAGTTAAGGCATTACCTGCAAATGTGTTGGGCTGCGAGCCATCTCCTATCTTCTGCGCCAGATCTTTTCTTATACAAACCCCGGCATTGGGCAGATCACCCCCCATGCCTTTTCCCCAGGTTAACATGTCCGGCTCAATACCGTCATGTTCAATAGACCACATTTTACCAGTTCTTCCAGCCCCGGCCTGAACCTCATCTGCCGCAAGCAGTGCCCCGTGTTTTTTACAGGCCTCCTTAATTATTTCAAACCATCCGGGCGGAGGCACCACGTATCCCCCCTCTCCCTGGAGAGGTTCAACAATGAGCATTCCAACATCATCTGCCCCTGTGTAGGGTGAATTCAATACATAATCGACATATTTTGCGCACTGCAGGTTACAGGCAGGGTATTCAAGCCCGAAGCAGCACCTGTAGCAGTATGGGTATGGGGCATGGATCACTCCGGGGATAAAAGGACCATATCCCTGTCGATACTGATCGCCGGTAGTTAACGACCCGCTTCCGCACCATACGCCATGGTAGTCACCGTGAAATGCCAGGATCTGTGACCTTCCTGTGATCTTCCTTGCGAACTTTATGGCTGTTTCTACTGCACCGCTTCCCCCCTGTGCAAAATAGGTAACACAGTTATCCCGTAATCCGGCCGGCATGATACTTGATATTTTTTTTGCGAGTTCAGCCCTCTTTGTGTTGCTCCAGTCACCCCCGTGCATAAGCCTGGTCATCTGCCCTTTTATGGTTTCCTGAATCCTCGGATGGCAGCGCCCCACAGATGTAACCGCAACTCCGGCAGTAATATCTATAAATATGTTACCATCCGGGTCTTTTACCGTGGCGCCTTTTCCTTCATCGCATACCAGTGGAAAAGCGCCGGCACCCCGTGCCATGGATTCATAATTCATGGAATCATTAAGTATTTTTTTCCCCTCCGGGCCTGGAACAGTGTCTGTGATTATCTTTGGCGCTTCGCCGTAGGACAGTGCGGCAAGGTCTTTTTCTGAAATCATTGATATAACTCCTCTAATGTTATTTCCGGATGCTGAATATAATGTAACTGCCTTACAGGTCTCCGCTGTCGTAAACGATTCCGCCGCCTGCAACGGTCATCAGGATTTTCAGGCCCACGATCCTGTGGGGATCAACAGTCAAAATATCATTATCTATAATGCAGAAATCAGCCGCTTTGCCGGGTTCTATAGATCCCTTGACATCCTCTTTGTGGTCAAGCCAGGCATTGTGAATTGTGTATGTGGCAATGGCCTCCTCTACAGTTATGCACTGTTCAGGGCCGCTTGGCCTGCCTGTAGCCTTGGATTCTCTTAATACTGCGCCCTGCACACCGGGTCTCCAGTCAGGATATATAACCGGGGCATCAGAACTGTTACCAACATGGAAACCGGCATCAAGCATGGACCTTAGAGGCCATTGATAGGCAGATCTTTCAGGACCGACAACTGACTGCATGTGATCGGAGATTGTCCACTTGATAGGAGACTGGACATTAAAGGCTATTTTAAATTTGCTCGTCCTGTTGAAATCACTTACCTTTCTTATGGTCTCCGGCAGGGTGAAATCGCTGTGGATAACGTAATGGCGGGCATCCCAGGGGTCTTCCTCTATGCACTTCATATACTGGTCTGTGATAATATCAATTGTCCTCTCCCCGCAGCTGTGAATACCGATCTGCATCCTGTTTCCGTGTGAAATCCGGATTGACTCCCGAAGGGTTTTTTCCTGTTCCTCCGGTGTGTCACCCTCTGTTACCAGAAAACCGTATGTTCCGTCCGTGTAGGGCTCATACATGCAGGCTGTTTTAAGGGGCGGAATACCGTCTCCGATCAGTTTTGAACCTGCTATCTTCAACCAGTCATTACCGAAATTATAACGTGCACCTATGTATTTAAAGGATTCTTTTAGCCCATCCAGCGTTAATTTGCCAAATCCTCCCATCATCATGAGCATGTTGACGCGGCATGTCCATTTACCCTGTTTGTGAGTTTCATTAAACACATCGTTGTAACAGGCCCATTTTTCTCTATCTACTCCTGCATCAGTAAAGCTTGTTATACCGAGTGAATTCAGTTCGGCCATTGCGCTGGTTATGGCATTTTTACGCTGGGCATAGGCAGGCGGCGGAATCATTCCCCGAAGATCCATTGATGCCTTTTCATATAGTAATCCGTCCGGTTTACCATCTCCGGTCCTGCCTATTCTGCCGCCTACAGGATCAGGTGTGCCGCCTGTTATACCCGCTATTTTGAATGCCCGGCTGTTCGACCAGGAACGGTGTCCCGAGTATTCGGTAAGTACCACGGGGTTATCCGGCGCAACTCTGTCAAGATCTTCTTTACGCGGTTTTCGATCAGGATCTGCCAGGCACTCCTCCAGGTATCCCTCATCCCATCCTTCTCCGATAATCCATTCTCCCGGTTTCATAGTGGAGGCCTTATCTGCCACCATTTCGACGATATCTTTTATGGATTTAACAACCGGGTATCTTATTTCAAGCTGGAGGGGAGGACGGGTCAATGCCCAGTCAGAGATATGGCAGTGTGAATCGTTCATGCCGGGCAGCATTACAGCACCCTTCAGGTTTATTATCCTTGTTCTTTTTCCTGCAAGGGCGTTTATATCATCATTATCTCCAACGGCAACTATCCTGCCGTCCTTAACAGCAACTGCCTGAGCAATTGAAAATCTGCTGTCAACAGTCACTATTTTCCCATTATTAAAAACCAGGTCGACCATCAGTGCGTCATGTAATTGGCTGGTTCTTTCCATAGTCACCCTCCAATATTTAAGTTTTAAATAATGACATTAATAATACGTCATAGCATTCCAATATAAAATGCTCCTTTTGGAGTATTTTAAGTGAAAAATTTTATGGATGGATGAAAAGAGATACCCTAAACACCTGCAATAATCTTATACACAAGTGCAGACCTTGAATTAACCCCTGTTTTTTCAAATAAATTCTGGATATGAGACTTGACAGTCAAATCGCTGATACCAAGCCTGTCTGCTATATCCCGGTTTGTTAAACCTTCACAAATAAATTTAACCACATCAAGTTGACGTTTTGAGAGATTAAAGGATGCCCGGGCGATCTCCAGGTTCCTGTTCCGGTTTTTATTAAGCAGAATATTATCAAGGGCAAGAGACAGGAAAGGGGCAAAGGCCCTGGCGAAACTTATTTCTCTTTCAGAAAAGGATTGAGACCACCGGGGCCGGAGCAGGGCTATGAAACCTTTTACCCGGTTCATCTGTTTAAGGTAGATTTCAAGTTCATAATGTATATTTTGCGGTTTTAAAAAATCCCTGTAATACTCACTGGATATAAAATCCGGATAATTCACTATCTCTTCAAGTGCTATAACTGTTTTCCCGTGAGGAAGGCGAGGCACAAGCTGCAGGCATTGTGAAGGGCCTTTAACATTTGAAAAAGGATCCATGGAATAATAATACTCAAGATATTCCATGTTCTTTTTCTCATTTATATTTCTTATGAAAAAATCCGGAGAATTGTAATTTTCATCTTCCAGGACAATCAGTGATCGGTCTGAAGGGATATAATCATCTATGCAGTTTAAGATCTCATGCCTGAAAATATCCGGATCCGACTCACAGCTCAGATCGCGTGCTGTCTCCATAAACTCGATCAATTGATGAAAAGAAGCCTTTTTCATAAAATATTAACCTGTTCTTTTACCGGTTATATCCATGAATAATCTAGAAACTCCTTAAGCAGTATTTAACTGATTCTCAGAAGTTCCAGAAAATGATTAACATCAGGATCTGAAAAAGTCTATATTTAAAAGCGCTTCTGGTACCCGGCTTCCCTGACCCGGCATTTTATCTCGCCATAGTTTTATACGAAGGCGCAAGCTTCAGTTGAGGAGGATTACCTCCGTGGCGCGGCGTAGGAAACGAAGCCGATTATCCCTTTCCTGTCATTCTGCGGCTTTAACCGGAGATGGCGGATATTCCCGGCAGGTTAACAACAGCATGAAACACAGCGTCTCCCTCCTGGGAGCAGGCCCCTGTGCCTCCCCTCATCGTCTTTCGTAGGGTGGCACTTTATGTGCCACCGAAAACCCTAAAATCAGCCGGGCTCAAAACCGGGACACCGGTTTTCAAGCACCTGAGGCATATAAATGCCGATAAACCTGTCAGTTATAGAGACAATCGAAACCATTGTCGATCTGGTTGATGCTGAACTGTGCGATGATGACGAATATAAACTTATGGGGAATAATTCGCTGGATCGAGACAGAAAGCTTTTAGGAAAAATGGATACATTAAGGCGTGCTGAATAAAGAAATTATACAAGCAGAGATATTACCAGGCAAACGTCCCATAAATTTATGGGACGTGTTGAAAAAATCTTCAAAAATCTACCCAAGTCATTGAAATGGCGATCATATTACGAAAATGACCTCCAGATTTTGATGGACATCTCAGAAGAGGTAAGGATTGCCGCTATAGATCGCAATCTCAACCGGTCACAGGTAGGAAAGGCAGGCTAAAGCTGTTTAGTCTATAGCCTGAAGGAAAACACAAAACACTAATAGCCTTCAGACTAATATAATTTCTTGAATTTTCCCTAAAAAAGTCCTAAAAGTAATCAATCTTATCATTTCAGCATAAAGACGTACTGCCTTACAAGGCTTATCGATTTATTTTTTTCTTTGGCATAACTTGTATTCATAGGTGGTTTTGAATTTTGAATTTTAAATCTTGAACCTTGAATCGTATTTATTGTTTACTGAAAACTATTTATTGATCATTGTTCCAAACTTATAAAGTGATGGGCGTCCCATGTTTTACAATAATGATAAAGCGCATAGAAAAGCACCCCGGTAAAATACTTTTAAGGAGTGACAACCGGGAGTACGAACCCGTAGTTGTAGAAGGTGAAAACATCAACAGCATGCGGATTATAGGCCGCATAATCTGGACCTGCCGCACCCTTTAACTATCTAATTATATTCGTCATTCCCAGGCCTGCCCTGTTAAATTTCCCGGAGGGAACCCTGTTTAACAGGGCGAGTCGAAGATCCAGATGCTGTTTTCGGGGATCGTGGGATCCATAGTCTTTTCATTGGGTAGGGATTTATTCCTGACCGGTATTTTGTATTATATATATTGTAGAGACAAGGCATGCCTTGTCTCTACACGGCGGGGTATAATCCGTCTTCGCACAAGCCTACGCCGGGACACGAACCCAATGCTGTTGACTTAAGGCAGAATACGGCTCCTCTCCCTTGATGGGAGAGGTAGGGAGAGGGTGGCAAAATAGTAGCTCCATACATTATTGCATTCTTCTCCCCCTCCCTTAATTCCTCTCCTGCTTGCCACGTCATAGCCTAAGCGACGATGGGTGTGTTTGCCGGGTTTTTCATCTTGCGCTACCTGTCACACCCTAGTCTGAACGCTTTTGACGAAGACGGGTGCCCCATGCACTACTTGTCCCGGCGTAGCCTTCAGCGAAGAAGGGAGTTTTATTCTTTCCCTAACAGCCTACAGCCTAAACTGCTTCCCTGGCCCGGCACAGCCTCGGCGACGACGGCAGCCTATTTTTACATCAAATCCAGCGGGCTCTTCGCCCCCAGTCCACCCTTTTTCATAACATGTGTATAAATCATGGTGGTAGAAACATCCTTATGCCCCAGTAACTCCTGTACAGTTCTGATATCATATCCATTTTCCAGCATATGTGTAGCAAAAGAATGCCTGAAAGTATGCGGCCCAATCACTTTAGTAATTCCGGCTTTTTTACCCGCCGCTCTGACCGCCTTTCTAAGAACGCTTTCATCAAAATGATGGCGTCTTTTAATGCCGCTACGCGGATCTGTTGATATTTTAGAAGCCGGAAAAACATACTGCCATTTCCATTCTTTCGCTGCGTTTTTATATTTCCTTTCCAGGGCATAGGGCAGGTACACCTCTCCAAATCCATTTTTAAGATCATGATCATGCATTATCTTTATTTTTTCTAAATGATCTTTCATTAATGGCTGAATTTTTTCCGGAAACAACGTTGCACGGTCCTTGGCTCCTTTTCCATCTATTACATTTATCTGGTTCATATAAAAATCAATATTGTTTACTCTTAACCGCATGCATTCTTTTACCCGCAACCCTGATCCATAAATCACCTGTGCCATTAACCTGTTTGTGCCGGACATAAAGCTCAAAACACTTTCAACTTCTTCTTTACTCATAACAACCGGTATTTTCTTAGGCTTTTTCGCACGTTCCATCGGCCCGAAATCACCAAGATCAATTTTAAGGACATGTTTATAAATAAATACAATAGCATTTAACGCCTGGTTCTGTGTGCTTGCTGCAACATTACCATTAACTGCCAAATCGGTTATAAACGATGCTATTTCCTTTTCACCCAACTGGGCAGGGTGCTTTTTATTATGAAACAGAATAAACCTTTTAGCCCAATTTACGTATGATTCTTCAGTACTGTAAGAATAATGCCTTTTCCTCATAACCTGCCTTACTTGATCAAGTAATTTCATGGTTTCCCTCCTAATATTTTTTGACAAGTCTTTTTGAATATGGTTTTATTGCATTTGATTCTTCCGATTTACATATGTTGAACAATAATAAACTAATTGTTTAGATATTGCAACATTTTCCGTTTATTTTTAACGTTTTTTTATATATTTTTAAATAACTGATTTATATCAGGTAGATAGAACTTTTAATTAAAATGTGAAAATCCGATATCGGAAAATTTTCCGAAATTTTCCGTGGTTTATATCAAAAAGCCTGTTTTGCCGATTTCAATATGGTGACGATTTTTAATTTAACTGGTTGAAACTATTATTAATATAAAGGAGTTTCGAGCAATTTTCTAAAAGTCGATATCGGAAAATTTGCCCATTACTCTAAGGTTGGACTAATGATTTCGAAAAATCAGGAAGAAGGATGAGAGATCTTGGGTAAGGGTAAACGACTGAAGGGGCGCGAAGTTAAGGAACAAAGACATTTTGAAGATGAGTTCAGCAGTAGATTTGCGGCTAACTTTCGTAAGGAACTGCAGAAGTCTGAGATATGGGATCAAATGGTTGAAGAGTTTGGAGAGGAAAGAGCGGAAGAGTTATTGAATGATATAAAGGCTGATATCAAGGCAGGACCATTACCTGATGAAAGCGGGGATAGTACAGAAGATATTTAATGACCATTTTGAAGCCTACCGCAAGCATCATAAATTGAGTGAGCGGGAGAGGAAGGCTTCGTGGAACATAATGACCTGCCGCACCAGGGCACAGGGTTATCACATTGATAAATGTCCAAAAGGACATTACAGCATCATCCTCAACAACTCATGAAAACACAGAGGGTGCCCCCAGTGTGGGGCCACGGAAACCGAGGCATGGTTACAGCGCCGCAAGCAACAAGCCCTTAACTGCAAGTACTTTCACGTTACGTTTACAATAAGCCATGATCTTCATTTTATATGGCTTTATAACCGCAAGCTTTTTACAAACATCATGTTTATGGCTGCCTGGCATGCGCTAAGAGAACTGCTGGAAGATGCCAGATGGCTTGGAGGATATCCCGGAGTTATCGGGGTGTTTCAGAGCTGGGGAGATGAGATGCAGGACCACTGCCACCTGCACTTTGTTGTCACCGGTGGAGGTTTAGGACCTGACGGTAAATGGAAAAGTGTAGACAATGGTTTTCTCATCCCAAGCCGGGTATTGTCAGCAAAGTTCAGGGGCAAGTTTCTTGCGTATCTTCGTGAAGCTTTTAACAGTTTTACGAAAACGGGAAAGAAAAAACCGGACAATAAGGTACTAACGATTCCACCGGATAAAAGCAAACAGCAGTGCCTTAACCTCCTGAACAAACTTGGCAGGAAAAAATGGAATGTACGGGTTGAACCACCTTATGAACACGCCAATGGCGTATTCAAGTATGTTGGAAGATATATCAGGAGAGGCCCAATCTCCGAAAAGCGGATCATGTCATACGATGGAGAGAACATAAGAATAGCATATGCCCATCTTGAGAAACATGAGAAGCGGAGCTTTGTTCTCAATGCCGGGACATTCATACACAGGATACTAAACCATGTTCCGGAAAAAGGAACACATATGGTTCGCTCCTACGGGCTGTTTCATCCCAACTGTATTGAAAAGCTAAACACAGCAAGGTCACAACTGGGGCAAGGACCATATCAACCACTCACTGATCTGCCCCACGCACAGGAACTTTTGCAAAGTATGTTTCCGGAGTGGGAAGGGATGTTATGCCCAGAATGCGGATCACTGCTTGTAACAGAAAAGGTAATAAGATACGCCAAGCCACCTCCACTGAGGATGGCAGCTTGATAAAATTTAAATGATAATATATAGCATCTATGGTGGAGTATGTCTTTCAGCAGAAATAACAACCATTTTAAACGTATTCAACAAACATTTTTAGGGTGCAAACCCATACAGCTTCAGAATCTTTGTTCTAAAGTGGAGTTTTTTAATTGCAGGGGCATGAAAATAAGGTTCCAGAAAAATCCATAGTACCAAGTGCGCCGTCCAACAATAGGATCGACCGGACCTTTAACAGGCATCTTAGGAGTGAGTCACTTATTAGAGTAAATTAAAAACGAGGAGTGCAACGCCCTCAAAAGGCCGGTCATCCTCACCGTTATGCAAAAAGAATATTATGAATCCTATTAAAATTATAATTTTATTTTTATTCATTTTCATATGTGGTTGCTCAGTACCTGAACCATCCACTGATGAATTGCGAAAGATATTTGAAAAAAATCAAGTTACATTTGAAGACTTAAAAAAAATGATAACTTCAGACGCTAAGGAAAGAGGGTCGGATTTTACGATTGGAGTTAAAAGCATAGGTGATTGGAACGAACATAAATATTGTAAAGTTTTTGGTAGTGTATGGAAATCATGCAACAATGGCAGCATATTATCGTTCAACGATGTTCTAAAAGCTGTATCTATGTCTCCCGAACGTTATGCCAAGTATGTTAAATTGCTTAAAACGATTGGAGCTAAGAAAGTCGATCATTTTATGGGTGATAAATATTATAAAGGTGAAAATATTTGTATTCTTATGCATCGCAAAAAAGGTTCTGATTGTGATCAAATAATTGAAATAAACTTTGGAGAAGATATCCCCGAGTCATATGGTAAAAAAGACCAAAAACTTTTCCAAGAAACTACGCTATTATCTAATGGTTGGTACATCAACATTGAATGCATTTAACTTGCATAACAAAATGCTCTACCCGACTGGGCGATAAAACGCCGCCCAGCCGGTAAGCATTGGCGTTGTGTGTGAATTTAAAGTACGTAAATATATTTATTAAATAAAGGAAACACTTATGGACAGAAGTATTCCGAACGATGATGAGAGAAAGAAACTTAAGAAAATGTCCCAATATTATTTTCATCTACCAATATATATTATTTGTTTGCTTAGTATATCCTGGATTGTAGATCATTTTTTTGAAAAATCTCCCATAATAGGGACTATATTATATCTAATTATTTTCTTTGGAATGCTTTTACTATTATTAAACTTTGCTTTACTAAAAAGGTGCCCAAGGTGTTCATCATGGGGCACACCTATCTTGGGTGGTAATTGTCCTAAATGTGGTTTGCGTTTGGATCATTCTTACAAAGGAGATAAAAACCACACAACAATCCAATAAACACAGACCCGGCTAAACATCACGCCGGGCTGGTTATCGGCACGTTAGTGGAACTATCAAATGCAGTAAGTGGGGATAAATACTCATGAGGACGAAAATCACAACCACAATTGTTATTCTTTTTTTATTAAACGCAATCAGTATGTGGATTTTCTGGATCGGCTATTTATCGGATTTTGAAAACCAAAATTTTGAATTTTCAAAAAAATTGAGCGCCTTCATGGCAACTCATATCGCAAGCGAATTATCAATCGGTATTTTTACTTTAGTTTCTTGCATATTCTATTTTAGAAAATTGAAAGTGTTCTCTAAAATATGGTTTTTTACACTGGGCATGAATTTTTATGCTGCTTTCCAAGCCACAGGTTGGGCCTTGTCAAACGGTTTATATCCTGTTTTTGGGATTCTGCTATTTAATATCGTTTTAACCTTAACATATTTAGCTGGATCAATGGTTACAGGTAGAAAAATGCAGCCACTAACAACCGGTTAGTAAGGGACCGCTGGGGATCGCGGCCCCACAACCAGAGCGTTATATGAGTAATGATATTAAATGAAACAACCATTAACAAAACTTGAAAAAGTAGTTCTTTTCTGGGTATCAATGGATCATGAGACCTTGGAAACAATTATTGGTAATGTATCACATGATGCCAATGAGGAAATTAATTCAAATGAGCTACACAACATCTTACAAAATCTTCGCTTAAAAGGGCTTGTTGAATCGTATGCATATTCAACTCAAGACAGTAAATATGTCTTACAAGCTCCTGTCGGCCAATATCCACAAAATGATATCTGGTGGTATGCTACGAGTGAAGGTAAAGAATTATTGTTAAAATAGTCATCAAGGGAAATTAAAAATCATATAACCCTGCAATCAAGGTGATTTGCTGGTTTTTCTTGCCGATTGGAATACAACAGTTTCAATGACCTTTATACTTAATCGTTCATCGTCACCATTAACCCGCAAACGCCTTATCGCAAACGTTCTGCCATAAAAGATATGAAAGACTGGGAAAGAAAATATTATACTGAAAGCGATGGACGGCCAAATTTATTCTATGTCCTATATGGGACTTTTGAAGAAATACAACCACTATCGAGATCAACCTACTGGTCTAATGGTGTGCCTACAGGTTTCGAATTGATGAAATACAAGAGGGCAAAACAACCTGAGGCATTTGATAATTTTTGCGAAGGATATTTGTGGGAAACACTGGAAACAGAAGATCCGGAACAAGCTAGAATGATCAAGGATTCCGAGCACTGTTACATACTGCGAGGCGAGGTTGGTGATCAACCAGATCTTAATTATTTTCGAGATGCTATTGGAATACTAACTTATCTTGCTGATTCTGGAGGCGTCTCAATCTTTGATCCGCACATGTTCAAATGGTGGCAAATAGACGAATGGAAATCCAAAGCATTTATGGGTCACGAAGCCTACCCTCGACATCATGTTGTTATTCTGTTTTCTGATGAATCAAAAGGCCAATGGTTTCACACTAGAGGAATGCGAAAATTCGGTAGGCCCGATCTTAGCATGTGCAATGTGGTACCCGATATAAAAGACTGTGTAATCGAAATGTTCAATCGATTCATCGAGTTTCAGGCTTTTGGAGGGGTAATTGAAGAAGGCAAAGAGATAAGCATGGAAGGTTTACCAGGTGGTCTTTTCTGTTATCATGCAGGTAACCTGGAAGATCCCGATTTTAATAATGTTCATGTGGAAATTAAGAAGGCAGAACAACACGCTCAACAATGACAAGCTACTATCTTGCCGAATCAATCTTTATAGGTTTGTGATACTCTGTACTTCAATAATCTTTTAATGGCAGACACCGCTTGCATGTTAGCTACAGCGTGTACGAGGTTTGAAATCGTTAATCTAGTAACCTGAAAGGAGGTTACCATATCAATTACCCTTTTAGATATGTAGGCTGGGGGCGGGCTCGTGTGGCAACATGCGTGCTGAACTTGCCCCGACAATGTCCCGTGAAGGCTTGTAAGATACAGGTCATACCCAGTCAGGGGGGCTAGCCAAAACCGCAGGCCGCAGCATAAAGCGAATGGTGCAGCTTCGTGAGCTTACGCCATACAGATGTTACTGGGAGAGTATGGTAGAGGGATAAACCCGGACGACGATCCGGGATATACGCCGACCTTTTACGCTTATGGGGAAGGCCAATGCATGCAGGGAAGTAAAGGGTATATGCACCTGCATGGAACCCGGAGTAAGGCCAACGGCATGCGGAGAAAGATAACGATGTGGAACCTGAGATCCCAGCGCCTCTACAGTGCTCTTGCTGTAGTAAGTGACCTCAAGTCGGATGAAACCGGCAAGAGGATAACGACGGGCGTAGGGAAGTCGGAGTGGCCTGGAAGTGATGACGGAAAGGACAACATAACCTTTCCAGAGCGTGGGGCCATACTTCGACCGCGTTTGGAATGTGAGTTGAAGTGCGAAACATCAGCAATGTAATAACGAGGATAATTAGCGGGTTTACTGGAACCCGGGAAACAAAACCCAACCTGTGATAACCGGAAACGGGGTTGACACGGGGCAAAGAAACAACTGTCTCAAATCGTGAAAGCATTACTGAAAGTTGCATTTCTATCTGTAAAAGGAAAAGAAGGCATGAGTGCTCAAAGAGCTATTAAGATGCAGAATAAGGTTTCTGGCTTGCAGTCCAAACTGTCCCATGCAGCGAAACAGTCTCTGGATAGAAAGTTCGGATGTCTTTACGACAAGATTTATCGTGAAGACATACTGGAGGAGGCATGGAAAGGAGTAAGGGCAAATAAAGGTGCTCCGGGAGTTGATGAAGAGGATTTTGAGTATATAGAGGAAGTAGTAGGAGTAGAGGAGTTTCTGCGAGTAATCAGGCATGAACTTAAGACCTATACATATAAGCCTCAGCCAGTACTCAGGTGCTACATAGATAAACCCGGAAAACCGGAGAAACGCCCGCTAGGTATACCAGTCATAAAAGACAGAGTAGTACAAAACGCAACGAAGCTGGTAATAGAACCGATCTTTGAAGCAAATTTTCTTGAGTGTTCACATGGATTCAGGCCTGAACGAAGTGCAAAACAGGCAGTGGATATAATAAGAAGAAAGATCACGTTTGACAAACAGCTTGTAGTCGTGGACGCTGATATCAAGGGATACTTCAATAATATTCGACATTCCATACTTATGATGCTGATAAAAAGGCGAATAAGCGATCCGTATGTTTTAAAACTGATAAAATCATGGCTTGAAAGCGGGGTAATGGAAGACGGAAAATATATTGAAACAAATGGAGTAGGAACACCGCAGGGAGGAGTGATATCACCTTTACTTGCAAATATTTATCTCCATGCCTTTGATAAAATGTTTCAGCAGTCAGGTATATCCGGAACACTTGTCCGGTATTGTGATGACTTTGTGATTTTGTTAAGAAAGAAGGGTAAGAAGGTATTGGAAAAAGTCAGGGAAATGCTCAATCGTTTGGAACTGGAGTTACATCCTGAAAAGACGAAGATTGTAAACGCCAGAAAAGGATTTGATTTTCTGGGGATGCATTTTAAACTGAGCCCTGTACATAGCGAAAAATCACGATTAAAGGAATCCTGCAGGATATGGCCTTCAAAAGAATCGATAGCCAGTATAAAGGCTAAAGTAAACAAGCTGGTAGGTAGACGTTATGGCATGAGTCTGGAAGATATGATAGAAGAACTGAATCCTGTAATCAGGGGTTGGGACAATTATCATAAGATTCCAAGAGGAGGCCAGCGTAAACCGAGGGTGAAATTAAACTACTTTGTACGAGAACGATTAAGAATATTTCTGAAGAGGAAGTACAGTGACGAAACGAGGGGCGGTAAGAGAGTCCACGACGGTTTATTAGTCAGGCTGGGATTATACCAGCTCGGATAATTACTGTGCATCAACGACAACGGTTACTGATAAACACGTGGGGAAGGTCGTCGGTAAGCCGTAACGGGGAAAACCCGACTTACGGTTTGACGAGGGGGCTAAGGGAAAGTTGATTATGATGAACTTGAGGCACCGGCATATGGCGAAAGCCGCCGGAAACAGCTATTATTGCATCTAAGGTCAAATGCACCGAGGTTCTACTCTACTAGCAATAAAGGAGATGAGAAAAGTGCCAAAATATGGAAGAGGACTTAATCGTGAAATCGTCTCAGCTGTTAATGCAAGCCTTGTATCAGAACCATTATCTGTTTCTGATGTCAGACTTATTGTTAAACAAAAGGGTTGGAATCCAGGACCTACAGAAGAATATATAACAGTTGCGCTTGCGAATGGCGCGAATTTAAAACATAGCCATACATATAAAAAATATTTCATTGCCCTTGGGGAAGGGAAATACAAAATTCGACCTGAATTTAAAGGAAAAAAATGGTTATAAACAAATGGTGGCAAGTCGAAATTATGTACCATTAATTTTGCTAACCTGTCATTCAACGTGACAGGCTACTATCTTGCCAAATCAACCTTTAAAGGTTGTTGGCAATCAATCTTTTTAACAGGCTTATGGTGGCAGGCACCGCCTGCTCGTTAATTCGGCGTTGGGCTAGGAGTGAGACATGTCAGATGAAAGTGCCATTAGGGGACGCCCTTAACTTATTAACTTGACATCAATTATCTCCTATTTTAAAGTTCTCAAATGCCGAGACAATCCCGAATAGATACTCCAGGAGCGTTACACCACATTATAGCGCGTGGAATTGAACGCGGTAAAATATTCAAAGACGATGATGACAGGTATGATTTTATTGAAAAATTAGGCTTAATTCTTGAAGAAACAGGAACCGCCTGTTACGCATGGGCATTGATCCCTAATCATTTTCATCTTCTCTTAAGAACCGGAAATGTTCCTGTAGCCACAGTAATGAGACGCATTCTCACCGGTCATGCTGTTAGATTCAATCGAAGGCATAAAAGACATGGTCATCTATTTCAAAATCGTTATAAATCAATACTCTGTCAGGAAGACGCATATCTTCTTGAACTTGTAAGGTATATTCATTTGAATCCATTAAGGGCAAAACTGGTCGATAGCTTGAGCCATCTCAATAAATATCCCTTTTCAGGTCATGGTGTAATAATGGGCTGCAACGAACAAAGATGGCTGAAAAGTGAAGAAGTCCTGAAATATTTTGCTAAACGAAAGGGCATAGCCAAAAGGAAATACAGGGAGTTTGTTTCTAATGGAGTGGAAACAGGTAAGAGACATGACTTAACAGGTGGAGGATTGATTCGCAGTTCAGGAGGGTGGCAGGCTGTAAAAGAATTAAGATCGGCAGATTTACACCTTAAGAGCGATGAGCGTATTTTGGGAGACAGTGACTTTGTAATTAATATATTATCAAAAGCAGAAGAATCCTTAAAAGAAAAATATAATTTAAAGGCATCAGGAGTTGATCTGGATTTCATCGTAAAAAGGGTTGCGGATATATTAAATATGTCCGTAGAAGATGTATGGCAGGAAGGTAAATATGATAATCTTGTAAAGGCCCGCAGTTTATTGTGTTACTGGGCAGTACGTGAACTTGGAATCAGCATGTCTTCTATGTCAAGAAAACTTAATATTTCTACTGTAGCTGTAAGTAAATCAGTTAAGAGGGGGCAGCTTATTATTGAGGAAAATAGCTTGAAGTTAATAAGTTAAGAGCGTCCCCTAATTACTTGCCTTAAAGCCCGAGACATTGATTACACTTGGTTTATTTCCATCACTGTGGAAAGACCGGCTGGTTTATGCAGGAAATACATCACTTGCAGGGGCTCGCTTGGCTATGCTTTGCAGTGAACTGATGGAAAGAAATCAGGCCAGGTTAAAGGATGTAGAATTTTATGATTTGACCTCTTGTAATGATTTTGAGCGGGTTTTTACCCATGCAATGGCTTTTAAGGAATCGATATATTCATAAAAAGGCAATTCAATAGCCAATACCAGCTTGACCCATAATCTTCGAAAGGTGCAAATATGACTGAAAAACTGATGACAAAACTCCAGCAGGCCATGGATCAGAATCCTGAGGACATTGAATTGATGAAAAAGAACGGCCGTGCGGCCATCGGTTTCTACTGCCTCTATTCGCCGATGGAGATAGCCGTTGCCGCCGGTGCCATCCCCCTGCCCCTGTGCGGTACCAGCAACAACCCGATCGAAGCAGCCGAAGATATCCTCCCAAGGAACCTCTGCCCCCTGATCAAATCCAGCTATGGGTTTGCAATCACGAATACCTGCCCTTTTTTCGCCTTCTCCGACACAATTGTCGGCGACACCACCTGCGACGGTAAAAAGAAAATGTTCGAACTGCTGTCTCGAACCAAGACGACCCACGTCCTGCAATTGCCGTCGAATCAGAATGATGACATCGCACTTTTAACCTGGAAAAAGGAACTGCACCGTTTCAAGGACATTGTGGAACAACTGACCGGTGAAACGATCACCCCGGATAAACTACAGGATGCCATAGGGCTGATGAACAGGGAACGCATGACCAGAAAAGCCCTGATGGATGTTAACAAGGCAATACCAGCCCCGCTTCCCGGCTCACAACTGCTCGAAATCCTCTTCAAGGTTGGATTCCTGGCGAACAAAGAGAAAGGTATCCAGCTGATGCAGGAGGTGGTAAGTCAATATGAAACCGCTTCCCCGGCTGCAGGAAGCAAGAACAATAGCAAAAAAATTCTCCTGACCGGGGTGCCGGTGGGAATCGGGAGCGAAAAAGTTATCAGGATAGTCGAGCAGATCGGGGGGGCGGACGTGGTTGCCCTCGAAAGCTGTTCCGGCTACAAACAGGTTTTTCAGGTTGCCGAGGACAAGAACCCCATGGATGCCCTCGCCGAACAGTACCTTAGTGTCCCATGCTCGATCATGAGTCCCAACGATGGCCGGTTTACCCTCCTTGCCGAAATGATCGAGGATTTCGCCGTCGATGGGGTAATAGACCTCACCTGGCAGGCCTGCCACACTTACAACGTTGAATCCTTTCAGGTGGATGAGCTGGTCCAGGAATGCCTCGGCGTCCCGTCCCTTCACCTGGAAACGGATTATTCCGAGAGCGACACCGAACAGCTTCGGGTTCGAATCGAGGCCTATATCGAAATGTTGTAGCCGAACAGCATATTAGAGCAGGACAATCCTCTTTTAAAATTCAATTACTTATTTTCAACAAAATAATTGATCTTTTACAATCAGCTCTCCTCTCTCAACAGAAAAATCTATTCCGGTCAGGCTGAGTTCCCGCTTCTTTGCCATGTTTAATATGTGATATCCCCAATTAAATTATTAAAGGATTGTCCCAATCCACATAACTGTCTGATTTACAGGCTATTTAATTTTGTCTTGATAGAGGTGCTATAGGATGTCCCCTATATCTAAAGAGGCGAACTTTAAGTTCGCCCCTTTATATTATAACTATTTTACGCGTTTTGCGATTAGCGCCCTCTCCGTTCCTCCGCCACCGGGGCCACCCATGCCGCCTCCCATGTCCATCTTGAGTGTCAATTCATCACCTGCAACTGTTCCAGTGTAATTAATTTTCATCTCATTTTGGCCCATGTTTACCTTGACTGAAAAGGAAATTTTGTTCCCGTCAATTTTTCCATCGATAATTTCATGAGGTCCCATTGGACCTGTATCCGTTCCAGTCAGCTTGTTGCCGTCTGCCTTGAAGTCAAAAGTGAATTTCATAGGGCCACCGGGACCGCCACCGGGACCACCTGCTCCGCCACCAGGTCCGCCGTTAGGGGCTGCCATCTCTGCAACCCATTTTCCTGTAATGTCACCTGCAAAGGATGGAACCGCAAAAAGACAAAAAGCTGCTAATAAAACTACAATCATTTTTAAACGCATACTCTTTCCTCCTTCTTAAAATAGGGGTAATTTGAAGTCCATTATTGCCACTTGATTCGAAAAACCACAAAGGTAGAAATACTGAATAGAATGAATGATATTGGGGCTCTTTATTTTTGTCAAGAATTGTATTTAAAAAACAGAGCAAATAAGGCGAAAAAAACCTAAAATATGCGCAAAAAGATTAATTAATTTGAAAAAGTGTTAGGTTAGTGTACATCCAGAAAGAGGCAAATTCTGGATGTAGCTTTCAGCGGTCAGCGATTAGCGTTCAGCCAAGTCTTTGTTTTAATGCCTTAAGCTGATAGCTGAATGCTGAAGGCTGATCACTATTTCTTCAGTAATTGATACCAATATTTTTTACTTGATTTTTATTGCCGTGAACCATAAGCATTATCAAAATAACTATATATGTTTGAAAGACAATGGAGCTTATAAAAGGATTTCCACCGGTGGCAGAAAAGACAGCAACAGTACTTATTTTGGGATCAATGCCCGGAGTGGAATCGTTGAGGAAAAATGAATATTACGGGCATCCGAGAAATGCCTTCTGGAAAATTATGGCTGCCTTGTTTGGATTTGATTCTTCGATAAAATACGACGAAAGAATAAAAATTTTATTGAAGAATAAGATAGCCCTGTGGGACGTATTGAGGTATTGCGAAAGGAAAGGCAGCCTTGACAGCAATATAAAAAATGGAACGATAATCGAAAATGACTTTGATTCTTTCTTTAATAATCATCCGGATATAAGGGATGTTTATTTTAATGGTGTAAAGTCAGAAGCGGAATTTTTAAAAAGAGTATTACCGTCAATATCAGGATTAAAACGTAATATAAATTATAGCCGGCTTCCGTCTACAAGCCCTGCCATGACTCAACTATCGCTCAAAGCAAAGATATTGGAATGGTCAAGGATTAGAAAAAAACATAATCGGTGTATCACAAAACCGCTTGCGTTTTTCTGCTCCTTTTCTTTATATCCTTTATTTATAACCTTTTTCGTGATATTATTTTTTAGCTTTTTTATCATCTGAGTAGCCTCCTGTCCTTGATCGATTTCTTTCAGACTTCGTTATTGACAGGGATCTCAGTTGGTTCTTCAAGTCTTTTTTAGCTTTTCATGTAAAATTCAGGTAATAACTTGCTGGCCGGGAAGAATCACATGCACCTTATTTAATTCAAGCAAGCCCGGAAAAAATGGGCAATTGCAGGATATTGTTATACACATAGGAGGGAAATTAATTATGTCGTGCGAGAATTGTAAGCTTCGGGCAAAATATGATAAAAATCCAAAATCTTTTTTAGGAAAACTGTGGCGATGGCATATTGGTTTTTGTCCGGGCTGGAAGAAATATTATAAATATCTTCCGGAAGACAGGAAACTGGAAGTATCTGACCGGTACGGGCTGAAATAAAGGTATCCGGGGTCTGAAGAATTTATTTAAAACAGCCGGTTGAGTATCTTCTTAAAGACATTTGAGTTGACAATTCGGATTGGAAAATGGGAAATATTTCCATCAAAAAAAAGGAGATTGTATATGAATTCATCGGAGACAAAGAGTGATACTGGTATAAAAGATATCGATATCTTAATTGAGACACTTAAAAGCAAAGATGGAATCACCCGTCAGAATGCACGTAATTCTCTTGTAGAGATCGGCAAGCCTGCTCTGGATGCCTTGATAAAGGCCTTTAAGATAAAAGAGGACCCCGTGCACTGGGAGGTTGCAAAGGCTTTAAGCCAGATCGGTACGGCGAAAGCTGCTCAGGCCCTGGTTGATGCGCTTGAAGATAAGGATTTCAGCGTCCGGTGGATAGCTGCCGAGGGATTAATACATGTTGGTTTTGATGGCCTTATTCCCCTGCTGAAAACCTTGAGGGATAAAAGTGATTCTGTGTGGATGCGTGAAGGCTGCCATCATGTTATTCATGACCTGGTAAACAGAAAAATATTATTTGAAGCCACACGGAAATGTCTGATGCCGGTACTTGATTCCCTTAATCAGTTCGATACAGTAATAAAAACGAACACTGCTGCATCCAGGGCACTTGAAATAATTAGACGCCAGGAAAAAGCAGCATAAAAAGGGGTATTGAATGCCGATTCCCGGAAACCTGCTCACTACGGCAATGGCGGTTATGCCCCATAAGGATGTGGACAGGGCGCTTGAAATGGCCCTGTCCCTCGACATCCCTTTCTGGCCGCAACTTCCCCGGTACAGTTACCATGAGGACATGTATGTCCAGGCATCCGAGCACTTTCCCGGCATTATACTTGACCTTGAAAAAAAGACTCTCGGGTTCTCAATAGATAAATTTATTGATGAGCTTGAAGACACAATGGCTCATTTTGATGAACCGGAATACTTTGACATAAGCGAAACATATTCTGCTGTTTACAGCCGTTTTCTTAAATGGACCTGAAGGACAGACCTGCCATAAGGGGGCAGCTTGAAGGTCCTATCAGCTTCGGTTTTAATGTAAAGGATCAGGATAACCGGCCGATACTCTTTAATGATACAGTGCGGCCGTTCATGATGGAGTTTATGGCAAAGAGGGTGAACAGCCAGCTTGGAGTTTTAAAAAAAATCAATTCCAATGCTTTCATGTATGTTGATGAACCGGGGCTTCAGTTTCTGTTCAATGCACTGGCCGGATACAGCGACCAGGCGGCAAGGAAAGATATGGAAATGTTTTTTTCCATGATTGAAAGGCCAAGAGGGGTTCACCTTTGCGGAAATCCTGACTGGGATTTTCTTCTCGGGCTGGATATGGACATACTTTCCCTTGATGTCTATACGAACGGTGAGATATTCAGTTCCTATGCATCGTCTATAAGTAAATTTCTGGATCGCGGTGGGATAATTTCATGGGGCGTCGTACCTACCAATTTTGAACCCTTCGAGAATGAGAATATTGAAACCCTTGAAACCATTCTCGAAGGAGTGTGGAAAACGCTTTATCAAAAGGGAATAGACAGAGAGTTCCTTATTTCACGCAGCCTTCTCTCTCCGGCGACATGCTGCCTTGTCAACCCGGACATTGAAAAAACAGTAGAAAAGGCGTTTGGGGTTGTCAACGAGTTATCCGAAAGACTGCGCGAAAAGTATCTTTAATGCTTTCTCCTCCCTTTCAACTTATCCTGAAAGCTGTCCATGTATGTATAGACGATAGGCGTTATAAAAAGTGTAAGGAACTGAGAAAATAAGAGTCCTCCTACAACGGCAAGGCCGAGGGGCTGCCTTGATTCCGCACCGGCACCAAGGCCAAGAGCGATCGGGAGTGTACCCATAAGCGCGGCCATGGTGGTCATCATGATTGGCCTGAATCTTACAACGCAGGCATCGAATATCGCTGTTCGGGCATCCTTGTTTTCTGACCTTTGCGTCTCAATTGCAAAGTCTATCATCATAATGCCGTTTTTTTTCACAAGGCCTATGAGCATGATAATACCGACAAAGGCATAGATGCTGAGTTCAACATTGAAGATCAGCAGGGTCACAAGCGCCCCGAAACCCGCAAAAGGAAGGGCGGAAAGTATGGTCAGCGGGTGTATGAAGCTTTCATAAAGAATGCCCAGGACCATGTAAATAACCAGTACTGCCATCAGGAGAAGGAGACCAAGCCCCTGCATGGATGACTGGAATGCCTGGGCGGTACCCTGAAAACTAAGGGATATTTTTGCGGGAAGCTCTCTTGCCGCCATCGCCTTTATACGATCCACTGCCTGCCCGAGAGATGTGCCGTCCTCAAGAGAGAAGGAAAGTGTCACGGAAACCTGCTGGCCCGTGTGGTTTATAGAAAGTGCACCAATTGTCTGTGTAAATTTGGCTATAGCCTTGAGAGGCACCAGCTTACCTGTATCCGAACGTACATAAAGGAGCGAAAGCTCGCTCGGGTCCTTTTGAAATTCCGGCGCGACCTCCAGCAGAACAACATAGGTGTCGTTTGCAGCGTAGATGTTGGAAATCTGCCTGGTCCCATAGGCGCTGTAAAGTGTGCTCTCTATCTGAGCCATTGAAATTCCCAGTTCAGAAGCCTTGTCCCTGTCGATATCCACATTGAGTGTGGGATTTTTGAGCTGAAGATCACTGCTGATATCCGTAAGACCGGGGACGGTCTTCATCTTTTCTTCCATCAGGGATGAGGCCTTAAAGAGCTCTTTAGTATCCGGTCCCTGGAGTGTCACCTGATATTCGCTCCTGGTCATCCTCCCCCCAAGTCTTATGGGCGGGGGATTCATTAGAAATACCCTTAGTCCTGGAACCTTGGACATAGATCTCCGCAGTTTGTTAATTACGCCATCAACCGATAAAAGTCGTTCGCTGCGGGGTTTTAAAATCATAAAGATCATGCCGGAGTTGCCTGATTCCACTCTTGACATGGCAGAGAGGACGTTAGGGTCTTTCTGCGCTATTTTTGCAATCTTAAGTTGATGAGCCACCATTGATTGAAATGAAATACCCTCGACCGCCTCTGTTTGACCCATAATCCGTGAAGCATCCTCACTCGGCAGAAAGCCCTTGGGGATTTTTATAAAGAGATAAACGGTTAAAATAAGTACTGCGGCGGAAAAAATCATCATAAAGCGTCTGTGAGAGAGCGCCCACCTGAGGCCTCTTTTATATATTTCGAGCATACCCTGAAAAATGCTTTCAGAGGCATTAAAAAGCTTGTTGTGATGCTGATCCTTAACAGGTTTCAGGAACCTGCTGCAGAGCATCGGGGTAAGCGTCAGGGAGATAAACCCCGAAATCAGAATCGCAGCCCCGATCGTGACGCTGAATTCCTTGAACAGTCTCCCGATGATGCCACCCATGAACAGTACCGGAATAAACACTGCAGCAAGGGAAAATGTCATCGAGATGATAGTGAACCCCACTTCCTTTGAGCCGGAAAAGGCTGCCTGTAGCGGGGTCTTGCCCATTTCCATATGCCTGATGATGTTTTCCAGCATAACGATGGCATCATCAACGACAAAACCCAGACACAATGTAAGGGCCATGAGGGACAGGTTGTCAATGCTGTAGTCAAGGAAATACATGACCGCAAAGGTCCCGATTATTGACATGGGAAGCGCAAGGCTCGGGATAATTGTTGCGGACGTGTTTCTAAGGAAAATAAAGATAACAAATACAACAAGGACCAGTGTGAGCAGAAGGGTCAGTTTGACATCTGTTACGGAATTCTGTATAGACTCGGATCGATCGAAAAGTATCCTGAGAGAGACCGAAGCCGGAAGCTGATCCTTCAGTTTGTCCAGGAGGCTGCGCACATCTTTTGCAACCTGCACCGTGTTGGAGCCCGGCTGACGCTGGATGGCCAGTATAACCGAATGCTTCATACTGTTTTTATCAATATACCATGCCGCGCTTTTGTTGTCCTGAACGTCATCAAGAACCCTCCCCAGTTCTTTAAGTCTTACAGGCCTTCCGTTTTTATAGTTGACTATAAGCTCCCTGTACCCGGCGGCATTTTTGATCTGTCCCTGGGTATCAATTGTGAAGGATCTCTCAGGCCCGTACAGGGTTCCGGTGGGCAGGTTGACATTCGAAGTTTGTACCGCCTGGGCAACCTGGTCGATACCAATGCCTTTGTTGGCCAGTTTACCGGGATCGAGCTGTATCCTGACCGCGTACTTCTGGCTCCCGAAGACTGATACCTGGGCCACACCATTTACAACGGAAATACGCTGGGCAAGAAAGGTCTCACCGTAGTTGTTGAGTTCCGAGAGGGGCAGGGTATCCGATGTAAGGACCATAAACAGGATAGGCTGTTCAGCCGGATTAACCTTTCTGAATGTCGGGGGGCTTGGCATGTCCGTGGGAAGCCCCCTTGATGCTGATGATATGGCTGTCTGCACGTCCAGTGCTGCGGCATCTATGTTCCGGTTGAGGTTGAACTGAAGAGTGATACTGGTTCTTCCGAGTGAACTGGAAGAGGTCATGGAGTCGATACCTGCAATGGTGGAAAACTGTTTTTCCAGCGGTGTGGCGACCGATGATGCCATTGTCTCAGGGCTCGCCCGGGAAGACCTGCAGAAACCTGAATTGTCGGAAAGTCCACATTGGGGAGATCACTTACAGGCAGTTGCCTGTAACCGGAAATACCAAAAATGATTATCCCTACCATTAAAAGAGTAGTAGCAACAGGACGTTTAATAAATATATCTGATAGGCCTTTCACGACTGTTTTTCTCCGGCTGATTTTGTTTCATTTATTACAGTGACCTTTGCCCCGGGATAAAGCATAAGTTGCCCGTCGGTTACAACTGTTTCACCTGGTGAAAGACCTGATTCAATAACTATATGACCATCGGTACGGGTGCCTGTGGTAACAGGACGCTGTTCGACCGTCATGTCCTTCTTGAGGACAAACACATAGGTGCCATCCTGGCCCATCTGAATTGATGCTGCCGGGGTTGCCACCGCTCCTGTCCTTGTACCGAGTACAAGAACCACATTTACGAACATCCCGGGCCAGAGGTCTGAATCATTGTTATCAAAGATCGCCTTCAGGTCTATTGTTCCCGAACCGGCCTGAATGGTATTATCAAGAAAAGTCAGACGGCCCTTATTGATCTTCCCTTCCTGAGCGGGGGCTACCGCTTTGACTTCCAGCTCATGTCCGGTCATTCTGTTCTTTATTTCAGAAAGATATTGTTCGGGAACTGAAAACCTTACATAGAGAGGCATAAGCTGGTTGATTACCATAAGGGGGTTAGTACTGTCATTATCCCTTATCAGATTGCCTTCATGCAGGAGCACTGCCCCGACCTTTCCGCTTATCGGGGCTTTGATATTGCAATATGAAAGGTTCAGCCTGGCATTCTCAAGAGCGGCCTCATCGCCTTTTATCACAGCCTCGAGGGAGTCTGCATCAGTCTGGACCTGTTCCGCCTGCTCCCTGGTAACATAGTCTTTTTTAAGAAGATCTGCATACCGTGAGGCATCTTTAAGGGCCTTTTTAAGCTGGATACGGTCTCTGTCGAGGTTGGATTTTGCCGACTCCAGTAAGGCTTTATATGGTTTATCATCTATAGTGAAAAGAAGCTGCCCCTTTTCAACAAACTGGCCCTCCCGGACATGCTGACCGGTCACGAGTCCCGCGACGCGTGAAGTTACGTTAACTGTGGAATATGCTTCTACTGTGCCAACCGATGACAGGGTTATAGGTACATCAAGTTTTGTAACCTTTCCGGTTTTTACCGGCGCAACGGGCCTGGGCCGACTCTGTTCCTCCCTTGAACATCCCGTATCAAGGATGAACATAATGGAGAACAGTATGATTATTAACAGGAGAGGTTTAAGTCCGTTTAGACCTCGAACTGGAAATGGCCATTTATTCCTGTATGACATTTTTCTGTTTTCTTTTGATAAATATATTTTCATTAATGTTGTTCCTTTATAATTGCGGTTGGGAATGTGTCCAGCAATTCCTTGTTGTCTTTTTCATCTTCCGACCATAACATCCCGGTGTTCCTTGCCAGCTGGGAAAAGGATACATACCAGTCGCTCTGTGCCGAAATCTGCTGCGCCCTTGCATTCATAAGCGTGCTCTGAGCCGAAAGCAGGTCCAGGAGGGCACCCACACCTTCCTTGTACCGGCCAAGGGCAACATCATAGGAGCTCTTGGCGCTTGACATGAGATCACCCGCGGCCTTTAAACGCTGAACTGATGTCTGAAGCGTATAATAGCTCGACCAGACCTGCAGGATAATATTTTGTCTGAGTGACTGGAGCTTAGCCTTCTGGCTTTCTGCATCCTGTTCGGATTTTAAGAGATTGTAACGCATGGAATGGCCGTTCCACAGAGGTATTTTAATCTGTATTGAGGCAATGTTGTCTGCATCGAATTGTGAGTTAAGTTTACTGTATTCAGAGTTCAGTGTGTCACCAAAGGAAATAGAAGGATATATATCGGATCTCGTTACTTTTGTATGGGCAATTGACGCATCGACACGGTTTTTCTGGGCAGCCAGGTCCGGGCTGTTCAATTCGGCCTGTTTAATATATTCCTCAACAGTTTCGGATACATGATCGACAGGCGGGGCCATTGGAAGGTCTTGTATGTCGTAGGGCGTATTCGCCGGTATGCCCATGGCTGTAGCGAGTGCACCGCGAATTGTCTTCACCTGTCCCTTTGTAGTCTCAAGATTCAGCCGTGCCTGGGAGAGTGATGTTTTAGCCTGCAGAACATCAGCTATGGTTGCAAGCCCGTTCCTGTGACGTTCTTCAGCCGCACCCAGGTTTGTAGATGCCTCCTTCACTGATGTTTCAAGGGCCTTTTCCAGTGCTTTGGCATTGGCGTATTCAAAATAGGCCTGGATGACTGTAAAAACCTGGTCCTGGATTGCCGCGTTATGTGAGAAATCCGCGGCAAGCAACGTCCTGCGTTTTTCTTCAATAGAGGCGTTTCTGCCTCCAAAGTCAAAAAGCAGCCACGTAAGCCCGACAGATGATGTAAAGCTGGTAGCTGAAGGGTTTATCCTGGCGGCGGAAGGCGCAGATGAAGTCAGAACATCCATCCGGCTCATCCCGGCTGTAGCGTTGATTCCAGGGTATTTGTCTCCCCTGGTGCTGAGCCAGTCGGCAGCGGCAGAGCGTGCTGCATACCATGTCTGTCTGGTGTCCGGGCTGTTCCTGAGGGCTACTTCAATGATATCGGCAAGTTTCCATTTGGAACCCTGCTTGAGAAGCTTTTCGGGGATGTCGACAGACACGCTGGCTGGCGTTGTTACCGTGGTTATTTCTTCTGTCGGTTTCCATGCGGAGGCAGAGGATTGCGCAACATACTCCTCAAGAGACTTGTTGTAGGATGAATACGCACAACCGGAAATAAAAAAACCGCCCAAGATCAAAATTGCCGCAATCCCTGGACGGATGCTTCGAATTAATACTGCTTGATCCATAATTACTACCCAACACATTGCGGCAAAAGAAAAAACATTTCCTGTCCGGGATATCCGGAATGAAATTGCAATAAATTACCGCGAAATTTATACACATTAAAATTTATTTCAGCTTCAAAAAATAGAGTATAAGGTTCTATTTTTTGCATGTCAATCTAAAATAATGATCAATTAAGCTCAATATTCACTAAATATGATCGGATTTAAACTTAGTTCTAGATTAATTTTTCCATTAGTATTATAAATATAATTTAATTTAATATTTCTAATCTAAAAAGAATCAAAATATAATATACAAAGGTAAAAAGTTTTTTTATTGAAAGTAAAAAACTGTAAATAAAATGTAAAAAATTGTAAAAACAGTTACTGATTTCTATTTCGTGAATTGCCGGTAGAAATTTATTTTAATGTTTTTTGATATACAAAGATCTGGTAAAAAAGAATAAGTAAAAATCCTTGGCATTCAATATAAACCTGAATAGCGTTTTGATAACTTACTGAAAAGATGGTAAATTTAATATTTGTGATAGTTTTTGGTTTTTATGATCCATATAGTTTAAGTTAAGATAAGGGAGGATAATATGAGTTTTAAAAAATCAACACCAGAAGGCTTGACAAGAAGGACATTTCTTACAGGGGCAGCAGTAGCGGCGGTTGCAGGAACTGTGGGGCTGCAGAACAAGGCCGGTGCAGCAGTTCTTAATAAGGAAGACTCAATGACACCTGTGGAGACCGTGAACAAATACGGAACCGATCTTTTAAGTATGCTTGTCTTAAGGACATATCCCATCGCCATAAAGATGCTTAAGGATCAAAACGAGATTCCCAAGGGCGCTGTCAGGCCTAAAAAAGACCTTGGGGAGCATTACTCAGCCTGTCAGGCATTCGGCATTGTCCGCAGGCGCGGAACTTCTCTGGCGATGTTTATTGAAGATCACTGGTGTTTTGAGCCTATCATTGGCTATGGTCTGGCAGAGCCGCCCGAAGACTTCAAGGAGGGTGCGGGCAGCAATTTCTTTATACGTGACAAAGAAGCCGCAAAGGAGCGTAATAATTCCATACCCATTATACCCTATGGCAGATATTCGGGCATGGTTCTGGCTCCGCTTAATAAGGCAAATTTCGTCCCCGACCTTACTGTTATCTATTGCAATGCAACCCAGTTGCGTCATATGCTCTTTTCAATGATGCGTGAGAACGGGTATCGTGTTTCATCCACACTCGATCCCCTCTGGTCCTGCGTACACTCTGTTGCACCGTCAATATTAACAGGAGAATGTGTCGTGACAGTGCCCGATCCCGGGGAATTTGAAAGAGGGGCGTCGGAGACGACGAGATGATGCTCTCTGTCCCGAAGAAAAGAATGGAAGAGCTCATGAGCGGGGTATACCATTACGATAAAATGGGCATGGGGTATCGGAGCTTTGGCAGGGCAATTAAGGGGGATTTCAAACAGCCGCCTTTTTACAAGAGTATTTTAAAAAGTGGGGTCTGGATACAGAGGGGTAGGCAACAGGCGAATATTTCCTTAACAATAACAGGGGGAGATCATGGAACTTAAAGGGAAAAAGATAATTATTCTTATTGAGAATATGTATAACGAATTTGAATACTGGTATCCTTATTATCGCCTCAAGGAAGCTGGTGCTGAGGTTGTAACTGTTGGAACCGGCAGGGGAGAGTACGTATCAAAAGTCGGTATCCCGGCCAAGGCCGATAAAGATGCCAAAGATATAAGCGCTGCTGAATTTGACGGGATAGTCATACCCGGTGGATATGCCCCGGATGTTATGCGTCGTCATGCTGAAATGGTGAAACTGGTGAAGGACGCAGATGAAGGGGAAAAATTATAGCAGCAATCTGTCATGCGGGATGGATGCTTGCTTCTCGCAGAAATAGTTGAAAAGCGTCGTGTCACATCTTTTTTTGCAATAAAGGATGATCTTATTCATGCAGGTGCTGACTGGACTGATAAAGAGGTGGTTATAGACGGTAATTTGATAACAAGCAGAAAGCCGGATGATCTGCCTGCCTTTATGAAGGCATTTATTTCTGCACTGGCTGAGAAATAACAAGGTTTATGTAATGAATGTATGGAAAGCAAATATTCTCTCTTGCACCTCTTTAAAAATGCAGCGATTAAGGTAGCCTTTATTTATGCCTCCTTTTCCATACTTTGGATACTTTTTTCGGATCAGATACTGCTCCTGTTTGTAAAGGAGGGCAAATTTCTTACAACCGTTTAGATGTTTAAGGGATGGTTTTTTGTGCTCACTACGTCGGTAATTATCTTTTTACTACTTAGTACCCATCCAGAAACGGCCCTTTTGAACAATCTCTGCGTCACGCTCAGATTGTAATCCTCGAAATACTTCGATGTATTCTTGTGGTTACAATCTTCGTGTTCCTTGACCTTGTCCCAAAAATCTCGTTTCTGGATGGACTCTACATAAAAACAATTAAAAAATTTTGTATTGCTGAAAAAGAAAAAAGGATATTTTATATTTATTTTTTTAACAGTATCATAATATAAAAACAAAAAGTTGATTGACGAAGTCTTATTTCAGGAGGGATCAATGAAAAAGTATTCTTTGATTTTATTGTCAATGGTGTTAATCCTGTTTCTGTCCGGATGCGGGTATAATGTAATGCAGTCCAATGAGGAGGCAGTAAACAAGGCCTGGGGAGATGTCGAATCTAATCTTCAGCGCAGGGCCGACCTCATCCCCAACCTCGTAGAAGTTGTAAAGGGATATGCCTCACATGAAAAGGAGACCCTGCAGGCTATGGTTGAAGCAAGAGCCAAGGCGACTTCAGTGAATATAACTCCCGGTGATCTGAGCAATGCGCAGGCAATGGAAAAGTTCAGGCAGGCACAGGGCGGATTGTCATCTGCATTGTCCAGGCTTATGGTGGTGGTAGAGAGATATCCTGATCTTAAGGCGAATCAGAATTTCCAGGATCTTCAAAACCAGCTTGAAGGGACCGAAAACCGGATCAACGTCGCTAGACAGCGGTATAACAAGGCGGTTGAGACTTTTAATTTCTCGAATACGTAAATTCCCCAACAGCCTGACTAACAGTCTCTTATTGCACCTTCAACGCAAGGAATACTTCAAGGCAGATGAAGGGGCCAAGGCTGTACCAAAGGTTAAGTTCTAACCAAAGGAAAGAATATCGAAATGGCTTTTAAAAAATTCAGGAATATATTCATTGCAGTTGTTTTATTTTTGGTCTGGGCATCCTGTGTCTCAGCACTTGATGTGCCGGCCCTCAAGGGCAGGGTAAATGACTATGCCAATATCCTTTCCCCTGCAACCAGGCATCAGCTTGATGCTATACTCGAACAACTGGAACGCACTGATTCCACTCAGATCGTAGTGCTGACCATACCGTCGCTCGAGGGTGACAGCATCGAAGACTTCTCCATAAGGGTCGCGGACAAATGGAAGATCGGCCAGAAAAATAAGGATAATGGGGCCATCCTTGTTATCTCGAAAAATGACCGGAAAATCAGGATTGAATCAGGCTACGGCCTGGAGGGTTCACTTACCGACCTTGTGAGCGGACGCATAATACGAAATATTATAGCCCCCTACTTCAAGAGAGGCGATTTTGACGCCGGTGTAAGCAACGGCGTACTGGCCATGATTCAGGCGGTGAGGGGGGAATACAAGGCAGATGCAAAACCGGTCAGAAGTGCGCGCAGGAACGCGCCCGGTGCAGGTATCATACCGATCCTGTTCATCCTCTTTCTCATAAACAGGATGGGAAGGGTGAAACGTCCGCTGGGCGGAGTCATGGGCGGAATACTGTTCCCGATAATCGCCCTGATGCTGTTTGGCCCGGGATTACTGATGCTGTTGTTCATTCCCCTGGGGATAGTGGGAGGCCTGCTCCTGAGCCTCTTCGGAGGCCCCCTGTCATTTGGCTCTACCTATGGGCGCACGAAGGCGCGGAGGAGGCTACTGGATGGGAGGCGGCTTTGGTGGCGGCGGCGGTTTCGGCGGCGGCGGCTTCGGCGGATTTTCCGGCGGTGGAGGCGGCTTCGGCGGTGGAGGCGCTTCGGGCGGATGGTAATATTTAAAATCTTAGATCGGGATATTTAAAATGATAAATCTGGCAGAAAAATTTTTAAACGACCAGGATAAAGAAAAGATAAAAAACGCAGTGAAGGAAGCCGAAAAGCACACATCCGGTGAGATCGTACCAATGGTTGTATCGAGGAGTTATCATTACCCCGTATCAGATATTATAGGGGGCGTGATCTTCGCCTTTCCTCTCTCGTTGATATTTACATATTTTCTGGGCAGATGGTTTTGGATCGGCAACTATAATCTTTGGCTCTTTCTCGGAATCTTTGCGGTGTTTTTTATATTATTTCATCAGCTTACCAAGCATACCCACAGCCTGAAAAGGCTGTTTATTTCCGAAAGGGAGATCGAAGAAGAGGTGAACGAAGCAGCTGTTACGGCTTTTTTTCGTGAGGGGCTGTATCGCACAAGAGATGAAACCGGCATACTTATTTTTATATCTGTATTCGAACGAAAAGTATGGGTGCTTGCGGACAGAGGAATCAATGCCAAGGTAAAACAGGGTCAGTGGCATGAAATAGTAAACATGATAATTGAAGGTATTAAAAATAAGAATCACGCTGATTATATATGCAGGGCAATAGATGAGACCGGCAGAATACTCAGGAAACATTTCCCCATCAAAACCGATGACACGGATGAACTCAGGAATCTGATTATTGAGGGCGATTAGATTAAAAAGCCAGAGGTCGGAGATCGGAAATCAGTACACTGATATCTGACCTCTGGTTTCTGTCTTTTTTCTTTTCCCTTGATTTTAAAATCTGTTAGCTGTAAATCTATTTCATCAGACCGAAAAAATTTAATCAACTCATCGAATTCACACCTCTTCCCAGAGGTTTGTTATCTAATGCTCAACTATTATGGCCGCGTTATTCCCGGCAGGAGTGAATATTATCAGGAGTAATATATATTAATCAGTTGAAAATATCTTGTATTATAAACTGATTGGAGAGAAACTTAATACCTGACAACATCCCGATTTAGGCGAAGATTTGACGGAGGTAAAATGAATAAAATTTTAAAATGCATGTTGGGAGTATTCTTGGTTTTGCTCCTGTGTCTGACGATGGGCGCAGCGAAAAAAGGGCAGGGTACCGCTGCGATCGAGATTATTGAGAAAACATATAATTTTGGGCAGGTCTCTCAGGGAGCTGATATTACACATGATTTCAAAGTGTTAAACAAAGGGAATGCTCCACTGGAAATTAAATCCGTCAAGCCAGGTTGAGGGTGCAGCATTGCCCGGTTTGACCGGACAATCCCTCCCGGGGACGAGGGGAAGATAACGCTGGAAGTAAAATCCAAAGGGCTTCAGGGTGATGTCCATAAAATGGCCCGTGTGATGACCAACGATCCTAAACATCCTCAGATGATAATCGGGCTGAAAGGAACCATCTGGGTTCCAATTCAGGTGTCGCCTCAATATGGATATCTGAAAGGAATCGTCGGCGATATGCCTGAAACGACGGTCAATTTAAAGGCTCAGAAGGAAAAACCTCTCAAGCTGGAATTTGATTCAACCTCAATTCCGGATAAAATCGACGTGAAATTGGTGGAGATGGAAAAGGGCAGACATTACCAGATTCGAGTGAAAAACAAAGCCCAGGGAGTTGCGTTCTATAACGGAGAGATACAGTTTAAGACCAATTACACTGAGATTCCTATATTGAAGATTCGAGTTACAGGCAACATACAGCCCATTGTTGAGGCACAACCGACTATCCTGAACTTCGGCTGGATGACGCAGATGCAGGTGAATCGTTTGAAGCAGCAAAAACGTCCCCTGACTAGACCTGTCACGATAATTCTCAATAAAGAGACCGATCTTCAGGTGACAAGGGTAAAGATGGAAAATGACCTTTATAAGGCTACCTGTAAATCTCTAAAGGCAGGTCGGAGGATACAGGTTATCGTGGAAGCAAAGCTTGAAAAACTGAAACCGGGAAAGAATGAAGACACTTTAGAAATTTTTACCAATCAGGAGGGCAACACGGTATTCAAGGTGCCTGTATTCTTTCAAATAAAATAACGTCTCCGCTCCCTCCAAATCGTAATAGAGATGCAGGCAAAAATATAAAAATAATTTTGTTAATATTAAAGATTTGATTAAGAATCGGTATAGTTTTCTAATTATGTAATTTTATTGATTTCCATGAGCCCTCCAACCTGAAGGAAAAGCCTCCTGGTGTCGGCAACATCCCAGTGCTCGCTTAATTTCCCGTCCCTCAGGCGAAACATGTCCACTGCATCGAAATCTATTTTGTTTCCGGTCGGCGGGTAATGAAGAAACCCTTCACCTGTATGTGTACCGGTAATGGTGTTGTACACAAATACAATGTCATCTTCCGCTACCATCCTGTTGATTGTTGCACAGAAATCAGGTGCTGCTGAGAAAAAACCTTTGTGAAACTCGACAAAGCCCTTCAGCCCCTGATCAGCATCCGGATTATGCTGAATGTAATCTTCATGCATGTATCTACCCGCTGCATCAAGATCGTGTTTCTGAAAAACTGCCTCATAAAATTCTCTCACTATCTTTTTATTTTGTTCAGGACCCATGGCATTCTCCTTTTAATATTCTAATCTGAAAATTGACCGCTGATAGCTGATCTATACCTATATAAGGAAAAACCATATTTGTCACGCCAGATTGCATTCTACAAAATAAGGAAATCTTGATTTCCGATTTTATTTTGCTATAATCACCCACCTTTCGCCTTTTATAGGCGGTCAGGTACGAAGCCTTCCAGGATTATAAGTATGAACTGGCTGATGATTCGTATTTTAAACATGGGTTTTCTTGACGAAAATATGAAAGGAGCATCAGCATGATTATTCCCGAGTTCAAATATCTGCAACCTTCCACACTAACAGAATTTCTTGAAATTCGTAATGAGCTAAGGCGCAGGGCTGTTATCCTCGCAGGAGGCACAGATGTTATTGTTAACATGAAAAAAGGTGTTATTAAACCGGAGCACCTGATTTCTTTAAAAGGCATAAAAGATCCGGCACTGGGCTCGGTCAGCCTTAAAAATGGCATGGTATATATAGGCGCCTGTGTTACGGCCGATGAGTTGTCATGTGAGGAATCAATGAAAGGAGCCATGGAAGCCGTGTCGGAAGGCGCTGCTTCGCTCGGGTCTCCTCTGATCAGAAACAGGGCGACAGCAGGCGGCAACATCATTAACGCAAGGCCTGCTGCAAAGCCCGGGTTAAAATCCTTTAAACAGATGACGATTGTGGATTGTCAGTTTTTCAGGTTTGAACAGACACGATTCCATCTGTTTCAGGTTTTCCGAAATCATGGGCCTGAAACCCATCTGACCCAGGATATCTTTTTCCAGGTCTATTCCCGGGGCTATCTCGATCAGCCGGAGTCTGTTATCCTTTAGATCAAAAACAGCCCGTTCAGTAACATAATATACTTTCTGTTTCTTTTTGGTGGCAAATTCACCGCTGAAAGTGATCTGCTCAACATGATCAACGCATTTCTTTATTTTCCCTTCCTTTACTATCCTGAGCTGCCCGTCTTTAATCTCAACTTCAGCACCATTTGTGAAGCTGCCGCAGAAGACCACTTTTTTTGCATTCTGCGAAATATCGATGAACCCGCCGCTTCCTGCAATGACATTTCCGAAACGGCTGACATTTACGTTGCCGAACAGGTCCATCTGGGCCATCCCCAGGCAGGTTATATCCAGCCCGCCACCATGGTAAAAATCGAACTGTTCGCACATTGAGATAATGGCCTCTGGATTATATGCCGACCCGAATACCTTTCCTTTGGTCGGTATTCCGCCAACAATACCCTGTTCAATACTGAACACGAATTTATCTATGATCCCTTCTTCTGATGCAACGTTGGAAACACCGTCAGCCATACCTATTCCCAGGTTGACGATCGCACCCGGCTCCAGTTCCATGGCTGCCCTTCTGGCTACTATTTTTCGAAGTCCCTGTTCAAGCGGCTCAATAAAGTCGATTGGTATTCTTGTATGACCGCATAGGGCCGGGTCATATTCAACCGCGCAGGTCTGCCATTGATCCGGATTGACAACCACTGCGGTAACCATGTGACCTGGTACCCGTACCATCCTGGGGTGCAGCGTTCCCTTTTTGGTCAGCCGTTTCACCTGGGCGATCACAATTCCGCCGCTGTTGTATGCCGCCTGGGCCGACTGGAGGATTTCCAGGTCTATCACCTCGTTTTCTACCGATATGTTGCCATCCTCGTCAGCTATCGATCCCCTGACAATTGATATATCTATCGGAAATGTTTTATAAAACAGGTATTCTTCACCCCCGATTGTCACCAGTTCGACCAGGTCCTCTTTTGCGGATTTATTCATCTTGCCGCCTTCCTGGCGCGGATCAACGAATGTATTCATCCCTACCTTTGTTAACAGTCCGGGACTTCCCGCAGCAATTTCACGGATCAATTTGGAAAGTACACCCTGCGGCAGGTTGTATGCCTCAAAGGCCTCTTCCAGTGCCAGGTCGGACATCCTTTGGGACCATTTCCAGTGCCCTCCGACAACGCGCCTGGCCAGACCCTTATGGGCAAACCTCCCCATTCCTGTCTCATTACCGCTTCCAACACCTGTGGCGTGAACAAGGGTAAGATTTTTAGGCCTCCCTGTCTGGAGAAATCGTTTTTCAATGGCCTGGTAGATATATTCCGCGTCCATCATTCCGCCGCCGGAACCGGTCAGATTGACCGTCGAGTTGTCCCTGATTAAATCGATTGCCTGATCAAGTGTTGCTAGCTTGTTCATTTTTAATAATTTCCGCTTAATATTTATATGATTAAATAATTAAATCATATTATTAATTAGTTTAGATTAAATATATTTGCTATCATTCATGCCTTATTATATATATGGAATATAATATTTGAACTTTAGATAATTGATTATTAATATATTTACAATTAATTTTTTTCAAGCGCAAATTATTGACATAATATATATTGTCGATATATACATTATCTAGTAATTCAAGTTCTGGGGACAGAATTTGAAATCGAAAATAGACCTGACACATTCTCAAAATGGCGGGTAACAGTAAAGAGACTTGGAGGGAATATGAAGATCACGGTAATCGGAGCGGCTGGCAGCGTCGGAGCCCCGGCGGTATTTTACCTTGCTGCCAACAGGCTTGCCGATGAATTTTTAATGATTGGCGGAAAAAGGCAAAATGTCCTCGAACAGCATGCTATTGATATAAGCACTGCGGTTTCTTCCAGAGATATCATTGTCCGGGCCGGTGACTACAGCGATATGGCCGGGACGGATATCGTAATCAATGCGGCAGGCGCCCCCCAGGGACTGATTGCCGACCGGATGGAGATGCTGCCCAGAAATATAGAACTGATTAAGCTCATATCCGGAAAGATCAAACAATACTGCCCTGACGCCATTATTATTACGGCGACAAACCCTGTAGATCCCCTGAATTATGCCACCTGGCTTTCCGGCGGATTTGATCGTAACAAACTGATCGGCTACTCAATCAACGACTCTTTTCGTTTCAGAGAATTTTTGGCCAGGGCCTATAATGTAAAAGTCAGCCAGGTTGATGGTACTGTAATAGGTGAGCATGGCTCTACCCAGGTCCTGCTTTTCAGCACGGCGATGATCAACGGCGAAAAGATCATGGTCAGCGAGGAGACTAAGGCAAATATCCGCTCTGAAATACCGAATATACTTAAAAGGCTTGAGGAACTCAAATCGGGAAGAACAGCAGGATGGACATGCGCCATCGGCCTTGAGAAGATTATAAGGGCGCTGGTAGAGAACACCGGTGAAGTTATTCCCTGCTCGGTTATGCTTGATGGAGAATATGGCGTAAGCGGGATAAGCATGTCGGTCCCTGTAAAACTGGGGAAAGGCGGGGTATCGGAGATACTGGAATACGAACTTGCACCGGATGAACTTGAAGGGCTGAAAAAAACAGTTTCCACTCTTAAAACGGCTGCAAAGGTAGTGGAAGAAAACCTGTAACCCTTCGTGTTAACTGTTCAACAATAAGAAACATTCCCTTTGAGAAGGAGACATATATGAGCAATAAATTTAATAAATTATTCGAGCCGGGTATGATTGGCCCGGTGAAGGTCAAGAATCGGATAATAAAAACAGCGAACGGGACATCTTTTGTCGATGCCGATCAGAATGTAGGTGAGCGAATGATCACCTATTACGAAAGACTTGCAAAAGGCGGGGTGGGATTCCTGGTCGTGGAGTCCTGCGGAACTGAATATCCTCTGGGCATCCAGCACGTTCATTATGATGCGGAAGGCAACTATGAAGGAGTGCAGCTCCACATGGATGACGATCGCCTGATCCCCGGATTCAGGCGGCTGACAGATGCGATACATAAACATGACTGTAAAGTGTCCATCCAGTTTCAGCATGCAGGCCCCTGGAACCCTACAGGACTACTCCCAAGGGACCCGAAAATCCGGGACATCAAATGTGCCTCTACCCTGACCGAGGAAGAACTGCCGGGTCCTGATTTTCTGCCATGCAGGGAAATGACCAGGGATGAGCTCGAAGAACAGATCGACCTGTGGGCGGGCGCAGCCGAGAGGGCGTACCGGGCAGGATTCGATGCATGTGAATTTAATCATGGCACCGCCCATCAGGGCAATACATTCATGTCCAGGATATGGAACAAGCGTACTGATGAATACGGCCCTCAAAGTTATGAAAACCGTACCAGGTTCCTGCGCCGCTGCATCGAAGAGGCGAGGAGACGAACCGGCCCTGAGTTCGCAATACATGTCATCATGAATGCTGTGGAATACAACCATCCCAGGGCCACTACCCTTGAAGAAGGGGTGGAGCTGGCAAAATGTGTAGCAGAAGTGGCGGACGGCCTCAATCTTCGTGGTGAGCGATACGGCCACAGGGGAGGGTTGATACAGCCCGACCGGATTCTGTATCCTGCGCCGCCGGATGATCTGCCAAAGGATTATGACTGGAGCCGTAACGGCCGGGGGGCATCGGTTCCCCTTGTGGAAGCGGTAAAGAAAGGAGGGGTCAAGATCCCGGTATGGACAGCATGCCGACTGGACCCGGTACTGGGCGAAGAATACCTGCAGAAGGGCAGCCTTGATTTTGTAGGCATGACCAGGCGTCTTCTGGCTGACCCGGATCTTCCCAATAAGACCAGGGAAGGGCGCATGGAAGATATCCGCTGGTGCAATGGCTGCCTGTACTGCTTTGACTGCCGTAACCGAAACCAGGTGCTGGCATGCAGGACAAATGCATACCTGGGAAAGGAACACCTTCCTGAATTCCAGATCAAACCGGTTAAAAAGAAAAAGAAAGTCCTCGTCGTTGGTGGCGGCCCGTCAGGAATGGAGGTTGCCCGTGTTGCCGCCCAGCGTGGGCACGAAGTAGTCCTGTACGAACAAAACAGCTATCTTGGAGGATTGATCCCCCTGGCGGCAATTGTGAAGGATCTGGAAACGGAAGATATGACCGTGTTTGTAAGGTATCTTTCCACGCAGATGAAAAAAGAAGGGGTTAAGGTTAAATTAAAGACTAAAGTGACATCTCAGATAATCCAGCGTGAACGACCCGATGTGCTGGTGATAGCGGCAGGCGCAGCCCATGGTAAAATCGGAGTGCCTGGAGCGGATAATCCGAAGGTGATCAATACGGACAAGCTTCACGGCATGCTCAAGTTTTTTCTGAAATTCTTCAGTTCGGCGCAGATGGCGAAATTATCAAAGATGTATATGCCCGTGGGGAAGAGTGTTGTCATTATGGGCGGTACACTTCACGGCTGCGAACTGGCGGAATATCTTTTAAAGCGCAATCGCAAGGTGGCCATGGTGCACAACGGGCCGGAGGAAGAACTGGGTGACCGCATGACAATTGACGACATCGTAAGCCTCTGGCCGTGGCTGAAACAGAACCACGTGCCTGTATGGTCGGACATCGAGTACCAAAACATTTCTGACAAGGGGCTGGAAATCAGTCTAAAAGATAAACGCAGATATATTCTGAGGGGAAAAAACATTATCAGTACCCAGGACTGGGAACCCAACAACAGTATAATAGAGCAGTTCAAAGATCTTGTAGCCGAAACATATGTGATAGGCAGTTGCAAAGAACCGGGTTTGATAGTGGATGCCATGAGAGACGGAGCCATAACAGGATGTGAGATATAGAAGCAGGTATTTGGCAATCAGGTTGAAAATCCACAAGGAGGTCATGGATGTTTAAAATACTCGACGGCGTAGTTCCATATAAGCTGGAAGATGAAGAAAAGTATATAAACAGAGGCTGGTGGCGTGGCTTTACCCTGGGTGACTACCTTGATCTGGCTGCGGATATCCATCCTGAAAAAGAGGCCTTTGTGGACAGGATCAGCCGCTATACCTATGGTAAGGCGCGTGATAAGGCCGATCGGCTGGCGATCGGTCTTATCAAACAGGGTATAGAACCCCTTGATCGTGTTCTTATACAGCTGCCAAACTGGAACGAATTCATTTTTGCATATTTCGCCTGCCAGAAGATTGGCGCCATCCCGGTGCTTCTGATTGACAGATATCGGCAGTTTGAGATTGACCGGCTCTTAAGGCTCACGGGGGCTACATCGTGGATTGTACCGGCAACCACACATAAATTCGATTTCGCACCATTGATCATGAACGTGTTGAGGGATCATCCGGAAATAAAAAATGTGATCACGGTTCGCGGAAAGATGGATGGTACTAATATCAGAAGTATGGAAGACATGATCCATGAAAACGTGCTGACCCGGGATGACCGTGATTTGCTGGCCGGGCGCAGACCCAACCCGCGTCAGGTTGCCCACATGGGACCGACAGGCGGAACAACCGGGGAGCCCAAGATAGTGCCACGAACCCATAACAGCCTGGCCTGTGCCGTTGAATACTGTTCCAGGTCATGGGATCAGCACTGCGAAGATATCAATATGATTGTCGGTCCGGTGGGACATGACCTTTCCTTCTCAAAAGGCCTGCTGGGAAGTGTTATTACTCAGGGAAAGCTGGTGTTTCAGAGTTCAACCGATAATGCCGAGATATGCCGCACGATCGAGCGGGAACATGTCACATCCATAATCTGGGTGCCCACACTGGCGCAAAGGCTGCTTCAATATGAAGGCACAGGTAATTTCGACCTGAGATCGGTTAAAAAGATGCACTCCGGAGGAGGTGCAAGCCACAGTGAGATGGTGAAAGAGGTTATGGATCGTTTCGGTATCTGTTATTACAATGCCTACGGCGGAACCGAGGGAATGACCTGCATTACACGCACTGCTGACAATTGTGAAATCATCTGCGGTACGGTTGGAAGACAGACGTTTCCCTATGATACCTATAAGGTTGTTGATTCTCAGGGAAGCGAGCTTCCCTGCAATATGCCCGGTGAATTGATGGTGAAAGGACCATGTGTCTTTTCCGGATATTACAATAACCCGAAGGAAAATTCCAAGGTCTTTGACAGTGATGGTTTTTTCAAGACCGGTGATCTTGCGACCATAAGCGAAGATGGTTATATTAAACTTTGCGGTAGAATCAAGGAGATGATAAACAGGGGAGGGGAGAGTATAAGTGCCACTGATATAGAAAGACTTATCATTCTCCACCCTGAGGTTGCTATAGTCGGGGTTATCCCCATGTCGGATCAACTCATGGGAGAGCGTGTCTGCGCTTACATTGAAACAGAAAGAGAAGCGAAACTCACATTTGAAGATATCATTGAATTTTTGAAATCACAGAATGCTTCAGTGCTTCAGCTTCCGGAACGAATCGTCTTTGTAGAAAAAATGCCTGTGACCGGAGTCGGTAAACTGGATAAAAAGGCGTTGCGTGAAGATATCGAGAAAAAGTTGAAGGATGAAGCCTTAAAATAATTGAAAGGAGCTATATAAAACAATGTCCGTAAAAGAAATAAGATTTCACGGTCGGGGTGGACAGGGAGCAGTACTTGCAGCTAAAATGCTTGCTTCCGCCTGCGCCTACGAGGGACAGCATGTCGCTAGTTTTCCGATGTACGGATTTGAACGTAGAGGCATGCCGGTGATTGCATTCACCCGTTTTGACACAAAACCGATCAGGGAGAAAACCCAGGTCTATACCCCGGACTGTATAATGGTTATCGATCCTACCCTTCTGGAACTTCCAACATTGTATGATGGTTTGAAACCGGGAGGTGTGCTCATTCTGAACAGCGCCAAACCTTTTGAAAAAAAGCCGGCTGAAAATCTGAGCAAGGCAGGAGTCATCAATGCCACCCAGGTCGCCCTGTGCGAGATTGGCAGAGATATCCCAAACACATGTCTGTTAGGATCCCTGGCCGCCACAACAGGATGGGTCAAGCTGGATTCAATTCTCAGGGGGCTCGCCGACTATCTGGAAGGCGATATGCTCGAGAGAAACATACGAAATGCCCAGAGAGGATTTGATGAAGTGGAGGTGCATTCATGGTAACAAAAAAGA
Source organism: uncultured delta proteobacterium (assembly GCA_963815145.1). Lineage (GTDB taxonomy): Bacteria > Desulfobacterota > DSM-4660 > Desulfatiglandales > HGW-15 > JAAZBV01. Next base: position 201,756 of record CAWFFS010000008.1, read on the forward strand.
AAGAAAAATATATTTATGGTACCGAGGCCGCCTGGTCCGATGGAAACAAGACCCTGCTATGTCTTAAAACCGGCGACTGGAGGACATCGCGACCGGTAGTAAATTATGATGCATGCAATGTCTGCGGCATATGCATGACTTACTGCCCCACGCAATGCATCGCAGCCGGTGATGACGCCTATGTAATAAATCTTGAATACTGCAAGGGTTGTGGTATCTGTGCCGTGGAATGTCCTAAAAAAGCCATAGCCATGACGCCTGAAGGAGAATATGCCGATGACTGCACAATCAACTAAAGATATTAAGGTAATTACCGGAAATGCCGCAGCGGCTTACGCGGTTCTGCGCTGTAAACCCGATGTGGTTTCCGCTTATCCGATAACACCCCAGAGCGAACTGGTGGAGCAACTGGCAAAATTTCATGCCGACGGCACCCTTGACTGCGAATATGTTGCAGTGGAGGGTGAAAATTCTGCACAGAATGTTGCCTGCGCTGCCGTGATGGGCGGCGGCCGGGGCTTTACAGCTACTTCATCTTATGGCCTGGTGTATATGTATGACACCCTGCTCCAGACCGCCGGCTACCGGGCCCCCCTGGTGATGGTTAACGTGAATCGCGAACCGCCGGGAATTCATGCGGTTTATTCCGGACAGCAGGATATGATTTCAACCAGGGATTCGGGATGGGTGCAGATTATTGTTGAGAATAATCAGGAAATCTTTGATACGATAATCATGGCATACAGGCTGGCTGAAGATTACGATATCCAGTTGCCGGTAATGGTAAACTATGACGGTTACTATCTTTCATTTCTGGCTGAGAGGGTGGAGATTTCAAAACAGGAAGATGTCGATCGCTTTCTGGCGCCGCTGAAAGACCAGCCCCAGAGAATGAAGGTTGTACCCGGTGCGGGTACGGGTTGCGGAAGCCACGGTATAGGTATGGGATTTGTAGAATACCGCAAGAAGCATATGGCTGCCATGGAACGTGTAAAAGATACTCTGGACAGGATCGATGACAGCTTCAGGCAGGACTTCGGACGCGGCTATCACGGCCAGATCGAGGCCTATCGCTGTGATGATGCCGATATCGTACTGGTAACGTCAGGGAGCGCCACAGGTACTGCCAGGACGGTAATAGATGCCAAACGTGAAGAAGGAATAAAGGTCGGCCTGGTTAAATTGCGGCTCTTTCGCCCTTTCCCGGTGGAAAAACTGAGCGGGGTGCTGAAAGGCAAAAAAGCAATAGGTGTTCTGGATCGCAGCGTCTGTTTCGGATGGAATTGCGGCCCTATCTTTATGGAAGTAGGTTCCATCGTAAGGCACACAGGCATCATGCCCATGCTGAGCTTCATTGATGGTCTGGCCAACATGGACATTTCACAGGAACATATTGCCGGCATGGTGGACGACATCTATAACGCATCACAAGGCAAACCGTACCAGGAAACAACCTGGTTACCATAAGCAGAGAGGATTCATAATGGCTGAGAAAATTAAAAAAATGCCCAAGGTTACCGATTACTACTGTGACGAAGATCAATTTTCTCCGGGGAATGCATGTTGCCCCGGTTGTATCATGGAATTGAACCTTCGTCTGGTTTCTAAAATTATGGGGAGAAATACGGTTCTGCTGGGTACTCCCGGCTGCAGCGCCCCAACCATCCATGGTCAGAACGATCAGGCATGGCACAAGCACTCATACTATGCCTGTCTGATGACAGGTGTGGCTTCCAGCGCAACCGGATTGTCCCGCTATTATAAAAAGGCGGGAATCGATGCTACCATCGTCTGCCATACAGGAGACGGATGTGCTCAGGATATCGGGCTTCAAACCATCAGCGGAGCGGCCGAACGTAATGAGAATGTAATCTATATCTGTTACGATAATGAAGGTTATATGAACACCGGTGTTCAAAGGAGCAGTGCCACGCCTTATGGGGCGTCAACCAGTACAACCCCTGTCGGATCGAAAAGTATCGGTAAGACAACTGCCGCAAAGAATATGCCCATGATCATGTCAATGCATGACATACCCTATGTTGCTACTGCAACCCTGAGCCATCTGGAGGATTACGCCAAAAAACTTGCCAAGGCAAAGGAAAAGGTCAAGGAAGGATTTGTATACCTGCATGTATTCTGTCCGTGTACAACAGGCTGGAAAGTACCGCAGGACGCCTCTATCCAGGTATGCCGCGCAGCAGTGCAGACAAATTATTTCCCTCTGTGGGAAGTGGAGAACGGTTCTTATAGAATTACTCAACCGGTCAGCAAACAGAAACCGATAGCCGAGATGCTGAAACTAATCGGAAAATTCAAGCATCTGGGAGAAGAGGATGTCGCTATTTTGCAGCAGCAGTCCGATAAAAGGTTGAGTGTTTTAAAGGCGCTTTGTAACATGGAAGCGTAAGCCGCGGTTCACGTAAAGACGCCCGGCCGGGCGTCTCTACAATTATAAAATATTACCTGAAACCAGTCACAGGACCGATCGTCAACATTAGTGCGGTATGAACCATACAAAGGGAATCATCAATACCGCCATCGGCACTCCGATGGACATCCATTGAAGGAACGTCACACTAATCCCGGCGGCCTCCTCCAGAAGATTTATTCCCGGTATATTGATTGAACTGCCCGCAGGGATATAAATCCATCCTATTAATGCCGCTACAGGAATCCCTAACAATCGCTGTTGCATGTAAAGACTATTCCTCTCTAACTGTACTCATTGATATCGGATACATTAAGCTCCAGCATCTTAATGTTAGCCAGTATTCTTTTGCAATTTCTATTAAGGGGAGGAAAGTATTCAGCCTCTTCCAGAATTTCATTGGAGATTTTTTTAAAAAAGCCGTATCTTTTCAGCAAGTTTATCTAAGTCAAAGTTATGCTCCATTGATCACCTCAAGTCTAATTTTATTTACGGAGGTCTTTAAACCTTCTTGCCTTTACCTCGTACCTCGGGAGAGAACCATATTCATGGAATTGGATATTGTAACTGAGGTTGGTTTTAAGCCTGAAAGGGATCTTTACACTGAATATCCATCATAATGGATTTTTGAACAGTAGGGATGCGCCTGATGTCATCGAGTGACCTGATGTCATCGGGCATGATTCCTGCTTTATCATATAGAGCGCGGTGGAATTTTGACTTTTCGTAGGCCCAGGTGAATATCCGTTTGAATTTTTTGAATTGAAGAGCTCTTAACTTTTCGCGGGAAAGGGTTTCAAGAACAGGATTCCAATAAATTTGTTTATCGATCATGAATTCCCTCTAATAGTTCAGATGGTATGGGGTAGAAGTGAATTCTCTGCTACTAAAACATTTTGATTTCCTTGATTTCAGTCTTTCGTTCTAATATCCCTTGTAAAACAACAAAATAAAAAGTACATAAAGGTATCCTGCAATGTCAAGAGACTTTTAATCCTTAACGAACCATGAATTTTAAAAACCGGATAATTTTAAAAAGAGACTCTCTAAGTTGTTGATGCTTCTATAACTTTCGGAAATAACTGGGTAACATAGCTGTTTTATTAATTATATACCATTGACATGATAATATTATCCGGGTTAATTCTTTTGATGTGTGAAGCGAATAGTGTGTTGCTTTAAGAAGAAGTCCATCCAACCTGACAAATATAAAAGAGGTAATATTATGGCAGCAAAATATCCAAACCTTTTTCAACCGATTTCAGTCGGAAACCTGGTTCTTAAAAACCGCATCACCAGTGCGCCGATCTACAACTTTCTGGCTTCCTATGACAATCACATCACAAGGGAAAGTATTGAGTTTTCCAAACCGTGCGGAAAGGGCGGTGCTGCAACAGTTACACTGGGAAGCGGCTTTATTAACAGAGTGCTGCCGCCCACGGCCCATCATATAGTAGGAATGAACAACGATTTTATCGTGGTGTATCTGTCGGAATGGTGTGAGGCAGTCAAACGATACGGCTCAAAGGCATGTGTTGAACTGGTCCCGATCGCTTCATATTTCGGAACCCACGAAGTTGAGAGTTCTGTCGGTATACCGATGGAAATAGACTGTAATCTGTTGACCGAAAGAGAGATCATGGAATTTGTAGAGGACTATGCAAAGGCTGCCGGCAGTGTGGCAAAGGCAGATGGAGACATGGTCCTGATCCATGGGGCACACTGCCAGCTTCCAGCCCTGCTCTTTTCAAAGGTGTTTAACAAACGAACAGATAAATACGGCCCCCAGTCATTTGAAAACAGGTGCAGGTTTGCAGTAGAAGTCCTGGAGGCCATCAGGGCGGAAGTAGGTGACAAGCTATCCATTGAATATCGAATAAGCGCTATTGATATGGTCCCCGGGTCACCTGAAATCGAAGAAGTCATTGAGTTTGCAAAGGTTATACAGGATAAGATCGACCTGCTTCATGTTTCAAGGGGTAACCTTGCTATAAATAAACTCACACCCTATATTCTGCCGCCCACATATATGGAACATAACATCAATATCGAATACGCTGCACAGTTCAAAAAGGCCCTGGATATCCCTGTAAGTGCGGTAGGCGCTGTCACACTGGAAGAGGCGGATAAAGCCATAGGCCAAGGAAAGATCGACATGGTCGCCCTCGGTCGCCAGCTGCTTGCCGACCCTGAAACGGTTAATAAACTGGAGCGAGGCCGGGAGGAAGAAGTCCGGCAGTGCATACGCTGCAATACGTGTATAAGCCGAAGTCACTTTGTGATGAAACCTCCCAGGTGTGCAGTCAATCCGGTTCTAGGACGTGAGCTGGATTATCAGTATATGCCTTCTATAAAAATGAAGAAAAAGGTCGTTGTCGTTGGCGGAGGTCCGGCAGGCCTTGAAGCCGCCCGCACACTGGCTGAAAGAGGGCATGACGTAGTCATTTTTGAAAAGAATCCACATCTGGGCGGACTGTTATATGAAGCGACCAGTGCCCCTTTTAAATCAGACCTGCGCAAATACCTTGAGTGGTCTGTCAGGATGACAGGGCGGTACACCAATATTGATACAAGACTTTCAACCGAGGCAACTCCTGAGCTTATTGCAAAGGAAAAGGCTGACGCCCTTATTATTGCTGTCGGTGCCATCCCTAACATTCCGGCCCTGACATGTCAGGATAAATCAAAGGTCATATGGGTCGGTGATATAGAAAAGGAAAAGATAGCTATCGGTGGTAAGATCCTGATCGTTGGGGCTGGTCTTACGGGCTGTGAAACAGCCTTGAAATACCTGCAGGAAGGAAAAATGGTGACCCTGATTGATGCCCTGCCCCGGGAGCAGCTTGGATTGGGTTCATCACCAATAAATGCATTCTATCTGTTCGACCTGCTGGAAAAACATAATGTGGATTTGAGACCTGACACATTGCTGATCGATGTAACCAATGACCATGTTGTTATCAGGAAGAATGGAAAAGGAGAAAACCTGGTGTTTGATAATGTTATCCTCGCGTCAGGTATGAAGGCAAATACCGGTTCCGAGACGATCAGGCGGTTAAGGGAAGCAGTAGCTGAGAGTTATATAGTAGGCGACAGCAATACCAGTCAGGGTACTCTCTGGAATGCGATAACCAGCGCCTATGATGCGGCTATGGCCGTCTAAGATCATATCCTTTGTTGGAATATCCGGCCCTGGAAAATAGCTGAATCTCGAAAAACTGATGGCATTTGATTCATATTATGCTAAAGTCAGAAAAAGGCGAAAACTGAAAGGCTTATAATAAATTATGAAAAGGAGGAAAAATTATGCAGGAAGTCTATGAATTTTTAAAGAAATGCGGAACATACTATCTCGCAACAACAGAGGGCAATCAGCCCAGAGTGCGCCCATTCGGCACTTACCTTATTTTCGAGGGCAAGCTATATATCCAGACCGGGAAATCCAAGAATGTCTCCAAACAGATGATGGCAAATCCCAAGATCGAGATCTGCGCCTTTTCCGGTGATACATGGATTCGAATATCAGCCACCGCCGTTGAAGATGACAGGATCGAAGCAAAACAGGCTATGCTGGATGCATATCCTCAATTGCAGGCCATGTACAAGGCTGATGATCCGAATACCCAGGTACTATATCTTAAAGACGCTACTGCGACCTTTGCATCCTTTGGCGGAGAACCCAAGGTAGTTAAGTTTTAAATTTAAAAGCAGGACTGAAGTTCTATTAATAGCCTTGGTCCTGCCTTTTTATTTGCTCCTTCCCGGTTATCGGATGCTTAAAGGTATTTACCCCTGCCTTTCCGTAGAACAGGCCATGATCTACAATCTCAATAGACTCTGTGTTTTCACTAAAGAGGTCAGTTATCTTTATCCAGTTATGGGCACCAAAATAATAGCCGTATATCCGCTGTAAATCTTCTATAGACTGAATATCCTCCAGCAGTGTTGCCTGCGCTTCCAGTTCTTCAAGATTCGATCAATTTTTTAAAATATAAAATAAAAAATTACCTTCCGATTCGCATTTTGCTGGTTGTAACTTGTTAAATTAATTCGAGGATTGAAAAAAATGCATTCAAATGCTTTTTTTATTAAAGTTTACAAATGGTCCTACCGATTAAAAAAGTGAGACATGCATAGGCTGTATATGTTTTTCTTCTGATGATTTTCAGTCATATGTCAGAAGTCTAAAAAACATCAATATTCTTTCTGCCTGGTAAGCTGAGAATTTTATAATTTTTAAAATCTCCTGACTGAAAGAGCAGAGTTTATTCAAAGGCCATGCGGAAAAAGGCTCTCTACTAATAATAACTATTTTCTTAATTATAAGGGAGGAGTGAGTTTATGAAATCATTTATTAAAATATTGCTTGCAACTTTGGTATTAACTTTCTTTTCTGTCTCAGCTTTTGGGCAGCAGGCTTTGTATAACAGTTTGAACAAAAGAATGGCAATACTTTATAAAAATGGAAAAACCATGGAAGCTATAGCCACAGCTACGGAAGTGGTAAAAGTTGCAGAAAAGACTTTCGGAAAAAATCATGCCTATTATTGTGCGTCACTCGAAAATTTAGCGCTTCTGTATGCTGCAGATGGTGATAATTCAAAAGCCGCATCATTATATGAAGAGTCATTCGGGGTAAGAGAAAGTCTTTCCGGGAAAGACAATCCCCATCTTAAAGACATACTGCAAAGACTGGAAAAATGTTATGAAGCGATGAAAGCGAATGACAAAGTCGAAACAGTCAAGGCAAGAATGGCAAGTCTTCAGAGTTAATATAAATCATTGTCCAAAACACCGGAGCTTTGAACTGATTTATCCGGAAACAATATAAAAAACCCCGGCCTCTTGGACGGGGTTTTTTTCATATCCTATTTTTTCTTCACGCCTACCTGGGCGAAATAGTTGGTAATGCCGTCGGGATCATCCAGCCAGATGGTAAGGAGCGCGAAACCTTTCAGTATATTCAGGGGCTGATCAATTACTATATTACGCGCCTTTGCCATGGTTTCTACTGCCTTGGCGTCCGAAACAACATACTGGATGCCCCCGCTCCCTGTATCTGCAGGAAGGTTGGAACCGAAACAGCGAAGGCTGACAATTGTTGACCCATGCCGGAAGGGATATTTTGTCGTATGGAAAAGGGTATCCTTCACGGGCGGCAGTTCTTCCAGTCCCACAAAATCCCGGTAAAAGGCCCGGCTTTTGGCAATATCCGAAACTACCAGGCCGATTTCTATGCCTCTGCAGGCCGAGGCCTCTGACTCAGGCACAATTGTAAGTTCGACCCATTGGCTATCAGGGTCCTGGACCAGGGCATGGCTGCGGCCGGTTCCCGGTATGGGTTCAAAGTGCGGAATCGCCAGCCCCTGGGCCCTGAATCTTTCTTCAAGTCCATGCTTATCGGTAAAAAAGAATGTTAAAAGACGTACTCCCGTGGCATCCTGAACATTGCCTCTTTGATATTTTTTATTGGGAACAATACCTGAGAACTTCACCTGTGAGTCGCCAACCTGGAAGCGGCCCACTTTTGTTCCCCCCCCCACATTAAAGGTCATAAGTTGCTTGAAACCAAGCACCTTCCCGTAGAAGGTGTTCATAGCCTCGACATCCACCTTGAATCGCCTGAAGACGTTCATGGATGGCTGTATCATAAGCGGTGCAACCGATTTTGGCTGAACAGGGGGAGTGTCCTGCCCGAAGGAGTTAATGCATGAAAAAGTCACGCCCAGAACTACCAGAGATAAGAGAATCAGTTTTGTCATTTTTTTATCCTTTTTTGAATATAACTGTTGATAATAAATACCGGAGAGTATTGTTAAATAATCTGATATTTTATGCAAGCATGATGTTCAGGACTCAACTATTGCTATTAGATAGTCTGCTATAATATGTTAATTTTAATTTTAATTTATTCTCTTGATTTATATTTTGAAGAGATGTAATTAGAATCTAAAATCATTTGAACCCTGTTTACGCATTCTGGAATATCGGATCTTGAATTCCGGTTGTTTGACATGCATTAATCCCTAAACCAGAGAATGATTATGCATCCATATATAACAGACCCCACTTTCTTATAAAAAGAAGCGGGGTTTTGTGTTTTATGAAAGGAGTATTAATGGACCTGAAACTAAAAGATAAGGTGGTAATTGTTACAGGAGCGGGAAGCCAGATAGGGTACGGCAGGGCAATAGCACTTGCTCTTGCCGAAGAAGGCTGTAACCTTATTCTGGGTGATATCGATCTCGGGGGGGCCATAACGACGGCGGATGAGATCAGAGACTCAGGCAGAAAGGCCCTGGCCGTAAAGGTTGATGTTACTGACAGGACCCAGGTAGATGAAATGGTAAAAAAGGGGATAGAAGAATTCGGGCGCATAGATATCCTGGTCAACAACGCAGGGGCAAGCAGCAGAATGATGCCGTTTGTTCAATCCGGCAGAAAGGATTGGGAATATGATATCGGGGTCAACCTTTTAGGGCAGATGAATGTTGCACATGCTGTTTTGCCGCATATGCTGTCACGCAAGTCGGGCAGGATAATAAACACCTCGGGCGGTAAGGGTATTCCCCTGCTGTCCATGTATGGCGCGGCCAAGGCAGGTGTTGAGACCTTTACAAGGGCTCTGGCAAAGGAGCTTCAGGGTACCGGGATAATAGTTACTGTATATTCCCCCGGTCTTGCTGCAACGGGTCTTACTGCCCACGACCCCAGAATGGACAGCATCGCTCCTACCCTGCCTCTGGGGAGATTATGCACGCCGAAGGATATAGCGCCGGTAGTTGCATTTCTTGCCTCTGAACTGAGTGACTATATGGCTGTTCAAATGGCTTGTGTCTAAAAAAGGAGAGCACAATGAGAATGAAGACGGACATTTTAGTGATCGGAGCCGGCGGGGCAGGGGCCAGGGCAGCCATTGAGGCCGCAACAAGGGCTCCTGAAATGAAGATTATCATCCTCAATCAGGGACCTATAGGCAGGAGCGGTCTTACTGCCATGGCAAACGGAGGCATGGTGTGGGTGGAACACCCGGATGACAGCCCGGAGGCGCTTTTCGAGGATATCCTCAGGTATGGCTGCTACCTTAATGAACAGAACCTCGTGGAGGCCCTTACCATGGAAGGACCTCAAAGGGCCATGGAGTTGATTAAATGGGGTGCCAGAATGATTCCCTTTGAGAGCGGCAGCGCGGCCTCCCCATCAGGAGGGGCCAAAAGACATCCGCATCCGAGGGGCCACTATATCCCCGGTGCCGGATACATGGAGGCGCTTAAAAATGAGGTATCCCGTCATCCCAATATCACCGTCTTTGAAGACGTGATGACTACAAAGCTTCTGACATCCGGTAACCGGGTCACAGGCGCCTTTGTCCTCAATATAAGGAATGGTGATTATATAATTATAGATGCAAAGGCTGTTATCCTCGCCACCGGAGGGCTGGGAGAGATCTACCCCCATTCGACAAACGCGCCCTTTGGCATGCACGGTCACGCGACCGGTACGGGCTATGCCATGGCATATCAGGCTGGTGCTGAGCTTATAGATATGGAGATGGTCCAGTTTACAGGCAACCAGCTCTACCCGTCATGGCTCCTCGGAAATCCCGAATTGCTGTGCATGATGTGCGGCGGCAAGTATATTAATGCCCTTGGTGATGAATTCATTCAACAGCCTCAGCCCAGGGACGTTATACAGAGATCCGCATACAAAGAAATCAGGGAGGGAAGAGGCACGGAAAAGGGTGGCGTATACATTGATCTCACACTGTCTCCGCTGACAAGTGAAGAGATAGAAGATCAGCTTAAACACTCCCTTGCCGAGGAAGTGGCAAAAGAAAGATGGCAGCTGATCAAGAGGATGAGTGTGAATGATCCCGATCCTAAGAAGTGGAGGATTGAATTTACCCCGGGAGGCGCCCACTTCTTTATGGGAGGCGTCAGGATAAATGAAAAGTGCGGGACCAGCCTTGAGGGGCTTTTTGCTGCAGGAGAGGTCTCCGGAGGTGTGCATGGGGCAAACAGGATGGGCGGAAACGCCATGGTCGAAATTATAGTGTTCGGCGCAAGGGCAGGGAGATACGCCTATGAATATGCCAGGGAGGCCTCTGAAATCAAATCCGCGGATAACTTTAAAGAAGAATATGAAAGATTGTGTGGTTTTTTCAAGGATAAGGGCACAACACCGAAGGTGATAACCGACAAGGTGGCCGCCCTTATGTCCGAATATGCGGGTGTGGCAAGGACAGCGGCTGATCTTGAAAAAGCGTTGTCAGTACTCAGGACCATAAGGAATGACGATTTGCCCGGCTTGCGGGCACCTTCCGGCCAGACCTTTAACCAGAAGTGGGTTGAGGCCATCCAGGTCCCCTTCATGCTCGATGTGGCTGAAATGATCATCAAATCCGCTCTTCTGAGGACAGAAAGCAGGGGTGCACACTTTCGAGAGGATTATCCCGATACAAAATCGGAATGGCTGAAACATACCAGGGTTCTGAAAAAACCGGATGGCATGGAATTGGCTACTGCACCGGTTACGATAACAAAATCCAGCCCGGAGGGTAAGATATGAGTAATGAGACAGTCAGCTTAAAAATATTCAGGTTTGACCCGGCTATTGATCAGAAGCCCGTATATAAAACCAATGAAATACCATGGCAGGAAGGCCTGCTGCTTTTACCCGCCGTAAAATATGTTCGTGACAATATTGATGAAACACTCGCCTTCCGGGACTATTGCTGCGGCTGCTCCTGGTGCATGTCCTGCCTGATGATGGTAAATGGCAAAGGCATGCGGACATGTTCAAGGATCATTCAACCCGGAGAAAGCATTCTTCTTGAACCTATGAAGGGGTTTCCTGTGATAAGGGATCTTGTTGTCGACTTCGGCATAAACATCACGACCTCCGAAGGTGTATTTAAAAAAATGGAAGGAACAATACTGAAGAGGGTCAATGAAGAGTAACAAAATAGGGCAGAAAGAAAGTGTATAATTAATTTTATTGACACCCGGTGATATCCCACCTATGCTCACGCAAAAATAAATCCTTGTAAATTTGATAATACCCTGAATGGAGGAAGCCATGGCGCAGGAAAAAATTGGAGCTGAATCTCAAAATCTGTCCTCAAACTCGATAATGCTTGGACTTTCAGCAGCTTTTCTCACTTACTTTTTATACTACTATATGACTCTAGGCAACAGCGTTGCCTCGCCAATGATTGCAGCCGATCTGAACGGGATGGACCTGTTTTCATGGGCAATATCGTTGCCCGCCCTCGCAATGGCCTTTGCCACTATGCTCTTCGGAAAATTATCCGATATGTATGGACGCAGACCCATGCTGTTGACCTCACTTGTTTTTTTCATGGTGGGGGCAATCCTGGCCGCGTTCAGCCAGAACTTTATCTTTAATATCGTTGCCCGTATGATAAATGGTTTGGGCATGGGCGCCCTGTCCGCCCTCAGTTTTTCGGTTGTAGGTGATATGTTCGCCGACCCGGTAAAAAGAAGTAAATGGACCGGTTTTCTGAATATTTCGGCAGGCATTGCCGCTACTGTCGGCCCCGTTCTGGTTGGAATTATCACAGACAGTCTCAGCTGGCGCTATTTTTTCTGGTCAACTGTTCCGATAGTAATACTCTGTATGATCCTGATAGTAATAGGTGTTCCCGGGCGAACCGGGAAGGTTGAGAGTAAAATTGATTATATCGGCGCGGTTTTTCTGGCCGTGGCTTCGTCATGCATGATTCTCGGGGTATCCTTTACAGACCGGCAACCCCTGGTTTCATTCCATGTTCTTGGTCTGCTTGTCATTTCCCTGGTTTTCTGGTTCCTGTTCATCCAGGTTGAACGCAAAGCAAAGGAGCCTATTCTGGATCCGCAGGTTTTCACCAACCGCACATTCCTGACTGCCGCAATATGCGCGTTTCTGTCCTTTTTCGGATTTATCGGTATCATGAATTATTTCCCGCTCTTTCTCCAGGGAGTGATGGGGACCAGTGCCAAGATAAGCGGGGCAATGCTGACCCCGTTCACCATGCTCCTGGCCTTTATGGGAGTCCCTGCCGGTCTGTTGATTGCAAAGACAAAACGATACAAATGGATGCTTGTTGTGAGTTATGCGGTCCTTACTGCCGCCATGTTTATTCTGGTTTTATTCAACCGTGCGACACCGCTGTGGCTTGGAGTTGTAGTCATGATATTTGGCGGGATTGGTGTGGGATCTATACCGACCATCAATATCCTGGTTGTGCAGTTTGCCCTGCCAAAAAGATTCAGAGGGGTATCTGTGGCAGCAATATTTTTCGTTGTTGCACTTGGTATGGCGGTCGCTCCTGCCATTATGGGGCCTGCAATGAATACCACCTATAATGAAAAGCTGGAAAGTCTACTGCCCAGGGATCTTGATAGTCTTATCGGTTCTGAAAACCTTAAATCCATTGCAGATCCCAGCGTCCTGATGTCAGCAAACACCATGAAAGAACTAAAGAGCTCTTTCAGCAAGATCGAAGGCCAGAAGCCAAATCTTTTTGATGAGACGGTTCAGGCAATACGCAGCGCACTGCAGTCCGGCCTTAAAGTCGTATTCCTGATCGGATCAATTGCTTTGCTGATCGCTTTACTGTTTATCATTACCATTCCTGTGGTTTCGCTGGATAACGAGGCCGAGGATAAAAATCCCTGATAACAGTGGGCCTTTCATAATACAGGAAAATTTTGATTATAAGGCGGTATACCGGAAAAAATTCCGGTATGCCGCCTTTTCTTTGAAAGGAGATATAAAATGCCTTCTCAAATGATAATCCGCATTGATACCGAGCTGAAGGACCAGGTTAACAAACTTGCCAGGATCGAAGGAAAAAGTGTGAGTGAAGTTGTTAGAGAGATGCTAAGTGAATACTAAAGTTTCGCAGTTTGTGCTTAGCACATTATTGAAATATAACATTATTAGCATATTAATTGCCGTATGCCCTGTAAATACTAGGTCGGATATAAAATCCGACCCCTACGAAAGACTTGTAAAACGTAGGGTGGGGTTTTACACCCCACCTGTTTTTTGCTTTAAAAATCAAAAGTCAGCGACAGTATATTCAATATGATTTATAGTGTAACTATTTTCCTATTATATTGAAATTGCAGCTTATTTCCTTTGCGTCGCATATTGAATATAACTGCGAAACTTCAGTGAATATGTTAAGACCAGGGATATAGGCTCTTATATTGATAATCTATGGGGTCGTATAAGTGACAAACTTGAATCAAAAGGTTTTGCACGCAAGGATATAAAAAACGTAATTCGTGATGTAAGGGCGAATAAGTGATCAGGGCAGTTATATCGATACAAATGTTTTCATATCATCTTTCTTTGGTGGCAATCCCCGCAAAATACTTTGGGTTTTATCTGAGTCTTTTATAAAATCTTATTTCACCAGTTTATTATACAGCCAGGCAATCACGACACCGGCAATGTAGCCGTCAAAGAAACCCCAGACCGCCCCGATGATAGCGCCAAGGATTGAAGGACCGTAGCCAATATAAAGTGAAGAGACTGCATCAACGAACGCGACACCCCAGCCAAACATGGCGGTGATGCCGCAGAAAAGGACATAGGCAGCCCAGAGAACACCTAGCGCGATACCAAGGGCATTGGGAGATAATTTTTTCATAGATTTCCCCTTATGATGATAGTGCACCACATGAAAAATTTGGTTGATTTTTGAATGTTCATGATAACCCCCATTTTTTATGTATATCCGACAAATAGTTCACCGGACTGTATGGAGCAGGGCGGAACGCCATGTTAAGTCTTTACCATATAACAGCGATCACCCGATGATTTTTCCGCTACTTCATTTTTCGAAAATAACTGGCCGAAGCCTAAAATATTATTTCCCTTTACCAAACAGTATGAGTTATCGTTTGAGTATGCTATGTCGATTAACAGATTTTCAATATTCAAAGGGAAGCGGACTTTACTTCCTCCCCAGTTTCTACATTGCTGCTCGTCCTGGATCCATGACATGATTGTATGAAAATCATTTATTTCTGCTTTTCTTATTTCCATATTTGAAATCTCTTAACGATATCTTTAACATGCCAGGTGGCTTTTCATCGCCCGGTCATAGTTGAAGGGATTCGCTTTTATTTATTCTCATTATTGAAACATCTTCATTTCTATATATTTTCTGTTCAACAATTTCCCAACCTTGTTTTTTATAAAAAGCCTCCTTATCTGGAGTAAATAAATATAGGATGTGGAATCCAATTTTATTGGCCTCTGAAATCGCATTTACACACAGAGCTTTACCAACTCCATTATTTCTAAACTGTTTTACTACAAAAACACTTGCAAGCCATGGGCTCAGTTCTTTTCTTGTGTCCATATCATGTTTAATTAACCGGGCTACTCCAATTGGTTCATAATTTTGAATTGCTACAAAAGAAAGTGGAATACCTGTATGGTCTGGCCTTTCCATTAATGCCTTTTCAGCATTTGAAACTGACCCACCCGGAATTTTCCAGCCCCACATATTGTAAAGCCATTCTGCAACAATCGGGATATAAGCGGGGTAATTATTTATATTTTCTATTTCCATTTAACTTTAAATTCACCGGAGGTTATATATGTGAAACGCAAACAGGCTTTTGCTGCAATACCAGGTTATTTGCATAAAATGAAAGTTATTATTTCTATGGCTATTATTCCTGCTATGATTAATGTAAATATAAAGAATCGCCAACGTAACTGTTTTACTTCTTTGTTTAATATGACATCTAAATCGCGTGGGTTGGCACCACCAAGGAAAGTACCCAAACAGTTCATAAAGTCTCCAGTATTTTTAAATCTTAATTTGGCAACAATTAAAAATATTATGATATTAAATACTATGATTATTAACTTTGTCATTTTCTTATAACTATTTGATCAGTGGCCCGGCCCTTTGGGTCTGCTGAATTTATTAGTTGGCTATTTTTCTTTACATTCTCGAAATCTCAGGTGGAAAATATAATCTCGAATATTCTAAGTGAGCATATCTATCCGTCATTCCAGCTATATGGTTAATTATTATACGTATACCTTCGCAAGCATTTTTATTAAATTTCAACAATGGACAGGAAGAATTTTTAATTTGAATATTATTTGGATAGTTTGAAGCAGGGATATATTCACAAGATTGGATACATTGAAGATTACTATTTCCCAAATATTTGCGTATTTCATCTGAAAACTTTTTCTCTTTTGAATGCGTTAATTTAGACAAATGAGATCTGATCGCATCTATGTATAGATCGTGTGTGAATTGTGGCAGTTGTTTGGGATGCTTATGAAAGGCTTTAAATATTTGTCGTAGGAAAAACTCAGCACGTGAGTCCATTCTCTTGATTTCATAATGTTCATAGAATAATGGTTTTAGGAATTTTGTTACAAATACAGTATCTTTTTCTTTAAATTGATGATCCCAATCAATAATAAGATTTTTAGATTTTTTTACATCATTGTAGGTCTTAATTTTATATTTATTTATATTTTTCTTAGCGCTTTCAATTGTCTTTAATACATAATATTTTATCATTGAAACAATAAGCGTTGATATAATAAGGTTACGTTCTTTTGAGAAACTTTTTATTAAGTCTTCGCTGTTTAAGTCATTAGCAACTATGGCCTCCTTCACTATATCCTGTTGTAGCAGTTCAGAAATATCAATTCTATTAGTCCTTAATGCATCATCTGTATCATGTGTTCGTTGTGCAATCTCATCAACTAATCTCACAATTTGACCCTCTAAAGTAATAGGCCATTGTAATTTATTGTCTAATTCACAATCATAATAATTCAAATCCATATCAGCCTTCAGGCTAGAGTGCTTTAGGATTCCATCCCTTGTCTCCCACATAAGATTTAGGCCATCGCTTTTTTTATATCTTTTCTCTAATTTATTAACAACAAGTACACTTTGGTAATTATGTTTGAACCGGCCTAACCCAAAATCAAACAAAATATTACTTAACGCTCTTTCACCAGTATGGCCAAAAGGTGTATGTCCTACGTCATGCCCAAGTGCGATAGCAAGTGTCGCAAATGTATTTAAACCTAAACTAATTGCGATTGATTCTGAAATCTGGCCGACTTCAAGACTATGTGTTAATCGAGTTCTGCTATGATCGCTTTCGTGTATTAAAACCACTTGGGTTTTGGCTTCTAATCGTCTGAATGCTCGTGAATGAATTATCCTATCTCTATCGTGCTGAAATCCAGTTCTATTATCTTCTGGATGGAACTTCTCCTGCGTTTTTCGACCTCTCGAATTATTATCTGAAACCGCATAAGGAGCTAATTCAGATGATAATGCTAACGCATTTTTTCGTTTCATTAATGCCATCCTTTGCTAAATGTTATGTACGCCAACTGCCAAGGTCTCTTGTGCCGCCTAAAACCCATCCGCGTCAGTGCCGCAGACGTTAACGGCGTCAAGTGAACCGTCTGGTTCGGCAATTCCTATAGATGCTTTATTTCAATGTTACCAAATTGATCTTTTAAATATTCACTTACCAAACGACGATGACATTTTTCGGGGGTAGGTTCACTACACAAAAAACATGCGTTATTAAGTTCTTCAACGGATATTTTTTTTTCGATTTTGCGTTCTTTAATCAGTTTACTAAAACGCTGTACATATTCATCCCAATCAATTTGCTTTTTCTTGTATGCATCAAGAATTTCCTTTGTTGGTGCAAAATCTGGCATGTGTATATAGTCACAGTCGCAAAGCTCTTTTAAAAAGAAGATGAGGTCATCTCGTTTTGCAAAACCAGCAAGTTGAGAAACGTTGTTCAATCGAATATCGATGAGTTTTGTAACACCGGCGTTACGTATTTTGGAGAAGAATGCCTTCGCGCTTTTTTTTGTGAATCCAATAGTATACAGGTTTGTTTTTGACATTATGTATCCTTGTACTCGGATGTCGGTTCAGCTATTTCGTATGCAATTTTTTCACCTTGCCGGGTGTATGCATCATCCAACCTTTGTTGCTCGCTACGAAACATGTCCGGGTGATTTAAACCAAAAATTTTAAGCAACCTCTGCTCACTATCTTTGTGGTCCTCGGTTCTCCCGTTACTCATAATATGCTTGATATTAATTCCCTTATCAGACAGATTCCGACAAATCAAAATAGTTCTATGGCATGTAATGGGGTCTTTTTCTGCGCACATAAGGGCTATGCGGTACTTCTCCATGCCGTTAATTATTCTTTTCACTCCTTCTTTGAATTTGAGACTTTCAGCCACAAGGATGTAATCTACTTTCCCATTAACATAACAAGATGGATCTTCAACTCGTGCCCCGCACAACTCTCCTAAAAATACGTAAGCGATACTATGTTTATTGAGAAATATTGAAAGGTTATCTTTGTTGAATTCTGGCTTAAACTGGCTATATGGCATTGTCCTAACATCTGCGACCGCAGTTATTTTGTGTTTATTCAAAACACGCAGGAATGAATCAAGTATGTGGGGGGAGTAGCCTATTGTGAATAATACATTGCTCATAATTTACCACTTTACGAATAATATCTGATTTCTTCAAGATATTCCGGGAATAAATAGATTCCATTTACTTGTAACCAATATCCGTTTCTACCGTCTGGGGATGTATACCCACGACTTAGACCGACTCTTATGAAAACTTCAGATTGCGAATGAATGAAGTGGTTAAGGTTAGTAAAATTATCTCCCCTGTTATTCTCAGCATAATTGTAAAATCCTAAATCAGTTATAGCGAAATACCGAAACTCCTGACCTGAACTATCTGTAAATATAATTTTGATTTTCCCTGGATTAATAACCCCAAGCTTCCAAGATAGTTGAAAATATAAGCCTAGAGGGACGCCCATAAGTTAATAAGTTTTCTAACCCAAAAGCTTAAGTTCCATTTCTTTTATTATTTTCTCACCTCTTTCAACTGCATGAGTTACTGCGGGCTGAGATATACCTATCTTTCTGGCAAGGTTTGTAGCTGTCTCACCAAGTTCACGAATTGCCCAATAACAGAACACACTCCTTGCCTTGACCCTTTTTCTATATTTCCCTTCTGAAAAGATCTCTTCCGGGGTCACATTAAATATCCCGGCCACTTTTTGACTTAGCTTTTCCAGGGTATAGCCGCGGGCAGTCAGCTCATATTTTCGTTCAAATTGTTCTTGTGCTTCTTTCAGCACTTCAAGAACATACTCACTATCTCCCAGAATCCTTTCGTCACTTTTCAAGCGGATATCCGATCCTTTAAGTTTTTTTACTTCAGTCCATCCCCCCAGACTTCGTATAAAACCGCCTCCTGTCAGGTCTGTCCTCTTACCAATTTCTATGCCTTTCTTCACATGTTCAAGATACCTTTTTATCGCAGTCTTTTTTCTTTTTGCAAATAAACTCAAAACATAATCAACATCCTGCCAGTCATTTTCTCTATTCCCTGAGATAATGTCAGGGCCGTTTTAAAAGTGTAATAAACCTACCGGAATATAAATGTAATATTCTTCATCTAAATATTCTTCAAGATAATAAATATATAAAAAATTTTCTTCCTTATTTTTCTTTATTTTCTTCATAATTTTCATTCAAAAAATGCTTCCATTCATAAATAGTTGGACCTCATTGGGAGGTTCAATGTGGATGGAGAAAATAAAGAAGAGAAAATGTTGTAATTGCAGAAGGTTATTTACACCTGATCATCGAAATCGTGATAGGCAGAAACGATGCAGAGCCCCGGAATGCCGGAAGGCAAGCAAGGCAATAAGTCAACGAAAATGGCTTCGAAAATCGGAGAACAAAGACTACTTCAAGGGACCTGAAAACACCAAACGAGTGAAGGAGTGGAGAAAGCGGAATCCTGACTACTGGAAGCGAAGCGGTTCGAAAAAGGAAGATGCGTTACAAGATTCCTTAAATCTGCAACCCGCTGTTAATACTGACAATTTAACCCAAAATCCGTCCATTGTGTTACAAGATTTCTTAAATGTGCAACCTGCTGTTATTATTGGGTTAATCTCCAAATTTATTGGATCTTCGTTACAAGACGACATAGCAAGGACTATCTTTCTTATGCAACAATCGGGGCAGGATATTTTATATTATCAACCCCAAGCAGAAGGAGGAGATTATGGTTGCAAAAACTCCCATTTTACCCGAGCGGGTCCGTAAGGTTCCCAAAAGTTTCAGTTGGATTGATCATCGACTGGTCAGTGACAAACATATTGAGAGTATCAGTCATGCGGCAGGGATGTTGTATTTGTTTCTGGTCTGTGTCGGTGATGACAAGGGTTTAAGTTACTACGGTGATCAAAGTCTTATGGAAAAGCTTGCCATGGATCAGGATATGCTTGAAGACGCGAGAACCGATCTAATCCGCAAGGGCCTGATTGCATGGCAAAAGCCGCTTTATCAGGTACTTTGTCTTGAACCTGAGAAAAAAGTCCGGCGTAGCGGATCGCCAATGGGTCTGGGAGATATATTAAAGCAGGCCATGGAGGCCTGCCATGATTGATTATGAGACCTATGTGCAAATAAGAAATTATTTTAAAAATGATGATCTAAAGTACAGCCAGATAGCCAATGCCCTGGACCTGGATATCCGCACAGTGGCCAAATGGGCTAATGAAGAACGGTACCGGCCCAGAAAATCCGGAGAACGTAAGAGTAAACTTGATCCTTTTAAAAGCGATATTATCAGGATGCTTGAAACACATCCATACAGTGCGGAACAGATTTATCAAAGGATAAAGGAGCAGGGATTTGACGGAGGTTCAACCATTGTTCAGGATTATGTTCGGAAGGTAAGACCTCCCAAAACAAATGCCTATTTAAAACTGGTATTTGCTCCGGGAGAATGCGCCCAGGTGGATTGGGGCTCATACGGCTCAGTGCATGTAGGCTCAACCACCCGAAGGTTGAGCTTTTTTGTAATGGTTTTATGTAACAGCAGGAAGATGTATGTGGAGTTTACAGTCATGCAGACCATGGAGCATTTTTTAGGATGTCATCAAAATGCCTTTCAGTATTTTGGAGCGGTTCCGCAAAAAATCATGGTAGACAATCTGAAGACTGCGGTCCTTAAACGTACTCCGGGCCAGGCACCAATATTTAATCCCGGTTATGTTGACTTTGCAAGGCATTATGGCTTTTCGATTGTGCCATGTAATGTTGGAAAAGGAAACGAAAAAGGGATTGTGGAAAACGCTGTTGGCTATGTCAAAAAGAATCTTTTAAACGGCCTTTCCATATCGGATTTTAACATCATGAAACCGGTAACCCGAAACTGGCTGGAAACCATAGCCAATGTCCGCACTCATGGTCAAACCGGCAGGAAACCGGTTGACATGTTCAGTGAAGAAAAGCCCTTTTTACAGCTTTTGCCGGCTTTACCCTATGATATCGGTGTTGTCAAAGAGATGCGTGCATCACGGCAGTTCAGGATTCCCATAGATACAAATCATTACTCTGTTCCCGCCCAACTGGCAGGTGTGAGATTGACTGTAAAAAAATATCCCGATCGGATTTGTATTTATCACGAGAACAATCTTGTAGCCAGACATGTACGAAGTTATGACCGCAGACAGGATTTTGAGCTTCCGGATCATCCCAAAGCGCTTTTACAGCAACGTAGAAAGGCAAAGGAGCAGAAGATATTTATGCGGTTCTTATCCTTATCGGACAAAGCAGAACAATATTACCGGCAATTGGAGCAGCGGCGTATGAACCCCCTTCACCATATCCGGCAGATAGTTGCCTTAAGCGAAATCTATGGAAAAGAACAGGTTAAAATCGCTATAGATGATGCCTTTGCATTTGCAGCTTTTTCCTGCGAGTACATAGCTAATCTACTGGAGCAACGGGCACGCCCTAAAAATGAACCTGGCGTGCTTCACTTGACACGCAACATTGATCTTCTGGACCTGACCATAGATCATCCTGATCTTTCCATTTACCAGATAAAAGGAGATGATAAACATGAATGATATAATAGAACATCTTACATATCTGAAACTGCCCTATATCCAGGAACATTATGAATCGATTGCCCAACTGGCGGCTCGAAAACAATGGACGCATGCCCATTACTTATCAGAGTTAATCAAGGAGGAAGCCAATCTTAAAAAGGATCGCACCATCCAGCGCCGGATACGTATGGCAAGATTTCCTGTCGCGAAAACTTTAGATCAGTTCGAATGGTCTTGGCCAAAAAAAATCAACAGAGCGCAGATCCAAAATCTGTTTCGTTTAAAATTTATTGAAAACCAAACCAATGTAGTATTTATCGGAGGTGTGGGATTGGGTAAAACACATCTTGCCTCCGCTTTGGGATATCAGGCATGCCTTAAGGGGTATACAGTATTGTTTACTTCCGCTATTGATTCCATCAACCACCTTATCTCATCGCAGAATAATGGACAGCTTAAACAGGAATTAAAAAAATACCTTAAACCCGATCTCCTTATTATGGATGAACTGGGGTATCTGCCTATCGATAATAAAGGTGCAGACTTGCTCTTCCAGATCATCAGCCAGAGATACGAACAGGGTTCCATTGTTATCACTACTAACCGGGTCTTTAAGGGATGGCCCCAAATCTTTAACAACGACAGCACTCTCACATCAGCACTCCTTGACAGGCTCTTGCATCATGTAGAGGCAACTATCATAGAGGGAAAAAGCTACAGAATGAAGGAGGTTTCTGAAAAATAAGTATTAGGGTCAACCGAATTTTTTGCATCACTCGGTTGGCCTTTTTTTGCTCATTTTTAAACCGGAGGCTTTAATGCATTTTTACACCGGAGCCAACAGATAAAACTATGTCCGCAATATTTGAAGTTGCCAAGTTTTGCATAATCGTTTATTAAACCGGCTCTGAGAGGGTTTAGATGGATATACCTTACAAGTTCAAGAAGGTATGGATCTTCCTGACACAGGATGGATTTATACCTGTTTTGAAAAAGTTTTCCGGTGCGTCGGTGCCTGCGATTTAATTTAACTGCATACCCGGTCAGCAGTCTCCTCATTACCTGAGCTACAGGAACTAAGCCGGTTCTCAATAATAGATGAACATGGTTAGACATCAAAGCGAATGCATAGCATGGAGTTGATGTATCAAGCAGTATATTCCCCAGCCGATCCATAAAATCATCACGATCTTTATTGTCTTTGAAAATATTCTTACCTTCAAGCCCTCTGATCATAATGTGATGCAGAGCTCCGGGTGTGTCTATTCTGGATTGCCTTGGCATTGGATAATGTTAAATTATAATACAATTATTGTCAACTTATAATATTATCCCAAAATCCGAGATTGAAATAGAACAAGTCTCTAGAATATATAATTCAAGCCAAAAAAAAGGGTAGAGAGGGTCTGCGCTACATCTTTTTTTGCCGGGAGCTGGTGCTGATTCACCATCATAACTGAGACAAAGGCAATCTACCTTTGCTTCAGACACACCTCACCCTTTAAGTTATTATTCTCCAAGGATATCCGTTCTACCTTCTAGGTGTTTGCAAACTCCCATATCCTTAGACGAATATCGTCAAACAATGAAAAGAAGCTTCTACTCACTTTGAGATAAATCTGGCCACCATGAAATACTATCTTTCCGGCTATCTGGTACAATCTCCATCTGACCGTTTGAACCTGATAATGGTGCCAGCTTTTACCAAGTGCCTTAAGGATAAAAAGCCGGTATGCATTATATGCCAGAGCGCCTATTCTGAAATATACAGCATTGGCTTCCGTCTGACCACAAGGCATTCTTTCCATACCAAACCCTATCTTGAGATCC
This sequence comes from uncultured delta proteobacterium, assembly GCA_963815145.1. GTDB lineage: Bacteria > Desulfobacterota > DSM-4660 > Desulfatiglandales > HGW-15 > JAAZBV01. Next base: position 225,005 of record CAWFFS010000008.1, read on the forward strand.
TTTATTCGGTTTTCGCTACAATCGCCACGCTGATTGTACCACCACACTACCCTTTCCGCTTGTTCAAACTTATTAGTTACTATTACAGTATACTTTACCTTCTCACCTTCTTCTTCAAACATATTCTGCTGATAGGGCCTGCGGATCACTATAAGGCGGAAACTGTTCTCAGTCTTATTCATAGTGTGAATAGCTTCAGCTATATATCCTCCTTTATAGGTGCGCCAATCCTCTTCCGGGATATTATTTATCACCTTTAATACTGCTGCGTCTAAATCACCGCCTATAGCAAATTCAATCCCTTCTTTTTCACAGTAATTTATTATATCAGCCTGATACCCGGCGCTGTCAGACCTGAATGCTTTAACTTCTTTACCCTTCGGAAGTTGACGACGACAGTATTTAATAAATTCAAGGTTTCTCCCTCCAGGGGATTCATTACCCTCCCTGAAATCATCTCCCAATACCAATCCATTTTCTGCTATATGACCAACCATCGGCATATAACCCTTAAATCCCTTATAGGTCATTTTTGCCGATTCCTTCTCCGCTACTATCCCTGTTGCATCTATATCAAGAGTATACCCCTTGAGACCATCATACTTCATGCCTCGCTTTAATAGTTGCCTGTTAACTTTGCCAAGCCCTTCAAGACCACCATTCTGTCCTGTCCTACGTAACCAATCTCCTATAGCATCTGATGAAGGAACTCGGTCTAATGGTAATATCTCTCGCATCCCTTCATCCCCTCTTATCTCTCGAGTGTCCTCCAGGTTTCTTCCTCCACCATTTAATGTCAATAGAATGGGGAACACATATTCTGAGGCTTTATACCCAGCGCCACTGCCAGGCTTTGGTAAGTATTTATCTACTGTCTTTAATATGCCCAAGCCCACCGCAAATTCTCCAAACAGACTCAGGCCTGCATGAGAAGTTATCATATCTTTGGTCATTTCTAGCTTGAATGGGAGAAGACTTTGTCGTATCATCTTTTTCACCTCGTTGGTTCAGTTTGTGTTTCTTTGTCGTTACACATATCTACCTGATTCAACGAGGTTTTTCAATTTATAACTCCATTTTTATCTCTTCAATCGCGGGTTTTGGGATTATGGGCGTCCCCCTTTATTTACAAATAATCAAACATAAAAACAGGCTGTTAGAAAAGCAGGCTGCCGTCGTCACCAAGGCTTCAGTCTCCGCATAAAGCTACGCCTTGACAAGATGCCGGGCCATGGAAGCGGTTTAGGCTAAAGACTGTTAGGTTTTTCTCCTTTCCTTCAGTCCTCAGCCATAACAGCTTTAGCTTGCTTTTCCTCTTGCAGTCGTCCCAGGTCCTGATTCTCCACTGTAACTCCTGGTATCTACGCTTATAATTTTCTTAATTCAATTTGAACTACCAGACCAGAGATTCAGTCCAGCCGGACTTTTCAGCGACTTGAGAGACTGTAAAACCTTTTTTCAGATTGCCATTTACAACTTTTGGCAATCTTGCCAAAAGTTGTAAATGCTTTGAGATCGACTGTTGCAATGAACCAAAACCTCTATAGGCCTTAAACCGGTGTGAGCCATCCCGAATGCGGTATTTACCCGGTTCATCAGGATGCTCCTGAAGATGAACTGGTTCAAATACAAACCCATCCCTCATGTTCTCCTCAAACATGGAGGCCCGTTTATAGTCGATGCTGATGCGCGGATAGATGCTGCTGTCCAGAACAATTTCGGAGATTTTAATGGATTGTATTTTGCTCATAGCTTCCCCCTTTGGGTTCCCACTGAGACCGTGGGAACCAGGTAAAAATTAAATTTCAAAGCACATCCGGGAATCGGGAAGGGTGGACGCTATGCTGACGACAAGTTCTGCAACTTCTTCAGGGGGCATTCCAATTGCCTTTTCGCCCGTGAAATTGGCGTTAAGGTCGGTTTTTACTGCGCCCGGGCATATTACGTAAACCTTAATCCCTTTATCCGAAAGTTCCTCGTTCAATGCTTCGGAAAATCCGCGGATACCGAATTTTGTGGCGCAATAAACCGCCATTTCGCAATAGCCCGATAGCCCTGCAACTGAAGACATATTGATTATCACCCCCGCCTTATTTTTAAGCATGGAGCCTAGAACTGCCCGCGTCATATACAGGGTTCCCTTCAGGTTTGTGTCAACAGTTGCATTTATCTGGGGAAATTTATTTTCTGAAAAATCACCCCTTCGCGGCAGTATCCCAGCATTGTTGACAAGGATATCCACTGTTCCGTAATGGGAAATTACTTCTCTGGCGAACCTTCGGGTTTCTTTTTCATCCCGGAGGTCCATGGTCCTGGCGAAAACATCGCCGTATTTTCCCAGCTCTTTTTCTGCTCTTTCAACTTCTTTTTTCAGGATTCCGCAGAAAGCCACTTTCGCCTTCTGTTTTAGAAACAGTTTTGCGCAGGCAAAACCTATTCCTTTGGATGCCCCGGTTATCAGAACCACTTTATCTGCGAGATTATTTTCCATAAACTGATCTTAACATTTTATTGATTCCTAAAAATAGAATTTTATGGAAAATATTCAGCCTGTCAGACAGTTTTTATATATCAATCATATGTTAAAATTATGTTGACAGCCGCTATAGCCTACCCATATACTTTGTATCCTCGAAGCGGAATTCTTGTCTTTTCATATATTCAACATATAGACCAATAAGGAGGAAGGTAAATGAAAGCTTTTATTCTTACGGTGTTGTTTATGCTTGTTGCAGGTATGGCTTATGCTGCTGACATTGACGGTAACTGGGCAGGAGAGGTGCCTGGCATGGGCGGCGGTGAGCCGATGAAAATCAGTTATACATTCAAGGCCGACGGGAGTACCCTGAACGGAACCACAAAAGACATGAACGGAAATGACATGGCCATTAAAGATGGAAAAATTGATGGCAATAATTTTTCATATGCTCTTGATATGATGGGTCGGACTATGAAGTTTAAGGGTGAAGTAAAAGGCAACACAATCGAAATCAAGATGGATATGGGTGAAGCAGGTGGTGGTGGAATGGGCCCAATGGCACCGATAGTCTTGAAAAAAGTTAAATAAGTTTAACGGATATAATAAAATGGCTGCGTAATACCGGATTGCGCAGCCTTTTTTTATGTTATTGAGAATATAAGTTATAGAAATATTGCTCCTGAGGCATTTTTATTGACACACCCGCTTAATTAATTATATTTTTTCAGAATAATCACATCTTAAAATACTTGAATCATTGTTTCTTTATCGTTGGCGGAGCCATATGATATCAAACAGACTCACACAAATTTATTTTATTATCCTGTTATTTGGTGTTCTCCTGGCAACAGCCTGCGGAGACAATACCGAAACTGGAATGCCTGAAAATACCCGACCCGAATCTGCGAAAAAATCTGCACCTTATCCGGATGAAAATAAAACCCGGGAAGAAGATGCTGCCACTGATGTCAACTGGGGACGCGAGATCAACCTCAATGAAATGATAGCAATGGCAAAAAAAGGCCGGATCACCGAGATACAGTGGCATGTGATGCCCAATATCCTTCGTGCAGAGACCGTTGACGGTGAAGTCTTTCATATAAAAAACGAAAATAAAGGAGTCGACCTTCGTAACAAACTTATAAACGCAGGTGTCAAGGTAGGGGCGGGAGGAATTACGTTTAAATATTTTTTCTGAAATTGAAAAGGCCCTGATGAATAGTCCTGGTTCAGGACTGAAGAAAATTGAAACATGGCAGAAGGAAAGGACTGAAAATAAAATGGTCATATTAGCGGTTAAGGTCATATCCCTGTTGCTGTCCGTGTCCTTAGTGGGAGCAGCCGTCAAGAAATGGCATATCATACGTGATAGAAGGCAGATCCTTTCGGTTATCAAAAACGCCCTTAAACAGAGAAAGGCGTTTGTAACCGGCATCATCACAGCCATTTTTTATCTTGCAATATTTATGATCCTGGGCGGAAAAGGCGGACGCATTCATGTATTGTTCGGGCGGGTGGTATGGAATACTACGCTGCTGGATCTCGCTACCGGGGCTTTGCTTACGGTCTTGGTTTTTATATCAATGTCGCTGTTTGTTTCCGGTATGGGCATAATGGGTGTCAGGCAGTCAGGCAGAAAGAACAGGATGGGATTTTTCGGGTCTGTTCTGGCATTGCTGGCAGCCTTCTGTCCCTGATGACTTCCTGTATTATCAGCCCTGGGCGGGGCTGCGGGTGCACTGTTATTAGGCTTCTGGGATGTGCTGACAATTTTTTCGGCAGCATTGTTGATCCTTGGTATTTTATACACTGCGACAAAACTTAAGGCAGCCAAAGGTTGAGGCTGACCGTCCACTTTGTCCTAGTTAAGGACACATGTTGCAGGTAAAAAGGCCGAGATTGAATTTTTTTTAGGTATCGGCATTTCCCTATAAATAATCATTTTAGGAAAGGAGGAAACATGAAAAGAAACGTGAAATGGTTTTCCATCGTTCTGATGGCAATCCTGTCAATGTTTTCGGCGTGCAGCAACCAGCCTTCAAAAAGCGCGGTCACAAAGCCGGCGCCATCTTCGGAATACACTTTGACAGTATTGAACCCCCAGGGTCCTGTTAAAAAAGATAAAGAGCTTGCACCACGCCTGAAGACCCTGGATGGAAAAAAGATAGCCATGTGGCTGTCGGCTACACCTGATCAGTTGTATGCCGGCAAGGGGGCGGAACTCTATGATTTGCTGGAGAAGATGCTCAGGGAGAAATATCCCAATACACAGATCGTTCACTATGCCGATCTGCCCATGAAATACACTCCTGCGAATGAGGTGGTGGACAAGATTGTCGGGACTCACCCGGATGCAGTGGTAGTAGGCTTTGGCGGGTGATGAGGGTGTCTTGGCGCGATGGGTTCCATCGCCGTAACCCTTGAAGAAAAAGGCATCCCAACGGTCACTCTTTATAATGAACGTCACGAAAAACGCTTTATGGGGACTATCCTGCCCAAAGGATATGTAGATTATCCTGCCATCAATTTTAATGAATACGACACCTTTACATCAGAGGGCATCAAGGCCCTTGCTCCTGAAGCCTTCCGATTTATGATCAAGGGGCTTACAACGTGGAAACCTGAATACATGAAGCTTGCGGGTGACAAATGGGTGCCTGCCGAGAAGGAGTTTTCCTACACTGCCCCTACCTTTCAGGAGGCACTGGATCATTTCAATACCTCTTATCTTGAAATGGGCTGGGGCGACGGATTGCCCATTACGCCTCCTACACCCGAACGTGTGGATGCAATGCTGAAAGGCACACCTCTTTCCCGGGATACAATAATCAATACATGGGGACCTCCCAATGCAGAGTTTACAGTAGAAGACATTGCCATCGTATCGGCAATGGCTGGCGCAAGACCCGAATATATGCCGGTGATATTAGCGGCACTAAAGGCCATTACTTCGGTCAAATGGGACGCCTACTGGCCGGTGATGAGATCTGCTGTCCCGCTTGTAATAGTGAATGGTCCCTATGCAAAGAAAATAGGAATCAATTCATCATCCAATGCCTTTGGCCCTAATTTCAGGTACCCTGCCAATGGTTCGATTGGCCGTGCAATAAACCTTGCTCTGGCGGTCATTCCGGGAAACGGCCGGGGATTGAAGCCCTCCAATCTGGCAGGTAATCCCGGAGCATATGCCGGCATTGTCATTGCGGAAGCGGAAGGTGTCGAATCCCTGGGGAAAGGCTGGGAGCCGGTCAGTGTTCAGCTTGGGTATCCAAAGGACACGAATCTGGTAACAGTGCTCGGAGTTGACCAGATGGATATGAGTATCGTGGGGTCCATAGCAAACGCGGCGGCATGTATTGCACCCCACAAGGATATCTGGCCCAGGAGCAGGAAGGTCTGGGAAAAACAGTATGCCGGGGCGCTGGTAGTAACCGAAATGCAGAGAGTGACAGCGGGATTGATGGGGAATGCAACCAAGGCTGGTTATGCAAAGGATCTCTGGGATCTTGCCCGTATCCCGATAGACAAATTTAAAAGCCTGGTTTTGACAGATGAATCAGGTAAAGTAGCAGAGCCCAGCGCCTTTGATAAATTGCTGTTTGCAGAGAAGGATGTTGTTGAAAAAGGAGTGCCCATGGCGGCAGCTCCGGAAAATTTTCTGGTAGTAGTCACTGGCGGGCATTGAGGCTGAGCGCCCTTTTCGTGGCTCGGTGCGAGCCGCTGGATGAGTGTTCCCGTTTCAGTGAAGATTGAACTGCCCGATTAATAATACCCGTAGAAGGGGCACGCTGCGTCGTGCCCCTTCCACTTGATTTGTTCGCTCAATTTTCTTGACAGACAGGGCTATCCTACCTATGCTTCTTTCATATTCTAGCTATTCAACTATTCAGACAAGACAATCAGGAGGGTTTATCAATGAAAAATGTACTAAAGTCAGTACTGCTGGGAGGAGTTTTTTGTTTTTGGGCTTTTTCTGTCAATACTGCGGTTGCAGCCGGGTCAAGTGATAATGAGTGTACGCGTGAAGGCCTTAAAAACATAACAGACAAATACTTTACAGCTCTTGAAGCACGCAATCCATCCGCCGTGCCCTTTGCTTCAAGCGCGAGATACACTGAAAACGGCATAGAAGTGCCTGTAGGGAAGGGCATCTGGGAAACCGCCGATAAGATTATATTTAAACGCGGGATGGTTGATACGGAAAAATGCGGAACCCATACACAAACCATAATACAGGAAAAGGGCGATCCGAAGCCCGTGCTGTATGGCGCCCGGCTTAAGATAGATAATGGCAAGATTTCCGAGATCGAGGCCATTGTTGTCCGCGGAAAACAGGTGCTCGACGTTCCGGCCATCCTGGCTACCAGCTATCAGGACTGGGAGGCGATATTACCCCCGCAGCAAAGAAGCTCCCGTCTGGCAATGATGGCTGCCGCAGATGATTATTTCAGGTTGTTTGTAAAAGAGAAAAAGCGGAAGGTCTCTGACCTGGCATTTTCAGGGTTCTGCGATCGCTGGGAAAACGGTAAACAGACAACAAAGGGGGGGATGAACCAGGGGGTGATGATGCCTGTGCACGATTGCTCACCCGAGGGGTTTGCCGATATGGCAGACATCCATGGCCCCAGGAGATTCCTGGTGGATGAGGAGACAGGTATGGTGGTTGCCTATGTGCTTTTCAACAACGTCTGGCCTGATTTCCATATGTTCAAGATGATTGATGGCCGGGCTGTCTGGATACAGGCCTATTTTGAATATGGAAAGTCATACAAGACGATGGGCTGGCCTGACGAGCCTGCATGTAAATAGTCTAACCAGAAAAAATGCATTAAAGTAGATATCCGGGTTCGGGATATTGTTCCCGCACCCGGTATAATGCAGTTAAAGAAGGAGTCTTAATATGGGTAAAGAAATCCAGGGGCACAGGTCGTGGTTTGCCGGTATTTTTAACATCTTAAGTAATATCCAAAAGATTCTGTTAACTGTGTTTTTCTGGTTTGTAATCGCGGTAGTGGCAGCTCTTTTCATTACAAGCCGTCCGCCCGGCGTTCCTGATAAAGCCGCCCTGGTTTTAAATCCCGATGGAAACATAGTTGAGCAGCTAAGCGGCAGTCCCATAAGCATATTTACGCGCTATGGAAAAAAGGAGGTTCTTCTCAAGGATCTTCTTGATGCCGTTAACAAGGCAAGGGATGACAAGCGAATCCAGACGCTCGTGCTGAAAACCGACCTGATGGGTAATGTCGGAATGAGCAAGTTGCTTGACCTGAAATCGGCATTGGCGGATTTTAAAAAGACCGGGAAAAAGATTATTGCCATAGGAGATGAATACAGTCAGAGCGGATATTTTCTGGCGGCCCAGGCTGACGAGATTTACCTTAATCCCATGGGAATGGTAATGCTCAAGGGATTCAGTGCATTCAGCAATTTTTACAAGGATGGGCTGGACAAATTTGATGTGGACGTACATGTCTTTCGGGTAGGAAAATATAAATCTGCGGTTGAGCCCTTTTTGCGGAACAGTATGTCGAAGGATGCAAAAGAGGAATATACAGGAGTCCTGAATGATCTTTGGGGCCTCTGGTTGAAAGGATGTGCATCCGGTCGCGGGATCAGGGTAGCGGATCTGGAAAATTACATCAATCACTTCAAAGATTCCGTGATTCAGGAACATGGGAACGTGGCAAAGGTGGCTCTTGGGGCAAAACTCATAGATAAGATCGCCTACCACGATGAAATCCGTGACCGTCTCATCGAGCTGGTTGGTGAGAATAAAGAGACCAAAAATTACAAGCAAATAGGATTTAAGGATTACCTTGAATCTGTCAACACAAGGAAGGCTATCGATACATCCAAAAAAAATATTGTCGGAATCATTGTTGCAAAAGGCGAAATCTCGGACGGTACGAAACCGCCGGGAGAGATAGGCGGGGATTCTACTGCCGAACTGATCCGCCGGGCGCGGCTTGATGATAACGTTAAGGCTATTGTACTCCGTGTGGATTCTCCCGGCGGGAGCGCGACCGCTGCGGAGATCATCCGCAGAGAGTGTGCCCGTGCCCGCAAGGACGGCAAACCAGTAATTGTCTCGATGGGCAGCCTCGCCGCTTCAGGCGGGTACTGGATATCCACTGCGTCCGATGAGATATGGGCAAGCCCCGCCACAATCACAGGGTCCATCGGTGTTTTCGGAATATTCCCGACATTTGACAAAACCCTTTCCACCTTTCTGGGGATTCATGTGGATGGAGTAGGCACCACCCCACTGGCAGGGATTGACCGTATTGACAGGCCGTTCAATCCTGATATGGGAGAAATTATGCAACAGGTTATCGATGGGATCTATGATGACTTCATAACAAAAGTTGCCGAATCACGGCATATGAAAAAAGAAGCGGTCGATGCTATAGCAAGGGGCAGGGTATGGAGCGGTGAAGCGGCAATTAAGATCGGGCTTGTGGATAAACTCGGGAATCTTGAGGATGCCATAAAGTCGGCGGCATCCCGTGCAGGAATTGGAGAAGACTACCAGGTTGAGTATATCAAACCCGAGATTACACGAAGAGAAAAGATAATCTCGTCCTTTTTCAGCAGGATACAATCATTTGCCGGGATTGAAGATATTATAGATGATCATCAGGGCGTTTTCATGAAATCATTGAGGAATATGGCCGAAAGAGCGGATTATGTTCCGAAATGTACCGATCCGAACGGGGTTTACGCTTACTGTCCATTCATCATGGGGGAGTAAACACAGCAGTGAACCCCCTTCGGCTGAAAAGTAATTATAATTAAATAAAATATATGCAGGGCGTATGGCATATGTTTTGCAAATTAATCAACACATCCCGGATAATATTACCTGATATTCCAGATATATCCTATTATTGAAACAGCATATGGGTCATAAGGAGGATATCAAGTAATAAGTAATAAGCTGTAGCACCATATTCTATAATATTGTCTTCTCGCAGATAAACACTGGTTTTGAATAATGAGATCTATTGTAGAGGATTTTTAATTTGAATAATCAGAGATTGGGTTTACGGAATGATCAAATAGACTCTGAAGAACAGCCTGTTTCGGAAGATGAATTGAAGCTGGCCAGAAGGCTCTTTACATCCCTCCTTCTTACCGTCAAGAATTTGTCGCTTTATCCCCACGGGCATACCATCTGTGTGAATTCGATAAAACAGTTTCACACTCAGCTCGCCGGATTCCTTAATAAATACGAAACATTGAAAATCGAAATAGAGAGAGAACAGATATTTTACAAAGGAAAAATAATCTCTACAGAGATGCCCGTTGAAGGAACGCTGCATTACACTCTTTTTCGTGATGGTGTAAGCTGGATAGAATTTATAGATGGAATAGAGGAAAAGGAAATTAATGAGATACTGTTAATAATGAACAAATACGCCAGGCTATCAACTGAACCGGAAGGAGACATTGTTACTGCCCTCTGGGAAATACCATTTTCCAATGTACGGTATGAGGTTGCGGAGTTTTTCTGGGATAATGAAACTGAAACAGAAAGATTTTCTGATCTTGCCACAGAAAAGCCCGCCTTGGATCAAATAGATGAAACCGAATTGAGAGAAACTGAATACCAGAGCGATAATGAGATTGAACTGGATGCGATTAAACTTACTCCGGAAGAAGAGACTGAGTTGCAGAAGATGATCAGCGTGGAGGAAGTTGCTGATATAACATCATATCTGGATGCCTTGCTGGACAGTCTTATGCAAAACAGAGAAGAGGTGATTTTCGACAAAATTCTCGATGCGCTTTTCGATGAGTTTTCATTGTCTCTTAGCCGGAAGGACTTCATCATCACGATTAAAATTCTTCAGGGAGTGAAATATGTTCTGGATATATACAGGGAAGAATTGCCATGGGCCGGAACATTGCTGGAAGGATTTTTAAATAAGGTATCGAGTTCTGAATCCCTTATAACACTTAAAGATAAATGGAGCCAGACAACACCGGAGGATGCAGTAGTTCTGCGAGACATTTTTTTACTCCTTAATCCGAAGGTAATCCAGGTGCTTATACCCATACTTTCCCAATCACAGCCTGCGTATCTTAAAAACATGCTGCTTGATTTAATAACTCTGATCGCTTCACAGGATACACCTTCTCTTGAACTGGCACTCAACAATGCAAATGTGAATTTACTGGAGAGACTTGTTTCTGTGATAGTCAAAATGGACAGCGGACATTCCATGAAATATCTTTTGAAACTTTCGCGCCACACATCAGCCCGTGTACGTTACGAGGCGATTAAAGGCATCCTGAACCTGGAGCCTGCCCGTATCAAAGATATGCTTGATCTGATTGATGATAAGGATGATTCGATACGTCAACTTGTAATTGAACAAATGGGACAATCGCGGAATGATACTGTTGAGGGGTTTCTCATTTCTTATATCAAGAAAAATAAATCAGGCAGGATCGATGCTGAATCTTTAACCCAATGCTTAAGGATACTGGGAAAATGCGGTTCTTCCCGTTCTGTCCCATTTCTTGGTGAAACTTTACTCAAATGGGGATTCCTGTCAGGTTACAAGAGATCCATCCTTAGAAAGGGCGCAGCCATAGCTCTTGTAATGCTTGATATACCCCAGGCTGATGAAGTGCTCGGACGCGCATTGAGGTCCCTGTTTCCGGGTGTAAGGCGGGTTATAAACGAAACCAGACAGGAACTGAATAAGGAGGCAGGTGGCAGTGTCGAATGAAAACGAAGCCCAGTTTCAAGCCTACGCTCTGGAATTTATAAAAGCGCTGCATAATCTCATCTTTACAGCCAGAATACACAAAAACAATAACAAGCTGTTAAAGGGAAGCTTTTTAAAATTCAAAGACATCTTTGATGTTATGGCGAAAGATGCTGATCTGGAAATTAAAGTCTGGCGGGACAGATTCCATTTTGGCGGAGTTAAGCTGCACTGCGGAAGAGATGCATTAAATATAATAAATGAAATGATTAAATTCTTCACGGCCAGAGAGATTGGCGGACTCAGCTTTTCACAGGCATCTAAAAAGGCCTCACCTAAAGATATAATGATTTTGATCCGCCTGCTTGATGCATCCGTAAAACATGAAAGTCCTGTTGTATGGCTTGGTAGTAAATTAAATGAATATGATCTTTCGTGGATAAAGATCCTGGAAAAACAGGATGATGATTCTCATGTTCCTTTGGATGATGACATAAAACGCAAAGAAAGAGCAAAAAACGCCTATATACGTGCGATGGATACAGTGAAAGAAATAGCTGATAAAGCCTCGAAGGGTGTTACCGGAGTCCTCAAGGCAAGACGACTCGCCCAGAATATAGTGGATCTTATCCATGAGGACCGCTCTCTTATGCTGGGTCTGGCTACCCTGCAGGAATATGACGATTACACATATACGCATTCGGTAAATGTCTCTCTTCTTGCCACCTGTCTGGGAAAACAAATCGGCCTGTCAAAAGTTGTCCTTGAACATCTCGCAGTGTGCGGGTTGTTCCATGACCTGGGAAAAGTCGGTGTGCCAAGGGATATCCTGCTAAAAAAAGGCAAACTGAGCGATGACGAATGGGAGACGATGCAGAGCCATCCACTCCTGGGTGTGAAAAAGATTTTAAGGCTGAATGCCGATAAGGAATTGAGGTCCAAGATAATTCTTGGCCCGTTTGAGCACCACCTGAATCCTGATATGACCGGATATCCCAAAACTCATTTTATGAAAAGGCTTAGCCTTGCAGGAAGGATTCTTCGCATCGCGGATGTATATGAGGCACTTACAGCAGATCGGGCATATCGCGCTAGGTCTTTCACACCGGATGAGGCGTTGAGAAAGATGTGGAGCGAAGGTGAGAAAAGCTTTGATCCGATTTTATTGAAGAGTTTTATACAGATGATAGGAATTTTCCCCATCGGTTCAATAGTGGAACTGAATAATGGAAAACATGCCATGGTTATGGACTATCCGGATGGGCCGCTGGCTCCACCGCTGGTAGCACTTCTAGAAGAAGATGGGCGTGATGGCATGTCACGAGGAAAAGTTATCAGAGTCACGAAGGCCCTGGAAGGAGATCCTTCGGATTTTGACATCAGAAAGGGTGTTTTGCCTTCACGTATCGGTGTTTCGGTCGCAGAACTTTTGCTTCTTCAATAACAGGGAAAGCCGGTATGATCTTTCTGCTTTTTTTGACCTTTTTTCTTCCTCCTGATACAGAAAGAATATGATACTTTCAGACAGTGAAAAGGCGGATATTGAAAAGTGGCGTAGTGCACTGAGAGAAGATATCCGGCTTCAATTATTCATACAGGATGATGATGCAGGACGAAGGCTGCATGCCTTTTGCATCGAGCTGGCTGGTATTGTACCCGAAATCATCCTTGCGAGGATAACCGGAAGGGATGCGGATTTATCCGAGATAATAATAAGTCCGAATATCAGTTACAGTGCTGTACCTCTTCAAAATGAACTGGCTCCTTTTCTTGACACATTATCAATGAAGGCATCTTCTACAATCCATGCTTCGGAACGGTTTCGGGCGGCCCTTTCTCATATCAAGATCCCGGCAATACTCAAAATATATGTAACGCCACAGTGCCCCTTCTGCCCTCAGGTGGTTACCCGGTGTCTTGCCATAGCCCGGTTGAACAGGTTTATACAGGTCAGGGTAATAGACTGCAGCCTGTATCAGGAGCAGGCTGCACAGGATAAAATCCGATCTGTCCCGACCGTCATCCTGGATGACAGCCTCAGGTGGACCGGGTCTGTGGATACAGAAGAACTGATAAGGATGATTTCCACACGGGATACGATGCTTCTTGGCAAAGAATCCATTAAAAACATTATACACGATGGACGCGCTGAAGAAGTGGCAAAAATGATGGCGGGGAGGGGGCAGGTTTTTCCTGCCTTTGTTGAACTGCTCACGGATAATAACTGGACTGTCAGGCTGGGGGCAATGGCTGCCTTCGAGTACCTTGTAGAAAAGAGCCCTGAGCTTTGCCACGAGATCAATATCCAATTGTGTGAACTGTTTTCGGGTTTAGAAGATCGTATACAGGGGGATATTGCCTATCTTCTTGGAGAATCCCGTGATTCGACTGTTGTGACTTTTCTTGAAAAGATTATCAGGGGCGCCTTTGCTCCCGAGGTGATAGAAGCCGCTTCAGACGCCCTGACCAACTTTATCTGACAATCCCTCCCCCTGTGTTATTCGATCTATATATTTAAAACAGGGCGAGAATGTCTCTTTCTTCTACCAGCCGATAATCGGCTTCGAGGCCTCCCTGGCAAGCTCAACCTGATCCGCATAGACAATCTCACCTGATTTCAGGTCCGTAAGGGTGAGGTCCAGGCTGTAATAGATACGTTCTTTTTTATAAAGACGCCACTGTTCTGGCTGTTTCTTTTTTATGGACCTGAGGGTTCCGCTTAGGATATAGTCCGCTCCCAGCTGGCGACCCTGTTCAACCCTCTGGGCCGGGTCCACAAAACCCTGATTCTGGTAGCTTGTTTCCTTTTCAATATTCTCCCTCTGATGCTCATTTATAAAACGAATTTTACCTGATCTCAAAAGTTTCATTCTGATTTCATCTGTTATTCCTGCGGTGCTGATATTCTCCGGAGTCTCGTTTACAACCGGATATACAATCAGGATAGGCTTTACATGCATAGGGAAAAACTGTGAAGCTGAAAGCAGAGGTTCGACCAGCCTGTCCACGATTTGCTTTTTATCTGAAAAATCATAACTGGCGTCATAATGAACCTCCTTTCCCGGATTCAGATTTTTCGTTGAAGCCATACATCCGGATATGGTCAGCAGCGCCGAATACACCATCATTATTATTAAAAAACGAATATTCATTTTATTCATAATGCTATTTCCTCTGTATAGTGGTTAACCTTTTCAGTTTTTCCTGTTTATCAGTATATCTCCGCTTAAAGAGGAAAGATTCAGGCTGGCGTCTCCTTTGCCTGCAACCCCCTGCACTCTGTTCCGCGTATATACTGCATAATCATTCAGCTTGAATGCGCAGTGCATTTCACCGCTTACGGTGTTTGTCTGAAGTTCAAAACTGGAGTCAGGTGCAAGAGTAAGCCTGATCCTTCCGCTGATCGTTTTTAACTCATAAATCCCGCCGGGGCTTAACTCACCCTGCAGTCCCATGTTTCCCTTGATCGTTTCCATTTCTATCCCGTCTGCACGAGAAAATTCTTTTATATCGATATCTCCGCTCACGCTGTTAGCGTCGATTGAGCCTTTAATACCATCTGCAGTTATATTCCCGGAAGTTGTTTTCATACCCGCACCCCCGGTGATTCCATCGAGATGTATAATACCGCTTATGGTTTTACATTTTACCCCCTGTCCGGCTGATACAATATCTATTTTTCCGCTGATAGTTTCAGCCTCAACCGGGCCGCCAATCTCCCGTGCTTCAATATTGCCGTTTACGGATTTTGTCCTCAGTTGTGCCCTGTCGGGTATAAAAATATCGTAATATACAGAAACATCAGCGGATTGATACATGCCGGCCGGTTTGTCATACCTTGTAATTATCCTGATATTACTGTCAGTCCGGTTTATATCTATATGAACTTTGTCAAAGAGGTTTTTGTCCCGTGCCGCTTTACGTGCGAGGATCTTTACTTCATTTTTTTGCCAGCTTTTAACAATGATATCACCTGATACATTTTCTACATACACCTTTCCATCCCTGTCCAACTGATATGTATTTTCCGTTTTTTCTTCCACTTCTGCAAGCAGGAATGATGGAGAACAAAACAGGATCAATAATATCAGGGAAATAAAAATATTAAATTTTATTGATTTCATAATTTACCTCCATTCGGTAATTTCACGTGTATCGGCCCTGTAATCTGATTTTTTTAAATAAAGACGCCGTTATGTCAAAAAGGGTTGCCTGAAGTATAAAACATCCGGAGATTTTTTATAGAGCATTCAGCTTTGCATGGTTATGTCTCTGATCTCATTGAGGAGCTCAATCTTTTTCCTGTAGCAGATCAGGAGTAATCTGTTTGTTTCCAGGATGCCCGGGGTTTTATCCATTGATTTTTTACAGAGCCGGATAGATTCATCGATTATCGCAAGATTTTTTTTGAACACTGCCATAAGTTCCGGGTTGAGTTTTGTATCCTGAGTCTCTATCACCCTGTCCATGGCTTCTATAGCGGATTGATACTGCTGTTCCGCAATTTTTAAATTTTTTATTGCGATGCTGTCCGGATCATTATCTGTTTTCCCAGTGTGCCGAAGCCCGTAATAAAGCAGGGGAATCAATAACATAACCGCAAGGAGTGTGCCCAGGGCAAATGCCGGACTTCTGGGAAAAATTAAAAGATTCCGGAAGAGACTTTTCCGCTGCACCAGGGTGTTTCTATTATTTTTAAGCACCTGTCTTTTTATAACAGGCCACAGGTCGTCGGATGGATCGGGAGATTTCAGCCCTCTGGCATTATTAACTATGGATCTCATATCAATAAGATATTCCCTGCAATCCGCACACCTTTCCAGGTGATCCTCCAGCATCCCGGCCTGTCCGGCCTCCGGCAGGTTATCCACATAATCATTAATAAGTTTTTGTGCCATCGAACATTTCATTTTATTTGCACCTCAAGAAATTTCTTATTTTCATTCTCGCCTTGAACAACTGAGATTTTGCCGTGCCCTCCGTGCTCCCCATTATCTTTGCTATCTCGGCATTGGTAAAACCCTGGACATCGTGGAGCTGAAAAACTATTTTCTGTTTCGGCGGCAGCATATTTATTGCCTGTTCAAGTTGCTGTCTTACGTGGTTTTCACTATCTTCAGTGTGACCGGCATCCTCGACCTCCCTGAGGGGAACCTCCTTTGTTCTCCCTTTTTTTCTTCCAAAGCTCATGCATGTATTAACTGCTATCCGGTAAAGCCAGCTGTTAAACGCATCCGGGGATTTGAGGCTCTTGATGTTTGTAAATACCTTTATAAAGATGTCCTGAAGCAGGTCCTCTGCCAGGGAAGGATCCCCTGTGAAACGACAGGTCAGGCCGAAAATGGATGATTTATATGCAACATAGACATTTTCCATTGCACCGGTATCTCCATTCTGACATTTTTTTACTGTTTCCAGGAGAAAGTCCCTGTTTTTAAAATCACTGTATCTGATATGCCGTTTTATTTCTCCGGATGAGCTCAAGTTCCCTCTGAATATTATAAAAGCTTCTTTCTCTGTTTAATTAAAGACGCTATTATATTCAAAATGGTTGCCTGCTGTAGAATATTTTTTTAAGGTATCAAAACAGTGACCGATTCCATAATAATATCCGGTTCTTTTATTTCTTTAAGATCCAGAAGTTTCTTAAAGGCCCTCCGGTAGATAAGGACAGACACGATTCGTACATCTCCGGAGCCAGGACCGGTAAAAAGGAACTCGCCTTCATCCGATTTAAAGGGTGCCAGCCTGGAGTCCATAACGATATTTGTGGGTCTCCAGTATGCTGCGGTCGGTGAAATACCTGTTTCTTTTTCTTTCAGAAGTTTAATGTAGACCTTCCCGGGCAGCCCGGCATAGCAGCCGTCGGCAGGATCACCTGCACCGCACCATTCTGGGAGAACAGGACCATCCTTCAGGGGCAGTTCCGAATTGTTGCTGCCATAGGCCCTGACCACAAGTATCAAATGACGAAGCGGCGTATCAGTTGGAACATCATGACCCGTAAAGTCGTTGGATACCTTTGTTTTTACGCGTATTCCACCATGAGTCCGCTCGGCTTTAACCTTCAGGGATACCGCGTTATGTAAAAGATCAATATCCCTTGCTCCCGGCATCCTGTGGCTTACAATAGTGTCAGGATCACGTTTAAGCCCGCCTTTTTCAGGGAGGGCAAAGTATTCAGCCCCTGAATGCGGCATGTGGCAGTCCTGGCAGGTTTTGCCCGTATCCTTCCGGCTGTATGGGCTTCGAAGCCATTCACCGAAAGAGTCGTAAACAACAGTGCCTTCAAAAACTCCAAAATGGCATGGGGCGCAGAACCTGCTGTCCTTCTGAAGCCCGGAATATGTGTCCTCACCAGGCGCAATATCGTCCAGGGGGCCTGCAAAGAACTGATGCTTATCAAACGGTCTCCTGAACTCATATGAAAGCACCCCGGGTTTATCCGGAAAAGGAAGGCCTGTCCGGGGATCAAGGTGGACATCATAGATTTTGTGGCAGAAATCGCAGTTGATCCCTTCGGCTTCGATACCCTTAACCCATGCAGGTCTGACATTATAGGGCGCATTAACCGCGGCCACAGGGATATGGCATGCTCCGCAGTTGCCCGGATTATTGGGGTTATTGAGACTGTATCCCGGTCCGTACCAGGGCTTATCCGGATCCGGAGGAAGAGGGACAAGCCTGTAACTCGCTGAGAGTCTGTATCGGGTCGACTGGCTGCGGCGGCCTGATATGTCTTTACCTGTTTGAAAGGCAAGAAAGATAGGATTTCGGGCAGATTGTGAATGTGCGTCCTTAAGCCACTCGTCAACAGGGAGGGCGGGGCCCAAAATTTTTTCTCCTCTGAAATGGCATTCGGAACACTCCTGGTTTTCGCCTGATCCTGCCGATTTGGACGAAGATACCCACTTATATTCATGATTATCCCATTTACCATGCCTGTGAATCGAGATCATGACTTCTTTTATTCCCGGTGCGGCTTCAACCGGTCCGGCTATATAATATCCCTTTGCCCAGGCAGTGAGCCTGACAGGACCGCTGAAGGCCTCGGGTACTTCCAGTTGAAACCTGCCATCGGAACCGGTTAAGGCGTTGTATTCAGTCGTCGGGATTCTAACCAGGGCTTCTGAAACAGGGCCTTTGTCATCACGGACGGTTCCACTGATAATTCGGTCGGGATTTGTAACTTTTGCTTCAGCCTTGAAAAGAGGGCTAAAAACAATCACCGCTGCAATAAAAATAAATAAAACCAGGATACGTTTTAAATTTATTGAAACGGATTTTTCTGCTGAGTTGAAAAAGATCGGCGGATATAAAGGAACTTTAAATACTTTTTTTCGCATCTTAACCCCCTTTCTCCTGAGACTGTCGGTTAGAATATACGCTTTGTACCTGATTTTTGCAATCTCACATTTGTAATTCAAAAATTTTCTTGCTTTTTAAGGCGTTTTGCCTTATCAAAAAACATTTCCTTTGATGAGCCGGAATAATACATCCCTGTTTTAAGCGGAAAGATCCCGCTTTTTAAAACACTGATTGGCCGGATACACTATCCTGTAGTTATAAAAACAATTTATTGGTACGAAATGTTAAAGTTAAAACAATGAATGATTTGTAACATATTGATATTTTACTATAATTATGGAATTACCGTCCTGGCATGAATCATGCTTAAACAGTTACATAATATAGACAGTGATTTTTTTGTACTTTATTTAGTTCAGATCGTTTAATAGTTACAGGAAGAATTTCGTACGTCTGTTAGACAAAGTCTTAATATTTTCCCCGTTTTATTTTTATCAGATTTTTTAGCATTCACCAGATAATAATCATTACCTCTGCGTCGTAAAATTTAAAAGAAGGTATCAACCAAATATGCATAAATACTGTTAACCTGAAATATCATCATTTGAGAATGAGGAATTACATGGATAGAGCGATTGAAAAAAAGCGGTGGTCCCTTAACAGGCTTATTCTTATTTTTTGTGTCAGCGCGATTATTATCTTTCTTGGGTATCTTGTAATATCACGATCGGGAACAACAAGGCTCAAGGTTGACCCGACCAGGATGACCATATCAGAAGTCAAATATGGAGAGTTCCGGGAATACTACCCCTTTGACGGTACAGTTATACCTGTCACGTCCGTGTATCTGGATATAGAGGAAGGCGGCAGGGTTGAAGAGATTTTTGTTGAAGGAGGGCAACCCATCAAAAAAGGGGGACCGGATTCTCAGGTTTTCAAATGACAACCTGCAGAGAAACACCATCGATACTGAAACCCGGCTTCTTGAAAATCTGGATACCCTCAGAAATACGCAGTTTAACAGGGCACAGAGTAAACTGCTTCTGAGGGACACACTTTTGGATCTTAATTACCAGATACTGAAGCTTGAGAAAAAGTATACACGTTACAAGGTGTTGAAAGAGGACGATATTGTTCTTTCCGATGAACAATATGAGGATGTACATGATGAATTAAAGTACCTGAAGGATAAACGGGATCTCCTTAAAGAAAGGATCGCCCAGGAGGATCTTTTAAGTGAAAAGCAGATTGAACAGGCTAATAAATCCATAGAACGCATCAGTGTCAGCCTTGACCTGCTGACAAAGACAATGGAAAACCTGGAGGTTCGCGCACCCATATCCGGGTATCTCTCAAGTATAAATGCCGAAGTAGGCCAGACTATCAGCAGCGGCCAGAGGATCGGGCAGATAGATATTTTAGACCACCTCAAGATTAGGGCAGGGATAGACCAGTATTACAACTCAAAAGTGACTACCGACACAAAAGGCAAATTCAGCCTGGATGGAAAAAGTTATAGTGTGAAGGTTATCAAGATCTACCCTGAAATTGTAAACAGTCAGTTTAATGTGGATATGGCGTTTATCGGAGACCCGCCGGAAGGCGTCAAACGTGGACAGACACTCACTGTTGAACTGGATTTCAGCGAGTCGGAGCAAAGACTGATGGTGACAAAGGGAGGTTTTTTTCAGGAGACGGGTGGCCGCTGGGTATACCTGATATCGAAAGATGGAAAATCGGCCCGTCGCACTGATATACACCTGGGCCGTCAGAACCCGCGGTATGTCGAGGTATTGGATGGATTGAAGAAAGGCGACATGGTGATCACGTCAGGCTATGACACATTCAAGGAAGCGGATACATTGATTTTTGATGAGCCGATCAATCTTGCCAATTAAATTTCATTGATAATCAAACAGGAGGGCATATTAATGATTATTGAAACCAGTAAGTTAACAAAGATTTATCGCACGGAAGAAGTAGAGACCACAGCACTTGATGCAGTTGAGTTCAACCTGGAAGAGGGGCAGTTCGTTTCGGTCATGGGACCATCCGGATGCGGCAAGTCCACATTGATGCATATCCTGGGCCTGATCGATAATCCCACAGAAGGCAGTTACCGGTTTTTAGGGGAAGAGGTGTCCAGGTATTCGGAATCAAAAAGGGCTGCACTACGTAAAGCCAATATCGGTTTTGTGTTTCAAAGCTTCAACCTGATAGACGAACTTAACGTATATGAGAATATCGAACTCCCGTTGATCTATCTTAAAACTCCTTCCAATGAGCGGAAGACAAAAGTAGAGAGGTCCTCGATAAACTGGATATAGCTCATCGCGGCAGGCATTTTCCCAGGCAGCTCTCCGGAGGTCAGCAGCAAAGAGTGGCAGTTGCCAGGGCAATTGTTAATGAGCCTAATTTAATACTGGCAGATGAGCCTACCGGTAATCTCGATTCCAAAAACAGCTATGACGTGATGAACATGCTGGGAAGCTTAAATGAAGAAGGCACCACGATCCTGATGGTTACACACTCTGAGGAAATGGCAGAATTCAGCAGCAGTGTTGTTCAATTGCTGGACGGTAAAATCGTTTCACAATAAATAAAAGAGGAGAGAATACATGGCCAGCACCGTTCTCAAGACTACTATACGTAACCTTTATCGCGAAAAGATTTACGCGATGATCAATATAGTCGGATTATCCCTCGCCATTGCCTGCTGCCTGATCCTGGGGCTCTATCTTTATCGCCAGTTAACTTATGATATGCATAATAAAAAGTACAAAGAGATTTACAGGGTGGTAAACGAACTGAATATAAATGGCAAGATAGATACCTTCGCAATAACTCCGCAGTTATTGGGGCAGATGCTTACGGAAGAATATGCTGATGTTAAAGACTATGTAAGGTTCTTTGTGATTAATCAGAAGGTTTTAATGCGCAGCGGCGATAAGGCCTTTTACTGGGATACTACGGCTTTTGCCAGCAAAAATGTCTTTGATTACTTTGATCATAAGTTTATTTTTGGCGATCCCAAGACAGTGAAAAACGAGCGGTTCGTTGCAGTGAGCGAGTCATTTGCAAAAAAATACTGGGGCAATGAAAATCCCAT
This sequence comes from uncultured delta proteobacterium, assembly GCA_963815145.1. GTDB lineage: Bacteria > Desulfobacterota > DSM-4660 > Desulfatiglandales > HGW-15 > JAAZBV01. Next base: position 246,618 of record CAWFFS010000008.1, read on the forward strand.
CGGCAAAACGATAACGTCCGAAGGTAATACAGCTAAAATAACACATGTCTTTGCTGATTTGCCAAAAAACTCACACTTAAGATATGACGTTCTCCAATCGGATGATATACCTTATTTTAATGATCCTGAGGACGCCAACCAGCGCCGTCAATCCCTGTGGAGCCCCCGCTTCTATACATATCTGATAATGCCGGAAAACTATGATATCCGAAAATTCAAGGATATTTCGGACTCTTTTTTTAAGAGGCATATGGAAGAACTGGGAAAGGCTTATAAGGCGACATGGAGGGCCTGGATTCCAACCCCTGGCAGACATCCATTATAATTCGGATGTGGGGTATGACCAGCCAACGGGCAGCAAGCATTATATTTACGGGTTTTCCGCAGTTGCAATCTTCATTCTGCTTGTAGCATGTATCAATTATATGAACCTGGCTACGGCCCGTGCATCCAAAAGGGCAAAAGAAGTGGGCATGCGGAAGATACTGGGGTCGGGCAGGACACGCCTGATAATCCAGTTTATGGGGGAGTCTATCTTCTTCTCTCTGGTTGCCCTTGTATTCGGTTATATCCTGGTGCAATTGGCCCTGACCCAGACTCCTGTAAATGAACTGATGGATAACGCCATAGTAATGAAAGATCTGTACAATCCTAAACTGTTGCTATGGATGCTGGCATTCAGCCTTACTCTTGGTTTTGTATCAGGTATTTATCCAGCCCTCTATCTTTCGTCCATAGCCCCTCTGTCAGCGCTTGGAGCCACCGTCCATAAGGCAGGAAAGGGAAGTATACGTCTGAGAGAGATACTGGTTCTGATCCAGTTCATGATATCAGTATGTGTGGTTGCCTGTACCATGCTCATGGTCATGCAGATGCGGTTTGTCTCCAATATGCCCCTGGGTTTTCATAAGGAGAACAGGTTGATAGTTACTCTCAGGACTGCAGATGTTATCGATAAGGTGCCAACTATAAAAAAGGAGCTGTTAAAAAACAGCAATATCCTGGGTGTCTCATTATGTAGTGAGGTGATCGGCAAAGTAGAAGGTTTAATGGGGGCACAGATAGACAACAAGGACGGTGTCCCTGAAATAATGACTGTAAAAACCATGCAGGTAGGTAGTGATTTTATCAATGTTATGGGGATCAAGCTCAAGGAAGGCAGGGATTTCTCAAAGAGACTGCTTACTGATATTGGAGATTCCTATCTCGTTAATGAGACCATGGTAAAAAAGATGGGATGGGACCAGGCACTGGGTAAACATATTCAGGGCGGCAAGGTTATCGGAGTGGTGGATGATTTTCATTATGACTCCCTTAAAAATACCCTGGAGCCCTTTGTGCTCGAAGATTTACAGGAACACAGAATACCACCGCCCAGAACCGGAATCTTTTGATCCTGTACCTGGTAGTGAATCTTAAGGGGGAGGATACATTTCGAACGTTGTCCTTTCTGGAAGAGAAATTCGCTGAATTTGATCCCCAGCATCCATTTGAGTTCGAGTTTCTGGATGACTCTTTAAACAAACTTTATATGAACGAACAGCGGCAGATGGAACTCATAGGAATTTTTGCTGGTGTCTGTATATTTATTTCGTGCATGGGGCTGTTCGGACTTGCGGCATTTACCACTGAACAACGCACCAAGGAAATCGGTATAAGGAAGGTGATTGGCGCATCTACGTTGCAGATAATAACCATGCTTGCTCGAAATATCCTGCTGCTTGTTTTAGGTGGAGCAGTAATTGCCTCATTGATCGGCTATTTTGCCATGGATGAGTACTGGTTATCCGATTTTGCTTACCGGATAAATATAAATATGAATCTGTGGGTATTCCTGGTGGCTGCCATTTTGGCTGCGGCTGTGGCCTTTACCACTATTGCACTGCAGTCCTTTAAGACAGCACATGCGAATCCGATCGATGCGCTGAGGTATGAATAATAAAAACGAGGTCCAGGGCTCAAGGTGCACGGCGCAAGGTTTTATCATTTAAAACTTTTTCCCTGGGCCTTGTGCCCTGTACCTTGCGCCATATCTACGTTTAACTTTAAAATGTCTCTTCAAAATAAAAGGAGGAAATAATGAAAAAATTAATTGCAGTAGCGGTTATTTTATTTTCTGTTTTATTCATAAACAATGCCATAGCTGCTGAAAACATCACTGGTACCTGGCAGGGGACACTTGCAGCCGCTCCCGGCAGCGAGTTGACAATCCAGTTTGTAATAACTCAAAACGCCGACGGTTCATATTCGGTTGTGCTGAATTCACCGGATCAGGGTGCAATCAAAGATGTCAAGGCGAATTCGGTAAGTTATGATTCAGGAACCCTGAAATTTGATGTCGCTGACCTGAGCGGGTCCTATGAAGGAGTTTTAAAGGAAGGTAAATTCGAGGGAAACTGGAAACAGGAAGGGACATCAATTCCTTTAAACCTGAAGCCCTATAAAAAACCAGTGCTATCCAAGGAAGATTTAAAAAGGCTGGCAGGCCAGTGGTACGGGCCTTTGAAAATACCGACTGGAGACCTGACGCTGGTTTTTCGATTTGAGATAGACGCTGATGGCGGGTATAAGGCCTTTTTAGACAGCCCCGATCAAGGTGCTACAGGCATTCCGGTTTCTGATGTGGAACTTGTTGATGACAACCTTACTCTACAGATATCAGTTGCTAAAGCGGAATATAAAGGAAAAATTACCGGTAATGAGATTGTAGGCAATTTTATACAGGGAGGGCAGCCTTTGCCCCTGACTTTAAAAAAAGGAGAATACAAACCTGAAGTGGCTTTAAATCTTTCTAAAGAGATTAAAGATAAGCTGTCAGGAGAATGGCACGGACAGCTTGCTACACCGAGGGGACTTATTCATGTTGCATTCAGATTTGAAACCACTGGAAAGGGTGATTTTGTGGGCTTCTATGAGGTTCCGGATCAGAATGTAAAAGGAATACCGGTCAAAGAGGCTGATTTTAAGGATGGTAAACTCACACTCAAGATAAAGGTCGCCAATGCAGAGTATAAGGGAACACTTGCAGGCGATAGGATGACCGGAGAATGGATGCAGGCTGGATTGAGTAATATTCCTTTATCATTGAAAAAGGGGAAGTATACACCTCCAGCCTTCACCCTGAATCTTCCAAAGGAGACAAAAGAATTGTTAAAAGGAGAATGGCACGGACAGCGAAAGATGGCAAAAGGTTTCTTACGTGTGTCATTCAGATTTGAAATGAATGATAAGGACGAATTACTTGGGTTTTATGATGCGCCCGATCAAAATGTAAAGGGCATACCGGTTACAGATGCAAGTTTAAAGGATGGCGAACTGGTTTTAAAGATGCAGAAACGTATCAATATCGAGTTCAAGGGAAAACTGGCAGGTGATGAACTGACAGGACAGATGATCCAGCAGGGAGTGGCTAATTCATCTGTAACCATGAAAAAGGGAAAATATACACCTCCGGTATACGGCCTGAACCTTCCCGAAGAGATCAGGAAACTTTTATCAGGTGAATGGTCCGGAGATATTAAGACACCTGCAACAGACGTTACTGTAGTATTTAATTTTGGAACCAATAAGAAAGGTGAATTCGTCGGAATCCGAGGAAGTTCCGGATCAGAAAATAAAGGGAATACCAATAACTGAGGCAAGTTTTAAAGATGGCAAACTGTCTCTTATTGTTACGGACGCCGAGTTAAAAGGAGAAATCAAGAATGATGAGTTTACCGGAGAGATAATACAGGCAGCGCCCAACAGTAAACCTATACCTTTTACATTGAAAAAGGGAAAGTATGTTCCAGTTGATTACAGTTTAAACCTTCCCAAAGATGTTATAAATACATTGAAAGGAAAATGGAGCGGAAAACTTGTTAACACTGATCTGATATTCAGGTTTGAAAAAAATAAAAAGGGAAAATTGGTAGGCTTTTTAGACAGCCCCACTTCAAATACAAAGGATATCCCCATTACAGAAGGCAGTATGAGCGAAGGCAAGCTGGTCCTTAAAATAAAACTTGCGAATATCGAGTATAAAGGCAAGTTGTCAAAGGACACTATTGTAGGCGAGTGGAAGCAGGGAGGGCAGAACATCCCTTTAACAATGAAAAAGCAATAACCTGAAAACAGATATATAACCAGGTAATGATCCTTTTAATTAAATATTGTTGTAGAAGGGGCACGCTGCAGCGTGCCCCTTCTACGAGTAAGGTATTGCCAGTAAACGATATACCTTAATAATAGTTCAAAATATTCCGGTTAATCATTGTCCCCGTCCAGTAGCCCCCCGAAGGCACCGAGGATAGAACCCTCACCTTTGCTTCCGCCGCGCTGGGGTGCCGCCTGAAGCATGCGGCCTGCGAGTCTTGAAAAGGGAAGTGACTGGAGCCATACCTTGCCCGGCCCCCTCAAAACCGCGAAAAACAGGCCTTCTCCGCCAAAAAGCGCGGTTTTGATATTCCCTGCCTGCTCTATGTTGAAATCGACAGAGGCCTCATAGCCCACTACACAACCTGTATCGATATGGATTACCTCACCCGGCTCAAGCTGTTTTTCAACTATGGCTACCGCCTGCATGGAGGAATACCTGACCATCCCCTTCAAGTTTCTGCATGATAAAACCTTCTCCGCCGAAAAGGCCGGTCAGTATCTTTCTCTGAAACGCAATCCCGATCGATACTCCGCGTGCCGCGCACAGAAAACAATCCTTCTGGCAGATGAGTGTCCCGTCCACTGCCGTGAGTTTCACCGGGATGATGTTGCCGGGATAAGGGGCTCCGAAGGCTACATGCGCCTTGCCCTGCCCGGTGTGGGTGAACAGTGTCATAAAAAGGCTTTCACCTGTAAGCAGTCTTTTGCCTGCGCCCATAAGCTTTCCCATGAAACCGCTTTGATTACTTGCATGAGAACCGTCTCCGAAGACAGCCTCCATCTTGATGGACGGATTCTTGTACATCATTGCGCCTGCCTCTGCCACTGCGCTCTCACCCGGGTCAAGCTCCACTTCCACAAACTGCATCTCTGCACCTATGATTTTAAAATCGATCTCATCGGCACCCCTGGTCGAACTCGGAGGTAAAGGTGGCGCCATTTTTGGGGAAACCGCCCGGTTTAACTCCCCGACCTGGCTGATTGGCAGCCATTCAGCAAATCCCTCTCTCCAGCAGTAACCGTCCGGGTTGCTCCTTGCCATGGCCTGGGCCTGGGCTAAATCAAAGGGACCCTGCTGTTTTCCTTCATAACTCAAATACCACTGTGCCATTGTTCTACTCCTTTACTAAATATGATATACCAAGTTCCTCATGTATCTGATCTTTAACTGCCTGATCCAGACCCAGACGTTCGGCAAGTGTGTTAAGATAATTGCGTTCAGCGTCCGTATCCACCTCAATCGCCATCAGCGATACAGTATATACCTGCCTTGCCAGCTCCGGAGTACTTACCTCACGCGTGATAGCTTCCAGACTGCATGGAGAAGCCAGTTCTTTATGAATGAAGTCACGTTCTTCTTCGCTCAAATCAACGGATTCCAGTTTGCTGATGATGTTATGTTTTTCCTGTTCGTCAATTTGGCCGTCAGCCGCGGCAGATGCGATCATAGCCCGGATGAGAAGTACTGCCTGCTGGTCTTTGTTTTCCTCGGAAGAAGGCTGTTGAGCCGCACCTACCGGAGGAGGTGGTGGTGATGAGATACCTGCCCTAGGAGGAGGCGGTGGAGGTACTGCGGTCGTGGCTGCATGGGGCACTGGTGGCGGTGTACCTGCCCCGGGTAGAGGAGGCGGAGGTGAGCCTGCACCGGCATTTCCCGCAGATATGTTCCCGCCTGAAAATGGAGTCTGGGACTTGTTCATGAAATGTTCAGCTGCAGCAAAGGCGAGCCCCAGAAGTCCCCCGCCAATTGCAGCTTTCCTGCCAAAACCTTTTATTCCTATACTCTCTTTGAGCATACCACCCAATAATTTTTCAGCGTTAAACATGATTATCTCCTGTTTTAAGTAGGATTTGAATATATGGCGATCCGTTTTGTGTGTCAATATGGAATTGTGAATTGTGGAAGCTGCCAATACGGAGCATTTAAACTTTAACAACCATTATTAAAACAGGTTTTTAAATCCGGGATATTGCAGATTTTTTTGTTTTCAATTTTTTAGCGACATCCTCTTGTGTATAACCTGCTTCAAGTCGGGCTTGCTTTAATAAAACGCCTATTTTGAATTGTTCATTTCGACTCGTCAACCATCTTGATGGTCTTTTCCTCAACCTCTTTGGCAACTTGAACCAACGGATGCATCCTGAGATAACGCCGAAAGCATTTGCGCAGGCTTAATAAGACCGATTTTCGTTTTGCCTTTCTCGGTAAATACCGAAATACGACACGGCAAGGCCATGTTCAGACGCATGTCGGTCGACAAAACTTTTGCAGCCTGACCCGGATTACAGACTTCAAATATCTTGCACTCCTCATCGAATGCAATGCCTTTACTGCGAAGCGCGGCCCCCAGGTCGTGAACATGCAGTATCCCGAAGCCATGACGTACAACCGCTGCCTCAAGGTCTACCGATGCTTGGTCAAATGATTTGTCTGTTTCAACTATGTAATACATAAAATCACCTCCATCTTTGTGGGTGGGACATAACGCTTGGCTTCACTGGAAGCCGACGTCTTTTCAGGCTTTCCGGTGAAAGCCATTGATTATAAATTTTATTCTATCAGATCAATATATGCACAATCAATCAAACTGTTTTTTTGAATCTCAAATTGCGCCATTAACCTTTGAGCCACCTGTTTACCAGTATTGATATCTTCTTCGCTTGTTAAGACAACTTCGAATTCCAGAAAACTTCCAAGATTCTCGACTTGATCGATATGAACACGGGTATTTTCTATAAGAAAAAGTTTCCTTGTTTTTTTTATGACACCACGTAATCCATAAGATTTTTCAAGTACATCAAGTAGAGTATATGGTTCATTTGTCTTTGAAATAAAATATTCACTCATCTTTGGACCACTTTCATTTTTCCTATTGTAAAAAATGAGTTCTCCATTGACAGAAGAAAGTATCCTTAGTTTTAAACGCCCATTTGCACAGTTAAAGAAATAATCTTCTTGTTTAATTACTTCCGGATCAGAACCAGAAAGTAATTTCGCAGTGGTTATACAAGTATTAATACTGTCTATGGATGCTTTTATTTCAATATTTCTTGCCATGTTTGTGTGCTCAATAATTTTGTTATATTGGGGTACAAATTATTACCAATTATAAACAGATAATAGTGGCCATTGCTTTTTCCAAGAAAAGGCCTTTTTATCATAAATTTCTTTGTTCACCAAAACTTTATTAGGACGTACTCGCATAGCAAATGAATCCTGGAAGCCATAGGGTGCACAAAAAATTATTTGCCCATTGTTTTTTCTTATTGCCATACAGGCAGCTATAACAGGCCAGGTTGAAATAGATTCCTCAACACTTTGATAAGGCTGTTTTTCAATATTGAATTTATCTTTATACCATAAATGCACCCGGGCTATATTTTTTATGTCAACAGGGATAGGAATATTATTCGAGCCTATTATTAATCAGTTCGATATGTGAATTTTCAGCTTCCCAGGATAGGTCTGTGCTATCGAAATAAAGCACATCAATATCCTTTATGTGAGAGTTCACTGGATATTGGTGCAGAGCATTCCATAAATTTTGGAAAATAATGCCTGCGCCTACCCATGCATTTGGAATATCTCTTATAGCATCTAGCACAGTTAGAATAATTGAATTTGAAGATATTAAGTCAGTTAATAGTTTTTGCTGTTCCAACAAACCATAGTGTACACCATTTTTTAATCTAACAAGATCTACATTCATCATTTATATATCTCTGTGTTTACGGTGGGCATCAGTGGGCGCGCGCTTTTTGCGATCCACTGAATGCCGTTGTTCGGATTCCTCGATCATCTCACTCACAAACTGCCTGCTCGAGTCTCGAAAATTTTCCTTTAATGGGGTGATCATCTTTTCAAGTTCTTCGCGAGTCATCTGGTACTCTATGTTCTCAAGAGTATCTATACCGATTAATCCGATAACACGATCAGGCATGAGGCGGGCTGCTTCAGCTATCACTGAGCCCCCCATGGAATGGCCTATTAAAATAACGCTATGACTGCCCGTTGATTCTGTCACTGTCTGGACATCCTCTCCAAAAGAGACCATGGTATACCTTGTGCGGGATACCCCTGAATGGCCGTGGCCCGCAAGGTCAAGAACGACAACACGATGTTTTTTTGAGAACACTGGCACTTGGGCACGCCAGTAGCGCGCATCGCAACTCCATCCATGCACAAATATCAGAGTCGGTTCTCCTTTTCCGAAGATTTCATATGATATTGGTGTGCCATCTTTCGAAATGGCGATATGGGGCCATTCCGTTTCTGCTGATACTTCTCCAAAAGTTAAAAGGAGCAACAGAAAGCATACAACCAGGCCGCCGATATGATTTCTTTCAGATTTGAAAAGCAACCGTTCATTTCTCCGAAATATCATGGTGTTGACTCTCATTTTCTCATTCCTTTTGTAGCCGAACGAAAAGCATTACAGGCCGTGCGGAGCAAACCAACTTACCATGTTAAATGCATGAAGGTTTAGAGTTGGCAGGTAGTTTAAAAAAAGACGAAAAAATAGCACGGTCGTAGTAGATGCATTGTGTTTTATTGGGCCTCTCTATTACGATAATAACTGATGATGTCACATGCATTTGAATGAAGCTTATATATTTCTTTGTTTTGAATTTCAGAAACGATAAATAATGCTCCAAGTAAAACAAAAAATCCAGCCTGATAAAAATTCTTTTCATGTATCGCGACTGCTACACCTCCTGCAAAACCAAGTATATATAAAACTAATACAAAATATCGCGTAGATGTAGGTTTATTTTTTTTTGAAAAGATAGCTTCTTTTTCAATGATTTCTAATTTTTCTAGTATCTCTTCCGGGATGTTATCATTCATTAGATTTACCTCCTTTATAGAAACACAACGTTTCAAAATAACATGCCGCGCCGGAATGCTTTTTAAAAAATTAAAGATGCCCCCCGCGGTCATGTTGATTTATGTTATGTATTTGGAATTTCTTTGCCACAATTCCAACACAACGCAAATTGATATTCATTTACTTCCTGGCAATTTGGACATACCCAATCAGGGCCTGAAGCGGAATCATCTGACAGTGCTTCCTTAATTATTTTTTCGGCATCATCATATTGGGTGTCATTTTCAATCCAGATCTCTTCCCAACATTCATTCGCTGGAATTCGTCCTGCTGAACCATATTCATTCTTTGTGAAGGAAGGTATACCTTCGGTCATAAGAATATTTTTCAAATGACCAATCATGATAGTATTTAATGACTCATATACTTTTCTCATTCAATTACCTCCTAATACGATGTTTTTATAAGTGATACCGTGAATTTAAGGAGCCTGGCGGTTTTATGGTGACTAACCTCATGCTCCCAAGGTAGTTGATAATATAGACTCTGCTCGCTCGGCGATATAGTAGCCAGGTCACCTTGAACGTATGGGTTGTGTGACGTTAGCCGATTAATTTAATTTTGGCAACTCATCTTCCGGAACCAAAACATGAATTGATCTCGCTTGCCCTGGAACTCTACGTATTAAACTTTTTTCTGTTAGTGTAACAACCATTTGATGAATTGATGGAGGTGACACTTTAAAATGTTCTTGTAGATCTCTTTCCGAAGGTGGTTGTTGATTTAACTTTGTATAATAATATATAAAGGCAAGATATTGACCTTGTTTTTCTGTAAATTTATTTACCATAAAATTTATTCTTTTTACCCTGCTTAAAGCACACAACGTGAAATTAACGAACGTGCGATGCTTGCCAATAAAGGTTCTTAGAAAAAATGAACGCTGCGAACCTTTAAAGCTCGATTTGGCAAGATAGTAAGCACGTCACGTTGAATGATTTGTTAAAGTCCGATTTCTTTTTTAATAGTTTCAACGCAGAATTTATTTAGGCTTTCACCTCTTTTAAGAGCGGTGATTGCGATCTGTTCATGTAATTCTTTGCCGACTCTTAAATTAAATTTCCCTGAGTATTCCTTTTTTGCTGTCGCTGCAGGTAATGGGTCACCATCATTTTCATAGATTTCAATCCATTCCTCAACCGCCGCGCAAAGATCCTTATATACTTTTGCCTCATCATCACCGTGAACCCCCCCTAACATTAATCCTGGAGCACGACCAATATAGCAATTATCTTCATCAGACCATTCAACTATTTTTAAGTACTGATCACTTTTTTTCATTTTTTAATCCTTTCCAAGGCCTTTTTTACATCCTTTTCTTGATATGGTTTCGCATCACTATTAAATTTACCACTTACTGTGATATTTATACCTTCAGGATGTTTATAGTTCCTATGACTGCCTTTTCCTCCTCTATTAACAATGCTCTCAATGGGGACGTCCATGAAATAATTCCCAGCTCACTCCACTATCTTAAGATTCATTTCTTTTACGATCCCCTTGCCCCGTAAAACCGACTTACTTACGCCAGATTGAGTGAGTCCTGTTTTTTTCGCCAGAGATGTAGCTGTTATACCCAATTCTCGTACAGCCCAGTAGCAAAAAACGCTTCTCGGTTTTATCAACTTTTTATAGTTGCCAGGGGAATATATTTCACCTTTTTCCATATCGAATATTTCTTCAACCCGGTTTGACAAAGCTTCGAGATTATATCCTATGGCTTTTAACTCATACTTCCTTTCAAAACTCTCATCTGCTTCCTGAAGTGTATCTAATACAAACTGACTATCTCCAAGTATCCGCTCATCTCCTTTAAGCCTTTCACCACCTCTTGCTGCTTTCCTTGCCTCAGCCCAACCTCCATGGCTCCTTACAAGGCCTCCTCCTGTGAGTTCTGACTGATGGCCTTTTTCTATCCCCTTTAAAACATGTTCGTTATATCTTCTTTGAGATATTTTTCTTTTTTTACTGAAAAATCCAAGCACATAATCGACGTCCTGCCAGTCATATACATTGTTTCCAAGTATATTACTATGCCCGCTGTATTTATAATTGCAAAGCCTTGAATAATTATCTACTATATTTGCTCTCAAAGGATTGAGATGAATGTACCTCACTAATTCCATTAGATAAGGATCTTCCTGACAAAGAATCGATTTATATCTATTTTGAAAAAGTTGCCCATGTCTTTTATGTCGGCGGTTGTATGTAACCGCATATCCGGTTAGAAGTCTTCTCATTACAGTTGATATCGAATCTGTACCAGTTCTTAACAGAAGATGAACATGGTTTGAAAGTAGTGCCCACGCAAAACAGGAGGTAGATGTCTCTTTTACTATACTGCCAAGACGTTCTATAAAATTGTCTCTATCTTTATTATCTTTGAATATATCATTACGCTCTATACCTCTTATCATTATATGATGAAGAGCGCCTGGAGCGTCTATTCTTGATTGTCGAGGCATAAAATATGAATACTAAAAATAGAAATATTGTGTCAAGTCATATTTTCATGGACGTCCCCTTTGATGTTATTTGCAACTGCCTTCCCTCTGTCACCATGGCCTTCTTTTTATTCTGCTTTTCCAGCACGCCAACGGATTAATTAACCGGATGGCTGAAAGCGCGAAAGCGCTTTTAGACATTCCGAGTTGAATTATTTGTTGGAGGATTTTTTGTTACTGTCTTCCTCCAGAAATTCGGATGAATATTCAACAACAGCACTTCGGAGGAATGTGTCTATAAATTCCTTGGAATCGCCTTCTTTCCTCAGTTCTTTTAATAACATTTTATATTTTTTCGTCTTTTTGAATGCCTGAAATTGTTTTTCTTTAAATTGCTCATATTGCCTATAGTCATAAGTACGTTTACCGGTGAGTTTACCGTTCTTGATTTCAAGGAGAATATAATTGCTGTAAGTTGAACCATAGCCCATGTTGACCTCGTTCACTAACTTGCCATCTGGAAGGACGAGTATACCTGTGAACCAGTCGACTATGAGCTGCTCAACACCCGGAAGAACATCCTTTTTAACAGATTCCCAAGTTTCATGGTAGATGCCATTAACTTCCTTTAGATCGCCTTCTATTTCTATGTCTGTTACTACCAGAGTCCTGTTAGTTATCGCGAAAGTTGCCACGTAGCATCTCCACAGAGCTGTTGACCCTTCTTCGGGTCTGAGGTCAGGATGCTTCTCAAAATAGGGTTCCATAGGATTCGTTACTAGATCGTACTCCTTACCTTCGTATAGTATCTTGTCAGGATACTGAGCTGTTGCTAAAGCACTCGTTGCTGTGAGTAACAATATTAGAACTGCCACTATCATTCTGTTCATGTGTTGTTCCCTCCAACGGCTGGCTTCACGGGAAGCCGACGTCTCAACAGGCTTTCCGGTGGAAGCCATTGTTAGCTGAATTACCAAGTTAACAAATAACTTTGAATCGAATTACATAACGTTTCGACCTTTTCGATTGATTTGTCTAAAAATGGGATTACTGATTCATTATTATCATAAAATTTAAAATCCACCCATATTTCAACTTTGGTATCTATTGTTGTGTTCGGGACTGGCATTTGAGTATGTGGATTGATTGGTACGCCCATGACAGACACACCAGAGCCGAAAGTAACACCCTGCCCCCACGAAACTGAACCTCCACCGCTCTTTGATGAAACTGTAACCCGTTTTGTTTCAGTTCGTGTCTGCTCCACTAGATTTTCGTGTTTATTGTCGTTATTGAGTCTGTTAAACTTACCAAGCCAAGGATCATTATAAGGCTGCACTTGTTCAATAATTGCATATACATCTGGAGCTAACTGGTCTAAATCTGGGTAATCTCGCGAAATTGCCTGTTGGAATTCATTATTGGTATGACGGATCGGAAAATATAGTCTTCCAGGTGTACCAGTAAAATATTTTTCATAAATGTCTCGGGCTATGTAATCCAAGCATGAACGTAAATTCTCAAGAATATTTTTAATATCAACTTTAAGCTCTTCTGACACTTCTTTTGCCTTAAGTGATGCTTGATAGTCATTCTTAAGAGATGCCATCGAATCTCGACTTTTTTTAACTAAGGCTTCAATGCTTTTTTTTCTACTCATTTCTTCACCTTTATCCCATTTGTATTTCTTTTGAACAGCTAACGCTGAAGTTAAGGAGCCCGGCGGTTTTAATGCAACGAACCTCATGCTCCTAAGATAGTTGTTAATATTGATTCTGCTTGCTCGGCGATATAGTAGCCGGGTCCCCTTGAACGTGATGTTAAGTCTCTGGGTTTAAAATTACAATTGAGTCTGATGCAAAGTCATGAATTGCCCTTTTATCTTTTGAAAAAATTATTGAAAAAAGAGATATGAAGCCTAAAAACCATTTAATTATAGAACGTAAAACGGTAATCGGATAATTAAGTCTTTGATAATTATCAACTGTTCTAATTCTTATTCCAGTTATTTTTTGACCAAGCGTACATAGCTTACTCGTAAATAAAGGTTCATAAACGAATAACATTATTACAGCGATTATAATCCTAATACTAAGTGTATTTTCTCCGTCCCCAATAACATAAGGAACAAAGAGTAAAAATGCTATAATAAACCAGCCGTCTATAAAGGTAGAGAAATATCTTCTTAATATTGTAGGACGTTCAACTTCCATATTACCTCCTTATGTTTTGGACTTAACGGTTTGCTCACCAGCCCCGCCGTGAATTTTTATATCAAGCAAAGAACCCTCCGGGGTCTGGTGTAGCTACTTGTTAAATTTTATAGTTTTCGGTTTTTAAAATATAGCTTAGTACCGAGGTTTTATATTTTAATTTATATCATTTTTCACCATATAAGATTAATCGACCAAATATATTTCTTTGGATAACGAAGGTGTACTAAACTTGTATTGTTCTTTTTCTTTTCTTAAGATATATAGCCCTGCATCACTATTCCCAATTACAAAACTACCATCTGGAAATATACCAAGCCTTTTAGGTGTAATTTGATATTTATCATAATTAACTAATGGTGTTATTTCACCATTTTCAACTTTTACGATACCTTCTAATCCTGCGAGATATATTGTGTCTTCTACTATATGGATTGACCCTATAGGCAATGTTGGCCCCTCATCTCCAGTAGAAGATATTTTATCTATAGAACTCTTATCTAAATGTGTAACTTTACCTAAAATTGATGCAATCTCAATATTATTATCCTTAGCTATTTTCACAAGGCTAGTAAATCCACTTGATGCAATCCATAGACCGCCATTAGTACCAAGGGCTACATCGCTACAATAGTAGCTATAATTTCCGATGTAATCATAGACAAATATCTCACGAACGCTTTCAAGATGCTTTTCATCTAGAGCTAGGCGATAAAGATCTGTTGCCTTATTTTTATCTTCTACATGAAAATATATAGCCCTGTCATACTCCAAAGGAGTTCTACTTCTCTGTGGGAAAAAGGAGTCGGGAGTAGATCTTTTATATTCATCAAAATCAAACATGTGGTATTGCCTTGTGCTTGAAAGCGCATTGTATATTTCTTTTAAATTACCTGATGATTCTCTATATATTGTGTCAGCACTTATAACTAATAACCCTTCTTTTCCTTTCCCTAGTCTTAACCAATCATTTTCAGGGACATTTGACAATTTCCTCTTTTTAGTTTTTCTAACAGGTGAAGTAGATATAATACTCCAACCTTCTTTTTTTTCTTTACATAACCAATTTGCAACCCCTTCATATACAACCACATCATAAATTTCAGAACATGATGTTAGTTTAATTGGCTTTAGATCAACTCTAGGTGCAGCAAGGAAATAGATCCCATCGTGCCATACAGGGTTATATTTTTCTCTATAATCTCTCACTGTAACTATAAAACCATTATCATATGGCTGCAGACCCCACACATCCGGAATGTTAAAATGGGGATTTAGATTTGCTACAGGAGCTGTATTTGATTTCCACTTCCAATTTAACATTGCCTCCTTTCTACGTTGAGATCTGATACTATCCATTTCCGCTTCGTATTTTTCCTTTTCTTCTACTTTTTTCCAATAAGCTTGATAGTGTTCTATATCCTTCTCAATCGAGTATTCCTCCCCCCTAAGCTTTGCTATGTAGGACCTTAAAATAATGCCTGTCATATCATCAGGGTGATGTATTCCTAGTTCATTAAAATATTTTGATAACTCACCACCTTTCCAGAGTTCCCAATTATTTCGCATCCATAATCCCAGACCAAAGTGTCCCAAAGAAAAAGAATATGAGTTATTCTCATCTTCGGTTAGTTCTGACTGACCTTTACGTAGGAGTTCTTTTGCATGGTTGGATAATCCCCGGTCGAGTTCTAGATGGGCTTCTTCTAGGTTTTTAGGAATAAATATTTGATCTGCATTTATAACTGTTGGTTGAAAAAGTATCTCTTCAGGTTTTTCTGTGCAACCCAAAATAATAAGAGAACATAGTATAAAAATGGATATTTTCATTTTTTTTAATTTAACGGTGCTGATTACCGGCCTGGCAAGCGTTTCAGCCAGGTCCGGTAGATTAGCGTGTTATGTGTTTTCATCGGCTGCTTCTTTCCCCAGAAGTTTAAAAGTTGCGTCTATAAAGAATGGAATGTATTTGTCTAACATTTCATTTCTTTTCTCTAGAAGTTCCTTTGATAATTTCGCAGCCTTTTTCTTATCTATTAGCCCTAAGTCATCCAGTACATGGAAGTACCTATTACAGTTGTCTGTCATCCACATATCTAGGTGACTTTTAAGGTCTCCTTCATTTACCATTTACTATCCCCTCTACAAAACATAACGCCGATGCTTACCGGCTGGCGGGTTTTTTCGCCAGTCGGGTAGAGCATTTTGTTGTGGATTTTTTTTGTTTAAATTTCCCTAAGTTAAAGTTTTATTTCGCCTGTTACTATTTTTTGTAATGTCTTTGGAAAAAGGATGTGTTCTTGCTTTAAAACTCTTGCTGCCAGCGTTTCTGCTGTATCCGCCGTTTCGACAGGTACACGAGACTGAGCAATAACAGGACCAGTATCGTAGCTACCATCAACGATGTGAATAGATACACCACTCTCTTTTTCCCCTGATGCAATTACCGCTTCATGAACATTCATTCCATACATTCCTTTGCCACCGTGTTTTGGTAACAATCCAGGATGGATATTTAATATTTTGCCTTTGTAATGCTCTAATGTTTTTGAACCAAGTTTTTTCATATAGCCGGCCAGTACTATTATATCCACTGAGTGTTTGATCATTGTATTTAATATGGCTCGGTCTAATTCATTTGGATCAGGATAATGTTTTCCACTTAGATGATAATTAGGGATACCTTCTTTTCTCGCACGTCCTATAGCTCCTGACTTACTATTATTGCTAATCACTACTGCAGGAGATGCGTTCAAAGAACCAGCGCTGCAGGCATCAATTATTGCCTGCATATTACTACCATTATGTGATGCTAAAAATCCTATATTCATTTTATTGTTCAGATCCACAACGCTTGGCTTCACGGGAAGCCGACGTCTCATCAGGCTTTCCGGTGAAAGCCTTTGTTATGGTTCCTTAGGTCACTAAACCGATACATTATTAGTTTAGTCCTGTGAACGTAAAGAAAATTAATACAAATAAAGCAATTAAACCCAGTGAACTCTATTTTCTACTGAGCTAAGGGATACTAATCGCGAATTCTCTGGCATTTTTACCCTCACCTGTTCGAAGCACAAATATGCCTAGACGACATTCAAGAGACAATGCGAATACTTGATCAGCTTGAATTCTAACAGGTCTAGACCAACCACCGTCACTAGATTTTGTAGCACCATAGACGCCGTCACTGCGAGTGAAGGCAACAAGAAGTAGACCCGATCGCGAATCAATCGCTACATCCCAAGCAGTGATATGTCCGTCCATGATACATAACTTTCTGGTAAATCCGCTTGGTGTCCATTCCACATGGAACAGGCCACCATCCCAATCTTCAACCCAGTTCCAAAGCAGATGTATTGAATCACCCCAAACGACGCTTCGAGGGTGGGCGCTACTCGTGAATCCACGTTTATCAATCAACCAAGCATTAATCCACTTACCAGTTTGGAGATCTCCAATTACCCAATAAAGATCAAATTTATTGTCCTGAGAGATGTTTACATCGGCGACTGCCAGATGACATCTTTCTTGGCTGTCGATCGAAAAAGCGCAGGGCGCGGTCGTGTGAGAACCAACATCTGGGAAAACAAGAATAGGATTTAGAAGACCACCTTCTCTTCTTCCTATGAACACACTTTGGGGATAGTAAGTGGCCCCATGATGTGATCCGTAAGACTGGCGAACATACCTTTGTGTTATTCGGCTGAGCTTGTCACTAGGCGCGTTTTCTCCGACATTTATCCACCCTATGAAAGCTTCGTATTCGACTCCACTCCTTGGAGACTTCGCATACACACTCCGTACGGTTTCATAGTAGGGCTTAGGATCGGGACCCGAAAGCTGTTGCTCTTTTACGTTCAGAATCGAAATCGGGGTTGTGTTTGGTAAAATATCAAACCCAGCTGCTCCCTGACCTGTCGGGAATTCCGCGACCTTGACGTGCAAGTACGACTCGGTACTATGTCGCTCGTTCACTATGGAAACGCAACTGAAAGTAGTAAAAACGATTATCAGAGAGATGATAAGCCGGAAGCTAGTAAAGAATCTCATTGTATTGTTGCTCATTAGTTTAGACATCAGTACCCTTAAAACCATAACGAACCGATAACCGGTTTGGCTGTTTTGTAGCCAAATCCGAGTTTATTGGATGGTTGGGCGCCGGATTCACTTAAGTTCCCACTTCTCTAGAATCGAACGTCCATCATCAGTGATTATGTACATAGCGTCTGTTATCACTTGAACACCCGCATCGTTTGTATCCCACCGGATTGGCTCTCCTTGACGAAGATAGCCAAGCTCAACCAAGTGGTTCACAAGGAATGGCATTGCAACAACACCATCTCGTCTATATGCACATTTCAAGGCGTTGATACCGGGAACAGTTAGTGTCTTCATGATAAGGCGACGCTTAATATTCTTCAGATCCTCTATCATTACTCCTTTGCCCTGATGATAGCAGTGATGGCAGTTATGGCACAGTACAAGCTTGTTGTCATAGTTTTCGTTTTTAGGTTCAGATTGTTCTATGTGATGAATCGTTAGTGCGCGAGTGTCTTTCAAACCACACAATGCGCACGAGTCATCAGTTTCTAAAAAGAGTAAGTCTTCACGTGCCACAGTAGTTCCTCCGACGCCCAACGTTGGCGGTAAGGAGCTGGCGGGTTAATGGTAACAATGATCATGAACCTATGAAGATCATTGATATCACAGAGTTTCAATCGGCAAGAAAAACCAGCCAGTCGCCTTGACTGCATGGTTAAAAGCCGTTTTTGCCTGCTATTTACCGGCTATGTATTTTTGATAACCAGTTATTTTTACAACTTAATTTTCATTTTTATTTTCTATTTAGGAATTATGGCAATTTGCCTTTTTTCCTGAATAGGAATGAATTCAGCCCGGAATTCTATTTTTACTGCTATTCAGCGACAACATGTTTTTGATAACTATCTATTATTTCAAATGAACTTGGATTCTAATTTTCTATTTAGCGGATTTGGCAGCATTGCCATTTCCGCTGAATACCATGTTTGCTTTGTTTATTATTACCCCATTTCAGCTTTTAACGCGCTGCATAAGCGGTTTGGCAAGCTTTTCGCCAAATCCGACTTAATGCTGATGTTGGGCACATTTGTGCTATGTATTATTTCTTAATCTGTTTAGCAAGACGCTTCACAATGGCGTTTAAATCTATACCGATACCGAAGAATGATGGCTTCATCCAAAATACTTCTGAAAGTTGTTCAGCTGTGTTCTCCCTTTCACGAACTATTGCTGAAACCTCTTCAATAACCTCTTTATTAGCAGTTGCTTCCACTTCTTCATCTAAGGCTTGGAGGCGAGATTCTATGTCTATTTTCTGGTGATACAACTCGACCAGATCCCTAGTTACTTGCTCTAGTCGACTTTGTAGATGAAGAGAGAGGCTGGCTTTCTGTACGAGAAATTCCATTTCTTCTCTCTTTTTTTCGAGACTGTCTAGTTCCACTGATGTTGCAGCCAATTTTTTATCGGTTGCTCGCATTTCCTCGGCAAGATCGGCAACTCTCCGCAACCCATCGAGCTCTACACGACGAACATCCTCTAATGTCAGTGATGGCAAACCGAGCCCCAGTAGACCAAATATCGATGCAATTCCGCCGACAATTGCAGCAGACGCAAAATATTCATTTGTCGTGTACCCAGGAATTAGCCCGATTCGAGCTAAAATATACCCGACAAGTAGGTATAATCCTGCCAATATTACAATAGTGACTATTGTTTTGCGGTACACTAAAACCTCCTTATTTTTGCCCAACATGTTATTAACCGGTTTAGCACCGGTTGATTAAAGGTCTATATTTAGACATATATTCCTATATATAGACAGTTTTAAAAAACATGTCTATATTTGGACACTTTTTGATGTCTATATATAGGCATTTTTGCATTTTTTGCCTGTTTGAAAATTGTCTATATATAGCCATTTATTCTTTTCGGGTTTGTCTTTTATGTTTCTTTATATAGTAACATTTCAGGTTTCGTTATCATCAACAATTCGCTCTAATAAATCAAGCTCTTTTACCTTTTTATAAGAGAGCCGCCACACTTTTTTCTGAGGGTCCCATTTTCCACCAGAATTTTTTACCCTATTTCTTAACTCAACCTCATTGTATCCTATTTGTATGTCCATACTTTTATTTTTAGATATTTTATTATTGTTATCCTGCCCGGGCTTACTTTCAATAATGATTTCTATTGTCTTGTACATCATCTTTTTTTGATCGTCATATCTGTAACGTACACAGATAAGATTATCTCCATATCTTTCAACGAGTTTTTTAGTGCCTGGTTGCCCGGGCCGCATTATTTTTCTTATCATCATTTTTTACCATGTAATTTTATGAATGCTGCTATCGCAGCCTCAAAGTTATTATTATAACGTTTTAAGACAATTTCAAAAAATTGTTCTGCCGTTTCAGGAGCAAGGTCATCAAACTGATTTTTAACTTTTTTAACGTATCTTTTACCAAGCATATCCGCAGGACTCCTGACATGAACCCCGTCCTTATTGAGAACATGGGTGTAAATCATGGTTGTGCTGACGTCTTCATGCCCCAGCAACTCCTGGACAATCCTTATATCATAACCCGCTTCAAGAAGATGTGTGGCAAATGAATGCCTGAAGGTATGACAACCTGCATGTTTGTAATTTTTTGCTGAACGAATTGCCAGTTTTACGGCTTTCTGAACAGTGGATTCATCGAAGTGATGCCGCTGTTTTACCCCTGATCGAGGATCAACAGATAATCTGGCGGCTGGAAAGACATACTGCCAACCCCATTCTCTGCTGGCGTTAGGATACTTTTTTGCCAGGGCATAGGGCATATACACAGTCCCGAAACCTTCCTCCAAATCCTTTTGATGCTGTATTTTTACTTTTTCAAGATGCTCTTTCAGGGCAGGGATAACAATTTTGGGCAGCATTGTCCTTCTGTCCTTCTTGCCTTTCCCCTCTCTGACTGTGATTTTTTCACTGGCAAAATCTATATCCTGTACTCTCAGCCGAAGGCATTCTATCAATCTCACCCCGGAGCCGTACAGCAGATTGCCTATCAACCAGAAAACTCCTTCCAGATTGTTCAGAACTCTATCGACTTCATCAATCGTAAAGACTTCAGGCAGTTTTGCAGGCCGCTTGGCCCACACGAGGTCCTGGAACTCCCCCATATCTCTTTTCAGTACCTGTTTGTAAAGAAATACAATGGCGCACATTGCCTGGTTCTGGGTTGAAGCTGAAACGTCACCGTCTACAGCGAGGTGACTCAGGAATTCACTGATCTCTTCCTCTCCCATCTCTTCCGGGTGCTTTTTCTTATGAAATAAAATGTATCTTTTAACCCAATTGATATATGCCTCCTCTGTCCGGCGGCTGTAATGCTTTACGCGGATTTTAGCGCGCACTTGTTCCAGCAGTTTCGGTCTGACTGATGAAGAATTCTTTTCGACTTGATTGCTCATCCTCTACCCATTCAAAGTATTCTCTTGCTGGAACGAACATAAAAAAATAATGCTTAATATAAAACAGAGTATCTAACTGGCGGAGTTTCTACGGCAAGTGATTTTGCCATTAAATGCATGATAATACGGATGAAAAAATGTTAATACTGAAAGTCACTAAAAATTAGATTAAGAACAGCGGTATGTCAAGAATAAATATGGAAAGGCACTGCCGCCGGAATATACTTCGGCAATAAAAATGCGATTCGGCACGGGCGGGCCTGATAGACAAAAACCGGCAAACACACAGGTTTGCCCCTACAAAAAATAAAACAAATGGATTCCGCGATCAAGCCGCGGAATGACTATTGGGTGTCGGATTTCGCGATCCAGCCGTCGCTGAAGCTATGGCCCGGCAGGCAAGTCGCGGAATGACTGTTGGGTGTTGGATTTCGCGATCCAGCCGTCGCTGAAGCTATAGCCCGGCAAGCAAGTCGCGGAATGACTGTTGGATGCCAGGCAGGGCACTGCCCCTACAATAATTTTAACTGCTGTTATATGAAATGGGGCGTTAATGTATACGTGCTATGGAGACCGTGGGAACGAGAAAAAACAGGTTGGGAATAAATCCCAACCCTACGAAAAACCAATACAGGGCAGGTAGCCATCTTCATAAATGTTATGACGCGACAAACGCGGCCTGACATTACCGATGTGGTGTTATTGAATCGGTGATTTTTTGGTTTTATTTGGCCTTTCACCGCTGTCTTCTTCAAATAAATCATCCTGGATTTCATTTATAATAGCTTCCAATGAACCTTCGACAAATTTCCTGCCATGAAATTCAACAACTCTTGTATGATCGTCTTCACTGCTTAAGTATACGAATCCTGATTCCTCCAGAAGTTCTTTGTCCGGCCAACCGGCTTCAACCTGAAGGTCATCGGAAATCTCCAATATTTCTTCTGCTGCTGCATCACCTTCATTATAACCTTCATAATTCTCAAAATATTGAGTCGCTTCTTCAGGAGAAGGTGCCAAAACAAACCAGTCTTCATCATGGTCTTCAGTTGTTACCCAGTATAATATCATTTGCTGTCCTATCTTTATTTTTTGTCTGCCCGAAGCAGTGACGAAAAGCAGAAGATCAGCAGCACAATGATAGCAGACCATGAGATGCAGATGAATATCCAGCCGTATGTATTCATTATGAAGCCTCCTTTATTTTACTGCCCCTTTTTCTCCAGGCCGCCCACACACCTATAATCAGGGTTAAAAAGATAGCGCCCAGTATGACCCTTACTGCTAAAACAGTAGGTCTGTCTTCAGCGGAGACATTTTTCATCAGGATGAAGGGCAGTCCGTCCTGGATCAGCCAGGCAGTGAGGATTGTCAGCAGAAAGAGCGGTGTGACGTATTTGATGATGATCCTGTAAAATTTGGGAATACGAATCATTGCGCCTCTATGGATCTCTTCCCAGGCCTTATCCATGCCAAAGACCCAGGCAAAGAGTATGGTCTCAATGCAGCCGAACAACACAAGGCTGAATGTCCCTCCCCAGAAATCCAGTTCATCCAGTGCGCCGTGCCCCAGCCCGAATATGGTAATCTGGCAGAAAATGAAGGACGCTATACCGAAGATCCATGTTGCTTTTGCGCGGCTTATATTAAATTCATCTTCCATAAAGGCAACAGCCGGCTGGGCAAGCGAGACTGATGAAGTCACACCGGCCATAAAGAGCAGGGCAAACCATAAAAAGCCGAACACAGCACCTGCAGGAATTTTATCGAAGATCAGGGGCATGGTAACAAAGCCCAGATTAAATGCTCCGCCTTTGGCAATATCCTGGATCATATCAGGCCCGAATATCGCGTAGGCCATGGGTATTATTATGCTGCCTCCGAGTATTACCTCGGCAAATTCATTGGTACCGACCGCAGTAAGACCGGAAAGGGCGACATCGTCCTCTTTATTAAGGTAGCTTGCATAGGTCAGAATGGCGCCAATGCCGACGCTGAGTGTAAAGAATATCTGGCCTGAAGCCGCAAGCCATGTATTGGCGTTTAAGAGCGCTCCGAAATCAGGATTCCATAAAAATCCGAACCCGTTTGATATGTTCCAGTCGGGCTTTGCGGGGTTGGGTGTGCCCAGACTGATAACACGGACAAGGATGATAACTGCAAAAAGGAGCAGGACAGGCATGGCAAACTTGCAGAGGCGTTCTATCCCTTTTTTGATGCCGTAATAGATTACACTTATATTTAAGAAAAACGTGATTATAAAAAAGAAATAGGCCGTGCCGATGTTATCAAAATACTGGTTGTTTTCCAGACCCTGAAACCCCTTGAGGAATGAACCCATGGCACCTTCGGTTGTTACAAGGGAATACTTACCTGAAATGGCAAAATAACTGTAGGCCAGGAGCCATGATTCAACGTAGGAATAGTATATGAATATTACCAGCGGGCCGAATATGCCTATGACTCCAAAGTAGCGTATAAACCTGTTTTTATTATTGATGCTGTGGAAGATGCCCGGGGCTGTGGAGTGCCCGAAACCTCCGCCATACCGCCCGAGTGTCCACTCTATCCACATCAGGGGGATACCCAGCAAAAGGAGCGATATAAAGTAGGGAATCATGAAGGCGCCTCCCCCGTTTTTAGCCGCCTGAACAGGGAAACGAAGGAAATTACCGAGCCCTACAGCACTGCCTGCAACCGCCATGATGATACCAATTCGGGAACCCCATGAATCACGCATACCATTTTTCTCCCTGAAGAATAATGTAAATATATGATGACCGGCCTAATCTACCTTAAGGAAACAAATTATGCAATGCCTTTACCGGGAAATATTTCCTGGATTCCCGCCTTCGCGTATTGGCGTTTGGCTAATAAAATTTTCCAATTATCTACTGTGCGTAGTATTATTGCACAACAATGGCAGCATATCCCGGATTTTTATGATGATGTCTAATTGGATTAATACGTCATTATGCCCAACCATATTCAATTGTATAATCGTCATCAACCCGAAGAGGCGGGCGGACGCAGGGCCCGCCCCTACAATATCGATACAATTTGTTCTTTTAAATTTCGACCATGTCTTCCGAAATGAGATAGTTTCTACCTGCTATCTATATCAGGCATTAAATATTATCCTGTCTTTTCAATATGTTTTAGCTTGACGCCAATGCACCTTCGCAGGAATGACGCCCGTAAGCTATTCCCGGACAGCCTCCTAGATATCACATGAATCCGTGTGTGCATAGGCTGTAACCGGCAGTGTACGCATATGTACATCCTTTACCCCGGGGACTTCCAGGGCAATCTGCCTTATCTTCTCTTCCAGTTCGGGTTCTTCGGCCATGTTGAATCGTGCGTCCACCATGACAACGCCATCGGAAGCGGCTGTCTCTATCATAGGGTAGTCATGCATGAGCCTCGTCTTTACACGGGCAGCCAGGAGCCGGTTATCCATTATTTTTTGCGACTGTGGAGTTGCCTGAAACTGATCGAGCCGGGCTGTTTCACAGATAATGTTTACTATATTATCTGTATTCAATTTGTGAACATGCAGCACCATATCGTAGAGATTGGGGTTCGATGTGTCCACACCGTAAAGTTTGAGACTCCATTGTCTCCTTTCCTTGTCATCCTTTTTGATTCTGGCTATTGCCTCATTCCGGCTCGAATGCTCGGTATCCATTACGTATTTGACACGCTCCTCCATTTCCGCCAGTATCCGCACCTTCAGCACGTGTGACACCCCGTGCAGGAGAAAATGACCTGCCAGGCCATGATAAACCACGTTATCTTTGTGAACCCTTTCCAGCAGGGCAGCTGAGATGTAGGCCATATAACGTTCCTTACCATAGGTGAAACGCTGAAAAATAGATGGTGCGTCATGCAGGGCGCGAATAAGCTTCATTTCGGGGATATTGAAGTGCTCCGATGCCTCCAGCAGGATCTCCCTTGAGAAGCATTCATAACCCAGGCTGCATGCAACCTTTTCTGCCACTTCCTTGCCTTTACTGAATGAACCGCGGGAAATAGTTATTATAGGCATTTTCTTTCCTCCGAAAATAATTATGATTTGAACATCACCGGAAACTATCCGGCAATTATTGATTAATGCCCTCCGCCTCCGCGACGGTGAAAAACCAGGCCTGTTAACATGCCTACAAGCATGGCAATAAATACTGCCATGAAGCCGTAAAACAATCCATGCTTCACTGCCATGGAACTGAGCAACGCGGGCAAACCCTGTCGCCGGACTTCGAATGAGCTGTCCAATCGTTCAATATTCCTGCCATCCCTGACGATCCATAGTGTAACATAGTAGGTACCTGGCCTGATACGGGAGGGCAGGCGAAAATCTGCCTCTGCCTTCCAATGGTCAGGGTCTGACCGGTTGATTATAAGATCGCCCGGGTACAGGCGGTAGAGCTCATCACGTTCCTTGAGCTGTATGAACTCATCGAAAATGGTGTCGTCTTCTGCTTGCTTTAACCTGCCGCTGAACCTGGCCCTATTTTCCTGGGCATCATAGCCCCATGGAAATTGCCCTGATCCGCGGGAAAGTAAATATTTTTCACTGCTCAGGGCAATATAGAGACTGGGGGCATTCTCTATATCCACCTCGCCCCTGTTCATCCACAGTTCCCACTGATGCGATTTGCGCATCAGTTCCGCTTCAATCCTCTTTCCACGGATACTCAGGACTGCCTGGCAGTCGCGTGGAAGATCACCGGTTATATTCATCTGAATACCCGAAAAGAAACTGGATATGTTTACTGTCCCGGGTTGTATGTGTACAGCCTGATTTTTTTCGGCAGCACATAATGAAGAGGGCAATAAAAAAAGCAGGATCAGCACACCCGCAGCCTTGTATATATGTGCTTTTAGACCATCCATCTTATTCACCGCCTTTAAAATCGAGCATATAATGTGGTGTTATTATAAGGCTGAGCAGGATCTTGACCATTACCGCGAGTACGACGCAGGCCAGAAGCGTCTTCAGATTGTTGGCCTTGAGGCGTACGCTGAACCTTGCTCCCAGTTGAGCGCCAATACTGGACCCGATAAGCAGGATTATTGCCAGGAGCAGGTCAACTGTGTGGTTGGACAGGGCCTGCATTATCGTAACATTTGCACAGACAAAAACCTCCTGAAACAGGTTTGTACCTACCACTACATGCATCGGCATTTCAAGCACGTAACACATCATGGGCACCATTATAAAACCGCCGCCCAGCCCCATGATTGCAGCCAGCATACCCACAAAACCTCCTACCAGAAACGGCAGGATAAAGGGGACAGTTACACCCGATGTTTTAAAGTGGGTCTGCCCGGGCAGTGAAGCAATGAACCTGCGAAATAGAGACGGCTGTGCATTGGCAGGTGAAAGGCCGCCTGAATGTGATTCGCGCCTGCGGCATTGTATACTCTCTATCAGCATATATGAGCCGACTATGGAAAGCATGACCACGTAGGTTATCCTTATAAAAAAATCTGCGCCTCCAAGTGCCCTGAGTGTTTTAATGATATGAACCCCCAGTGTGCCGCCGACAAAGCCGCCCATTACAAGAATAATCCCCATCTTGACGTCCACGTGCCCCAGACGATAATGGGCATAGGTACCGGAGGAAGCGGATGCTACGATCTGGTTCGAATCGGATGCGGCGGCTATGGTGGGAGGAATGCCTGCCATGATTAACAGCGGGGTCATGAGGAAGCCTCCTCCAACCCCTGTAAGACCGGAGAGAAAACCGACCATTCCCCCCAGTCCCATCAGCATAAAAACGTTCAGACTGTGCCCGGCTATAGGCAGATAGAGATTCCAGTGCATGATGAGTCCTTTCAATAAATCGATTAGATGGATATCATTCTGGCATTTCCGGGTAAATACGAGCTGTAAAAGTATTTAAGCGAATTTTTGGGATCTTACTATTTTAAATAGATGAATTCAAGTTCCGGATAAAAAAATTAAGAAACCGCTAATGGACGCCAATTGACAGAAATTTGTTTTATGATAAATCAGCAGAAAAAATGCCGGTATCTTTCTCATGGATTAGCGGTTCCTTTATTTTAAAATAAGCGAGGGAAGGCTGAGATGGTAAGCCTTAATTATGTATTCTTCTAACAGTAATAAGTGCTACGGGATTCCGCCAGTCAAACTGTGACGGATTCACCATTTCAGGATCAGGTCCGCTCCCGTGTATTCCGGAATGGATATGTACATATCCCTCTGCTGCTGCCGGATCATGAGAATTATGACTGCCGCAGGGAGGACCGGGAATATACATGCAGTCCTCCGAATTATACTCTGTTCCGGCATCGTAGGCTTCAGCTGTTATTTCTTTTTTACCAACTGCGGGAATCACCACGCTTCGAACTGCGAAAAATGCGTCATTTGTCGTAACCAGCATTCCTGCCAGAGAGATTGCCCAGGCGCCGGGTTTTGCTGTAACTTCTATTACAGCGGTATCTCCGGGTAGAATAGGACCTTCGGCTACACTGTAGCTAGCGTGATAATAGCTATTAACAAGGTTTGCCAGAGGCCCTGTGTTACCCTCTTCAGCAAGTGCCGCTAATTCATCACTTGCCGTTTCTCCAAGATCGAACAGAGTGAAATCCGGTCTATGGGTTATTACAATGGGGGGGCTAAATATCTGACCTGATGTTAAATTGGTTATTTTTACTTCATATTTTCTGACATGCTGCTTCGCATATACCTGTCCTGTTCCGAGACATGCTGCCAGAAAAATGACAAGTATTAATGCAATTTTCTTGGTATCCATTTTACTCCTCCTTTTTTATTTTATCTCAGCACTTCCCACTTCTAATGTAGGATTGAAATCTCACAAAATGTTCACGAAATAATCATTTATATATAAAATTTATATTGATATGAGACCGATCTAAAAATGCTGTCAGGAGTAGAAAATTTGTATAAAACAGGAATATGGTTTATATTTACAATTTTATGACAATCAAAAACCTGTTGCAGTATTGGAGATTTGATATGACACCATCAGGTATCAGCCATACAGTTACATCAATAATGGGATTCCAGACAAATCCCTTTATAATGCTTACATTTATCGTAGCACCTGCTGTTCTGACCAACGCCTGTGCCTTACTTGCCATGAGCACGAGCAATCGCTTTGCCAGGGCAATAGACATGGGCAAGGAAATAGCAAAACAGATAGATAGCGGCATGGATCTGTCTCCTGCAGTGCTGAGCAGGCTGGTAAATAATTACACAACGGCAGAGACCAGGGGATTACTGCTTTTGAAGGCAATGAGATGTTTCTATCTGTCATTATCCTGCTTTGCACTGGTTGCGCTGGTTTCATTACTCGGGTCTGTAAGTTCCATGATTAAATCCCATGCGGTCGAGACAGTTTTTTTATGTTTTGTCCTGCTGCTGGGTTTGATTGCCGTAGGGAGTATAGTTTTTGGAGTGATACTGCTGGTTCGTGAAATCCGTATGGTTATGACAGTAATGCATCGCCGTATCAATGAAATCAGGCAGAACATAGAAACAAAGACAGTAAATCAATAAAAACCATTAATAAACACGAATTAAATCTTTGGAATTATATGAAAACAAGTACAAAAATATTAATCTCCCTGGCTGTTCTTGCTTTAGTAGATACAGTTATTCCTGTCCCTATAACTGCTCTTGTGTTAGTTTATGTTGTGCTGGAAAAACCGGTATGGTTTAGTGATCTGGTTGCCGGGTTATATGAGAACAGGAATCGCGAATAAAAGCGAATTACAACGGGAATTAAGAAATGTCATTATAGTCAACTGCAAAAATAAGTCGTCATGTCCCGATTTACCGGGGCATCCATAAAATCTTTGTAAAGCCAATGGATTTCCGCTTTCGCGGGAATTTCAGAAATGAAGATATCAAATGACATAAGTAGCGTGCTATAATGTCCGGAATAAAATTGGATCATGTAGAAAGGATGCAATATGAAATCGCAGGGCCTTACAATTACGGATGCGGACCGGGTAACAATCCGGGTTTTGACAGACAATTATTACGATGCGCTCAGGCCGGATTCAGGATATGCAAGGCGTTACAGGTCATCTCCCGGCAGATGTATCCATGCAGAGCATGGCCTTGCATTTTATATCGAGACCGAATCCGGAGGCAGGTCCGGTGCCTGTATGTTCGATTTTGGACTGGACCCTGCCGGTGTAGAAAATAATATGGATCTCCTGGGCATCAATATCGAAAACGCCGATGCCTTCGGACTTAGCCACGGCCACTTTGATCATTTCACTGGAGCTGCGGAAATCCTGAAGCGTAAACGCTCCATTATAAAAGACAAAGCACCTTTTTATGTTGGAAGGGAGGCCTTTCTCCACAGGTATTCGCTTCAACCCGGGACCGATTCTCCTGTGGATCGTGGGCAGCTTTGTAAAGACGACCTTGAGGCTTCAGGGGTTAAGGTTCATGAGGTTTCGGATCCAATGGAGATAATCCCCGGAGGATATATATCCGGAGATATTGAACGTATTACATCCTATGAAAATCCGGCCTCCGGGCTGCTTGTAAAACGCGCCGGTGAACTCGTGCCGGATGATTTTCCCGGTGAACAGGCGCTCTTTTTTAATGTAAAAGATAAGGGGCTTGTTATTATTTCAGGTTGCGCCCATGCAGGGATCGTAAATACTGTAAGGCACATACAGAACATTACCGGCATAAAAAAGGTGTACGCGGTTCTGGGAGGTTTTCACCTGATAAATGCCGGGCAGGAAAAAATTATGAATACTGTAACTGAAATGCAGTCTATAAATCCGGACATAATAGTCCCGCTGCATTGTACAGGATTTGAAGCCGTTATAGCGATCAGGGAGGCATTGCCCGATGCCTTTATCCTTAATACTGCAGGAACACAATATATATTTGAGTCTTAAAAAACATACAGGAGAAAAAATGAACCATAAAAAGTTTGACCCGGCTAAATTAAAGAAGCTGAATGATCCCCAGAGACTGGAGGACATCCCGCCGGATTTTATTGCCGATAAATTGAATCTTGAGTCACATGGCGTACTGGTGGAAATAGGTGCCGGTACGGCATTTTTCAGCATCGCCTTCTTCAGGCAGCTGAAACCATCCACTGTTTATGCATGTGATTATTCCGACGTAATGATCAACTGGATCACGGAAAACGTGTCTCCCCGGTATCCCGGTATAATCCCTGTAAAAAATGCGGAGAGTTCAGTCCCGCTTGATAACGGGATTTCCGATCTGGTGTTTATGATAGCACTCCATCATGAGCTGGAAAACCCGCTGCTGATGCTCGAAGAATCCTTCCGGATTTTAAAGCCGGGAGGAAAGATTTTTATTGTTGACTGGAAGAAGATTGATATGCCGGAGGGGCCTCCGACAGAGATAAGGTATATCCCGGAAAAGGTCAGAGAACAGATGATAGAAGCAGGTTTTAAAAGTATTTTTATTTATGATGACCTGCCAAAACATTTTCTGGTTGTCGGCGAAAAAGAACCCTGATTCATTCATTATAAAAGCCGGTTGACTTCCACTGCATATTTGCTACTCTATTCAGGCTTGAATTACCGGGATGAAATTTTAAAATGAAGGTAAAAAGATGGATATAGTTAAATTAATGGATGATATTTCAAAAGAATTGGCCATTGCGTTAAAGTCGATGTCCCAGGCAAAAGAATATCGCTGAAAAAGAGGCATGCAGCAGGATAGTAAAGAATTTATGTGAGTCCCTGGATATATTTATAAGTATGTCCAGGGAACTGGTTCCCTATGATTTTGACGATGATTTTGATGATATAGATAATGAAGATCTGCCTTTTTAACTATCTTGTTTTATAATTGCAATGTTTCCGGATAAATACCGGGATACAGTGCAGGATGTGAGGGCTATGGATTGGAGCCTCTTTATGTCGACCCAAAACCGTAGACCGCCGACCGTAAACCTTTACGTTTATTCCTTCATCAGTTCATGTAAATGTTCAATGACCTTCGGTGATGTCCAGTCAATAGCACCTATGATGTGGTTATCTATAATACCATCCTTTCCAACAATAAAACTCTCGGGAACGCCTGTTGTTCCATAGAGGCTTGCGATGCGGCCGTCCGGGTCAAGGAGTACCGGAAAACTGAGGTTCTTTTTTTTCATAAAGCTTTCCACTGCCTTTTTCCCGTTCTCATCTATACTGATGGCCATCAATACAAAATTATCATCCTTCAACATCTTGTAGAGCTTGTCAATGGAAGGTGTTTCAGCTACACACGGGGGACACCAGGTTGCCCAGATATTTACCAGCACAACTTTGCCTTTATGATCGCTCAGGCTGTCAGTCCTGCCATTCAGATCCTTTAATGTAAAGTTAGGCGCAACAGGTCCTTCTTTTGTTGAAGGCGTACTGAGATTAATTTCGGAAGGGTTTTTATTCTGAATCATTACGAACACGGCAATTGCTATTATCGCAATAGGGATAAACAGTATTATCCTGAGGTTCGGTTTTTTTGTCTGCCTGGTATCTTTGTCTTCCATCCCTGTAGCCTTTCATTGGTCCATAATAATTAAAAAATCGTGAAAACGTACACGTCAAAAAGTCTATCACACTTTTAATATAAAATACCTTTAATTACAAATTAATACTGAATTTTCGCAGCTATTTTCAATATGTGACATGAAGTTTTTCAGATGGCATAACAACCATCCCCGGGCGGGCGCAAGGCTATTGCGGGCGGACGCAAGGCGATTGCGGGCGGACGCAAGGCCCGCCCCTACATCTGTTGTTAAAATAGGGGTGACATTTATACCCAGAAATAGATGTGCTTAAAATGAAGAAAGGCAAAACAGCCTGAAGATAAAATGTTTGTAGAGACAAGGGATGCCCTGTCTCTACAAGATTTATTCCCCTTAATTCAACAACATTGGCTATAAAAACCAACCTCCCTCCGAATAGAGATCGGCTGAAAAGAGCGTTTTATGAATATCTATTTTTTCAGATCAACGCATTCGAAATTAGCTGCGTCATTGATGTCTCCGGACCCCTTGTATCTGGAATGCCTGGGATAGGCGCATATAGGGCGGGTCCTGTAAACTTCAGGTTTAGTGCCCCTGCTCATCATACTGCCACCCTTTGTATAAGGAAAGATTATACTGTCAGGGGCTTTCCCTTTTTCAACCCAGTCTACAATGGCGTCAAAGACCTTGAAACCTGTCGGGTTTGCAAATGCGGAACATCCGTCTGAGCCCGGCTCAGTGAAGAGGCGGGCGAAATCCTGTGTCTTCTCATACCCGCCCATGGCCTTTTCAACACTGCCGTAATATTTTACAAGCTGACGCGGGGGAAGGCCGGTGCTGTTCCAGGAGGCCAGCATCATAATTTTGCCGCCTGCATCCTTGAAGGGTTTTAAATTGGGGTTATTGCCGTCAACAGCCCAGGCAGCCTTTTGTATGCCAAGGCGCGTGTCGCGATCCAGATCAAAGGTTTTGAAATTCCAGTAGGAATCTTCAAATACAATTCCCTTGAAATAATTCACATTAACAGAGAAAGGCTCCTTTTCTATCATCAACGGCCATGTAAGTTCACTTCCGCGTTCAAAGCCTGCATATATCTGCGTGCCGTCATTGAATTTTGCACCTTCATAGATCTTCCGCACAGTGTCCACCTGGCCGGCAGTAAGACAGTTAGAACGGTCTTTGCCATCATTGCATTGTATGGTTACTGGATCAAAATTGCAGGTTGTGGGATCTTCAATAAGTCCGTCAACAAGACCGTCATTTTTATCACAGAGGTTGAGTACCGCCTTGTTTATCACCTTGAGCTTTTCAACAGGTATATAACCGGGACCACCGACTCCATCCTTGAGTGCCAGCCAGCTTATATATAGAGAAGCCGGCTGCAGATGGGTGATATAAAAGGCAGGGTCTTCGGCGATGATACCGTCAAAATCATCAGGATAACGCTGTGCTTCGTTAAGCCCCTGGTTCCCGCCATTGTGACAGCTGTTCCAGTAAGAATAATCTATGGGTTTGCCATAATAGGCTTTGGAAAGTGTCTTTGTTACTACTACCATTTCATGGACAGCGCGAAATCCCCAGTCAGCCCATTTTTCAGGATGACCTATTGCCCACTTATAGCCTTCATCAACATGACCTGTATCTGTTCCGGCAGAGACGTAACCCTTTTCCATGTTGCGTGCGATCCCGCCGCTTGCTATAGAACCTATGAATCCGGGATTTCCGACTGCCAGAAACCTGCCGTTCCAGCTGGATGCATCGGGCAGCCATACCTCGAATACCTATATCGGAATCGCCGGTTGGTCTGGAAACCGCCTTTATACGGCAGAATGAGGCATTTATCTTTTGAGGAGGGGTGTTTATAAATCCGCTCTGACCCGGAAGTTCATACCCGGGATTTCCTTTTTTCTACAGACGTAATAGTTACATGCGGGATTTTTATTGATTTGAGATTTTCACAGGATTCTTGAGCTGAGGCAGAAAAAGCAGATAAGAATATTGAGATAAATATTGAATACAATATAATTCCTGTTGATCTTTTCATGGATATCCCTCCGTTGTATGTATTCTAAGTATGTATGGTAAAGTAGGGGTTTAAGGGTTCGAGTGATGGTTTGTTGGTTAATATTTTCTATTTAATCCGGATACCCAATGTTGTTGATTTAAGTCTGAGCTAACATTTGCGTTTATAGGTCAGACTATTTTTTTACCACAGAGGACACGAAGAGCACGAAGAAGATAAATAAAAGGTTTTAAAACTTCGTGCCCTTCATGGTCTTCGTGGTGAAAAAGATTATTAATCCGATTCCCATGGTCCGTGGTTATCTATGACGATGTATTTCCTATGCCAACAACTCCTGTGCCCTGACAAGACGATCCTGGACATGGACCCCATTAGGACATTTGATAGTGCATTCGGAACAATCGCTGCAGCGTACGTTCTTGACCTCCTCAGGCAATTCCATAAAATTCATGCGCGCCTGATGGTAGTTGCCGCAATAATCGTTATATGCAAGAAATCTCAACATGTCTGTCACAGGCAGATTTTGTGGACATTTTCCGCTGCACTCATAGCACATCCTGCAATAGGAAGGCCTGATTTTCTCGTTCATTACATACAGCGTCTTTTCATCTGCAGGTGTAAATGGCTCTGACATGGCGCGGACATTCATTTCGAGCTCGGGTATCGTCTTCATGTGCGGAACAGTTGTTCCTATGGCAGGATTGTTAAGCACCCATTTAATCCCGGCGAGCGGTCCTTCACCTTTAGAGGCAGGCGGGTTATCGAGCTTTGTCAAATGCAATCCTGTCAAACCTACCACAACCTTCATCGCTATGACCCCGATTCCTGCTTCCTGCAGCTTTTTAATTGCCTTGTCCCGGTAGTATCCGCCAATAGGGAAGCTGTAGGTAGTCTGCATGACGTCAAATGTCTTGGATTCTATAAGAAAATCAACCATTCTGTTCGGATCGTGACAGCTGAACCCCAGAAAGCGGGCCTTTCCTGATTTTTTGCACTCCTGCATTGCTTCAAGAGCTTCATCCGGAATAGAGGTTGGTGTGTCCCTCGCATGCAGATGCCATACATCGATATAATCGGTGCCCAGGGCCTTAAGGCTGGTATCAATATCCTTCAGAATGTCTGCTTTCCTTCTTGAGGGAGACTTGGTGGCAATGATAATTTTGCTCCTATCCCTGCCTTTTATAACCTTTCCAAAGACATTTTCACTGTCACCATAATCACGGGAGGTATCATAATAGTTGACGCCCATGTCAAGAGCACGGGCAACTACGTCCGGAATGGGTACAAATCCTATTCCATAGCCGACCCCTGAAACCTTAAGCCCGGTTTTACCCAGGGTTCGGTAAACAATCTTCGGCTCCTCCGCTCCAAATGAGGGCTTGATGCCTGTTGCCGATACAAGTCCGGCAGCAGATAATGCCAGTCCTGTCTCTGATGAACTTCCTTCTTGACTGATTCGTTTTCATAGAACCTCCTGTTTAGGTGAAAGGAGAAATGAGGCATGAAAAAATTATTTGCATGAAGTATAAAAAGGTGCTTTCACTGTGTCAAGACAATATTAAATTTATGGTTCCATACTGAATAATTCTCTTTATTCATAGATGTTTTAGCAATATGATATATAAACTATAAAAGGAGTACTATCATATGAAATCCATATTATTCATTATTGTTTTTTTATTGTTTGCCGGGTGTTGCTTCCGCTGCGGATGAAACCTTCACCTTCGGTCCATTCGGAAAGGTAAATATCATCAGGAAATCTGATCATCCGTCCCAGGTAGTTCTCTTTGTATCCGGTGATGGAGGCTGGAACCTTGGAGTCGTGGACATGGCCAATGAACTTG
>CAWFFS010000009.1:0-55965 GCA_963815145.1 uncultured delta proteobacterium
TATAAGGCCTCCCCTTGTCAATAGAAAATAGTTCATCGAAGCCGAAAAAATATTTATTTTTTTCAGTCTAAGCAAAACGTCCTGATGAATCAGTAAGTAACTGCTCTGACTTAATTTCATGCCGGGATTAAGGATCAAAGATCCTGCACCAAACACTTATTGAGGTTCAACAGTCTATATGTAATCCGAATGCAACTCAAAAAAGGTAGTACAACCTACTGAGTAGCAGGAATATTATTTGCGCGAGAATGGGTCTGAGTTAACTCGTCGGAGCGCAAATAATATTCCTGCGGTCCAAAGGATTACTGACCGCTGCAAACATATAAATATGAATGCGACCTAGAAATAATACCGTGCCCTCATACCGTCCTAATCAATAAAATTGGTTGATAAACTTCATCACCAGTTAGTTACAGGATCGGGGAGGGGCAGAACCTTACCTACGAGCCAAAAGGCACGTTGATATTTTTAAGGAGCAGGACGGACCGCTAATCAACAAATATGGTTACCTGAATATATATGCACACCATCCGCTGAGTGCTCTATGGCACAAGGGTTTTCTTCTCCCCGCCTGGATGCGACTGCGTGCTTTTTTCCATATGGTACCAGTTAGACGTCGAGCTTATCCGCCCCCTCCTACTCTAAAGCCCAAAGAATATTTCCTGATCAAAGGGCTTCTTGTTCTTTAACATGAAATATACTGCACGACCCAGCTTGTGTGCCAGGATAGTCAGTGCTTTACCTTTACCGTGTTTGTTTGCATGCTTATCCAGATATTTTTTAGCCTGCTTATTCCCCCTGATAAATAGAACTGCAGCTTCGGAAAAAGCCCATTTGAGATGAGCATTGCCAATTTTCTTGCCGCCTGATCCATACTTTTTACCATTTGATTCCTTTGAACATTTTACAAGCCGGCAATAGGAGGCAAAATCCTGGACAGTCGGAAATCGATTAATATTATGGATTTCATAAAGAATTACCATCGATAATATTTTTCCAATTCCGCTGATAGTGTTAAGTATAGCAATAGATATCGGGTCATGATGTCTTGCCGTCTTGACAATATTCCATTCCAGTGAAGCAATAATAGGGTCATAGGCTTCGATGACCTGGAGATCGACAGCTATCATATTTTGTGCGGAAGGGTCGTCGAACATCTCCACAACTCCTTCGCGGTGTTTAGGTCGGGAGATTTTCCCGATAGGTTCATCGATATTGTACTGGCTTCTTGTATTTTGTATATGGCTGAAAAGTTCAGCCCGTTTTCTTACCAGATGAGTTCGTCTTCTTAAAAGATCTCTTGTAGATCTCATTTTTGGAGGGTATACATATGCCTGAGGTATCATTCCTCCTCTGAGTAATCGTGCTATTTTATGAGAATCGATTTTGTCATTTTTTGCTTTGCCACCATGAATGGCTTTCATGTATAATGCGTGGCCAAGAACGAAAGGGATATTTTCTTCACCACAAAGATCAGCGATCCAGTACCAGGTGAACATACACTCTACACAGACGACAATGTCTTCCCTGTATGGCTCAATGACTTTTAGAAATACTTCCCTGTCTGTCTTTATGTTTCTGTGCACCATGATTTCCCCTGCTTCATCCAAAATACAGACATACATTTTGTTTGTATGCAGGTCGATTCCGCAATAGTATTTGTGTTGTTTTGTATAAAAATTCATCTGGCTTCCTCCTTGTTAATGGGTTTTTGTTTTTTCGCAAAAGAACTATATACCATTCTTGGAGGAGGCCTTAAACATTATCAACAAAATCAACCCGACTGGCGGAAAAGCCCGCCGGCCGGTTATTTTGGGGGTTATGCAGAGTGGGGCTTACCAGACATGGAGGACATCATGCCAGACACCAAAACATTACCGGCTTACACTCGCGGCACCCACCGTGTGTGGCAGATCGGCTCTGGTCCAGATGGTCGCGAGTTTAAAGACACACTCCTCGATAACGATGTTGCGCTGCTTGGACCTGGTGACATACTCGGTGAATGGGACTCGGCCGTCTATCTCAAGAAGGCATCGAAAAGAAATTGGGTTCCACTTCGGATGTTCTACGAGGAGGTCCGAGGTGGCGATCTCGCCTTGATGAGAACCGGAAAGACAAAAATAATGGCCATCGGGCTATTCATCGGCGACAGTCCTGAGTTCAATGATTTGTTCGGTGACGTGTCCGGCTGGGATCTTCAGCATGTACGACGAGTCCTTTGGTCACAGTTTGCGAATCCCATCATCGTCGACGGCAACACGTTCGGAGCGAGACCGACTCGGTTTAATGAAGTCCACACTGAGTTTTTGATCGAGTTGGCCGCGAAAGAATATGCCAAGGTAGCCACGGACTTGGAGTCAAGGACCCCGCGGGCACTTGATGTCGTAAGCCCTACGATGGAGCCGGCTGAGCTTCGAGACTACCTACGCAACTTCGCGAAGTACTACGCCACGGTCTACGAGCTCGACAACGAGGTTAGCGAACATGAGGTGGTTTGCCATGCGGTGGTACCACTTCTGCGCACGCTCGGATGGCTTGATTCGCAGATAGCCTTGGAATGGTCGCCTGGCAGTCGCAAGAGAGTCGACGTGGCTGTCTTTGGCACAGCGCGACGAAGGGCAGCCGGTCCACCTGAGATACTAATTGAGGTAAAGAGACCGGAGCAACCATTCGAGGCGGCATATAGCCAAGCGTGTGAGTACGCCCGGGAGGCTGGCTGTAAAAGCTTCTTCTTGACCGACGGTTTCTGCTGGCGCAAATACTCAACATGTTCGAAGAAACCGACTGCACGGGCCAAGATGATCAGGTTCACAGCCGAAGCCAAGGTGCTGGTTGATGCACTCAGACCACGAATTAGTGCATAACATCGGCTTTCACCGGAAAGCCTGATGAGTCGTCGGCTTCAGGTGAAGCCAAGCGTTAGAGAATAAGGTAATTTAAGGTAAGGCTATGAAAATATTAATCGGTACTTTTATTCTATTTCTCCTAATGATAAATACGTCAAGTGGTGATAGCTGGTCACACCCGGAGGAACAAATAGTAGAATCACCAAATGGTAAATATAGGCTATTCCTAGTTCCAGAAGACTATAAAAAAAAGACTCCACCTACAATTGCTCTTGAAAAATTAAATCATCACAAAAATGAAATAGTATATAAAAAGGCGCCAGTTAATGAAATTTCACCTGTAGAAATATATGTGTCAGATTCGGGATATGTCATTACATTAAACGACTGGTTAAGGAGTGGATACAAACATTCATTAGTAATTTACGATCCAAAAGGTAACATCATTCGAGATAGTAGGCTTGAAGATATGTTTACTGAAGAAGAAATAGAAAATAAAGTTGAACCAAGTGTTTCTTCACGTCGTTGGCGTTATCTAGGTGAAAAACCATATTTTAATGATAATTCTTTTGTTATTACAACCCTGTGGGGGACAATATTAGATATTAATATCATCGACGGAAAGATAAAACAAAAAAAAGACCTATTTCCTGCATTCACTGAATTTGTTACTGGAGATAGAAAAGCAGATAAGATTAAAATTGAGTTTGAGGACGTAGCAGGTGGAGTAGATCATACATGTTCTGTTGTTGATGGAATTAGCCATTGTGATTTAGTTAAAAATTGGAATAGTACCTTTTTGTGCAAAAAACAAATTAACTCAAAAACATTTTCAGAAGCCTTGGCGTTATGCTCCAATTTTAAAAAATATTTAGAAGTCCCTTCTTATTGTGGACCGGGATGCGAAGGGAGAAAAGAACTACGTTTCTTTTTTGAGGCAGAAGGGAAAATATTTTCTTACGCAATAGTTACTAGCCCACGTGATAAAATAGATAGTAAAACATATGGTATTATTTCGAAGGTTTGTCAATTATTAGGTTTTTCTGAAATCCCGAGATCTGAAGAAGAAAAGAATTCTCTAACAATCCAATAAACGCGGATTTGGCTACAAAACAGCCAAACCGGTTATCGGCACCCCGCAGTAAGTGATAAAGTTAGGCGCAATTAGATGTGAAAAAAGCGGCGTAAAAGCATTTGGCAACTCTCACATTACAGACAATACCTCATTAATGTCTTTGAAAACAAGACTAAAAAATATTTTTTAAACTGAACCTGCCTGATCAGGCAGACTGATCCTGTGAGACTTTAATTTTAACCTCTATAAA
The DNA here is from genome assembly GCA_963815145.1 of uncultured delta proteobacterium. GTDB lineage: Bacteria > Desulfobacterota > DSM-4660 > Desulfatiglandales > HGW-15 > JAAZBV01. Next base: position 4,172 of record CAWFFS010000009.1, read on the forward strand.
ATAAAAACATATTTTGATAACTAACTACTCTCTTTTCTGACACCTCCCCTGAAAGCTAAATGGTAACCTCTGTTCCTTTATAAGCTTATTCATAAATATGACACCGGGAAGCTTCTCCATGGCCTCTTTTATCCTCCTGTAGGATGGGTGGATGTATGGTTCAGTGCTCCTGGAGGATGCGTGCCCCATTAAACTCTGTATCACAAGCATGTCCACATCCTTGTCATTGAGATGCGAAGCAAAGGTGTGACGCAGGGTGTGGCAGGTCACATTAAACCTGACTTTAAGGTCACAGGCATTAACCAGTTTTTTAAAATTATCCTCCATGGTTCGTATGGCAAGCCTGTTGCCCTTTTTGGATATGAACAAAGCTTCTGTTCTAGAGCTGTTGTAAAAGTGTTGCCGGATGGCGAGATATTCTGAGATTACATTGAACATCTCATCAATAAGATGCAGATCTCTTACCTTGTTACCCTTGCCAATGATATAGAGAGTTTTCTTTTTAAGGTCTATGCTGTCTAAATTCAGGGCATGTACCTCCCCTACCCGTAATCCGGTAAGATACATCATGGCATAGATGGCATAATCCCTGAGACCTATACAGTTACTCCTGTCAATGGAGTCGAAGAGCTTTTTAAGTTGATTATGTGTAAGGGCATTTGGACGGTTCCGGTATCCTTCCCTTATCTTAAGAACATCATAAAAGGGAAGCTCATCAGAAAAAGGAACACCCCTGAGCCTTGCATAATGAGAGAAACTCCTCAGTGTATATATCTTGCGATTAATAGATTTTCCACTGTTCCTCCTATCTCTTTTGAGGTAAAACTGATAATCCATTACAGAAGGACCGTCTATCCGGTCGTAACCCCTTTTATCCATAAACCCTTTAAAAAGTCTCAGGTCGGCCCTGTTGCTTTTTATTGTCTGGTCACTGACCTCATAAACTGTCTTCCTGTAATCCATAAATGCATCTATATGCTCAAAAAATGCCTTTGCCTCTACTGCTGCCATAACGCCCTCCCGCTTAGAGTCAGCAGGGTAAGTGCTTCCTCTTTAAAGGCATCGGATACCTTTATATATACCGATGTCTCTGTCTTTCTGTCATGACCCATCATGGCCTGTATGGCCTCAACAGGAACACCTGCATGGTACATCTCAGTGGCAAAGGAATGCCTTAACACATGGGGTGTTATTCTTTCCTTTATTCCGGCCTCTTTACAGTACTCCTTAATTTTTTTCTGGACCCGGTTGTTTGATATGGCCTTTCCGCTTTCTACAGGAAAAAGGGGATCTTTCTTTTTCTTTGGCGATTCCTCATGTGACAGATAGTCCATAAGGTTATCGTAGAGTTTACCCACCACAAAAAGCGCCCTCTGCTTTTTGTTTTTACCCCTTACCCTTAATAACCCTGTCCTGTTAAGAGGATCATGATAAGGCTCAAAGGACCCTACCTTTAACCCGGTAAGTTCACTTATCCTTAAGCCCAGCGCCCACAGCATGGAGATTATCATGTAGTTCCTTTTTCCTATCCAGGTGGACTGATCAACTGCTTCCAGCAGCCTTTCCACTGTTGCCTCACTAACAGGCAACACATTGCTGTTTCTCCTTTTTATAAGCGCAGGTATTGCATCGGCTATATCCCTTTTAACTATCTTCATCTTATAAAGCATGGCATAGAAGGTCCTTAAGGCCGACCTGTGATGCTCCAGCCTGCTGAAACTGACCCCGCGACCCTTAACCTTTTCTATCCACTCACATAAATGATCCCCTTCAGCCTTAACCGGCGAGAGATGGTATTTTACTTTAAGCCAATCACTGAACATGACTATGCAGTTTACATAGGTTTCTACTGTCTTTTCCGCAAAGTCCAATACCTTTTTCAGCTCATACTGATATTCTTCTATAAGGCCTGTCATCTTTTATCTCCTTTCATATAGGGGTGCATCCTCATATAAACCGCGTATTCTTCAGGGTTAAGGTGGGTGTACTGATCTGTATTCTTCCTCCACATATGCCCCAGTACATGCTGTGTGATCTCGGGTCCTGATACCCTGTTCAAATGTGTGGCAGCAGTATGCCTGAACAGGTGGGCATGAAGATGCTTTTCTATGCCGAGGTTCAATGACGCTTCTCTCAAGATATCCTGCACTGTCCTGGCGGATATCCTTTTCCCCCTCTTTGATAAAAACAATGCTCCTTCTTCCTCACCATGTATCTTCATATATCTCACAAGTAAAGGGGGACGCCCATAAGATAATAAGTTGACAATAATTTTATCATAATTTAATATTATCCAATGCCAAGGCAATCCAGAATAGACACACCCGGAGCTCTGCATCACATTATGATCAGAGGGCTTGAAGGTAAGAACATTTTCAAAGACAATAAAGATCGTGATGATTTTATGGATCGGCTTGGGAAAATAATGCTTGATACATCAACTCCATGCTATGCATTTGCTTTGATGTCTAACCATGTTCATCTGTTATTGAGAACTGGCTCAGTTCCTGTAGCTCAGGTAATGAGGAGACTGCTGACCGGGTATGCAGTTAAATTTAATCGCAGGCACCGACGCACCGGAAAACTTTTTCAAAACAGGTATAAATCCATCAGGAAAATCCATACCTTCTTGAACTTGTAAGGTATATCCATCTAAACCCTCTCAGGGCCGGTTTAATAAAAGATTATGCAAAACTTGGCCACTTCAAATATTGCGGACATAGTTTTATCTCAGGGAATAGAGAAAATGACTGGCAGGATGTTGATTATGTTTTGAGTTTATTTGCAAAAAGAAAAAAGACTGCGATAAAAAGGTATCTTGAACATGTGAAGAAAGGCATAGAAATTGGTAAGAGGCCAGACCTGACAGGAGGCGGTCTTATACGAAGTCTGGGGGGATGGACTGAAGTAAAGAAACTTAAAGGATCAGATATCCGCCTGAAAAGTGACGAAAGGATTCTGGGAGATAGTGAGTATGTTCTTGAAGTTCTGAAAGAAGCACAAGAACAATTTGAACGAAAATATGAGCTGACTGCCCGCGGCTATACCCTGGAAAATCTCAGCCAAAAAGTGGCCGGGATATTTAATGTGACCCCGGAAGAGATCTTTTCTCAAGGGAAATATAGAAAAAGTGTCAAGGCAAGGAGTGTGTTCTGTTATTGGGCAATTCGTGAACTTGGTGAGACAGCTACAAACCTGGCCAGAAAGATAGGTATATCTCAGCCCGCAGTAACTCATGCAGTTGAAAGAGGTGAGAAAATAATAAAAGAAATGGAACTTAAGCTTTTGGATTCTAAAACTTATTAACTTATGGGCGTCCCTCTAAGCTAATCACAAATTTTGAATAGTCGCCAAATAACACTCAAAATTGGTTTTTAACCATGCGTTCGAGATGACTTGGCTACTAAATGGGCGAGCAAGCGTAGGCAATAATATCAACCATCTTGGGAGTATGAGGCCAGGCAGGTATAAACTGCCAGGCCCTCAACTCCACCGTTGGCTTTTTAAAGTGATTAAAGAAACTTGACAACAATACAATGCGGATGCATAATGGTTCCATATTGAAACCACTAGGAGGTGATAATATGGCAACAGTAACAATTAAAAACATACCTGATGAGCTTTACAAACGACTTAAGACAGTCGCTGAGATTAATAGGCGATCCATAAACAGCGAAATTATAATGTGCATTGAGAATTCTATTACAAGTCAAAGGATAAACCTTGATGAAATGCTTGAAAATGTTCGTCAACTCCGTCAATTGACATCCGGGCATATGATCAGTGATGAGGCTTTCAACAAGGCAAAAGCAGAAGACAGGTTATGATTGTCGTTGATACAAATGTTATCGGTTATCTTTTCCTATCAAGTAACCAATCCTTATCAGCTGAGCGCGCTCTACAAAAAGATATTGAATGGGCTGCTCCGGTTTTATGGCGCAGTGAATTTCGTAATGTCCTGGCCCTTTATATGCGAAAAAATATCATTGATTTGGAGCAAGCCCAGATTATTATGAATAACGCTTTAAAATTATTAAAGGACCGAGAATATCAAGTACCATCATCTGAGGTTTTAAGACTTACGTCAGAGTCTAAATGTTCTGCATATGATTGTGAATTTATTGCGGTAGCAAATGACCTTAAAGTACCCTTAGTAACGGTAGATAAGCAATTGCTACGTGAGTTCCCTTCAGTGGCTGTATCACTGAGTGCCTTTAGTAAATAAATTCAGAACAATATAAAAAGAAGAATCAAAAAACATAGTATTCAAAAAGCATCAAATCTTTAAAGCGGGACGCTCGTTAATAATTTAATTGACAAACTTAGAGGGGAAGTATAAATATCTGCCGTGCCGAGAACAGCCAGATTAGATGCCCCGGAGTGTTGCATCATGTAATGATCAGGGGGATAGAAAAAACAAAAATATTTAGAAGCAATAAAGATCGTGAAGACTTTATTGAAAGGCTGGCAAATTTATGCCCGGCAATGGGTATAAAATGTTATGCATGGTCATTTATGCACAACCATGCCCACTTTCTTTTCCACACCGGAAAGGAATCATTATCCGGATTTATGAGGCGCCTTCTTACAGGATATGTCATAGGATTTAACCGTAGGCATAAACGGAGAGGACACTTATTTCAGAATCGGTTTAAATCAATAATATGCCAGGAAGAAACTTATCTCAGGGAACTGGTCCGGTATATACACCTGAATCCGATTCGTGCGGGGATAATATCAACCCTGGATGAATTGAGAAATTATAAATATACAGGTCATAGCGCCATAATGGGCAATGTAAAAAGAGAGTGGCAGGATTCGGAGTATGTTCTCGGCTATTTTGGCAAGAGTGTAAGGAAAGCGAGAAAAGAGTATGAATCTTTTGTTAACGCCGGTATAGAAGATAAACGCAAGGATGAACTGACAGGGGGAGGTCTGATTCGGAGTCTGGGCGGGTGGATTGAAGCAAAGGAGATATTAAAGGGTGGTGTCCACATAATGAGTGATGAGAGGATACTCGGAGACTCTGATTTTGTGGACTCAATAATAAGTCACTCTGAAGAGAGCTATGACAAAATACAAAGGCTCAGACAACAGGGGTATAATCTAAATCGCATAGCAGAGCGTGTTGCTGAGGTGCTGGGAGTTGATGCTGAAGAAGTCTTTTCAAAAGGGCGGCAGGACAGGAAAGTAAAAGCAAGGAGCCTGTTATGTTTCTGGGCGTCAAGAGAACTGGGCATCCCCCATGCTGAATTGGCAAAGAGACTGGAGTTGAGCCCGGCTGCTGTCGGATTTTCTGTTGAGCGGGGAGAACTGATAGCAAAAGAAGCCAAATATTTCCTTGAAAAATAAGTTGTTAAATTATTAACGAGCGTCCCTCTTTAAGGATCTACACTGCTGAAGTCAGTATCAACTAAAACTTCTGTCCCATCCTTCTTGCCTTTTACTGTTTCACCGGCCTTGAGTCCGATATGCCGGAGTTCATAACCCGCATCTCGAAAAGCTTTTGCAGGGTCGGTATATTCGGAATCTTCAAAGAGGTCCGCGATAATTACTGCAATAGTTTTCATAAAAACAATCCCTCCTTCACCCGGGCAGATACATTTCCGGGTATATGTAACATAATATTGCAGGGAGTTTTCTCTCCCTGCAGTATCATGTTGGCAAATGGATTAATGTTATGCCGGACTTTTTGACTCACTGAAGTGAAGTTTTCCTTCTCCGGGAACACTCTTGGGGTCAAGCATACGGGAGGCATCATCTACACAACTGGCTTTTTCATCCTCCGAGACTGAATTCGGATCGATAAGAGAGCCCATGGGGCACAGAAAACGATTACCCGCATTGTCCTTTACCCAAACCATAGGATCTGTTGTTACCATAATAATTTCTCCTTTCTGTTTTTTTACATTTTTATCTTAAATCTCCTGCCGGTTTTAAATAGGGGCAAACATGTATTGTTGTAGTTAAAAAAGAAAAACCCGTATACTCAGCCACGTTCATATAATCCTATAAGCTCACACTGCTCAATTATATGCCCTTCCATCGCCTTCTCCAATTCATTTTTTTTCAACCCGGGTTTATGGTTGAGTATTTTATCCAGTGCAAAAAGTTTAAAAAAATATCTGTGCTCCCTGTCGGGCGGACAGGGTCCGAAATATTCACTTCCGCCGTGTGTACCGGCCCCCGTCACTCCGGGAGGATCTCCCGCTTCTCCTATTTCTTTTATGTCAGGCTCGATATTGTAGAGAATCCAGTGATTCCACATTCCATCACTTCTCACATGTTTCGGTACATCAGGGTCCTCCACGATAAGCGCAAGGCTTTGCGTTCCTTCCGGAACATCATGAATTACCAGTGCCGGATTTACGTTATCACCGTCGCAGGTGTATCTTGAAGGTATCCTTCCGTTATGCCTGAATGCCGGGCTTTCAAGGTTCATCATGGCTAAACTCCTTTCCATCCATTATGTTTTATGTAAAATAGAACAGGTAAAAACATCACATTTTTTAATGATGTTATTCAAATATAGTCCTTTTTATATTCCTGTTTAATAGTTTCTATCCTTTATAATTATGTAAAAATTTAAGTATTCGATGTTTCTGACAGCCATTCAAGTATTCTCGAACCACGAATTTTGCCAAAATACATACTCCACCCCATTAATAATAAACTCGAAATGTTATAATAAAATTAAAGAATAATTTTAAACCTAAAATATGGAAAAGAGGAGATTATGCCAAAAGAGATCAACCCCTTTGAAGTAAAGGACTGTGCTTTGATAGCCATTGCTACAGGCAAACGGGCTCAGAATCTTAGAGAAATAATAAATCTTTTACAGGATATCGACCTTAATAGTATTTACTATCACTTCTGGGGCGGATTGCTCAGACCACGATTTGACAACCCGGAATACCATAATGATTTTGCTATCTGGGTCGCCCACAGTCTTCACAACAAGACTCTTGCTGAAAGGCTTGCCTTGATTGATCCTGCAAGATACGACGCTATGTCCTCATTACGTGACGAAATAATAGATATTATCGAAGAGGACCTTGATGAAACAGAATATCCGGTATGGGCCAATCGGGATGACCAGTTTGAATTTATCGATTCACAGCTTGTAGTATTCAATACCAATGTATCAGTAAAGGACCCTTCTGAAATGGCTGATCTGTTATCAGGTATGTCATCGGGAAGCATCTTTTTTCATTTTATTGACGGACGCAGGCGTAATGAAAATGAAGTTGATGATTTCAGAAAATGGCTTATGCAGTTCGAAGATCAACACAAAGGTCTGATAGGGCAGCTTAGAGTGATAGACCCGTATTTTTCATCACTTACTGAATTGCGTACTCATTTAAGCGAAGTATTTACAGCCTACTTCAGGGAGAATAAAAGTGAATAACCAGAGCATACTGAAAAAATACGCAGGAGTTACAGGGCAGGATGTTGTCAATCACCTGCGCCAGCTGGCAAAAACCTTAAGGGGTAAAAGTGTTGTCCATGTGAATTCTACACGTGTTGGAGGAGGAGTGGCAGAAATACTCCAGAAAATGGTTCCTCTTATGAAAGAACTTGAAATAGATGCAACATGGGAAGTCATTGAAGGAAAACCTGAGTTTTATGAATGTACTAAAAAATTTCATAATGCCATACAGGGAGACAAAACGGATATAACAGAAAGTAATCTGGCGGCATACGAGGAAACAAATCAGAAAACTGCGGAACAGTTAAAAGATAAGCTTGAAAATGCTGATTTCGTCATAATCCATGATCCGCAACCTGCAGCCCTCATAAAAAACTTTGCGAGCAGCCGAAAAGGGAAATGGGTATGGAGATGTCACATAGATGCCAGCAGGCCATTCAGACCCGCGTGGCGGTATTTAAGCAATTTTGTAAAGTATTATGATGCAAGCATCTTTTCTCTTTCAAGCTTTGCCCAGCGGCTTCCCCATCCCAACTATATCATTCCCCCGAGCATCGATCCCCTGCATGAAAAAAACATCGAACTGGATGATAATGAAGTCAACGATGTGTTTTCAAAATTCGATCTTGACCCGGAACGTCCCATAATACTTCAGGTGTCCCGTTTCGACAGGTTTAAAGACCCGGTTGGAGTAATTAAGGCGTATAAACTGGTCAAGGCCTTTCATTCGAGTGTGCAGCTTGTTCTTGCGGGCGGGACTGCAACTGATGATCCTGAGGGAGAAATGGTTCTCAATGAAGTTCATGCAGCGGCAGGTGATGATCCGGATATTAAGATACTTCTACTCCCTTCGGATGCACACAGGACAATCAATGCGCTCCAGAGATGTTCCGATATTGTCCTTCAGAAATCACTGAAGGAGGGTTTTGGTCTTACTGTGACAGAAGCCATGTGGAAAAATAAACCCGTAATAGGCGGAGATACAGGAGGGATAAGGATACAGGTAATAAATCATCATACGGGCTTTCTTGTAAACACGCCTGAAGGAGCTGCCCTTCGTATGCGATACCTGCTTAATAATTCAGCAACTTCCAGGGAAATGGGAGAAAAGGCGCATACCTTTGTCAGAGAAAATTTTCTTATAACAAGACAGCTTCGGGAATATCTCACATTGATACATGCTATCCTGAACGATACACAGGAAAGGATTGAACTTAACTGATAAACTAACATGACCTTAATCACTGCCCATATGAATATCTTTATCTGGCTGATTGCAGCCCTGGCGGCCGGTTTTATCTTTCATGCTGTCGGCAGAAAGATTCTGGTTGCTGCAGGTAAACGCAGTAAAACAATATTGTGGGAATCTATAATCCGGCATGTAAGCGGTCCGTCAAGACTTATCATTCCTGTTCTGTTTATCTTACCTGTACTTAAATATCTCCCGAAGGATAATGATATTTCGGGTCTCTTGAAAAAGATTGTAACAATCCTTCTTATTTTATCATTCGGCTGGCTGTTGATGAGGCTTACCAATGTAGCTGAAGATATAATTCTCAACAGGTTTAACATCTCAAGCGCAGACAACCTGGCAGCCCGCGGGATACAGACACAGTTTAAGATATTCAAAAAAATCGTGCTCGTTGTCCTTATGATTTTGACACTTGCTGCAGTCCTTATGACGTTTCAAAAACTGAGATATCTTGGTACGAGTATACTGGCCTCCGCCGGGATAGCAGGAATAGTCATAGGCCTTGCCGCACAGCGCCTACTTGGCACGATACTGGCAGGCATTCAGATAGCAATCACCCAGCCTATGAGAATAGATGATGTTGTTATCGTTGAAAACGAGTGGGGAAGAATAGAAGAAATCAACCTGACCTATATAGTCGTAAGGATCTGGGACCTCAGAAGGCTGGTAATTCCGGCCAGCTATTTTATTGAAAAACCTTTCGAGAACTGGACGAGAACCACAGCAGATTTACTTGGGACGGTCTTCATCTATGCAGACTATACCCTGCCCGTCTCAGAGTTGAGAAACAAACTACTTGAAATACTTAAGGAAAGCGAATACTGGGACGGCAAAACATGGGGACTTCAGGTCACTAACGCTTCGGAAAAAACAATGGAATTGAGAGCCCTGATGAGTGCGGAAAACGCCTCTAATGCCTGGAACCTGAGGTGTTTTGTTAGAGAGAAACTCATTGATTATATAAGGGAAAGCTATCCTGAAAGCCTTCCCCTGTTTAGGACAGATTTTGCAGGGCTTAAAATAAATGAATGACCTTTTAATCATATCAAACAGAGGACCTTTCAGTTTCACTGACAAATTCATCAGGAATGCTCAGGACATGCTTGATAAAAAGGGCAGGTTCAGGAGTCCTGATTTCGGTCAGGGAGGACTGGTACAGGCCATGTCAGGACTTTTAAAATCCCCAAAATTAAACACTACCTGGATCGGTGCATCAATGGGTAACAGGGATATTGAGGTCACAAGGGGCCACTATTCGGAACTCTTTACCAGGCTGGCAGAAAAAAAATATTCCCCTGACAGGTTCCCTCTTATTGAAATGGAACCCGGAAACAGGATGCGCTTCAGATATGGTGATTATGACTTTTATATCAGGTTTGTATTTTTCGATTCAAAACATATGAACAGTTATTATGGCAAATTTTCCAACGGGTTTTTATGGCCCCTCATGCACCTTACAAGATCACCGGCCTTCTATAAAAAAACCTCCACATTTCCGAGACCCGAATTTATTAAAAACGATTTTGTCCAGTATACCAGCAGCAGTGTCACATTTGCCAATACGCTTATCGATGAACTAAAAAAAAAGAGTTCCTCCGGAAATAAAAAAAAAGATGTAATAATCTGGAATCAGGATTACCATCTGATGCAGATAGCAGAAATTTTAAGGGACCTGCTATACGAAAGTAATTCCGAAATAAAAGAGAGAAAAAATATTCACATAGGTCAGTTCATACATACCCCTTTTTTTAATATCCATGAAATACAGGGACTTATAAGAGAAGACAAGCGAAGCAGGCTCAAGGAAGGCCTGTTTGACCCCTTTCCGGAAACTATAGACAGCGTATTAAAAAAAATCACCTGGGGTATGCTTTCCAATGATTTCATAGGCTTTCATACAAAGGAATACTGTGACAATTACCTGGAGGCCCTCGAGGAGTGGTTTCCCGTGGATATAAAGGTAAATGATCAGTTTTATGAAATCTGCTACCGGGATCGCATCACTACGGTCGGCGCTTTTCCGATCGGGCTCGATGTGGACAAAATACTTTCCGAGGTAAAGGGAAAAAAGAAATTAACCTGCCGGGCAGGGGAAAAGAGCCTTCGCAAAATGATAGAAGGGGACAGGAGAGGCAAAAAAATTATTTTCGGAGGGCTCGAAAGGTGCGATTATACAAAAGGTCTCGTGGAAAGACTCGCCATATTTTCCGGAATATTTAAAAGGCTTGAAAGATCAGGAATGAGTGCAAGGTTTTACCAGGTATCGTCCCCCAGCAGACTGGGGAACGATGATTATAAAAAATTAAACGATCAGTTGAAAATTGAAGTGGAAAAAATCAACAAAAGATTAAAAGGCGCTCCGATTGTTCACCTGCCTAAGGGTATTCCGTCACCCCAGAACTACAGGTTCATGAAAGAAGTTGACATTATGCTGGTAACTCCCCTTGAGGACGGAATGAACCTGGTAGCGTTTGAATACATTCTTTCGCAAAAATATAAAGACCCTGAAAAAAGAGGCTTTCTCGTCCTCAGCACAAGCGGTGCTTCAAGGGTTTTAAAGCAAAGGGGATTTGATACAAAAGACGGAGTTGTCTACGTCAATGCTTTAAACCCCAGTGACAGTGCAGAGAAAATATTCAGCGCAATTAATAAAAAAATTCACATTTCAGATGGGATTATAGGCTATGTTGAAAATGAAAGAAGGATAGATAACTGGGCCGATAAAAATATAGAAGCTATTTTAAAATGCGAAAAGGCACACTGATATCCGGGTTTTACAATGCTCCGGAAATCCATCATTTTTCTCCTTTCAATAGTTGAGTGAATCTCGTTAAAAATATTTCCACCTCTGTGCTGTCATGCAGCATCTGATCAGCTTCAGTATCTCTAATCTGCTCCATCACAACAATACCAAGCCCATGGCCTTTTATTGCCCTGAAGGCGTCCTCATCGGTTGTGTCATCCCCCAGATAGACAGGAAAAGTCTCCGGAAATTTCAAACCGATCTTATCCATAATCCAGTAAATTGCCTTCCCCTTGTCCCAATCGATATCCGGCTGTATTTCAAATATCTTTTTACCCGATGACTTTTTAAGTCCGGTATTCCATTTTATGATTTCATCAACAGCTTTTTCCGCTTTTATAATATCTTCATCTCCTGCCTTTCTGTAATGAACTGCAATGGAAAATTTTTTTCTCTCTATAAAAATCCCGTTTGTATCTGAAAAGCTTTTTTTCAGATTTTTCTCTACCCTTTCCAGCAGAGGCAGATATTCAGTACCTTTCTGGAAATGGATCTTATCCATTTCAGGGCCATTTATATCAAACCCGTGACTCCCGGCATAATATATCCCTTCAATACCAACAATTTTCCGCACATCTGCCAGGTCCCTGCCGCTTATGACTGCTACCGTGCACAGCGACGAAATGTCGGAAAGAGTACCACGCATTTTTTCGGAAAGCAGGGCCTTTTCAGGTGAATCCACTATGGATGTCAGGGTGCCGTCGTAATCCAGAAATAATGCAACATTCCGATTCCCTATCCTGTCCTTTAGCCTGTCGAAATCATCAAGGGCAGAGGGAATCGGGTTTTTATTTTTGTCGGGATCTGCATTTGAATATATATTCACCATTACTTTTCTCCTGGATTTATAGTTACCAGGATTGCTGTAAAAAACTTTGATCCGGAAACCGGTTTATTCCCAGTATCTTGGGCGGCCATAGAAATCATGGAGCCGTTTTTCATATTCCCGGTTAATGGGCTCCGACGGATTAAATTCCGGCGCATTTTTAATGGTATCCATCGACAGACTGACCTCCACATCCGCATAGATCCAGTCTATCCTTGATATCCATTCCGGTGATATGAGAACCTTTTTTCCCGGCAGCCAGTTTCTTGTGGAGATAACCAGATACCTGATTGTCCATACGTCATCCTCGACAATAAAATCATGCACATGGCCGAAATCTCCATCCTCGGCAGATATCTTATATCCGGTTACCTCATTGACAGATCTCATATGAACCTTGTCCAGATCCAGGTCAGCCTCCCAAAGGGGGTCTTTTTCCTTTTTCGGGTCCAGATACTTTGCCCTGGCATAAAGTATGTCGGGGGTAGCCTCCATCCCCCAGACATAACCTCCAACCCAGTAATAGGGCCATCTGTAGACATCCGCGTGTCTCATTTCATATTTTCTTGAAACAGGAGCATCACTGTCCAGATCCGGTGACTTTTTAACTTCTTCTTTAGTCAGCTTGACCGGAAACCGGTGGGTGGTCCATTCAGGAATATCCAGCGAGATAGGAGATATAAGGACTTTTCTCCTCGGGAGCCATTTCCCGGTATCTGCTACCATATAGCGAACCGTCCAGAATTCATCATCAAAAAGGAAATCCCTGCAATGACCGATATCACCGTCAACAGCGGAAATAACATGGTTTTTAAGTTCACGGAGGCTTCTTAGCATAATTGATCCCTCAGTTAAGGTATTTAACTTTTCTATTGTAGTCCTATTTTCCATTAACAGTATGGGGCATGCACCCCAATAAACCGCTTTTTTTATGTATTTCTGAAATGGCTGGCCGGGGTTTAATACAGAAACAGCAGGCTATGTACAAACACGGGGTAACAGAAATTCAAAATACATTATAGACCTCATATTAAAATATGAAGTTTGAGATATAATTTATAAATGTCCAAACTCGTGACATTGAAACTATGACAGGTTCGATAAAATCATCAGCATTACAGGCAAGCTGACAGAATCATTTTAAAATAAAGAAGAGCGGAGGAATCGGCATATGACAGTCATGACACCTAAAAACATATTATTTTCAATTTTTTTTCTCTTCCTTTTCCTGGTTGCAGGCTGCGCCGGTACCGGGATTCTGGTCCCGGCTCCCTCTGCAACTGTAGAGGGACAGCAGGCTGTACAGTCCGTCAAAGGAGTGCATGTAGAAGTTACAGGAGAAGGCTGGAGCTCTGATCCTGAGATCTATGATGAGGTTACGCCTGTCAGGATAACTATTAAAAATGATCATGGAGCCCCGTTGCGTATAACATACAGCATCTTTTCTCTTGTTGATGCCAGGGGGAACCGCTATTCCGTGCTTCCTCCATATGCCATCAAAGAGGAAAACGACAGGATGAATGCTTCGGCATTCAGGTGCCCGGGTTTTTACGTAGCACCCTTTTACTCACCCTACTATCCCTTTCTGGACAGATATGACGATCCTTTTTTTTATGATCCGTTCTACTATGATTATTACTACCCCCGCTGGAGAGACATTGGCCCGGGGCTGCCTACAAAGGAAATGATTGATGAAGCATTGCCCGATGGAGCGCTCTCGAACGGAAAATCGGTTTCCGGATTTCTCTATTTTAAAAGGGTCTCCGGATCAAAGGTATACCGGTTCAGAATGGATCTTGTTGAAATCAAAACCGGCGCACGTTTCGGAGAGATCAGTATTCCACTTACAATCAAAAAGCCAAAGGACTAGTTTTATGACAAAAGGTTTTAAAGAAATAGATCTTGAAGAAAAGGATGGCCTCAAAATTGTAACCCTGAAGTTTAATGATGTGCTTGACAAAGAGGATTACGAACTCTTTGTCCCGCAGCTGGAAGGTCTTTTTAAGGATAATGATAAAGTACGTTTTCTGGTTGAATTTGAAGATTTTAAAGGTTTGACTCCGGGGGCATTTTGGGAAGAAGTAAAATTCTCATTTAAGCATTTTAATGATATCGACCGCATAGCGTTTATCGGAGAAAATAAAAAAGAAAAGCTTATTACAGAATTTACAAAACCTTTTACAAAAGCAGAGGTTCGTTTCTTTCACAATGCTGAAATAGAAAATGCCAAGAAGTGGTTATATGATCAGGCTTAGAAAGCCTGTCTTAGCAAGGCTGATCAAAAAGCAGACATAGAGTCGTTCCGGCTTTCATTGTCTGTAATCGGATTGGGGGATATATGAGGGTCTTTTCGGACGAAGAAATAAAAACTGTGATTGTCAATCATCTGAACTGGAATACAAAAGTAGATGCTTCCAAGGTTCTGGTGAGTGTGGAAAACAGCCTGGTAACACTTACCGGAACAGTAAAAAGCCATGGGGAAAAACAGGAGGCATCTAAATCAGCCAGGCATGTATCCGGAGTAAGAGCGGTAAACAATGAGATCATGGTATTTCATCCGCCGGAGATGCCCCCCGCTCCTGACGAGGATATTGCAGACGCGGTCAGGCATGCCTTTGCATGGAATCCTCATATTGATGAGGGAACAATTAATGTCAGGGTCAATGATGGAATTGTAACCCTGACAGGGTGTATCAGACATTATTCACAGCGACTTAAGGCTGAGACTATTGTTTCAGAAATGGCAGGTGTAAGAGGAGTAGTGAATGATCTGAATGTAGTCTGCAACGAAGAAGTTGAGGATGAACTTATCAAGAATATTATAATGGATAAAATTAAAAATACCGACCCGCACACTGCCGAACATATCAAAATAGAAGTTAATAAAGGGTTTGTAGAGGTATCAGGTACTGTAGACAATTATTATTCAGAAAACCGGGTATTTGATGCTATTTCCCATACAAAGGGTGTCACCGGGATAAAAAACAATATGGAGATTCTCATCGCGATCGGTAAATAGAGAATCATATCATCAAATCCGCATAAATAAATACATACTGTTCGTTATTTACAGTAACAGACAGATTTCCCCCGCGGGATTCCGCATATACTACCCAGCCGGGTTTATCCTCCGAACAGCAGGTCACGTCAGGCGAAAACCTGCCTGTACTTCTGTCATACCAGCTCATGAGCATGGGATTTTTTATCAATTCCCCGGCCTTTTTATCCGAAAGGAGTCTGGCGGTATTAAAATCGAGTCCGGGATTATCTGCCTCCAGCTCCACAGGGTTAGGCAGCATCTCCTTTTCAAGTATTGCGCATTTTGCCATTATAAGGTCACTTCCTTTCCTTACTTAAAGAAATATGTATTAATCAACTGATTGAGAGACCGCTACCAGGGCATCTCTATTCCGTCGTAACGACAGAAACTGCCGGAATTTTCCATTTTGAACTTTTCAACCAGATCTCTCATACCCTTAACGCTTTCCGATGCAGGAAGATCGGTTCCGTCTCCCCCCATTCGTGTTTTTACATGCCCCGGATGCATGAGAAGAATTCCGATATTCCTTTCTTTCAGCTCAAATGTAAGGCCTTCCATGGCAGCATTAAGCGCTGATTTTGTAGAGCGGTAATAATATGACCCGGGCTCTGATATATCCCCGATGCTGGCCATATGGGTTGTGGTTATCACGCAGAGCGGTTTTTTACTCATGGAAAGGTTAGGCATAAAGGCTTCCACGACTCTCATGTGTCCGAGAGTATTTACCTCAAAGGTGTAGCGCCAGTCTTCATACCTGATGCTTCCGAGATTTATCTTTTTGTATTTCTCAAGATAGACGCCCGCATTACTCACCAGTAAATCGATCGGCTGATTCATGAGTTCCACAGAAACCGCATTTATCTGATCCGGGCGAGTCACATCCAGTCTATGCACACTTATATTTTCGTCACGCTGAGCCAGTCCCCTGAGTTCATCTGCTTCAGATGGAAAGCGGCATGTGGCATAGACCCTCCAGCCCTCACCGGCATACTGTCTGACCCATTCCAGTCCCAGACCGCGATTGCTTCCTGTAACCAAAGTACCTGGCATTTAAGGCCTCCTGATTAATATCATTATTTTTACAGTTTTAAGCCTGCAAGCCTAATGCAGGTCTACTTTTTATGGGAATTGTATATAATGATCAGGAATGAGAAAATAGGTTGGATACTTTATTCGTGCAAAAATAATTACCCATATTCGCTTTTTACACGGCGGATACCAAATTGCGGCATGGCTCAGTAATTTCAGGTTAAGGAACTGCATTTAATGGAGAAACCGAGGTTCCGGCGATGCGTCCAAAAGCAACCCCGGAGAATTGCATGATTATTCTTCCTGACGATTATGCTCCCCGAAGCAGGCAAAGGATATTGTTTTTCAGGATGGGATCGTTTGACATCTGCCAACCCGGTTCGCAGTGTTTTAATTTTTAAGGATCAATTGCATATAGATAATGTGCGCCTATGACATTTTTCTGATCCTTGAAAATAAAACACATGTACAGGGGTTGTTCGATCGCATCCTGAAAAATGATGCCTTTGCCGGATCAACGCCTCCTCACGCCTATCTATGTCTTTAAGCAAGTTATTTCTTATGTAACGAGGTTCCGGCGGTGCCCTTTTCCCAAAAACATATAAACTTCGAGTAAGAGCCCCATCCCACATCTCACATTCCATTTCGCACATCTCATGTCGCATACACATAATTGGTATTTGTAATTGACTTTTTTACCTGTTATACTCCTGTAAAATCCATACAAGGAAACACCATGCCCGGGAAAAAATCCAGCAAAACCGAAACAGTACAAAAGCCGGCTCAAAACGATACAGAGACCGGCAATACAAAAAAATTTCCTGTAGTAGGCCTTGGAGCGTCTGCAGGTGGACTGGAAGCTCTGAAGTTATTTTTTTCGGAAATCCCCGAAAAAAGCGGGATGGCCTATATCGTTATAGTCCACCTGGCCGCGGATCAGCCGAGCATGATGCCGGAGCTTCTTCAGAACAAATCCCTGATCCCGGTCGAGGCTGCACGCGACGATCAGGTTATCGAGCCCAACCATGCATACGTAATGCCGCCGGACCGGGAGATACTGATAAAAAACGGCAGGATCCAGCTGAAGCCGCTCAATAAAAAATCTCCCCGCCTTCCCATAGATATCTTTTTCAGGTCTCTTGCGGAAGATATGGGGGACATGGCAGTGGCAGTTATCCTGTCGGGCACGGGCACGGACGGGACCCTCGGCATAGAGGAGCTCAAGGCAAAGGACGGGCTGGTCATTGTGCAGGATGAAACCTCCGCGGCCTATGACGGTATGCCCAGGAGCGCGGTAAATACAGGGCTGGTGGACATGATAATGCCTCCCGGGGAGATGCCGGACAGGATTGTGCGCTATTTCAGCCAAGCGGGGATATCCATGGACGACCAGTCTCCTGCAACCGATGACCAGGCCGAATGGCTGAACAGGATATTTGCAATATTACAGACACATGTGGGGCATGATTTTTCAGTATACAAGGGCAACACCATTCTCCGCCGGATCGCCCGCCGCCTGAACATCAACCATATAAACAGTTTTCATACCTATACCAGGTTTTTAAGAGAACACCCTGACGAGGTCGAAGCCCTGTTTCGTGAGCTGCTGATCGGGGTAACCAGCTTTTTCCGGGACAGCGAATCCTTTGAAGTGCTGGAAAACACGGTCCTGCCGGAGATGTTAAAAGACATGAACCATGACGGGACATTCCGTGCCTGGATCCCCGGCTGTTCGACAGGTGAAGAGGTCTATTCCGTTGCCATTGTCCTTAAGGAATGCCTGGAAAAATCATCAAAAAAGATAAACATACAGCTCTTCGGGACTGACATAGACAACAGGGCCATAGACAAGGCACGTGAAGGCCTTTACCCGGAAACCATATCCGTGGATGTGGGCAGGGACCGCCTGGAACGTTTTTTTTCAAAGGAAGGGAATTTTTACCGCGTCAAAAAGGATATCCGGGACCTGGCCGTCTTTTCCATCCAGAACGTGATGAAAGATCCGCCCTTTTCCCGTCTCAACCTGCTCTGCTGCAGGAATCTTCTGATCTACCTCAATTCCAGGGCCCAGAAAAAACTGCTGCCCCTGTTCCACTACACCCTCGTAAACAACGGTGTCATGATGCTGGGATCATCCGAAACCATAGGCGGGTTCTCCTCCCTTTTTAAAACGATTGACAAAAAATGGAAGATATTCAGAAAGCGTGAAGTGCCGAAGGCCATGCGCCAGATAGTGGAATTTCCCGCGGGTTCAGTCAGACAGGAGCCCCCCGATAAATCCCTTCCAGTGCCGGCACAGGGAGGCAGGGGGAGTGACACAGGTCTCCTCGCGCGGATGGTGGTCCTGGACCAGTTTACCCCTACTTCAATCCTCACGGACGGAAAGGGCAATATCCTGCATGTCCAGGGCCGCACCGGGAAATACCTGGAAACCCCGACCGGACCGCCCACCAGCAATATACTGGACCTGGCCAGGGACGGCCTGCGTATCGAGCTCTCGTCGGCCCTGAGGGAGGCCAGGTCATCGTCGCTTAAAGTTACCCGGCACGGGATAACCGTAAAGACCAACGGGGACTCGCAGATGATCGATATGCACGTTTGCCCCCTTAAAAGCCCCGGCGAACTGGCCGGCAACTACCTGATCGTCTTCGAGGACATAGGCCCGGAACGTTTCAGAACATACACCGGAAAGGGCCCGGGCGACAAGATCTCCGGAGATTCCGCAAAGATAGCCGAGCTGGAAAGGGAGCTCCAGATTACCCGTGAAGGGCACCAGACGACCGTCGAGGAACTGGAATCATCCAATGAGGAGCTCAAATCGACCAACGAGGAGATGCAGTCCTCCAATGAAGAGCTCCAGTCCACCAACGAAGAGCTGGAGTCGTCCAAGGAAGAGCTCCAGTCCCTGAACGAGGAACTCCAGACCGTAAACGCGGAACTCCAGAGCAAGATGGAAGAGCTGTCCGCTGCACACAGCGACATGCGAAACCTGCTCAACAGCACGGAAATCGCCACAATTTTTGTGGACAACGATATGCGGATCAGGCGTTTTACCCCGGAGGCCGTCGAGATCATCAACCTGATACAGTCAGACATAGGAAGACCGCTCAGGCATGTGGTGAGCAACCTCCGGTATGACAGCATGCTGACCGATCTCAAATGGGTCATCAAAAAGCTTGTCCCAAAGGAGGCGGAGGTTGAAACCCGGGGCGGCAAATGGTTTAACATGCGCATCATCCCCTACCGGACGATGGACAACAGGATTGACGGGGCGGTATTGACCTTTTCATCCATCTCGGATCAGAAAGAGACACAACAGGAACTGGAAAACCTGATAACCGAAGGAGAGATTTCACATGAGCTTATCCGTGCGGTGTTTGATATGAACAAAAGCGCCATGGCGGTGCTCGATAAGGACGGAACGATAATCATAGCCAACAGCGAATTTACATCCCTGTTCCGGATCGACCAGAATGACCTGGGTACAATAGACCTGTTTGAAGAAAAAACCGGGCTCCTGCCTGCATCGGTACTCGCCGGACTGGATGCGGCGGCAAAGAAAAACCGGGATTTTACGATGGATAACCTGAAAGTGGGCACTGCCACTGGAAATGCCGTCTTTGATCTGAGGGGCAGGGTAATACAGTTGAAACAAAACCAGCCCCGCCGCACCCTGCTGGTTTTAGAGACCAGGAAATAGGGAGGTTTTACCCCATGGATTCCGGTAAAAAAATATCAGAACGCTCCGTAAGACTGAGGGCGCGGGCAGTAGAACTGGTAAGCAAAGCAGGGTTTGCCGGACCCGATCTGCCGCCTGATGATGCCGCCAGGATTATCGAGGAGCTGAGGATTTATCAGGCCGAGCTTGAGATACAGAACGAGGAGCTCCGCACCTCGCAGTCCGAGCTTGCCGCAATACATGAGGAGTATGTCGAGCTGTACTACAATTTTGCGCCCTCCGCATATATTACACTTAACAGCGCGGGCATCATTACACGCATCAACCTGACCGGGGTAAAGCTGCTCAATACTGACAGGATCAGGCTCGAGTTTACCCCCTTTACCAGGCTGATAGAACAGCGGTCACACGACGCCTATTACAGAACGATCAGCAGCATTCAAAGATCAGGCAGAATGGACAGCGTGGAACTCCGGCTGATAAGAGAAGACGGACGGAACATGTGGGTAAGGGCGGACATACAGCCTGACCTCAATGATGCCGGAAAAGTTTATCAGTACCGCCTTCACCTGGCGGACATCACCGGGCGGAAACAGATAGAGGAAGAGCTCATGGAGTCCCGTGTCCTGCTGGAAGAGAAGGTCAGGGAACGCACCGCCGAACTGCAGAAACTCAATGAAGAACTGAAAAACGAGGTTGAGCTGCGGAAAAAATTCGAAAAGGATTTGAGGTTGAAGGGTGAAAGGATACTCAGGGAACAGGAAAGGCGCAAATACCTGTCCGGAAAGCTGGTTGAAATGCTGGAAAGGGAACGCAAGAACATGGCCTACACCCTGCATGATGAGGTCGGACAGGCCCTGGTTACCATAAAGACGGACCTGGATTTTATAAAGGAGAACAAAGACGGATGCGGCCCGAACGTAATTAACGAAATAGACAATATGCAGAAAAGGATCAGGGAAATGATGGAATACTTCAGCGGCCTTTCCCACGGCCTGATGCCGCATATCCTGAATGACCTCGGCCTTGTCCCTGCCATAGAGGGCATTTTAAAGAATGTCATGGAAAAATCTCATCCGGAGATACATTTCTATAAAAATGACGTCCCGGCACATATAAGCGAAGAAAAGGACCTGGCCGTATACCGGATCGTCCAGGAGGGGGTGACAAACTGTCTCAAACATGCGGAAGCTGATAATCTTTTTATAAACATGACCAGAAAGGACGGGGCTTTACTATTAACCATAGAAGATGACGGCAGGGGTTTTGATTACAATGTCGCCTCAAAAAAAAAAGCGGAAGAGAAAAACTGGGCATAAGCATCATGAATGAAAGGGCTGTTCAGGTCGGAGGCACGTTTTTCATAGAATCACTGATCGGAAAGGGAACCCAGATAATCGTGGAGATACCTATGGGGTAAAGGGATATTGGATTTGCGATGTGGGATGTGGGATGAGGGTGATGCGATGGGAGATGTGAGTAGTCGCTACCCAATAGAACCGTAGGGTGGGGTTTTACACCCCACCGAATACCGTAGGGTGGGGTTTTACGCCCCACCTAAGGATCACCGGTGGCATATAAAATGCCACCCTACGAAAAACACGATATCGGAATAATATCGCGGGGTTCCTGCGCGGCAAAACGTAGGGTGGGGTTTTACACCCCACCGAACACCGTAGGGTGGGGCTTTACACCCCACCGAACACCGTAGGGTGGGGTTTTACACCCCACCGAACACCGTAGGGTGGGGCTTTACGCCCCACCGAAAGGCAGGCAATGCCACTAAGAAAAAGAAAATATCCGCGACTAAAAAACAAAGAACTGTATTCCAACCCGGGTACCATTGCCCATATAATTATTGGGACAGATAAAAGAATGCCCGGTTTTAAAAACCCGGAATATGCCGGCGGCTTTAAAAAATTATTAATAAATACCGCCGAGGAAAAGAAAAATAAATTATACGCCTATTGTATAATGACTGATCATATTCATATATTGGCGGAATCGTCTCAAAAATGTTCAATAATTGATTATGTAAGATTGGTCAAAGGACGATTCGCTGCTCGTTGCAGAAAATCCGGATGGGAAATCAGGCTCCAGAGGAGTTTTTACGACCACCTCATCAGGAAAGAGGAAGATATAAGGGAGCTTTCAAATTATATAATCGGAAATCCGGTTCGAGCCGGAATTGAATCTACTGTGGGGGTGTATCCCTTTGCGGGATCGCTTGTTTTTAGCATGCAGAATTTGTTGTCTGCGTACTGAAAGGCCGGGTATAAAACCCGACCCTTCTACGCAATACACAAAACGGCAAGTATTACCGTAGGGCGGGGCTTTACGCCCCACCTAAGGATAGAGTGGCGAATCCCGTGACTTCTTCGGATACCGGCTAATGATTTTGCGGTGGCATGTAAAATGCCACCCTACGAAAGTCATACTGCATAAATAGTACCCGAAATAAGAGGCAAGAATGACAGATAACAACTCCAAATCATCAGACACAGGCAAAACAAAAATCTTCATCGCCGATGATCATCCTGCAGTTCTGGATGGAATAAAGCTTACATTTGAAAGGGAACCGGAATTTGAAATTCTTGGCACCGCATCCGATGGCATTCAGACGGTTAAAAATGTGAAAAAGCTTGATCCGGATATCCTTTTAATGGATATCGGCATGCCCCGCATGAGGGGTATAGATGCTGCCCAGGAGATCAGGTCATGGAATAAAAACATCCGCATAGTGATCTACACCATGTATACCGACAGGGAGTATGTGGTGGCTCTGTTCCGATTAGGCATAAACGGCTACGTGTTAAAGCAGGAATCCATGCAGGACCTTGTCCGGGCGGTAAAGGTAGTGAGAGATGGGGGGACCTATATGAGCAATGCCGTAAATGATGTGCTCCGGCAGGAGATGGAGAAACTGTCAACAGGGGATACTTCTGCGGTAAGGGCGGCTCAGGACAGTGTAAAAAGTCTGACCGTCCGGGAAAAGGAAATCTTTGTGCTTCTGGCCGACGGCATGACGTCTCATGAGATCGCAAAACGCCTCTTTATAAGTTCCAAGACCGTGGAAACCCACAAATACAATCTCATGGATAAACTCGGTGTTTCCTCCGTCGCCCAGCTTACAAAGATGGCTGCGAAAAAAGGCCTTATCAGTCTCTAGGATATTTCTTAGATATTTCTAATAAATGGATTTTAAATACACATAATATAGTATGACAATGTCATATTATATCCATATCTTGTCACAGACTCCGTCTTCCCACATTATTGTTCCACCGTGGAAAAACAGGAAATAACCTATTAAAAATAAGTGTTCTCCCGATTTACAGGCCTCTCGCCTTAATATATCTTAGAGTCACGAATCAAGAACTGGAACAGATAATCCTTCCGCGATTAAAAGGCGAATCAGGCCTTTTCACTATATGCCTTCGAAGCAGCTATGCGATTCGATTTATCCGTTCACCCTCAGCGGATAAAAACAGGAGCAGAATCATGGTGAACATAATGATTATAGACGATAAGCCATATATGAGTTCTCTGATATCAGAAGGCCTGTCCCGGGATGGGCACTCCATATCATGCTTCAGTGATACCCGTTCAGCAATGGATGAACTCTCTTCACACAGGCCGGACATTGTCCTTTTTGATCTTTATTTCAATGGCATTGAGGACTGGGACATGCTGCACAATATTAAAATGGAATATCCTGATATGCCGGTTATTATAGTCAGTGCCTACAGAAATTTTTTGACGGATATCCGTCTTGAGGAAGCCGACGGCTTTGTCATTAAAAACTTCCGCACAGACAATATCAAAAACAAGATTGAAGAAGTTCTTGAACGGAAAAATATTTAAAAAGGGGCAGATGATGGATTCGGCCAGCAATGTTTTCACCGTATTAATAGCTGATGATGATTCTGATGACAGATTCCTTGCGCAAAAGGCATTTGAAGATCTCGGATTTTCAAAAAATATCAGGTTTGCGCAGGATGGTATGGAGGCGCTGGATTACCTGAATCAATCCGAAGCTTCTCAAGACCACCATTATTTTCTGATTCCCGATTTTATAATTCTTGATTTGAATATGCCTGTAAAGGACGGATGGGAAACACTTAAGGAAATAAAGAATTCTCCGAGCCTGTGCAAAATCCCTACAATAATCTGGACGACCTCGAATGCTGAACAAGACAGGCTGCGCAGTGTTGAGATGGGTGCAGATTGCTTTATCACAAAGCCCGACAGTTATTCCAATCTGCTGTTCAGTATGCATTCCCTTATCGAGATGTACTGCGGTAGTAATGGAGATAAGGAAATCGAGATCGCTGTCTCGACAGGCAAGAAAACCTGATGTGAGGGAAAATGAAATACAAAATAATGATTGTGGACGATGAAGAATATATTCGTTTCTTATATTCCGAAGAGTTGAAGGATGAAGGATATGATGTTGTTACCACATTCTCAGGTTTCAGGATTATTGATAAAATCGAAAAAGAGAAACCTGATCTCGTCGTGCTTGACATAAAGCTGAAGGATCATAACGGGCTTGACCTTCTGCAGGATATCAAGAACAGGTTTGAAGATTTACCCGTCGGTATATGCAGCGCCTATGACACATTCAGGGAGGATATGAAAGCAATTGCCGCTGATTTTTATGTTGTAAGAACGATGGATCTGGATCATCTGAAAAACAGCATTGCTTCTTCACTTGAGAATTACAGGCAAAAGATTAAAAGACTATCAGTAGAAGTATTTTAAACTGAATGATCAGGGTAGTGATGTATGGGTTCAAATTTTATTATCGATAAAATCCGAAAAGGGAGGGATCTCCATATCGATATAAGGGGAGATTTCGACGGGAGTTCAGCAATGCAGTTGCTGGTCTGTTTAAATACCTGTTGTTCAGGAGTGAATAGAATATTTATCAATACAAACGGGCTTGATAAGATATATTATTTTGGAAAACTCGTTTTTCAGAACAATTTTCCTCCCCGGACAGGAATAGCCTCTAAAGTAAGTTTTACCGGAAAAAACCGGGGTCAGTTTATCTAAGAGCAGTCCTTTAATCGGAATAAAGGAGCCATTATGGACAAAATTCTTGATACCCTGCTTTCCCGTTTGTCAGAAAAGGGGATAATTCCTTTGCATGTGCCTTATCTTGTCAGGGATATGCTGAACATAGTCCGGGACAGAAGCGGCATCCCTCTTGAAGACATAAACCTTCGCCTGGAGAATCTTGGATGGGAAAAGGATATCCTTGATGATTTTATCTTTGAGCTGATTCTCAACGTGACGGATCATTCGCTTATAGATATCGGTAACCCCGGTGCAGGAAACAGCCGAAGGAACTGGTCAAAGGCACTTTTACAGCAGTAATGATTCAAGACTGCTACCTGTTACTTTTGATCCATGCGGCTGCTTCCATGCCTGCAATACAGCCTTCGCCCACTGCCTTTGCCACCTGCCAGGGCGGTCCGCATATATCTCCGGCCGCGTATATACCGGGTATATTTGTCTCCTGTTTTTTGTTGGTTTGTATGTACCGCATTGTTTCCTTGTCAAACTCGATACCTAATCCTCCGGCGAGCTCTGTGATCCCCCTGGCCCCAAGTTCGATAAAGACGCCGGTCGCGGCTATTTCGCTCCCGTCATCAAGCACCAGTGACTGTACAGCTTTTTCTCCATTAATTTGGGACACCCTGCGGCCTTCGTGCACTATAATAGCGCTGTCCATTAGCTTTTTTGAAGGCAGTTCAGCAACTTCCACCTTTTCACAGATCAGGTGTACCTCCTTTGCGTAAAACAGAAGCGTCAATGCACCATAGACGGCGGCACTTCCTCCGCCCACAACCGCGACTGTTTCACCTCTGAAAAATCCGGCATCACAATCCACACAATAGCTTATTCCCTTTCCAAGGAGTTCTTTTTCTCCTTTTACATTCAATTTTTCATGGGATATGCCCATTGCAAATACAAGGGCACGGGCAGTTATCGCCTTTTCGCTTTCCGTTCTGATTTCAAAGAGATCTCCATTTTTATCGATACCTATAATATCGTCATCCAGAAATCCGGCGCCGGCATCTTTTGCCGTCTGCCGGCCCGACTCCAGCATCTGCTCTCCTGAAGTACCATCAATGCAGCAGAAGTTCTCAATACGGGCATTGTACGCACTGCTCTTCCTGATTTTACC
The DNA here is from genome assembly GCA_963815145.1 of uncultured delta proteobacterium. Lineage (GTDB taxonomy): Bacteria > Desulfobacterota > DSM-4660 > Desulfatiglandales > HGW-15 > JAAZBV01. Next base: position 30,426 of record CAWFFS010000009.1, read on the forward strand.
GGCTACAAGAACAGAAGCCTTTCTTCTCGCGGCGTGGATTGTAGCCTGGAGACCTGCGGGACCGCTTCCCAGAATTATGATATCATAGTTTTCCATAACCAGCTTCATCCTCCCTGGATTCAATCAGAATAGACCTGCAAATTTTGGAGCTCAGGCTTTTTAACACATTTGAATTTACTGAGTCAACGCGGGGAAATATCACCGGCGGTCGATTCAATACTGCACCGGCTGAAATCAATCGGATTTCCACACCCTGAGCAGGTATGGGGTCGATTGAATTCATCTGAAAAAATTTCTATTTCCTTTCCGCATTCGGGACATCTGCACGTGAAGGCACTCAGATTCCTCAACGCCTGGAATCCGGGGCAGTGGGCGGGAGTGCTCATATTTTGTGGCATTTTCCTCTCCTTTTTTATCTTCCATTAATGGGGGCAATATCCTTTTTTTATTGTCCCGGTTTTAAATGTATTTCGGTTAATGTTAATACTGATATGACCGATTGCCGCGTTCGGACTTTATCCTGATATTATGAATAACAACAGAAATGTTTCAATGGGGTGTACTATGTATTTTCAACCGGTAAAACCTTACCTGACGGCCCTGTAATATACCGGCTGTTTTTTCACCTGTAATAGATGGATGTTCAGATGTTCTGTTCCAAAGACTGCAATATACCTTTAATACCCTATAGTGAGCCATAAACTTTCCTGATAAACTGGTAACTGACCTTGGACTGATAATATACAGGAGACGAAGGAACAGGAACTCCTCTATAATTGAGAAGCGTATTCCCCGGGAGATTAAATGCATTACATACCCTATGGTAACAGCGTCGTCAGAAAAAGAATGATCGAATATCTTGGCGGAACGTCACTGGAAGATGTCACTGCGATCTATGTGTCCCGGTGTGATGACGACTCTTTTGTCAGGATAGATATGAAACCGCCCGGTGAACTGGATTACTATCTTGATAATGGATTCGATATATGCCGATCCATCTGGGACCGGGAATCGCTCATTGCCGATCTGGATATCGAATATGTAAATTTTGATTTTCCTGCCGAACCATACCTTGATCTTGAACGAAGCTTTAAGCTCCAGGAACCTGTTGTGCGAACGATCGAGAAAATTTTATCCGGATACGGCCTGAAGACGCTTCATCTGATCTCAGGGCGGGGTCACCATTTTATATGGAGGATATCTCGTAGCTCTCCAGTATTCCAAAAGATTTCATTACTGGGACACCTGTCACATCATCTGGAGGATATTTACAGTCACCGTTTTTCTCCTCTGGGTGATTCAGTCTCACCCGAACTGGGTGCGGCCTTTTCGGGACTTGGTCTGATCATTGAGTATCTGGTCTGCCGGATCAGGGAAGAGGCGTCACCGGTATGTGATACACCTGTAAAATTAACTGCTGTGACCGTTGGCCCCGGAAGGCGCGGCCGGGAGATTGTCTCGCTTGATATCTCGGAATACGGTGACCCGTTGCACACACGGGCTATTCGAGTGCCCTTTAGTGCTTATCTCAAACCATGGGCAAAAGAAAATCGCCTGCATCAATCCGTAGCTGACAGGATACCTTTTCAGTTTATTATTCCGGTACATGAAATGGACATCTTTCAGGCGATTGAAGTGATGAAGGATCAGCACAAAATCGAGGAACTGGTAAAAGGGGTATCAACAAAGATTCCCAGGCAGGCCAAAGGCATGGAAAGGCTTGTTGCTGCCTACAAAAAATCCGATGTGCGCAGGTTTCATGACTGGTTTTACTCACAGCACCATGATACGCCGGATGTCTGGTATAAAACCTACGATCTGACCCCGGTAGAAATACTGCCCCCGTGTATCGGGCGTATTTTAAAAGATCCGAATGATCTGCTTTTAAGACCCGCAGAAATTGAAATGGTGGTAAAAAGCATATTATCCCTGGGCTGGCATCCACGGCATATTGCAGGACTTATCCGTTCCAAGTATGAGCGGGACTATGGATGGGGGGCATACTGGTATGTCTATGATGCGGGTTTGAGGGCGGATTTTTATACCCGCATATTTACCGGGCCATTTGTTACCGGGCGGGACGATCTGACCGATTTTAACTGCGTTTCAACCAGGGAAAAGGGCTTGTGTATCGGTACTGAAGAGTCATGCCGACTGGATGAATTTCGAAATTCATTACTGGAAAGGAGAAAACATGGGCGATTGGCAAGTAGGCCTTTCAACAGGCTGTTTTTACCGGGAGAAAATACTTGACGTGCTTGAAACCATCAGGGACAGCGGAATATCTGTCATTGAAATCTGTTCCTATCCTCTGCACCTGGATTATCATGAACCTGAAGCAGTAAACGAGGCGTCGCAGCGAATCAGAGAACTCGGCCTGGAACCATTTTCATTTCATGCCCCTTTTGCTGAAGATATAGATATCACATCGCCGGACCAGGACCAGCGTGATCATTCATTGAATGAAATCCTTACGGCAGTCAATGCTGCGGCTCATTTGAATGTTTCAAATTTTGTGATCCATCCTGGACCTGAAAAGGAAGCCAGACCTCCGCTCGAAGAACATCTTAGGCGGCTGAACAACGCTGTGGAGGTATTGAACAAGGTTTCCGAGTTCTGCCGAATGAATAACCTGAATTTGATACTGGAGAATATGCTGCCGCACCTGCTGTTCGGGCGCACGAGTGACCTTTTATGGATCATGGGCGCTGTTGACCAGCATAATCTTGGCATATGCCTGGATACCGGGCATGCAAACCTTTCTGGGGACCTCGATACGGTTGTTCATAAATTATCCGGTCATTTGAAAATGCTGCATGCGGCAGATAATAAAGGAAGCTATGACGACCATCTGCCTCCGGGAAAAGGTGCTGTCAACTGGCCCAGGCTGATAAAGCAATTGATGGAAGCATCTTTCCAGGGCACATTTATTATGGAATTGTCCGGCGATCGGGGTATAACAATGGAAGCGATTCTGCAGGAAGCTGTCCAGGCGCGTCAGTTTATAAGGGATATAATAAGAGAAATCATGTTTCAGCATCCGGTAAAATAAGGGCGCATAACCTTGGCCGATTCATGAAGCACCAGCTTCTCAAACCTGTTTCCGCAATTTTTATTCATATTCAAAAAGAGGCATATTCAACTCCTCTTGACCAATATATCGCCGGATATTCATTCGTCCGCATTTATGCCGGATTTACGCTACTCCTTCACATATTTAAATGAAACACTTACACGGGCTCTATAGTTCTTTATTTTCCCGTTTTCAATTGACATGTCGAGTTTTGTAATTTCTGCGACACGCAGGTCTTTGAGACTTGATCCTGCTGTTTCAACCGCTGATTTGGCGGCTTCTTCCCAGGATTTGTCGCTTGTACCAACCAGTTCTATTATTTTGTATGTACTTCCGCTCATGTTGATTCCTCCTCTTAATAAGTAAATGTTTTTGTTTTGATCGCGCTCCCGTCCGGTTACCCATAACAAAAGCATACTCCGTTCAGGTGAAAACAGGTTAAATGGATGATCAAGTCTCCCAGGAAATGCACTCCACAGGACAGCTGGAGATTGCCTCTTCAATGCATTCCTCATCACCCCCTGCTGGGATTATGACAAAGGCTTTTTCATCTTGTTCGTCAAATCCAAATACTTCGGGGCAGATTTCCACACAGCTCTCACATCCTATACATTCATCTCTGTCAATTATTACTGTTTTTGACATGATACATTGCTCCTTAATAAAGCCGCCCATTACCTCTGGACTACGATATGAATTTTCTCTGTATTTTCCGCACCCTTCAGGGGTGAAACCATTCCTTTTAAAGAACTTTTCATGATGGACGCGACAAAATTATTAAGTGGAAGCGGATTGCAATTTACAGATATTTCAATTGAATCCCCATCAACATTGATTTCTATAATATTAATCTCCCCGACTTCTTCAAGGCTGGAAATCATCCCGTAAACAGTATGATCCACAAATCCCTGTACGAAATAATCCATATCAATCGGGCAATCATTAACATCCAGGCTGATGCGTCTTGTCATTATCATCCCTCTCTGTTCTCAAGATACTGTCATGTCTTTTCTTATTTTCATTTTGCGCCAGATCCCCGGCTCAACCGGGTCGAATCCTCAATCAGCGCTAAAACTGCTTCCGAGCTCAGGTCGTACCACTGCCGGTATGCCTCGGCAACAGCGAAATATGGAGATGTACGTATATTAAGACAAAAGATTGCATCCGCTTCTGCTTCTAATTTTTCGATTGATCTCATCGGCGCAGTAGGTACTGCCACTGTTGTCTTCAACGCAGATTGTTTTTTTGCCATATGAACGGATGCCAGCATGGTATAACCGGAGGCTATACCGTCGTCCACAATAATGACACTCTTTCCCTTGAGCGCGGGGAATGGGCGACCTTTACGGAAAAGAGTGTTACGCACTGACAATTCCTCGCCGACCCGCTTTTTTTCTTCTTCAATCTGTGAACTGCTCAGGTTAATCTCTTTTAAAAGAGGGTTATTGAAAAATACACTCCCACTCATGGTCATCGCGCCGAAACCTGCTTCAGGATTGCCAGGTATCTGCAGTTTTCTTACAATAGCCAGCTCAAGGGGAAAATCCAGTTTTTCACTTACTGCAATTCCTACCGGGACCCCTCCGGAGGGTATTGCCAGAATTATTCCTTCTTTAATTGTTCCGCATATCGAACGGATAAAAGAGGCAAGCATCAGGCCTGCCTCCCGACGATCCGCAAAGATAAAGCGCTGGTCTCGTAATTTTTTCATTTCGTAAATAGCCACGTTTATATTTTACGATATTTATCATGATCAGGGAATGGGGTCTGCCCTGTATTTTTAACTACCGGAACGCAGTGTACTATTAATACTAACTGGAAGATGTAGTATTTATTGCTCGAAAATGCATGGATGACAGTATTTCTAACGTGGAGAAATATCAATACCTGAAGAATTTATTAATAATACGTTTCCAGGACATCTTGATTAAACCGGAAAAATGTTTAGTTTTGATATAAAAAGAAAGCGGCTTTAGTAAGCAATACCGCAAGAAAGGCAGGTGAATTATTATGTTCGAACTGAGTATTCCCAGATTAGGTTTAATGACCAGGCCATGGGGAGGTTTTTTTGACACCTGGGATGATCTGCCGGTGTATGATATGGAATGTGAGAGCTGGGTACCTTCATCAAATATTACAGAAACCGATAAGCACTATATGATAACAATGGAGCTTCCCGGAATTGATATGAAAAATACGGATATTTCTTACAAGGACAGACATCTTACAGTTAAGGGTGAAAAACTGATTGATACTGAAGAAGGCGAAGGCTGTGTACGTTCAGAAAGGTTTGGAGGATCATTTGAGAGAGACTTTATGCTGGCAGGAGTAATCGATGAAGATAAGATCGACGCTACCTATAAAGACGGCATACTGAGAATCGTTCTTCCCAAGGCTGAGTCAAGTCTACCTAAAAAAATAGTTGTTCACTAAATTATTATTATTTAGTGTGTCAATAAATCAAATAGCAGGTGCTCATTGAGTCAGATGAGCACCTTTTCTTTTTCCTCCTTTAACGTTTCAATGTCAGTGCCTGACCCGGAGATCTTTCCGGAATACTTTGATTACAATTTCTCTTGATTTGATCCGCCCCAAATGTTTTACTTTTATATGACCCTTAATAGCTGCTAAACTGTTACAAATGGAAAAAATAACTTTTAAAAATCGGATAAAAGAGATCCTGAAAGTACTTTACCCGGATGAAAACGTTAATAATCTTATAAAACGTGTCTGTGATACGGTTCTGCCCTATCAGTCCGGGAAGGTCATTCTGGAAAAAAGAAGAAAATACAGGGATGAAGTCTCGCTGAGTGAAGAAGACGCCATATTGATGACCTATGGGGATACCTTTCTGGAAGCCGGAGAAAAGCCCCTTCGGACACTTCATAAATTTTTAAAAGCCCATGTCAAGTCATCTTTTACCGCAGTGCACATTCTTCCGTTTTTTACCAGCAGCTCGGACGGCGGTTTCGCCGTTGTTGATTATGGCAGTGTGGAGCCCCGGCTCGGCAACTGGGATGATATAGAGGCGATAGCAAAAGATTATCGTGTGATGGCTGATCTGGTCCTCAATCATGTTTCGAGCCGTTCCGCATGGTTCAGGGGATTTCTGGCCGGCGATGCGCAATATCAGGACTATTTCATATCATTTGACAGGCCCGTCGATGTGTCGAAGGTATTCAGACCCCGGGAGGCTCCTTTGCTTACAAGTTTTGATACGGCCATGGGTCAAAAGTATGTCTGGACTACCTTTAGCGATGACCAGATTGATCTCAATTTTCACAACCCGGAGGTTTTAATAGAGATCCTCAGGGTGTTCATGCTCTATCTCTCCCACGGCATAGAATTCGTCCGCCTTGATGCCATAGCCTATGTCTGGAAAGAACCTGGAACCAATTGTGTAAACCTGCACCAGACCCATGAAATAGTAAAATTTTTGAGAACTGTAGCGGAATATGCGGCCCCATATGCAATCATTCTCACTGAGGTCAATTTTCCTTTCAGCGACAATGTTTCCTATCTCGAAGCAAGGCATGAAGCAAACATGGCCTACCATTTTGCGCTGCCCCCGTTGGTCATAGACAGTTTCAATTATAAAGATACATCCATTCTGCGGACCGAAACAGCACACATCAGGCAGGATCTGGTTTTCATGAATTTCCTCACAACCCATGATGGTATCGGACTGCTGAGCGCAAAGGAACTTCTGCCGTCTCACCGTTTTAAAAAGCTGATTGAAACTATCAAGACCCATGGAGGGGAAATATCCTACAGGTCGGTCAACGAGTCACACACGCCATATGAATTGAACACTACGTCTTACGACGCTATCAATGACCCACACCTGCCGGACATGGAAAAGGATATAAAACGATATCTGGCTGCCTGTGCTATTGTCCTGCTAGATAAAGGGGTTCCTGGGATTTATATTCATTGCCTGCTCGGTTCAAGAAACAACCTGAAAGGCCTGGAGGAGACAGGCGTAAAAAGGATGATTAACAGAGAGAGGCTTAATTTTAAAGCGCTCTCCCGTGAGCTTTCCGATCCCGAGGCCTTGAGGGGTCAGGTGGTATCAAAATTGATTGACCTGATTGAAGTTCGTAAAAAGATTCCTGCCTTTCACCATGCTATTGAACGGGATGTCCTTGATTCGGATAAACGGCTTTTTATCATGGAAAGAAAGTTAGAGAAAAAAAGCTCCCTTGTAGTCGTAAACGTGAGTGATGAAACCGTTTCCCTGCCGGAATATAAAGGGAAACAGGATTATATGCGAAACATTCCGTTTGAAGGCAGCGTGAACCCCTACGGCGTCTACTTTCTGGAATAGGAATACTCTTATTTCTAATCCAGCCCACCTGACCTGACGAAATAATATTTTCCATCAAGAACATTTTTGACTGCCACTTTAAATTCGGAGCTCAACACATTTTTGAGGACGTAACCATTCGCTCCGGCTTTTATGGCTTCAGTTGCATACTCATCAGAGTTATGCATTGTGAGCACGAGGAATTTTACATCGGGATCTGACTTCCTGATCTCACGAATGGCTTCTATTCCGTTCATTTTCGGCATGGAGAGATCCATCAGCATTAGATCGGGTTTATATTTTGCGGCACTTTGAACAGCCTCGACACCATCTCCTACGTCATCCACCACTTCGATATCGGCCTCTGCCGAAAGTATTGATTTGAGTTGATCTCTTAGAAGGGTATTGTCTTCAGCGATAATAACTTTGTAACTTTTCAACTATGATTCCCCTTAATTCCCTGATTCTCCCATCCATCTATAATCCTGATTATAGTATAATAGACCTGGATCTCCAAGCCAGTTTGAGGTTAGAAAGCAGGATCTTCAATTTATCCATTAACGGTTTATTTATCTTTACTCTGAGATAGAGGTCTCCTTTTTTCCCGCCCCCTTTTCCCTCTTCTCCCATCCCGGCAAGCCGGATTGACTGTCCTTCACGTACCCCGGGCGGGATGTTTACCAGCAGCCTTGCAGACCTCTTTTTTAGTACATAAGGATGCTGCCCCCCCTTCCGCGCCTCCAGAGGACTCAACCCGATCTTTTCATGGATATCCGCTCCATCTTCAGGCAAATCTATTCCGGTTATATTTTTCAGGATATAGCGCAGCACCTTACCTGGTTTTTGCTGTCTGCCCTGTCTTTGACCGCTCGGCCGGCCGGTAAACACATAACCACGGGAAACAAAACCGGGCCTGCGAGATTCAAAACTCCGATAGCCCTGACCATCTGCCACCCTGAAGATGTCGTTAAAACTTCTGAAGCCGAATGTTTTAGCCATCTCTTCAAAGACTCGATTTATATCCGAGCCTCTGAATATATCCTCCTCTGTATACGTATTTTTGAAGTGACTCTGAGCGGCCGATCCGTACCGGCTTTTCATGATATCATAATCCCGCCGCTTCTCAGGATTGGAGAGAACAGCATAGGCCTCGTTTATAGCCTTCATTTTTATACTGCTTTCCGGATCCTGGTTGCGGTCAGGATGGTACTGGAAGGCAAGCTTGCGGTAAGACTCTTTGACCTGCTGTTGATCGGCATTTTCAGTAACCTGCAGGATTTCATAATAATCCGATTCACTCATGACTTAAATTCTCTATCTCAATTTGAAAGCTTAAAGATAGAACCACTTTGTGGTTCTGTCAAGAGGAATGAAAACTTTGAGAATACAGGATAAATATCTTTTAGATACATTATCGACTCTATTTAACGGATCAGGGACGGGAGGTAGTATTTCCTTGTGAGTTTGAAAGACAAATCCTGATGGACATTCTGGGAAATAACATGGATGTGGAAAAAATAGAGGATCACCTTGTAGCTGCACCGCTGTTATTTGCGCGTGAGGATCGTAATCCTGGCAGATACACCGTGGAAAGAGAGGATAAGGAAACCCTTTTCCAGGGTGAAGGAGAAGATGATCCTGATGAGGAAGGTCTTTCCAGGTCTCCTTCAGATGTATGGATGCCTGAAAAGGAAAAATGAAAATGTGAAGATGCCATTTGAGAAGGGGGTTATATAAAATGAGTAAATCAAGAGAGGCCTATGTGCAGGGACTAAAAGCCCTGCTGCATGAATGGGATGCCGAGATAGAAAGGCTGGCGGCAAAGGCCCACAGGGCGGATGAGGATGCAAGGGTTGAATACAATAAAAAGCTGGATGATCTCAGAAAAAAAAGAAAGGATCTGGAAGATAAGATAGATACAATCCTGCATTCCGGTGAAGATACCTGGGAGGACCTGAAACAGGGACTTGAGAACTCCTGGGGGATACTCAAGGCAAGCCTTTCTCAGGCAAAATCCGAATTTGTAGAGGGCTACAGGAAAGGTATGGAAGACGACCAGGGAAATAAAACCGATGATTAAGTTGTCAGCGATAAAGCCTGTTCCGTGGCTGACGCTGTTCGCCACCTCTTCACCGGGAGGTTGAATACGTTCTTTCTGTTCAATTGGTCTATCCATAAAATGCTTTCTGAGAGTTCACGTTTCAATCTTTTTCCCTTTCCAGTCCCCTTTTTCTATGAATCATTTTCCATCTGAGACGCCAGCCTTTCAGCCAGTGCCTGAATTTCATCAGCCTGTTCCAGTCCTTCAATGAACCGTTTCGGAATATTGCTCAAACCAACCTGTGCACCAGTGAGAGATCCGCTCAGTATGGCCCTGACCTGATTCTGGCCGCCGCCATTGATGGCATGGAGGACTGCAGACTCAAAATCATTATGAAACCGGGTGGAGAGATAGTAGGCAGCTGGAAGCTGATGGTAAATAGCGCAGGGCATACCATAAACTATTGACACCTTCCAGGCAGGCTCGATGCAGATATCAGGATCACTGGCAGCCCTGGCCATATAGGAAGGAGTAAGCAGGGCATCCGGTGACGCAAAACGTCCTGCACGCGGCGGATCAGGATCACCCCTGCGCGGCGGCATATTATCACGGACCACCGAATGAAAAGGCAGATCCCCGCTTTTTACCAGCTTCATAAGTTTTCCGGATATTCCTTGATCCAGTTTATTCCCGCTGACAAGGAGCCCCAGCACAGCGCCAAATGCAACAGTCATGGATACAACAGTGTTATCAACCTGTGTAAGCACTGTATTGCCTGTAATCGCCCTGGCAAGTCCGGCAGGCTTTAATGCATATCGTACTGCTATAGCGAGGGTTCTTTCAATGGCCTCTGTGGTATCTGCATTCCCGCCGGTCTGCCCCCACGGCAATTTCTGCTCAACACGTCTGCGCCATGCTTCACGAATAGACTGGCTGGTATAATTGCCAGGTCCGTTTACAGGCGTACCATCCAGCAGCGGGAAGAGGTCCTTATCCATCCGGCTGCAAAAATCCTCTTCATTGTATTCCCCGCTCTCGACAAGTGAACGGAGCATAAGCAGAAGAATAAACCCTGCCTGAGAAAGCTGTCCTGCCTTAAGGCCTTCATGGTATCGTCCTGGTTTAGGGGCTGTATACCCGTCTATCCATTCTCCAAAATCCCTGCGAAGTTCATTGAGATCATAATACCAGTGCGGACCGACTCCCAGGGCGTCACCGATAAACGCGCCCATTATGGCCCCGGCGGCACGATCTTTAAGATCCGAAGAATCATGCATAATCACTCCTTAATTTTTAAAAGATATCCAACAGAACTCCTGTCCAAAAACCTGTTACCACAGATTTATAATTCTAAACCAGTATGGGATAATTATGTATGGGGTTCAGCCAGTATTTTATTTCGGGAAATCTTCAGAATAAGTGATTTACCCCATTTACCTTTCCGTGATTTCATTTGAAAATTGGGGATATCAGAAAACCTTTAAGGAGAAAAGTCATGGCAGATATGAAGGCGATCAGGTTCCATGCATATGGCGGTCCCGAAGTCCTTGTCATGGAAAACGTGCCCCTGCCTCAAATCGGTACGGGAGAAGTGCTTGTTAAAGTCAGCGGAGCAGGTGTAAACCCGCTGGACTGGAAGGTGCGTGAGGGGCATACGAAGGATTGGCTTGCCCACCAACTGCCTTTGATCCCCGGATGGGATGTATCGGGAGTTGTTGAAGACACTGCTTCCGACGTAACAGACTTCAGGAAAGGTGATGCCGTATACGGTATGCTTGACTTCAGGCGCAACGGGGCCTACGCGGATTATGTAGCCACGGAGAGCTTCCATCTCGCCCTGAAACCGAAAACCATGGACGGTGTAAATGCCGGCGCCGTTCCCCTGGCTGCACTGACTGCATGGCAGTTACTGTTCGATCTGGCTGAGCTTAAACCGGGCCAAACCATACTGATCCACGCCGCGGCAGGGGGAGTAGGACATTTCGCAGTCCAGTTTGCCAAATGGAAGAAAGCCAGGGTAATAGGCACAGCCTCCGCCGAAAATGCCGATTTTGTGCTGGGGCTGGGAGCAGACCAGGTGATCGATTATAAAAAAAGACAATTCGAAAAGATTGTGCATGATATTGATGTTGTACTGGATCCCATCGGTGGAGAAACCCAGGAGCGTTCCTGGAAAGTCCTTCGAAAGGGAGGAATTCTCGTGGCTACTCTTGGAATCTCCTACCCGAAAAATGCCGGTGAAAAGGACCTTCGGGGCAAAGGGGTGATGGTGCGCCCTGACCAGGGCCAGCTTTCACAAATCGCAGAACTTATAGACACCGGACATGTGAAACCCGCTGTTAATAATATATTTCCCTTGGAGAAGGCGGCCGATGCTCAAAATATGAGTCAGACCGGGCATACAAAGGGTAAAATAGTTCTCCAGGCGGCACCCGGTTAACTGAACACGGGATGTATCTGCAAAAAGACGTAAAGGGCGGTAATTCGCTGTTCCTGAATGGTACGCCGGCCTGTTTCCAGTTTTTTTCAGAAAACGAAGCTCCTTACCGCAGGTAATGGGGGCATTCCGGCGAGGGAGAATAAAATACCGGTGCCCTGATTTCAAAATACAATATTGACCCTACTTAATCTCACTTTCTTTACCTGTATAATAAGTAGAATTTTTTAATTGAAAACTGTTACAGGCCGGCGCCGCTTAACAGTTTAACAGTAATATCAGATATTCTGGAGGAGTTCCTGTATGCCAAGAAAAAAGATCAGTATCTCGGAAAAGCTTGAGTACCTGTCGATCCTTGACGAAAAAGGGAAACTGGATAAAGAGCTCGAACCAAAAATCCCGGATGAACTCAACCTGAAACTTTACAGGACCATGCTTTCTGCAAGACGGTTTGATGAACGCATGCTGAACCTGCAGCGCCAGGGCCGCATGGGGACCTTCGCACCGATCAAAGGCCAGGAAGCTTCTCAGCTGGGGGCGGTTGCCGTTTTGAAGGATACCGACTGGATGGCCCCCGCCTTTCGCGAGATGGGTGCGGAACTGTGGCGGGGCAAGAGCATGGTAAGTGTTATGCTGAATTATGCAGGCTTCAACGAAGGTGACCCGGATGAAAAGGAACACAATGATCTGCCCGTGGCAGTTCCTGTAGGGTCACAGATCCTCCACGCCGTGGGGCTCGCCTGGGCCGCCAGATACCGTAAGAAAAAGGATGTGGCGATGACCTTTTTCGGAGACGGGGCTACCTCCGAGGGTGATTTTCATGAGGCCATGAATTTTGCGGGTGTACACCAGGTCCCTGTCGTTTTTGTCTGTCAGAATAATCAATGGGCCATTTCCGTGCCCAGGTCCAGACAGAGTCATTCCAAAACCCTTGCACAGAAGGCGCTCGCATATGGTTTTTCCGGCATACAGGTTGATGGAAACGACATACTGGCGGTATATGCAGCCGCGGAAGAGGCGGTTGAAAGGGCAAGGTCAGGAAAGGGGCCCACCATGATAGAGTGCGTCACCTACCGTATGATGATGCATACCACTGCGGACGATCCAAAAAAATATCGAACCGAAGAAGAAGTGAAGGACTGGGAGAAGAAGGATCCCCTGAAACGCTTTCAGGATTACCTGAAAAAGAAAAAACTGCTTACCGGTAAGAGGATCAAAGAGGTGGAGGAAGAGGTCGCTGATGAGATCCAGAAGGCTGTCGACAGGGCTGAAAAATTGATGAAGGAATATACGGATCCGGTTGTCATGTTCGAACATGTTTATGCCGAGATGCCACCTGCACTCCAGGGCCAGAAGAAAGAACTGGAACAGGAAATCAGCGAAGCCGGCAGGGAGGAAGCCCATGAGTAAAATGAATATGGTTCAGGCCATCAACCTGGCTATGAAACAGGAGATGGAAAAAGATGACAGCGTGATCGTGCTTGGCGAAGATGTGGGAAAGGACGGGGGTGTATTTCGCCTGACCGACGGACTGATGGATAAATTCGGTGAAGAGAGAACAATGGACACCCCGCTTGCGGAATCCGCAATAATCGGTGTTTCCATTGGCATGGCTGTTTATGGCCTTAAGCCTGTATGTGAAATCCAGTTCTCCGGATTCAGTTATTACGGATTTCATCAGCTCGAAGCCCATGCCTCCCGCCTGCGATGGAGGTCAAGGGGCAGGTTTAACGTGCCCATGGTGATGAGGACGCCTTACGGTGGCGGGGTCCGGGCACTCGAGCACCACTCCGAAAGCCGGGAGGCATATTATGCCCACACCCCGGGACTCAAAATGGTAATTCCATCCGGGCCGAGGAACGCAAGGGCCCTTCTGGTGAGCGCCATCCGGGACCCTGATCCGGTGATTTTTTTTGAACCCAAGGCGATATACAGGGCATTCAGGGAGGAGGTCCCGGAAGAGGAGGAGACCATGCCGCTTGGAAAATCACATCTGGTCCGGGAGGGTAAAGACCTGACAATGATATCATACGGGGCCATGATGAGGCCTGTACTCGAGGCCGCTATAATCCTGGAGGAAGAGGATAAGGTTGAGTCGGATGTTATCGACCTTCTGACCATCTCTCCGCTGGATGATGATATTTTTGTGGAATCTGTCACGAGGACAGGACACGCAGTGGTCATTCATGAGGCTCCCCGCAGTTTCGGCCCCGGCGCGGAAATAGTTTCCAGGCTCATGGAAAAAGCATTCTATTATCTGGAAGTCCCCATTGAAAGGGTAACCGGTTTCGATATCCCGATGCCTTATTTCAGCCGGGAAAGGGCCTATATACCGGACGTTCAGCGCATCCTGAAGGCTGCAAGAAAATCACTGAGTTCATAACGGAGGAAACAGTATGGCCAGATCGTTTAAGCTCCCTGATCTGGGAGAAGGAATTCATGAAGGAGAGATTCTCAGTGTCGAGGTATCGGCCGGGGATGAAGTAAAGGAAGGAGATATCCTGCTGGAGATTGAAACCGACAAGGCAGCTGTTGAGGTGCCCTCCCCTTTTACCGGTGCTATCAAGGAGGTCCTTGTAAAACCCGGGGATGTGGTCCAGGTAGGAGATGTACTGGTCACATTCAGCGGCGATGAAGAGGGGAAGGAGGAAGAAAAGCCTGAGAAAAAACAGGCCGCCGCCGGTGACAGTGAAAAAGAAAAAAAAGATGAGCCGCAGGAAGTAGAGGAAAGAGAAATCAGGAAAGAGCTTTCTCAACACGAAACTGAAAAAAAAGAAAAGACAGGCAAGGAAGAACAGGTAAAGGATAAAAATGTTGAACAGGAAAAAAAGGGACCGGTTCCGGCATCCCCAGCAACCAGGCGGCTGGCCCGTGAACTGGGAGTGGATCTGTACCGGGTCACGCCCAGCGGACCCATGGGTCTGGTTACTGCCGAGGATGTCAAAACATTCAGCGAAAAGGGCGGGAAGGAATATCCTGCAGTAAAAGAAACAGCCGGAGAAAAGGAAAAATCTGCTCCTGCAAGGCCCATTACTGTTCCGGGCCCTGAACTTCCGGATTTTGAAAAATGGGGTGAGACAGAAAAGATTCCTGTCAAACCGATCCGCAGGGCAACCGCAAGACAGATGGCCCTTGCATGGTCCCAGATCCCCCACGTTGCCAATTATAGCGATGTGGATCTTACCCGGCTGGAAACCCTCCGGCAGAAGCACAGGACTGAAGTTGAAGAAAAAGGCGGCAAACTGACTCTGACGGTGTTTGCACTGAAGGCGGCAGTAAGCGCACTGAAGGTCCATCCGAATTTCAATGCCAGCCTGGATATGGAAAAGGGAGAGATCATCAGGAAACACTATTACCATATCGGGGTGGCCGTTGCCACTGATGACGGCCTCATTGTACCGGTTTTACGGGATGTGGACCGGAAGAGCATCATTGATCTTTCTATCGAGCTCAAAGGTCTGGTGGAAAGAACGCGAAACAGAAATGTAACGCTGGAGGAAATGCAGGGAGGATCATTTACCATTACAAATGTCGGCCCCATGGGCGGCAGCAGGTTCTCGCCGGTTATCAACTATCCCCAGGTCGCCATACTTGGAATGGGCTCTGCCGGAATGCAGCCAGTGGTCATGGAAAAGGCAAAGGATCGGTATGATATAGTGCCCAGGCTCATCCTCCCCTTCGTGCTCTGCATTGACCACCGTATTCTGGACGGGGCCGATGCCCTTGGCTTTATGCAGACCTTTAAACAGGTCATGCAGGATCCGGAAGAAATGCTGATAATGATGTAAAAAAGGAGACAGGTTATGGTCATGGGAGAACTGGAAGAGGAAACCGAAGTGCTGGTCATAGGCGGGGGACCCGGCGGATATGCGGCTGCTTTCAGGGCGGCGGATCTGGGCCTGGACGTCACCATTGTGGACACTGCGGAAAGGCCGGGTGGAGAGTGTCTTTACAGGGGATGCATCCCTTCCAAGACACTTCTGCATATTGCCGACCTGATCCATGATGCCGGCAGATCAAAAAAAATGGGAATATCCTTTGAGAAACCAGTGATCGATCCGGACAGGATGCGGGAATGGAAGGACGAGGTGATAGACCAGCTGACAAAGGGTCTTGTGACCCTGAGCGAGCGGCGGGGGGTGCAGTTTATACAAGGTAGAGCCACATTTGAAGAGCCTGGTAAAGTTCGTGTCAGTGATTCTGACGTGAGTCACATAAAATACAAACACGCTGTTATAACGACCGGGTCCCGTCCCCGCCCTTTCAGGGATGCGGAGTTCAAAAAAGGCGGTCGTGTGATGGATTCTGAAGGGGCGCTTGACCTGCCTGATATTCCGGAGTCGCTGCTGATACTGGGAGGCGGGTATATTGCCATGGAGATGGGGACAGTATACGCAGCCCTTGGTACCCGTGTGACGATCGCGGTACACAGAGACAGGCTCCTCAGGGGTGCGGACCCGGACCTGGTGGAACCGCTCTTCCGGAAAATCAAAGAGTCCTTTGAGGCAATTCACTTCAATACTCAACTGACCTCGATAAAGGAAAAGAAGGACAGCGTGGATGTGACGCTTGAAGGAGAGGTTGAAAAACAGAAGCAGAGCTTCAGCCGTGTCATGATCGCCGTGGGCCGGGAACCCAATACCGGAGATCTGGGGCTCGAAAATACAAAGGTGCAGATGGATGACCGCGGGTATATTAAAACCGATGAACAACAGCGAACCGATGATGAACACATCTTTGCGGCAGGGGATGTTGCAGGACAGCCTCTGCTCGCCCACAAGGCCTTTCGGGAAGGAAAGGTGGCGGCCGAGGTGATTGCAGGCCGGCCCTCGGCCTTTGACGCGAGGGCGATTCCTGCCGTGGTCTATACTGATCCCCAGGTGGCCTGGTGCGGATTGACCGAGGAACAGGCCGATAAAGAGAATATATCCGTCAGGGTGGAGCGGTTTCCCTGGAAGTATTCGGGCCGGGCCCTGACCATGAATGAACAGGACGGACTGACCAAGCTGATCATCGAGCCCGATACCGGACGAATACTGGGTGCAGGCATCTGCGGCCGGAACACGGAAGGTCTGATTGCAGAAGCAGTGCTTGCAGTGGAGATGGGAGCCCTGGCCGAAGACGTGGGCCTGAGCATACATGCTCATCCCACCCTGACCGAGACCCTGGGCGAGGCAGCAGAACGATTTATGGGAACCTCCACACACATATTGCCCCCCAAAAAAAAGAAAATAGGCCGTGACACGAGACAGATGCAGTTATCAGTGGCTTGGACAGGTGGACTACGGGAGGGCATGGGATATCCAGGCACGGCTCGTTTCGGACAGGACAGCAGAGAAGCGGAATCACTCGGTTCTCTTTCTTGAACATCCTCCCACCTACACCCTGGGCCGGGGTGGAAACACTGCCCATCTTCTTGTAACAGAAGATCGCCTTAAGGAACTTGGTGCAGTAATGTACAGGACCGACCGTGGCGGAGATATTACCTTTCACGGGCCGGGTCAACTGGTGGGTTATCCCATCCTGGACCTGAAGCAACTGGGAATGGGTGTCAAGACCTATGTGAGGGGGCTGGAGGAGATCTTAATAAGAGCCATTTCCGTTTCAGGGGTGAATGGAGAAAGGCTTCCGGGTTTTCCGGGGGTATGGGTGCATGACGAAAAGGTCGCGGCAATCGGTGTGCGGCTGAACAAAAACAGAATCACGAGCCACGGTTTCGCCCTTAATGTAAATAATGACCTCTCCTATTTTTCAAACATCATTCCCTGCGGCATCAGGGATAAAAAAGTGACAAGCCTGGCAAGACTCACGAACAGGGCTGTTCAGCCGATCGATATCCTGGAGGATATTGTTGCGGCATTTGGCGAGGTATTCGGTATGATCATGGAAAAAGAGTATGGACACGACATCACCAGTCAAACCGGCAGTTGAAACCGGGGGTATCAAAAAAATGAATGTTTCCGGGACTGGTTCGTCCGGACCGCGCAAACGGAAACCGGACTGGATAAAGATTCGTCTGGCCGGAGGGCCGGAATACGACCGAATCAAAGAACTGAAAAGAAGTAAATCCTTCAATACGGTATGTGAGGCAGCCAGATGCCCCAACCTGCCGGAATGCTGGGGCATGGGACACGCTACATTCATGATCCTTGGCAGTACCTGTACGCGAAACTGCCGTTTCTGCGGGGTTCCCGGAGGAAGCCCAAATCAGGTTGATCCGGAAGAACCAGGCAGGGTGGCCGAAGCTGCCCTTAAGATGGGGCTCAGACACACGGTTGTCACATCGGTCACACGGGACGACCTGCCGGACGGTGGTGCCGGAATGTTCGCGGCAGTGGTCCGGGGGCTTAAAAATCGTATCCCCGAAGGCAGTACCGAGGTCCTGATACCGGATTTGGGGGGAAACAGGGAGTCTCTGGACCGTGTGCTCTGTGCTGCACCCGATATCCTGGGGCACAATGTAGAGACTGTGCCGCGGCTTTATGACCAGGTAAGACCCGGGGCCCGGTATGGGAGATCCCTGGCCATCCTGAGCATGGCAAAAAAAGCCGGGAGCAGACTTCTCACAAAGTCCGGATTCATGGTGGGACTGGGGGAGCGCAGAGAAGAATTATTCCGGCTTATGAAGGATCTTCGTTCGGAAGGATGTGACATTCTTACCATCGGACAATACCTGCGGCCCACGGGAGAACATCTGCCCGTGGTACGTTATTACACCCCGGAAGAATTCAGGTCACTCAGAAAGGCAGGTCTTGACATGGGATTTTTGTGGGTGGAATCCGGCCCCCTGGTAAGGAGTTCCTACGGTGCTGAAGCCCAGGCCAGGGCATTATTGCAGGCATGACAACCGGGATGCCGTCAGATTCTAAAGTTCAGGTTTGAATAACTTAATTCCCCGGCAGCGGTACTCTTAAAGGTCTTCCGCCTTAATAAACCAAAATACACTCTCCACCCTATTACAATCTGTTACTGCAAATTGTATTTTACACAGGACATCAGTCTCAATTTCCGGGTGGATTTTGGTTTAACGATAACCGATTACAATAGCCTGAAAGGAGATCACCATGGCCAGTCCAGAAGAAAGACAAAAGATTCACAGGAACGTTTTATTGCATTTCATTAAAACCGGAAGAGCACCCCATTACACTGAGGTGGCGGAGAAAATGAATATCAAGCCGGAGAAGGCCAGGCAAATCATCCGGCAAACCATACAGGAAAGTCCTTTTTCCTTTGCATGGCTGACTCCGGACACGGATTACATTGCATCATGGGCACCCTTTTCCAGCCTGCCCAACCATCACCTTGTAAGTGTGGACGGTGTTCAGAAATGGTATGGCCAGTGAGGCCTGGAATCGCTGGCCGTGAGCCATCTTTTCCCGGGCAGGGAAATCTCGATTGACAGCAGGTGCCTGCACAGCGGGGAACGTATCCATGTGCTTATGCGCGATTCCGATGTTCTTGAGGTCAGTCCGGAGGAATCTGTCGGTTATTCTGTCACTCCGCTTGACCGGTGGGGGCATCCGACCTGGGCCTATACATGAGGGACCATGAATCTCTTCCGGTCGGAAGAGGACACCCGGGCCTGGACAGGCTTTAAACTTGAGACAGAGAGGGCCATCAAACCCGTAAGCGAATGGGCAGCCATGTTTCAGGGCGCCGAGCTTTTCAAAAGGCGGCTTGATGAAGACTTTGTGGCAAAAAGCGAGGAGTATGGAAATGCCGCCCTGGGCGCCCTTGGGAAGGCCATCAGCTAGGGGTGCAGTGGCTTCGGATGTAAAGCATTCCGGTTCAATAGACGGTTTTGAAAATTTTATCGGCCAGACCGGAAAGCATGTATTATGCCCTGAACAGGAACAGGGAAAGGAGCAGTTTATGGGAGAAATTGTTCACAGGTCGCTTGTCAGGATTGTGATAGAAAAGGGCCCGACAAGAAAGGCAACGATCCAGGGTCTTGATGAACCTGTCTATTACGGCGTTCACGGAGGAATAAAGCGGTTTTACGGGATTGAGCCGGAAAAGGAACATGCTGCCACACTGGATCACATTGTTGCAGCGACAGGTGGCTGAATGATGGGGACACTGGCCGGGGCCCTGGCCGGAAAACATATTTCCACCCGGGATGACCGCTACTGGGCTCAGGTGGAAGGAGACATAGAGAACGTCGAAAAAGTCTTAAAAATCACTGCAATTCACGTCGGCTTTCATTTAAAGGTGAATAAGGAAAAAGCCCCTGCGGCAAGGGAGGCCTTTTCCTCCTACCTGAAGTCCTGCCCGGCGGCCCAGAGCGTGATCGGCTGCATCGACATCAAGGACAGGCTCATAATGGAGGAAATCTTTTAAAATGGCGTGTAATGAAATCTGGCATGAAATTATCATAAATGCTTCCCCGGTTGCGCTTTACCAGGCGCTGACAGATGTAAAAAAGCTTGCTCACTGGTGGACTGTTGACACGCGGGGAGAATCGGCGTTGGGGAAAAAACTGGAATTCTGGTTTTACGAGGAACTGGCAAAGGAGATGGTTGTAATCGCCCTTAAGGATAATGAGCTCGTTCAGTGGCGAGGTACTGAGCGGGGTGATTCCGAGTGGGTGGACACTGAAATTGAATTTAATATCTTCCGAAAGGGAGGCAGGACTTTCCTTCACTTCCGACATTCAAAATGGCGCGAGGATGCCGAAACCTTTCCGGAGTGTTCGATGCACTGGGCGGTTTTCCTGCTCAGCCTCAAAGAATTTGTCGAAACAGGTAAAGGCCGTCCCCATCCCTATGACATGCCGATGGGCTTTTAGTGCATGGACAGTGAATCTGTCCGGGGAGAATCGCTTCTGAAATAAACAGGATGAAGTAAGGAGGCAGTGTGCAGGAGTACACGGAACATGTTGTTCAGGTTCAGGGACTGAGTAAATATTACGGTGATTTTGCGGCAGTCAACAATATTTCATTCAACATCCGGCGGGGTGAATGTTTCGGTGTTCTGGGACCCAACGGCGCGGGAAAGACATCGACCATCCGCATGATCTATGGCTTTTCACCGATGACCACAGGAGAGATACGTGTTTTCGGCCTTTCCATAAAGGATGGATGGCGGGAAATCAAATCCCGCATCGGTGTGTGCCAGCAGGAAAACACACTCGAATCCGGACCTGACTGTAAAGGAAAATCTGGTGGTCTTTGCCCGTTACTTCAACATCCCGGGAAAACGCGCCCGGCAGCGGACCGAAGAACTCCTGAAATTTATTGCTCTGTCACACCGTTCTGAAGACGAGGTAAGTCATCTTTCCGGGGGGCTTGTACGCCGTCTGGTCCTGGCCAGGGCACTGGTCAACGAGCCGGAACTGCTGATCCTGGACGAACCCACAACTGGCCTGGACCCGCAGTCGAGGCACCAGCTATGGCAGAGGCTTGAAGAGCTCAAAGGGAAAGGGCTCTCCATCCTGCTTACAACCCATGACATGCACGAGGCAGGCTATCTGTGCGACAGGCTTATCATTATGGACAGGGGCTCCATTCTCGTTGAAGGAAAACCCCGTGAGCTTATTGAAAAATATGTGGGACATGAGGTGCTTGAGATGGGAAATCCAGGGAAAGCATTGAGAGATTACCTTGAGACGCAGGAACTTATTTACGAGGACCTGGGACACCGCCTTATCGTCTACGGTCAGAAGGGAAACAGTATATTTGAAGAGGTCGGCAGGGACTACTGCCGGGACATGTGTACCATGCGCACTGCAACCCTTGAAGATGTATTTCTCAAACTGACCGGAAGGGAACTACGGGAATAGACATGTACCATAAGCGCCTTTCAGCTCGCTTCATAAGGGTATGGCAGAGAAACCTTATCGTATATGCCAAGATCTGGAAAATTGTTTTCATCCCTCCCCTTCTTGAACCTATTTTCTATCTGGTGGCATTCGGTGTAGGGCTCGGCGTTCTCGTTGGGAGTATGCGTTATGAGGGCATGGACGTGTCCTATGTACAGTTTATTGCGCCGGCGCTGCTCGCTATCAATATCATGTATAACGCCTTTTTTGAGACTACCTACACCTCTTTTGTAAGGATGTACTTTCAAAAAACCTACGACGGAATGATGGCCACACCCCTTTCACTGGAAGAGGTAATGACCGGGGAGATTATCTGGGCAGCCACAAAATCCCTGATCGCAACGGTTATCATGCAGGGTGTCATCAGTTTCTTCGGACTTATCCGGTATCCCGAAGGCCTCCTTATCCTTCCCCTGGCCTTTCTGGGAGGCATAGCCTTCGGATCTGCGGGATTATTCTTTACATCCATGGTGAAGGGCATCGAGATGTTCAACCTTCCGGTATTTCTCTTTATCACACCCATGTTCCTTTTCAGCGGGACTTTTTTTCCTTTGAAAAATCTGCCTTCATGGGCACAGAAAATCGCGATTCTGCTGCCCCTGACCCACCTGGCAAGGCTGGTCCGGGGCCTCAGTCTCGGTCTTGTTGACGCCGGGCTGCTGTGGAGCCTGCTCTACCTGCTCCTGTTCTCGGCGATTCTTTTTCCACTGGCGATATATGCCATGCGTAAGAGGCTTGTTATCTAAATCTATAAATCAAAAGACTGGCCCTTTGGAATTGAAATGATAAAAAAAACGAAATTTACACTTGAAAATATTATTAAATCCACATGGATTAAGGAGTGTGAACAATGAAGATTTTTTCATATTAATCTGTTACAGTCCTGAGTATCTCTGATACAGTCCCGGGATATCAGAGCAGTTCTGCAGTCCACCTTTATCCTAAATTATTAATTATTTAATTAAGATTTAAAAAAAGGAGTCAAAAAATGAATAAAACATATCTTTTATTTATAACATTAGCCATGTTATTGATTACAATTCCTTCATCCGCGACCACCAGTGAAGCGGGAGACTATTCAAGCACCATACAGGTATTCAGGGAGTCGAATACTGTGAAGAATTTTTTTAATAACAGCTATGGGTATGCAGTATTTCCCACTATCGGAAAGGCTGGCTGGATAATCGGCGGTTCCTATGGTACAGGCAAAGTTTATCGCGATGGCGAGGTTACCGGAAATGTTTCGGTTATAGAAGGCTCAATAGGCTTCCAGTTCGGAGGCAAGGTTTTCAGTGAGATCATTTTTTTTGAGGATAAAAGGGCCTATGATGAATTTACCGGCGGAGATTTTGAATTTGGCGCTACTGTTCAGGCTATTGCAATTACTGCCGGTGCGGGAGCCCAGGCCGGTACATCAGGCATAAGCGCCGGAGCCAGTGCAGGCCCAAGGACAGGAGTACAGGCAGAAACAAAATATTATAAAGGTATGGCGGTTTTTGTGCAGAATAAGGGAGGTCTGATGTACGAGGCGTCAGTCAGCGGACAGAAATTTAAATTCAGACCAATAATAAAATAATATTAATCGATAAACCGATTAAGCAGCGTGGGTGCCTTTGATCACCCCATCTGCTGAAGAATTCTGAAGCTCTTCCCTATGGCGGTGGATATATTGAATCGTGTCATCCACAGCTATCCCCATGGCGATAGCAGCGATCGTGATAGTCTTTGCTCTCCTTTGAAAAAAGCTGTCAGTTATCAATCTTCAGTGAATAATAATCAAATGTTAAAAAATATTATGCTGGGTTTTGGTTGTTTCCCTGTATTGCTTTTTTTCAAATGAGGTGTTAATACCTGAATTTTGCACCAAATATCTATTACTGTTTGAAGCGCCTCACTACGAAGTCCGGTGCAAAATTCAGGTAATAATTTTTAATATTAAGCTCTGTTATCTTATATCAGGGAGGATCATACCATGCGTGGGAAATTATCACTTGTCTTCTCCATATTTGTTTTAGTGACGTCACTGGCCATTACCGGCATTGCAATGTCTCAGCCTTCGGATGCAATCCTTAAAGTCCGACAGCGTTTTTTAGATCCGGACATTAACACTCTTACCTTCCATAATATTGATGAAATTTTTGAAACCAGAAGAGTGCCAACAGCAGAGCCTGTTTGGGAGATTCCTGTCAAGCTCGCCCCCCTCAATTTTACATATGAATATAATGGAAAGACTGTTCCGGCAGAAGACTTTGCTGAGCATACATATACTAATGCAATACTGATTATTAAAGGTGGTAAAATAGTCTTTGAGCGTTATTTAAATCAAACCAATGAAAATACTCACTTTCTCTCAATGTCGATGGCTAAATCGATTACGTCTATCCTAGTGGGCATGGCTGTTGCCGATGGGGCTATCCTGTCGGTAAATGATCCAATTATAAAATACGTTCCCGAACTGAAAAACAGCGGCTATGCTGACGTTACAATTCGTCAGGCCCTGTTGATGAGATCAGGCTGCAACTGGGACGAGAGATATGATTTTAATAAAGCTACACCCATGTCAGAACTTCATAATGGCGCTATTGTTGAAAACCGTATTCGCTTTACATCTGCCGCGCTGTCGTTAAAAAGTATTCATCCTCCGGGAAGTCAATTTAATTATTCAACAGTCGAGACAGGTGTTTTAGGATGGGTTCTTGAACGCGCGGTCGGTAAACCTATTGAAGATTATATGGCTGATCGCTGGTGGAAAAAGGCGGGTATGCAGTCTTATGGTTTCTGGATTGCAGACGGAAAACCCGGTGTGGGCAGGGTTGTGAACGGTATGGGATTTAATGCTGTACTCAGGGATTATGGACGCATTGGATTGATGATGCTGCATAATGGAAAGGCAAATAGCCAGCGATTACTGCCACAGGCATGGGTCAGGGAATCAACTGTCCCTGATAAATCAAATGAGCCTATATATCCGGGTTCCAATATGGGGTACCAGTATCAGTGGTGGACGCTCACAGATTCCGATGCCTACTGTGCAATCGGTCTTCAGGGGCAGTATATTTATGTTGATCCTGCCACTAAAACCGTGGTTATCAAGCTTAGTTACTACCCTCCCGGAGATACGAAGGCCGAGAATGAAACAATGGTTTTTTTTCGTGCAGTTTCAAAATGGCAACCCTGACGGGTTTCTGAATAAAACGTTTAATCTTTAAAATATTTTTATTTATGAGGCATATAACCCAAATTTAAGACAGGAGGATTTAAATGGCTACATTGGAAGAACTGGAAGCAAGGCTTCAAAGGCTGCAGGACATCAAAGAGATTGAAAATCTGCAAAATATTTTTGGTTACTACTGCGACTATTTTGAGTTTGATAAGGTAGTGGACCTGTTTTCGGACAATGCCGAGTCAGTTGAGGTTGCTGACCACGGTGTATACAAGGGCAAGAAAGGTGTCCGGAAATTCTATATCGATCTTATCCAGGGAGGAAAGGATAAAAAATCCAGGTTCGGTCTTCTTTCGATTAACATGCAGATACAGGGAGTAGTGACTGTTAACCCTGACGGAAAAACAGCCAAAGGAAGATTTTATGGATTTATGGTAGAGGCAAAGCCTACACTTTCCCTTCATGAAGGAGAGTTACGCGCCCTGTGGGGAAATGGTATCTACGAAAACGAATATGTAAAGGAAAATGGTAAGTGGATGTTCAGCAAGATCGACTTTTTCCTCGGTTTACAGCTCCCTATGAGACGGCTGGGTAAAATTTGCCGTGGTGGGGCATACCGGTCCTGATCCGGTTGTGAAACCCGATGCTCCTCCGACAATATGGTCTCCCTACCCATCCCTTTATAAGTTTCAGCCACACT
>CAWFFS010000010.1:0-457803 GCA_963815145.1 uncultured delta proteobacterium
TACCCGCCATGACTGCCAGGATCAGCAGAATATATAAGACGCCAATGCGAGCTCGGATGCTGTAGAACATGCTAACCTTCGAACCGATAACCGGCGCCGCGCACCGTCACGATCCGTTGGGGAATAGCCGGGTCGTTCTCGATTTTTTCACGCAGCCAACGGACGTGGACATCCACAGTCCGGCTGCCCCCGGTAAAATCCCAGCCCCAGACCCGCTCCAAGATCAAATCCCGAGAGAGCACCTGGCCGCGATGACGGGCTAGAAAGAGCAGCAGATCGAATTCCTTTGGTTTTAGCGCAAGCAGCCTGTCTTCCATCGAGACTTCCCGGCGGGTCAAATCCAGGGTCAGGTTGCCATACTTGATCGTCTCGCGGGTCAGGATATCGCTACTTTCCAGTTCCTCTCGGATCAGACGGATGCGGCGAAGCTGGGCTTTAACCCGGGCCATAAGCTCGCGGATGCTAAACGGCTTGGTGATATAGTCGTCGGCGCCCAGCTCCAGACCGATTACCCGGTCGATTTCGTCATCCCGGGCAGTCAGCATGATGATCGGCGAATTCATTTCCTGGCGCAGGATCCGGCAGACTTCGAAACCGTCCAGTTTTGGGAGCATAATATCCAAAACAATCAGGTCGGGGTGATGCTGGCGAGCGAGGGTCACTGCCATTTCGCCATCCGCGGCCGAATAGACTTTGTATCCCTGGCGCTCCAGGTTATAAATCAGGGTTTCTAGAAGGGTGGGTTCGTCTTCGACGATAAGGATTTTATCGGCCATTCTGCCTTCTTAAAGTATTTCAATACCTTGTTGTTATCCGAACCGGCCTTCGACGTAATCTTCGGTGCGTTTGTCGTGCGGCGCGGTAAAGATTTGAGTTCCGGGGCGACCTCAACCAACTCGCCTTGCAGAAAGAACGCCGCCATATCGGCGGTGCGGGCAGCCTGTTGGATCGAATGCGGCACCAGGATGATCGTGTAGTTTTCTTTAAGCTCCTGGAGGCTGGCCTCCACTTTGGATGTGGAGATGGGGTCCAACCCGGAGGTAGGCTCATCCAACAGGATCACTTCCGGCTCCAGCGCCAGGCTGCGCGCCAGACACAACCGCTGCTGTTGCCCGCCCGAAAGCGCCACGGCCGGTTCGCCCAACCGGTCTTTGACTTCTTCCCACAGTGCGGCCTGTTTCAGACTGCGCTCGACTGCCGTGTCTAGAACGACCCGGTTCCGCTCGCCGGCGATCTCCAGCGCGTAGGTCAGGTTGCCCCGGATGGTCAGTGGCAGGACGATTGGCCGGGCAAATACCATCCCAACCCGCCGGCGCAAAGCGATCACATCAATACTGCGGTCAAGCAGGTTAATCGAACCGCCTTTTTCTCCGGCTAACAGCACCTTTCCGGTGATGGAGACGACGTCTGCCAGGTCGTTGAGCCGGTTTATCACCCGCAGCAGGGTCGATTTGCCGCCGCCGGCCGGCCCAAAAAGCACCGTGATCGAACGGGCCGGGATGTTAAGGTTGATCTTCCGCAGCGATTCGGTCCCATCCGAATAATTTAGCGAGAGGTCTTCGATGACGATTTTATCCATAGCTTTTACCACTGGCGGCGCGCTCGGCACGCGAGCGGATCACTGTGGCTACCATATTCATCCCCAACACCATAATCAGCAGCACCAGCGCCGTCCCAAACTGGATCGATTGGGGCATTCCGGGCACCTGGGTTGAGACCACGTAAAGATGGTATGGCAGCGCCATCGTCTGATCCAGCGGAGAATGCGGCAGGCTTGGCAAATAAAACGCCGCCGCGGTAAAAAGGATCGGGGCCGTCTCGCCTGCGGCGCGTTCCAGACCCGAGGATAACCCCGGTCAGTATTCCGGGAACAGCCTGCGGCACCACGATCCGCCGGATGGTCTGCCAGCGGGTGGCTCCCAGCGAGATACTGACAACCCGGAACGCCTGCGGCACCGAGCGCAGCGCCTCCTCGGCGGTGCTGATAATCACCGGGATATTCATAATTGCAAGTGTCAGCGATCCGGCCAGGATGCTGGTCCCAAAATTCAAATAGAGTACGAACAACCCCAGCCCAAACAACCCATAGACTACGGATGGGATCCCGGCCAGGGTGATGATTGCGATCCGGATCGTCTGGGTGAGGCGGTTATCGGGGGCATATTCCGAGAGATAAATTGCCGCCCCGATCCCCAGCGGAACTGAAAAAACCGCCGTCCCAACCGTAAGATAGATCGTGCCGACGATGGCAGGCCAGATCCCGCCGGCCTTCATCCCCTCGAGTGGGAAGTTGAACAGGAAATTCAGGGAGATGGCCGGCAACCCGCGCCAGACGATGACCCCGAGCAGCGCAAAAATTGGGACGATCGTCAGCATGGCGAGGGCGGTGATGACCCCAACCCCGAATTTTTGCAGCCGGTTGCGGTAGACCGAGCTGGATTTTGCGGTTTTATGCTTCGCTAAGGCCAAAATTTTCTCCTCAAGATAGGATCCGTTCGGCTCGTTTCTTCTGATGGAAGATCACCGAGGCTGCGGTCAAGTTGACCGCCAGCGTGACGACAAACAGAACGATCCCGATAAAGAAGAGGACGTGATAATGCGTGCTGCCCGTGGCAACTTCACCCATCTCGGCCGCGATCGTGGCGGTCATAGTTCGGACCGGGGCAAACAGATCGCCCGGCCCGGTTGGGAGGATCGGGGCATTCCCGGTTACCATCAACACTGCCATCGTCTCCCCTACCGTCCGACCGATCCCAAGCATGCAAGCAGTCAAGACCCCCGAGCGGGCGGCGGGCAGCGTCACATGCCAGATGGTCTGCCATTCGGTGACGCCCAGGGCGATGGATGCATCCCGGTAGGATTTTGGCACGGCATAAAGGGCGTCCTCCGAAACCGACACGATGGTCGGCAGCGACGTCGCCGCCAGCAGGATGGCGCCGGTAAATGCGGTCAGACCCGTCGGCAGATCGAGAAGCCGCCGCAGAAATGGGGCCAGGATCAGAATTCCAAAAAAACCGAGCACAACCGAGGGGATCCCGGCCAGGACCTCGACCAACGGTTTTAAGACTTCACGAGCCCATTGCGGCGCAATTTCGGCGATATAGACCGAGGTGCAGATCCCAATCGGGACCGCAATCAAGGTCGCGCCAAGGGTCACGATCAGCGAACCGCCGATGAGCGGGAGCAGCCCAAAATAATTTTCGATCGGATACCAGCGCGTGCTGAAAAGGTTGAGGATTCGAGACCTCGCCCAGCGCAGGCAGCCCTTCGTGGAGCAGATAAATGAAGATGACGATTACAAAGATGATTGCCGAATAGCCCGAGACCTTTACGGCTCGGGTAATCAGCGTTTCTCTCCAATTTAACTTAGCATCCATCCGGTTTCCAATTCTTTTTTGGTCATCATTTTTTGGATAGGGGCCCAACCCGGTTGGGTCCCTATCCTAAAATGGAGCAGATTAATTCTCTGGCTTGATAGGGACAAAACCAAGCGATTTCACGATCTCCTGCGCCTGCGCCGAAAATAGCCAATCTAAATATTTTTGAATTTCGCCGGTTGGCTGCCCGGCGGTGTACATATAAAGATCCCGGGCGATCGGATAACTGCCGTTGTTGACCGATTCGGCGGACGGCATCACAAACGGCGAAGCCGCATCCCGCCCAACCGCCACCACTTTTACGTCGTTGGTCACGTAACCCAGACCATCATACCCGATGGCATGCGGGTTATCCTTTAGCTCCTCGGTGATCCCTTGCGAGGAGGGCAAAAGCAGCGTATCGCGGGCAAACAGGGTTTTGTTATCCGGCTGTCCCAGACGCAGCACCTGTTCGAGGAAATAAACGTGCGTTCCCGAGTTGGTCTCGCGTGACAGCCGTACGATCGACAGATCCGTACCGCCCACCTCTTTCCAGTTGCTGATTTTGCCGCTGTAAATGTCGGAGATTTGCTGGAGAGTGAGATGGTCAACCGGGTTGTTTGGGTTGACGATCACCGCGATCGCATCCTTGGCGACCACGATTTCCACCGGCTCGACCCCGTTTTTCTGGGCGGCCTGGATCTCTTCGGGTTTGATCTGGCGCGAGGCATTTGCGATATCGACGGTATTGTTGATCAGGGCGGCGATCCCGGTCCCGCTGCCGCCGCCGGTTACCGACAGACGGACATCCGGCCGGACCTGTTGGTAGGCTTCGGCCCAGGCCAGCGCAAGGTTGACCATCGTATCCGAGCCTTTGTTTTCGATAATTTTGCTTGAAGTAACCGGGGTGCCTGGAGCAGCGGGCTGCGAGGAGCATCCCATAAGTAATGTCAATAAGCAAAGGCTTATCAGCCAACGAAAGCGCTCCATTGAAAGGATTATAGCCGTAAAGAAAAAGCGAGACAAGACCAGAATGGAATAATCGGGTAGAATCGCAATATGGCCGAAAACGAACCTGTCATCTGCGTGCAAGATCTAAATTTCTTCTATGGGCCAAAAATCGCCCTCAGCAAGATCAAAATCGAAATCCTTCCCAACCGGGTCACGGCTTTAATCGGACCTTCCGGTTGCGGCAAATCCACTTTTTTGCGCTGTCTGAACCGGATGAATGACACCATCCCCAACACCCGGGTTGAAGGTGAGATCCTGTTTGACGGGGAGGATATTTACGCCGAAGGTTACGATTTGACCGATCTAAGGCGCAGGGTGGGGATGGTATTCCAGAAACCAAACCCGTTTCCAAAAACGGTCTTTGAAAATGTCGCCTACGGGCCGCGCATGTTACGGCTCGAGAGCGGCCGGGATGCACTGGAAACGCTGGTGAAAGAAAGCCTGGAGCAGGTGGGGTTGTGGGACGAGCTGAAGGGTCTGTTGAAAGAAAGCGCCCTGACCCTTTCGCTTGGTCAGCAGCAGCGGCTGTGCCTGGCAAGGGTTTTGGCCGTTCAGCCGGATGTGATCTTGATGGATGAGCCGGCCTCTGCTCTGGACCCGATCGACACCGCCCACCTCGAAGATCTCATCGATGTGCTAAAAGCGCAGTATACGATCGTGATCGTCACACACAACATGCAGCAGGCGGCGCGTGTTTCCGATTTCACCGGTTTATTCTGGTTAGGGGAATTGGTGGAATTTAATCCAACCGCCCGGTTATTTACAAACCCCGAACAGGAGCTGACTGAGACCTACATCACGGGGAGAATGGGTTAGCCTAAAAAACTTTCCTCCAATTGGCGGTTATTGGGTTCGACCAGGATTTTACCGCCGGGGAGCACCACGGTGGGCACGCTCCGGTTCCCGCCATTGGTTTTCAAGACAAACTGTTCACCATTGGGGTCACGATCGATATTGACCCATTGATAGGGGATCGAGTGCTGTTCGAGAAAGCGGCGGGTGCGGCGGCAATCCCAGCACCAATCGGTTGCATATACGATGACTACCTCTTCTGACATAATCAATCCTTATCCTAATTTGACCTGGCATCTTGGCACAATTGGATTCAGCTATGATGATTGGCGCGGGCTCTTTTATCCTACCGGAACAAAACCCTCCAATTATTTGACCCATTATAGCCGGATCTTTAACAGTGTCGAGATCGATTCGACCTTCCATGCCATCCCAAAAGTCGAGGTCGTCCGGCGCTGGGCGGAATCGACCCCGGATGAATTCTGTTTTGCGCTGAAGATGCTCCAGCAGATCACCCACCAGCCGGATTTGAACGGCCAGCGCCGGGCGTTGGCCGAATTTATCAGCGTTGCCCGGGTTTTGGGAGCAAAATTGGGGCCGATTTTGATCCAATTCCCGCCTTCTTTTCGAGCGGAACAAGCCGAGATCCTCCGGAAATTTCTTGCCGAATTGCCCACCGACCTGCGTTTCGCGGTTGAAGTTCGTCACCAGTCGTGGTACACTCGCAAAGCGGACGGCGAACCCATGCTGGTCGATTTACTAAGGGAGAGTAACGTCTGCTGGGCGGCGACAGAATACCCGGGTCTGCCCGTAAACATTTGGAGGACGGCAGATTTTACATATATCCGCTGGATCGGGCGAAATGGCAGTTTTGCCCACCATACACACGAGCAGCTCGACCGAAGCCGCGAGCTGGCTGGCTGGAAAGAGTTGATCGGGGTGAATTTGGGCTGGTTAGAGGAGATTTACGGCTTTTTCAATAACGACTATGCCGGTTTTGCACCGGGAACAGCCAACCGGTTTAAGGAAGTGATGGGGCTGCCGCTGGAGCGGTTTGAGCCGCCAGTGCAAGGAAAGTTGTTTTGAGAGTGGAAATGAAGCTGAATTGATTTGCAAAATATGCCTGGTTTGTCCTTGATCTTGAATATCGGGGGTAATCTTGTGGGGCGCTTACGTGCGCGCTCTCCGGTTCGGGAGCTGGGTGCGGGGGCCATTGGCCGACCTGTAACGGCCAGGTTGTGCCGCAATCACCCGCCGCCGCGACCCTGGTGGAGTATTCTCACCGGCTCTCGAGCGGTTTATCACTCATTCTGATTGCAGGGATGTTGATCTGGGCCTTGCGTGCCTATCCAAAGCGAGATATCGTCCGGACCGGGGCGATATTATCGGCCTTCTTTATCATTACCGAGGCGCTGTTGGGCGCCAGCCTGGTGCTGTTCAATTGGGTCGGGATGAACGCCTCTGTTTCCAGGGTAATCTCGACCGCAGCGCATCTCGTCAACACCTTCTTGCTACTTGCTTCACTGACGCTGACCGCCTGGTGGGCTTCGGGTGGAAAACGCCTCAACCTGGCCGGTCGAGGCCGAGTGATTTGGGCTTACGGCTTAGGCTTTCTGGCGGTGATCCTTTTGGGGGTAACCGGCTCGATTGCTGCGTTGGGAGATACGCTGTTCCCACCCCGGCTCGCTGACCCAGGGTTTTGCCCAGGATTTTGCTCCCACAGCCCATTTCTTGATCCGTCTGCGGGTCTGGCACCCGGTTCTGGCGGTCATTTCGGCAACTTACATCATTGCTTTGGCGCTGGTTGCCGGGCTTTCCAGGGATGACCGGGCGACCCGCCGTTTTGCCGGTTATACCGGGATTGCAGTTGGAGTACAGTTGATTGCCGGGCTGGTCAACCTTGTGCTGCTGGCCCCCGTGCCGATGCAGTTGATCCATCTCTTAATCGCCGACCTGGTCTGGATCTCTCTGGTGCTGCTGGCCGCAAATACTTTTGCCGAGAACGCAGCAGTCAGCCGGTCAACCGATCCGGTTTTTGTAAAGGCCGTATAAGGCAGGCGATCAGTTGGACCGAAGGATGGGAGGCGGAAATCGATGAGCCAGCAAGTGGATCTTCAACAAGAGCAGGCGCACCTGGCAGAGCTGCGCCGATCGCTACATTATCATAATTACCGGTATCACGTCTTGGACGAGCCGCTGATCAGCGATTATGAGTTCGACAAGTTGATGCTCGAGCTGCGCCAGATAGAAGACCCCCATCCGGAATGGATCACCCCGGATTTACCCAGCCAGCGGGCGGTGCAGCCAGCCAGCCACAAAATTTGCCAAGGTGCGCCATCCGGCGCCCATCCTGAGCCTGGCAAATGCATTCTCGGCCAGGAACTGCACGCCTGGTTCGACCGGATTTCCGGACTGGACGAGCGAGTGTAAGGCAACGGATTTTGTCATCGAGCCGAAGATCGATGGGTTGTCTGTCGTCCTGCATTACCGGAACGGCCGGTGCTGGTTCAGGGCGCGACCCGCGGGAATGGCGAAGTGGGCGAAGATATGACGACCAACATACGCACCTTGCGCTCGATCCCCTTGCGTATCCCCGTAGATCCGCGACGGCCCACGGCCCCCGTGTACCTGGCCGTGCGGGGCGAGGTCTTCATGAGTGTCAAAGATTTCGATGCGCTGAACCACCGCCTGGAAGAAGCGGGTGAAAAGACTTATCTGAACCCGCGCAACACCGCGGCCGGTTCGCTGCGCCAGCTCGACCCGGCGCTAACCGCAGGCCGGCCGCTAAATCTGCTTCGCTATGCGATCGTCGCCATGGAAGGCCCCACGCCGACCCACAATGGGACTGCTGGAATATTTGCGCCGATTGGGTTTCCCGGTGACCAGACACGCGCACGCTTCAGCCTGACATGGAAAGCGCTATCAGCGAATGCGAAGGCTGGGATACGCGCCGGAAAGACGCTTCCATTCGAAGTGGATGGCGTGGTGATCAAGATCAACGATCTGGAGCTGGCAAGCCTCGCTCGGGTTTTGTTGGGAAAGACCCGCGCGGGGCTATGGCGTTCAAATTCCCGGCCCAGGAAGTCACCACCCGCCTGGCGGATATCGGCGTCAACGTCGGACGGACAGGCGTGTTGACCCCCTATGCGATCCTCGATCCGGTGGATATCGGTGGTGTGATCGTCAAACAGGCCACTTTGCATAATTTTGATTACATCGCCGAAAAGGATATCCGGGTTGGTGACCGGGTGCTGCGTCAAACGGGCCGGCGAAGTGATCCCATATGTGATCGGTCCGATCGTCGATCTGCGCAACGGAAGCGAGCGAGCTTATCAGCCGCCGAAGAATTGCCCAGCTTGCTTTGAGCCGGTCGAAAATATACCCGGCGAAGTGGCCTGGTATCTGCGTCAATGCTGCCTGCCCGGCGCAGCTGATCCGCAACCTGGAGCATTTTGTCTCACGCGGTGCGATGGATATCGTCGGGCTGGGGATTAAAATCGTGGAACAGTTCAGCATAGCCGGGTTGGTCCATGATGTGGCTGATCTGTATACCTTGCGACGCGTCCAATCTTGCTGCAGACTGGAAGGTTTTGCCGAAAAAAAGGCTGATAATTTGCTGGCAGCCATCGAAAACTCGCGAAACCAAAGCCTGGCGCGGGTGTCAACCGCACTGGGGATCCACGGGGTTGGCGAAGTGATGGCCGCCGATCTGGCGCACCATTATCCATGACCTGGACGAGCTTGGCGGGCCAGTCTGGATGAGCTGCAAAACATCGAAGGAATCGGTCCAAATATCGCTCAGGCCATCGTGGATTGGTTTGCCCGCCCGGCAAACCGGAATGTCCTCGAAAAACTCCGCACGGCCGGGATTTGGCCGGTTTCCGAACGCACCTGAAAGACCGGCAGGCGGTCCGGGGCCTTTCGAAGGGATGACTTTTGTTGTCACCGGGACCTCCCGAACCTTTCTCGGGAAGCAGTTAAAGAATATATTCAGTCGCAGTGGTGGAAAATTCACCGATTCGGTCAGTAAAAAGACCAGTTACGTGGTCGTGGGAGAAGCACCCGGTTCGAAACTCCAAAAGGCCCGGGAATTGGGGGTACCGGTGTTGGATGAGGCCGGACTGCGTCAATTGGCCGGCGAACACTGATCCAATTTCAAAACATCGCTATACCCAGCTCGATCCAATGATTTGCGGATCGACTGATCCAATTAATAAAGGAATATTATTAAAATGTCTGTGATGGAAACAAAACAGAGCCCCGAGCAGGATGCTGAAGTGGCAGACCAGGCGGGCATGCCAAATGAAGATGGCGTGATGCAGCGGATTCATGCGATGAATAAACGGGTGGTCGATTTGCAGGCCGCCGACCTGTATTTCTATAACCAGCCGATCACAGAGCTGCAGGCGGGGCGCGTGTCCTTGTCAACGGGCGTGAAATGGGGATGTATGCCTCTTACAGTTATCTGGGTTTGGTCGGGCATCCACGGATCAATGCGGCTGCAAAACAGGCCATCGACCGGTATGGCACCGGTACCCACGGGGTACGCACGCTGGCTGGTTCGCTGATTCTGCACCGCAGCTGGAAGAGACAATTGCCGCATTTCAAAGACGCTGAAGCCGCGATCACCTTTACTTCCGGCTATGTCACAAACCTTTCGGTGATCTCCACCCTGTTGGGGCGCGGCGATTACGTGATCTCGGATAAGCTCAACCACGCCTCGATAGTGGATGGCTGCATGATGTCGGGCGCAAAATTCTTGCGTTTCAAACATAACGACATGCAATGGTTGGAAGATCGCCTCCAGCAGGTCCCGGCATGGCGCGGCCAAGCTGGTGGTGGCGGATGCCGTTTTCAGCATGGATGGCGACGTGATCGATTTCCCGAAAGTGGTCGCGCTGTGTCAAGAAATACCACGCCTGGCTGATGGTCGACGAAGCCCATTCGGTGGGCGTGCTCGGTAAGACCGGGAGTGGGATCGAAGAGCATTTCGGTATGCCGGGAACGATCGACATCAAGATGGGCACCCTCAGCAAAACGATCCCTTCCGTGGGCGGGTACGTTGCCGGAAACAAGGATCTGATCCACTATCTGCGCCATGCCACCCGGGCTTACATTTTTTCTGCCGCTTTGCCCCCGGCCCAGGCTGCCGCGGCCAAGGCTGCCTTCAAAGTTATCCTGGACGAGCCCTGGCGGGTCGAAAAGGTCAATGCCAACGGTCAGCAATTTATCCAGGGTTTGCAGAAGCCGGTTTCAACACCCTGAAGACCAGCACCGCCATCGTCCCGGTCGTGTGCGGGGAAGATGACGTAGCCTATGCGATGACCCGCGAGGCCCAGCACAAAGACGTGTTTGTCCTGCCGGTCGTTTCACCTGCGGTTCCACCAGGGCTGGCCCGGCTGCGCGCCACCGTCACAGCTGCCCACGAACCGGAAGAGATCGAGCGGGCTATGGATGTGATTTCGGAAGCAGGGCAGAAGATTGGCCTCATCTAAACCCAGCCTCCGTCTCCACAAAGGTCGTGAAAAATCGCTTCTTCGCCGCCATCCGTGGGTGTTCTCGAGTGCGATTGAAGCGGTGCACGGCAGCCCGGGGAGCGGAGAAACCGTCCGGGTGGAAGCCGGGGATGGCTCTTTCCTGGGTTGGGCTGCCTACAGCCCCGAATTCTCAGATCCGCGCCCGGGTCTGGACCTGGGATGAGAAAGAAACGGTCGGAGATGAATTTTTCTGCCGGCGCATTGCGGCTGCGGTTAAAGCCCGCAAGCCCTTTTTTAGCGGAGCAGAGACCGGGGCGCTCCGCCTGGTGCATGGTGAATCGGATGGGCTGCCGGGATTGGTGATCGACCGCTATGGACAATGGGCTGTCGTCCAATTCTTGAGCTGCGGGCCGGAACACTGGCGTGAGGCGATCCTTGCCGCCTTGCGGGATAGCATAGACGTCAGCGGGATCTATGAACGTTCGGACGTCGATGTGCGCAAGTTGGAAGGTCTGGAAGAACGGACCGGTATGCTGTGGGGGCTGCCTCTTCCGGATGATTTTTGCATCCCGGAAAATGGACTGAATTTTCGCATAGACATTATTGCCGGGCACAAGACCGGCTTTTACCTGGACCAGCGAGAAAATCGCCGGCGGATACGCGACCTGGCTGCCGATCGGGATGCGCTGGACGGCTTTTGCTATTCAGGGGGCTTCTCGGCAAACCTGCTGGCTGGAGGGGCGTGTTCGGTGGAAGGCAGTTGATTTCTCAGCCGAAGCGCTGGCATTGGCGCAGCAAAACATGGTGTTGAACCACCTGCCGTTAGAGCATTATTCACAGCTTCAGGGAGACGTTTTCCAGGTGCTGCGCAGCTATCGTGACCAGCGCAAGAGCTTTGACCTGATCGTGCTCGACCCACCGAAATTTGCCCCGACCATCTCACAGGCCGAGCGGGCGGCGCGTACAAATACCTAACTGAACCAAGTAAGCGGCAATAAACATGAAACGTATTGCTCCAGGCTTGCGGAAAATCGTACTCCTACTTATAATCTTGCTGTTGTAAGTATTCTATCGATCATCGGAGTATCGGGCATGTCATTCTTTATTCCGATATACGGCCTGATCCCGACGACAATTATGTTTTGTGCATTCTATCTGATCTATTTTTATGTCAGTTATTATTTAAATCAACTGACCAGATCAAATCAGAGGGCAACCGTCTTGAGTATAAAGGGCCTCTGCCTGAATGGAGCCTATGGCCTGATAGGGATATTATACTCGTATCTGGTAGCCTGGCAGCGATCAGGTTTAGCAGAACTCAAACCGAAACTGCATGGTGAGGCACTTGAGAACGCAGTTTTTGTTAAATCATTCAGATGGTTTCCATGGTATTTAATTGTGATGTTTGCATTACTTCTGGTATTTATCAGGTTTATGGCAAAAAAAGGTTTAAAAGAAAATTACGATAAACTTAATTAACCCTGGTTGTATCATCCGGACTTTTGGAGGAAATGAAATGGATAATAATACAGACATTAATGCGGATTCCAGAATAAAGGGCGCTCTTTACGGCCTCTATATCGGGGATGCACTTGCCATGCCGGTCCACTGGTATTATGACCGTGATGCCCTGAAGCGTGATTATGGCCGTGTAACAGATTATATGGCTCCAAAAAATCCTCATCCAGGCAGCATTCTCAGCTATAAAGGTTATGAGCCAGTCAATGAAAAGGGAGATATCCTTCATGAACAGGCACAATACTGGGGGAAAAAGGGAATTCATTATCATCAGTTTCTAAAGGCCGGAGAAAATACCCTGAACCTGAAAACAGTTACCCTGCTCATAGATTCATTAAATGAAAAGGGTAGATATGATGCGGATGATTATCTGGAACGATATATTTCATTTATGACCACACCCGGCATGCATAAAGATACCTATGTAGAAGAATATCATCGTCAATTTTTCACCGAATATGCAAAAGGGACCTCACCAAGAAAATGCGGGCATGAGGAGAAGCATATCGGCGGCCTGGTCGGACTGACTCCTATTGTCCTTTTCTATTATAAAGATCCGGAAAGAGCAAAAGAGGCGGCTCTCGAGCATCTCTCTCTGTCACATCTTGGAAAACTCATGGAGGAAGCCGCAAATGTTTTTATCGATATACTCCTGGCCGTGCTTGGCGGATCTCAATTGAGAATAGAAATTCTGAAATCGACAGGGAGCATGCTTCTTCCTTTTGATGCCGATACCTTCCTCAAATGGCTCGATCAGCCTGATGAAGAGATCGTTGGCGGCAGGTTCAGCGCTGCCTGTTATGTAAATGATTCAATCCCGTCTGTGGCATATCTCGCATACAAATACAGTGAGAACCCGGAAGAATGCCTGATTGCCAATACAAATCTTGGCGGAGACAATGCATACAGGGGCGCAGTTTTAGGTGCTCTTACCGGGGCTGCAAACGGTTTTGATACGTGGCCTGAAAGATGGGTTAAAGGGCTGGTGAATCCACCTGCGAAGCTTAAAAAAGACGTATAGTATAATGCAGATTGCATCCGGTTTATTTTACCAGAATGCACTTCATCTGCTTCTGATCTCTTATCAAAAGCTTCCCATTTCTCAATGCCAGGGGCGCCCATGCCTGCTTTGTCTCCAGAAGTTCGGCCTTTGCCAGCACCTTGAATTCTTCAGGAGTCGGGTCGATGAGGTATAATGTTTTTTCACCGTCGCTGCTTATAATCATATCATCTGCAAGTATAAACCCGCCCTTGTCGAAATTAGGTTTTCTCCCTGTCTTCCATTTGATATTGCCTTTGAGGTCCATGCACATAAAGCCATTCCGCACCTGGTTGTTGGTGCACTGGGCATACAGGTACCCTTTGTAGAATATGGGAG
The DNA here is from genome assembly GCA_963815145.1 of uncultured delta proteobacterium. Taxonomy (GTDB): domain Bacteria; phylum Desulfobacterota; class DSM-4660; order Desulfatiglandales; family HGW-15; genus JAAZBV01. Next base: position 13,533 of record CAWFFS010000010.1, read on the forward strand.
GATGGACATGGGTGCCGAATTCCTTTGAAAACATGATCTCTTTTGCTTCCCAGGAATTCCCCTTTTTATCAATCTGTATAAGGGCTCCGCCAGACAGGTATCCGCCTGTCACAAAGAGTTGATTGTTGCCGATTTTTATTACGTTGGGAACAGGTGTCTTGCATTTCCATCCGTTATAGGACCATAAAAGTTTTCCGTCTTTCGGATCAAACCCGCAGACCGCGCCGGGTTCAGATCCTTCCGGACGGGTTGCAGATATCATGACCAGTTGATCCATTCCATTGATCTTCACTATCTCGGGTGAAACATAACCCGCAGCTCCAGGCAGTCCTGAGGTTTTCCAGATGATTTTCCCGTTCAGTTTGTCATAGGCAACAAGACCTGCCTCCTTTGTCTGGGAGGCAATGATAACCATATTCCTGTAGACAAGAGGATTCTGGGCAATTGCCCACTGCGGTATTGCAGCTTTACTGAAATCCGTCCAGATATTCTTGTGCCACAGGGCCTTATGGGTATTCTTATCCACACAATGGAAATTTCCGAAGACATCGCACACATAAATTCTGTTTCCGTCGATTGATGGTACTGATCTCAATCCGTCATAGCTGACGGATCCCGGCGCTTCATAACTGAATGTCCAGTCTTCATGGCCAGTATTGAGATCAAAGCAGCGGAGCACATTTACCTTATCATCGACTCTGTCATACACATAGACTTTACCTTCACTTACTGCAGGGCCGCCAAATCCTTCGCCAAGCGGAACGGTCCATAAAACCTTCGGACCTTCTTTCGGCCAGGCGCGCAAAAGCCCTTTTTCTCCTGATACTGCATTCCTGTCAGGGCCGAGATATTGTGGCCAGTCAGATGCAGAAACCTGACTAGCCATAACAAAAACAAAGATAAATAAAATTGCTCGAAGGATTTTCATGTTCACCTCATTCAAGTACCCGATATAAAAGATATTACCTTGGAATGTATAAAAAATACAAGATGTTATATCATTTTAGCCATTAAAAAATCAACTATGCACCGGAAAAATAAGACAGTGAATGCCTGAGATACAAATAACGCCTGTGTTTCATAGATGCAATACAGGTCATTATCGGTTGCATTATTTTTAAGTAGACAATTACTGTTTGTTAGGGTTATTATTGTCTGCCATGGTAGGGTTAAATAATGAGTTTTCTTAAAAAAATAATGTTTCAACCCTATTGTGTCGATATAAATAGTAAGGATACGATATAACAACTGAAGGGCAAACTATCCGAAAGGATAGGGCGCAAAGCTTCCGGTCTAAATCTGGTGATGTTCAGACATGACAGCGGGGTTTCAAGGTTAAAGGATATAAAGCCCGCTTTGGTATACAAAGGTGGGCTTTTTTTATTTAATACATTGGACATTTCGGAGGTTTCCCAGTCCATGAGCTTTACGATAAATTGCAAGTGTTAATAAGTATAAAATTATTACTTTGCACCATTTAATGGGAATGAGGCGATGATGGCCGAAAAGCCAGACAATGAATCAAAGCAGCAGGTTCATAAATCGAACAAGATATCTGCAGAAAAGGATCCTTTTTGTCGATAATGAAGAGTCTATAGTAACGATTTCAGAACAAATGTTGAAAAAATTGGGTTATGAGGTCGAGACCAGAACAGACAGTCTTGAAGCCCTTGAACTTTTTAAATCAGATCCCGATCACTTTAATCTTGTGATTTCGGATATTGGCATGCCTAAAATGTCAGGTGATATTTTTGCCCGGGAACTTATCAGGATAAGGGCCGATATCCCGGTCATCCTTGCGACCGGATACAGTGAATATATTGATGAAAAAAGAGCAAGGGAAATAGGTGTAAAGAATTATATTACGAAGCCTATTTTAATGGACAAACTTGATAAGGCGATCCATGATGTCCTCAATAAGGAATAACCTGAATCTTACCGCAAATATCTATTACGGCATGAAGTGTTTTACATTTTAACCCTGGATAGATCACCTTGTATATTTAATCAGACATGTATAAAATGCTATTAAAAAAAAGATACACCATGGTTTGAATCCAGGAATTTGAGTTATCTGCACTTAATTTTATTCAATGATTTTTAAAGATCGTCTGAGAGTAGAAGAAATTTGAAATTCCCTGTACTGTTCATAACTTAGCACTTCATCGGCTCCTTCAATCGGGTTGTTTCCGCTGAGATTACCCTGCAAATACAATATTAAAACCTGAATGGAATAGAATATGCAATATACTGAATCCACCAGGACATTTCTTAAAAAAATAGGAGGGAAGTATATGTTTTTTCTTTTTCAATATAAAAAAAATGGTTTGGCCTACGGGCTAATAAAGCTTCATCAGTTTATGCTTGAAGATATCATTTCTTATTTTGAAAAAGGTGAATCCACCAAAAAGAGAATTAACGAGATTCGTATGCTGCTAAGGCAGGCCATCAGGTTTGCCAGCAAAAAGAAAATCTACCCTAGTCTGAAGACAAACCAGGCTGTCGATCTTTTTGAAGAAATGTATGAAGAACTGGAGGTTACTCATAAGGTACTGAAAGAGGCGGCCGTTGAAATGGAAAATATGATCAATCAGATCAAGGAAGAAAGGGTTATAGAAACTCATTCCCTTGTCGTAGAGGCCCAGGAATATTTTAAAGAAAAAGAAATCGAAACAGGCATCAGGCTTCTTCAGAAGGCACACAAAGATTTGAAAGAAAGGTTGCTCATCAAGACACGAAAGAAAATTCTTGCCGGTTATGAGAGCGAGATCAAGAAGATAAGATATGAAATAGAGAAAAAAGATGATTCAATAAAGAAAAAGAAAAACACTAAATTTTTGAGTATGTCCGTGCCATGGAATGAATATTCATCATATAAAATCGCCAGGAACGTTTTTTACAGGTTCAGTGAACTCATTAATTTTTAATGAAGTAAATTAATTACATCACCACACCTAAGAGGTTGCTTGATGTCTCCTGGCCTATACTTGACCTGACAGTATCGGAAGGGTAGTTATAACTTTTATTGATATCTACCTTATCGTTGTTTCCTCATGCCAAATACAAATCGGATACATTAGAGATATCCAATATTGGGGCATAATCACAAAACCCGTGATCAATAGCAGCTATATGTAATGCAGGTTTATCATTTATTTGAGTAATCTTTACTTGAATAAAAATTATGACTATGGCAAGTAAATCTAAACCTTTGATACTCTCAATATATCCCAACTATGTAGAAAGTTGAGGTATCAGCTAGATATATCCACTTTTGGATTATTGTTAGCCGTCATTTTCAAATGACAGCAGATAAAATGGCTTATAAAAAATCATAGCCTTTTATTCGCTGCTTTTGCTGCAAAGTATGACCTCTTTAAATTATTTTTTCTTTATAAATGCAGGATAGAAGATTTCCCATGGGAAGGGCTCTATTTGGAGGACATACTCATCAGCCCCCATATCCACTATGGGCGGCGTACCATTTCCTGTATCGGTAACAGCTGGGTCATCGATTTTACGGTTATCTCCGTCAATATCAGTTGCAGGCAGGGATGAAACCTCGTTGTCCCCGGCATCGATGCACGGCGAGTCCTTCTGCAGGTGAAAATCCTCTTCTCCGGAATTCACATCCACAAAAAGTGGATTCTCATTGATATTACCGGTGCCCGTGTAACCCCCCTGAATGTCCGAGTATGTTACAGCAAAATCCGCTCCGGCATCATCATAAATCTCATTTGAAAATTCTCCAGCATAATCTCCCCACAGGATGCAGTTGGTTATGACGGATGAAGAGTTTCCGTCAATACTGATGCCGCCACCGTAGGTAGTTGCGGTATTCCCGTAAAAAGTACTGTTAACTACCACAGGAGCCGCATACCATGTGGAGCCCAGACCGCCGCCATAATTAGATGCATTGCCAAAGAACAGAGAATTGGTTATCGTAGGAGAAGCTTGGTAATTCCCAACGCCGCCGCCTATGGTACCAGAAGAATTCAAAGAAAAAACACACTTGCTCACAATCGGAGAACCATAGTAGCTGCCTATACCGCCTCCATAACTGCCGGCAGAATTCCCTGAAAATGCACAGCCTGTCACAGTTGGTGAGGCGTTGGCGTTCCGCATACCCCCTCCGGATGCACTCGCGGTGTTACTTGAGAATGTGCAGTTGGTCACGGTTGGTGAGGAGCTGTTATTACACATACCGCCGCCATAGCCGGAAGACGCCGAGTTGCTTGAAAATAAACAGTTGGTCACAGTCGGTGAGGAGCCTTCGTTGTACATCCCGCCGCCGCTTCCTGTTGCAGTATTGTTTGAAAAGATACAATTGGTAACAACCGGCGAGGAGCTACTGTTGTTCATTCCACCGCCATTGGAAGCCACTCCATTGGTGATTGTAAATCCCTCTAGTTTTGCTGTTTCATCAACATCAGTGGCGGTTACCACGCTGCCTGATCCGCCGCCATCTATGGTGGTAGTGTCTGCTCCTGCTCCATGAATGATGACACCGCTCTTCATGGTAATATTCTCGGTGTATGTGCCGGCCGCGACCTCAACCGTGTCTCCGGAATTCGCAGCATCAATGGCGGCCTGGATGGTCGTGTATTCTGTGGAAGGAACATTGAGAGTGGCGGCTAAGGCTATATCGCTGATTATAAAGAATAATCCCAGAAGCATGGTGGAAAGAAAAAACTTTTTCATTTTCATCTCCTTTGTTTATAGGGCGTCTTATGTGTAGGCTAAATTTATTTTCTATTTCAATGATGAAGGTTGAATGAAAAAATTTGAAAGATCTTTTGGTATTGTTGTACGGACCTTTTGGACCTTTTAAATTAGATCAATAAAAATAATATCATATATTCATGAAAAACGCCAGAGCATTTCCACCTCGCGGATTTTACAAAGTGTCTATGACACTTCTGAGCATTTTCAGGAAGGCTTCATACCCATCATGAATGCACCATCAGTGCATGCTTTCATAGGATCGCAGTGACGGAACACTGGGTCCGATCAAAAGCCATAGACTCTCTTTGGACAGTCAGTTAATATATAAAAATAGGCAACTTTGTGTCGCAATCATGTATTCTTGCATAATACTGGAATATGGCAAAATTCAAGTATTCATCCGATATACATTAACTTCCCAGAAATGATCTACATTACAATATCTTGTAGTCTGGGTAAACGTTGTAAAATTGCATATCACTTGCCAGTATCCCAACTATACATCACGTTGAGATATATTGAGAATATCTAAACTCTGTTCAAATTACAGATCTCACAGTTGATAGTTATAAAGTCAAACAAATCCTTATTTAGACTATTGTCAAATCATCTTCGTCTAGCGACACTGTAAGTTGCATCCAAAACAACTTTTAGCCATACATTGAAACTTGTTTATCAGGCAGCGCCCGCTTTTACCGGTTTATTTCTGTTTCAGATTCCAGATCCCCTCCCATTTATCATTCGGAGGGCTGGCAGACAGCAAATCGCATCTTTTAGCCATCACATGGCCGACGCCCAATCTGTAGTCTCTATGGATCGCCGAAAAAAGCTCCTTTGCTTTCCTCCATTTTTTTTCGCAGTATTTTGAATAGGCTTCAGTATACATGGCAATAGATTTTTGTTTTGCTTCAAACCTGGGATCATTATCCACCAGTATCTCATAAAAAGTCAAAAACGGCTTGGCACTGAGAGAATCATTATAAAGCCGCATCCTTTTCGAAAGCCGGTAGAGATTTTCGAGTATGAATTTTGTGTTATCTCCAGGAAAGACACCCATAACACCATCGCGTAAATTTCGGAGTAGGTATTGCTGTGCCCGAGATAAAGCTCCCTGTAGGATGTTTCGTGAACATCGAGTATAAATTCTCCATAATCAAAATCGGATTCTATTTTCCCGTCCGATTTTTTATACATTTTTTTTCGAAATTCAGCAGGATTTCCGTGGAATCCCGGAGATCGGCAAAAAGAATAATCCCGGTTGAATTTATTATCGGCCAGGTATTATTTTCCTCGAGTATCATTGCGTCATATTTATTCATTTTCAGCAATGACGGAAAAAGCTACCGAATGAAATTAGTGGGGATAAAATCTTCCCGTCTGGGAAGCGGCACGCCTGCTTTTTTGCCTGCTTCCTTGCATTTTAAAAACCAGGCCATGTTCCTTCCCAGCGTTCGCATGGTTTGCAGTCCTTCGAGATCCTCTTTAACTTCTTCCGGATTTGATCCATGCACCATATTCCAGTACTGTGACGAAATAACCGGCATTTCTGAAATAGTGAAGTATTTGATTAACTGATCAAATGCCGCTGTTGTACCTGCCCTGCGTGCGGAGACAACACAGGCCCCGGGCTTCAGATAAAAGTAGTTTCGACCGCTCAGTTTGGCAGAAAAGAAGGACCGGTCCAAAAAGGATGTGATTGCCCCGCCTGCAGAGGCGTAGTGGACAGGTGAACCGAATATAAAGCCATCAGCGTTCTCTGCCATGTCGACAAACTCATTAACAACATCATCAATAACGCATTTCCCTTTTTCCATACATTTACGGCAGGCAATGCATCCGGAAATGGGCTTGTTTCCGATCCAGTAGATATCAGATTCAATACCATCTTTGCTGAGTGAATCGGCTACTTCTTCCAGAGCAGTATTCGTGCAACCATTTTTATTTGGACTTCCGTTTACCAGTAATACTTTCATTTTGATCTCCTTAGTAATTTCATAACCCGTTCACTATTTTTTTTAGAATAGCAGAGGGCATAGAGCAAAGTGCATAGGGTAAAACCGCATTAAGTATCAATTTTTTGCCTTGCACCTTGAGCCTTGTGCCCTGAGCCAAATGATTCGCCTATTTCACCACCACACATTTCATCTGTTTCTGATCTCTTATAACCAGTTTCCCGTCACTCAGCGCAAGAGGTGCCCAGGACTGTTTTGTGTCCAGCAGTTCTGCCTTTGCAAGCACCTTGAATCCTTCAGGAGTCGGATCGATGAGATATAATGTTTTTTCACCGTCGCTGCTTATAATCATATTATCTGCCAGTATGAACCCACCCTTGTCAAAACCCGGTTTTCTTTTGGTCTTCCATTTAACGTTACCTTTGAGATCCATGCACATAAAACCATCCCTAACTTCGTTGTTGCTGGCCTGCCCGTACAGATGCTCCTTGTACAGAACCGCTGGATGAACATGTGTGCCGAATTCCTTTGAAGTCATTAGCTCTTTTACCGCGTATGTATCTCCATTCTTATTTACCTGGAAAAGGGCTCCTCCTGCCCTGTATCCGCCTGTTATGAACAGCCGATTATCGCCTATCTCTGTAACATTGGGAACGGGAATCCCGCACTGCCAGCCTTCATAGGTCCATAGCCGGGCTCCATTCCGGGGATTATATCCGAGCACAGCTCCTTTAGTAGAACCGTCACGGCTGCTTGCAGTTACCATGACCAGATGATCTTCCCCGGAAATTTTTACAACGGCCGGAGAAACATATCCGACATTTCCCGGCAGTTTCGGGGTTTTCCAGACGACGTTACCGTTCTCCTTGTCATAGGCCACAAGGCCCGCCTTATCTGTCTGTGAAGCGACTATCAACAGGTTATGATAGACAAGGGGATTCTGGGCAATTGCCCACTTCGGATAATCGGTTCCGCCGAAATCGGTCCAGATATTCCTGTGCCACAGGGCCTTGTGTGTATTTTTATCAACACAGTAAAGATTTCCAAAGAGGCCGCAGATATAAATCCTGTTTCCATCGATTGTCGGTACTGATCTTGATCCGTTATAGCTTACAGACCCTGGGGCATCGTCCGTGAAGGTCCATTCTTCCTTGCCGGTCATGAGGTCAAGGCAACGGAGTATATTGGTTTTATCTTTGACGCGGTCATAGACATATACCTTTCCTTCCTTTATAGCCGCCCCTCCAAATCCTTCGCCCAGTGAAACTGTCCACAGGACCTTCGGGCCTTCAGCCGGCCATGTTCTCATCAGCCCCTTTTCACCGGATACAGCATTTCTATCCGGGCCAAGGTATTGAGGCCAGTCGGATGCAAAAACCGAACTTGTTGTAAATAGAAGTGAAATTAAAAGAATCACTCTAATAATTTTCATATCTGTTCTCCTTGTTCGTAATTGTTGAGTTATCATGCATTATATAGTTAAAAAAAAGTTAGTCAATTCATGTTGAGATCATTGCCTGGAATTTGAAGATATGTTTCCGGATCTTCAATTTGATCCATTTCTCCAATGCACGGCGAAATAATTACTTGTTCGCCTCGGGCCGATTGGGGACTGTCCGATATCAAGGTTTACTCACTAAATATATTTTATTATTTATTGGTATGGGGTATACTTTTCTTAATTGAATTGTTCATCAGGTGTTAACGAAACATGATGCATATCAGATTATAAAACAAATAGGAGATGAAACCATGAATGAGATTATCAGTATCGCAGTTGCCATTGTATGCTTGGCCTTCTTTTCAGGCGCTATAATTTATGGTCTCCGCTTTAGCAAGAAACAGGGACATAACCGACCGAAATCCAAAGACAGGTTTCTTAGATTTGGCATACTGGGGGCAATGGCAAGCTTAATAGTGGATACAATAGTATCAGCTGCAAAAAGTTCATACCCGGATGAGAAATATAAAAAAAATAAACAATCAGACGAAAATAAAATTGCCAACCGGCTCAACTCATGACTGCACAAATAAAATTTTCACCGGAGATTAAAATAGAAAGCTCATCATATCGAAAAGCAAAAATACTTTTACTTTTTTTAATAGCAGTACTTATCTTTGTGTCGGCCTCACACGCTCAGGATCCATCTCCATATGATAAATATGTGCAGCATTATGTTACCAGTCAAAAATTTATGGGTAGCGTACTTTTAGCACGGGATAACGAGATTATATTCAATAAGGGTTTTGGCTCAGCTAACCTAGAATGGGATATCCCTAACACGCCCACGACCAAATTTCGCATTGGTTCCATGACAAAACAATTCACAGCAGCTTCAATACTGCTCCTTGAAGAAAGAGGCAAATTAAAAATAGATGATCCGATTAAAATATATTTGTCGGATACACCTGAAGCTTGGGATAAAATTACTATTTTTAATCTCCTTACCCATTCTTCAGGAATTCCCAATTTCACAAACTTTCCGGGTTACCTGAAGGAACAGCTTTTTTCCCACACGCCTGAAGAAATTGTTGACATATTTCGAGACAAACCACTCGAATTTGAGCCGGGGGAAAAAGTGGTTTACAGCAACTCAGGATATATACTTCTAGGCTATCTGCTTGAAAAGGTGAGTGGTGAAACTTACCAGGATTTTATTCAAAAAAATATACTGGATACGCTTGGAATGAAAGATTCAGGCTATGATTCCAACACTGCTATTATACCGCGAAGAGCAGCAGGGTACAGTCTGACTCCCTATTGATTGATAAACTCTGAATATGCGCATATGAGCGTTCCATTTTCTGCAGGCGCATTATATTCAACTACTGAAGACCTGCTTAGATGGGAACAGGGGTTGTTTGGAGGAAAGCTGCTGTCAAAGGAATCGTTGTTAAAAATGACTACGCCCTATAAGGGCGTCTATGCATTAGGACTCATAATAGGAATTGATTATGGGCACAAAGTCATTCAGCATGGCGGAGCTGTTCAAGGATTTTATGCATTTCTAGCCTATTATCCTAATGATAAAATTACAGTTGCTGTTCTTTCTAATGTATTCAGCCCCACTCCACCCCAGATTGCGAGCAGGCTGGCGAGAGTCGCCAGAGGTGAGGACGTTCCATTGCCTGCCGAAAAAAGGGAAATCCATGTTCCTTCTGATATCCTTTCACAATATGTGGGTGCCTATGAAGTGAGTCCTGAAATGAAAATAATGATTACACTTGAAGGTAATCAGCTTATGGGACAGGCAAGCGGACAGGGGAAGTATCCCATATTTGCCGAATCAGAAACAAAATTTTACCCGAAAGTCGTGGAAGCTGATATAGAGTTTATTAAAGATGAAAGTGGCAGAGTTACCCACCTGACAATTATGCAGAATGGTATTGAAACCAAAGCAGTGCGATCAAATGGTAAAGTACTTAAAAGAAAGGAAATCAAACTTTCAACTGACATCCTCTCCCAATATGTCGGCACCTATGAATTACAAGCTGGCTTTGATTTGATGGTTACACTGGAAGGAGATCAACTCTACTCTCAGGGTACAGGCCAAATAAAAACTCCAATATTTGCAGAGACAGAGACAAGATTTTTTCTAAAAATTGTGGACGCGCAACTCGAATTTTTCAGGGATGAAAGTGGGCAAGTATCCCACCTTGTACTGCACCAGGGACCGGTAGAACTCAAAGCTCAGCGAAAACAGTGAATCAGGTTTCACAGGGAATGCCATTTTATGATGAACACTGATGTGTAGGAGCTGCCTGAGTCGGGTAAGTAAATAAGGCAGTTTATTACAGATCACTTGCCACGATCCAAAATTTTCACACGCAGTGAAAACCTTGGATATCTAAACCATATATGCATAGGCCAATGTTATGACTACTGCTATAAGTCATAAGATATTTCACTATGGTAAAAATAAAGAATTCGATAAGTAATAGAAAGTGGGAATATCTTATCAAAACTATTAATAGCCATGGGAATCTCTTGTTGAATTAATTCCCCTGTCATTTCGAAGAGTAACTGAGAAATCTTTGTTTTTTTAATACTGACTACTGACTTTTTACCCTGTTAAATCCGCATGGCGGGCTGCGAAGCAGCATTTAACTGGGTGAACCCAGTTAAATTCCGAAGGAAAGATTTGTTAAAATCTTATTTAACAGGGCGGCGTCTGGCTTCCGTGGCACGGCGTAGAAATACGAAGCCGGCTGACTTCCCTGGCACGGCGTAGAAATATGAAGCCGGCTGACCTCCGTGGCCCGGCAAAGCCTCGACGACGACGGCAGCCTGTTTTAATAATCTTGAACTTTGAATATTGAATCTTGAATTTTTCAATTAATATGCACAATTAATTGAAAATATCTTGCTTTTTCAATCCTTGTCTCTGCTTAATATCCATGAGCCGCAACGTAAAAACCTAAAAATAGCAAAACCTAATAACCTAAATATGGCTTGACGCCATAACCTAAATATCGCTATGCTTAAACCCGGAATTTGCAGCAGGAATCGTAGCGAGGGTTTAAAAACCTAAGCGAAACGGGAAGTTGTAACGATTTTGACCCGGAAGCATATTCATAAATCTGTTGAGGATCAAAATCGTGAAACGAACGTTGCAGCAAGGTTTTTCAGGCCGCAGTAGATTGTTATTGCGAAATCCGGGTTATACCCTAAAAATGGGAAGTGTATATCCAACAGGTAAAAAAATGACAACACCACAAGAAAAGCTTGTAGAATCTCTCGCTGTCTTAAAAAAACTTCAAGATGAAAGAATTGTTGCGATTCATACAAAAAATATGACTCGTACACACCGGGAGCGACTTCTTAAGAATGGTTTTATCAGAGAAGTGATGAAAGGATGGTATATTCAAACCCGTCCGGACGAACCGGCCGGAGAAAGTACTGCCTGGTATTCTTCATTCTGGGGATTTTGTGCTGATTATCTTAACTCAAGATTTGGTGACCAGTGGTGCCTGTCCCCTGAACAATCCTTGAGCATACATAGCGGTAACTGGAATGTTCCCATTCAGCTGCAGGTACGCACCCCAAAAGGGGGGAATAAACCTCTATCTCTTCTTCATAAAACATCCATAATTGACGTTAGACTGCAATTGCCGGACAGGAATGATATAGAAACCAGAGACAACCTGAAGATTATGACCCTTCCGGCTGCACTCATTTCATGCGCTCCCGGCTATTATTCAAATAATCCTGTAGAAGCCAGAGCTGTACTGTCCATGATTTCTGACGCATCTGAGATTTTGCACAAACTTCTCGAAGGCGGACGCAGCAAAGTAGCCGGAAGACTTGCAGGCGCATTTCGAAATATTGGCAAAAATCTTATTGCTGAAAATATAATTGAAGCAATGAGAGCTGCCGGATACAGCATTACAGTAAATGATCCCTTTGAGGAAAAACCTGCCATTATTTTTAGTGACCGGGAACTTTCACCCTATGTCAATCGGATACGAATGGGCTGGGCAGATATGCGCGGAGTTGTCCTGGATAATTTTCTGAAGGCACCTGCATTAGGCAAAAACACCAATGAATACCTTAAATCTGTCGATGATATATACCTGACTGATGCCTATCATTCGCTTTCTATAGAAGGCTATCGCGTTAGTGAAGAGCTTATTGATCGTGTACGATCAGGGGGTTGGGACCCGGAAACAAACCGCAATGATAAAGAATATGCAGATGCTCTGGCAGCTCGTGGTTACTGGCAGGCTTTTCAGGCGGTAAAGAAAAGCCTGATAAAAATTATAAATAAAAACGATCCGGGCACGATAGCAGAGAATGACCATGCAATATGGTACAGAGAATTATTTGCCCCGGGTGTAAGCGCTGGCCTTATGGCCGCATCTGACCTTGCGGGTTACCGCAGGCAGCCTGTCTATATCCGTGGGTCAATGCATGTACCACCCCGCTATGAAGCCATGAGTGATCTTATGCCTGCATTCTTCACTCTTCTAAAAGATGAAGAAGAGCCTGTTGTAAGGGCGGTACTCGGTCATTTTTTCTTTGTATATATCCACCCCTATAGTGATGGGAATGGGCGTATGGGAAGATTTCTAATGAATGTAATGTTGGCCGGCGGCGGCTATCCCTGGACAGTCATTCCGCTTAAAACCCGCAATAAATATATGACTGCTCTGGAAGAAGCGAGTGTAAGAGGGAATATAAAACCGTTTTCCAGGTTCATAGCAGAACTCGTTAAAAAGGGATGAAGCAGAGTAATTCCCAATCTTGCCTGTCCCGCCATCCTGTCAGGGCGTAGCTTTAGCGGAGACTGAAGCATCGGCGACGACGGCAGACTACAGTCTATCAGGCTAGTAATAAATCTTGCATTTATTACAAAAAAGTCTTAAAGGTAACCCATTATATCTTTTCGGGTATAATGAATTACTGCCTTAAAAGTCTTTCAAAACAAAAAACTGTAACCAGTTTAAAAATATAAACTATTAGATATCCTATTTAAACAAGCGGGGTAAAAGTTATTTAATTATTTAAGGACGTCCCCCTTTACAAATACGATTCCGGAAGAATTTATGAATCCGAATTTATAAAATCATTGAAAAGGGATTTTGTAAATCAATTGTCTACAGTTGTTGATATGGACGGTGTTGAGTTTAGCAGGCAATTAACGCCTTTTAATTAGTAGGTGAAAAGGCAAAAATGGTAACATGGGAGATATAAGAACAACATAGTATTATCGGATTTGAATGTTCAAAATTTACTGATGAAAACTTAAAATACAGCAAAATCTCGTTAACCATGACAAAAAATATTTGAAGATAACAATTTTCCACGCGACTCCAAAGGCAGGGCGCGTGAAAAACCCGTTAGCCTTTTGAGTAATTTCAGATAGGAGCGTGAAAGATGAGAGAACAGGTAGAACCTTTATTGACCAAGATAGATCGTTACCTGGCAGCTCCGCTCAATCAGGATGTGGCTGCACGTGTAAAGGGGGACGTGTAAAGGGGGACGCCCATTAGATTATAAGTTGACAATAATTGTATCATAATTTAATGTTATCCAATGCCAAGGCAATCCAGAATAGACACACCCGGAGCTCTGCATCACATTATGATCAGAGGGCTTGAAGGTAATAATATTTTCAAAGACAATAAAGATCGTGATGATTTTATGGATCGGCTGGGGAATATACTGCTTGATACATCAACTCCATGCTATGCATTTGCTTTGATGTCTAACCATGTTCATCTATTATTGAGAACCGGCTTAGTTCCTGTAGCTCAGGTAATGAGGAGGCTGCTGACCGGATACGCTGTTAAATTTAATCGCAGGCACCGGCGCACCGGAAAACTTTTTCAAAACAGGTATAAATCCATCCTGTGTCAGGAAGATCCATACCTTCTTGAACTTGTAAGGTATATCCATCTAAACCCTCTCAGAGCCGGTTTAATAAACGATTATACAAAACTTGGCCATTTCAAATATTGCGGGCATAGTTTTATTTCAGGGAATAGAGAAAATGACTGGCAGGATGTTGATTATGTTTTGAGTTTGTTTGCAAAAAGAAAAAAGACTGCGATAAAAAGGTATCTTGCACATGTGAGGAAAGGCATAGAAACTGGTAAGAGGACAGATCTGACAGGAGGCGGTCTTATACGAAGTCTGGGGGGATGGACTGAAGTAAAGAAACTTAAAGGATCTGATACCCGCTTGAAAAGTGACGAAAGGATTCTGGGAGATAGTGAGTATGTTCTTGAAGTGCTGAAAGAAGCACAGGAACAATTTGAACGAAAATATGAGCTGACTGCCCGCGGTTATACCCTGGAAAAGCTGAGTCAAAAAGTGGCCGGGATATTTAATGTGACCCCGGAAGAGATCTTTTCTCAAGGGAAATATAAAAAAAGGGTCAAGGCAAGGAGTGTGTTCTGTTATTGGGCAATTCGTGAACTTGGTGAGACAGCTACAAACCTGGCAAGAAAGATAGGTATATCTCAGCCCGCAGTAACTCATGCAGTTGAAAGAGGTGAGAAAATAATAAAAGAAATGGAACTTAAGCTTTTGGATTCTAAAACTTATTAACTTATGGGCGTCCCTCTAAGCTACATCAACTCCATGCTATGCATTTGCTTTGATGTCTAACCATGTTCATCTATTATTGAGAACCGGCTTAGTTCCTGTAGCTCAGGTAATGAGGAGGCTGCTGACCGGATATGCAGTTAAATTTAATCGCAGGCACCGACGCACCGGAAAACTTTTTCAAAACAGGTATAAATCCATCCTGTGTCAGGAAGATCCATACCTTCTTGAACTTGTAAGGTATATCCATCTAAACCCTCTCAGGGCCGGTTTAATAAACGATTATGCAAAACTTGGCCACTTCAAATATTGCGGACATAGTTTTATCTCAGGGAATAGAGAAAATGACTGGCAGGATGTTGATTATGTTTTGAGTTTATTTGCAAAAAGAAAAAAGACTGCGATAAAAAGGTATCTTGAACATGTGAGGAAAGGCATAGAAATTGGTAAAAGGCCAGACCTGACAGGAGGCTGTCTTATACGAAGTCTGGGGGGATGGACTGAGGTAAAGAAACTTAAAGGATCAGATATCCGCTTGAAAAGTGACGAAAGGATTCTGGGAGATAGTGAGTATGTTCTTGAAGTGCTGAAAGAAGCACAAGAACAATTTGAACGAAAATATGAGCTGACTGCCCGCGGCTATACCCTGGAAAATCTCAGTCAAAAAGTGGCCGGGATATTTAATGTGACCCCGGAAGAGATCTTTTCACAAGGGAAATATAAAAAAAGGGTCAAGGCAAGGAGTGTGTTCTGTTATTGGGCAATTCGTGAACTTGGTGAGACAGCTACAAACCTGGCAAGAAAGATAGGTATATCTCAGCCCGCAGTAACTCATGCAGTTGAAAGAGGTGAGAAAATAATAAAAGAAATGGAACTTAAGCTTTTGGAGTCTAAAACTTATTAACTTATGGGCGTCCCTCTAAACTTACTCTAAACTCTAAAGTTTTGATTCATATGATAACTTTGAACCCCGGCCTCTGCTCCTCCGTATCGAATCCAGTTTTGCAATTAGATTCTTTACCCGAAATAAATGAAGCGCTTTTTAGAAATTTAATTGGAAATAAATTATTAAATTTTAAAAGAGCGTTCATTACGTTCAATATCTCTGTTCTCAGGGCCGCTATCCAGTCACAAGTCGTCCTTAAGCTATTCAGGATGAAAAAGCTTGGAATCACTCATGATAAAATTTCAGAACGTTTGGTTATCCCTGTAAAGACAATTTATAATCGAATATCGGCCAAAATGCCAACGCTGACGATTCGGTAAAAAGTCCAAAAACATTTTTTTCTGTCATTCTCGCGAAGGCTTTTTTGACTTTTTACGAGGCCATCAACGCTGGCAAAATGGCCGATTTCCGATTTGAAAAAATGATTTACAGTTTCTCAAGTCGCTGAAAAGCACGGCTGGCCTGAATCTTTGATTTGGTCTATTACTTTAGAAGGTAAAAATGACCTTGGCCGATTTCGTGATTTACAGTGGGGAATCAGGTCCCGGGATGATTGGAAATGGACCGATTGCGATAAAAGGTTCGGCGACGAATGGCCCGGAAGAATCCCTGCCCAGCTCATAGCACATATACTTTATTACTTCTCAAATCCTGGCGACCTGGCGATTGACCCCATGGCAGGAGGAGGTGTAGTGAGTCACCCATCGCAGTGGTCATTTTGCGGTTACAATGAAATACAGGGACCCAGGAGAAAAAACATACTGATAAATTATGATCGGCTGCAGAGCCTGTTTGGAGCTGGTTCTTACGAGCAATTGATGAGAAGTCACGAAGGATGGGTGAATGAATACCTGGGAGATGGGAAAAATGGTTGTGAGGAGGAGTGGACAGGCAGCATCGCTGTGGGCAACAGGACTTTTGCCGAGAAGGTGAAGGAGCTTTTAGGATTTCGAGCCAAAGGAAGAAAGATTATAAGAGTAAGGAAGGATACCAGGTCCGGGAAGCTCCTGCTCCCTATAACGTGCTTTTTGGTGTCGAAAACGCGGATACAGGACAAAAAAACGCCTATTTGGGGAAAATGCCAATACCGGCAAAATCCCCAAATAGCATAATAAAATCAAAAAACATTAGTAATGACAGGGGCTTGTTGAAATAACACGCTCCCCAAATACCTCATAAAAAGGGCCGGAGCAGGCCTCCTTACACGATTCTTTTTAGACCTGCCCGCCCTTCGGTTTGGGCTATCTTATTCATTCTCCCGTAACGATGCAAAATACTCATCGAATATTTTCAGCTTTTCCAGGCCAGGTTCAGGTATTACACCCGGATTTGCGCTGAAATCCATCACATTTTGATCGGCATCCGTGAATGCAGGCCACTCGGGCAGGCCCGTGGCGTTCGGATTGCCGGTTTTTGTAAAGTTTACCCAGTATGAGCTGATCATATCGGACAGTTTCATATCCGCTTCCTTAGTGGCCCCATCCGGTTCGTTCAGTGTCTGGAACGCGTAGGGTACATCGCTTCCATGACCCGAACCGCCTTCGGGTTTGGCAGGATGATAATCAAAGTAATACTGGTAGACCTTGCCTTTTCCTTTTTGTGATTGCAGATTTGACCAGGCCCATGTACTCCAGCGGAATGTGCCGTCGTTCCTGATGTATCTTGCAGCCTTGGCTGCTTCGGCATCAGTTGAATGAGGATATGCCTTAAGGATTGCATCGGCATATTTACCGTACTGGGATTTGATCTGTTTTTCAAATTCAGCAGGTGTCAGTTTCTGATTCCCGCCAAAAACTGCGGTTTCATCCGAGGTATTTCCGAGTAATACTGGTGTGTCATTGAATTTGCCTGCCTCATATAACGAGTAAAGGTCGTTTGAAATAACATATCCGTCGGCGACAGGCCGGAATCTCATGCCTCCCATGCCGCCTGTCAGGGCCTTCTGTATATCTTCTGCGCTCAGTGCGCGTGCGGCGCTGATGTCGGCAGCCCCCAGTTGCTTTAAAAATTCTTCGCCATCCTGTTCGGCAAGCTTGAGATCCGGTATTCCCAGACCCATTCCGGCCTGCTTTGAAGTCTGAAGCGGTGTAAATGATCCTCCGCTCATGCAGATGACCCTCTCGAAGAGGCCCTTTGTAAGCGGTGATGCGGCAAGCAGGCTGACAGCAGCGCCGCCGGCAGAGTGACCAAAAATAGTTACGCTGGAAGGATCGCCGCCGAATCGGGCAATATTCTGCTCCACCCATTTAAGCCCTGCGATCATATCCTGTATACCGTAAGTTCCTGATCCATGACCGCTTTCTTTGCTGAGTTCAGGATCTGCAAGAAATCCGAAAGGACCGAGCCGGTAGGCGACACTGACCATGACCACTCCTTTTTTTGCAAAACCGGTTCCGTCATACATGGGGGTGCTGGTCGAGCCTCCGGAATAACCGCCTCCATGAATCCAGAAAAGGACCGGCATCTTTTCATCAGTCTTTTTTGCCGGACTCCATACGTTCAGGTACAGGCAGTCTTCACTGACCGGCGCAGTGTTACCCATAGCGTTAGGCGCCTGCATGCAGGCTGATGCAAAGGTATCCGTCTTTTTGACGCCTGTCCAGGGCTGTACAGGGGCGGGCGCCTTCCAGCGCAGATCCCCGACCGGCGGAGCAGCAAAAGGAATACCTTTGTATTCAAAAATACCGTCCTTTTCGACACCTTCGATTGTGCCCCCGGTTACATCAACAGTTGTTGTCAGGGGCGGGGCCTCCTTTACCTCAGTCTTTGCTTCCGGAGCATTGCTCTTCTTTTCCACCGGTTTCTGAGATGACGAATTACAGGCAAAGGTAAAAAGTATAAACGGCAGTAACACCATAAAACAGATTGAATGTTTGATTCTCATGTTAAACCTCCTTTTTAAAATTAGATTTTTTCAATTCTTTCTTGAGTATTTTCCCTGCGGCGCTTTTGGGAAGTTCTTCAACAGCTATATATTCCTTTGGCACCTTATATCCTGTAAGATGTTTCTTGAGATATTGCTTGATATCAGGCGGTACAAGTCTGTGTCCTTTATTTAAGACTATAAACGCGGTCACCCTTTCACCGTATTCCCGGTCCGGCAAACCGACCACAGCGCATTCCTGCACCTCATGCCTGGTATATAATATTTCCTCCACTTCCCTAGGATATACGTTCTCACCTCCGGTGATCACCATATCCTTGAGGCGATCTACAATAAAAAGATATCCATGTCTATCTATTATTCCTATGTCACCCGATCTGAACCATGCACCCCAGAATGCCCTTGCCGTTTCTTCGGGGTTGTTCAGGTAGCCCCTGAAAATATTCGGGGCACGCAGGCAGATCTCTCCCTGTTCACCCTGTTTGAGTATCTTCCCATCCATATCCCTGATCTGAATTTCAACAGCGTTAGCAGGTGTACCTACCGAACCTATCACATGCCTGTGATAATGGTTGAAGGTAACAATAGATGAACTCTCTGTCATGCCGTAACACTCATGTATATTCAGGCCGGTCCTTGCCTTCCATTCCCTGACCACCTCTGCCGCCATGCTTGCAGCTGCAGAAAAACAGTATGTGACCGAGTTGATTTTTTCCCTGAGATCATGGAGTTCGAGCATCCGGATGTAGATTGTGGGAACTGCATAAAACTTTGTTACATTATATCGATTGATAGCATCAAGCACCATATCCATATTAAATGACGGTTGTATTACCAGGCCTCCTGAACTGAAAATAGTGGAATTTACCACATGCATCTGGCCGAAAACATGATTTATGGGAAGGAAGCACATGGCGAGATCCCTTTCACTGCTTCGCTCAAAATATGCAACATTGGTTATCGCTGCCAGTATGTTTTCGTGTGAGAGCATGGCACCCTTTGGCGTCCCTGTGGTCCCCCCTGTATACAGTATGGCTGCAATATCCTTCCTGTCCCTGTCAACAGTCTCAAATGACGGATTACCTTTTTCCGCCAGACTTCTGACGCTATTTTTATCTCCTTCGGTTATTATGAGATCCATTCTGAACTCTGACTTACTATAGTCCAGGTCGCAAAGTCTGTTATCTGTTGTAAAAAGTATCCGGGGCCTGCAGTCGAAAAGTATTTTCCTGAATTCTTCTCCAGTCAAAAGGTGTGAGAAGGTGACAGCGACCGCTCCGCATTTAAGCGTGCCATAGTAAAGCGCAAGCCAGTCATAACTGTTTGGTGCGCAGAAACCTATGTAGTCTCCGGGTCTTACTCCAAGATCTGAAAGAACTGAAGCGATCCTGCCTGCATAGTTGTTGAGGTCACTGTAGGTATAGATTTTATCATCATAAATTATAGCCGGATTATCAGGAAAAAATCGTGCGGAATTTTCAAGAATGGTAGCCAGATTCATTTATTGCCTCCCTGCAATAAAAACGTAGAAAAAAATACATTAATTTACACGAATATTCAACAGGATTAACAACCGATCTCATTAACTTTTCCTTTAGGATCACAGGATTTGTCCTTTGGCATTTCCACGGACATTGTAAGTGTGCCTGGAAATAGAGAAATGTGTTTTAAGCTGATCGACCAGAATATCTCTACTGTTTACCAGGGATACCTCCTTTTTCAGGGCGGTGATACCACATTTTGTAGCAGGCCTTCCGGTTTTGTAAAGGTTTTAAACAGGATAGCATGCCCAGAGACATGAGCAGATGTTCCCGTTTACTGTACCACATCATTTTTCTGTTGCTCGTGACAATTGGTTCTTCCAGTATAACAAACCTTTTTCCTTTATTCCTGCCCCAGAGTCGCAGGGCCCGTGAAAAATGGATCTCTTCAGAGGCATAATAACGCTCGTCAAACCCGCCTGTTTCCATGTATGCCTCGCGGGTACAAAAGACATATGCCCCGCAGGCCCATTTGAAGGTTCTTGACAGGGTCACCCAGCATTTAAGGGCGCACTTTGCCATAAACGGCAAATGCCCGTCAAACTCAACGATGGTGCCGCCTCCGCAATACTTTCCTGATTCAAGGACACTCAAGGTCTTTTTTAAAAGGTGCGGAGATATTGCAGTATCACTGTCTATAAAGATAAGGTATTTCCCAAGGGCCTTTTTTGCCCCGGCATTACGCGCCCTGGCTATCTGCCGGTGCTCCTCAAAGACAACCCGTGCACCATATTCTTCGGCGATTGCGGCAGTGCGGTCCGTAGAGTTATTATCTGTAACAACAATCTCACCTTTAAACTCATTCAGGGCATGCATTGATTTCGTGAGGCTGGTCAGTGTTTCAGGCAGATAGTCTTCCTCATTATAGGCTGGAATGATGATGGAGTAATCAGTCTTTGCATCCGGTTTCATATATGTCTGCCTTCAATGTTTTTTAAAACCCGTAAAATTTAACCATGTCGTCCAATGGTTCCCTGTCGCGGAAATCTTCATTTACTTCGTTATCCCAGTCGGGATAACCTATGGCAACGCCAAGAGCGATGAGTTTATCATGGGGGATGTCCAGTTCTTTGCGGATAACATCGGGGTAAACCACGGCCATGGCCTGAGCGATGGTTCCCAGTCCGTAATTAACAGCAAGGAGCATGATATTTTGAATTACAGAACCGGAATCATACATGCCCCATACGTTGATGCCTTTTTCCTGCTGATAGTAATTTTTATCCATCAGCAGGTAGATGCAGGTTGTAGCACCGTAATTACGGAAGTTGATCAGCATCCGCTCTTCCATTTCCTTCTGGTTCAATTCTGTGGTACGACCACGCCTTTCCTTGATCTGCATTTTTTTAATGCGGGAAGCGTATGGTTCCGGAAATACATATGGCCGGGGTACTTCGGACTGTGAACCGGGCATGGCAGCCACACCCCGCTTTACAAAGGCTTCCTGTATCGTCCTGAGTTTATCACCTGTAGCCACGGCAAACTCCCATGGCTGAGTATTGGCCCAGGAAGGAGCGCGCATGGCATTCTCAAGTATCTTTTTCAAGAGGTCCAGGGGCACCTGGTCCGGCTTGAAGGCCCTTATGCTTTTTCTTTCTTTTATCGCCTGGATAACATCCATTTATATTCCCTCCTCCGGTTAAATATTAAATTAGAATATATATCATAATATGAATTTTCACAGTATTTCAAGCATCAACAAAAGATTTGCCTGTTTTATAACCTTCGGTTAAATCAGAAAAAGGGTTTCTTCGGTGTTTTACTTGTTTATTTCAGGGTGTACACACACATCTTTACGTATCATAATTTCGTTTGACACAAAGGGTGAAAATCCCTAAACTTCTGTGCATAAATAAGACAATTTCTCGTTACCTCACACCCGTTCATACCCTGATGGGCTGAAATAAAATGCCCATCATACAATTTCATTGAAGGAGATGGCTTATGAGATGGCTCAATGGTTTTAACGGAAGAAAAAACATCCTCTTGGGCGTTTTGGTTTGCATTGCTATGGCGTTTTCCGTGAGTGTGAATGCCGCGCCGGATTGGCCCAGTTATCTGGGGCCGAATAACGATCTGCAGCCGGAAATCAAGAATTTACGGCAACAACAGCTGAGGAAGTATGGCGGGCGCAACTCAAGACAGGTATGTGCTCGCGTCACTATTGCCGAATGGGCTTCTCTATACCATGGGGAACGACGGTACAAAAGAGGATGAGGAAACGGCGAGAGATTACGTCTATTGCCTCGATGCGAAAACCGGTAAGGTGAAATGGACCTTTGATTATCCATGCCAACTTGAACCGAAGCCTGCATCCGGGCGGCCCGAGTTCAACGCCAACCGTTCATGAAGGGAAAGTCTATACGCTGAGCAAGTTCGGTCAAATCTTTTGCCTCGATGCCAAGACAGGCAAGAAGATTTGGGAGGCTTCAGCCGAGCAATACAAACCGGAAAAACCCTGGTGGGGATTTGCCGGTTCACCCACGATCATGGGGGATGCGGTTATTTTCAACATCGGCACCAAGGGGATGGCATTCAATAAAGATACGGGAAAACAGCTTTGGAAGAGCGATGGTAGCGTTGTTGCTTATGCAACACCGAAACCACTTCCTTTAAGCCTGTTTAACCGTCCGTCCGTGGCCATTTTTACGAATGAGGGTTTTTATATTCTCGATCCGGCTACGGGCAAGTCATTGGCAACTTATTCAAAGAACTGGGAGGAAAAATCCAATTGCGACGCGATACACCCGTATATCTATAACGGAGGGATTTATCTATTCCATAGCGCACACGGCATGGCCAGGCTGTCTCTTAAAGGGGACATGGCTGACCCAGGATTGGCTTTCCGAAGACGGAAAATATCCCAACGAGTGGTATGCATTCAATACACAGGTAATTCATAACACAAAATTTATTTTTTGACAAAGGGTCGGTAAATCATCCGATACGGGGTTGCATTGTGTGGATGCCATGACGGGAAAGGCTATATGGGTGGATCAGAATTTCGAGTTTGGAAACCTGATGGTTGTCGGTGACAAGATGATAATGCTGAATGAGAATGGTGAATTGATCTGGGGGGATTTAGTCGATACAAAATTCAGGGAGACCTACCGGAAGAAAATTCTTGGCGGGCTTTCCTGGTCAGTACCCGTTCTGGTTGGAGACCATATATATGCGCGGGACGCCCAGGGAGAGGTGGTTTGCCTGAAACTCAAGTAATATTAAATGGTAATGCTAAAAAAATAGGCTGTAGCGGTTCAGGCTGAAGGCTGAAGGAATCCAATTTTCCTAACAGCTTTCAGCCTATCCTGTCCTGGCATTTTATCCCGGCATAGCTTTTGCTAAGACTGAAGCCTTGGCGACGACAGCAGCCTGTTACCCTGCTTTTCCTTAAAGCTGTCTAATATTCTATCTCCATGGATCGATTCTGACGGAAACCGACGGAACCATACCTCCCATACTGAAATAATTGTTGTTAGAAGCACCGGTAACTATAACCGTAAATGTACCGCCCGGCGGGGCGACATACATGCCATTCCTTTTTGGCGTTGCCCTGTGCTTCCATGACCCATTTTGTGAATTTTTCGACGGTATCGTAACCCGTCACCCTTCACAAAATCGGCAATCGGCGGACTCAAAACAGCGCACGTCCCGAAAAGGGAGCCGTCCTGGGTTTTATAAATGTCCTTGATAATCTGGGGATAGTTCATTTCATTCCCCCAGACATTCGCATACCAGTTCTTGGCGGAAAGAACGCCCCAGCCCGTGAACAGGGTGACAACATTCTCGCCCTTTTTAAATCCCTCGGGTTTTGGCGCGGGCATACCCGGACGGCTCCGTCATTCCTTCCCCCCTGCCTCTTCTTACGGAGAGGGGTTCCCATGGTGAGGCTTCCTCATTTTCGGCAATGATGATATTGATGGCATTCATCGGGATTCCCGACGGTACCCATATAGGTGGTTCCCTACTTTGCCGCAGTTCCCTCCGTTGATTGACAGGAGGCTCCAGGCCCTCCCGATAGTGGTATTGGCCTGGGCATAGGGGCCCATTGCACCGTAGCTGTAATTGAGACCGATTTCATCGCGTATGTTCCCGTTGATTACGGCGCCTGCAACAAAGCCGTTATCTGAAACCGAAAGCGCCTCTGTGCCCGTTGATGCTATTGCAAGTATAACAGGAAAATATTCCGGTTTGGCGCCCGCCATGACTGCGTTGATGGCGGCTGTTTTTACCGTGTAGGACCAGGATTCGAATCCCCCCTTGTAGGGAGACATCTCTCCCAGATACTTCGTCCGGATCATGGCTGGTTCCCTCCAGCATCGCGGCCACTTTTTCTTCGAGTTGGTAAGATGATCGGCATAAAATCCGTAAATCTCTTTTCAAGAAACAGATCTCTGAAGCTCGTCGGCTGTTCCGGTAAATGTATCCGGTCCTTTGCTGCGCTTTGATTTCACCTGTCTTTTTTTCTTCGGCGGTCAATGGTTTAGTAAGTTTATCGATAATTCCCTGTAATACCGGTTCTCCGGTAACGGGATTCTTACCCGAGGACAACGTCTTCGCGTAACTGTTTCGCTGTTTTCCCCCAGACCGGACCCTGGATCCATTGAATCCTGATTCCCGGCATTCCTGCGGTCAGGGCGACATCCTTTCAATTGGTCTACAAAGCTTGATACCACGAGCGGGACGGCGGGTTTTTTGTATTTATCTTCATAATCTATTGACTTGCCTGGTGACCCCAGGCGCGCAAGCGCTTCAATGCCCTGTGGCTATGATCATTGCATCGGCCTTGCCTGCCGCCGGGTCCTCCGCACCATCATTCCCGCCGGTTTGTCATGGTAAATGAACTTGGTGTCCGGGAATTTTTCTTTCATTACCGTAATCAGCTCGGGGAGGAGAATGCTGGTTCCCGGGAAAACCATCATTGTCAACATATATGGTTTTGCCCTCAAGCGTATCAAGGCGTGGAGCCATTGGTTTTAATTTTATGGGCGGGGGAGTGCCCAGGGGATTAAATACCGTAAGTACTGGATCTTTGCATCTGCCGCCTTAACATCAGACGGGGTGTATGCCAGGCCAACAACACAGCCCGGTAAGTAGAGCTCCCATTGCCGCTTTCCGTAGTTTCATTCCTTAATCCTCCATTCAATTGAGTTAATGAAATTATTCGGCAGCATATTTTTAATCTGCCAGAATTGAAGACCTTACTTCGTTTTCTTTTATAGCGGCCGGGCCTTCCTCCCGTGTTTCAGCTTTGGCGAATAGTGCAGTTACAGCGGAAAGGATTGCGATTCCGGACGCTGCCAGAAACGCCCATTTCAGACCATTGATGAAAGTCCCAAGCTGATCGGACGTGAATAATCCCGCGTGACCCTGAGTGGTAAAGGGCGCTATATTGTATACAATCGTACCCGCAATAGCGATGCCAAACACCATGCCTACATTGCGCATCATGGCCAGGATACTGGAAGCGACACCCCGAAACTGATCCGGGGCGCTGCCCATGGCCGCACTGTTCATTGGACTCTGGAACATACCACCTCCCAGTCCACAGACCCCCAGTCGCCAGACAATATCCATGGTTTGAGCCTCAGCGGTCAACCGGCTGAACATGAATAACCCGAAACTGAGAATGATCATCCCTGTAAATCCGAGTCCCCGCGATCCGATCCGGTCGGAAAGCGCACCGCTTATCGGCCCCATAAAGAAGGTTACAAAGGCAAAGGCCATCATAGTCGTCCCGACCCTGAACACGTCGTATTCCAAGGCGTCCGCCAAAAACCAGGGCACCAGAAACACGATACTGTTAAGGGCTACAAAATTCAATAGTGAGCTCAAACATGCGAAACTGAACCGCTGGCTTTTAAAAATCGAGAGGTTCAGCATGGGATGGTCTGATTTCCATTCGGTCCTGAAGAATAACCATCCGAACAGGATTATGACCACCAGCATAGTGACTCCCAACCCGGAAAACCAGCCCCAGTTTTTTGCCCTGTTCGCATAAAGCAGCATGCTGAACAGGAAGATAAAGGCCAGTATCGCACCAGCGATATCCAGCCTCTGTTCAGGATTTTTACTGCCTCCGGGAATAACGCGATAACCCAGTATGGTGGCGAAAAATGCGATTGGCGCATTGATAAAAAATACAAATCGCCAGCCCAGAAAATGGGCTATAATCCCGCCCAGAACCGGTCCCAGCATCAACCCGACTGCGATGCCGCTTGCGTATATGCCTATGGCTTTTCCCCTCTCCTTTGGTGGGAAGTTCGCAGTGACGATCGCCAGACCCAGCGCCATCTGCATGGCGATCATTAATCCCTGCAACGCCCTGAAGATAATCAACATCCATATATTCTGTGAAAATCCGCAGATAAGGGAGGCTATGGCAAAACAGACCAGGCCTGTAAGAAAGACCTTTTTATAACCATAAATATCCCCTAATCGACCGTAAAAGAGAATGAAGGAACAGATCGCCAGCAGGTAGATGGTAGGGACCCATTGTGCGAGGGCATAATCCACCTGAAAGTCGGCAGCGATGGAGGGCAGAACAACATTAACGATGCTCGCATCGATCGGTCCCATGATGACGCCCAGCATTACCGCCCCGAGTATCAGCCATTTGGACGATTTTATGTTATCTGAGGTCTTCGCAGTTCCTTCGGGCATATTTTCTCTTTTCATCTATCCGGATATAAGTCACCTAACCTATCATTTTATTTTGCTGCGTTTCCATAAAAAAAAATCGAAAATGCCGGAATGCTTTCTAATTCAGATCCTTTGAATTTATAGCCGTTCCATTTTCTGCTGGTATCGTGTCATGTATCCACTGTCATATATGTGACACATAGTGACAGTATATCGTTAGCGCGACACCGGCTTAAGACGATAAATTTGAAACAGGGGACTCACAACATATGCATGTTTTTTCATACACAGATTCAACTGTGATATTTTGGCTGAGATCCTTTATTAACGCCCCTCAGATGCTGATAATCCTTTTTTAGCAAAGGTCAAAACAAATCAGTGAAGGAAAAACCATTCACAAAGACAATAAAATCCTGTTTATCAAACCAAGGTTATTTTTTTAATACTGACAAAAACTCCTGATAATTCAGTAAGTTAAAAAATAACCTATTTTTGGCATCAGGTTTGCATCTATTCTGTCTAAACCTGAACATATGACAATAATCCTGTTAATTAAAAAACTGAAATTTATTTCAAGATAAAATACAAAGAGTAAAATTATGAAAAGTATCTGTTTTTTTGCACAAAGTGGGGAATATTTTGAAGCTGCGCATCGGATGGTGGAAAATGAATATATGATACGCAGTATACTGGCTCCCGGCAAATCCATCCCGAAACCTGATGAATATATTATCGTGTTTGATATTCTGCGAAAGGAAATCGTCGGCGTCTTAGGCGTTATAAAAGAGAAGGGGCGAATGCTTCCTTTTCAGGAGTCCTTCTCTGGCGTTTCCTGCGAAAAGGGAGCTATAGAGTTAGGAAGATTTGTCATTAAACGCATGATCAATATTCAGAGAAAAAGTTGAAATAGGCAAAAAGATTTTTGAGGCTGCCTTGAATTGGTGTGTCTTAAAATCCAGAATTCACGGGATTGTGCTGGAATGTTATGTGGAAACCCATAAGTATGTGATTAATTTCTTCAAAAGGGTAACAGAAATGGCACACATCTTTCACCCCCTCAAGGAAGCCGTCCACAGTAATGAAAGTGCCCTGTCAAAAAACAGCCTTGGCTTTATAAAGGATGCACAAGTCTACAAAATCAATACAGTTAACCTGATCTACGCATGTGCCTTGGAAAATCAGAAAGCCGCATAATCTCAACCGGCAGGTAAAACGATACCTCATCAGTTTATCAGTTTGATAAGGAAACGAGAAGCCTGCCTTGATCACTAATATTGCATCCGGGTATATTCCCAACTATTATCATTGACTCATCATTACCGGCATGCCCATGAGCGGCCAGAGAAATTTTACGCAGAAACCCACCACCGCCATCAACATGATACTGGCCGGAATGCCGTACAGAAAAAACTCGCCCGTGGTAAACTGTTTGGAGTCATATGCGATGGCATTAGGCGCAGCCCCCACCAGGAGCATAAAGGGCATGCCCGCCGTCACCAAGGCGGCGAACAGGATGACTTCGGCCGCCACCCCCAGGTACGGGGCAATGACGAGGGCCACCGGCAGTGAAATGGCGATGGCGGCGACGTTCATGATGAAGTTGGTCATGATCAGAACGAAAAAGGCGATGCTCATGGATGAAAACGAACCAGTTGGCTTCTTTGAACATGACCAGCCAGTTCACCGCCAGCCATTTGGCCGCCCCGGTTTCCCATAGACAGAAGCCGATGCTCATGGCGCCGGCAAACAGCAGGATGATGTTCCAGGGCATCGACTCCAGATCGTCGATGTCGAGAATGCCCGTCACAAAAAACAGGATGGTCGAAATCAGGATGATACGGCGGTTTTGTCCAATGGCTTTAACATCGGCACGAAGGACCTGCAGGGACATGACCAGAATGCAGGCCACGACGATGGACGCCGCAATGATTTCCTTCCCGCCGCAAGGGCCCGAGTTCTGTATACAAGCTCTTGGCTTTTTCGCGCAGACCGGGAATCGTGGTCTTTTCAGGTTTAAAAAAAACCATGAAAAAGCCCCACAGAAGAAATGTCATCAGCCAGCCCACCGGAAACATGTAGTAGGAAAGTTTAAAAAAATGAAATCACTTGCCGATGATATCCTGAATAAAGCCCATGGCCACGGCACCGCGGGCCGCCCCCAGCAAGGTGACGATGCTGCCGGCCCCGGCGACATAGGCCATCCCGATAAAAAGCCCCTTGCCGAATTTGGTGGGTTTATCCCCCTCCCCGTAGAGGGAATAGATGGCCACC
The DNA here is from genome assembly GCA_963815145.1 of uncultured delta proteobacterium. Taxonomy (GTDB): domain Bacteria; phylum Desulfobacterota; class DSM-4660; order Desulfatiglandales; family HGW-15; genus JAAZBV01. Next base: position 42,544 of record CAWFFS010000010.1, read on the forward strand.
AGCAGCGGGATAAATCGTCGCCGCCACCGCCGTGTGCGCCATGATGTGGGTCAGGGCGGCCGTAACCACAAAGCAGCCCAAGGTAAATCATGCTGGTCTTCTCCCCCACAATCGCCAGCATTTTATAGGCCAGACGCCGGGTCAGGCCGGTCTTGGTAAACACCAGGCCGATGATGATCGAGGCGAAAATAAACATGACCGAAGGGTCCATGAAGTCTTTGAAAGCCTCCTTGGCCGGGCCGGATAAGGAAAAGGGCCTGCAGTACCCCAATAGCCAGGCTGGTGATGCCGATGGGAACCACTTCGAAGACCCACCAGGTGCCGGCCAGCAGAAAAACCGCCAGGGCGCCTTTGCCTTCCCTTGACAGGATGAAATGCTCACCGCTCGGATCCACCGCGTCCGGCCAGGCCGGAGAGTAATAAACCACTGCGAACAGGATGAGACCGAGGGTCAAAAATAAAATTTTTCTCCACTTAATTTGAGAGGGATCAGCTATCGTTGAAATTTCGCTCGACATTTATTTCTCCTTTTATCATGGGCATGTTACCCGTAATCCTTTAACCAACAGTGTGAGACACATTAAAATGCATGCATGCTACAGAGCGCATGACCGCATCATAACTGAAACCTCATGGAATACATCGGAAAGGCGCAGGACGCCTATAATTTCACTGCCGCTCGTCACCAGGAGACTCTGATGACACCCCAATACCAGTTGATGGATTGCGTCGCTCAGGGAGGCATTTTCATCGATCAGTTCTCCCTCGATCGGCGGTGTGATAAAATTTTCCACCTTTTTTTCCATTGCCTTCTTACAGATATTATCCAGCGGTTCTTCCCATAGTCTGAATTTATCCTGAAGGGTGGCCATGAATTTTCGGCTGTAGCCGAAACGTCCCAGTTCAATGGATTCATACTTGGGTTCCAGTGCCTTCAGTATGTCCACCTGGGCCAATTTACACACAACGTTCTTTTGCTGCCGGTCCAATACCAGAACTGCACGATGGTGATACCGGTTCTTTTCAAAGGACGCCTGTGCCTTCACAAGTGCCTGTACCGCTTCAAACAGGGTTGCGTCTTCATCCACGGTGACGTACTCCGAGACGGGAACCATCAGATCTATCAATTTTTTATCAGTCATCCGGACCTCCTGAACTCTGACCAAAATAATCTCGTCTCCTTTTTACAGGGGTTGCGGGGCGAGGTTTTTATGATCACTGTGTTCTCTTGCAATGAATCAGAACCGTTGATGTTTTTCGGAATGCCTGAAAGCAGCGCGGATGCCTTCAGAACCCGTACTTTTTAAGGGCATCAATGACACGGTCCCGGCTGTCTTTTTCTACAATCAGCATCTTTTTCTTATGGGCCTTTGAAATCTTCTCTTGCAGGACTTCCAGGTCCGCCGGCTTTTCCACAAAGTCTATGGCACCGAGCCGGATGGCCTCCACGCCTTTCTCAACAGTGGCATGCCCGGTGAGCAGGATCACCTGGATCTCCGGGTGTCGTTCCTTAATACGCTTAAGTACTTCCAGTCCGTTCATTCCCGGCATTTGAAGATCCAGAATCACGACATCGAAGATGCCGGTATCGATTCGTTTCAGCGCGTCCTCCGCCGACTCGGATATGACCACATCAACGCCCCTGGCCGACAGCCTTTCTTCCATTATTTCCAGGAAATCAACCTCGTCATCGACGAGCAATACTTTGTCCAGCATATCATGCTCCTTTCAATAAGGTTTCTTTACACTTATTCACTTGATTTTCATTCTATCCGGAAGTTCAATCCGGATAGCTTTATTCTTCGAACCGGAGAACACGACAGCCTGAATGGCGGCAGCCAGCTGCATGACCTGAGCGGTAAGGATCTCTTTGTCGTCCGTTTGAACGCCATCAGCTGTGAACCATATCTGTCCTCCGTTTTCAGTCTTTTCGCATCCGATAACCAGCCTCCGTGTTTTACTGTCGAGATCCATCAGCACCTCAAGACACTGCCAGACCAGATTAATTAATAAAAAAGGAGCTGTTTCAATGGAAAATGACGGCTTCGGAAGCTCAAGCTCGATTCGTGCGCCACGGTTATCCGCAGTGCGTTTCACCAGTGCCCCCACAAGGGCCAGGATGTCGCAGAGATCAATGCCGGCCTGAAAGCTGTCCACGCTGTGTGCAAAGCGGTTCATGTTCCGGATAATGTCATCCGTAAGGGACACCTGGGTTTTCAGGGATTTGGCAAGCCGCGCCAGCCTTTCAAGGCTGAGTTCTCCCCCCTTTTCGGCGAGAGTCACAAGGTCCGCTAAAAGACCCGCCTGCTCATTTATCACCGCCATCCGGTTTTTGATTTCATGGGATATGGACGCATTGACTGTCCCGAAGAATTTAAGCCCGTTCTCAGCAAATACATCTTTCATTCTATACCTCCTCCCATAACCTCATCAATTTTGGAAATGAGGTCCTGAAGCTTTAGAGGCTTCATCAGGTAATAGGCCTCTCCGGCTTCGGCCGTACCGGCTTCGTAAGACTCCTGGGAGCCGTGGCCGGTGAGAAATATAAATTTCATATGTGGACACATTTTCTGGAGAATGATCTTCAGCTCGATACCGCTCATCCGGGGCATTTTCACATCAATCACTGCAAGATCATAGGTACACTCTCCTGCGCGGGTTACTGCATCTTCAGGCCGACTGACCCAGTCTGCATCAATGTCCCGAAGAAGAAGCCTTTCGGCAAGCGTACTGACGAATTCGATCTCGTCATCAACCAGAAGTACTTTCATCTCTCCTCCCTCAAGCCTGGATTGTATCCGGTGACTGTCTCCGACAGGTTCAGCGGCAGAGTCAGTATAAAGGTGGTTCCCTCTCCGACCTTGCTTGTTACCTGGATGTCACCTCCCAGTTCCTTAACCAGGCCGTATGTAATGGCCAGACCCAGGCCGGTGCCGCCTTTGCCGGTTTTGGTTGAAAAAAACGGCTCGAACACACGGCTGATGTCACTTTGAGGTATCCCGCAGCCGGTGTCGGTCACGCGTATCTTCATCAGTTTATTATCCGTCATCTGTGCGGATATGCTTAGACGTCCCCCGTCTTCCATGGCTGCAAACGCATTTGTGAAAAGATTCAGAAAAATCTCCTGAAGTCTTCCAGGGTCGCTTTTTAATCGGGAAAGCGTCTCATCAAGATCGATATCGATGGTGATACTTCTATATTCGGCTTCCTTGCCCATGAAATTCAAAACGTCTCGAACAACAGTAGACAGCTGGATTTCCTGAAGGCTGGTGGCGGAACGCCGGGCGAAATTCAAAAGACGGCGGGTAATTTCAGCACACCGGTCCACTGAAGATATCACAGAATCTATCAGAGACATCAGCTTCGAATCTTTTTTATACTCTTCCCTGAAATTGAAAAGATCTTTGATAAGCCCAGCCTTTTCATTGATTATTGCCAGCGGATTGTTGATTTCATGGGCTACGCCGGCGGAAAGACGCCCCAGGGATGCCATCTTGTTGGCATATTCTGCCTGGTGAAAGGCTGAGAGCCTGCGGCCGTCCGCAAGATAAATCTGGTTAACAAGAAAAGTGGTGCCGCCCAGCACCACCATAAGAATCACGACCGAGGAAATCACCAGAAATGCGATAATCTGCATGCGGCTCTGGTTCCAGGGAGCCATCAACAGCGCTTTGTGCTTGATGATCATCAGGATAAAGGAGGTTTCGGGGATATAGGCGTAGCCCATGACCAGTTCCTCATTTTCAGATGGAACCACCCGGACCTCGCTTCTCTCTGAATATCCTGGTACTTTAAAACTCACCTTATCAAGGACATGTCCAAATTCCCGGGACTTTGTCTGAAGGACGCCCTGCCGGTTGATAATAAAAACATCCCCTGCACCCGAGATCTCCATACCGGCGAAAAGATCATTGATGCTGGCGGCGTCCAGGGTGGCTCGAAGGACGTAGAAACTGCCTTCCGGTATCTCGTGTTTTACGGCAATGACCATATGAGGGATGTTTCTGAAACCACTGAATACGTCACTTATGTAGATACCCCTGAGATTGACCTGTTTGAACCAGTCGGCCCCGCTGTAATCCTTCCCTACCAGATCATAGGGGCCGACATATGCCCCCTGAATCCCGCGGTGGTTGATTACCCCGAGATCCACGAATCCTCCGAAGCTGTTCTGCAGGCCCTGAAGGATAACGGAAAGGCGCTTCTCTGAAACCAGTGATTCATGCGGTTCATTATAGTTGATAAATTTCAGGGCCGCCTTCCTATCATTGAGGAAATAGGACACACTTCTTTTTGTGTTGGACGTCAGTTGCGCTGTTCTGAGCATAATTTCAGAAACGGTTGCATCCCGACTCACCCGGTAGTCTATTGCCGTCATGATGACCAGCGGAATGAGAGCAGCGCAGAGGGTGGCCAGTACAGTCAATTTCCAGATCCTCCTGAAATTAAACATATATCTGCCCGGGCCTGAACCGGTCCTCGCATATTCCCAGAATTTAGGTTTGAAATTGTTAAAAAAAGTCATTGCTCAACTCTTATAAATATTGCAGAGTGCATGGCGCATAGGGCATAGAGTTAAAAACAAAAAACTATATATCGAATACTTCGCCCCATCCTTTGCACTCTGCCTTATTCCCTTTGCCGTTTGCTTCGAATCGCCTCATTTGCCTTTTCCAGGGTCCCGGTGAGTATATCGATATCCACCGGTTTCTGAAGATACTCAAAGGCGCCCAGAGACATACAGGTTTCTCTGTCTTGTTCACTGCCGTGCCCGGTCAGTATAATCACTTCGACCTCCGGGCGGGTGGCTTTTACTTTTTTCAGCACCTCGATACCGTCGATCCCTGGCATTTTAAGGTCGAGGATCATTACCTCGGGTTCGTCTTCGGAAAGAATGTCCAGTGCCGTCTCGCCGTCAAAGGCGGTGGCGGAATGCACCTCCCGCATGAGAAGCCGCTCTGAAAGGGTCTGTACGAATTCCCGCTCGTCGTCCACCAGAAGAAGTTTCGGGACATCGAAGTCATACCTGCGGTAAACGTCGGTACGGTGAAAACCCTTTCCGATCCGGGTTTCCACTGATACGACACCCTCCAGAGACTGAGTGATACGCTTGAGTTCCTCTTCCAGACGACCGAGCATCAGTACGTTCTTGTTTATAGTGATGGTTACTGCGCCGTCCCTGGCGGACACATCCACAAAATGCCCTTCACTGGCAAGGGCTACGGCGATCTCTGCAGAAAGAAGGAAATCCTTCGATGCACGCCTGGATGCCTCGGTGGGAAGAATGACCTCATTGCGCAGGTTCTCCTCCACCAGGCGGATGTTCTCATTTTCATCGGATTTGTCCGTAGGGAGCAGGATGTCGTAAAGGGAAGGTGCCCAGGGGTCCAGTATATTAAAAAGAGTCTCGACCCATGCCGCCCGGTCTTCGTCCTCCATTCGAATATTCTGAACCGCGTCTTTTTCAGAGAACCCAAAGCGCTTTGCAGTGGCGATTCTCGATTTCATGTCCGCCACTATACAGATCCTCAGCACATGGGTAACAGTATTGGGAATCAAATGGCTGCAGAAGCCAGACAGGATCATTTCGCCCATTGAAGAAAGCATTTCCGCAGTTGCCAGCCTAAGCCATGCCGTTGCCCGTTCTTTTTGCCGGGTAATGCCATTGAACACAGGAGCTTTTGCTTTGAAAGCCGACCGGATTTTTCTTTCATCCATCCCGGAAAGTATGGAGGCCTGCTTTACCACATCAGCGTCGGTTATCTTCTGAAACCCCGTTTCCCGGGTAATCTGATCAGCAAACGATTCCAGGCCACAAAACGAACTGCTGAATAACGTCATAATTGACATGGCACACTCCTTAATTATCAGCATCAAGTAATAGCCGACGCAACGTCATCAATGGACAGCCCTTTTCCCTACCACCCGGTGGGCACACTCCTGTGCCTCGCAGAATGCGCGTTCCATGGTGGAATGGGTATGATCCTAACAGATTTTTTCCAGCAGATACATTCCCCTGTTCTGGTTTGAATGAATACTTATTAAATAAAATTTTCAATATTTATTGTCAATAAAATTGGACAAGCAGGTAATGAGCCTTTCTCACCTAATATTATTAACCTCCTCTGACTTTAAATCTATTTTTACAAAATACTGATCTTCACCTGGTATCTTTGAAAGATGAAACCCAAGCTTGCGAGCCAGAGAAAGCATATATATGTTTTCAGCCAGAACAAAACCGCTCATGCATTCAATCTTTTTATCTATCGCAAATATTATGAGGTTTTCCAAAAGTACCCTTCCAACGCCTTTCCCCTGCCACTCATCACGGACAACCACCGCGAATTCAGTATCAGGCTGACCAGGTTTCGATATAAATCTTGCTACAGCCAGTATCTTTTCCTTTGTCTCGGCAAGGTCTATAGCCACAAGCGCCATATCTCTGGAATAATCGACCTGTGTAAATCGGGCCAGCATTTGCCAGGGCAATACCTTGAGAGGGCTGAAAAAGCGATAATATCTCGTCTGCCGGGACAACGAATTGAAGAAATCCAGTAAAAGGGGTGCATCCTCCGGTTTGATCGGCCGCATGAGGACTTCTATTCCCGTCCTGGTGACGACTCTTTTCTCATATTCCTTTGGATATGAGATAAAAGTCAAATTCTCTGGTGATTCTTCTTTTTTACCCGGCAACATACAGGTCCTCTTATATTGTAGTAGATCTCCACTGAAATCTTATTTAAGGAGTGAATTTTTATACAACCCACACGGTCGCTTTAGTAACCATGCTCAAAACCTTTGTGCTGACCCTCCCCATAACAAACTCTTCGACCATTGTCAGGCCGCGTCTACCGACTACAACCGTCCCATAACCTTCTTCTTCGGCTTTATGGGCTATTGCCGCGGCCCTGCTGGTTTTCCTTTTAAGAATCTCTTTGGAAATCTGCTCAGATGCAAATCCATCATTTTTTAGATGATTTTCTGCTCTTATAAAAGCCGCTTCAATCAATTTTTCGTTTTCAGCTACCCATTTCCCCTCCTCCCCAGAATTGAAGATCTTAGTAAGTCCATAATGAATTCCCATTGGTCGAATAACGTGACACAACGTAACTTCGCAGTCTGTATTACCCATAAGTTTCCCTACACAACCCACTGCTATCATTGCACCCTCAGATCCATCAAAACCGATAAGGATCTTTTTTGAATCAGGCCTGCCACCGACAACCGCTATCGGAATCTCGGGAACTCTTCCTATCAGCTTGGTTGCAACACTCCCCATTATTACATCTTTTATTTCACTTAGGCCTGTGCGTCCTGCGATAATAAGGCTGTATCCTTTTTGGGATTCTTTTAGAATATCTCTGGTAATACCGACTTTTTTTGTCTGGACTTTTATCTCTACGGATTCAGGTGGAAATCCGGAGTCTGTCAGGATTCTTTCTGCATCTGTCATGAATTTATCGACATTGATTTTTCTCTGACTGGCCCATGACTGTACAGAAGCAAGCATGTGATGGAACCTCGGTTCCCTTGATAAATCAAGAAAAGATTCCGGCACTTCTATTTCCACATGAAATAGAACAACCCTGGTAGTATGGGGAGGAAACAGGCGGCTAATATACCTTATCGCATCCATTGCCTGCTCAGAACCATCTAAAGCTGCTAATATTTTTCTTTCCATGAGGACCTCCTTTTAAAAGGATTTTAGTGATTTGATTTACTCCTGTTTCCCTTATGAGTTAATATAATTCAAGATCTATACCTAAAGTAAAATTGAGATAGGTAATTATATTAGTATGTTATACTTTGAGGTGAGTGTTTGCGGGCACCATACTGTTTATCTGCTTTCCAGCATGGAAAAAAAACTGACACATACAAATAGTGTATCCGATATTTCCGTTTAGATTACTTTTTTTAAATAAGCCCCCAACAATGTAATAAGACAGATTAATTCGAGTAGATATTCCAATGCCTGGAGAGGTTGGCTTTGGCATAAAGTTTGCGTTTTATTAAATTTATAACTGGCAAGATATGCTCAAAAAGAAAAGAGGTCTATAAAAACAAAAGCTATGTGGTTGATGATTATAATTTTCTATATGAATATGAAAAATGGGATGAAAATTATGCACTTTTTAAGGCTGCAGAACTGAAAATCCCGGGCGGACTGAAAGAAATGCATTGGAAGATCATTAAATTTCTAAGAGAGAAATTTAAAGAGAGCAACGAAGTGCCTAACATAGCCGATTGCTGCAAGGCCAATGAAATTGAACGAAAAGATCTGGAAATGCTCTTCCCGGATGGTTATCAAAGAGGGGCAGTAAAAATTTCCGGATTAAGACTCTGATTCCCATACCCTGTAAAGTGATATTATATTGATGAGGGTAATAAAACGATAATATCTTGTCTGACGGAACAGTGCATTGAATAGATCCAACAGGAGTTTAGTTTTAGGCTTCATTTCCATCAGGTTTTCCATTTTTATTTGGAAACCGAATCGGATAAAATTCATACTTCATAATGTGGTGCCTGAGTATGTATTCATGAAAAGATCTTAGGACTTCTTCAGGAAAAGAGCATAGAGCGGCCTGGGGGGGCGGGCAACTATTCCTGTTGATGTGAGGATAATAGTCGCTACAAACAGGGATCTCGAAGCGGGAATTGCCTCCGGCAGATTCAGAGAAGACCTCTACTTCAGTCTCAAGGTAGTCACAATAGGCCTTCCGCCCCTGAGCAAAAGGCCGGTGGATATCCCTCTCCTTACAGAATATTTTCTGCCGAGATTTGCAAAAGAGCCGGGCATTAGTAATCCGGGTATAACCGAAGAGGCTAAGAGAGTACTTTCAAGTTACCCGTGGCCCGGCAACGTAAGAGAGCTTGAAAACATCCTTCAAAAGGCATTGATCTTCAATCGTGGCACGCCAATAGGTATGGATTATCACACAGGCTATAAGCGGCAGGACTGCGGTTAGGGAAGGAAATAAGACAGAAACTGATCGGGAGATCATAAACTGGATAAGGTAAGAACTGTCATCCGGAAACAGGGGCAATGTCTTTGATTTCTGCATGGATCACTTTGCCGGAATTCTGATCAGGGAGGCCCTTAAAATTACCGGAGGAAACAGGTCAAAAGCTGCAAAACTTCTCGGTCTATCAAGACCTGCTCTCCACTCAAGGATAGAAAAATATCAGATAACGCTTGAGAAATCAGTAAAGGAAGAATAACCGCACAACCCAAATAAGCCCGTTCTTTTTACAGGCTGTAAAAAATGCCGACATACAGTTTTGCCCACCTTTTCACCATTATATATCATCATCATTAATAATTAAAATTATCAGACAGTTATGACATGTTGTCTTTTTTCAATATGGCATGCTAGTTGCTTTTCTTTGGTTTTAAGGGGTACAGGAATTTGTAAAGCCAGTCTTCTGTACCTGTTTATCCTGCTTGTAACAATGCAGACATAACAAAGAGGCGGAAAAGAAATCAGTGGAAAAGAAGATTCTTATATCGGACAGAAATAAGAACGTGAGAGAGTACCTTCATACAGCAACAATGCAGAGAGTGAGGGCGGTTTATACAAACCTCTTCACTTCTAAAAGCCATGGCAGCGGGAATATTTACAGGAGTCGCTACAAACTTCATGAGTGACGGAGCCGTAGTTTCAACCATAGGTCCAATAACTGTTCCAATGGCTACTATAGCAGGGGTGCATCCCTGGATGGGCACTACCTAATAATGCAATTGTATTTACAATGGATAGAAATCTCTCAACGGGGAATCAACTGATAAAACTGATAGATTTTTTAAAACACGGATTCGCAATCTGAGCTATTTCCACGCTTCTTATGTATTTCCGGGTACTCATGGGCTACTGGCATTGTGTGGAGTTTTAAGTATTAACTTATATAGGAGATTGTTCCATGGAAAAAATAAAATTACTTATAGTTGATGATGAAGTAAATTTTCTTCAATCAATAGCAAAACGACTTGAGATCCGGGATTTCGACGTAGTCAAGGCAACCAACGGAGCTGAAGCAATCTCTGCTGCCAACAGCCACAAGTTCGATATTGCCTTACTGGATCTCAAAATGCCGGGTATGGATGGCAGACAGGTACTTGAAATTCTGAAAAAGGAGCACAGATACATCGAAGTAATTGTTCTTACAGGTCACGGCTCTCTGGAATCAGCTGTTGAATGCACCAAACTTGGTGCCTTTGGATATCTTCCAAAACCCTATGAGTTTGATAAACTTTTAGAAATTTTAAAGGATGCCTTTTCCAGAAGGATGCAGAAAAAATTTGAAAACGACAATGAAAGAATTCAAAAACTGATGGAAATTGCTACCGGTTCAAGCCCGTTAGGAATTTTAAGAGAAATGAAAGACCTGGACAATAGGGAAAAATAGGGAAATTTTAGTGGTTAACGCCAGAAAAATGGGAAGTAACTCTCCTCCTGAGAGTATCCTCAGGGATAAACATTTCCGGGAGTTGAGACGAAATCAACTCATAAGATTGTCCTTTACCTATCTTTTCCCATTCATAATACTTATTATATTCTTTCAAATCGAGTTCAATACATTAGATCATGAAAGCCAGATTCTTCGTCTTAAGGCAATAGCTGAAAATCAGGTAAATATTCTAGATTTATTTTTAAAAGAGAGACTGGTTAACCTCCGGAATCTGATAGACAATCCTATCCTGCAGGTACCTCCTTCAAATGAAGATATGGATTATTATCTCCGCGAATTGCAACTGGATAGTGATGCTTTTATAGATGTTGGTTTTTTCGATAGCAAAGGTGTTCAGATTGCCTATGCCGGGCCACTGGAGCTGTTAAAAAAGAAGGATTACAGTGAAGAACCCTGGTATATCAATTTATTAAACTCAGAAAAAAGATATCTCTTTACTGATATCTACCTTGGATTCAGGAATAATCCCCACCTTACAATAGCGGTAAAACGAAGGGAAGATAAACAGTCTCTTGTTATGAAAGCTTCCCTGGATCCAAAGAAGATATATGAATTTATGACCTCTACTGAACAGGCCGGAGATGTTTATATATCGATAATAAACAGAACGGGTAATTATCAACTGGTTTCTTCCAGCGAAGGAAAAGTCCTTGATTCAAGCCCGTTTTTACCGGTCTTCACAAGTAAACTTGATATCAGTGAAGTTCATTACGGGAAGAAGCATATTACCTACGCACATGCCCGTCTTGGTGAAATTGACTGGGCGGTTATCGTAAGAAAGCGCGATAATAATGAAGGTTTCTGGAATATGAAGAAAGGAATGATGTATCTGTCTACAGCTATATTGTTGCTGTTATCTTATATTATTTATTCCCGATCCAACAAAATAGCGGAAATGGAAATCGAAAAAAACACTGCCCGCAGTCAGCTTGAACATGCCTCAAAACTGGCTTCTGTTGGAGAATTGGCCGGTGGAATAGCTCATGAAATTAATAATCCTCTTGCCATCGTGGCAAGCGAAGTGGGCCTTATCATGGATATTATGGATCCTGAATTCGGGATGGAGTTCAGCACTGAAAATATTGAACCCCATTTACAGAATATTTACGATGCAGCTTTCAGGTGCAGGGATATCACCCGCAAACTGTTAAGTTTTGTAAGGCATGATGACATTGAATTAAAACAGCTTAATATCAATGATATTATTAATGATCTGGTTGAGGGCTTTTTTGAAAGAACGTTACTTGTATCAAATATTAAAATGAATCTGAATCTGCAGCAGGATTTGCCGGATATTGTTACTGACGGGAATCAACTCAGACAGGTTATTTTGAATATTATAAATAATGCAGTGGATGCTATCGAACCGCCCGGGGAAATAGAAATCAGCACTTCCTGCAAGGATCAAATAATAACGATAGTTATTACGGATACAGGTAAAGGCATCAAAGAAGAAGATATTGATAAAATATTCATGCCTTTTTTTACAACCAAGGAAGTCGGAAAAGGTACGGGGCTGGGCCTGTCAGTCAGTTATGGGATAATTAAAAATCTTGGCGGAAATATTGAAGTGGAAAGCATTTTTAAAAAGGGTACAATTTTTAAAGTTAAACTGCCAATAATAAATTTCAATAAATAGATGTGCCTTAACAGACAAGGTGATAGAATATTTCAGCCATCCATACATAATCAAAGATTGTCCATGATATCTTCAATTTTTTAAAATCTTTGACAGGGCAACCCATCCTGGTTTAAAATACAATATAAAAGATACTGCAGAAGATAATGGAGAATGAGGCTGTCGAACAGGCCCGGCACATCCTCCATCTCCTGAGTGATATGTATATTGATTTATCAATACGTTAACTCAAGCGTGTAAGCAGAGCACATCCTGCAGAGACTGACCGAGAATATATAGTTTTTATACTTCTGAAAATCTTTAACAAAACAGATAATTTCATGTTTTCAAAAATCTTCTCCAGGTTATCCGGAAAAAAGAAACAGCGCATACTTGAAAGACATCCCTTAAAAAAAAGTTATGATGCAGTTATCATTGGTGGTGGCCTGCACGGACTTGCCACAGCCTATTTTCTTGCAAAGAAATGGGGCCTAACCAATATCGCGGTTATCGAGAAACGGTATATAGGGTTTGGCGGATCAGGAAGAAATACTGCCATTGTTCGCGCGAATCAGAGGACAAAGGAAAATCTTCCCTTGTATGCAGAAGCGCTTGAACTCTGGCCCAGACTCACTAAGGAACTCGACTTCAACCTGATGTTTTTCAACTGCGGGAATCTGAATCTTGCCCACAGCGAAGCGGCCCTCAGCTCCATGAGGCTGCAGGTAGCTTCCGCACAATTTCATGGAATTAAAAGTGAAATAGTCGATGCAAAGCAGTGCAAAGAGATAGTACCAATACTGGATATTTCGGATCGTCTCACATACCCTGTTATGGGAGGCATGTACCATCCGCCCGGAGGTACTGTCCGTCATGACGCCGTAGTATGGGGACTGGCGCGCGGCGCAGTAAACCTTGGGGTTCATATTCAACAGACTACGGAAGTGCTCGGTATTAATGTGCAGAAAGGCGGGATAGCGTCAGTCGAGACAAGCGAAGGAAGAATTTCCACACCCATGGTCCTGAATGCTGCCGGGGCCTATTCAACACTTGTTTCGGCAATGGTGGGTTTACAGCTTCCCGTAAATGTTTTGACTATCCAGGCCATGGTCACACAACCCCTTAAACCTTTGCTTGATCACGTTGTCTCGTCCGGCGCATACCACTGTTACGCGAACCAGACCCTCAAGGGAGAGATAGTGACCGGAGCCCACATGGACCCCTGGCCGAATTACACAACAGGTGTGTCCGCCCGCTATATAAAACACCAGGCAGAGGCCTTGACAGAACTTATGCCGTGTCTCAAGGGTGTCAAGTTCATGCGATCATGGGCCGGCCTGGCTGATATGACGCCTGATATGGCTCCTATCATAGATGGCAACAACCATATTCAGGGTTATTTCATAGACTGCGGATGGGGATACTTTGGATTTAAATCAGGTGCAGTAATAGGAAAATATATGGCCGAATTCATGGCTACGGGCCGCTGTCCTGACAGGTTAGCTCCTTTTAATCTCAGGAGATACGAAGATCATAAGATGATGGGTGAAATTGCCAACCCTGTAAATTATGGTCCGTGGAATTAGAAATAGAAAAGGTACACAACTATGTCACTAACCATTACATGTCCCATTTGCGGTAAACGAAGCGGTTATGAATTTCGTTTCGGGGGAGAGGAGCGGGGGCCGCGTCCCGAAGAAGAAGGCCTTAATCACGAACAGTGGTGTAAATATGTACACATGCGAAACAATACGGGAGGAATCCAGCGTGAGTGGTGGTATCACAGGGACGGGTGCGGATCGTGGTTTACGATCCTGCGGAACACTTTGAACAACCTGGAAGTCGAAGGCACGGAGGAGACATGATACCGCGGCTTAAAGATCTTCCTACGTTGAGAATCGACCCTGCGGCTGAACTGTCCCTGACCTATAGAGGCAGGAGATACCGGGGCATGGCGGGAGACAGTATTGCTACGGCCTTATATGCCAATGGTGTCCGGATTTTTTCAAGAAGCCTCAAATATCACAGGCCCAGAGGGCTGTACAGCCTTGACGGGGAATGCAGCAATTGTCTTATGGAAGTCGACGGTGTGCCGAATGTCCGGTCAGAAGTAATACGGCTCAAAGAAGGCATGACCGTGAAACCGCAGAATGTGGCAGGCACGCCTGAACATGACTTTATGTCTTTTATCGATAAGCTTGACAGGTTTCTGCCCGCGGGTTTTTATTATCATTATTTTCACAAACCATACAAATTGTGGCCTTTTTTTCAAAACCGGCTAAGGAGTGCGGCAGGGCTGGGGCGGCTTAATCCTTCCTTTCGCATTAAAGGTAATTTTGATGAAATCTATCCCGGCACTGACGTATGCGTCATAGGGGCTGGACCGGCAGGAATGAACGCGGCACTGGCAGCGGCGGACCAGGGTCTCCGGGTCATCCTGCTTGAAGCACGCCCCTGGGCCGGCGGATTTTTTGACTACCGTTCAAGAGAATACTCCCCTGGTGTTCCCCTCTATAAAAGGGCCCGCGAGCTTGCGGCTGAGATCGCACAAAGGGATAACATCCGCTTTTTCCTGAATACCAACATGATCGGATTTTACGCCGGAAATGTCATAACGGCTTTTCAGTCAGGTAAAGAGACCGATTCATTTGATGAACGCTATGTTGAAATCAGGGCGGAAAGTGTTGTCGTTGCTACTGGATGTATCGAGCGGCCCATGATCTTTGACCATAACGACAGGCCTGGAATTATGCAGGTCAATTGCGCCCACAGGCTGGCCAGGACATACGGCCTGCTTCCCGGAAAAAATGCTGTGTTCAGTATTGGAGACGATCTGGGTCTGGAAGCGGCTATTGATCTGTCTAACCTGGGATTAAATGTCATGTGCGTGGCGGATGCCAGGTTTGATGGACAGGCATCCTCTTTACTGGAAGAACTGAAAAAAAGAAATATTAGTTTGTTAAGAGGCTGGGTAGCCTCACAGGCCCATGGAAATAAGACAATAAAAGAAGTTACCATGCGTAGTATTGAAGGTGTCGTGAACAGGAAAATCCCCTGTGATATCCTTGTCACCTCTGCAGGATTAACGCCTGCGGCAGGTCCCCTTTTCCTTGCCGGGGCAAAGATGTCCTATGATCATTTTACAAATTTTTTTCTTCCGGAGAAATTACCACCAAAGGTCCATTATGCTGGGAGACTGCAGGGACTTACTGACAGTCTTTCTATTGAGGCGTCAGGTCGATTGGCAGGCCTTTCAGCCTCTTTTGATTGCGGTATGCCTGCTAAAGATCTTAAAAAGGCCAGTGAGGAGCTGGAACAACTTCCCGGTCCGGCAGCGGGTTCCAAACTGGTCCAGGCCCCTGGTCCGGGAAGAAAACGCTTTATCTGTTTTGATGAAGATGTGACAGTCAAGAATATCTACCAGGGCTGCAATATGGGATTTGAAAATCCTGAGCTTGTCAAGCGGTTTACAACCGCCGGGCTTGGCCCGGGCCAGGGCAATATACCCGGCCACAATCTGCCCATGGTCCTGGCACAGTACCTTCAACAGCAGGAGGACTCAAAAACCGAAATCCTTCCTACCACGATCCGACCGCCTCTGGCCCCGGCTTATCTTGCAACCTATGCCGGAAAAGGCAGTATTCCTGACAAGCAGACTCCTCTGCATGAGACCATGGAAAAAACCGCTGGGACGGTTTTTAGGAAAGCCGGAGCATGGAAGCGGGTACGCTATTTTTCTAACGATTTCACGTGCCGCAAAGAGATCGAAAACGTGCGGAATAATGTCGGGATAATCGATGTCAGCAGTCTTGGTAAATTTCGGATTTTCGGACCGGAAGCCCTCATGGCCCTGCAGCGGGTCTATGTCGGTGACATGAGCAAGATCTCTGAAGGCAGGGTGAAATATTCCGCAATGTGTAACGAGGACGGGTGCCTTATTGACGACGGCGTAGTCATTAAAAGGGGCAATAATGACTATTATTTCACTTCTTCATCAAACCGCGCCGACTCCTCTCCTGAGTGGATCAGGTATCACACGCGGCATGAATTATGGAATTTCAGCATGGTTAATCTGACGGATGCCTTTGGCGCCATTAATCTCGCCGGTCCCCGGTCCCGTGATGTACTTGGTTTAATAACAGAAACTGATCTGTCCGACAGCGCATTCCCTTACGCTGGATACAGGGAGTTCAGGATAAAGGGAGATATTCCAGTAAGGGCGATGAGACTGGGGTTTGTGGGCGAACTTTCCTATGAACTGCATATCCCGGCATCATACATGAGAACAGTCTGGGATATACTGATGGATGCGGGTAAACAGTTTCATATAATGCCCTTTGGGCTCGAGGCGCAAAATGTTCTCCGGCTGGAAAAGGGCCATATAATCATAGGCCAGGAAACCGAGATAAGGACTACACTGCATGACCTGGGACTGGGACCCATCTGGCAGCGCGAAAAATCTGTCTTCAAGACCGTAGGCGCTCCAGCCCTTCATTTCACTGAACATCAGGAGGGCCGTATGAAGCTTGTTGGATTCAAAATGGATGATCCGTCCAGACCCCCGAAAGACGGGTCAATCATTGTGGACAAAACTATCAGGGGTCATGTCTGCACGGCGCGTTACAGTTTTACGCTTGGTGAATCCATCGGGCTGGCCCTGGTACATTCCGATCTGGCGGACACAGGGACTCATCTGGAGATTTTTGAAGATAACATGGGTGAAGAAAGGCTTTATGGCCATGTAGTTTCGACCCCATTTTACGATCCTGAAGGGGAAAGGCAGAGGATGTAATTGGATAAAATGAAAACGTTCAAAAGATATTCTCCAGTAACATTTCCGGCCACCCCGGCTCGAACCTGCATTAGAAACGGCTGGAAAGTGGTGCTTGAGTATAATGACGAAGGAACAGGTCCTTTTCTGGTTGACCTGAGCCACATCGGAAAATGGGATGTCCAGGGTGAAGATCTCCCTTCACTGCGTCCTGCCGGTCTGGCTATTCCGACGGATTCCGAGCAGTGCCTTCTTACCGGAGACTTTCTCCTGAACCTCATAAAATGGAACTGGGCGACCATCTGGCATTTCTCGGTAGACATGCCGGATTTTGCGGACGAATATGCATTTACCAATGTAACAGAAGCCTATGCACTTCTTGCGATTGCAGGACCGGATACCTTTTCCATCATGGAAAAATTATCCTCCCTGGATCTCATTTCTCCCGGGCGAAAACCGCCGTTTTTCATCATGGGGCCGGTCTTTCATATCAGGAGCCAGGTAGTGGTGCTTTCAAGAGAGGAGCGCCGATCGGCTGTCCTGGTAGCATGTCCGCGCGGGTACGGGCAACAAATGGCAGATGTTATACTTGAAGCCGGAAAGGAATACGGGATCAGGCCGGGTGGTGAAGATCACTTTTCCCGTTTGATGGGGCTATAATTCTTTTTTATCAATACAAGACCCGTAAGACCTGATAACAGCAGTACTATTGTAGCTGATTCCGGTACCGAAGCAGGCGCAGGGGAGGAATATGATAAAAAGTGATGATAATGATTTATTGTTGTGTTTCCTCTGTCACTGGTTTCGGAGCTCTCTTTATTATCCTTTCCTTATGCTTGAGAACTATATTATTTTTGTGTCGAAAAAATTTATACTAATCTGAGCACCGGTTTTGCTGAAACATTGCTTAATCAGGAGGCAGGAAATGAAAATTGTTGAAATACTGAAAGAGAGGATGAGTTTTTCATTTGAGGTTTTCCCGCCAAAGACAGACAAAGGCATGGAAAATTTAAAAGCGGCCATGAGACATTTCTACGAGTTTAAACCTGATTTCATAAGTTGTACATATGGTTCGGGCGGAAGTAATGCGGGTCGAAACGCGGAAGTCTGTGAGGTCCTCAAGGCAGATGGCGACACAGAGGTCATGACCCATTTTACCTGCATCGGTAATACCAAAGAAAACATAAAAAAAGAAATACTTCATTATCAGGAAATCGGTCTGGAAAATATCCTGGCCATGCGCGGTGATCTGCCTGCGGGTTGGACTGGAACGCAGGGAGATTTCAGCCATGCTGACGGTTTGATCAATTTCGTAAAAAAGGAATTCCCTGATTTTTGTATATCTGCTGCCTGTTATCCGGAAAAACACCTTATTGCCCCATCATTTGAAGCTGATGTTGCACACTTACGCTCAAAGCAGGATAACGGGGCTGAATTTCTGCTGTCCCAGTTATGTCATGATGTTGATGCCTACATTACTTTTCTGGAAAAGATCGCAAATGCCGGAATTCATCTTCCGGTTGTTCTGGGCATTATGCCGGTTCTTGAAAAAGATGCTATTATTCGTATGACCCTGAGCAACGGCTGCTCAATCCCTGCCGGGCTGGCTGCCATCATCGGTAAATATGGCAACAATCCGGAGGACTTTAAAAAGGCAGGGATCGAATATACAGTAGACCAGATATTCAGGTTCATGGCGGCAGGGATCGAAGGTTTGCATCTGTATACGTTGAATAAGTATGAAGATGTCAAAACTATTATTGATGAGGCAGGAATCCGGAGCGGTGTTTGATTGGATATCCGCTATAAGCCGATTAGAAAAATAATATCAAAATTATGTAATTATAATAATGATGTTACTGAAAAAGTGCCGTTGCCAAATAGCAGCGTAATCGGTGAGTCTTAAAACACTGGCTTCAGACATCTGGCATCTGTCTTTATATTTTTCCCTATCAGCCCTCAGCCTGTTTTTCCTTTATCATTTCGCCTCTCTCTGCCCTGTCCGGACTGGTTACCAGGCATAACTGCATTTAGTGAATATAATACGGTTGGTTGTGTAAATTTTATCCATCTCATCGTTCTGAAACCCTGTATCTGAATATCCTATGAAAAAGCGGGTTTGCGGGTTAATTTTATAGCTGTAAAGTACCTGGACGGTCATATCCTTTGATCTGCTATCAATATCAAAAAGATAGAGTGATTTATTACGTCGGGTATCCGAGTACTGAAGGGTAACCCGCAGGAAGCTTCTTATTGTGAATTGATAGGTGAAACGCAAATCACTCAGATTGGTAGAATAAAGCTTTCCACCCTTAACCTTCATCTGCTGATAGGTGTGATTCAGGCTTACCATAAAATGTTTTCCAATCTGCAAATCTATCCGCGGATTTATGGATAATTGCTTTCCTGATCGGGTATTCAAATAATCGATGCTGTCACCATAGCTGATGTCCAGGGACATATCAACACCGGCCATTGGTTTTATTCTGCCAAACAGGCCGACCGAATATTTGTCAAAATATATATTGTTGTAAAGTTCGTCGCCCCACCGGTAAGCGAGAAATACAAATGACTGAAACGGGCCGTCAATATTCAGGCTTATATCGAAATCTTTCCCCAGTTTATTCCCTGCCTCATCATATTTGTTTTCCCAGCCTCCTCCCAGATATATCCTGCTGAAGTCACTTTCCGGTCCAAACCGCCAGGTATGTCCGCCTGAGATGTCTGTTGATCTGTAATCAACACGGTTGATAAACCCCATATCAGCCCTGAAATCCTTGCCATAATCCACATACCGTGTCCTCCAGAACCAGTTCATGTCATCGTGTGAATAGTCAAAAAGGCAGGCAATACCATCAAGATTGGCCTTCTGGTCATAGTTCTGAATAAGCTCGGGATATTCAGACCAGGACTTCATTAACTGCATTTCTATCTTGTCGCTTTGCCCTACGCGGATATTGCCGTCAATACCTGCAACAGTGTTAAAATAACCTTCTGCACGGCGGTCCGTAAAGATAACTCCAAGGTTTATATTCCTGTTTATTGCACTGCGGTAACGTAATACTGTATCGCGGCTTTTCACATTTTCAAGCGATACAATAAAAGAACCCTGCTTACCGGGAATATTTATATTTGTCGTCTGGTCATTTGTAAAAAACAGGCCATAGGTATGTACATCATGCTTCCCCGTGAGTTTAATTCCAAAATCAGGAGAGATTATGTTTCGTGTATAGACGATGTCCATATTGGTATTAAAATAATCTGCGCCTTCAAGAAAAAAATCTCTTTTTTCAGGGAAAAACAGTGAAAATGTATTATTCACATTAAGCTGTGCCGCATCGGCCTCAACCTGAGAAAAATCCGGGTTTACGGTGACATTCAAATATGAGTCCTGATTGATTCCCCAGCGGACATCCACACCTGCATCCACATTGAAAGCACCCTGCCATTTATCGGTTGGCAGCGGTTTGTTTTCAGAATAGGTTGCTGTTAATGTGGGAACGATTTGGAGGTCAAGGTCCTGTGTCAGGTGCTGAAATCCTTCAGCTTTTTTCAGCTGGCATAAATAGCACGAAAGATTATAGTTTTTTGTATTGTTTGAAAATTTGTGAATTTTGTTCCTGGGGTAATATCTTACCAGATCAATGCCCCAGGTCTGTTTATCCCGACCCGATGGAAAACGGAGCTGATCCAGGGGAATCTTCATTTCAACCACATATCCGTTTTTGTTTATTTTACCTGCGGAATCCCATATAGCATTCCAGGAAAAATCATCACTGCCGTTGATGTCATCACATATGGCATCGATCTGCACCCCCAAGGGGTTGGCAAAGAACTGAAAAGCACGTCTTTCATCATTGAATGTATCAATAATAACCCCGACCCTGTCATCATCCCAGCATGAATCACGATCACTGTAAAACGCACGGATTTTTTCCGGTTCAGGATCATAGGCAATAAAGGCCACGTAAAAATTTATTCTGTCTTCCATCATAAGCACTTCTGTATCCACAATGGCAGGCACATTCTGGGAAGGTTCGGTTTCATTATCAAGATACAGATGTTCAGCACCCGACCATTCTCCTTCGGAGATTTTTCCATCAATATCCGCGCCATGTTCGATGTATGGTATATTGTAGCTGATCGAGCCGGTCCCGGAAATGGCAT
This sequence comes from uncultured delta proteobacterium, assembly GCA_963815145.1. Taxonomy (GTDB): domain Bacteria; phylum Desulfobacterota; class DSM-4660; order Desulfatiglandales; family HGW-15; genus JAAZBV01. The sequence goes on from CAWFFS010000010.1 coordinate 63,570, forward strand.
CAGGTACGGGAACAAACAATATAAGCAGACAAAAAATCAAATAATATTGAGGCCTTCTCACATAATTTTTCATTAAATATTTCCTTAAATCGGCTAATCGGGAGTAATCCTCTGGTAATTACTCTTACTGGTGATTTGATGAAGTGAATTGATTTTTTGCGGGCATTAAAACGATGGATAATGCTTAATCTTTAACTCAATCATCAAAATAACTAAATTTTTGTGCGGACATTAACAATTTTTTGGATTTTTTTCAATTCGATTATGTATGAAAAATATATATCATTTATATTAATATATAAAAGTGAGATAGGTACTCGATACAGGACGGCCGTTATCGATTGTATTCAGTGTCGATACCTGACCATTTTTTTATGATCAGCTTGATGTTCCTTTACTTCATCCGTTTCCAATGTGCGAACAGACTTCATAAACCATAGCCGGAGCAATATCCGATGCAAGGAGTCCGGCAATGGATTTATCAAAAAGCGTTTTGGATTTCTCTTGAATGTAAAAGGTAGTGCGGCATCGTTATTACAGCATATCCGGAGTTATTTACTTATTTATAGTCACTCCTCTCTATTTATTCCGGTTTCCCAACATGCACAGGGCCGGGTGTGTTGCTCGGCGGAACTACCTGATTACCGAGATGACCCGACCCAAATATCCTTTCAACCGGGCCCCTGGTCAGGCCGACCGATTCCCGGAGACTGTTCCCGGATGTGCGCGGCGATGCAGCACAGGTCGGATCTTGGCTATAAAGTCTATTGCCATGATGACCGCACCGATTGCAAAGATGATGTCTCCCGGCATCCTCAACCATTGCCACAGGCTGGTGGTGTTATAGAACTCCAGGCTCCGCGCCCAGGCCAGACCGTGTGAATAGACAGCAGCCAGTTGCGGCCACCCCACCGGAAAAAAATTGAGCACGATCCAGAGAATCAGCCCTGCATTGTACAGCCAGAAGGCCCAAATGCCAGGTTTGTCGCTCCACGCGGCGCGATTACCTGCCATGTATCTCAGGCACATGTAGATCAGGCCGATGGCCAGCATGCCGAATGCACCGAACATGGACGTATGGGCATGGTTTAATGTGAGGAAAGTGGCGTGCTCGTAGTAGTTCACAAGTGGTGCGTTTATAGTACCACCTCCGAAAACACCGGCACCAACGAAGTTCCAGAAGGCCGATCCCAGGATATAGAGATATGCCAGCCTGTACGGGAAGTCCTGTTTCTGGCCGATGCGCCGACGCTGTTCAATAGCCTCAAACACCAGCAGAAACAGAGGAAGTACCTCCAGAAAAGAAAAAACACTGCCGAGACCGATCCAGATGTCCGGCTCACCCGCCCAATACATGTGGTGACCGGTTCCCAGGATGCCGCTCCCAAGGATCAGAATCCACTCAAAGAGAATGACCCTTTCTGCCATCTGTCTGGACACCAGTCCCAATGCCATCAGAAAATATGCGGTTATCGCTGCCACAAACAGCTCGAAGGCCCATTCCACCCAGAGGTGCACCACCCACCAGCGCCAGAAGTCCGTAATGGTAAAAGAGCTTCCTGCCCCGGTAAGCGGGATCATACCGAATGCATAGATCACTGCTATGCCCATTGTGCTGTACCATAACAGATGTTCTGCCCTGAACAGGCTGTAAAATGAACCGCCCCGCAGCGCATCCCTGAGTGTCGGCCACATGGCGCGCAGCAGGATCAAACTCCAGCCGAACAGGCCCACAAAAAACAGGATCTGCCACAGCCGTCCCAGTTCCAGATAGGACAGGCCGCGGTTTCCGACCCAGAACCAGCCGTGCTGGATTACTCCCATGATACCCAGGTAATTGCCAATCACAGCGCCCGCCACGATTGCCACTGTCACCCAGAAAAGCAGGTTCACCAGAAGACGCTGACCCGCAGGTTCACTGTGTCCGATGTGCGGTGCTAGGAACAGGGCGGAAGCGATCCAGGCAATACCGATCCAGACGATCGGCGTCTGCAGATGCACTGATCGCAGAAAGGCAAACGGCAGCCATTTGTCGATATGCAGCCCGTAGAAACCCGTTCGTTCCACGTAATAATGAGCAAGAGCCGCACCGGCACCGATCTGTAACAACAGCACCAGGGCAGCCACTGCAAAAAATTTCCAGAGTGCCTTTTGACTGGGCGTAAGTGCAGGAAAACCGACCAGCAGGGTTTCATTCGTATCTTCAGTACCATGATGTTCTATGAACAGACGGAAGATTGCTAGAACTGCGCCGATAAAGAAGAAGACAATGGTCAGCGAAGCCCAGGTCCAGATAAACGTGCTATTTGTAGGTTGATTGCCCACGAGCGGTTCATAGGGCCAGTTAATGGTCCAGGAAAACGTCTTTCCGGGACGGCGGGCAACTGTGGTGAGCGATGAGTAAATGAGAAAATCAGCAGTTTGTGTGCGTTTTAGAGAATCCAGGCTGTAAGCTGGTGTCCAGCCTTTCTCTAAATCCGGTTTCTGCAGATAATTAACAATGCTTTTGCGGGTGATGTCAATTGCAGTGGCTACCGAATCCGGAAGAACCACTGTCGGATCAGTGATGTCTATGCCCTGCAGATCCTTCTGCATGGCGGTCTTTACACTGAGGCTTTGATCTTCTGTAAGGGCCTCCAGTGTCTTGCCGTAGCGCGCATGTGCGATAGCCTGCTCGGTTTCCCGACCCAGCATGACCAGATACTGGGCAGTATAATCTTCCCCATAATAGGAACCCATACCGTACAGACTGCCGTAATCCATCAGGTCAGCCTGCTGAAAACCCGCCTTACCGGCTATAAGATCGTCCCGGGTCATGATCGTGTTCCCCTGATTCGTAACAAAGCGGTCGGGCAACGGCGGGGCGTCACGATAGGTCTTATAGGTACCGATTATCATTGTGGTCCAGCAGCCTATTATCACTGCGACCAGAATGATAATCAGTACCCGGGACACTGAATCCTGCGATGTCTGCCATGCGGGTGCTTTAATATTGTCAATCTCGGAATTGGACATGCTACTTTCTCCTTTCTCTTATTTCGCTCTTCACTGAGCGTATACTGGATATTTTTAAAAACGCTTAATACATTATTTAATATTTTTTAATTATAGGCGTAATCATCAGTAAAAAGAATTGACCTAAATCAAAATAATTCCCCAAAAGAAGAAACAGGGTTTCAGCAAAGTATAAAGTTAAAAATAGTTTCCGGTAAGTAAAAATCGACGGCAAATCACGCCGGCGTATGATATAATATCACTCTGGCAATCAACATGGATGATCCGGAAATCATAAATCATCGTGAAGGTAATTATCGTTCAAAATATAAAAATAAGGAGAATAACCGGCCATGATACGTTCACTGTTTGAATACCTGCGTAATCGTCAAACCCCGAAAATAAGGGTTTTTCATATTGTGGTTTTACTTATGGTTATAAGTCAGATAGTTGTAAGCAACTTCATGGGATTTACCGATACCGGAGAAATAAAAACAAATGCAATAAATTTTTATGGGACATTGACACATATCTGCACAGGAGTGACCTTACTGCCAATTGCCCTGATCTTTGCATTTCTTTTAATAAAAGAGCATGGATTCAAGTATTTTTTCCCTTATATTTTCGGTGAGTTAAATCAGGTGAAAAATGACATCAAAAAACTGATGAATTTTAAACTTCCTGATCCTGAAGCCGGGGGACTTGCAACAATTGTCGAAGGCCTTGGACTTGGGGCACTGTTTCTGGCTCTTCTCTCGGGTCTGACATGGTTTATATCATGGAGATTTAATGCACCCTGGTCACCCGATATAATGAATCTGCATAAATTAATAGTAGGGTTAGTTGAAGCCTATATTGTAGGCCATGGAGCAATGGGCCTGTTACATATATATATTTTCTCAAGGGGAAAACGAGGCTGAATAATTTTATAGAGTGTGACATTCTCATACTATCTTGATCGGGGAATCCAGTTGTTTTTTTGCCCTTTTAAATACCTTGAGGCGAATCAGGTATATTCACCAATACGTCAGATTAAGGAGCTTATACAATGCAATGTCCGACCCTGATCTTAATTCAATAATACGTATTTTTAGAGATTATGAAGAAGGTCTTGAGTGGGTTCGTGGATAAAAGGATTAAATAAAGGCGGACTGCCTGAAGCAGTAACTTCCCGCCTTTCATACCCATAGGGATACCATGTAAAATAAACTATCAAAATGTCGGAATATATAGTCACTCCTCAATGAGCACATCATAACTGCCCCCATTTATCACTTATTCATGGGTCTTCGTGGCATGGCTCCGGGATATTTATGGCAAATCTATATAGCTTTTTGAGGGGAATTCCTGGACATCGTTGATCCCTTGAAACCTGTTTCCGTTTAATATATATTCGAATTCATATCCAGTCAGCAATCGTATATCAGGGCTAATTAACAGTGTTCAACTTTTGGCAATTCATAGGATAAAGTAATGAGTAAAAACCCTGCCACTATGTATGACGAACAATGCATTCCGAAACCGGAGGAAGAAAGATCAAACATGCTCTATAAAAATCTTACTGTAAAAGAGCAGGATTGGCACATTTTTGATAACGTTAATAATCCTGTTTGGATTTTAAACGATGATCAAACGATAATATATATAAATAAAACTGCGGAAAAGTTATTCCAAACCCCTGGCGCAGCAGCAATCGGTAAAGACTATTGGGAAATTTTACGCTGTAAAGAAACCCGGGTCAAACTATATCCTGACAAATTCACAAGATACAGCCACACTCGGGAAAAGATAGAGTTAAAAATTGAAAATGAATGGTTTCAGATTACATCTGATCCCATTCTGAATACTGAAGGTGATTATAATGGATCTGTTTGTATCGCCCGGGACATTACCATGCGAAAGCAGGCAGAAAAAGCTTTGCAGGATGCCGAAAACAAATACAGTATGTTGTTTGATAAAATGCTGAACGCTTTCGCTCTTCATGAGATTATATGTGATGAAAACGGAAAGCCGGTTGATTATCGCTATCTTAAAGTAAATCCTGCCTTCGAAAAAATAACAGGTATAAAGTTCAATAAATTGGGCAGGACGGCTTTTGAAATATGGCCTGATATGGATGATTTTTTTATTGAAATATATGGTAAGGTTGCACTGACCGGAGAGCCAGTCTCTTTTGAGTTTTTTAGTAAATATACCAGCCAGCACTTCATAGTTACAGCATACCAGTCTGATGAAGGACAGTTTGTCAGTTTATACCAGGATGTCACAGAGCAAAAACAGGCTGAGAAAGCACTGCGGGAAAGTGAACAGAACCTGACAAAAGCCCATGCTCTGTTGGAGCGACGGGTTTATGAGCGCACGGAAGAGCTGGAGAAAGCCAACGAATCTTTACAGAAAAAAACTAAGAAACTTGAAGACGTCAACACTGCTCTTAGTGTTCTGCTTGAAAAAAGAGAAATGGATAGAGAAAAAAATCAGGATAAAATTCTCCTGAATGTAAAAGAACATCTTATCCCTCATCTTAAAAAATTGAAAAAAAGTCCTTTGACTGAATACCAAAAAACAAACATAAGACTTTTAGAGCGGGGACTGAAAGAAATTATTTCACCTTTTTCCCAGAAACTTACCTACAGAAATATGTACATAACTCCAAGAGAGTTGCAGGTTGCCAATCTCGTAAAAGATGGAAAAACGTCCAAAGAAATCGCCGAAATCTTATTAACCAGTGAGAGGGCTGTTGTTTTTCACCGTACCAACCTGCGAAAAAAACTCGGCCTTAAGAAAAAATCCAACCTGAGAACATATCTCATGTCGCTCAGCTAAGAAGCTCCTCCATCTTAACGGGAGAAATATTCTATACTTCTTATGTTATTCCAACAAAGCCCAGTCAAATGTTTCCGGCTTTTAGTACAGGTTTTAGTGTAATAAAACTGTACTTTTTCTGACGTTTACAATCCCCCGTTTTTTTCATATTGCTATTTAATTCTCATGGTCGTTTAAATGCGTAATATTTTAATGCTTATCCGGTTTGCAAATTAAAAACCTCGCGCCTAGGGGAAGAATGATTCAAATCAATTTCACTCTCTCTGTTAAATTCTGCACTATAACTCGTGGGGTCTGGATTAATTCAGTTTAACGATACTATTTTATTTATTAATAATTTTTTTAAAACCTGTAAAAGCTAAAAAATAGAAATAACTGTCTTTAATTTTACTTCGGTTAAATCTAAATTCCGGCATTATGAATTTCGAATGAAATGGTTGCAACAGCTTAATTCAACATTTAACAACTAGGAGGAATCACATGAGAGGGAAAGGGCATTTATTATTTGCAAACTGGCTTTTATTTATCTTTATCATGTCCTTAGTCACAGTGGGAACGGCAATGGGGCAGGGGGATCAGACGTCCAAAAAGGAAGGTCAACAAAATAAGAATGAATTTACACTCGATGAAATAACCGTAACGGCTCAGTATCAAAAAACAAATCTGCAGAAAACACCCATAGCAATTACCGCGATTACCGGTGATATGCTGGAGGATCAAAATATCCTGTCAGTAGAAGATCTGGGATTGATCGTTCCCAATGCCAATATTCATCAAATGGGCAACCTGAGTGGACCAACTCCTCAAATAGGTCTGCGCGGTGTTGACCAGAGTGAATTTATTCCTGCTTTTGAACCGGGCGTTGGCATTTATGTTGACGGCGTCTACCAGGGAACACTGACAGGTTCAACAATGGATCTTCTTGATCTGGAGCGTGTTGAGGTATTGCGTGGTCCCCAGGGAACTTTGTTCGGTAAAAACAGTCTGGGGGGCGCAATCAGGCTTATTTCCAAGGTACCCCGGGGCGATAATACCGGTCATATGCAAGTGACAGGAGGCAACTATAATCGCCTCGAATTTAGCGGCAGTTACGACTTTTCTTTGATTGATAATCTGTTATTTGCGCGGGTCTCAGCAAACTCCAAGAGAATTGACGGATACATGGATCGTCTGGATTATGCATGTCAAATGAAGGCCAATGGGACTCCCGAATTGGCAGGTTCTTTACCTTCGATTTTGTCGAGCGATAAGTTTGACAGGGGTGATTGCAAGATTGGTGAAAAAGGAGGCTCGCAAAGCGACGCAGCCAAAATCATGTTACGTTATGTCCCTTCTGACAAACTCGAATTCAACTTTGGTTTTGATTACACCAATGTTGATTCGGATCCTGGAGCTGAAGTCCTTGTCAGAGGTAGAAATCCAAACCCTCCTGCTGGGGATGCTGATCTTCTGGTGCAACAAAATATTATTGACCCCACCTGGAATACAAATCCGGGTGATGCATTAAGCATACTCGGTGACAGTTTCGTTACAGGTAGTTATTACAGCACCTACGAGACTTATGAAGACCCAATCCTTCATAAAAGATATCCGGATAAACAAACCGAAGAATACAAAAATATGTTTGCAAAAGTGGATTATGATATTACCGATAGCATACATCTAAAAGGAATCTTCGGTTATCGCGAATATAAAAATCAGTGGGCAGTCGTAAATTTTACGCCCTTTGCCTTCAATGCCTTTCTGGTAGATCAAAACCATGACCAGACCAGCTATGAATTGCGATTGAATGGCAAGTCCTTCGGTGAACGACTCGACTGGACAACCGGTTTTTACTATTTCAAATCAAACGATCATTTGGGTGGTTACATAGGCATGGGAACCTTCGGACTGGTATATGATTTTTATCCAACAGGTTTTAATCAGAATGATAATTTTCACAATGAAAGCAAATCTGTTTTTGCTCATACTATATTTTCCATAACAAAAGATTTGTCATTAACTACAGGCGCCAGATATACGGATGAGAGCAAGGAATATGATTTTGATCACCCCGGTCTGCTGGAAATAGCCAAACCATTGCGTTACGGGCAAACACATTGGGATTATAAATTGAGTCTTAATTACCAATTTACTAACGAAAATATGGCTTATGCCATGGTGTCCACGGGTTTTCGTTCCGAAGGTGCAAATCCCAAACCATATTTTGCTTCCCAGCTTCAGCAGATAACCGGTGAAAAGATAGTTGCCTATGAAATAGGCTCTAAAAACCAGTTTTTTGATAATCGTTTAAGGGTAAACGCAGCAGCGTTCCTTAATGATTATAATCCGCGCCTTTTTAATCTGCTGGGATTACAGTGCAACAACGCTTTGAGCAACGAACCTCCTCAATACGTATACCCGTTTCCCTCGGCGTCATGCCCTGCTGGCTCATATGCGGCAGAAAATGGCCTTACCCAGTATGCAAATGTATATATCAGTGCGCCCGGAAAAGCCAAAGGAGTTGAATTGGATGTGACAGCTGTGCCAATAAACAACCTGAATGTTAATGCCTCCTTTGGTTATTATACCTTTAAGACTGATCTTTCTTATGGTGACCCAGGTTATATGAACCCCAACTATAAAACTCAGCCTGAATATACTTATAACTTAGGTGCTCAATACAGGTTCCTCTTTAATAATGGCTCGACCCTGGTACCGCGCATAGACATGTTCCATCAGGGTGAGAGTAATAATGGCGGGCTAGCCACACAAGAAGGGCCAATTGAGCCGTATCACGTTATACCGGCCTATACTGTGTATAATGCCCGATTGACCTATATGCCGTCTGATGTACGCTGGTCACTTTCTCTGGAAGTGAAAAACCTGTTTGATTCATTTTACTGGATTACAATAGGCGCTGACAGGGAAGACGACGGTGTAACTCCGGCATATATGAGGAGAGGCGTGCCAAGTCCTCCGCGTATGTTCGCACTAACCTTGAGATATAATTTCTTCTAGGGTTGTGTAACAGAAATATGTACATTTTTTATTGTTTTGACTGGAAAGAGAAACCCATATAAAAAAGGCAGATCTGCCTTTGCTACTTAATGGTTTCTAATTGACTTATGATCCAGGACAGTTCTCTGAACTTCAGGGAATTCTTGCGAAGGTCAATAAAATTAAACTTAGTGCTGATTATTCACTGTTTGCGAAAATGCCATGGGTGGCAAAATGGCTAAATATAAAATCAAAATCATAAATCATTGGTAATAATAGCAAGTTATTAAAATACACAGTGGCTAAATAGCAATCAAAATCAGCTTTTAACCCAACGAGCAAGAGCGACCGGGCTTTTTTTATTTGCTTTTTTGAGCTACCATATAAATGTCATAGAAACACAGGAGGTATAAAAAATGGCAGGAGAAATATATGATGTATCAATAAAAGTAATTTCTCAGAAAGGGTATTGTGCAATGGGGCATAAAGTTGGTGATGAGTGGATTATTAAAGGCTATACAACTCCTGAGAGTATATGCATGGGGGCTTTCGGGACTATATTCCCTGTGGTCGGAGTAATGGCATTTAATGGTAAGTACCCATGGTCTAAAGATCCTGATCGTGAAAGGGTAGCCTGCCCTGACGCAGAGAATCCAGTGGTATTTGAAGTAAGGAGACTGAGGAAAGAAATCGAAGTATTAAGTGTATGATTTTCAGATATTCTATTAGCTCTTGTTTGTATTGAGAATGAAAATAAAAAATGGATTCAGTGGTTCCCGAAAACATCGTCGGGGCTTTCGACTCGCCTTGTTAAATAGGGTTCCCCCTGAGAAATTCAACAGGGCAAGCCAGGGAATGACGGGTGGTATTGGATTCACCGGTGTACGCAGTCGATATTTATGAAATACAGGAGAACATAGTTATGAAAAATATTCATGGAAAACTCTTCGGGCTTATCAGGATGAGTCATTCAATTCTATTAATCTTTTTTGCAATACTTTTATTATATACGCCACTGGTTTATTCTGCCACTCCTGACTCCGGAATATGTGCTTTCCTGGAAAAGTTTCACGGTCATACATGTCCGGGTTCTCTGATGGGCTTAAGTCTCGGGCTGGCTGCCAAAGAGGCATTAAATGCACCGGGAAGAGTAGAGGCGAAAACCTTTATACTTGCCTGCCCGGTTGACGGCATCCAGGTTGCCACAGGAGCAACATATGGAAACAGAGCTATTACTGTCGAAGACCGTGGGAAAATGATTTTAATTTTAACCGATACAAAAACCGGAAAACAGGTTGAAGCCAGTCTGACCCGGGAAGCCATGGAAAGAGGGGAGGGGTTCCGTGAGCTTTCAGGTAAATCCCGAGATCTGAAACAAGGATCACCTGAACAACTGGCAATAAAAAAAGAAATTGATGATATCCTGAACTGGTATCGGACTGCGCCTGATGAAAAGGTTGTCATCATAAAAATATTAAAATAGCACCTGAAACATGGAATAAACTTGCAATTGGGGTCGGGCAAAGCTTTACCCGTCCTGTTTTGACTTTAATAGAACCTTAACCTTACCTTCCGAATTATCTTAATTATTATCTGTAGATAACTACAGTCCTTTCATCTCATTATTAGGCTAAATTTGATATAATGCTTATTATTTGAAAAGCTTTTTAATGTTATTATTTTGTCTTTTTATTGTCTTTATTAGACTCTTCAAAATAGGATCTGGACTTAATCAGGAACAGAAGGGAAGACGTTAAAAACTATTGGATAGGGCAAACCTGCCGTCCCATAAATTTATTGGACGACAGGAAAATCTATTAAAAAACCGTCTAACCATTTGATACTGCAATCAAATTACGAAAATAGCCTGTGAATTTTAGTGGACAGTTAAGAGCGTGTACAAGTAGTATTCAAATTGCCATCGGAAAAGTGGTCTACTTTTGAGTGTTGATTCAGAATAATAAGAGTCAACGGCAGACTTGACCACGTGCTTGTTTACTATTAAACTGCAGGAATGTAAAAAAAGTAAATTGTTTAATTATACCATTTAGGGATTTATAAAAGTCGGGAAAATTTGTCATAACATTGCTTTCACTGCGACGATAAAAAGCCGCAGTGCGTGAAGCACCCGTTCGGTGTGAATCATCTTACAGCTTAGTCAAGAGGAACAATCATGGATCATTCAAATGACACTCATCTTAAATCAATCGGCTACATCCTATGGATCTTCGGTTTCATGGGCTCCCATCGGTTTTACTACGGCAAACCCATTTCCGGAACCATTTGGTTCTTTACTTTAGGGCTTTTCTTTATCGGATGGATTATCGATCTTTTTCTCATTCCATCTATGGACCGTCAGGCCGACTTCAGGTACCGTAGTGGTAATCTCAACTATACTTTAGCATGGATTTTGCTGACATTTCTCGGCTTATTCGGTATACATCGTTTTTATATGGGAAAGTGGTTTACCGGGATAGTGTATCTGCTGTCAGGAGGCATCTTCGGCATCGGATATCTATACGATCTTTGGACCCTGAATGATCAAGTCTCGCTAATAAATAGCCGGATGTAACTCCGTTAAATGTTTTCTTTTACATTTTCGTCAATTTGTATTAAACAATCAGGGATTTTCTCTGAAAGGTTTCTGTATATATGCTTATTGATGATACTTCACCTGTTAAAAGGTTCTATGATAACTTAACAGGAAATAAAAGAAAGCTCCTGTGGCTTATTGTCTTATCCACTATCTCCATTATACTATTCTCCTTTGCCAGTTTCGATTTAGCCATATTCAAGGAGCAGAAATCTTTAGAGTCACTGCCCCCTCCAACTGTTGCTCCGGAAACTGTAGAATCCGATATCCCGAGATCAGATAAACCGGTTATTGAGAAAAAGTCAATTTCAGTTTCCTCCGGTGACACCCTGATAGAGCTCCTGGTGAAAGAGGGAATGGAAAGTGGAACTGCCCACGCCGCCATAACAGCATTGAAGAAGGTGTTTAACCCAAGGCAGTTGCGCAAAGGGCAGGAGATCATCCTGGCCTTTGAGATATCCGATAACGGCGATTATATGTTTCACGATCTGAGCATCAGGCTGGACTCGACAAGAGAGGTCCGGGTGACACGCTCCTCTGAAGACAGCTTTACATCAAAGGAGATATTGTATAAACTGGACGCAAAACCGGTAAGATCCGCAGCAGAAATAAGCTCGAGTCTTTATGATGCTGCAATAGGAACAGGAATGCCCGTTGAAGTCCTGGTCCAGATGATCACGGCATATTCCTATGATGTAGATTTTCAGAGGGATATACGACCCGGTGATAAATTCGAAGCACTTTACGACAAGATGTATGATGAAAAGGGAAATTATGTAGAAGGCGGGCCAATACTATATGCAGTGCTTAAAACAAATGGCAGAACCTTGCCCATTTATCGTTTTAAAACTGCTGACGGTGAAGTCGATTTATATGATGAAAATGGAAAGTCGGTACGAAAGACCCTGATGGTTACTCCCATAAACGGAGCAAGGCTAAGCTCCGGATACGGCATGAGGCGCCACCCTATCCTGGGCTACAGCCGCATGCACAGGGGGCTGGACTTTGCTGCACCCAGAGGAACCCCTATAATGGCTTCCGGAGACGGTGTTGTTGAATATGCAGGGCGAAAAGGCGGCTACGGGAGATATATACGCATTCGACATGCCAACCATTACGAGACTGCCTATGGACACATGAGCAGATTTGCATCCGGTATCCGAAAAGGAGTTAGAGTCAAACAGGGGCAGACCATAGGCTATGTGGGTTCAACAGGCCTTTCAACAGGACCGCATCTTCATTATGAAATACTCCACAATGGAAGGAGTATAAATCCATCCGCAGTAAAAACTCCGCCAACCAAAACCCTTAAGGGAAAAGAACTGGAAAAATTTTTCATGGCAAAAAAAGAGCTTGAGACACTTTATGCATCACTGGGAAATAAGAAAAGCCTGGCAGGTATTTGATTTGCTAACTTAATCGCGGGATAATTATGAGTAAGATGATATTCAATATCGTATTAGTTGTTATTGCGGTGCTTATTGTTTGTACTGCATTGCCTTTTATTCACAGGGCCTCAATAAATTATGAACTGAAAAAGGATGCAACATATGGGACAAAGCACAGCATAGATGAAACCAGGAAATTATTGGAAAAGGCCCTGAAAGATAAAGGTGTAAATTACGATCCTGATGATCTGGAGATCACAAAAAACGAACTGGATAAGGTAAAAATAAGCCTGGTTTATGAAGACAGTATACATTTTTTCAGTATTGTCCTTAAAAAACTCGAATTTAAGCTGAATGTGGAACAAGAAAATGTAAAAGAGATGTTTTAAAAAGACATGAATGCAGATCGAGAAGATACTGTTTACAGAATAAGCTGAGACATTTATAATGCCACATAATTAATCAGGATGATATATATATGGCTGACGATAAAAACTACCCCCTGGCACTGGATTGCCCGAAAGAAAAAGTTGTTTTAATAACACAGGAAATTATTAACCGGGCAATAGACGCCTCAAGAAAAAGCCCTAGAAAACGTATTATATTTCCCTTTCATAAATCACCCTCGGACAACCTGCACAGAATGCTCAATGTACTGCAACCGAAAAGCTATATCAGACCCCACAGGCATTTTGATCCTCCCAAATCCGAATCTTTAATTGTCCTTAAGGGAAGTCTTACCTGTGTGGAATTTAGTAATACCGGAGAGATAAATACTTTTTATAAATTATCTCCGGAATCATTCAATATTGGTATCGATATTGAGTCTGGTGTTTATCACACGATTTTTGCTACAGTTGAAGATACAGTTGTTTTTGAAGTAAAACCTGGCCCCTATGGACGAGCCTCGGATAAGGATTTTGCGCCCTGGGCTCCTTCCGAGGGAGATGAAATTGCTGAAGAATACCTTGGGAATCTATATGAAGTTACTAGATAAAAACAGTGAGCTCAATCGGAGAATAATAGAGCAGTGGAACAACTGAACTGAATGTCCATCAGATATATGTAACTTTTCACTTGTCCGCTACTGTAAGTGGAGACAGAATGGAAAGCAAAAACGTTATAAAAAAAATATCATCTGAAGCCCTCGATAAAAAACTGGAAAAAGATACTGATTTTACGCTCATTGATACCTTAACCAGTGATCATTTCAACAGTGTACATATTGTAAAATCAAAAAACGCCTGTGTCTTTGAAGTCACTTTCCCTGACCAGGTCAATAATTTGATACGGGATAAAAATAAAACCATCATACTCTATGGATTCAGCGAGAAAACCATGGATGCGGTTACCGCGGCAGAAAAACTTCTGCGTGCAGGCTATCAGGATATTTATGTTCTGGATGGAGGCCTGACACAGTGGCATAAAAATGGATATGCCCTTGAAGGGGATGATCCTGATATTATCAGCAGGCGTGAATCCCACTGGATTTTAGCGGATTGTAATTTCCTTGCCAATGTAAGCAGTGAACCGCTTGGGACTTTAAAAATAGAATCTCATTTCGATTTCGACAGGACAAGGTGGGAAGCAATTTACGGCTCAGCCCGATATTTTGAAAAGCTTGGTATGCATCTTGTTTTTGATTTAATCAGTATTCAACTTAGGATTCTGGCAAAAGCGAAAAATTAAAAAGAAAAACGGCAGACTTGCCCACCATGATAAACCATTCTTAAATCGGAGATATGACATGTACATGAAAACAGGAACAACAAAATGTCCGGCTGAAATTTTAATCCGAAGAACAACTGTTATTTTAATATCCGTGCTTTTGATATGTTTCTCCGGCATGGCTTCAGCCGCAGGCCGGAATGCTGCAAATAAATCCTGGGTTGCCACCTGGGGCGCAAGCCCGACTGCTTTTATGTCTTTTGGAAATGCTGCCCCTCCCGCACCCCTTGAGAATCAGACTATCAGGCAAGTCGTGCGTATAAGTACTGGTGGTGAAAAACTGCGGGTGCGTTTCTCAAATGAAATTGGCAATACACCGCTTAAAATCGGCGCGGCGTCAATTGCAATAGTAGATAGTGAATCCGCAATTAAACCCGAATCCTTGAAGAAATTGACATTCGGCGGAGCTTCTTCCATTACTATACCGGCAGGAGCGCCGGCCTTAAGCGATCCGGTGGATTTTCCAACCAGGGCGTTGAGTACCCTGGCAGTCAGTATATACCTGCCTGAGAAGACCCAGCTCGGAAGTATACATATGGGGCGCATCGCTTATATTTCTTCCACCGGAGATTTTACAATGTCTCCAAAACTTACTGATGCCACCAGGACGGCAACCCTGGCATTTATGACCGGTATCTATGTTACAGATCCAAAAGATACTGGAGTTGTTGTTGCTCTTGGAGATTCTATAACCGACGGGACTGCATCCACGCCCTACACATTTAACAACTGGCCGCAGGATCTCGCGGAGCGTCTTGCAAAAAGAAACGGCAGAGGCAGGCACATGGCAGTAATAAATGAAGGGATAGCCGGGAACCAGTTGCTGCGTAACGGTGCAGGAGACAGTACCCTGGGACGTTTCGACAGGGATGTCCTTTCTACTCCGGGGTTGACTCATATAATAGTGTTAATAGGCATCAATGATATCGGCATGGGCGGCATGCAGTTTCCAGGGGCAACAGGACCTGCTCCGGCAATGAGAACGCCGGAAGACCTGATTGCAGGCTATCGGCAGCTGATTGCACGCGCGCATACGATCTCTCCGTACGTGAAAATTTACGGCGCAACGTTAACTCCTTTTGAAGGAACCTTTTCGGGATACTACTCACCGGAAAAGGATAAGATTAGAGAAGCGGTCAACAAATGGATCAGGACCAGCGGAGAATTCGATGCCGTAATTGATTTCGACAAGGCAGTCCAGGATCCGGAGCATCCTTCAATAATGGCGAAGAAATATAATTCCGGTGATAAGCTCCATCCGAACGATGCCGGATACAGAAAAATGGCAGATTCTATTGACCTGATGTTGTTTAAATAGGGGTATCGGGGTTGGACCATGTCAACTGAACAAAAAGGCAATAAAACTGATCCAGAACCGGCTGGATGCATGTACAGGCATCGAAGATATAACCTTACTGGTAAAATCGGGATCTTAAATGAATATCTTACGAAAATATTCCTGAAGAAGCCGGGTAATGTTTGATATTTAAGACATCCTGCGCACATGATTCATAAAAGAAAACGGAGGGAAACATATGAAGAAGCAACCGTATGAGGTAACCTGGGAAAACATAGCCCCGCCCTATAGAGATTACAAATATTTCAGCGAGTGTGAACGTTATCCGTTCGATCCGAAGGCCAAAGAGTTCAGCATGGTGAATGCATGGTGGCTGATCGAGGCTGCAACGCTTTCATACGCGGAAGATGAATATGCCCGCGGATTATTTCAAAAAGCGGGATTTTCTGAGATCAGATATTTCACCGACAAGAGCACCCAGTGTTATGTTGTAAGCAATAAAGACTTCATTGTTGTCGCTTTCAGGGGGACAGAGAGCAGAAAGAGGAAGGATAAAGACGACATCCGTGATATTGTCAAAGATATCAAAGCTGATGCCGATGTCCGGCTGGTGGGTTCCGGCAAAAAGGGGAAGGTGCATAGAGGATTTTCCGATGCCCTTGATGAGGTCTGGAAGGACCTGAGTGTGTATATCAAAGGCCTGCAGAATGAAGGCCGTACAGTCTGGATAACCGGGCACAGTCTTGGTGCGGCACTGGCCACACTCGCTGCATATCGGTATGAAGATGCTCAGGGCCTCTATACGTTTGGGTCTCCCAGAGTGGGGGATGAGGATTTTGTAACTGATTTCAGCGTTCCAGCATACCGCTTTGAAAACAATAATGACATCGTATGTAAAGTGCCGCCGCCTCTGCCCGGCCTGTATGCTCATGCAGGTAAATTAAAGTATATAGACGCTGAAGGGAAGATCCATGACGATATCAGTCCCTGGGAGCGGTGGACGGATGCAGTTGAAGGGAGGTTCAAAAATGCCATGAACTCACTTGACCATGGTTTTCGGAGTCTTGTTCCCGATGCGATCAAGGACCACGTGCCCGTCCTGTATGCGATACACATCTGGAACAGCATTAATACACTATGATTTAAGATCATAAGACTGAGATCAAAACATTATAACAAAGGAGGGGTTATGCAGATCGATATGCATTTTTACAGTGTTTATGCACTGGCAAGAGCGGCAGGGATGAATGATGCAATTGCCAGGAAAATTGCCTATGCGTCTCAGTTCGTTGATGATGCGATTGATGATGACTACATTATCCTTGGTGACGACAGGGCGATTGTGCCTACCATGACCAGCCATAAGCCCATTGATTATCAGAACGCCCTGGCAGGTGATCAGTGGAAGGTCTGGATTCCTTTTCATTTCCTGCCCGGTTATAAAGGAACAAAATTTATTGACAGGCTGGTATGTGCGAAGAACAGCGCCCCGGCGCAAAAAATGCTGAATTATACGCTGGACAGAACAAATGCGCAGTTCTGGCCCCATCTGATCGGCATTGCTGCACATGTGTATGCAGATACATTTTCACACTATGGATTCATTGGTATTTCTCATGAAAACAATAAGGTTGATGAAAAAACAATCAGGATCTCTGCAGAACACTCCAGCGGTATAACAAGTTATTTGAAGGCAAAGTATGAAGAATTCAAAACAAGGTTCATCGGCGGATTTGCAGAAGTAATACCGGTCGGGCATGGTGCCGTCGGCACATACCCTGACCGCCCCTATTTAACCTGGGAGTATACATATGAGGTGAGAAAAGAGGGTTCCGGCAGGAAGAAAGTAAAACGTGATAATCCCAGGGATTTTCTGGAGGCCAGCAGGTATATCCATGGATATTTAAAACGGTTTGTGCAACTTGATCCGAATCATGGTGACACAGACAGTGGAAAAAACTGGACTAAGATAAGACCTGCTGTGCAGAGCATTCTCAAAACAGAAGGCCCAAAAGATAAGAGGATTGAGAAATGGGTGGAACATCTAGAAAAGGGTACTTTCTGTACACCGACAGATGCAGATAAGGGCATCAGGTATGACGATGGTCTCTGGCGTGCGCGGAGAGCGGAGTTGGAACTCGAGGGAACAGACGTTATAGATAACTCGGATGCATGCAGGTTCATCCTTGCAGCGAGACAATATAGAGATTATGTCCTGAGCGACCTGCTTCCTGATATCGGGCTTACAATTCCATAAGAAATTAACTTATTTGAATAAGAAAATATCAAGCTTGAACTTTAGGATTTTACAGCATTCCAGTTTTTAGATTAAGACCGAATTGGTTTCCATTCTGATAGAGACAAATTCTGAATGCTGAGGGCTGACCGCTTGAATCCAAAAACGATAGTTTTTGGATGGACATGAATTAGGCAAACGATACCTACTCTGTATACATAAATCAGTTAAACATCTCCATGGAGGCTGATCATGGAACAAAAAAAGCATGGGATGGCGGATCAGGGCAGCTTTGATGTCCGAAAGATAACGCGGCCCGACCCGGTGCTCCTCGCTTATTACTTCATAACGTCATTCTTTGCGGGGCCTGTCTTTTTTATCCCCCTGATACCATTATATTTCAAGTATCACACACTTAAATATTCCTTTGACGAGAGTGGTATCTCAATGAGCTGGGGCATACTTTTTCGCAGGGAGATTTATCTCACCTATCGCCGCATCCAGGATATCCACCTGTCCCGAAATATAATTCAACGCTGGCTGGGGCTGGCAACTGTTGCAATTCAGACTGCTTCCGGCTCCGCCAGACCGGAGATGAGTATCGAAGGAATCATGGCGGCCGACAAACTTCGGGATTATCTGTACTCCAGAATGAGAGGTGCCGCCCATAGCCTTGATGGTGCAGCGCTGGAAGCTGCTGTAGTAGTGGACACGGGCTTTGAACAACAGGGAGTGGATCAGAAGCAGGTTCTCTCATTGCTGGTCGAAATTCGGGATCATCTGCGTAATCTGGCGTCAGAAAAACCTACCCATGATGAAGGATTTCCATAATGAGCAAGTCAGTTGAAAAGGCAGCGGCCAGATTCTATGTAGGATTCTGGGGCATCCTGACCCGTTGGTTTAAAGTCCCTTCAAAGCCACCCTCGCTGCCGGTTCACACAGGGGAGAAGATGGATTCCTTTCGTCCTGCCCCCGGCTTTCTAAAGTATCTGAAGTTTAAGTTCTGGGTGGTTCTGACCCTGATCGATGGTGTGATCATTCTAACCTGGATTGCCTTTACCATAGCAATGCCCGTGGCAGGCCTCATAATTTCACCGCTCGTTCTGGCGGTTGCATTCCTGCCCGACATTATCGCCTATCTTGCCATCCATCTGCGATACGATACAACCTGGTATGTGATGACTGAACGAAGTTTGCGGGTCCGGCGCGGTATCTGGGTAATCAGCGAAATCACAATTACCTTCGAGAATATCCAGAATGTTACTATCAGGCAGGGGCCTCTGCAGCATTTTTTTGGTATTTCCGATATACAGGTCCATACGGCAGGTGGCAGCTCAGGTCATCAGGGACACGAGGGTCCACATGCCGGTTTTTCGCACCAGGGCCTGCTGGAAGGGGTCGCCGATGCCTGGACCATCAGGGATCTTATCCTGAACCGCCTGCGGGCGTCGAAGTCAGCAGGACTGGGTGATGAGGGCCAGGAACCACAGGTGTCACTATGCTGGACACTTAAGCAGGTTTCAGTTTTGACTGAAATCCGGGATCTCATCTGTAAAATAAAGTGATCTGTGATCAGCCGCAGCTCTTGATGAACAGGGGGGCAATCCTCAAAATAACAAAACTTATCCGGGTGGATAAGTTAAAATGCGCCCCCTGCATCCGTTTACGGAATAAAATTATCAACCATTAATTCAAAGGAGGGGCACTATGAGTTCTGACCTGAATATGGAAAAAGGTTCGACACGGAGAGGATTTGTAAAGGAAATCACTGCCGGCGCAGCAGGAATTGCCCTGGCAGGTATGTTTGCTTCGACCTTCATGCAGGCACAGGAGAGCTTTGCGGCTGCAGCGAGTCCGGTCGATCCCGGGGCACCCGAGGGATCGAAATACCGAAAATGCTTTCTCAATGAACTGACTCAGAAAGAGAGAAATATCGGCTTTGGTGCCAGCCCTATGTTTGTAACTTTTGCCGACAGCGACATCATAGAAGGATGCAACTATTTTTCGGCCATGTGGATGGGGGAAAATTCCACCAAAACACTGGGGCACGGGCCCCATACGCACCCGGTTCCGGAGGTGCTTGTGGCAATCGGGTCTGATCCGGAACATCCGGAGGACCTGGGAGCGGAATTCGAGCTTTTTATGGGAGAGGAAATGGAAAGGCATATAATCAACAAATCGACGCTGATCTACATCCCTGAAAACACCGTGCACTGCCCCTTTACCATTAAAAAGGTGATTCGGCCGTTCCTGTTTATGCAGGCACACTACGGCCACAAGCTGGCAGAGACCGCCAGGAAAGACCTTGTGCCGAAGGATATGAGGAACAAGTACATTTTTTTAAATATGGATGGGTTCTCAGAAAAATAACCAGTTCGGGTCCCATGGTGCCTTGAAGACATGAAAAAATGCAGGATTTGAAATCAAAAGTAGCTCTTGTAACCGGTGGGAGCAGAGGAATTGGGAAGTGGACCGCCTTGGCGATGGCCAGGTCGAGGGCTGCAGTTTACATAACAGGGAGAACAGTAACCGAAAACACAATCTCAACACGATTGCCGGGATCGATAACAACTACAGCAAAAGAGGTTGAAGCTTTCGGCGGTAGATGCATACCGATACAATGTGAGCACATGGACGATGGCAGGTAGAGGCAGTTTTTGAAAGGATTGAGAGAGAATCAGGCCGGCTTGATGTATTGGTTAATGCTGTCTGGGGCGGACATGAGTATTTTTCTGACGGGACTGAATTCTGGACCGAAAAAGATTTTTGGGATATGCCGTTTTCAAGATGGAACAAAATGTTTGATTCCGGTGTCAGGGCGAACTTTGTATCAAACAGCCTGGCGACAAAACTCATGCTGAAGAAGAACAGGGGATTGTTAGTCAACTTGTCGTTCTGGGCAGGGGACAGGAGTGATAAAGGTGCCGCTTATTCAGCAGCAAAGGCGGCAACGAATAAAATGACCGAATGTATGGCGTTTGATCTTAGAGATACGGGTATTTCCTTAGTCACTCTTTACCCTGGCCTGGTACGTACAGAATCAGTAATGAAGGCAAAAGATTTTTTTGATTTACCCAATTCAGAGTCGACGGAGTTTACCGGATTGATTGTGTGTGAACTGATGTAGAACTGTACATGTCGGAAATGCATTCCCTGGATCTTATTTGTAAAAACGAAGGTGCTACAGTTACCAGTTTATCTGATATAACAAAAAAAACAAAAAGCGCAATTACTCAGCTCACAAATAAACTGGAGAAAAAAGGTTTTATTAAAAAATTAAGAAATGATTCCAATTATAAAGAGATCAACCTGTTTTTAACAGAGTTGGGTAAAAAAACCTGCATCTTTCATAAATCCATTGATAAAAAAATATTAGAAAGCTGTCAAATACGTCAAAGATTACAGCATTGATGACCTTCAAAAATGTTATGAAGTATTTACAATTATTACACAAACAATGAATAGAGATGAGCTGGGTACTAATTAGATTAAAAAGAATTGACATTGTCAGTTAAGTTACTTAACGTAAACGGATGCCCTGCAGATTTCCGGGATTTTTTTTGACCATATCGATTAAGCAGCTTAGCTGTTAAGCTATAAAAGTTCTTCACAATTCTCAAAAATGATTGTCCACGCCTTTCTGCCCTTGAGGGAGGGAAATGGAGAGAGGGATTAGAAATACTTGGATTTAATTACCCGTAATGATGCAGCTTTTTTTATTCCGTTTAAATCCATGGTTCTGATCCCTTAAACCATTATTATCTCCAGGTAATAGTGTGATTAAAGCATAAAGTGGACAAAAACTGGGACATTGAAAAACAGCATTTGTCCGTAACAGTCAAAGCACATTGCCATCTGTCAAGAAAGTGTAAGTTCCGGTTTCAAATGTATTCAAACAGCCGCGTTCAACCGGATGAGATATTATTATTTTCCGCAACAACGACATCCTTCGAAAAGAGGTGGTTTATGATCCATTCACTGCTTTAAAAAAAGAAAAAATATGAAGTTCCCCACTAATTTTGCAGAGGAGCAGGATTATGTCATCAACAGTATATCCGTTGCAGCAAAATCAGATCAAACCGCTCAAGTGGCCTGAAATGACCGCTTATTGTCTTGGCTTCGGGGCAAACACCTTTATCAACATGATGTACGGGACCTATCTGACAAAATTCTGGACCGACATTATGATATTACCGCTGGCAGCAATAACCACCATTATGCTCATCTCCCGTATATTCGATGGTGTTACAGATATTTATGTCGGGTTTATGGTAGAGAGGACAAAATCCGGATATGGCAAGGCCCGGCCCTGGCTGTTGTGGATGGCACTGCCGGGGCTCATTTCCATGTCAGTGTTATTTTATGTCCCTGGCCTCAGTGTAACAGGTGTAATTATCTATGCGTTTATAACATACAACTGCGTTACTTTCTTTATATCCACAGCACTGACTATTCCGATAACTTCATTGTTGTCTATGATAACCGGTGATCCTGACAAACAGGTAAAAATGAATATGCGCGGAATGGGTGTCTGCACATTTTTTATGGTGCTTGGCAACTGGTATATCATCCGCGCAATTGAATGGATGGGCGGTGGGCCGCAGGGCTACTGGAGATTTTTTACGTTAATCGGGTTAATCACAATGGGTATGCATATACTCACTTTCTGGGGCACAAGAGAGAGGATTGTCCAGTCTGAAGCCTGGAAAGCGGAAAAAGTCTCTATTATGGAAGCACTCAAATATTGTATAGCCAATAAGTGGTTTATAGTCGTCATGGTGTTTACTGTTTTTATGATGCTCTATCCCGCTTTTATGGGAATAAATCCGTTCTACATGGAACATATCATGAAGAAACCCGAATTAATCGGGCCCTATATGTCAGTAGTATATATAGCATTGTTAATTACGCTGTTTGGTGCAGCGCCCATTGTTCCACGTATCGGAAAGATTAATGCCGCTTTTACAGGCATGTTTATTCAGATTATTGGAAATCTGCTTCCCCTGGCTGATACCGGCAGTGTTTCATTATTAATGGCTGCCGCAGTATTGCGAGGGGCCGGCCCTGCTCTTCTCCTTGGAATAAACCTCTCCTTTTTGTGTGACGTTGCGGACTACGGTGAATGGAAAACAGGTAAAAGGCTTGAAGGTATAGTCTTTGCCGGTTCCAGCATGGGTGGGAAAATCGGTCTGGGTCTGGGCGGTGCAATCGTATCAGCAATGCTTGACTATGGCGGATATGTGGGCGGTGCAGTTACACAGTCCCAGACAGCCCTTGACGTAATTACCACTACCTTTACGTGGTGGTACTCCCTTGGTTCTATTGCCTGTACCATAATCCTTTTCTTCCTTCGTAGACTGGACAGACAGATGCCACGGATCAGGGCTGATCTGGAGACAAGCAGAACAAATACTGCATCTCAGGTATTATCAATATAAATACTTGTCAGGTGGTCGCGCTATGTCTGAAAGACTCAGTCATGATCTCATACTTTGAAAATAAATATCAGATTTTCGGTAAATCAGAGCCGGTTCACCGGAATATTTGCCAGTTGTTCTTCAAGGTATTCATCCAGCAGGTCTCTGTACCTGTCTAAGGGATACCGTTTTGCGCAGGACCTGCAGCAAATATAGACCTGTTTTCAGGTGCGTCTGATGTAGAGCTGTCCTCCGCATTCAGGGCAGGTTTCTTTTTTTTGATTGAGCATTCTGATCCTTTTTTTTTAATCTTTATAATTTCCTGTTGTGCCTAACGAAACAACATAGGCGCTGTATAATTCAGATCATTGCGCCAGACACTGAACACATGGGATCCAGGATAATCCTTCCACTCAGCGTTTATACCCTTTTCCCTGAATAATTTCACCAGACGTTTTCCGGGCCTAAGCATTGAGGTCTCCTGCTGCCCTGCACCCAGGAAAAGCAGGCGAAGGTTCTTTTTTGTCTGTCCCGGATTCGCCAGCAATTCCTTCCATGGCGATTTGGTCTCAATTTCACCCGGAGTCTGCGGCCCGATGCCGCCGAATCCTCCGCTGTAGGCCAGAACATAATGAAATAATTCCGGATGGGCAAGTCCGATCTCTATGCTTTGAAATGCGCCCATGGATAACCCTCCGATCGCCCTGTGGTCTGCGTCTTTGAAAACACGGAAATTGTCCTCGATCATGGGGATAATCTGCCCAGGCAGTTCTTCCCTGAACAGGGTGAAATCCAGAAAGTTGGCCGGGTCCTTTTGTCGTACCTCTTTCTGCGGTCCTACAGAGGCACTCTGTATTGCATGCCCATGGGGCATGACCACGATCATGGGTACAGCCCTGCCGTCTGCAATCAGATTATCCATGATAATATTAGCGCGTCCGTTCATTACCCAGCCGGACTGGGTTTCACCATTTCCATGCAGGAGGTAGTAGACCGGATATTTATTATTACTCCTGTCATAATCCGGGGGAGTATATACCCAGACATAACGATAAACATCCATTGACTTTGACTTGTAGAGAATCATTCGAACCTGGCCATGGGGCACAGGACGGGCATCATAAAATGCCGGCCTGTCTCCAGGGATCTCTACAAAGTTTGATACTGCTGCCAGCCCCCTTGCGCGGGGCATGATATTTATATTTGAGGGATCCGGGAAATCAACGCCCTCGATGCGGAAATTATATATCCATATCTCAGGAGGCAGTGGTCCTATGGTAACGCTCCAGACTCCTTTATCATCCTTCGTTATTGGCTGAGGCGCTTTTCCCTGGAGGACTTCGCCGACAAGTTCAACGGCCTTTGCTTCTGGTGCACGGAGCCTGAATGTTACGGTTTTGTCAGGGTGAACCTCGGGTGATACAGGTATTGGCGGAAACATAAACCTAGGTGCTTTTTCAGGCCCGGAGGCCGCCGGTTGGGCCTCCAGTGTGAAAGAAAACAGGGTAATTATTACAACTAATGCCAGGATTATATTGCGCCTCATATTTATACTCCTTAATTAATTTTTAAAAATATTCAAATCAAACACATCCGCCATGGCTTGATTGCCGGCATCATTCGGGTGGATATGGTCACCGGGGTCAAATTCCGGTTTCATACGTATCGGCCTCGCCGGGTCCCTGACAAGTTCATCAAAATCCGCAACAGCATCAAAAGATCCGCTTGTTCGAATCCATTTATTAACTTCCTGACGGATCTTTTCACCCCTTTCGGTCATTGTAGGTACACCTTCCTCGGGCGTGAGTGTCGCCCCGACCACCTTTATGCCATGGGTGTGGGAACGTTCTATTATCTGTTTATAACCTGCAATCAGGTCGTTGCTTGTCAGTCCATCAGGGCTGTCATCCCATCCGCGAAAATTGATGTCATTAATGCCTTCAAGGAGGATTACCCACTTTACACCGGCAATACTCAATACATCCCGGTCAAAACGTGCAAGGGCACTGATCCCGGCCCCGTCCCGCAGAACCTGGTTTCCGGAAACTCCCTGGTTTATAACCGATATTTTTTTTGTACCGGATGCATCGCTCAAACGTTTTGCAAGCAACACCGGCCATGTTTTATTCGCATCAAGCGTTGTGCCAAACCCATCTGTAATAGAGTCACCAAGGGTAATAATTGAAAAGTCATCTGCTGCTGCAAGTACATCTATACCGGCAAGCCACAAATACGCATAGGTTTTTTCAGGGTTGGGCATGATTTCCTGAGCGGCTGCATTTCCCTTGGAGATATAGGTCGTATGCAGACCCAGCCTGTGCTCCGTGGGGGGACCTGTTTCTTCCGTGAAGTAGAGTGATACAGCAAGGTCAGTGAAAGGTGCCACGTCCATATCCACGGGATCGCTCAGCAGGAGAACGCCTGGAAGGATAGTACATGCAGGTTTATTGTTGAAGGTGATCTCATGATCTGTTCCTGGAACAATTGAACCATCGGATTTATAAACCGCGATATGAGCAGATTGTAATTTTACCGGAGGACGTCCCAATGAACCCGATAGATTTATTCGAATCCTGCTCCCGCCAGTGCTGATTCGCACAACCATCCTTACAGTACGATCCTTAAGATCAGAAGGAACATAAAAAATAGAAGGGTTGTTCCCTAGTTCACCGGGTTTAGGAGGCGGAGCCTGTTCCGGCATTTTAAAATCAGGAGGCAGCTTTATATTGGGAAATGTCACCTCGTCCAGTTGCTGCGCTGTTGCCCATGTGCATACCCATTTTTCACCTTTTTTTTGCGTATCAACATATTGAGTGCAGGCTGAAAAGTAAAAAATCAGAATGACTATTATAAAGATATATCTTTTTATTAAATTCATATTATACAAACCCTTTTATTTTTAGCGTCTCAGGTAAATACTGTTTCTAAATGTTTATCCCCAGGGCTTTTCAGCAGCAGTCTGTTCGCCTGCTATGCGGCCAAAGACGAGGCATTCAAGGATATTGCCGCCGCCCTGGTAATGCCAGCTATAGAGGGCGCCCAGTTCCCCGGCAGAATAAAGCCTCGGTATGGGGGTGCGGTTTGTATCCAGCACCTGAGCCCTGCTGTTGCGTCGTGGACCTCCCTGAGTATTGGTGAACGCCGGGACAAACTCTGCTGCATAGAAAGGAGGTGTCTGAATAGGTGCCATCTTTTGATGAGTCCTTCCGAATTCCGAATCATTACCTTCTGCGCAGGATTTATTCCATGTATTCACTGTCTTTTCGAGCGCATCAGGGGCCTTGCCTATTTTTTCAGCCAGTTCCTTCAAAGTGTCGGCCTTGATGATCCAGCCTTTTTCAATCTCGGCGCTGCTGTCTGTACTCCACTTGTAATTTTCTATCTGCGACCACCAGCAGAAGAAATATTCATTCGGGTAAAGGGGGCCGCTCTTTCTCATGGTTTCATCAAATACGCAGTGTACAGGAAGTGGTGTAGGGACAGGGATATAAATTCCGTGAAAGGGTATCTTGCCATGTTTGGTGAAATAAGTCTCATTGGTAAACCTTGTGGCATCCTTTGCAATCCAGATCCAGCCGTTTCCTGGAGGAGAAAAATTATAACCAAAGGCCCAATCCTTGCCCGGTATCCTGAAATTGAAATCAGGGCCTGCCTGGTTGTCCATGTGCCAGAGGTCTGCGCCGATCGCCATTGCCATCCTGATCCCGTCCCCGGTGTTATAGGGGCTGCCCTTGGGATATCCGCAGGGCATACCCAGAAAATCGCGGATCATGTCCTGGTTGTTTTCAAAACCCCCCGTGCAGAGGGCAACTGCCTTTTTTGCCCTGACGTAGAGCTTTTTGCCCTTATTTTCCGCAACTACACCCCTGATCTCTCCTGTTTTACTGTCCTGAATCAATTCCACCGCAGGCGTCTCATACCGGACCCTGACCTTTCTTTTTTTCAGAGCATTTTCCATTAACAGGAGCCACAGGCGCTGATACCCGCTTCCCTTCGTGGACCAGCAGACGTTTCCGGCACCTCCGGGGAATTCGGGGTATTCTCCTTTTGTCGGAATTATCCTCATATCAGCGCCCATTTCCGTGAGCCATTGGGTTACATGTATGGAATGTTTATGGAATGTTTCAGTGACATCGTCCGGAATGGGGTAGCCGTCACTCATGGCCTTTTGATACTCGACAGCGTTTTTGAAATCGGGAGGGCACCAGTAACCCTGTCCGCTGACCCTTGTATTGCCACCTGCATGGGCTTCGGGCGCCTTTTCAAGTATCAGGACATCAGCGCCATGATCGAATGCTGTTATAGCGGTCATGAGACCTGCTGCACCTATGCCGAGCACGACCACTCCGGCTTCGTAATCCCACTTCTTAACCTGATCGGACTGGGTTGCTCCCGCCTTTGCTGCGCCAAACCCGGTCAATGCGGCTGAGCCGATTCCGGCTGCTGTAGCCTTAAGAAAAGACCTTCTCGATATTTGCATAATTCCCTCCTTTTTGAATTATGTTGGTTATGTGTGAGAGGTTTTTATCGGATAATGGTAGTAGCTTCTCCTTTACGACGCCACCTGAAATATTCATCAAGCACCCTTAATCCATCAATGTCTACTACAGGGCCTGCCTGGGCCTTGTCATAGAGGAAGTGCATGGATTGGGGCTTTGTATCATTATATTCAGGCCATTTAGGGAGTCCCATGCCGTTTGGATCCCCATGTTTGGCAAAGTTGGTCCAGTAGGACATTATCATTTCAGACATGACAATATCCACATCCGATGCCCTCGGGCGCCCCGGCAAACCGAATTGATGGAATACAAGGGGCATCTCGTCACTATGCGCCGCACCAAAACCTGCCTTTGGTGAATCAGCCGGGTATTCGGGATGATGATCAAAGTAATAGAGAAAGGCCTTTGACTTACCGGTCTTTGTCTGCAGGCGGGCCCACGTCCATGTATGCCACCCAAAGGCAGTGTCCCGCATGAGATCACGCGCGGTTTTTGCCGGTTTTCCTTCTCCTGCAGGATATAACTCAAGCAGTCTGTCTGCAAAGCTTCCATAACGTTCGTGGGTATTCTTTACGTAGATTTCCGCTGTGGGCGCACCAGGAAAGGATGCTCCTTCGTCGGAATTATAACCGACAAGAATAGGGGTATCGTTATATTTACCGGCCTTGTACAGCCTGTACTGGTCGTCAGGAATCACGTATCCGTCCATAACTGGCCATGATATGCCCTGTCCGGGCATTGAGATCACCAGTCTGTCAACTGGCAGTTTGCGTAATTCATCAGCAGTGGAAGCACCTGCCTTCAGTGCCCATGCCATTCCCGCCTTCTCGGCATCGGCAAGTGACTGCACATTTTCACCGGGACCTCCTCCAGCCCGGACAGGTCCGAATGATCCTCCGCTCTGGGAGATTGCGCCATGAAACAAACCCCTGGCAAGTGGTGAAGCGCATAGCATACTCACTGCAATACCACCGGCGGATTCACCAAATATGGTTACCCTGCCCGGGTCACCGCCAAATGCGGAAATATTTTTTTTAACCCACTTGAGGCCTGCTATCATGTCAAGTAGTCCATAATTACCTGATACGTGCCTGTCGTTTTCAGCACTAAGGGCAGGATGTGCAAGGAAACCCAGGATACCAAGCCTGTAGCCGATCGAGACCAGGACAACACCTTTTTTTGCCAGGTGTTCGCAGTGATAAAGCTGTTCTGCAGGAGTACCCGCAACAAAACCACCGCCATGTATCCACACCATAACAGCAAGCCTCTCTTTTGAGTTTTTAGCGGGTGTCCAGACATTGATATAAAGGCAGTCTTCGCTGGGCGGTGCCAGGTCTGCAATTGCAGGGTTATTCTGGATGCTGGCAGGCCCGAACTTGTCGGCAGGAAGAACCCCTTTCCACTTTTGTGCAGGTTGAGGTGCTTTCCAGCGCAGTTCTCCGACAGGAGGTTGAGCATAAGGAATACCCCTGTATATTTTCAGACCGTCCTCCACTGTCCCCTGAACCAGACCGTTTTCGGTTTTGACTGGTTTTGCATAAACCGTATTGGTTGGAATGAGTGAAATAAGCAAGAATGTTGTTATCAGAAGAGTACAATTGCGGAACAAATGATTGTGTGGCATGGCTGCCTCCCTTTTAACACATTTGTTTTTAAAATACTTCATGATTTCAATGGATTCGGAACGAAACCGGATATTACTTTCAGGGTGGTTAATTGTCAAGTTTATAAATATTACATATGAAATAGAGATGTAATAACAACTTAGTTTTTTGCAGTCGCTGGAAATCGATATCCAGGCGGTGTTTATCCTGATAAGAGTAGATAAAAAATGCTGTAATATCCGATACTAAGGCTATTTCAGAATTATTGGTTTTACTGAATGAGAAAATGAATTGACATTAGTAAATACAATCTGGTAGTGAACGTAATATGAATATGTAATATTCAATTCCTGCCAAAATGAAGAATGTAATCGGTAATGTGATATAAAAAATCCGGAACACGCTAATTGTGGGAAAGGGAAAACAATGAAAAATCAGGTTCAACTCATTACCTATGTTGACCGTCTCTCAGGCGGAGGTTTCAGCCAATTAAATGACCTGTTAAAAGGGCCGTTGGCCGATGTCTTCGGAGGCGCGCATCTGCTGCCCTTTTTTCATCCTGTTGATGGTGCGGATGCGGGATTCGACCCCATTGATCATACCAGGGTAGATGCAAAACTCGGCACCTGGGAGGATGTCCGAGAACTGGGCTGCACGGTTGAACTGATAGCGGATCTTATTGTAAACCACGTTTCGTCATCGTCTCCACAGTTTCTTGATTATTCAAAAAATGGAGATGCTTCGGAGTATGCCGGCATGTTTCTTACTATTGACCGGGTTTTTCCCGATGGCGCCAGTGAATCTGATATCCTGAGCATTTACCGCCCGCGACCTACCGTCCCTTTCAGCCCTCTCATGCTTCTATCAGGTGAAAAGAGATTGTTCTGGACTACCTTCAACCCGGAGCAGATCGATATTGATGTGCGCCACCCCAAAGCTGCTGCTTATCTTGAATCGATCCTTCAAAGGTTTAAGGCCGCAGGTGTAAAAATGATAAGGCTGGATGCGGTAGGCTATGCAATTAAAAAACCCGGAACCAGTTGTTTTATGATCCCCGAAACATTTGAATTTATCGCCGAACTTACTGCAAAGGCACGAAATCTGGGTATTGAAGTACTTGTAGAGATACACAGCCATTATTTGAAACAGATCGAAATCGCACGAAAGGTGGACAGGGTTTATGATTTTGCCCTGCCTCCTCTTGTATTGCATGCCCTGTTTAATGCTGATTCCAGGCCACTGGCAAAATGGCTTTCCATAAGTCCGCAAAATGCCGTAACCGTTCTGGACACTCATGATGGCATAGGTGTCATTGATGTAGGCGCAGATGATGACGGAACACCCGGCCTGCTCAAACCGGAAGAAATAGACAGCCTTGTGGAAACCATACATAAACGAAGCAAAGGCCAGAGCAAAAAGGCAACCGGGGCAGCCGCCAATAACCTGGATCTTTACCAGGTTAACTGCACATTTCTTGATGCCCTGGGAGGAGGAGATGCTGAATATCTTATTGCCAGAGCTATTCAGTTTTTCGCGCCGGGAATACCTCAGGTCTATTATGTGGGGCTCCTGGGCGGATTGAACGATATGGAGCTTCTTGAACGCACAAAAGCAGGGCGTGACATCAACCGGCACTATTATACAAATGGAGAAATCGATAACGCCCTGAAGCTGCCGTTGACTCGGAAACTTATAGACCTGATTCGCTTCAGAAACAGTCACCCTGCCTTCAATGGTGAATTCCGGGTAGATGCACCTGGAAATAATCTGCTGGAAATGAAATGGGTACAGGATGATCACTGGGTAAAGCTTTATGTGGACCTCTCTGTCCCTTCTGCGGTAATAACCGGCTCAGGTCTAAAGGAAGAAATCATATCATAAACCTTAAGAGGTATTCCCATGAGCGCACCTGCATCACAAAAACACAACCTGACTGCAATCAAATGGCTTACTTACCTGATGTTCATGATGTTTGCCATGACTACTGATTCCGTAGGGCTCATTATCCCAGAGGTGATCAAAGAATTCAGACTCAGTATGGCGGCAGCGGGGGCTTTCCACTATGCCAACATGATTGCAATTGCACTGGCAGGAATTTTTCTCGGTTATCTTGCTGACAAACTGGGGAGGAAAAAGACAATTATCCTGGGTCTGATCCTCTTTGCTCTTAACTCCTACCTTTTCGCAGCAGGAAATACCTTTATGTTTTTTATTGTGCTGCTAGTAATATCCGGTGCGGCAATAGGTATATTCAAGACAGGCGCCCTGGCCCTTGTCGGTGACATCTCCCGTTCAACAACCGAACATACGGCAACCATGAACACTGTTGAAGGTTTTTTTGGCGTAGGGGCAATCATTGGACCGGCAATAGTTACCTGGCTTCTTAATGGCGGCTTTTCATGGAAATGGATATATCTTATCGCGGGAACAATCTGCGTCCTTCTTATTGTAACCGCCCTGCTGGTAAAATATCCAAAGACAGTCAAATCCTTGGATGAGCATATAGACCTTAAAAGGACCATGGGTATGATGAAGAATCCATACGCCTTGGGATTTTCTACGGGAATATTTTTGTATGTGGCTGCCGAGTGTGCAATTTATGTGTGGATGCCTACCCTGTTTGAGGGATATTCAGGCACTTTTACTTTTGTAGTTGCATACGCTACAACCATATTTTTTATCCTGAGGGTCATCGGACGTTTTCTGGGAGCCTGGGTACTTGCCCGATTCAGATGGACATCCGTAATGGCTTTATTCAGTCTTGTAATTTTTATCTGCTTCATCGGCTCCATGCTTGGTGGTCTTTCCTATGGGATCTGGCTTTTACCTCTTTGCGGTCTTTTTATGTCCATGATTTATCCGACGCTTAACTCTAAAGGTATAAGCTGTTTTCCAAAGACAGAGCATGGCGCTGTTTCCGGGGTGATCCTGTTTTTTACGTGCGTTGCGGCTGCAGCGGGGCCGTGGGCAATGGGTGTTGTCAGCGACATATTTGGTGACCCTAAATACGGCTTCATACTGGCAACCGGTTTTGCGGGTCTGCTTTTTGTGGGGACGCTGTTGAACTGGATGTATAATCCGGCAAGTAAGAGGCTCGCTGAACTGGATTCAAGTGAGTATTAAGCAGGAATTTCTTGCACGGCAAAAATTAATGCCTTATTTCCAGACGAAGGAGATTAAAATGAAATATAGAATAATAGGGTTAGTGATTTTTGGTCTGCTGTTTACGACAGCTGCACAAAGCCAGCTTGTGAAAGAATTTAACCAGGAGGACAACAGTTGCTGCCTGCCACTATTTGCACAAAGGCTAGTGAATCAACTGAAAGATTGGGACCAGCTCAGCAGGTATCAGAAGGAAAATAAAGAGCTTAAAAAGGAACCCTACAATCCCGAACGGGTTGTATTTATGGGGGACTCGATTACCGATTTCTGGAAACTGGCAGAATATTTTCCCGGCAAGCCCTATGTAAACCGCGGCATCAGCGGACAGACAACACCCCAGATGCTGGTTCGCATGTATCCCGATGTGATTGTGCATAAACCTGCTGCGATGGTGCTCCTGGCCGGGATCAACGACGTTTCCCAAAACACCGGACCTGCTACCGCAGAAATGGTAGAGCAGAACATTATGGCAATGACTGACATTGCCAGGCAGAACGGTGTAAAGGTAATTCTCTGTTCGGTTATGCCTGTAAGTGACTATGGTTTTTTCAAGGCCAAAGCAAGCGGCAAATTACCCTCATACATGAAAGAGCCGGTAACAGCTACCCATCCTCCCGAAGATATACTTAAACTGAATGCCTGGATGAAAGACTATGCTTCAAAGGTGAATGCCGTTTATGTGGATTACTTCAGCGCTATGGCGGATGGAAAAGGATTTCTGAAGGAAAATATATCCGAAGACGGTATTCATCCGAATGCCGAGGGGTACAGGATAATGACAAAGATAGTTGAGAAGGCAATAGAGAAGGTGCTAAAGTAGGCTGAAAAGCATGTTCACAACACACTGCTCTAGAGACACGGAATCTACAGAGATTTTATTCTTTTGGATTGCGAACAGTATTCTGTGATAATTTATTTTGGAGCTAAAAATGAAAAAATTCATATCCATAATAATAACTATATTAATACTTATGTTTACCTTTACAGCTTCAGCCCAAACAGCTGAATTGCTCTTCCGGGCAGGGGCAGCAAAGGTGGATATTACTCCTCGCGAAAAGGATCTTCCTAAAAATATAGAAGGAATACTGGACAGGCTTTATTCAAGGGCTATTGTAATCGAAAACGGTGTCACGAGTGCAGCCCTGATTACTGTTGATACAGGTATGATCTTTGACCGGACCTGGAAGAACGTAACGCAGAGAATCGAAACAGAGCTTGGTATTCCGGTCCGGAATATATTGCTGACCCCAACCCATACCCACAGCGGTGTCATGTGGGCAGATCCTGATCTGGAAGACAACATATTCAAGTCAGTCAGGATGGCAAAGGAAAAACTGCAGCCCGCCCGCATCGGTTATGGTACAGGCGTTTCATATATAAATGTCAACCGGAACATCATTGATCCAAAGACACGACGCTGGTGGGAAGGGCCGAATTATGACGGGCCTTCGGACAAAACAGTAGCTGTAGTCAGATTCGAATCATTAAAGGGCGAACCAATCGCAGTTTATTATAATTATGCAATGCATGCCGTGACTGTTGGACAACTGGATCGGATCAGCGCGGATGCTCCGGGTGCTGCTTCCAGGTACATAGAAGATTCCTTTGATGACAAAATTATAGCAGTATGGTCCACGGGTGCGTGCGGAGATCAGAATCCTGTTTATTTCCAGCAGACCTATGATCTTCGGGAAATAAGGATCAGAGATTATGCAAAGCGTGGAATAGATATAAGTAATGCCATGCCTCCGGGAGGTGAGGGCCTGAACAAGAAAGATCCCACAGTAATAAAGCTCATGAACCAGCAGAAACAGATGATCCTTTCCATGGGGCAGTTTCTGGGTGAAGAGGTCATGCACGTAATGCGCGGCATGGATCGAATGTCAGGCAGGGGAAAGATAACAGGGCTTCAGAAAATGGTCAGCTTTCCCGGCCGGGACAGGACAAACGAAGGCAGGGCCGGATACACCGGAACCTATAAGGACGGAGCCCCGGTTGAACTTCGTCTGGGGCTTTTAATGATTGATGATATCGTAATCGGCAGTGTCGATGCCGAAGTGTTCAACCTGATAGCTCAGAGGTTGAAAAAAGAATCACCTTTTACCAGGACCATGATGGTAACCCTCACAAACGGCATGGCTAATTCCGGATACATACCAAATGATGCGGCCTTTGGCTATCAAACCTTTGAGGTGCTGTCATCCAGATGCAAGCCGGGATACGCGGAAAATGCAATTGTAAACGGGATACTGGATCTTATCTACGAGGCGAAAGAATAAAAGCCTAGCGCTGGGCTCAGGACACAAGGCGCAGGATAAAAACAAATATATATTTCTGGATCTTCAGGTCCTGGCTGTTACCAGAGATTGTCTGAGAGGTATGGTTACAGGTGTGCCTGTGCAAAATTCAATGTTTCATTGGAAAGAGGGGGTGTGGCAGCCGGATGGGAAGCAACATCCGAACCCATCCGGTTTGCCAGTTCCATTGTTATATTAATGTCCCAACCAAGAGTGAGACCCAATAAAATTCCGGCAGAGCATGCATCTCCTGCCCCAACAGGATATACGATTCCACCGGCAGCTCCGGGTTGAGTAATGACAAAATCTCCATTTCGGTTCAATGTAATTGTCCCCTGTTCTCCACGTGTGACAACAACAGCCTGTGCAGGAAACCGTGTGAGGAGTATCTCCATTCTGTGTCTGATCCCGTGAAGAGATTGATCATAAGAACAGGCAATGCCCAATATGTTGAACATCGTAAACAGTTCAGCCAGATTAGCTTTTATGATCGTGGCTGCATGGCAACTGTAGTTAATAATTTCCGGAGAATACCCGTCCTCTCCGGTTAATGTGTTTTTTCTCAGGTTTACATCATAGAGCAGGATGGCTTCCCGTGATGCATCCTTAAAAAAATTTCGGACAGTATTGCGGGATACCCTGTTTCTCTGAGCCAGGCTTCCAAAACAAATTGCGGAACACTGACAGGCCAATTCCTTAAACGCTGGTTTTTCAGTGATAAAATCCCAGGCAGCGTCATCCTCTATCTGATAGGCAGGTTCTCCATTTTTCATGAAGACAGAGACAACTCCTGTGGGGTGGCTGTCATCCTTTCCGATAAAACCGGTCGACATATGTCGGGCATTCAGGGAGTCAATGATTTTTTGTCCCCGTTTGTCAGGGCCGACATTGCTTATAATAAGGCCATGGCCGATCCCAAGCTGACTCGCCAGTTGATGCGCATGAACAGTAAAATTAAGGGGTGCGCCCCCAAGCGTTTCGGCCCCGTCTTCAAATACATCAAACAGTACTTCTCCTATTCCTGCAAAGATGAGCGGGGTTTTTGCTGGTTTAGATTCGGGCATTTATATTATTAGATGAAACCATAAAATGCTTTCTTTTCTCAAACTCTCCGATCCGGGGAGGTAATCCATTTGATGCCGGATTACCGGAATAATGTAAAATCAATTTTGCTATAAATGATAGCCTATTGTCAATAAAAAGAACCTAAAAAAACCAGTTTGATCAATAAGGGAACCAGGATTGAATACCTGCTTTAACCTTACGGTTAAACAGTTATAAATATAGATAATACAGGTACATAGAGATGTTATATTATAGGTGTCATGGCCCCTTCAGCCTGTTATTTAAAGAAACAAAAAGTTGTATTGACATTTCCAGCCTGAAATATGTAATATCAATTTTCTTTAAAGGAGGGGAAATGACTGAGGGTATAGAAAAGCAGCCCGCGGATCACGAAAAGAAAGAATACCGAAAAACAAAACATCGTCAGGTTTTTGAATATATCCTGGCGGATATCGAATCAGGAAAACTAAGAGAAGGGGACCGCCTGCCTTCTGAAACAGAACTTGTAAAGCAATTCGGAGCATCACGCCCAACAGTTGCCCGCGCATTGCACGACCTTCAGAATATGGGGCTGGTTGAACGGAAAGTAGGATCAGGCACTTATGTTCACAAGGCTCAAAAGCAGGTGGAATCATGGAGGTTCGGTCTTCTGATACCCGGCCTGGGAAGCACGGAGATATTTGAACCTATTTGCGGCCAGATCGCGCGTCTTGCACAGAAAAATAACCATACCCTTTTATGGGGTGATTTTGGTGAAAAGCAGGGTGATCCGGATCCGGGATTAATTGAACAGGTTTGCGAAAGCTATATCCGGCAGATGGTGGCTGGTGTCTTTTTTGCCCCTCTGGAACTGACAGAAGACAAGGACCGGATCAATCGGTCGGTTATTGCAACAATGAAGGCTGCAGGGATTCCAATCGTCCTTCTTGACCGGGATATTGTGCCTTTCCCCCAGCGGAGCGGTCTGGATCTGGTCGGTATTGATAATCGTCAGGCCGGATTTCTTATTACAAACCATTTCATAAAGACCGGGTGCAGGCGGATTGACTTTTTATCGCGGCCTGATTCTGCGCCTACTGTAATGCTGCGGATAGCGGGGTATCATGAAGCCCTCCTGGGCAGCGGGATTCTACCTGATCCTCAATGGGTTCACAGCGGTGATCCTGCTGACAGAGATTTTGTAAAGACTATAACTGATGATGGTGCAACAGCCATAATCTGTGCCAATGATCTGACCGCAGCAAACCTGATGCGGACCCTTGATGCCCTGGGTTATCCAGTTCCTAAAAAAATACGTGTGGCCGGGTTTGACGATGTAAGGTATGCGGAACTGCTTCATCCTTCATTAACCACCATTCACCAGCCATGTACGGATCTAGGAACCATTGCCATGCAGGTAATGCTTGAACGTATAAAGAATCCCTCAATTCCTCCGCGGGATATCCTGGTTCAGCCAACACTGATCGTGCGTAAATCATGTGGAGCTTTGAATAAATCTGATAATGTCAATTAAATGTTAAATTACAGGAGACGCTAAAAGTGGAAAAAAGACTACCCGGTTTGGTTATTAACAGCTACGGCCTGGCTAATTTTACTCTCTCACTAATGATGGCCCTGGGAATGAATTACTATGCGATATTTCTTACAGATGTTGCCAAGATATCCGCTATTGATATGGGTTTCGTCATGCTTATAGGTGGTACTATAGATACTCTTTCAATCCCCATCTCAGGCATTATAATTCAAAAAACGCAGATGCGCTGGGGGCAGTTCAGGTCATGGTTTCTGTTCATACCCATAACAACATGTATATTTTTTACACTTTCGTTTACCAACCTGCCCCTGAGTTATTTTACAAAAATTGTGTGTTTGACACTGGCATTTGTTATAGGCCATATCAGCCTGAACTTTGCATTCAACTCCCACATGGGTTTTATTTCAGTGCTGTCAACCAGTCTTAAAGACAGGCTGCGGATATCTACAAGGAATATCCAGTTTGGCATGGCCAGCCAGATTGTCTTCAGTCTGGGCATAATAAATATGCTTCTTTATTTAAATACTAAAAGCTCGACCTGGGGATACTTTTATACTGTTTTATTCCTGTCAGTTATCCAGATATTAGGTTACTGGAATCTTTTTTATCAGACAAGGGATTATGAGAAATATGATCCGGCCAAAAATCTCAATCCATCCTCCAAAATTACGATCTGGGAAATGCTGGGGCAGCTTTTTGGTAACAGGCAACTCCTGCTGCTGATGGCTGCGGATGTGATGTCCCAGTTGGCGCTGTTCAGCCTCATGAGCCTTGCTGTCTATTTTTTAAAGTATATAGCCGGGGATGAAGGATGGATGAGATATCACACACTTTCGACGAGCATCATCAGTTTCATAACTGCATTGTATGCACCAGTGGTGATAAATTATCTGGGAAAGAAAAATACATATCTGTTTGCGACAGCCTGGGGAGTTATGGGATACCTTCTGCTTCGTGCATTTGGTGCATCAAGCGTATATTATTTTACAGGTATTGTCTGTCTTGGAATGCTTGTTCTTGGAACCGCAGGTCCCATGCGTCAGGCAATGTATATGGATGCTGCTGAATATGGCTACTATAAGACCGGCAAGGATGCCAGCGCTTTTATTATGTCCATGTTTACCATACCTATTAAAATCGGAGCCTCACTTGCCGGGGCAGTGGCAGGTTTCGGACTGGGACTTATCGGATATGTAGCAGATATGGAAATGACAGCACAGGTAGCCGGCCATATGATGGATATTATATGCTACATACCTGCGGTTTGCGGTATTATCGCTATATTGCTTATGTCTTTTTACAAGCTTACCGATAAAAACATGGAAAAGATAATGGAGGCCAATCAACTGAAAAGAGCGGAAATAAAGGCTTTATAACAGCAGGATAATGGCTGAAAGAAACATAGTATTCCATGGTCTGGTTCTGGATATTGTTTCAAGCCGTTTTAACTGGTTTTCTTCGTTAAAAATATATCGATAAAACGGGAGCGCTTCATAATGGGAAAAATGACCTGCGAAGAACTGGAGCAGAAGGTAAAAACGCTGGAAAATGAGATCTCGGAACTTCGAAAAGTCAAAGATGAGCTGAATGAAACAAATAAGATATTTAACCTGTTTATGGAGCATAATCCTGTTTATACATTCTTCAAAGATAAAGATATCAGGTCCATAAGGCTGAGTAAAAATTACGAAAAAATGCTGGGGATGCCGATTGATGAAATCCTAGGCAAGACAATGGATGAGCTTTTCCCTTCCGACCTTGCAAAGAGTATGATTGCCGATGACATAAGCGTTATCGAGAACGGAAAACCCATCAAGGTAGAAGAAGAGTTTAACGGCCGGTTTTATGAGACTATAAAATTCCCCATAATAATAGCAGACAAGCCTAAATATCTTGCCGGTTACACCCTGGACATAACTGAAAGAAAAAAAGACGAAGAAACAAAAAAAGAATTACAGAAACAGCTGGTTAATGCCATGGAGATTGCCAACATGGCACCATGGGAATTTGATCTCAAGGAAAAAATATATAAATTTAACGACTCATTCTACAGGATTTTAGGCACTACAGCTCAGAAAATGGGAGGTTATAATATCTCCTTTGATGATTTTTCCAAACGTTTTATATATCCGGACGATATCAGCCTTATTTATAAAATTTCCAGTGAGGCTGTAAGGGCTGAAGATCCTGATGCAATCTGGCAGATCGGGCACAGGATACTCTATGCTGATGGCAGGGCCGGATATGTAAATGTTCGTTTTTTTATTATCAGAGATGACAGCGGCGAGGCAGTAAAGGTACGCGGTGTAATGCAGGATATTACCGAGCATACACTCATAGAAAAAAAGATGAAGGAAAATGAAGAGAAGCTGAACAGATCAATGAAAATGGAATCCCTGGGGCTTCTGGCCGGTGGAGTGGCGCATGACCTGAACAATGTCCTTGCAGGTATTGTGAGTTATCCGGATTTGCTTATTATGGAAGCCCCGGATAATGTAAAAATAAAAAAATTCGCACGTGCTATAAGAGAATCGGGAAACAGGGCAGTGGCAATAGTTCAGGACCTTTTAACGATTGCAAGGGGAGTTGCCTCTGTAAAAGAACCTTTAAACCTGAATAAGATAATCAGAGACTATATAAGATCACCTGAGCATGAAAAGCTTAAACAATATCACACCCTGGTCAGGACAGTAACCGATCTTGATATGGATTTATTTAATATAAAAGGATCTCATGTACACTTAAGAAAAATCATAATGAATCTTGTATCAAATGCCTCGGAAGCTATTGATGGAGGAGGCAGGATAACAATATCTACCAGAAATAAGTATCTGGATAAACCGTTAAGTGGTTATGAAAATGTGAAACCGGGTGAATATGTTGTTTTGACCGTATCGGATACAGGTTCCGGGATCGCCCCCGATAACCTGGAAAGAATCTTTGAACCTTTTTTTACCAAGAAGACCATAGGCCGGAGCGGTACGGGGCTGGGGCTCACCGTGGTATGGAATACAGTACAGGATCATGATGGATATATCGACGTATCAAGTAATGAAACTGGAACCAGGTTCGCTGTTTATCTGCCAACCACAAGAGAAGAACTGCCGGGAGAAAAATCCGACATTTCCCTGGAAAATCTTAAGGGTGAAGGTGAAACAATACTTATTGTAGATGATCTCAAATCACAGAGAGTTGTACTGGAAAATATTTTAGAGAACCTGGACTATAGAACCGCATCTGTGTCAGGCGGAGAAGGGGCTGTTGAATTTTTAAAAGATAATAATGCTGACTTAATATTGCTCAATATGATCATGGATCCCGGGATAAACGGTCGGGAAACATATGAAAGGATAATTCAAATAAAACCAGGGCAAAAGGCATTGCTGATGAGCGGTTTTATCGAAACAGAGGAAGTAAAAGAGGCCCAGAGACTGGGTGCCGGACAATATATTAAAAAACCTCTCTCCTTTGAAAAGCTTGGCCTGGCTATAAAGGAGGAACTGGGTAAATAAATATCATAGATATATAATGGTTTTGACACATGGACCTAAAATTCCTAAACTCCATCCCTGAACGCCATTATGGATTCAAAAGGCGCTGTAAAGGGTGCGGTGTTTGAAAGCAAATCCGGCCGCCAGGCGATCCTGGCCGATGTGGTCATAGATGCAACGGGCGATGGCGATATCTATGCCGCAGCAGGTGCTGCCTTTGAAAAGATAAAGGACACCATAGGCCTGGACAGCCGGATGGGAAACGTATCCGTCAAGGATATGCTCAATGAACACATGAAAAACGCCATTGGTCCGAGAGATGGTGCGAGCAAGGGCATGCCTGCGCGGGGGATGCCTGTAAGGTCGTTCCGGGGTCAGGTCGGAAGTCCTACACCGGCACCGGGCGTAAACTGGATCAATATGAATGGACCCCCTGGTTTTTTTAACAGCGCATTTTCTGTTTTTGTTTCAGCCGGAATCCTCTCTGTTATTTTATCGATATCAGGCTTCACTCTCCTGCTTTTAATGTCAATAACCTCGGGCAGTCTCTGGTGTGCCAGGATTTGTCCTCTTGGGGCAACACAGGATTACCTTGCCTATGCGGTGGGCCCCATTAAAAAAGTAAAAAAAACAACAGGCAAGGCAGATACCCGTGAAAAGGCGGGTGCGAAAGACAGCTATCCTGTAACGAGAAGAACGCTGTTTGCCATAGCGGCCGGTATGGCACTGGGCCTGTGAACTGTACTGCCCTACCGGTGATGAGAAGGCCATAAATGTCAGGGTATTTTTATGAGAAAAGGATAGCTTTTACATCTTTGCAAATTTTATTAAAATCCTATACAATCCGGTTTTAAAAAATTAACAAATTTTAAGGGGAGGGGACCTGCCAATGACAGAAAAAATCAGCTTCACACTTAATGATAAGCCGGTCACACTGGAGGTTGATGGTGACCGGAAACTCCTTTGGGTACTTCGCACGGAACTTGGCCTTACCGGTACCAAATACGGCTGCGGCGAGGGCCTTTGCGGGGCATGTACTGTGCTGGTTGATAACGAGGCAATGCCGTCGTGCCAGTTGAGCGTAAAGGATGTAGCTGGGTCCAGGGTAACTACCATCGAAGGCCTGGAAAAAGACGGTAATCTCCACCCGTTGCAGAAGGCCTTTATGGATCATGATGCCCTTCAGTGTGGCTTCTGTACACCGGGGATGATCATGAAGGCACATAGTATTTTGACCGACAATCCGAATGCCGGAAGAAATGAGATCTTCGATGGTATGGAGGGAAATCTTTGCCGCTGCGGTGCACATCCGCGAATAGTGGATGCCATTGAAAGTGCTTCAAAAGAAATGAAGAGGGGGTAACAGGCATGAAAGATAGTAACGAGGTTAACTATATGGAGAGCGTTATCCCGAGCGGCATAGATCACGACCGAAGGGATTTTTTAAAAAAAATGGGTTTACTCGGAGGTGGGATAATTGTTTATTGCACAATTGGTAATCCTCTTAAATCGGCTGCTCAATTTGGGCCGCCCCCCGACTTTAATGCCTTTCTGAGAATAGGCACTGACGAACGGGTAACGTGCTTTATAGGAAAGGTCGATATGGGGCAGGGGACAGTAACATCTTTCCCGCAGATAGTTGCAGATGACCTTGGTGTAGCCTATGGTGCTGTTGATATGATAATGGGCGACACGGACAAATGCCCATGGGACATTGGAACTGGCGGTTCAATGGCTATTCGCATAGTCGGGGTTCAGGTCAGAGGCCGCCGCAGCCGAGGCAAAGGGTGTTTTAAAGGAATTGGCGGCGGAATATCTCAAATGTCCTGTTGCAAATCTGCTGACAAAAAATGGTGTGGTTTTTGAAAAAAACAATCCAGGTAGAAAGGTTACTTACGGAACCCTCACAAAGGGAAAGGTGATCGAAAAACACCTGGCAACAAAACCTCCGGTGACACCTCCTTCCGATTTTGAATATATGGGAAAACCCTATTTTCATCAGGATGCATATTTAAAGGTTACAGGCAGGGCCAGGTACGCCGGAGATTTAAGGATGCCAGGGATGCTCTATGCATGTGTCCTGAGACCTCCTGCACATGGCGCAGGTTTGAAAAGCGTTGATCTTTCCGGGGCAAAAAAAGTAAAGGGCGCCCGGGTGATCCAGGATAATGATCTTATCGCCGTTCTCCATGAAGACCCTGATGAGGCACGCAATGCACTGGACAAGATAAAGTCCGAGTTTGACATGCCCAAA
This sequence comes from uncultured delta proteobacterium, assembly GCA_963815145.1. GTDB lineage: Bacteria > Desulfobacterota > DSM-4660 > Desulfatiglandales > HGW-15 > JAAZBV01. The sequence continues at coordinate 106,931 of CAWFFS010000010.1, forward strand.
ACAGGCCTTAACGATAAAACCATTTATGACCACTTTGTAAACGTTCCTGTAAAGGCAAAGATAAATGAGCAGAAAGGTAATATCGAAGAGGGTAATAAACTTGCCAGGGAGATATTTGAAGAAACCTATGTAAGTGCATATGTGGCACATGCCCCAATGGAGCCACATACAAGTGTCGCAACTGTGGAAAATGGAAAAGTCACAGTATGGGCATCCACACAAGCTCCTTTCGGAGTCCAGAGTGCGGTCGCACAGGCCCTCAAGGTTAAAAACGAAAAGGTAAGGGTTATAACACCTTTTGTTGGCGGGGCATTTGGCGGTAAATTGACCATGCCGATGATGAAACTCCAGAGCAACCTGGAAGCAGTTGAAGCCGCCAGGCTCGCACAATTAACAGGAAAACCCGTTCAGGTTGCCTTTACCAGGGCCGAGGAATTCTTTAATGATACATTCAGACCTGCCGCAGTGATAAAAATCAAATCAGGTATTGATGGTTCCGGGAATGTAGTATTATGGGATTATGATGTCTACATGGCAGGTGAAAGATGTTCGGAAGTCATATACGATATCCCCATAACAAAGTAAGGTTTATGGAAGCTGGATCTATGCCTCCCCGAGGAAGCGCATCCGTTCAGGGTGGGCCCATGGCGTGCGCCGGGAGGCCCCAATAATATTCATGCAAAGGAACTGCAGATGACCATTATGGCGGCAAAGGCCGGTATTGATCCCCTGGAATTCCGAATGAAGAATCTAAAGGACGAAAAGATGATCGAGGTGCTTAAAGGCGCTGCGGACAAATTCGGTTACACACCTTCAAAGCCCCGCAGCGGAAGGGGTATCGGAATATCCTGCGGAATAGATGCCAATACATATGTCGCCCATATCGGGGAAATCGAGGTGGACAAGAAAACCGGGCAAAGTAAGGGTCAAGAGGATTGTGTGCGTCTATGACTCAGGACTTTGCATAAATCCGCAGGGGACTAGGATACAGATGGAGGGCTGTTGCTTCATGAGCATGGGTTATGCCCTGACCGAAGGACTTAGATTCAGCGACGGTGTCGTTTTTGATAAAAATTTCGATACCTATGAAATCCCGCATTTTTCATGGCTGCCGAAGATTGAAACAGTAATCCTGAAAAAGGATAATAACCCGCCGCAGGGTGTAGGTGAGCCTGCCATTATAGGTATGGGGGCTGTTGTCGCTACCGGTATTTTTGATGCCACAGGAGCAAAACTTTTTGAAATGCCTATGACGCCCGAAAGAGTTAAAGCGGCGCTTGCAAAGGTTTAATTTAAACAGGCCCGAAACCGTATCAGGGCGGTTAAAGTTTTTTGCTTTAACCGCTTTTTGCTTTATTGAAAGGAGAATAAAATGATTCAGTCAATTACCAGTATTAAAAACGCCTTTGATCTCAGAGGAAAGAACGCTATTGTCACTGGAGGCAATCGAGGTCTTGGATTGGGAATATCACTCGCGATGGCAGAGAGCGGTGCAAACATCGCTATCTTCTGCCGTGACAGCATCAAGGCAAAGGAAGCCATTGCGGAGCTTGAGCCCAACGGCGGAAAGTATGAAAGCTTCTCCTGTGATATAAAGGATATGAAGAGTGTACGCAGGGCAGTTGAAGAGGCCTATGCGTCTTTTGGCAGCTTTGACATACTGGTCAATAACGCCGGCATCTCCTGTTTTAATGAACTGCTGAACATGGATGAGGATCTGACTGACTGGTATAACGTAGTAAATACCGACCTTAACGGCACAGTCCACGTGACCTATGAAGTGGGAAAAAGAATGCGTGATGCAGGAAAAGGCGGGTCGATTATCAATATCACGTCAAATGCAGCCTTTATCGTAAACAAGACACAACCAATGAGCCCGTACCACAGTGCCAAGGCTGCGGCCAATCATTTTACACGATGCATGGCCGTAGAGATGGGCAAATATGATATCCGTGTAAATGCTATTGCTCCTGGTTTTACCAATTCCGAGCTTTCCAAGTTTATCCCGGAGAATGAGCTTTCTTATATTATAAACCAGATGCCTGCCCGCCGTTTTGGTGAACCGATCGAGGTAGGGGCAATGGCCGTATACCTGGCGTCCCCTGCATCCGCACAGGTTACCGGAGCCATAATGGTTATTGACGGCGGTTACATGCTCTCCTGCTAGACGCCTCCCAGGAATCTGCGCGGATTATCCACGAGGATCCCTTTAATCTGTGATTCGGTTATTCCGGCTGTTTTCATCTTCGGAAACAGCCGCTTGAATATATAATCCGGGTACCATTCGCTGGTATAGGTAAAAAACAGGGTTGCAACAATAGAAATTATCATCCCTAAGTGATTGATGATCCAGTATCTTTAGGAAATAACAGCATAACCTGCATATTTTATTATTTACATTTAACCGGCATATTTATAATATCCGCTTAATTTCATTAGCTTTTTAACCTATTTTATCATCTGGTTTTCTAAATTTTAATTTAAAGTAAAAATTGGAAATGCAGTCATTACCAACATTCAATGTCGTTCAGGATAATGTTATAAACAGGGGTGAGCATAATTTATAAAATAAAAGGAAGAGGGTATGGAAAAAACACAAGTTACTCAGTTTCAGTTTATGCAATTACTCGGGAAGGTATGTATTTTCTCAATATTAACATTCATATGTATTTGTATGACAGCTGTGCATGTTCAGGCGCAGCCATTTGAAGATTATAAAACATCTGGAGTCGATTACTCAAAGGCAGACATTATCCCTGCGAAATCATGTGAAGCCGTAGGCAGTTTCAAATCCCGTGACATAGTGCAGATAGCCTCCGAAAAGGTCGACGCCAAAGGTAAAACTCCTGCTTTCTGCAGGGTTAAAGGTATGCTGGACCCTGAAATTGCATTTGAGGTAAGCCTTCCCGAAAAATGGAACGGACGATTTTACATGATCGGAAACGGCGGCCATGCCGGTGAAGCATTGGAGTCTCCAATGAGGGTATCACAGATAAATCAGGCACTGGCGGCAGGTTTTGCGGCTGCGCAGACAAACACTGGACATGATTCCAGAAAAGAGCCTGGTGCTTCATTTGTAATGAGCAATCCTCAAAAGGCAATAGACTATGCATACAGGGCTGTGCATCTTACTGCTGTTACTTCAAAAAACATTATAAAAGACTATTATGCAAACCCCATAAAATATTCCTACTGGAATTCCTGCTCAAACGGGGGACGTCAGGGCCTGATCGAGGCGCAGCGATACCCTGAGGACTTTGACGGTATTGTCGTGAATGCTCCCTGGCTTGACCAGACCGGTTTTACTATCGGAGCCATGTGGAACCAGAGGGCGTTAAGTAAAGTAACTGTTACCGCAGAAAAAATGGCCTTAGTGGCTGATCGGGTAATGGCAAAGTGTGATGCCATTGATGGTTTAAAGGATGGATTGATTGATGACCCTCGCAAATGCCCGTTTGATCCTGCAAAGGACGTACCTGCCTGTAAAAATGGTACTGACAGTGCTGATTGCCTTACAGCCGCACAGGCTGAGGCTATTGCAAAGATTTATCAGGGACCGATGAGTAATGGTAAAAATATATTCCCCGGTTATATGCCCGGGAGCGAGGCCGTTATGCCTGGCATGTTCGGCGGTCCGGCCCAAAGCGGCTGGATGGGTCTTATAATCAGTACAAAACCGGGTGTTCCTTCCGCGGATTTCGGACTGGCACAGGATACCATGCGCTACCTCGTCCATAAACCGCCAATGCCGGATTACGACTGCAGCACATTTAATTTTGATAAGGACATCCACATGCTCAATGCATGGGGAAAACTCGCAGATGCCAAGGATACTGATCTTTCAAGATTCAGGAAACACGGGGGCAAGCTTCTCATGACCTATGGATGGGCCGATCCTGTTCTCCAGCCAATGGCGGGTGTAGAGTATTACGAACAGGCGCTTGTTAAAAACGGTCCGGATACACCTGATTTCTTCAGGCTCTTCATGATACCGGGGATGTCCCACTGCAGCGGCGGCGTCTGCCCGAACCAGCATGATCCTATGACTCCCATGATAAACTGGCGTGAGAAGGGGATCGTTCCTGAAAGGATAATCGCCGGACAGCTTGATAAAGGAAAGCTCATAAGGACCCGCCCGTTGTGCCCCTATCCCGAAGCAGAAAAATATAAAGGCAAAGGAAGTATTGACGAAGCGGAAAATTTTGAATGTGCAGTACCAAAAAAATAAAAGGAGTCGGATATGCTAAAGAGATTTAAGCAGATCATCTTCTCGGCAACTGTCGCTCTCGCCCTGTCCGCGATACCTGCCCTGGCAGCCGATACATGCGGGAGCCTTACATCACTTAAATTAAACGATGGTAAAATCACTTCGGCGTCCATTGTTGAAGCAGGACAGTTTAAGCCGCCTGCTGGCGGTTTCATGATGGGCGGACCCGGAGAGATGGCGGTTTTTAAAAATACTCCCGCTTTTTGCCGTGTGCAGGCAACTCTGACACCAACCTCTGACTCGGATATTAAGGTCGAGGTATGGATGCCACGGGATAACTGGAACGGAAAACTTGCAGGTATAGGTAATGGCGTATGGGCTGGTACAATAAGTCATTCCGCCCTGGCAGAACCCCTTTCAAGAGGCTATGCTACAGTAGCAACCGATACCGGTCACACGGGAATGGGTATTGATGCAAAATGGGCTATAGGCCATAAAGAAAAACTTATAGATTTCGGATATCGTGCGGTTCATGAAATGACAGTAAAAGCAAAAGAGATACTTACCGCCTATTATGGTAAAAAGGAGAATACTGCACTCTGGGTGAGTTGCTCTACCGGGGGAAGACAGGGACTTATGGAAGCCTACAGATATCCTGAGGACTTAATGGCATCTCCTCGATGGCTCCGGCAAACCCCATGGTCGGGTCTCATGATAGGGTCCCTATGGACCGGCTATGCGGCGATGAAAGATGATGCCCACAGGCTTCCCATGCCAAAACTTATGACATCAAACAAGGCCTATATCGATAAATGCGATGGAATAGACGGCATCAGGGATGGAATAGTATCCTGGCCGGAGATGTGCGAGCTACGATCCCGGAATTGTCCAATGCAAGGAAGGGGACGGAACGACTGCCTGACTGCCCCTCAGGTCGAGGCCCTGCGTGATATCTATGGCGGAGCAAAAAATCCCCGGACCGGAGAAGCTTATTTTTCCAGGCTTTGAACCCGGGAAGCGAGCTGCAGTTTGCCATGTTGACCAGCGGTCCTGAACCTTTTTCCGTGGCTACTTCCTATTTCCGGGATATCGTCTTCAAAGACCCTAAATGGAATTTCAAATCCTTTGATTATGATAAGGATCTTGCAGTGTCGTACAGGGCAGGGAGCAGTATCCTGGATGTCCCGACTGACGGGCTTTCAGAATTCTTTAAAGGCGGTGGGAAACTTCTCCTTTCCCATGGCTGGGCAGACGGCCTTATCCCTGCTCCCAATACAGTTGCATTTTATAAATCGGTGACCGCAAAGATGGGCAAAAACAAGGCCGCGGATTCTGTGAGGCTCTTCATGGTTCCCGGGATGGGGCATTGCGGAGGGGGAACCGGCCCGAGTGTCCTGGATATGCTTTCGGTAATAGATAAATGGGTAACAGAAGGGAAAGCCCCTTACAGGATTATCGCAAGTACTCCTGCAAGCAATCCAATGAATCCGAACCAGAAGCAAATGACACGGCCGATCTGCCCCTATCCTCAGGTAGCGGTATACAAAGGCTCCGGGAGCACGGATGATGCGGCTAATTTTGTATGCAAGGTAAAATAATCACTCATTTATAGTAATTATTGTCATGTAAAAAAAAATCCCCTGTGGGTCCGACAGCTTTCAGGGGAAATTTTATTTTCCGACAGGTAGATCTCTTGGTAATTCTATATTTATGAAGATTTTCGTAGGTGGTACTTTATGTTGCCACCAGGAGAATAATTAAAATGAAATCAGCTTTACTGGCATTCCTTATTCTTATTACACCTGTTGTGTCTTTCTCAGAAACCTTCCAGGAACGTCCTGACTGGGGGCATTTTTTCACGGACCATGGCATCGAGGGCACAATCGTTGTAGTAGACGAGCGCGTTGGTGGTCATTGGGTATATAATAATGCACGCGCTCAAAAACGTTATTCTCCGGCTTCAACCTTTAAAATACCCCATACGCTTTTTGCACTTGATGCAGGTGCAGTAAAAGACGAATTTCAGCTTTTTAAGTGGGATGGCAAAAAGAGAAATTATAACTCCTGGAACAGAGATCAGACGCTGCGGTCATCTATGCGGGATTCTGTCGTATGGGTGTATCAGCGGTTTGCAGAGAATATTGGTGAAAAGGCAGAAAAAGAGTACCTTAAAAAGATCAATTACGGCAATGCTGACTTCTCGGGTCCGGTACAATATTTCTGGCTCGATGGCAGCCTTAAGATATCAGCCATGGAGCAGGTGGCATTTTTACAGCGGCTCTATAGAAATGAATTGCCCTTTTCCGTTGAACATCAGCGTCTCCTAAAGGACATAATGATTGTTGAAGCTCAAAAATACTGGATACTTCGTGCAAAGACAGGCCTATATGTCAATAAAAAGGAGATGTATGGCTGGTATATCGGATGGGTGGAACATCCAAATGGCGCAGTGTTTTTTGCTCTTAATATTGATATTGCTAAAGATGGAGATATACCAAAGCGTATAGAGATTGCAAAGGCTGTACTCCGATCTTTAAAGGCATTGGAATAGGCCGGGATTTGATGGGGGGATGGCGGCTGTATGCCGGGCGCAAATTCATTTATCCATATCCAATGGCTGTCCGGGACTGATTTATGGTATTTTCTTATTTACATTTTATTAAAATTAATCAACCCTCAAACCTGTTGGCGTCATTTTTCGCATTTCTCATAATGCTTCTGTCTCTTCAACAATTTTAAATATAAAATGTTTGAGTTAGCTTTTCTTTTTATTTTAACCATTAATGTGATTTAATAAGTAAACCTAAGTAAGTAGTAGATCGGCAACAAACCTGTTCAGGATTTAGTCTCTTGGAAATGATCTGTTTTAAACCTTGCCATCGGGCAAACAAGGAGGCCAGGGCGTTGGGATTAGAATCATTTTATCTATAACGAAAAATGGAGGCAACAATGAGCAAAGAAAAAGAAAACGAAAAAGAAAAAGAAAAGGCAGCTTTTATCTGTGTCAAGAATACCCTTGATGGTGCATATCCTTCTCTGGTGTTGGGAATCAATGCCGCCCGGCAGGGAATGGACAGTAAAATTTTCTACTCATTCATGGGATTAAAAATGGTTATGGAAGGTGGCGCTGAACGGGCCAAGTTTATACCGGATGGTGTCATGGGGGCGATACCTGGCATGAGTACTATTGCCACCGGAATGATGAAAAAGAAGATTGAAAAAGCCAATATCCCCAGCCTTTCAGATCTTCAGGAGATGGCTCAGATCGAGGGAGTCGAGTTGATTGCCTGTAAGATGACCGTCGATATGATGGAAATCGATGAAGCCAAACTGATTGACGGAGTTGTTGTCTGGACAGCCGGGGATTTCTTAAAATATGCGAAGGATTGTAAAATCTGTTTGTTTACGTAGAAGCTGTCAGTTAGTCAACCTGAGGCAGGTGTAACCCGGGTTTGTGAGGCAATTATTACATATAATCAACGACACTTTGAAGTTGGAAAATATGAACAAGGAAACTCTTTCAAATAAAATCTGCAATCTCACACATTCTGCGGGAATCGATGTTTTAGGATTTGCTGACGCATCCGATTTTTCGAATTATGCTTTAAGCAACTCTCGACGGAGGTCACCAAAGCTCTCATTGCAGGATGCCAGAACAATTATTGTCGCTGGTATTTACATCGGGGGTCTGGTCCTTGGAGGGTGGGAAAATCCCTGGTATGGACGAACAAGCAGGCTTTATCTTTCCGGCTTTTTCCTTGATGCTGTAAAACCGCTTGAACCAATACTTAAATTACTAATAAACGAGGGCTATCAGGCTATTGCCTGCGACAGTTCTTCCTGAAACTGTTTTTGATGCAGAAGAAGTATATTCAAGATTATAAAGAAAGCGATGTGATTTCACCTTATACAGGTGACGGCGTAAATACAACGCCGTCTTTGAGCAACGCATTGTCCGTGAAAGTAGCATGGGTAAATCTATTCTTGACGAACAGAAAGCTTACTATAAGGCAAGGGCTGCCGAGTATGACGAATGGCACCTGCGCCAGGGCCGCTATGATAGAGGTGCTGGGCACAGGATAAAGTGGTTCTCTGAACTGGATACTGTCCGTTCTGCTCTTACTAGTGAAAGTCCGCTTGGAGACTGCCTCGAACTGGCCTGTGGAACCGGGCTCTGGACAGCAACACTGGCAGATCTTTCCACGAACCTGACGGCAATTGATGCTGTCCCTGAAACAATAGAAATCAACCGAAGCAAGCCTGGCAAAGGTCATGTTCGATTCGTAGTTGCCGATATATTTGAGTGGGAACCATCAAATATATGATTTTATCTTTTTTGGTTTCTGGATTTCGCATGTTCCGCCTGAACAATTCGACAGGTTCTGGACAATGGTGGGTCGGGCTCTAAAGCCTGAGGGCAGGGTCCTTTTTGTAGACAGCCTTAAAATTCAGGACTCGACTGCAATGGATCATGTCCTGATCGATGACTCCGGAACGGCAGAAAGAAAGTTAAATAATGGAAGGTCATTCAAAATCGTCAAGATATTTTACGATCTCATCCAGTTGCAACAGAGTCTGCTGGATTTCGGGTTCAGCGGAATCGTCCGCAAGACCGATGAATTTTTTTATTATGGTTGCGTAACAAAGTGTATATGATTCAGGAATGAATATAAAAAATATCTTTATTATTTTACTTAATATTTTTTTGATAGATGCTGTAACATTTTTTGCTTCACCTGCCCAGGAACGCATAGATAATGATATTGCCGCAGGTGAGCCAATAGTAATTCAGGTTTGCGTTGCGCTTGCCGACAATGAAAATCAGGGGATAGTTCCTGTGCCTCCGTCTATAGGTAATGGTCAGGATGCACGAACCAACCTCTACTGGGGAGCGAGGTTTGGAGTTAAGACATATCTGACAAGAGATGGCGGATGGGAGAAGATAGCTGTTTTAACTCCTCAGGATAATCGCATTCTGGAAAGACTTGTTCTTAAAAAGGTTTTTTCGCGTAATAGGAATGATGTTACTGCATATCTAGTCGCCGATGCCTGGGATGGTAGATATATTAGAGGCACTATTATACAATTTTTAAGATATAATGCAGGCAAAGATATTTTTAGTATTCAACTGAAGGATAAGAAAATTCAGGCCGGAGGAAATGCCCATCTGATAGCCTATGTCGGTCACAACGGGCTGATGGATTATCCGGATGTCTTAACCCCGGCGCCGGAATCCGGCAAGCAGGTAAATGATGCTATTGTGCTGGCGTGTATAAGTAGAGATTATTTCCTGTCCCGGCTGAATAAATTGGGATCCAATCCATTAGTGTTGACCACAGGCCTTATGGCACCCGAGGCTTATTCATTAGATGCGGCTATAAAGGTATGGATATCCGGGGGAGATGATATACAGGTAAGAAAAGAAGCAGCGAAAAGTTATAACAAATATCAAAAAACCGGGCTAAAAGCCGCTGAACGGTTATTTGGTGTGAAATAAAAATATGAAAAATCCTTTATATAGTGAACATGCTTCAGAATACGCCCTGGCTATAAAAGATAATACATTTAATGCAAATTTTGAAAGGCCTTCTTTTAAAGCTTTACTGCCTGCCCTGAATAGGAAATCTATTCTTGATCTGGGTTGTGGTCCAGGAGAAATTTTTGAATTTTTCCTTAAAGAAAAAGGCTCCAGTATAACCGCTGTTGAGTAACTATTTTAAGACTGAAAAAATAACTCAAACACGGGGAACCATTGGAAAACCTGTACAGGTCTCCTTTTACAGGAGGCCGCTCTCTTCCACCTTTAACGCTTTAATAGATGCAGGTTTCCATATCACAGCTGTATCGGAAGGCAGCACGACAAATAAGCTTAAATCAATTTCAAATGTTCCAGCAATGAATGTCCAGATAATAGTCTTTAAATTGACCTGCAAGATCCTGTGCGTGAGAAGAATCAGCACCAGCTCATATAATAACTTCCCTTTGAATCATGTTGTGAACTTTGCCATCATTTATGGACCCTGGTGACTGCAACTCAAGAATTGATAAATTATGAAAATCCATCATGTTTGCAGCACCTGCAGTACGTAACGTTGAAATCAGCTTATTTCTTGATATTGGTAATATGTCATATATGGATCCTGCAGAAGGTACGAAACCCTGCACTCCTTCTTCAAAGAAGGAGACTGAATTATTGTGATACCTGTGATTATTACGTGCTTTCATGCTGCCTTCCATCCAGTATTCCTTTACCTTTTCTCCATTTATCATGAACTCTTTTCCCGGGCTTTCATCCATCCGGGCAAAAAAATTGCCCATCATCACACTGTCAGCGCCAAAGGCAAGGGCTATTGCTATATCGGCCGAGGTATTGATACCTCCATCAGCAATAATCGGTATATATGTATTATTTTTCGCACAGGCATCCCGGGTTGTGACTATTTCCATAATTGATGTAGCAAGTCCGCGTCCGGTAGCCTTTTCCTCCTGGGTTATACAGCCTGATCCTGTCCCCATGCCGACCTTGACAGCGTCTGCTCCTGCTTCAACAAGCATCTTAAACGCCTCTGCAGTTACAACATTTCCACCAACGACCGGCACATCATAGTTCTTTTTTATCCATTCAATGGTTTCTTTCTGATATATTGTGTATCCGTCCGAAGCATCTATAAGAATAAAATCAACATCAGTTTCAAATAATGCACTGACGCGTTCACGGTCTTCAGGATGTGTTGAAATCGCTGCACCAACACGCAGCCTTTTTTGTGTATCTTCGGTAGCGTAGGGAAATTTGATGTGTTTATCAATATTACGAAAACCTGCCTTATACTGTTTAATGGATTTCACCTTAAGGCATTGTTCCTCAATGGAATTACCCAGAGGTATCACACCTGCTCCTCCGAGTTCGGCAAGGGCTGTGGCGAGCTGAACTGATGTAACAGACTGCATGGCGGCACTGACAAACGGAAGATCAAGGGTTATAAAGTCATCTCCATTGCGGCACAGGGGACTCATTAATGAGATATCCTTAAAATCGTATTTTTCATTGGTATACCCCGGCAGTAATCGAAAATCCTTAAGACTGTATGCTGGTTTTTCTATTAAGCTTTTCATATTAATCTCCTTTCAAATTATTAAAGTTGACAAGAAATATTCATTTAGCTAATATTTGTCAAATTGATAATTATAATAAAACTTATAAATAATATTAATAAATGGATATTACATTTGAACAGATAAACGCATTTAATGCCGTGGCGAAATATAAGAGTTTTTCAATCGCGGCCAAAAAACTTTACAGGACACAATCAGCAGTCAGCATACAGATTGCCAGGTTGGAAGAGAATATCGAACAGAAGCTTTTTCATCGTACTACCAAAGCAATATCTCTGACTGAGGCCGGCCAGATCTTTTTAAAATGCACCAGGGGAATAGAGCATATAATAGATGAGACAGAGCAGGAATTGAATGATCTCCTTGAGATGGAGCGGGGACGGTTGATGATAAGTACATCCGATACGACAGCCTGTTACAGGATTCCCGATATCCTTCAAAGATACAGAAATAAATATCCTAAAATAGAAATAATAGTTCGTAATTCAACTTCACTTAAAAGTATCGAGATGGTGTTGCAGGGAGATGTGGATTTTGGGATTGTCACCCTTTCATATCTTAAGCCTGAGCTCACGGTTATCCCCTTGTTTTCACGATCGGATGTACTTATATGTCATCCGGACCATAAACTGGCCGGTCGTAAAAAAATATTTCTGAAGGATCTTGGAAATTATTCGATGGTATTGCTGGACAGGAATTGCTCATCAAGAAGGATTCTGGATGATGCCTGTGAACGTGCAAAAGTTAAACTCAATATAGGAATGGAGCTGAGTTCTATCGAAGTTGTAAAAAGCTTTGTAGCTATAAATGCTGGATTATCTATAGTGCCAGAAGTATCTGTATCTGCAGATATTGACTCAGGGAAGTTAAAGGCTTTAAAGTTAGTGGATTTTGAAGGAGATAAAAAAAATAAGATCGGTGTCATTTACAGGAAGGATAGATATCTTTCAAACGCATCAAGAAGATTTCTTGAATTGTTTAAATAGAGTTATTTACCAAACATTATGTCGAGGATCAATGCGCATCAGGTTACGAAGAAAGAAGTAATGACCTGGTCATTAAGGGAAAATTATTTCACCATCTTCCTGTCCAGGCTCCTGTATTGTATAGCCTCTGCTATATGATCCGCTTTGATGTTTTCGCTCCCGTCGACATCGGCAATTGTCCTTGCTATCTTCAGTATCCTGGAATGTGCCCTGGCACTTAAACCTAGTTTTTCCATTGCAGTTTCAAGGAGTTTGTCCGATTCCCTGTCAATCTCGCAGAATTTTCTTATGTGTCTTCCGGTCATGCCGGCATTGTTGTGTATCTTTAGATTTCTGAATCGCTCCTTCTGTGTTTCCATGGCCCTATTGAGGTTTTCAAGTATTTCAGCTGAGGTTTTACCCTGTTCCTTTGCTGACAGTTCCCTGTATTCCACTGCCGGGACATCCATATGTATGTCTATCCGATCCATAAGCGGACCTGAAACCTTGGTCCTGTATCTCTGTATCTGTGTATATGAGCAATGGCATTCCCTTTTGGTGCTCCCGAAATACCCGCACGGACATGGATTCATCGCAGCCACGAGCATAAAGTTTGCCGGATAGGTCACGGTTGAATTTGCCCTTGTTATAGTGACATAACCTTCTTCCATGGGCTGCCTCAACACTTCCAGCACGTTCTTCTTGAATTCCGGTATTTCATCCAGGAAAAGCACGCCATTGTGGGCAAGGCTCACTTCTCCGGGTTTAGGATTTTGACCGCCACCTATGAGCCCTGCGTCCGAGACCGTATGATGAGGCGCCCTGAAGGGCCTGGTTGTAACCAGTCCTTTCCCCTCAGGCATAAGCCCCATTACGCTGTAAATCTTTGAGGTTTCAATGGCCTCTTCAAATGAGAGATCGGGCAGTATGGTGTGTATGCGTTTTGCAAGCATGGTTTTCCCTGCACCGGGAGGGCCTACCATGATTAAATTATGATTTCCGGCAGCAGCTATCTCCATCGCCCTTTTTACATTATCCTGTCCTTTGACATCACTGAAGTCAATCTGGCTGTCCTTGTTTTCGAACAGACCGCTGAAATCGGTTTTAAAGGGGCTGATATTTTCAACTCCGGCGAGTACCTGGACAAGCTGTGACAATGTTCCGACAGGGTAGACATTCAGTCCTTTTACTACAGCTGCTTCCATGGCGTTTTCGACCGGTAGAAATATGCCGTCAAGCCCCATCTCCTTCACAGTTACAGCCACCGGGAGCACCCCCTTTACAGGACGTATGAGACCATCGAGCGAAAGTTCTCCCATGACAAGGTATTTTTTCTCATAATTTTCCGGGATAACTCCGGTCGCTGTTAAAATACCGATAGCCATAGGGAGATCAAAGGCCGATCCTTCCTTTTTTATATCCGCAGGTGCAAGGTTTACTGTTATCCGGTCCGAAGGGAAATGATATCCTGAATTCTTGATGGATGTCTTTACCCTTTCTTTGCTTTCCCTCACGGCCCCTTCGGGAAGACCGACCGTGGAAAAAGCGGGGAGCCCCTGGGAGATATCCACTTCGACTTCCACAATGTAGGCATCAATGCCTATTACAGCACTGCTCAATATCCTGGCAATCATATCTTTCTCCGGTCATGGAATTTTATTAAAACTCGCCCTCTGAAAGCCGATAAATAAAATTTAAAAACCCGGGCGGATTAAAAAACCTGTATACAGCGGAAATTAAAAAGTTAAATCTGATTAGGGTCTGCAACAGCAGAAAAGATTAAAGCCCTGAGAGGTCAGGGTTTACGTTTACATCTTTACATTTAATATTATTAGTGTTAAAAAGTAAAGTTTATTTAAGTTAGGAATAAAAGTTCTATATGTAAAGGAGATTTTATGGCACGAATAACTGTAGAGGATTGCCTTAATAATGTAAACAACCGATTTACCCTCATTCACATGGTCGCAAAAAGAGTCAGGGAGTTGAGAAAGGGTGCTGAACCGACTATTTCTTCAAAAAACAGGGATATTGTCATGTCTCTAAGGGAGATTGCTGCCGGCAATATCAGGCTACAGACCGAAGAAGAGGCGCGTTTGCTTAGTGAAAGGCAAGTCGATAGTCTTCCCGAAGAGGTCGCAAAAACAGACTCTGAAGAAGATATTCTATAAAGTGCCAGGACAGAGTAGAAATGGATAAAAGAGATTACTATGAGACCCTCGACATATCAAGGGATGCAGATGATGATGCGATCAAGAGGGCTTATAGAAAACTGGCAATGCAGTATCATCCTGACCGGAACCCCGGTGATAAGGATGCCGAAGAAAAATTCAAAGAAGCGTCCGAGGCCTATGAGGTCTTAAGAGACAGGGAAAAGCGACAGATATACGATCAGTACGGGCATGAAGGACTCCAGGGGAGAGGTTTCAGCGGTTTCAGCGGTTTTGAGGATATTTTTTCAAGTTTTGGTGATATTTTTGAAGATTTTTTCAGCTTCGGGTCAGGCGGCAGGCGCCGTAACAGACCTGTTCAGGGTAACAGTCTTCGATATAACATGGAAATTACCCTTGAAGAGGCATTCACCGGCAAGGAAGAGGTAATTGAATTTCAAAAGTGGGGTGCCTGTAATTTCTGTAACGGCTCCGGAATAACACCCGGAAGTGAACCGCAGGTATGCGGGACATGCCGTGGAAACGGCCAGGTTGTCCGTTCCCAGGGTTTTTTTCAGATCAAGACAACATGCCCTGCCTGTAATGGAACCGGAAGAATTATTAAAGATCCCTGCGTCGACTGTGGCGGAAGGGGCAAAGTCCAGGTCGACAGAAGCATCAATTTGAAAATCCCTCCCGGCGTGGATACAGGGTCACAGCTAAGGCTCAGGGGAGAAGGAGAAGCAGGAGAGTTGGGCGGCCCTCCTGGCGACCTGTTTGTAGTCCTGCATGTGAAGGATCATAACTTTTTCAAAAGAGAAGGGGATCATCTTTATTGTGAAATACCGATATCCTTTGTACAGGCAGCCCTCGGCGATTCAATAAAGATTCCGGTTTTAGGCGATGAAGAAGATTATGAGATGGAAATTCCACACGGGACACAGCCGGGAGATATAATATCGATTCACGAAAAGGGCATGCCGGGGATTAACAGCAAAAAAAGAGGTCAGCTTCTGGTCAAGGTGAATGTCCAGATACCAAGGAAGCTCAGTAAAAAGCAGAAAGACATCCTTGAAGAGTTCGCAAAAACAGAGGGGATCGAGAGAAAGAAGAAGAAAAAACTGTTTGGATAGCCGGTCAGGAGATTAAAAACCCCGGTTTTTATACCTGGACCGACACTGAAAAAATGGTTTGCTTTTTTACATAAATACCTGTAACCTTATACGGTTATACAAATTAATAAGGGAGTAATATAAATTGTCATGTTAAATAAGAAGCAAATAAATTATTTTAAAAATCTTCTTACTGAGAGGCTGGATGAACTCTTAAGCGAGGCTAACAGGACAGTTTCCGGGATGAGTGACCTTAACGGGAATATGCCTGATCCAGCAGACAGGGCAACCCTTGAATCCGACCGGAATTTTACCCTGAGGATACGTGACAGAGAAAGAAAGCTCATTGGAAAAATAAAGGAAGCGCTGGAGCGCATAGAGAACGGCACCTACGGAATATGCGAGTCATGCGAAGAGTATATTTCCGATGAACGATTAAAAGCAAGGCCCGTAACAACATTGTGTATCGATTGTAAAACCAAGCAGGAAGATGAAGAAAGATTAAAGGGTATATAGTTAAGATTTTCATTTTCCATTGGTTACTCAGCCGGAGCGGTTCTACATGCCCGGCTTTTTTTATCCCTGAATTTCTTGGAATCATATCAGATCAGAGGAAGAATGCCCGAAACAGTCCACAGGGAAATAATTACAACACATATTAATGCCGATTTTGATGCGCTTTCGTCAATGGTGGCTGCAAAAAAGCTCTACCCCGATGCAACTATAGTGTTTCCCGGTTCACAGGAAAAAAATCTCCGCAATTTTTTTATTCATTCACTGTCATATCTCTTCAGCTTTACCAGGACAAGGCAGATTGATTTCGATGCCATTGAAAGGCTTATTCTTGTTGATACCAGGCAAAAGGACCGGATAGGAAAGTTTGCGGAAATAATCGGGAGGAAGGGACTTGAAATACACATATACGACCATCACCCTTCTTCCAATAACGATATCAGGGGTACCCTGGAGGTGATCAGACCTTTCGGGTCTACCACAGCCATCCTTACCCGGATATTAAGAGACCGGAATATAGGGCTGAATCCCGATGAGGCCACGGTTATGCTCCTGGGCATCCATGAGGATACCGGGTCATTTACATTTTCATCCACAACCCCTGAAGACCATGTTGCTGCCGCATGGCTGACCGAACAGGGTGCGGATCAGAATATCCTTGCAGAACTTCTTACACGCGAACTATCGGCAGAGCAGATATGGATATTGAATGACCTTATCCAGTCTGCTGTAAAGAGTGTAATCAATGGTATCGAGGTCGTAACAGCAAAGATAGTAAGGGAAGAATATTCCGGTGATTTTGCCGTGCTCGTCCATAAATTTATGGATATGGAAAATATCCAGGTTCTCTTCGCTATGGCACAGATGGAAGACAAGATCTACCTTGTTGCCAGAAGCCGTACCGAAGCAGTAAATGTGGCCCAGATAGCGCTGGAATTCGGGGGCGGAGGGCATCCTCAGGCGGCTTCGGCCACCATCAGTAAAAAAACAATAATTCAGGTGGAAAGGGCTTTACAGAAGCATTTGAAGAACCATATCAATCCCGGAAAAACGGCAAAAGATATGATGACTTCGCCTGTTATCCATATTCTTCCTGAAAAGAGTGTAAAAGATGCATCCACCCTTATGACCAGATACAACATAAATGTCCTGGTCGTTGTCAGCAGGGAAGGCCGCCTTGAGGGGTATATTACCAGACAGATAATGGAAAAGGCGGTATTTTTTAATCTCGGTCATATCCCTGTAAGGGAATATATGAACATCGATGTTCACAGTGTTAATCCTGATGCGCCCTTGAGCGAGATACAGGAGCTGATAATAAAGAATAACCTGCGGATACTTCCTGTAATAAAGGATGGCGCACTCGCTGGCGTGATAACACGCACCGACCTGATGAATATACTTGTAGGCAGCCCTGTTATAAATGATTTTCTATATGATCCTTCCCATACATCCAATTTCATAAAGAGCAGGAATCTTTCGCTGATGCTGAAGGAGCGTTTGCCCGAGCGCATAATCAATATCTTTGAGGAATTTGGAGACTGTGCTGACAGACTCGGCTACCGGGCTTTCCTGGTCGGCGGACTGGTCAGGGATATCCTTTTAAAGCAGGAGAATTTTGATGTAGATATTGTTGTGGAAGGTAATGGAATCAATTTTGCCTATGCATATGCAAAAGATCACGATATCAGGGTCAGAAGCCATAAGAAATTCGGGACCGCTGTGCTTATTTTCCCGGACGGGTTCAAGGTCGATGTAGCCACTGCGCGCATGGAATATTATGAGACACCTGCTGCGCCTCCCACTGTGGAAACCAGTTCACTCAAAATGGATCTTTTCAGGAGGGATTTTACCATTAACACCCTGGCTATTAAACTCAACAGAAGAACCTATGGCGATCTGATAGACTACTTCGGTGCGCAGAAGGACATAAAAGACAGAACCATAAGGGTGCTTCATAACCTGAGTTTTGTCGAAGACCCTACCCGAGTGTTAAGGGCGATAAGATTTGAACAGCGTTATGGTTTCAGGATAGGAAAACTTACCCTGTCCCTGATAAAGAACGCAGTGGATATCGACTGTTTTAAGGGGCTCTCCGGCAGAAGGCTGTTCACGGAACTCAAGCTGATCCTCATGGAAAATGATCCTCTAAAGGCCATAGAAAGAATGCATCAGCTCGATCTTGTACGTTATATATCCCCTCATATCGACTATAATGACAAGCTTTTAAAATTAATGGAAAATATAAGCGATGTTGTCTCCTGGTTCGGCCTTCTTTTTCTGGATGAGCCATGTGAGCCCTGGAAGGTATACTGGTTCGGTCTGACCTCAAACATGGATGCGGATGAATACAACAGTCTTTCTTTAAGGCTTATGATGAATGATATCGATTGCCGGAGAATGATGGCACAGAGAAAGGATGCCTGGCAGCTGCTTGACAACCTCTATAGAATGGAAGCTGACGCTAATTATAGTATCTATACATTATTGTCACAATATGATACAGAGTTTCTGCTTTTTATAATGGCTAAGGCAAACAATGAAAAGATAAAAAAGGTTATATCTAATTATTTCACCAGGTTAAAGAGTGTATCCATCAGTCTTAAGGGTAAAGATCTGAAGAACATGGGATTAACGCCGGGGCCTTTATACAAGGAGATATTTGATGCTCTGCTCGAAGCCAGGCTTAAAAACAGTGTCAACAGCAAAAAGGAAGAGCTGGATTTTGTTAAAACACGGTTTTTAAACCGGCATGGTGAATAATTTTCATATCTGAAAGATTGAACCAATCTTTAAAAATAATGAGGAGAATGGATTAATGAAGAAAAGAATTGTCAGTGGTATGCGGTCGACCGGAAAATTACATCTGGGGCATCTTCATGGCGCATTGAACAACTGGATGGACCTTCAGGAAGAGTACGAATGTTTCTTTTTTGTCGCAGACTGGCACGCCCTTACAAGTGAGTATGCCAATACAAAGATAATCAAGGAATCTGTATATGAAATACTGAAGGACTGGATATCTGTCGGGCTTGACCCTGAAAAAGCAACATTTTTTATTCAATCGCATATAAAAGAGCATGCAGAGCTGCATCTTTTATTTTCAATGATTACACCGCTTCCATGGCTTGAAAGAAACCCGACCTACAAGGACCAGCTCAAGGAATTGACCCAGAAAGACCTTTCTACATACGGCTTTCTCGGATACCCTGTACTCCAGGCTGCGGATATCCTTCTGTACAAGGCAAACGGGGTTCCTGTCGGAGAAGATCAGTCTCCCCATGTTGAGCTTACAAGGGAGATAGCACGGCGTTTTAATTTTCTCTACCAGAAGGAAGTCTTTCCTGAACCTGCAACAATCCTGGCTCCTACATCAAGGATTCTTGGGCTTGACAGGCGAAAAATGAGTAAGAGTTATAATAATTCTATTTATTTAACTGATACTCCTGAAGAAATAATGACAAGGGTCAGCCAGATGATCACCGACCCGCAGCGTATGAGAAAATCGGACCCAGGGAATCCCGATATATGTAATGTTTTTACTTTTCATCAGATATACAGCCCTGAAGAAACAGTGAGCCGGATAAATGTAGAATGCAGGAAGGCAGAGATCGGTTGTGTTGAATGTAAAAAAATAATGGCTCAAAACCTTATTGTTGCCCTGGAACCGGTCAGGGAAAAAAGAAATGAGCTCGATTCGCATCCTGATATGGTGAAGGAAATTATTGACATTGGTAATAAAAGAGCTAAATCTATCGCCGAAAAAACCATGGCAGAGGTCAAGGAAGTTATCGGAATATAAATAAGTGGAAGAAAGAGACGATTATAATATAAAGCTGGAGGCCTTTGAAGGTCCGCTTGATCTGCTTCTTCATCTTATTCGCAAGAATGAAGTGGATATATTTGATATTCCGGTAACCCTTATAACTGATCAGTACCTTGGATACATCGATATGATGAAGGCCCTCAATATTAATGTGGCCGGGGATTTTCTCGTTATGGCGGCAACCCTTATTCACATTAAATCAAGGATGCTGCTGCCGGAAAAAAATGAAGACGGCGAGGAAGAAGATCCAAGGGATGAGTTAACAAGGCCGCTTCTGGAATACCTTCAGTTCAAGGAACTTGCAGGAGATCTCGCAGAACGTGAAATGCTTGAGAGAGACGTATTTCAACGTAAACCCGATAAAGACTATTCTGCTGATTTTGAACCTGAGGAACAGCAGATCGAAGTCAACCTTTTCCAGCTCATGGACGCCTTTAAAAGGATACTGGAAAATGTTATACCTGATGCGGAACTTACCTTCAGGCCGGAAAATTATTCGATAAATGATAAGATGAGCCTTATTCTTGATGAGTTAAAAGTTAAAGAGTCTCTCTATTTTAAGACACTTTTTAAGGAAGACCGGACCCTTGCCGAATTTGTAATAACATTTCTGGCAGTACTTGAACTTGTGCATATGGGGCTTATAAAGGTTTATCAGCCCAGTGTTTACAGCGATATACAAATTGAAGCCCGTTTTGAAGAAAAAGAGGAAGTAGATAATGGCCAAATCACTGAAGATGATAATTGAGGCATTGCTCTTTTCATCTGATAAACCGCTTACAGTAAAGGATATTCATGACTGTTTACCGGATGCTGATAAGTCGGAAATCAGGAATTCCATAAAGGTCCTGATGCATGATTATGATGCACTTGAACGCAGTTTTATTTTAAAAGAGGTTGCAGGTGGTTATCAGTTCAGGAGCCGACCTGAATATGGGGCATATATCTTAAGGATGTTCCAGAAAACGCCTAATAAGCTATCAAGGGCAACTATCGAAACCCTTGCAATTATAGCCTACAAGCAGCCTATCCTTAAAAGTGAGATAGAACGTCTCCGTGGTGTGGATGTAAGCGGAATACTAAAGACCCTTATGGAAAAGGGACTGGTAAAGATCATGGGGCGTAAGGAACTGCCCGGGAGGCCCCTTGTATATGGCACTACAAAAAGATTCCTTGAGGTTTTTGATCTTAAAGACCTGTCTTCCCTTCCCAAGCTTAAGGAAATAAAGGACTTTGCCACTGATCAGTACGAACCGACCATAGTAAACAGGGAAGACGCAGGTGAAGAGGGTGCCGCCGGAGAGGCCGTACTGCCCTTTAATAATCAGATAGAAGAAGCGGCTGAGACAGAAGATAACACTGGTTCCGAAGGTTCGGACATGCCCGAACCCTCGGACAGTACACCCGAAGATGATGTTATCGAATCAGATGATACGTCTGACCCTGACAGTGAAGGTGAATCCGAAGAGAATGGAACAGAGGCTTAACAGGATACTTTCACTGGCCGGTGTTACATTGAGAAGAAAGGCCGATGAATTTATAAAGGCCGGTCGTGTAATGCTTAATGGCCGGAAAGTTTTTGAACTCGGTACAAAGGCAGCCTGGGGAGCGGACAGCATTAAGTTTGACGGTAAAGAGATACCCGGCCCGAGTGACCGGGTATATATAATGCTTAACAAACCCTTCGGGTATATAACCTCCCTGACCGATCCCGAAGGCAGGCCTATTGTTACTGATCTGATAAAGGATATCCCCCAAAGGCTCTATCCTGTCGGCAGGCTCGATTTTGACAGTATCGGTCTCCTTATGATGACAAACGACGGCGATTTTTCATACCGGCTTACACACCCCAAATATCATGTTTCAAAAACCTACAAGGTAACTGTTGACGGCAGGATAAATGAGGAAACCCTGAAAAGACTCAGGGACGGCGTAGAACTAGATGACGGCTTCAGCGGCAGATCAAAGGCAAGTATTCTCAGGCAAACCGGATCGCGTTCGGTCATAAGACTGACCATCAGCCAGGGAAGAAACAGGCTTGTAAGGCGCATGGTTGAGGCAGTAGGTTGTAATGTGATCCAGTTGATGCGTACGGGTTTCGGCGGGCTTGAAATAGGTAACCTGAAGATAGGCAAATACCGCTACCTGACCCCTGAAGAGGTCTCTGATCTGAAACGCTCGGTAGGATTGGCATTTTGATAGTGTGATTTGCAGGTTCAATATTCAATTTCAAAGTACGCAGGTTCGAAAGGGATTCTCCACAACGAGGCGGTCAATCTTAAAGCCGTGCTGTAAATCTTCTGAAAGGAGCCGGGTACATCCGGCCATGAGTGCGGCCTGGACGATAAGGGCATCCCAAAAGGAGATACTGTGTTTTTCATGAAGGCGAATGCCTGTAACAATCATGTCGAACTCGGGATGAATCGTGTCGAGAACAGCCATGTAATGTAGGTATTCGAGGGATTCTTCAATGGACAAGGGAACCTGTATCTTGTGAGTGGAAACCTGGTAAAACTCCTGGAGCACTTGGACGCTGATAACACCAGTCTCATTCTCGATGTGTTCTTTAATCAGATGCCTGGATATTTCTCTCTTCTCTTTCAGGCCTGGCGAGGTATCAATAGCGTAAATAAAAATATTGGTATCAAGAAAACATTTATCTTTCATGGATTTCATCCCGTGTCCAGGATTTTTTGCCGATCCTGGCTTCACAACGGGTATAAAAAGACTCAAGCCCCTTAATAGCCGTCTGCCGGCTGAGGTCGCTGGAAACAAATTCTTCCAGTTGATGGCGAACAATTGCATTGATCGACATCTTTTTGCCAGATGCAATCAAGCGGGCCTTTTCCAAAAGTTTATCATCAATTTTAAGGGTCAGGTTAGCCATCTTGAACGCTCCATTTTGAATAAATTTAATGAGTTAAACTAGCACATAAAATGTGCTATGTCAATGAAGCCCTATTAATAAAAACTAAACATGATACCTGAGCTTTAATTCAACTGGCTGGGGATTAAGGTAAGTCTGGTTTTTAAGGTACTGCTCATCATGCTTCCCTGCATAATGACCGATAAGTGTTATCGGTACGATACGCGGGATAAATCCAGCCTTGTATTCATCAATCTTTTCGAGCAGTTCCTGTTTTTCGTCTGTTGAAAGTACCTTTTTAAAATAACCCATCATATGCATGAGCACATTGGTGTGCTTATTGGGTGTTGCCTTTAATTTTATGGCTTCAAGCATTGTCTCTTCGTAGGCCTTGTAAATGTTCTCAATATTGTTCTTCCCTGCATCTGCGACTATCCTGCCCATCATTCTGTAATGTTTTTCGCTGTGGGAGAAAAAGATGAGCTTGTTTTCGGTATGAAATCTGACAAGTTTTCCGGCGGTGTTTTTCCCCTTTGTTATATACCTCCACCTTCTTAAGATAAATATCCTCTCTATAAAGTTTTCCCTTAAGTCCGGGTCATGAAGTCTTTCTTCATCCTCGATCGGAATAAGCGGAAACCTGTTTATAAATTCCTTTGCAAATAATCCTGTTCCCCCGGGCACGGGTATCCCCTTTTCATTGAATACCTCTACGCGTTCTATCCCGCACGATGGAGACCTGCTTTTTAAGATAAATCCGCTCAGGTCCTCTTTCTCAAGCTCTTTAACACGTTTTCGGGACCACTGTTTCATCTTCTGCTTGATATCTTTTCCGGTTTTTATGACCACCAATCCGGGATCATCTATATTTCCTTCAAGCCTCATGATCTCCCTGGGTATGCCGAGCCCGCATTCGGCCTCGGGACAGACCGGTACATATTCCATAAATGCACCAAGGGTGTCTCTAAAAAACCTGTCAAGTTTATGTCCGCCGTCATAGCGGACACTGTTTCCAAAAAGGCATGAGCTTATGCCGATTTTAACAGGGGTTGTCATAGGAGCCTCAAAATAGTAATTTAAAGGTTATCATCCAATCTGATAAAAGTAAAATAAATGGAGCAATCTCCATGGGATACTCATAAAATCTGCTTTTAATTGTGGGTCAATTTTATATAATATAGCATAATTACCTTAATCCTGCACCCCTCATATCCTGTCTATTTTACTTGCTAGCTCCTTCACTCTATGGTAGTGCTTTTCTTTTAATTTGAGGAGTATTTATTGTCCGGGAAAAAAGAAGATAATTCATCCATTACCAAAAAGATAGCGTTCAATGAATATGAGCTTTTGAATGTTCTTTGCGGTGAGCGGAATTCAAATATTAAAATAATAGAAAAGAGGATCGGTCTTTCCATAAGCACCAGGGGTACGGAAATTATCCTGAAGGGGGGAGACTGGGAGATAGAACTTGCCGAGAGTGTTATTCTCCAGCTGTATGAACTTGTAAAAAAAGGTTTTCCCCTTTATTCCACGGATGTTGAACATGCCGTAAGGATATTAAGCAGGGATCGATCTGCAAACCTGAAAGATATATTTCTGGACAGCGTTTACGTATCATCCAAAAAACGTATTGTTACTGCCAGGACAGTAAACCAGAAGGAATATATAGAAAGCATCAGGAATTATGATATTGTTTTTGCCATAGGACCGGCAGGTACGGGAAAGACATACCTGGCAATGGCAATGGCAGTTGCATCCCTGGCAAAAAAGGAGGTAAGGAGGATAGTGCTGGCCAGGCCTGCGGTGGAGGCAGGCGAACGGCTGGGTTTTCTTCCCGGTGATCTCAGTGAGAAGGTGAATCCCTATCTCAGACCTCTTTATGACGCGCTTCATGATATGGTGGACTTTGATGATGCATCAAATCTCATGGAAAAGGGTGTTATCGAAGTGGCTCCTCTTGCCTTTATGAGGGGCAGGACATTAAACGATTCCTTTGTGATTCTTGATGAAGCGCAGAACGCAACTGCCGAACAGATGAAGATGTTTCTTACCAGGCTCGGGTTCAGTTCAAAGGCTGTGATAACAGGGGACATTACCCAGACTGATCTCCCGGCAGGAAAGGATTCGGGTCTTGTTGAGGCCCTTGAAATCCTTGATGGAATAAAAGGTATTAAATTTATTTATTTTTCAAGGGACGATGTTGTAAGACACCCGCTTGTACAGAAAATAATTGATGCCTATGAAATAAAAGACAAGCAGGGGGCTGTAAACAATGGGAAATGAGCCATCTAAAAAACTGTTTCGTCCGGACATAACCAGATGGACAATCCTGGTTTTATTAAGTGTGATAATAAGTATATTCCTTCATCCCGGGATCATGGAAAGGCCGAAGGTATATAAAATAGGTGATATTGCAGAGGCCGATGTCAAAGCCCCCACGGATATACTTGTCCAGAATAATGAAAATACTGAAAAGGAAAGGGACAAGGCCATACAAAATGTCCCCTATGTGTATGATTTTGACCCGTCTGCATCAAACTTAAGGCTGCGGTTAAGAGAGGCGATGGACGAGACGAGAAAACTGATTGCAGCCCAGTCCGTGGATCCTCTTACTCCCGTACCTGTCGAGGACATGGGACCTGATATAACAGAGCTTAAAAAAACAGCAGGCGAGAGTTTCTTCAAGACCCTGGAACTGCCATATAATCAGAAACTCTATGACAGGATAGTATCAAGCGGTTGTCCCGAGATACTGGAAACAAGTATTTTCAGGCTGACCATAGAGATATTCAGAAAAGGTGTTGTGGGCAACTACTCTGTTTTGGTGAGTCAGGCCCATCAGAAGGGGATAGTACTCCAGAGTATTCAGAACCAGGATGAAGATCTGGTTACCGATCTTTCGAGATTCTATGACATCGAAAAAGCAAAAAAGCGGATAAAGGAAAGGAAAGACAGCCTTTTAAAGGATGGTGTGCCCCCGGATATTGCCGATCTCGCGGTTGATATTTCTACCGAACTCATTAAACCCAACGTTACATTTAATAAAAGAGAAACAGAGCTGAGAAAGGATGACGCAGCCAAATCGGTCAAACAATCCTATTACCAGATAAAACGCGGTGAGATGATAGTCCGCGAGGGTGAAAGGATCGACCAGAATCATCTTTTAAAACTGGCAGCAGTCAACAGGTCACTCGAAGACAAGAATGTCCTCGGCCGTATTCCAGGCATGAGCCTTTTGATGGGCATACTGTTTTCAGTAATCTATATTACCGGGTTCATGAAATTCAAACCGGTGGGGCGCGACTATAAACACCTGATATTCAGTGCGGCGACCCTCCTGAGTGTCTTTATTTTCGCCTGGGCATTCAATTTTATTGCAGATGAGGTGGCAAGGGGCTTCCACAATTTTACAACAAGGGCATTATTATTTGCCCTCCCTGCTACATTCGGAGCCATCCTGATAACAGTATTTCAGGGCATGAACATGGCGATGATCTTTTCAATGCTGGTTTCGATCTTTGCGTCACTGATTATTGACGGAAATGTTGAATTTATGATCTACTTTTTCGTTGGCAGTGTTATTGCTTCATATCTTGTTCGCGAATACAGGGAAAGGGGCATCCTTATTAAAATAGGCTTCAAGATCGGACTGCTCAATACCCTGATGTGCCTTGCAATAGAGTCGATATATGGTGCACTTTTTTCCTTTGAGGCACTGGTTGCAGTTATCTCCGCCTTCCTGGGCGGGCTTCTTGCCGGGGTTATTTCGACAGGTATCATTCCACTGGTTGAAATGGCCTTTGGTTTTACAACCGATATAAAGCTTCTTGAGCTTGCCAATCTGGATCAGCCGCTCTTAAGGGATCTCATGGTACAGGCACCCGGAACCTATCACCACAGTGTCATTGTAAGCAATATGGTTGAGGCTACTGCCAAGGCCATAAACGCAAATCCCCTCCTTGCAAAAGTGAGTGCCTATTATCACGATATAGGGAAAATGAAAAAGCCCCTTTATTTTATTGAAAACCAGATGGGTGGAGAAAACAGGCATGAAAAACTTGCACCTTCCATGAGCAGCCTCGTACTGATATCCCATGTCAAGGACGGTGTCGAACTCGCAAAACAGCATAAACTGGGGCAGGAAATAATAGATATCATTCAGCAGCATCAGGGAAAGTCACTCATAGCATATTTCTACCAGAAGGCCAAAGACCAGGCGATGAGCAAAAACAGTAAAGGCGTTGAGATTAAGGAAGACGACTTCAGGTATCCGGGGCCAAAGCCCCAGACAAAGGAGGCCGGGCTGGTAATGCTTGCAGATATGATTGAAGCGGCGTCCAGGTCACTGCCCGATCCTAACCCTGCGCGTATCAACGGGATTGTACAGAAGATTATCAACAAGGTCTTCTCGGATGGTCAGCTTAATGACTGCGAGCTAACTCTAAAGGACCTGAATGAAATCGCAAAGAGTTTTAACAAGACATTGGGCGGGATATTTCACCAGAGAGTTGAATATCCCGAGCCTGCAGTAATGAAAAAAGCAAAAAAGGCACAAAATGGAGATTCAGATAAAATCAGCCAGGAGAATACACGGTCTAAAAAATCAGACGATACGTCTGATAATAGAGAAGGCCTTAAAAGACTTGGGCTGTAACGACAGGGAGTTGAGTATACTCATTACCGGTGATGACCGGATACACGAGCTTAACAGGCAGTATCTGAACCGGGACAAGCCTACAAATGTCCTTTCCTTTCCAATGACCGGCGCTGACGGCATTGAAACAGGAATGCTGGGAGACATTGTAATATCTGTTGATACCGCAAAGAGGGAAGCAGACGAAATGGGTATCACATTTCATGAAAGGATATACGAACTCCTTGTTCACGGTCTTTTGCACCTAATGGGTTATGATCATGAAAAATCCGAAAAGGATGAAAGAATAATGCGGAAAGAGGAAAAAAGACTTCTTTCCCTGATGATGGAGAACTAGAAATGGCACGACTCGCAGTAAATGTTGATCATGTGGCAACCATAAGACAGGCGAGGGGCATCGATTTTCCCGACCCTGTTTTTGCAGCCGGCATTGCTGAAATGGCCGGTGCGGACTGTATAATCTGTCACCTGAGAGAAGACAGACGGCATATAAATGACAGGGACCTGAGGCTCCTGAGAGAGACGGTTAAAACCAGGCTCAATATGGAGATGGCGGCTGTCGATGAAATGATAAATATCGCAAGGGAGGTTAAACCCGATCTTGTGACCCTTGTCCCGGAAAAAAGAGAAGAACTGACCACTGAAGGCGGTCTTGATGTGGTTTCAAATCCTGACCGCTACCGCAAGGTTGTGGAGAGCATGAAGGAAAAGGATATCAGGGTAAGCTTTTTCATCGATCCCGATCCCGCCCAGATTGAAGCAGCACACAGGGCAGGCGGTGATATTGTTGAAATTCACACAGGTCACTATTCCGAGGCAAAGAATGAATCCGAGGCAGAAGAAAGGTTTAAAAGGATAGTAAAGGCTGTTGAGGCGGCGAGTGGCCTTGAGCTCGGAATAAGCGCCGGACATGGTCTTAACTACATAAATATCAAAAGATTCCGTGTGCTTCCCCGCATAGACGAATACAGTATAGGTCATGTAATTGTCGCAAAGGCGATATATGTAGGGTTTGAGAATGCAGTGAGGGAGATGATTGATTTAGTCCGGGGTTTTTAATGATTTATGGAACTGGTGTCGATATTATTAAAATCTCCCGCATTGAGAAGGTAATAAAAAAATGGGGAGACAGATTTATTGATCGTGTCTTCACGCCTGATGAAAAGGTATTCTGTTTTAAGAGAGTGAGGCCATATCCGGCCTTTGCCCTTCGCTTTGCCGCAAAGGAAGCATTTTCAAAGGCCCTGGGCACAGGCATGAGAAAAGGTGTATTCTGGAGAGATATAGAAGTTTTTCATTTTAAAAGCGGAAAACCGGGCCTGAATGTATATGGTACTTCGGCGTCCCTTTGCGAAAAGGAAGAAATAAATGCCTTCCATGTGAGTCTTTCGGATGAAGATGAGTACGGTATAGCAATGGTTATCCTGGAGAAATAGCGATGAGACTTGTAACTGCTTCTGAAATGCGTGAAATGGATCGTTTGACAATTAATGAGGCAGGTATTCCCGGTGTTGTGCTCATGGAAAACGCAGCCAGGAATGCAGCAAAGGTTTTCCTTGATCATTTCAATCCCCCCTGCGATGCCTCTGTTGTTATTTTATGCGGCAAGGGAAATAATGGCGGAGACGGCTATGTCATGGCAAGATATCTTCATGAGTACGGGATGAAGGTTGATGTCGCGGTAATAGGAGAAAAGTCGGCTATCTCAGGCGATGCCCTTGTGAACCTCAAGATTATCGAAAAGCTTGGTTCGGAAATTTACGAAATAACGAATGAAGAGGAATTACAGGCATTTCAGGATAAAATAGTAAAATGCAGTTATATTGTTGACGGGTTACTCGGTACGGGCCTCAATTCACCTGTGAGGGGACTGTTTAAAAAGGTAATAGAGGATATTAATTTGTCCGGAAAACCCGTAATGTCCATCGATATACCTTCAGGCCTCAATGCCGATACGGGCCAGAAAATGGGGGCTGCAGTAAAGGCCGATCTGACCGTGACCTTCGGTTTTCCAAAACCCGGTCAACTGGTGTATCCCGGTGCCGAAGCCGTCGGAAGGCTGGTAAATATAGATATCGGCATACCTAGCATGATAAGCGCAAGGTTTGAACCCGGTCACATGCTCATTGAACCTGAAGATTTTATTCCTGATATTTCAAAAAATAAAAAAAATACTCATAAGGGGGCAAAAGGTCATCTACTGATACTGGCTGGTTCAACCGGAAAGACCGGCGCCGCGACCCTTGCTGCAATGGGGGCGTTGCGCGCAGGAGCTGGCCTTGTGACAGTGGGAATACCCGGAAGCCTGAATCATATTATGGAGTCCAGGCTTACCGAGGCAATGACAGTGCCCCTGGCTGAGACCAATGGCGGGACCCTGTCCATAAAGGCCTATGACGACATCAACGGGCTGTTATCCGGGAAAACCGCGCTCGCCATCGGTCCGGGGTTATCCACAAACCCTGAAACGATCGAACTTGTTTGCAGGATAATAAGTGAATGCGAATTACCAGTGGTTATTGATGCCGATGCTCTCAACGCCCTTTCATTGACACCTGGCTGCCTCGAATCTCTGGATGAAAAAAAGATACTGACCCCCCATCCGGGAGAGATGGCAAGGCTTACAGGCCTTGAAAACAGGGAAGTGCAGGCCAACCGATTAAAGATCTCACGTGAATTTTCACAAAGGTGGCATTGCAATCTTGTTTTAAAGGGTGCAAGGACAATTGTGGCAGCGCCTTCCGGTATCCTTCATATAAACCCGACCGGAAACCCGTCCCTTGCGACAGGCGGGACAGGGGATGTACTGACAGGCATTATCTCAGGTTTCCTGGCAAGAGGAGTTTCGGAAATAAAGGCCGCATCCGCAGGTGTGTACCTTCATGGTCTCGCCGCCGATTATTTTGCCGAACAAAATGGCGAGTCCGGACTTATTGCCGGTGATTTAACTGATACAATCCCATTCCTTATGAATGAACTCATAATGGGAAGATACCCGCTAGAAAATACCGACCCGTTTTCCGATCTTAAAAAGTCTATATAAACTCCAGGTACAGATACGACAAAGCGGTCAGGATTATCCCGTCCTGCTGCCCATCGGCTATGTTGAAAAAATAGATTTCTGTGTAGAAGAATGCAACAGTTGGATAACTCATTAATATCTCAGATATTACTGCTCATTTTCATGCTTATGGCTGACCAAGATCTCCAACCTGTGTGGAAATATTCAGCAGTCATGCTGTTCATAAATCAGGATCATATCCAGGCTGTCCAAAGAGTATTGTTGAAAATGCTAATTATAACAGGCTCATATGGTTAATGTATCAGGAAGCTCCTCCTGTGGCATATCTATTGCTTTAATAGTTGTCAGGGACGATATCAATGCAACTCAAAAAAAGGAGCAGAAAATGACTGATATTAAAAATGAAAAACAAAGAAGTCATGTCGGTTACGGATCATCCTATAGGAAAGGAGGCTACACTGCCGGGCTTCCTGGAGAAAAAGAGATACCCGCGGTAATAGGCAGCCAGGTCTGGATGATAAAACCGGATAAGGAGGCAAAGGCTGCGAACCCATGTATATGGATGCAGGCGGGTGTTGTGGAATTCAAGAGCTGCAATAATTACTATGACTGCACTTCCTGCAAATATGACCTTGGGATGAAGATGAAGGTGGATAAAGGCCAGCAGATAAGCTGGCAGGATGCCATGAGAAGAAGATCCGGACTGGAAAGAGTTTGCAGACACAGCCTTACAAACAGGATAGTAAAAAGGGCCTGTGCCTATGATTATCAATGCTCCGGCTGTGATTTCGATCAGTTCTTCGAGGATGTATGGTCTTCAAAAACAGGACACCGTTCATTGAATTTCATGAATATAAAGGGCATAAACGTTCCTGAAAACCACTATTTTCATAATGGACATGCATGGACCAGGATAGAAAACGGCGGATATTTAAGGGTTGGCCTTGATGATTTTGCCCTCAAGATGCTCGGCGAATCGGATTGTTTTGATCTCCCCCTTATGGGAAAGACCCTTGATTATGGCAAACCTGGATGGGGTTTAAAGAGGAAAGGAAACACCGCTGATATCCTGTCTCCCATAGACGGGATCATCACTGAAGTAAACAGTAGTGCAAGAGAAAATCCCGGAATATCAAACAGGGAGCCCTATGGTGCAGGATGGCTTTTTATGGTCCGCGTGCCGGATATCAAGGAGAATGCAAAAAGACTCATGGCAGATGCTGACAGCATCAACTGGATGAGTAATGAAGTAAACCGGCTTGAAAAAATGGTTGAGGATGTGACCGGTCCTCTTGCAGCGGACGGCGGATATCTGGCAAACGATATATTCGGGAATGTTCCGGGACTCGGATGGGATAATCTGGTTAGCAGCTTTTTGAAATAAAGAAAACCTTGAACTTTCATTGAACGTTCAATATCCAA
This sequence comes from uncultured delta proteobacterium, assembly GCA_963815145.1. GTDB lineage: Bacteria > Desulfobacterota > DSM-4660 > Desulfatiglandales > HGW-15 > JAAZBV01. The sequence goes on from CAWFFS010000010.1 coordinate 138,778, forward strand.
CTTTCAATGAAAAAAGTCTCCTGTTTTCATGGATGATGATCGTTCTACAGATATAACCCTGCGCCTTGAGCCATGTGCCCTGCGCCTGTTTTTACGAGGTATACAACAATGCCCGAAAGAACAACATGCAAGATAGATAATCCGATGCCAGCCCCCTGTCTCTGGGCCCAGGCCGGGATAGTAACAAAGAAATCATGCAGTAAAAACTATCTCTGTGCAGGATGTCATTTTGACCGTGTAATGAAACATGCTGCAAAGGAGAACAGAGAATTGAGGCAGAAGGGAAAACTGCCGGAAGGCAAAAGGGGCAGGATTATTTACTGGAAGGAAAAGCTCAATGCCATGCCCATGTCAAAAAGGCCCTGTATCCATCACATGAAAGGAAGAATCGAGTTCCGGTCCTGCACAAATGAATACAGGTGTGGCAACTGTGACTTTGATCAGTATTTCAATGATCAGTTTTCAGTGCATGCAGTGATTAACCCTGTAAGCGTTCTCAATGTTTCGGGATTCAGCGTGCCCCAGGGATATTATTTCCACAGGGGGCATACATGGGTCAAGCTTGAAGAGGACAGTTCGGTCCGAGTCGGGCTCGACGATTTTGCACTTCGGCTGATGGGACCGCTTGATAATATCGAAGCCCCTCTCATGGGGAAAAGACTTACACGAGATGAAGCCTCGATTCTTGTAAAAAGGGGAGGGCACAGCGCAGCGATGCTTTCTCCTGTAAGCGGTGTTGTCATGGCAATTAATCCCGGGTTGCGGGACAGGGGCAGACTTGCCAACAGATCTCCCTATTCCGATGGGTGGGTCATGAAGGTGCATCCCGATAACATAAGGAATGACCTGAAACACCTTATGATCAACCGGGAGACCGATAACTTCATTACAGAGCAGGTTGATATGCTCTATGACCTTGTTGAGGAGGTATCAGGACCCATTGCTGCTGACGGCGGAGATTTTGCCAATGACATTTTCGGCAGTTTGCCCCAATTGGGGTGGGATAGACTAACTGCTGTTTTTCTCGGTAACGATTAAGCAGTGTCCATCCGGAAGCGATCCTTCAGCCTGCTAAACCGCTTTAGCCTGTTTTTCCATCCTCTCCCTTTCATCCTCCAGCATTATATTGCAGTATCTGCACATCCTTATTTTCTTATTGTCAACATCGTTGAGGGACCGGCAGTAGTGCATTACGCAGGAACTGTCCGAACAGTGCCGGATACCGAATGTGTGTCCAAGCTCATGCACAGCCTCTTTAATTACCCTCTCGGCAAATACTCCTTCAGGGTCCATGATCGCCCTTGTATCCTTTAAACGGAATATTGATACAATGCATGACCTGCCGCTCAGCTGGGCCTCACCGAACACATAGGTGAGTATCGGGATGAACAGGTCCTTTTTACATATCGCAAGGGTTTTTATGCAGTCGGGAGGTGCTGTCTCCGCAAGTTTGTTTAATATTAATGTCGAGTTGTACTGGTTCCTTTCCTGAGAGTATGCAAACTCCATATCATCAGGCAAGTCGCAGATTTTAACATGGTAACCGAAGATGTCGGCAACCTTTTCTCCCAGCAGTTCCACAAGAGATGGTTCATCTATACCGGCTGGCGATATCAGGATTTTATTTTGAGACGGCTCAGTCAATGGGTTTGTTAATGTTATAGCGTTTAATTTTGTTATAAAGCGTTGATCTGTCGATGTCCAGGACCTCAGCGCATTTTGAGATATTCCAGTCATTTTGATCAAGAATATTTATTATATGATTCCGTTCAACCTCTTTCAGTGAGTTGGAATCAGGCAGCATCATTTTTTGCGGATTAAAAATAGGAAGATCCGCTGCTATTATCTTCCTGCCCTTGGCAACTACAACGGCCCTTTCAATGGCATTTTCAAACTCCCTTACATTGCCTGGCCAGTCGTAGAGCATAAGCTCATCAAGTGCTTCTCTGCTGATCTTATCAATTGCCTTATTGGTTTCCTGTGTGAACCTGTAAAGGAAATGATCCGCAAGCAGCGGAATGTCCTCTTTCCGCTCGCGCAGGAGAGGCATTTTAAAGGTTACCACGTTAAGCCTGTAGTACAGATCTTCTCTAAAGGCCCTGTCCTCTATTGCTTTTGACAGATCCCTATTTGTAGCGGCAATTACCCTGAAATCCGCCTCCATGGGCTGAGTGCCGCCAACCCTGTAAAATACACGATCCTCAAGCACCCGGAGCAGATCGATCTGCATCCTCATACTTATTTCGCCTATTTCATCCAGAAAGAGCGTCCCGCCGTGGGCGAGTTCAAGCCTGCCCTTCTTGGTTTCCTTTGCATCGGTAAATGCACCCCTCTGATGGCCGAACAGTTCGCTCTCCATCAGATGCTCGGGGATTGCCCCGCAATTGACCGTTACAAAGGGACCTTCGCAGCTTCTGCTCTTCGTGTGTATTGCCTTTGCCGCGAGCCCCTTTCCTGTACCCGTATCCCCGGTTATCAATACTGTAGAATTCATAGGTGCCACGTCTTCTATCATATTGAATATTTCCTGCATAGCTTTTGACTGGCCTATCATGCTTTCGAATCGGGTCCTTTCCCTGTGTTCTTCTTTTAAATAAAGATTTTCCGTGTCTCTTGCCTTTTTCTCGATAACCTTTTCAATAATGATGCCCAGTTCATTCGGGTCAAAGGGTTTAAGAAGGTAATCAAACGCCCCGTTTTTCATGGCTTCGATAGCTGTTGATATGGAGCCATATGCTGTAATCATAATTACAGAAGTATCAGGATCTGTTTCCCTGACATTCTTCAGGACCTCAAGTCCGTTCATGCCCTCCATCTTTATATCCACCAGCATTATGTCAAACCTGGTTTTTTTTATCTTTTTAAGCGCTTCTTCTCCGCTTTCGGCCTTATCAATAAAATGTCCATCCCGCTCAAGCCAGCCGGCCAGAGACTCTCTCATTATCAATTCGTCATCCACTATAAGTATTTTTGTGATACTCATTTTAATCATCCTTGATATCAGGGTTAATGGAATTGTTATCAAGCGGAAAAACGACCTCTATATCCGTGCCTTTTTCTTTGTCTGATGATACTTCTATTCTTCCTCCGTGTTCCCGGACAATACCATAGGCAACTGACAGGCCCAGCCCGATGCCTTTTCCTTTTTTTGTTGTAAAAAAAGGTTCGAATATCCTTTTGGTGTCTTCTTCCGGGATACCTGTTCCTGAATCCTTGAATCTGATTATGATGCTGTTGTTTATGAGTTCATGCCTGGTTTCTATACTGAGCACACGTCTTTCAACCGCTTCCATTGCCTCGGCGGCATTTGATACAAAATTCATAAAAACCTGTTGAAGCTGGTCTGCCGATCCCGTGATGTCGGGCAATTTGCTGTCCAGTTTTGTTACAACCTTGATGCCGTTTATCTTTAACAGATTGGAGTTAAGTATAAGTGTATGTTCAATCATCATATTTATATTAACCTTTCCAAGATCAATCCTGGACTGTCTTGAAAAGGCCAGCAGGTTGCTTACAATTCTGCTTGTTCGCTTTGTCTCTGCCTCCATGAGGCTTAAATACTGCCTGAATTTGTCTATATCCCGCTGTAACAGGGGGCCGTCTTCTATCATGCGTTTCATGAGCATGGTAAAGTTCAGGACACCTGCAATCGGGTTGTTTATTTCGTGGACAACCGAGGCTGCGAGCTTCCCGAGCGAGGCCATCTTGTCCTGGTGACGCAGTTGATCATGTGTTTCCTTAAGCTGCCTGGTCCTGTCCTCGACCATATCTTCCAGCTGCCTGGTCAGTTGCTCCTCTTCCTTGAGGCGGGAGGTAATGTCCCTGCTTATTTCAATAAATTTTGAAAGCTTCCCGTCCGCCTCCCACAGCGGGAAGATATTTATTTCATGAAATCTGGTCTCACCATATTTATCTATCCGGGGTAATATCTGTCTGACAGGCATTTTAAGTGAAATCACATCCTTGAGAGGGCAACTGAAATTACCCTTGTCACAGCGGGTGTCTTTCTTCTGAAAAACCCTGTAACACTTCTGCCCGATTACGTTTTCCCTTGCGAGTGCCATATGATCGAAGATAGCATCATTGACATCCAGTATCTCAAGATCAGGGCTTATCAATACGATCATGTCCTGAATCCCGTTAAGGATAGTCTCGACCTCTTTATTTCTCCGGCGCAGCTTCTGCTCCTCAATACTGATGGCCTTCCAGAAAATATTAAATACATGGTAGGATTGTATCCTTATATGTACTGGCTTTGTTTTAAGAATATCTTCGAGGACTTCCTGCTCGGGTGTGAGTATTATAAATAATTGAATGTTATAGGAAGGATCGTATAATTGGTGATAGTCACTTACAGTGATCAAACCGAGTTTTCCGGCAGTCACCATTCCGGGGCTGTCCGGGTCCGGATCGGCAACTGCCCTCATACGCGCACTTACTTCTTTTTCCCTGAAATCCAGGGTTGTCTTTTCAAGTAACTCCTTACAAAATGCACTACCTCCAATTACGGCTATGTTTATAATCGTAGTGTCTGTATCCGTCATAGGCGGATGTCCCGTTATGTAAAAGGGTTATTTTTTTATTTTGTCTTCGTAATCTTTTATAAATGATATTATTGTCTTTTTTACCTGATCAAAGTCTATTCTGCTGGTATTCAGGACCATATGGTAAAGATTAGGTGAATTCGGGGGACCCTGATCAAAATCTTTCATGAAGGAGTCTCTTCTTTTTTCCCGGAGCAGTATTTCCTTTTCTGCATCTTTTACGCTTATCTTCCAGATCTTATTAAGGAATTTTATACGGTCTTCAAGATCTGCAACAAGAAGCAGATGGATAACATTCTCTCTTCCCTGGAGGATATACTGGCTGCCTCTACCAAGGATTACGACATTATCTTCATCTGCAATCCTGTTTATGATAGATTTTAGGAATGTAACATATTTTTTTTCATCAAAATCCGTTTTTGCATCTCCCAAATACCTTTCCATAAACTCGCCATTAACACATTTGTTTACGAATCGCATAAGCCAGTCGCCGGCATTCTTTTCAACGCCCTTTACCCATTCAACTGATATATTTGCTTCCTTTGCCATTTCATTGATAATCTGTGAACTCACAAATCTGTAACCGAGCTGGTCCGAGATTGATTTGCCAAGGGTCCATCCCCCGGCGCCAAACTGACGGGAAATCGATAATACAGCCATATTGCCTCCTGAGGTGAAGTGTAAATGTTAATTATGATGACACAGCTACAAAACAAAGTCCAGATTAAGTTTTTTATGTCTAATTATCTTAATTGTTTCTATATTAAATTAATACCTTGCTAATTAAAAGCAAGATATTGAACTGGAAAGTTATTTCTTATTAAGCAGATCAGCAAGTGCAGCAAAGGGTTTATGTGTTATGGATTCTGCTTTTTCATCTGCTGATTCCGGCATTACCCCGTCCAGGTGATCGAGGTATCGCCTGTGCTCATTATCGTGGCAGTATACGCACAGGTTTTCCCAGTTGCTTCCGTCAGCGGGATTGTTGTCGTGATTATGGTCTCTGTGATGCACTGTAAGAAGATGAAGGTTTTTAAGCGTAAACTCCCTTCCGCACCTGGCGCACACCCATGGATGTATGTTCAATGACTGCTCACGGTATCCCTTCAGTTTATCTTCATGGGAACGGCGTGCCTTTGCTACTATTTTATCCATCTCTTCCCTGCTGAGCTTTTTTCTGGCTGACTGATTCTTCTCGCTGTTATCCAAAACAATCTACCTCCTTGATTATATCGCCTGCTACCTGAGCGAAATAGCGGTTGTTAATCTGGTAATCATGCATTTTTATTTAACACCTTTATTTCCATTTTGGTAATAAATTTTACAAAAGATCAGTAATTTCCGGTTATAAAATTGCACTTGCTGCTATTACTAAAAAGTATATATGCGAGCGCCATGGGCGTTGATCCGGCAAAGGCATCATTTTTCAGGACGGGATCGAACAGCTTCTGTACATGTGTTTTATTTTAAGGATCAGAGAAATATAAGAGGTGCACATTATTTCCGTGCATTTGATCCTTAAAATTTAAAACACTGCATACGTGATTGCCTGTTATCAAACGATCCCATCCTGAAAAAAAATGTCCTTTGCCTCCCTCGAGGACTAAATGGGCTGGAATAATAAACATGCATTTTCCGGGGTTGCTTTGGGACTCCTGTGGAGGTGATGCCCTTTTCCTGAAAAGATATAGGCATATAAATACCCGATTGGTTCGCGGTTTTGGATTTTTTATCTTTACCCTATACGTGAAGAGATATATAAAATATTTCCTCAAGGCTTTAAAATAAATGTTCTTTCATGGCTCTTGCAGTGAGTTTGACAAATCCACTGACACAAGCACAGGTGAGTAAGCATGTTTGAAAAAGATTGCCCAGTTCCCGAATCCTTCCGGTCTATGCTGTGGAATATCCTGCTCCTGGCAGTTCTTTATTTTCTTGCCTTCATAGCCCGTTTTATTTTTTCTCCTTTAATGCCTGTTATAGAAAGCGAAATGGGGATCACTCATGCCCAGGCAGGGACGCTGTTCCTCGTGATGTCTATTGGTTTTTTTGTTGGCCAGGTATTTTCAGGCTTTCTTGCATCAAGGGTGAATCACAGGCGATCCCTGGCTTTGTCTACCCTGGGTATCGGTGTTGCGCTCCTGTCAATTAACTTTACTTCCACCTTCTGGATACTGCGGAGCATCATGATTTTCCTCGGCCTGGCAGCCGGCCTTCATCTGCCTTCGGCCATGGCTACCATAACTGCCATGGTTGATCGTAAGGAATGGGGGAAAGCCATGGCTCTTCATCAGACTGCTCCACCACTGAGCCTGGTGCTCGGACCGTTTCTAATTATATGGCTGCTGGATTTGCTCTCCTGGCGCGGTATACTTACCGGTATAGGGGGAATCGCTTTTATCACAGGCATTTTGTTCTTTTGCTTCGGGCGATGCGGCGAGTTCCCTGGTGATCAGCCACGGCTGATCTTGGTTAAAGAGCTCATCTCCAGGCGCTCTTTCTGGATAATGGTGGTTATGTTCGCTCTTGCTATGTGCGGAACCATTGGAATATACACCATGCTGCCTCTGTTTCTGGTAAGTGAGAGGGGCTTTGACGCCGACCAGGCCAACAACCTGCTGGGACTTTCCAGAATCACAGGTCTGTTTATGCCGTTTGTTGCCGGGTGGGTTTATCGGCCGTATCGGAGAAAAACGTTTCATTTTTTTGATAATGATTCTGTCCGGTTTTAGCACGATTCTGCTCGGAAATTTAACAGGAACGGTGTTGATTTATATTATATTTATCCAGCCTGCTATATTAGGCTGCTATTTCACTGCCGGATTTGCCGCTCTTGCACGCATTGTTCAACCTGATCTTCGCAGTATTGCCGCTTCATTTACTACACCCACAGCCTTTCTGATCGGCCGGGAGGGACTCTTTCCAGTAGCCCTTGGATACATGGGAGAGTCCTATTCTTTGGGCTTGGAATAACACTGACAGGATTTCTAATGATTCTTTTCGCCCCTCTGGTGTTCTTCCTGTATCTTATCGAACAGATGGGAGAGGGATGTTAGGGTGATGTTCATAAAAAAACAGTGTTTTTTGATGAACTCCTTAAGCATTCTACGGCCTGTCCCGCAGCAATCTTGTACCAAGGAGGGGCAGCATCAATCCGTATTACAGGACACGGATGCACACTGATCTTTCATTTTTTTAATTTTTAAATCCTGAAAATCCGTGTTAATCCGTGTCCAATTCTTTGCTTTTCATAATAAACTCGCATGGAACTTCATTTAGTTTCCAGCCTGATCAATCTTGCCAGCCTCCCGGAAAGCGGCCCGGCTGACCTCTGACCTCTGACCTCCCTGGCACGGCGAAGCTTTCAAGCGAAGCCGGCTGAGCTTAATCTTTTCCCCTTATTTTTTGTGGTACCCAGCATATCCCCTTCACAAGGAGACCAACTGGCACGGTCATGCCAATTCCGAGAGATGCGGCATGGGATTCCGCTTCACGCCGTGAAAGACAGGTTTTCAGACTTTTACCGGCATCGTGAGTCGAAAGTCACATCGACTATTCCGGAGCCGTTCATCGTGTGAATACCGGTAATTTCCAGGTTTCCACGCCATATGTAGTTCTGCGGATTACCCGTGGGGAATATCTCTATACTCCAGCCCGGCAGTGTCAGAAAGATCCTCTCGGGCGGATCATTTCTATTGGCAGAAAAAGCTCGATTAGATCCAGGTCTCCGATCACCGTCCTTAACCGCGAACTCTCAACCGTCGCTTCGATCATGTTCTCAATACCCACCAGTTCGGCGACACTGCGGTCTCTGGGATGCATGCACACCTCTTCCGGAGATCCCACCTGCAGGATTTTTCCGTTCTCAATTACTGCCAGCTGATCGGCCAGAAAAAATGCTTCGGTTAGATCATGTGTGATGTGAATAATTGTCACCCCGAGTTCGATGTGTATCCTTTTCCAGCTCGTTTTGAATACGGCTTCGGGTACTGCGGTCAAGGGCGCTCAAAGGTTCATCCAGGAGCAGTACGTAAGGTTCTATCACTAGGGCCCGGGCAAGCGCTACCCGCTGGCGTTCACCTCCGGAAAGCCGGTTCGGGCGCCGTTTGAGCAAATGTCCGATCTCAAGAAAGCCGGCCATCTTTTCCACAGCCTGCCTGATTTCCCGTCCCGATGCGCCTTTAAAGCGCAGTCCGAAAGCAATGTTCTGGAAAACAGTGAGATGAGGAAACAGGGCATAATCCTGATACACTATGCCCAGATGTCTTTTTTCCGGTGCCAGGCTGGTGATGTATTCCCTGCCGTTGATATAAATGCGTCCGCTGCCGGGTTTATGGATTCCGGCTATGGTTTCAAGAAGGACAGTTTTCCCAGTACCCGTGGGGCCAAGAAGAGCTAAATAATTACCAGGCCTGACATTAGGGAGATCTCCCGGAGGCGGAATTCACCCAGCCTGAGACTGATATCTTCAAGCCTGAGCACCTAGACCTCCCTTTTACGCCCGGAAAGCCAGCGTAATCCGCAAAAAATGACAAGGCAGAGCAGGATCAAAATCACGGCCACGGGGCTGGCATACTTGAGCCCGTAATTCTCGAAACGCTCCCAGATCATAACAGGAGCCACCATGGGATGATAGGCCAGCACGATTACTGCTCCGAATTCGGCTATTCCCCTTGCCCACATCATGATAGCGCCCGAGAGAATCGAACGCCAGCAAAGCGCAAGACTGATTTTAAAAAATGCCTGCCATGGAGATGCCAGAGTCCGGGCCACGCGTTCCAGGCGCGGATCCACGGCCATAAATCCATCCCGTGCCGCATTAACGAGAAAAGGCAGGGACACGAAGGCCATGGCCAGGCTGATGCCGGTCTCCGTACCCGTAAAACTGATGCCAAGACGGGAAAAAATCCTGCCCAGAAAAAATTCACGTCCATATACCATCAACAGGGCAATGCCCGCAGCAGTATGAGGAATCATTACAGGCAGGTCTATGATTCCCTGGACAATGGTTTTCCCGGGAAAATTCCAGCGGGCCAGGGCATAGGCCAGGGGAACGCCAAACAGAACGCAGCACATGGTGGCCCACAGGGCGCAGCGCAGGGAGAGGAGGATCGACTGCATGACCTCAGTATCGCTGATCGTGGATCGTAAGACAGCAGGGTCTGCGCTAAGGATCATCCTGACCAGCGGGATTGCTATAACAAGAACCAGTATCCCGCCAAGGCCGGAAACAACGATCCGAAAATTTCTCATTTAAGCAGTTGTCTGATGGCCGGGGGAACCTGCCCTGCATCTCCCGACACAGTTGCAGGATAAAGCGCCTTCTGCCCGTTCTTTTCCATGATCTTACGGCCCTCAGGACCCAGCACGAAGGCCAGGAATTTGACCGCCCACTCGCGGTCGGGGCATTTTTAGGAATCGTTATGCCATAGATCATGGGCGCTCCCTTCTTTTCAACAAAGGTGCCGGGCTTTTTGCCGGATATCCTGACAGCAGCCTGTTTATAAAAATCCGCATAGGACGGCGAACCAAGGTTGATCTGTGCCGGTAGAGTGACAAAGGGCATTTTGTGCTGTTCACAGACCGACTTGTAGATAAACAGGTAGTCGAGCTGGCCCGCTTCCAGAAGGGCGATCAGGTCCGTCTCTTTGGGGCGCACGTTCTCCAGGGGGCAGTTGGCGAGCAGTTTTGCATTAAGCCCGGGGACCTTATAGTATTTTTCAGCCAGCTGCCAGGCGAGGAGACTCCTGTATCCGCACGGGTCGGAATTCGGATCGGAGTGGCCGTACTGTACACCTTTTTTAAGGAGTATTTTGTACCAGTTTCCGCTGTTGATACTTTTGGCATATTTTGAATCCGGGCGGTACATGATTGCCATTTCGTTGGTGGTGAAATGGATATCCCAGGACGCATAATCAGGAATCAGCAGGTTATCGATAACTGAATAATCGGCCGATGCCATGATATCGCAGCGCCTTTTCAGGTCAGTAATCTTTCTGGCACAGGTTCGCGAACCAGCCGCCTCCCTGAGCACCTCTACATCCGGATACTCTTTATTAAAGGCCTCAGCCATCTGTTTTAAAGGGATGGATAAAGAGCCGGCATGAAAGATAACCACTTTTGCCGGGGTTTCTGCAATTGATGAAAATGCAGGAAGAGTTATACAGACAAAAATCGCCAGCAAAATCATCATGCCCTGCTTTAATTTCCCTGAGATAATTACACTGGGCACCCGTTGTTTGTTAGAAAGATCTTTCATATGAAAACTCCTGTAATAGATTATTGATTGGCAGAGAATATGGCGAATTCGGGAAAGGTTTTTTTCATGCAGGCCTGAAGCATGTCGAGTATGGGAGCATTACTGCCACGGGCAAGCAGGGGTCTTTGAAATCCCTGATGCGCTCCATCATCCTTTTAATCCCAGCCCTGCATGGAATTCGCCCCATTCATCAATCAATTTATTCATAAAAATCCGCTTTCCGGAAACCATGGCAGCGGGTATCTTTCAGTCTTTTTTAAAGGCATGGACCTGTTTTTCGTGAAGCCCCGGTTACCGCGGTTACCGTGCCCCTTTTTTCGTGTTCATCATTTCTGCTGACATGATGCTTCCTTCAGATGATTTGTATATATCAGATAAGATATATGCCATTCAAGGGAAAATACTATAAAATAATACTTTATGGATAAATACTCCAACAGGCGAGAGGGGGACATCAAAAATTCAATAATTCCAATTAGGATTCCCATTCCCTTGACACTGAAGCGGGATGATGTTTAATAATTCAATACCTCTGAAGTTTTGAGTATTAATGCTGTTAGTGATGCAGACTGAAGGCTATTCGGTAATACAGGTAAATTTTTAATGAAGATAAATTTTCTTGAAGTCGTGCAATATGAAATTGATTAAGCACCATGCACTATGTATTTTAAAGCCCTCTGATTTCCGACTTCTGATCACCGATCTCTATCTTTTTCACTTCTGACATAACTAAAAGAAAAACTGCGGAGGGTCAACTGCGTAAAACTCACGATGAACTTGAAATGACGGTTGAAGAAAGGACCGGGAAATTAAAGTTAGCCAATGAACAGCTCAAAAATGAAATCAAAGATAGAAAAAAATACTCAGAGCTCTGAAAGAAAGTGAAGAGAGATAGGTGTAGAAAGCAGCGCTGGAAAAGGCTTTACATTCTGGTTCACTGCCTGTTTTGAAAAGCAGCTGGTTGCCCGCGAAGAAACACTCATCGTACCTCAAGATATCAAAGGAAAACGTTTTTTACTTGTTGATGACAACAAAACAAACCTTGATATTCTTAGTGGCTACCTGGAATCATGGGGTTGTTTATATGATGTTGCAGATTCAGGCAAAATGGCTCTTTTTTTGATGCAGGCGGTCGTAAAAGTCAAATCACCCTTTGATGCTGTTATCCTTGATATGCATATGCCCGGCATGGATGGGGCTGAGCTTGGGACAAGAATTAAAAGAGATCCTCTGCTGAAGGATACTGTTATGATTATACTTTCAAACCTATTAAACCTGAGGAATTGTTAAAAGTGATTGAAGATATCTATAATTTCTTTAAGATGCAGTGAATGTTATGCGCAATTTATTGATTTTATTGAAGCCTCAATTGAGGGAGTCACCCTGGACATTGTCCGGGGTGACTTGATGGTTGAGGCATAGATGGGTTTTCAATGGCCGCTACCGTACCCGTTGGGTGATGCGCTGGGAGATCCGCCGCTGGAACCTGACGTTGTCGGGCTGCTTGATGATCCTGATGATCCGCCTGAATAACTGCTCGACATCCCGGATGAGGAAGATGATGATGCCCGAACCGGTGCCCTCTGGGCTGCCGGAGCATTGCGGGGCCGGGCACGGCGTGGTGACGATCCGGAACTGCCGGAGTTAGTCCTTTTGTACCCCTGGCCATTGATCAGGTTACCATTATGTCTAGCGCCGCCACCTCCGCCACCTCCTTCGTATATCGGTTGATAATATGACCACAAGGGGTAGTAATATCCGTCTGTATACCAACCCAGGTATGAATAACCATATGACATGTAAGTCCATGATGCCCAGTGCCAGGGTAAGAATGGATAGTCATAATAGTAATAATGATACGGCATCCTGAAAAACGGATAATTACTCCTCGGCCCTGCTGCCTGCGCCAGGGAAATCGTCTCTTGCTTCACAGTAAATTTATCCGGGAATGACAGGGCAACCATAAGATCCACTATTCGTGAATTCACACCTGCATCCGACAGACGGATAAGCTGCTTGGAATTAATCGGGAAGGGTTTTCGAATCGCTAACAAAGCTGCCTCAAGGACTTCAGGCTTAACTTTACTGCTGAGTTCGATAATTTCACTGATCGAAAAATTTTTACCGGCAGCAATTCTCAATATGCTGTTCCGAGTCGGGTTGAACCTGGGAGAGGTAACTGAATCACTATCGACACTCCGGTACTTTCGAATGCTGACGGCTTTTTCTTCTCCGGACTGCAATAATTGAATGTCCAGCCACTCTCCACCTTCATCAAAAATTGACATGCCCGAGATCCGGCGTGGAGGATCACCCGGACAGTCTGATTCAGTGTTTAACAATAAACGTTTTCCGGTTTCCGACCAGGAATAGGAATAGTAACCTGTACATTTTTCCTCCTTTAAGGGGTGGCGAAGACCGTCAGCTATAATCTCTTCTTGGAGCAGCACCTTATCACCCCGGATACCTTTCATTATTACGGAATTTCTATTGCTGCCAGGACTTATTGTTAGTAAGTATTCTTCCTTTGAGAAACTTTCCTTTGTGTTGACCTTGTTTGATACCAGGCGCCAGGACCCAATCCATGGGAGCCATCTGGGGTCCAGATTTTCATAGTTTGCTTTCTCAGGATGTTCGGATGCAAAGGTCTCACCGATTATAGTTATTGAAAACACAAGGGCAATCCCGAAGAATAACAGGTAAGTGTAAAATTTTGGACCAGCCGCTGCAGCAGGTTTTCCCCATCCAGTAAAATTCCATGAAAAAAATCTTTCTAACAACCGTATGCTTTTTAAACACATAATATCACCTCCTTAGAAGTGCCATCGGACGCCGGCAGTCATGCGATAGCCACCCAGGGCGATGGGATCAAACCCTACAAAGTCGCTACTTAAATCATCATGCGCCCAATAATACCGGAAATCAAAATTTATATATGTAGATTTAAATATATTAATTTCCGTACCGCAGCCAAGATAGGCAGTGGATGTATTGCCACTCGATTTTAAGGTAGCAGAAAACACATCCAGTGTTGAAAAGTCCACAAAATCACCATTTTGTCTGAATTCATACCACAATATGCCCACACCGCCGCTTACATACGGAACGATCAGGGATGGCAGCCAGGAGTATTCTCCAACCGAACGTCCCCGCGGAAGCAGCAAATAATTTATTCCGACTGTCAAAGGTGTTTGAGAAAACCTTGTACTTTGTGTAATAGGAAGTCCATCCTCGTCAACATAATCTCGAAATTCAGAATCTTCGGTTCGCCGCGACGAATCGAGGCTGAAAACCACATCAATTCTTTCACGTATATTGAAGCCAAGGTCCATACCGAAATCCAGGGCCCGAAAATCGCTCTTTTCAAGGGTTAATTGAGTTGTAATCATATTAAAGAGCCCGCTGTCCGCATCGGGGAAGAAGGCACCAATACGAAATCCAAGATATTTCGTTGGTTTCTGGAAAATAAAATCAGCCTTCATCCCTTCGGTATTATTTTGTGCATCGACCTCACTCCTTCCGGGCAGCAGAGGGGATAGGAATAAAAGAATAAAAACAAAAACTGGAACAGTACAAATATAGCGGAATGAGATATTGCTTTTATTTTCTGATTCTTCAAGATGTGTCATCATGGCATTTCTCCTTTTCAATTCAAATTGGTGTGATCGAAGAGGGCCTGATATATCCAAATCAGATAAAAACACCAGACAGGAACTTTATAATAAACCTCCTCATTTATATGATAGATTTTATTAAAAAACCTGGCATTTGTATATATCATAAAAATAACAGATTTATGACGGTAATAAACTGTACTAAATATCCAGGACGCTACTGAAACGATAACAGGTGGGTTCTGAGATTGTATTTCTTTTTCAAACCGAGTTTTTTCCTGAGATTAGCTCTGTGTGCCACGACGGCCCTTTCAGTGGAATTAAGAATTTCAGCGATCTCCTTGGAAGTTTTTCCTTCTTTTACAAGATTAGCTACCTGCATCTCTCCGGGGGTGATATGCATATATCTGGAGGCAAGTTTCTGGGCAAACGGTGAAATAATGTCCTGCAGTCCTGACTCCAGAAGTTCCAGATAGCTCCCTTGTTTTTCAGTCAGATTGCCATTTTTTAACTTGAGGATATAGGGAAGCATCAGTTCTTTAACATTGAGCAATACAGATTGTCCGATATCCTCTTTGTCCTTCTCCCTCCTTTCAAGGAGGACTTTAAGCGCAGTATTGACATCCTGCAGGTCAGTTGTTTTTTCCTGCAGTGCCTTATTAGCTTTTCGCAACTCCTCAGTACGCTCTTTTACACGTTTTTCCAGATCATTATGCGATTTTTTGAGGATCTCTTCTATTTTCTTGCGGTCCGTGACATCCTGAAAGATAAAGGCAAACTGTCCTGCCTCAGGCTGATAGACAGTAATCTCATAGTGCCTGTCCATATCTTGAGCGTAGTGATAAAAAGAAATCGGTTCTCCGGTCAGGGCAACTTTACCATAGATTTCAATCAACGAAGTATCCATATTCGGTATGATCTCGAAAATAGTTTTGCCCAGTAAATCACTTCGTCTGTGCCCTGTTAATCTTTCAAAAGAAGGATTTACATCGAGAAAGCGGTAATTAACAGGTCTTCCATTTTCATCACAAATAATCTCATTAAGAGCACATCCATCCATCATTTTTTCAAACAATTTATGGTATTTATATTCACTCTCCCGCAGTGCTTGTTCAGATTTCTTATGTTCAGTGATATCCATGGATATTCCATCCCAGTGGATATTACCATCTTTCATTAAATGAGGGATTGCCTTTGCCTGAATCCACTTTATTCCCTCATCAGGATCTATGAGCCGGTGTTCTACTGAAAATTCGCTAAGGGTCTTTGCAGACTGTGTAATATTTTTCCGCATAAGACCCTTGTCTTCCGGATGCATATTCTTCGCTATGAGCGTGGGTTCTTTCATGATTTTCTCCGGGCTGTATCCGAAAAATTCATATGCACGATCATTGATGAAAGGAACCGAGAAAGTTCCATCCTGGTGCATCACAAACTGGTACAGCAGTTCGGGCACATGGTTGGCCATCCTGCGCAATCTTGCCTCTCTCTCACCCAGCGATTCTTCCATTCGTTTGTGTTCCAGGACTTCTTTCTCTAAATCTTCGATCCTTTTCTCCAATTCTTCATAGGTTGGTTTTTCTGCCATTATATCTCCGGAGCACATAAAGAAATTTTTGGTTTTAGAAACAGTCCTTTTAAACTACAGTATATATCTACCACTGAAAACACTTTTGATCGCTATCATTTAGTAAGGTAATCCAATGTTTACAATCTCGTCTCCTAGCTACCTTGCCTGGAGGCACCAAAAATATCCAGGATGTGATTCGAACTCGTTTACATTCTATGTTCATTAGCCAGGTTAGAAATTGATCATCGAGCACTAAATCGATAAAACCGGCATCAGATTCGTTTTTTCAACTGTGTTCCTTGTAAAGTACGCTCCATTTATGTTGATCTTTCGTAGACCTTACTTGATGCTCCAGTCCAATTTGTAGAGGAAAACCGGAATTGTTTACATGTTTTTTTAAGGACATATTTTTGTTCTCGCTACGGATGAAAATAACCGGTCAGCATGCTTTTTCGCCGGTCGTGAAGATGGACGCTGTGAAGAGGGCTGTTAAGATATAAAGCTAATTAATGCTCAGCCCCTTCACCTCTGCCATTCAACTTTTTTACTGCCAAGGATTACACTATGACCACAGTATTTATCTTTATCCAGGTCATCCAGGCTATCAACGATCTTTGCACGTACAGGGTTCAAGTGGATATATCTTACAAGTTCAAGAAAATAGCTGTCTTTCTGGCATAGGATCGATTTGAACCGGTTCTGAAAAAGATATCCATTGCCGATGTTTCTTATTAAAGTAAAGGGCATATCCTGTTAACAGGCGTCTCATAATGGTGGAGATGGATATTGATCCGGTTTGCAGGAGAAAATGAAAATGGTTGGGCATAATTGACCATGCATAACAGGATGTATCAGTTTCTGAAAGTACTTTTTCAAATCGCTCCAGAAAACTATCCCGGTCATCGTCATTCCGGAAAATATTGCATCGTTCAATGTCTCTTACCATTATGTGATAAAGAGCACCGGCAGCATCTATTCGTGATTTCCTTGGCATCAATTCAATCTAAGTTTTTTTCATTATGATTTCAACTTTAAATATGATTCGTGAGAAGTAACTATTGTTTTCGATATTTCAGTGCTTTTCTTGAAAATTATACCTCATGATTTCAGGCTGTTACATATAGCTATTTTCAAGATTTTCACAAAAAGTGACTTACTTCTCAGGAATTAAAAGTTAACGGCGTTTTACTTTTACTTTAAAGAGGATATAAAAAATATTGAGGCAATGTTATAAACTTGCCCACGGTCAGTTAGGATTGAGTATCTTATCTTGGTATGCTTTTCATAGTCTACCAACTCATTTTTCGGTTTCTCTTTTCCGATGGATTATAGGTTTCTATCTTCCACTCTATGCGCTTTGCAAATTCTCTGACCCCTGAAATCCAATCTCTATCTTTTTCTAACAGCCTATAGCCAAAACTGCTTCCCTGGCCCGGCATTTTATCCCGGTGTCTTGTCCCGGCGAAGCCTAGGCGAAGACGGAAGCCTTGGCGACGACGGCAGCCTGCTCTTCTCTCTGACCTCCGACTTCCGATTTCCGACCCCTAAGTTTTACTGACCTCTGGCTTTTCTTTTCTTGCATTTATTACAAAAAAGTCTTAAATCTAACCCATTATATCTTTTCGGGTATGATGAGTTACTGCATCTTGTCCGCCTATGGTGGATTAAAATCTTTCTTAATAATAAAGGGGTCTCCGTTTAGCTCATTAATGTGTTTTGCTCATTTTTACTTATTTTTATCTTCGATATTTTATCAATTTACAACTATTTTTTAACCCTATTCATTACTTATAATCCCATGAGCTATTAGGAGACTTGACCCCTTTATTCATTACTTATAATCCCATGAGCTATTAGGAGACTTGACCCCTTTATAATCCCATGAGCTATTAGGAGACTTGACCCCTTTACAGTATCATCCTCATATCCACATGGTTATTCCCGGAGGTGCTATCTCCAAGGATGGTGAACAATGGCTCTCATCGAGGCAGGATATGTTTGTTCACACAAAGCCTTTTGCTGTAATCTTCAGGGCAAAAATAAAGCATGAGATGGAGAAAGCCGGGCTGCTTCATCCGATAGATCCATCTGTCTGGCAGAAGGAGTGGGTTGCAAACAGCCAGTATGCCGGAAAAGGGGAGAACACGCTGAGATATCTCTCAAGGTATGTCTTTCGTGTTGCTATTTCAAATAACCGTATCAAGAGCATTAATGATAATGCCATCAGGTTTTCCTACAAAGACCGCGAAAGAAAAACATGGAAGACAATGCAGCTTGATCCTATAGAGTTTATAAGGAGGTTTCTTCAGCATGTGTTGCCGCGTGGGTTTATGAAGATAAGACATTACGGCTTTCTTAACCCGAACAGCTCGTTATCAGTTGACAGGCTCAAGGAGCTTATCTCTCTGGTTCATGTTTTCATTAAAGAGACCCGCGCTGCAGTGCCAGGACTTAAAAGACCAGGGATCAAGTGTGTCTGTTGCGGAAAACCTTTGAGGTATGTAGCATTTATAAAACCTGTTTCAAGGTGCGGACCGAAATAACAGATTTTTAAACTGCCGAATATTATTTGATTACACCTTTAAAAATGAGGTGGCCGGACAGCTCCGGGCAGACTCAACACTACAGGTCTGTCCGGATGCCGGTTTTTGCACTGTTTTATAATGATTTAAAAGTGTTATGAAGTCTTTATTTTTGGATATTTTGACGATTTAGTGCTTTATACTGGCTTTCTGGCTTATAGAACCTTCCTTTTGCTCCCGTACCTTTGCAACCTTTACCCCTATACTCCGCGCCTTCTTGAACCTTGGATTAGTACCGAGCTTTCGTGCCTCAAGTCTCGGTTACTAATCCTGTGTTTGTTCGGCTTTTATTCTTCAAATAGCAGCAACTGAATTATTGGAGCAATATTAAAAATATCATTTTCTTCTCCAACAGTGATACTTGCATATCCAAAGCCTACATTCCCAGAATTATCAGTGGCAGAGAAGGTAACTGTTGTTTCTCCAAGAGGGAACGTACCTGGAGCATCGTTCGATATGACTGACATGCTTCCATCGACATTATCTGTTGCTGAAGCGCCAGAAAGGAAGGAAGCGATTTGCTCATTGCTTGCAGGTGTACCATTTTCATCAACTGCCGGAACGGTAATATCTGAGGGTACAGAAATAACAGGAGCTGTTTGATCTGATATAGTGACACTTGCCTGAGCTGCACCAGTATTTCCAGCGTTATCAGTGGCCGAGAAAGTAACTGTTGTTTTTCCGAGAGGGAATGTACCAGGAGCATTGTTCGATATGACTGAGATGCTCCCATCGACATTATCTGTTGCTGAAGCGCCAGAAAGGAAGGAAGCGATTTGCTCATTGCTTGCAGGTGTACCATTTTCATCAACTGCCGGAACGGTAATATCTGAGGGTACAGAAACAACAGGAGCTGTTTGATCTGATATAGTGACACTTGCCTGAGCTGTACCAGTATTTCCAGCGTTATCAGTGGCCGAGAAAGTAACTGTTGTTTTTCCGAGAGGGAATGTACCAGGAGCATTGTTCGATATGACTGAGATGCTCCCATCGACATTATCTGTTGCTGAAGCGCCTGCAAGGAAGGAGGCGATTTGCTCGTTGGTTGCAGGTGTACCGTTTTCATCAACTCCCGGAACGATAATATCTGATGGCATAGAAACTACAGGAGCAGTTTGATCTGATATAGTGATACTTGCCTGAGCTGTACCAGTATTTCCAGCGTTATCAGTGGCAGAGAAGGTAACTGTTGTTTTTCCAAGAGGGAACGTATCAGGTGCATCGTTTGATATGACGGAGATACTTCCATCGACATTATCTGTCGCTGAAGCTCCTGCAAGGAAGGCAGCAATTTGCTCGTTGGTTGCAGGTGTACCGTTTTCATCAACTGCCAGAACGGTAATATCTGAAGGGACAGAAACAACAGGTGATGTCTGATCTGTTACAGTGACAGTTGCTTGAGTTGTACTGGTATCACCATCGCTATCAGTAGCAGCAAATATTACTTTTGTTGTACCTATAGGGAAAATACTTGGAGCGTTATTGGTAATTATTTCAATATCCCCGTCTTCTGGATCCGTTGCTGTTACACCGTTTAAGAAATTTTGAATTGCTGGATGGTTTACAGATGTACCAGAATCCGAATCAGCTGCGACTGTAATATCGGTTGGTGCTTTGACTTCTGGCGACTGATTAACGTAATTATTTACTATTATATAATCAAAAATTCTCTTTTCGCCATTTGACCACACCTCAACTGGGTCGTTACATACTTTGTAGGATCTGCCGCTTATATCCACACTGTTTATTGTAGTTTGGCAAACAAATAAATCATTGCCAGTAGTTTTATCTATCCAAGCATTGCCAACTTTATTACCAGAATACGTATTGTATAAATTCAAAACATCCGGAAAACCATCATTGATTGTTATTGAAGTCGAAGAGGGAAATTCAAAAGTATTTAAAGCAACCGTTCCAACTGAATTTGTTTTTACAAAATCAGTATTAAATTCTCTGATGTAACTATCGTAAACTCCCCGAAGCCCATAGATTTTATTCCCTCTTGCTGCAAATCGGTAATATCCATCACCAACATAATATTTATTTTCGTAATCAGGGTATAAAGTAAAAGAACTATTAAGCTTGTATAAATAGCCATTATCAGCATAAACAAGCCAATAATTATTGCTACTGATATAAATTAGGTCCTTAGAAGAAACACCTGGTGGTAAATTTATTAATCTGGAATCAATATAATTAAAGGATAAGTCAAACTTTTTTATTGTATTGCTTTCACCGTCCAAAATATATGCATTTGTTTGATCAAACGCGAGTGCAGTTATGACCAATTCACTCATGTCATAAATAGAAATTTGAGTAGAATAATCATAATTGTATTCATAAATATTTCCGTTCGCAATGATGAATTTTTTTGATCCAAATGCAGCAATGTCGCCACCATTTGTGTAAGACCCTCCAATTTGATTTACTATATCTCGACCGCATGAACTACCACTCCCTAACGTATACTGGAAATCATCGTTCATTCTATTTAAACAGTCATTTGAGACATAATCTTTATAGAGCCAAAAGCTACTTCCATCATAAAGAATATTTTCGTATCGATAGTGGCTTGAAATCCCACCGGTTTCAAAACCAGTAAAAGCATAATCTTCATGATAACTCTCTATATTTATTTGATCGCTCAGCGAACTTTTAAGATGATTATCAATGTATGAATAATCAGTTTTTAAATGTATCTTTGAATCTGTATCAAAAGACTTGCCTTGGAAATCTGAATTTAAATATAAGTTATCAACTCCCGAGGTAGTTATTTGGTCTATTTCTCCTGAAACATAAACATTTTGAATATTATTTATCTGTCCATTAAACGTTCCTTCAATGTAAATTTCGTTGCCCCCCCCCATATTGTTCAAAATCCCTTTTAGGTTAGAAATGATTTGTTTGTTTGCCCCATCTAATGTGCCTATATTAAATATATTGTTTTCACCATAAACATACCAATATTTGTTTCCATCTTGGCCAAATCCATTTATTGTAAATGAATCATCACCATTGGAAAAAATCTTAAAATACTGCGAAAGAAAACTAAGTCCAACTTTGTTAAAGCTTACATTTAGGCCTTGGTCTGAATTGTCATATATTAACCAAGTGCTTGGGGACATCCACATATCATCGTCAAAGTTAACTTCGGTACAGCCATCATTCAAAGAAATTATGTTTTTTGTAGACGAGTAATTAGTGATATTTAATACTCCATTACATTCATAACAATCGGAGGAAGAGTTTTCGTAAAATATGGTTTTCTCGTTCTCTGATAATGGATCAATAAAAAGATATTGATTTAAGTCACCAATCTCTTTCATTCCAGTGTATATGAGGTTATTGATTGCTTTAAAATGAAATGCAACCCGGGCTTTAAGTGTGCTCGATTCCGGCCATGGGAAGATTCGAGAATAATCCTTTTCAACACCGCCTATTAGAAGATATTCAGAGCCATTTTGCAAACTACCTGTAACCGTATCTCCCGTTCCAGAGGAAACTAGTGTTGAATTGATTGTGTCACCATCCACTTCAACTTTTAATACTTCCCAATCAAATCTGTCCCAAAAGTCATCAAAACTTAATACCCCCTGATCAACCAAAGACGAGTTGAAAAGGTTTGTTTTACTCCCTTCAGTCTCTGAAAACCCATATTCGTCCAAAGAGTGCCCGCCGACATTAACAGATGTGTATGCTAAAATCTTCTGCTCTTCCTGAGGTTCACTCCCTCCACCCCACCATACGTCCCCATAAACAAATATCATATATTCACCAGGGCATCGAAAGGGTATTGGATGTTTCAAGGTTATTTCTATGAACTTATCTGCCGGAAGCCAAATTTGACCGTTGTCTAATCCACCATCATATCGCGTGACATATTGGTTGTAAGGAAACGAAGTGGTGCTACTCGCATATTCCTTGTAATACCAAGTGCTAATATCAGCTATGTCTTGGAACCCGTAGCTTGTACAACCATCAGGCGCTGAAACATAAACACGAATATTTTTTATTTCTGGGAGCTTCAAATAGCCGAATTTTGTACCATCATAAGGAAAAAGGTCATCACGGCTTATGGCAAGAGATACTTTTAAGTCAGCAGGCGAAGGTATTTCATTAGGGACCAATATTTCAACATCAAATTCGGCAACAGGATCAAGGCTTTGCTGATCAATTAGTTCAAATGAATAATTTAAAGCATAGTCTGTCATCAAACCAATCCAGCCAACGCCAGATAAATCAAAACCAGCTCCCATTATCCTTGTTGCAGCAGGATCAAGATTGAAAGGAGTTGTTATTAATGAAAATATTGAACCTATTGAGTTATATGGGGTACCATTAACAATATTTGGTACTGCATCAATTATGTCTGATCCTATTTGGTATGTTGTGAGAACATCACTCGAATAAACTGGTGTAAGATAATTATTCAGTTCATCGTATCCACTTGAGATATTTAATGAGCTTACATAGCTGTAATGATTGTCCAATTCAAAATAATTCGTTATGTCTTGATAGCCTTCAACAGAACCCGCTTCAATATTTTGAAGACCACTTGGGTTTGTTCGTGCGATATACTCACGCTTGCTCAATAAAGTGAACGTCGCTCCACGACCTGTATCTTCAAAACCGTTACCAATATCATTACCTTCTATATTGCTTGCAATGAGACCTATATCCGCAGTTGCGGAATAAGATACCGTGCTGAACAGGGAAAGAGAAATGCAACATATAGCCATCACCAAAAACCTGATAGAAATCCTTTTTTTCACATCCACAACAGAAATTCTCCTTTCATTGCAACCATATTTGTGTCAGCCGAACGTTGCGGTAAGGAGCTGGCGGGTTAATAGTATCAATGATCATGAACCCATGAAGCGCATTGATATTACAGAGTTTCAATCGGCAAGAAAAACCAGCCAGTCCCCTTGACTGCATGGTTAAAAGCCGATTTCGCCTGCTATTTACCGACTGTGTATTTTTGATAACCAGTTATTATCACGACTTAATTTTCATTTTTATTTTCTATTTAGGAATTATGGCAATTTGCCTTTTTTCCTGAATAGGAATTAATTCAGCCCGGAATTTTAATTTTATACTGCTATTTGGGGATTTGGGAAATATTTCCTATTTCCCCAAATACCATTAATGATGGCTTTTTTATTACCACCATTTCAGCTTTTAACGTTGCGGTAAGGAGCTGGCGGTTTAATGGTAGCAATGATCATGAACCTATAAAGAACATTAATATCACAGAGTTTCAATCGGCAATAAAAACCAGCCAGTCCCCTTGACTGCATGGTTAAAAGCCGATTTGCCTGCTATTTACCGACTATTGTTTTTTGATAACCAGTTATTATTGCAAATGAATTTTGATTTTTAATTTCTATTTACAAGTTTTGCCACTGTTGGCATTTTTTGTAAATAGGAATTTTAAAAACCCGGATTGTTATTTTCTATACTGCTATTTATCCATTTAGGAAATGTTTCCTTTTTGGATAAATACCAAAACTGATGCCTTCTTTTAATATCCCATTAAAGCTTTTAACGCCTAGTTTAACCGGCAAGGCGGAACGCCTTGTCGGCGTTGAAACTTTTGTTATGTTTTATTTTTTTGGTAGTACAGTTTCTATATCTATTGGTACCTTATGCAACTCTGGTTCTCTTTGGATTGCATCGGTATGAAAAGCAACTTGTACCTTTTCATCAGAACCATCTTTTTTAAATTCAACTTTTGCTGAGTAACCATTAATACCTTTGGGACTAATTTTCCCCCAGATCCATTTTGAATTTAATAATTCAGCTTTATATGAATCAGGTTTAAATGGCGACATGCCAAAATCTTTTTGACACTTATCATTGGCGAGTTTTGCAGCATGCGTTGCTGCTTGTTCTTGTGTAATGAATTGTTTCTCATTTTTTGAATTATTGGCCTGAAGGACAGATGAGCTAAAAAATAGGGACATTAAGATAAATAGTACAAACAGAAACATTTTTCGATTACGATTCATGTTTTACCTCCTTAATTAAAAACATAACGTGGTGCATTACAAGCCGGGCGGTGCATACCAACTGACCATGTTAAATGCACGAAGGTTTATAGTTGATAAATGTTTAAAAAATGGCAAAAAAAAAGCCCGGTCTTAGTAAATGCGTTTGTTCTGTGCTCAGTATAAGCCACGATTATTCCCACTAATAATAGATTTTAAATATTCCTGAGTTTTCTTATTGATTTGTTGTTCACCATTGTAATGTCTTTCAAGTTTTATCCGAGCGACCTCCGCTTCATTAAGATGAACACCTAAAGACTGGAGATCATTAATTGCCGCAATTAATTGTATTTTAAATTTGCGCTTGTAGTCATGAAGGATATTATTGCCTTTATATTCTTTTACCCAACTTTTACCTTCAGCGCGTCTCTTCTTTTTCTTTTTTGTTACTTCCATTAAATTCTCTTTGCACAGAACGGTGAAGTTAAGGAGCCCGGCGGTTTTATCGCAAGTAGCCTCATGCTCCTAAGATAGTTGATAATATTGACTCTGCTCGCCCGGCGATATAGTAGCCGGGTCCCCTTGAACTTAGGGTTAGGTCTCTGTTTCATATACTTTAGGTGCTTCTCTTGATATAACATGATACCACTCTTCAGCTGTCTTGACGCAATAATGCACTAATTCACCCGGAGTGGTATCAAATATCAAAGTGTTGTCTTTAATATATTGTATGAGTTTAGTGTTTTTACATACTGAAATTACACCATCATCCCATTCCCCATCCTCTTCCAAATGACTACATTCGTCATATGCTTGGTACAAAACGACATCATTAAAATGCACAGTATATTTTCTACTGTTTTCATTTGGTTCAATTGGATAAACGTCTTTAATCGTTGCTTTTTTAGTAATTTCTATATCTTCTTTTCGATCACTAACAGATGCCTCTATTAAACGGATGAATAACTCGCCATCTTTAAATACAACTGCTTCAATAAACCAATATATGTAATTTAAAATATCTAATTGTGATCTCATTATTTTGACCTAACGTAGAATTAACGAGCGTGCGATGCCTGCCAATAAAGGCTCTTAGAAGTATGAACTTTGCGAACCTTTTAAGTTCGATTTGGCAAGATAGTAAGCACGTCACGTTGAATGAATGGTTATTTCTTTTAATTTATAAACAACCAATAAAATTCCTCATCTATTTTATCTTCTTCAGGAGTTAATATTATATTCTTTTCATCGATTTCCTTCTGTAAAAATAAGTATGCTGACCTAAGCTCACCTGAATCCCAAAACTTCAAAAATAACTCTTTGCGTTCGGCATTTTTATTTAATGTTTTTGTAGCAAGCTTTAAAAAATCGGATTTTATATTGTTTGCATCCATTTCTTTCAGTGAAATAACGACACGATAACCGGCCGGGCGGCGTTTTATCGCCCGGTCGGGTTTATTGATTGGTTGTGTGTTTTTTTATTTCCATTTTCCGAAGGATCCAAATGCAAACCACATTTTGGACAGTTACCACCAGTAACAGGTGTCCCCCAAGAAGAACACCTTGGACATTTATTTAATACAGAAATCAGTAATAACAATATCATTGTTAGTATTATTGCTATGGCTAATATGGAACATAATATCGGATTTTTCTTTAAGAAAAAATTAATAATACTAATAAGGCACAGAAAGCTAGTAATATAGATGGGAATGAGATTATTAAATTTAACTATTTTCTGTAGTTTTTTTCTTTCTTCTTCGTTTGGAGCTTTTGAAATCATGATGAATCCTTTTTTAAAATTATACATTCAGTGAAGGATGTTTTACACACAACGACGACACTAACAGGCAGGCGGGGCATACCTTTGAAGCTTGTTGCATTATATAACTTCGCGAACCTTTGCGGTTCGGTTCGGCAAGAAAAACCAGCCTGTCCTTGTTTAGTGACTTGTTGGCTGCCGCCAACCTGTTTAATTTGTTTTTGACTGCTTACTTTCTATTACTGACTTTTAAAGACTTGGTGCTTTTTGAATACTGTGTTTCTGGATGCTTCTTTTTACTATATTCCACCAAAGGCGGACAAGTATTTTTATTTTAATTTCAAAGGAATTTCCGGGGAATGGATTTCCTTTGTTTTTTGTTACCTTTTTCTTTTTAAATCAATTCTCGCGCCCTTGAGTTACATGTTATTGGTAACTGACTTCTCTCTGTCACTATGGCCTTCTTTTTATTCTGCTTTTCCAGCACGCCAACGCCCACAATAAGGGGCTAGCGGGTTAATGGTAATGATGGTCGTTAAAGTACAAAGACCATTGATACTGCTGGATTTCAATCTGCAAGAAAAACCAGCTAGTCGCACTTAATTGTGATGTTAAGCCTTTATTTTAGAAGTAAGAATGATAATTATAAAACCGCTACAACACATGATAATGACTAGACCCGATGAAATAACGCTTATAATATCTGATGCCCCAAATGTATGGAAATTGATTATTGACTCTCTTACCATATAAACAGCCGGTAGCATGACAAATACACTGATCATTATCCTTGCAACGATATTGCTAATTATTTTACCTGAGATACCTTCCTCAAATCGCATAATATCAAGACTTTGGATATAGCTTGAGGGTAGTCTAAGTTCATGTAAACTAAGTTCTCCCAAAATTCTACACCTATTGATAGTTGCATAGTCGTAAACTTCCCTTTAAAGGGGTCAAATCTCCGTTTAGCTCATTAATGTGTTTTGCTCATTTTTACTTATTTTTATCTTCGATATTTTATCAATTTACAACTATTTTTTAACCCTATTCATTACTTATAATCCCATGAGCTATTAGGAGACTTGACCCCTTTATATTGTTTTTTAAGGACCAGGAGCGCTTAAGATCCTTCCATTCCTCTACAAGAAAGCTGCTGGCGCCATACATTTGATGGTGAAGTTTGAGTTTATTATAATCAATGTTTGTGTTTATTCCTAATTGATCATATTTGATTTGGTCAACATTTGCCATTTCATGCATGTCCCCAAGCCATGGGAAGACATTATCCTTATGAACTTGATCAGATGGGATAGAATACTCAGGGTGAAGGTTTACAATCGTACCTTCAGAATCACTTGGCACACAATTTTCAATGCAAACTATATCTGTTGAAATATTTTTATAATCAGCTACCAATCGAATGATAATTTCTTCACCACACTGAGTGCATGGGAATGAATGTTCCTGTGATTCGCTATGACCAACACCAACTCTTAACGTATGGGCAGTACGGCAGGTTGAGCATAGAATAGGATATCTTATTACCATTTTATTATTTATGCCTGCTAAATTGGTTTATCAGTTTCTAACCCCCAAACCCCGCAGTGAGGAAAGAGGAGCATTTATAAAGTATTGAAAATATAGTAAAAGCATAGGGAACTCCCAAACGATAAGTTTTAACTTTTTCTCCCAAAAAAGAAAGGAGCCCCCTATGCTAGAGAAATTTATAAGGGATTTTCTGGATTACAGCAGGATAACAAAATTTGCTGATAAATCAATTGAAAGTTACAGGACCAGACTTAGAGAGTTTAACGAATATGTAAAGACAACCCCGGCCAAGACTATTAAAGATATAACCTACCTTCACATAAGGGAGTTTGTGGGGGATTACAAAAATCCATCGGAGCATATAAGGAAGTTTCGTATCTGGAGTTTACATCAGTTTTATCATTATCTTGAGCTGAAGGACCTGGTTGAAGAAAATATAGCCCAGCCCATTCCCTACCCGAAGATAGAAAAAAAAATACCTGAGTATTTAACTATTGAGGAATACAATAGTCTTCTAAAATACTTTAACGATAAAGCGACAGATTACAAAGGACAGAGAGACCTTGTTATCATCATGATACTTGGGCTTCTGGGGCTGAGGTTAAGTTCGGTTATATTTTTAAATGCAGAGGATATAGATATTGAGGCAGGCTTACTATGGGTGAAAGAAAAGGGGATTAAGGAAAGGCCTGTGATAATACCCGGAGTTCTGTGCAATGTCCTTGTGAGATATATGAAGATACATGGTGAGGAAGAAGGAGCATTGTTTTTATCAAAGAGGGGGAAAAGGATATCCGCCAGGACAGTGCAGGATATCTTGAGAGAAGCGTCATTGAACCTCGGCATAGAAAAGCATCTTCATGCCCACCTGTTCAGGCATACTGCTGCAACACATTTGAACAGGGTATCAGGACCCGAGATCACACAGCATGTACTGGGGCATATGTGGAGGAAGAATACAGATCAGTACACCCACCTTAACCCTGAAGAATACGCGGTTTATATGAGGATGCACCCCTATATGAAAGGAGATAAAAGATGACAGGCCTTATAGAAGAATATCAGTATGAGCTGAAAAAGGTATTGGACTTTGCGGAAAAGACAGTAGAAACCTATGTAAACTGCATAGTCATGTTCAGTGATTGGCTTAAAGTAAAATACCATCTCTCGCCGGTTAAGGCTGAAGGGGATCATTTATGTGAGTGGATAGAAAAGGTTAAGGGTCGCGGGGTCAGTTTCAGCAGGCTGGAGCATCACAGGTCGGCCTTAAGGACCTTCTATGCCATGCTTTATAAGATGAAGATAGTTAAAAGGGATATAGCCGATGCAATACCTGCGCTTATAAAAAGGAGAAACAGCAATGTGATGCCTGTTAGCGAGGCAACAGTGGAAAGGCTGCTGGAAGCAGTTGATCAGTCCACCTGGATAGGAAAAAGGAACTACATGATAATCTCCATGCTGTGGGCGCTGGGCTTAAGGATAAGTGAACTTACCGGGTTAAAGGTAGGGTCCTTTGAGCCTTATCATGAACCTCTTAACAGGACAGGGTTATTAAGGGTAAGGGGTAAAAACAAAAAGCAGAGGGCGCTTTTTGTGGTGGGTAAACTCTACGATAACCTTATGGACTATCTGTCACATGAGGAATCGCCAAAGAAAAAGAAAGATCCCCTTTTTCCTGTAGAAAGCGGAAAGGCCATATCAAACAACCGGGTCCAGAAAAAAATTAAGGAGTACTGTAAAGAGGCCGGAATAAAGGAAAGAATAACACCCCATGTGTTAAGGCATTCCTTTGCCACTGAGATGTACCATGCAGGTGTTCCTGTTGAGGCCATACAGGCCATGATGGGTCATGACAGAAAGACAGAGACATCGGTATATATAAAGGTATCCGATGCCTTTAAAGAGGAAGCACTTACCCTGCTGACTCTAAGCGGGAGGGCGTTATGGCAGCAGTAGAGGCAAAGGCATTTTTTGAGCATATAGATGCATTTATGGATTACAGGAAGACAGTTTATGAGGTCAGTGACCAGACAATAAAAAGCAACAGGGCCGACCTGAGACTTTTTAAAGGGTTTATGGATAAAAGGGGTTACGACCGGATAGACGGTCCTTCTGTAATGGATTATCAGTTTTACCTCAAAAGAGATAGGAGGAACAGTGGAAAATCTATTAATCGCAAGATATATACACTGAGGAGTTTCTCTCATTATGCAAGGCTCAGGGGTGTTCCTTTTTCTGATGAGCTTCCCTTTTATGATGTTCTTAAGATAAGGGAAGGATACCGGAACCGTCCAAATGCCCTTACACATAATCAACTTAAAAAGCTCTTCGACTCCATTGACAGGAGTAACTGTATAGGTCTCAGGGATTATGCCATCTATGCCATGATGTATCTTACCGGATTACGGGTAGGGGAGGTACATGCCCTGAATTTAGACAGCATAGACCTTAAAAAGAAAACTCTCTATATCATTGGCAAGGGTAACAAGGTAAGAGATCTGCATCTTATTGATGAGATGTTCAATGTAATCTCAGAATATCTCGCCATCCGGCAACACTTTTACAACAGCTCTAGAACAGAAGCTTTGTTCATATCCAAAAAGGGCAACAGGCTTGCCATACGAACCATGGAGGATAATTTTAAAAAACTGGTTAATGCCTGTGACCTTAAAGTCAGGTTTAATGTGACCTGCCACACCCTGCGTCACACCTTTGCTTCGCATCTCAATGACAAGGATGTGGACATGCTTGTGATACAGAGTTTAATGGGGCACGCATCCTCCAGGAGCACTGAACCATACATCCACCCATCCTACAGGAGGATAAAAGAGGCCATGGAGAAGCTTCCCGGTGTCATATTTATGAATAAGCTTATAAAGGAACAGAGGTTACCATTTAGCTTTCAGGGGAGGTGTCAGAAAAGAGAGTAGTTAGTTATCAAAATATGTTTTTATTTTATAGAGGTTAAAATTAAAGTCTCACAGGATCAGTCTGCCTGATCAGGCAGGTTCAGTTTAAAAAATATTTTTTAGTCTTGTTTTCAAAGACATTAATGAGGTATTGTCTGTAATGTGAGAGTTGCCAAATGCTTTTACGCCGCTTTTTTCACATCTAATTGCGCCTAACTTTATCACTTACTGCGGGGTTCTGTCCCATAAATTTATGGGACAGGTCGATTGATCCTTCTGAAATGTCCGATCCCCAGCCACTGCTTCTCCTGATAGAATCCAGCTTTGCAAGCAGATTCTTTACCCGCAGTATCGCGAATTCGCCCATATTGTCATAAACATTAGTCTGTAGTTTAAACCGCTTCACTGGGTAGCCATAGCTTCAGCGCAGATGGCATTTTACCCGCTCTTAAATTACATTTTTTTCTGACCCACCCTATTATAGTTCATATATAGGTATCCTCTCCGCATCATCAACAATTCTTTTCCGCTTATTGATACACACAATGCAGTTACAGCCGGGTTCCAGCGGGTGAGGGCCTTTTTTTTCAGCAAGCTCCCAGGAGGCATCTATCATTTCCATGATAAGCCTTCTATCGCGTTTTATTCTCTCTCATCTATTTTCATAGTTCAAAGCTGCCTTCAGGGTTCTCTTTGTCATTAAGCTTTCTGAAAATATTATCTATCTCTTCTCTTTGACCGAAACGATCTGCATAATAATATATCCTCTCCCTATCAGGTAATGCAAAGGCCTGCGGTAATAATCCTTTTTCGGCAACCTGGAGCAACTGAATTATATCACCATCATCTTTGAAGGAACGAGCCGGGTTATTGGCTATAGCCAGCAATTTTAATCCTATATAATCTGAAGGCTGAACAACATGGTGCAGGCCCAAAAGTTCATCATCAAGCAAAGCACTTCGCTTAATAATATCCTTTCCTTCAGCAGTAGAAACAAACATAAAATCAATTTTTCCCAAAACGCCAAGTTCCGAATCGAACTGTGCAAATGACTTTGTTTTCTGAAAACATGTGTACCCTAATTTTTCCATCATGGGAATTATGCGATCACAGTAGGAGTATTCAGTCAGCAAATCAATATCCGCAGTAAATCTCGGAGAGCCATAAAGGCCTAGAGCCAATGCACCTATTAAAGCATAAGGGATTTGCCTTTCATTAAGTTCTCCTGAAATAATGTTAAGCATGTGAACAAGTTTTTTTGATGTCATAGGCTTGCTGTTTTGTTATATTTCTTTAAAAAATTATCTCCCATGATCTCAATAGGCGTAATGCGTATCTAAGTATCATGCAATTTTATAACAATTATCTCAAGAATAAAGACAATAACTAAAGTTTCGCAGTTATAATTGATACTATGTATTATGGGAATAACTTGTTATTTCAGGATAATATAGACATTGTTATATTGTGAAATCCAATAAAGTACAGTTGTTGACTTTTGTTAATTATTGATATCCAAAGCTGTTAAAAACTACTGGATTCCCCGGCTTGACCGTGGAATCCAGTAGCACAACCTTAATAACTATTTTCCAAATAAACTATCAAGCGCCTTTTTCGGATCTTTAACGACATCCTCAAGCAGTTTTTGAGGCGTTGCCTGTTGAGATTTTGCCTTTGCAGCAGAACCATTGCCAACGGTCATTTTAACTCCTGTCTTTGCTGCCTGGAGTGCTGCCGCACAGACATCTACCTCTTCACCTTTCGTCGAAGGGCTCGCTGAACTTCCGGATGATTTGGAAAGGAATTTTTCACCAATCAGCTTTCCGATTGCAATCGCAGTTTTCTGCCTGTCAATAACCAGAGATGGTTTCGCCAGAGTACCGCCTAATTTAAAGGGCTGTGCCAATTCGCCAATATTCAGGTTATAACCGGCCACACCGGCTTTTGTGGATGGGTTAAGGGATAAATCAAGCGTTTCTGTCTTCAGGTTAACGTTCCCCTCCCCTATTATACTCATCATGCTCGTATCAAGCGCAAAAGCTGTTGCATCGGCTATTCCATCCACTATATCGAACCTGACGACCATACATTTAAAAACAGTATATTGCTTATTATCGATTGACGGGTTTAAAAGCCTGATGATATTTTTACTCATATCACCGCCAAGCTTATCAATAATTTTATTATCAATTTTTCCATCACTCATTATAACGCGTGTAAAGCCATTCAACCCGGCCATTATTGAAGCAACAGAATTACCATGGCCTTTAACATCTATATCTGCATTAATGTTTCCCTCAAGCGAGTCATTGCTTGCTGCTTCCTTCAGCATATCGGCAATTTCAATATCCTTGACATTAACAACAGTTGAGAGGTCGGCAGTACTCCCCTTTGAGAGAAGTCCCATTTCAAGGTTGACACTACCTCCACCAATATCCGCTCTAAAAGGTTTCACTGTAAGGTTACCCTTATTCATAGTTGTATCAACTGCCAGGTTATTGATCACAACCTGCGGCATTATTATTTTGTCAAAACGAATCTTGAACCTGCCGTCAACAAGCTTCAGGGAATCAAGCGGGAGAGGGTCTGCTGGAAATATTTTTGCATTTTTTTCAGGAGTATTCTTTTTGTTTTCTGCTTTAGCAAATTTTTCAGGAGTTTTATTCTCAGGCATCAATGACTTGAGATCAAGTACCTTTGAAGATAGTGCAGCATCTATAAACGGGACCTTGCCGGCCAGGTTCATTCCAACTGAACCATCTATCTGATTTTTTCCGAGTGATATTTTCAGGCTGCTTATCTGATACTTTTTAGGGGCAGAATCGACAATATTCCCGGATACACTTAATGCATCCTTTACCGGTATTTCCTGGCCTGCAATTTTTGCAAGCTTATTCCAGTCATCTATTTTCGCAGAAAAATCAATATTTATTCCCTTTTGTTCCAATGGGTTTTTAATTATTCCTTTAATGCTTTCATTCGTACCAAAAGCCTTGGCTGTTACATCCACAGGCCATTCAACTTCAGGATCATTAAAACTCTTGATGCTCCCCATTGTACCTGACAGCCCGAACGGCTCATCATTGTACACGCCACTTAGATCAAATGTTATCGGATTCTCCAGGCCCTGAATACCTGCCGTGAGTTTTTTAAGTGTGACAGTTTCTGACTTTCCTGTTCTGTCATCCCTGTAGGTGAGTGTGCCGTTGACTATTTCAAATTCATTGAGTGTAAGCGCAGGAAGTTTAACCTTTTCTTTTTCTGTGGCTACCGGTTTGCTTTTGGTCGCAGGAAGTTGTCCAGGCGTTTTAAATTCGAGATTGGTTTTGCCGGTTTTACTTGTCTCGATCAGGATGTCAGGATTTTCCAGTATAAAACGTTTGACATCGAGGTTTCCCCTTATTAAGGGAAGCAGCGCAACCTTGACCTCAAACCTGCCTACCTTTATCATCTCTTTTCTGGAACCCCATTTTGCATTCTGGAAAGAAACATTGGATAGAACAAGTGACGGCGATAAACCGATATGAAGATCGATATTGCTTCCTATCGAAAGCTCCCTGCCGGTTGCATTATAAACAGCTTTAGAGATAACAGGTTTAAGATTGTTAAAGTCGTAACTGGAAATAACTATTACTATCGCGATAATACATAAAACAACTACCCCTGCAATTA
The DNA here is from genome assembly GCA_963815145.1 of uncultured delta proteobacterium. Classification (GTDB taxonomy): domain Bacteria; phylum Desulfobacterota; class DSM-4660; order Desulfatiglandales; family HGW-15; genus JAAZBV01. Next base: position 173,231 of record CAWFFS010000010.1, read on the forward strand.
TCCCAAAAATCCATTTTATTGTACGGGCCACTGTTACCCTCCTTTTATTTATGAGCCGAAGATAAATCAAAAAAATATATGTAAGTTTATATTTTATTACACTCCGATGTTAAAAATAAAGCGGAATTCTAAAATTAATATACCGGCATGGTTATTGCTATTTTACCTTTCTCACAGCTATCATATTTGTCAGTCTGTAGGGAATTATATAAATAACATGTAATTCAAATTATTTGCGAGTAGTTTTAAGTCAGGGCAACAGTTTATAAAACATAGTCAATTATACATTTTTGAAGAATATTTTTTTATGTATTACTTTTTTGTAGGGAATAAATATCTTTCCTGTGAATACATATTATTAATTATTCAGATAAAAATTAAAATGGAATATCAGCAAGGGATACTTTATCCCATTCTGATCTGCGGATTATTTTGTTAATAAATGGAAAGGATATCATTCAAAATGTTTTTTATGAGCAAATCAAAAAAGAAATATTTTTTAGCAAAATATATTGAACCTATCAACCGGACATTGGGTGGAACATGGAATTTATCCGAACAGTTCTCATTGCCAGCCGACCTGTTCCTGAGCCGTCCTATTATCCTAATTAATTCGGTTTTCAACAAATTGAATGTTTATATAACATCCATATTGAAAAGCGTAGTAATACTGGCCTCGAATGCGCCGTTACTGTTACAGGTAGCCGGAACATTTAAAACGAAATGTGAAATCCAGGAGCAAAACGTCATAGAGATTTCCAGAGCCGGTATAAATATGGCCGGACGAATTGAAAGAGTCACTGAAAGCATAAGAACATTGACCGAAACTGCCAACAGTATTGAGAAAGATGTTCAGACCGCTATGTCGCTTGGCGACAAATCACTACAGCAGATTAACGGAATAAAAAATATTGTAGGAGATCTGGTTGAAGTAATTAAGGTATTGAACGAAAATGCACATTCAATAGGTTCCATTATTGAGTTTATTAATGACATATCCGATGAGTCCAACCTTTTGAGTCTTAATGCCAGGATAGAAGCATCAAGGAGCGTAGCACAAGGTAAAGGATTCGTTGTTATTGCCGAAGAAATGGGACAGCTTGCAAAACAAACAAAGGATGCAACTATTGATATCAATTCCAAGCTGAGTATCCTTCAGCAGAAGGTGAATGATACTGTAGCGGCGGTTGATCTCGTGGCTAATAACGTTGACACAGGTGAAACAGTAATAAACTCTTCAAATACATCACTTGCAGAGGTATATGAAAAATTCTCAATTTTCTCGGAGAATATCAGAAAGATAAATACTTCAACAACTAACCAGAATCAAGATGTGAAATCCGTTACAAATGAGATTATATCTATTGAGGCTTCATTGAAATCCCAGTCTGCCGAAAGCAAAACACTCTTTAAAATAGCAAAAAATATCAACGAAATATGTGATCAAATCATTGTCGATACGGGGATATTTCATCTCTCCAATCATAAAAAAGCCCAATCGCTTGCTGAAAAACTATCAGCCCTTCCTGAAATACAATCAAACGACAGGGATAAGCAGGAAAAAATTATGAAAAAGGCAATTCAGGAAAATCCTTTTATAGAACTGGTTTATTTAACCAATGAAAAAGGGATACAAACAACCGGAAATATTTACTCCAAAAAGGCATATAAAGAGGGTAATTCAAAAGGGATTAATGAAAACTGGTCACATAAAGACTGGTTTTCAGTACCAAAATCAAATGGGAAACCCTACATATCAAAGGTGTACAGATCGTCGGCAACGGAGAATTTTTGTTTTACAGTTTCTGTTCCGATATATGACATATCCAAAGATTTCAAGGGAATACTTGGAATTGATGTAAATGTCGCTGATTTATTGAATATTTGATATTGCAGGCTGTGATACCTTGATAATCCACTGGAAAAACCTTTAATCATAGCTTGACTCTAAATAGTCTATGACTTAAATTGTAGAATTAACTATTCTAAATAATTAGAATTTCCAGTGCAGGAGGAATTATGTACACACTGAACCCTGTTACACCAAGGGTAGCAAAGATACGGGAAAAATACCGCACTACCAGGCCAAGGGTATGCATTGCACGTTATAAAATAGTCACTGAGTTTTATCTGGAAAATCCACAGCTCCAGGGAATCCTTAAAAGGGCTAAAAATTTTAAAAACCTGTGTGAAAAACTTCCGTTGCTGATAAATGAAGATGAAGTCATTGTCGGATGGCAGGGAACATCCTACCGATGCTGTGCACTTTACCCTGAAATCTCATTTGGATGGTTTCTGGATGACTTAAAGGCCGGTACCATTCCCACAAGGGATACTGATCCCTATGATATCGATGAAAAAGATGCCGAATATGTACTCAATACCGGAGAATTCTGGCGCAAGGAGTGTCTGAGCGCAAAGGTGGATGAATATATACCCGAGGGATATAAGAAAGCTGCTGGAAACGGGGTAACACACTTTGGCTTGAAAAATAACTGCCGGTCGCCTGTTGGCCATTTTGTAGCTAATTTTGATAAAGCCATTAACAAAGGTTTTGGCGCCATAAGGGAAGAAGCCAGGGCAAAGATGAATGAACTTGAAGGAGTAATGTTCGGGGACAGCGTATACAAATACAACTTCTACCGGGCAATTACCCTTGTATGTGACGGCATCATTACCTTCTCAAAGAGATACGCAAAAGAGTGCGAAAGACTGGCCGCCGTGGAAACCGACCCTGAAAGAAAAAAAGAACTGGAACGCATGGCTGACAGCCTGAACCGGATAATGGAAAATCCATGCAGTACATTACATGATGCGATCCAGTGTATATACCTTTACCAGATATGTCTCTGCCTCGATGGACAGCTTCATGGTATTTCCTTTGGACGAATCGATCAGTACCTGGGTAAATTCTATGATGCGGATATTGAAGCGGGAAGACTCACCCATGACCAGGCACAGGAACTCCTCGACCTGTTCTATCTCAAAGTAGCCGAGATGAACAAGATATGGCCGGAGATGGCGACCAAATCCAGCCCCGGTTATACAAGCGGGCAGTTGATGACCCTGGGCGGTGTTACAAAGGATGGCGAAGACGCCACAAATACAGTAACCTATATGATGCTTCAATCTGCCGACCGGCTCGTACTTCACGATCCGCCCCAGTCATTGCGAATACACAAGGGAACACCTGACGCGCTATGGGATGCAGCTATTGAGTCTACGCAGATCGCAGGAGGAGTGCCAACCTTCGAAAGTGATGACATCATTATTCCTGCTTTACTGGCAAGGGGATTACCCATTGAAAGCGCCAGAAACTACTGTCTCATCGGGTGTGTTGAACCGCAGAGTTGCGGGGACGAATGGGCCAGCCCCGGAGGGACAGGGACAGAATCTTTTTTTAATCTGCTCAATGCATTTTTACTTGCAGTCAACAACGGGTATAATCCAATGCCAGGCCCCGATGGTAAATTGGGCGGGCAGACAGGCCTTCCGACAAGATACCTCTACGAGATGAAGACCTTTGACGAGGTTCTTGATGCCGTAAAAAAACAGATAGAATATTTTGCCAACTGGCATGTAAGCCTTGTAAACACATATGAATATGTTGCGTCGGAACATATGCCGCTTCCTGTTGCATCGGCTACGATAGACGGATGCATGGAAAAGGGTAAAGATGTCATGAAAGGCGGGGCAAAGTATAACTCAACCGGAAATGCCGGCATTGCAATCGGCAACATCACTGACAGTCTGGCTGTTGTTAAATACATGGTATATGATAAAGAATTTTTAAGCGCCAGAGAACTCTATGATGCAATCATGACAAACTGGGAAGGCAAAGAAGACCTCAGGCAGCAGATATTAAACGAGGCGCCCCATTACGGAAACGGTGACGAGTATGTGGATCAGTTCGCAACATGGGTATCTGATACATATGCAAACGCTATCAACTCCGCTACAGGCCCCAGGGGCAGATATTCTGCAGGGCTCTACCCGGTAACAGCACATATCGTTTTTGGGATGATGACTGCTGCATCGCCTGACGGCAGAAAAATGGGAGAACCCCTGTGCGACGGCATATCTCCTGTACAGCAGCTTGATAAGCACGGGCCTACTGCAACAATAAGGTCTGTTTCAGCTATTGATCAGGAAAAATTCGGTAATGGAACGCTTTTAAATCTCCGGTTTCATCCTACAGCCCTGAGGAACGAAGGTGGAAAAGAAAAACTTAAGGCCCTGATCAAGACCTACTTCGGCCTGGGCGGTATGGAGATGCAGTTTAATGTTGTGAGTGCAGAGGTACTGAGAAAGGCCCAGGAAAAGCCCGAGGATTACAGGGACCTGGTGGTTCGCATTGCAGGATTCAGTGCATACTTTGTTGAACTATTCAAGGAAAGCCAGGAAGATATTATCAAAAGGACGGAGTTCAGTTTTTAGGATAGAAAACGACATTAGAAAAGAGTAAAGAGGATACAGGAAAGAGAAAACCTGCAATAAAAACTAAAAACCTTTCTCTCACAGAGTCCACAGAGAAAAACAAAAAGAAAATATAACTAAAATAAAAGCTTTTCTAAGCGTCCTATGCGTCTCTAGAGAGCGAGGCAAACGGGCGGTGAATATATAAAAAGGATTTTAAAGTTCATGAATAATAATTTAACCGGAAAAGTATACGACATTCAGGGTTTTTCAGTACAGGACGGCCCGGGTATACGGACAACGGTTTTTTTAAAGGGCTGTCCATTAAGATGCCCATGGTGCCACAGCCCGGAATCACAGCAGTTTCATTCCCAGTTAAGCTGGATTTCCATGCGATGCATAGGCATCGAAAAGTGCGGAAAATGCCTTTCTGCCTGCCCTAAAGGGGCAATCACTCCGGGCACTGTAATCCAGCACATGGTAACAAAAGAAAATGTCAGGCACGTTCATATTGACAGGAGCATATGTGATAACTGCGGGGCCTGTGCAGCAGTCTGCTATCCTGATGCCCTTTTCATGTGCGGAACCGATTATGGAGTGGAAGAGCTTGCTGAAAAAGTGAGCAAAGATATGCCATTCTATGAGCAGTCGGGCGGCGGGGTTACAATCTCAGGAGGAGAAGCCCTTTCACAACCTGAATTTACCCTTGCACTTTTAAAGGCCCTAAAAAAAAGAGGCATTAATACGGCAGTGGACACAACCGGGTTTACAAGCCCACAGAATATAGACGCGGTATTACCATATACTGACCTTTTCCTGTATGATCTAAAACATATGAAGAGTGATCAGCACAGGGCAGTCACTGGCGTCCCGAATGAAAGAATACTGGAAAATGCAAAGAGGATAGCGGATGCCGGTGGTAAACTTCAGGTGAGAATACCGGTAATCCCGAAGTTTAATGACACAGAAGAAAACATCAGGGAGACGGGTGAGTTCTGTAAATCACTGGGAGATGCAGTAACAATCATACAGCTGCTTCCCTATCACAATATGGGAGTAATGAAATATCAGAGGATAAGCAATGACCATAAGGTGCTGGAAGCACCGGTTCCTTCGGATGAAAAAATCCGGTCACTGAAAAAACTTCTGGAGGATTTGGGGCTTTCGGTTACTGTGCATTGATTTGTTTTTTAATAAATTGATTTTATCGCCCCCGCGGGATGAAAGATAAAGTTGAAAAGCATTCATTCCAGGCGCTGATTATCAGCGGATTATGACATATGGGACAGTATAACGACCTCTTCCGTTACATTCGTAACACCGTGTATTGACCTGATGCTCGTGAGCAGCTTGTCCTTTTCTTCCTGTGAATATATGTAACCCGTGATTGCAACCATGCCCTTTGCATGCACTTCGATATCGAGCCATTTTGTTTGTATACTGTTTTTCAGCAGCACAGCGTTTATCTCTCTTTTAAGCGATAACTCGTCTATCATGTCCAGGGCATCCAGGCTGCATGCCGTGATGGAATATTGATAGGCATCTATAATCATTCTCGACGCCAGCTCATAATCGATCTTCTGCGTGTTGATCACAAAGTCATATAAAGATTCGTCTTTCCAGTCCTTGTGAAAAGCATAATGGAAAAAACCATCCTGTTCATGATCTGCTTTTTGTACAAAATTTTGCGCGACATCCCGGCTGACTTGTCTCTGCTTCATCAGATTATCTATGCGGAGAGCTTCCCCGGCATGAATCTGGACATGAAGTGCACAACCGAATTTGCGGAGCAGAATCTGGCTGCCATGGCCGATGAAAACCCCTTCTCCTTCTTTGGCAAGTTCATATACGATCGATTCCAGATAGTTTAAATAAATTTTGGGCTTCTTACTCAGCAGACGATCAAAAAGGCCCGGTATCTTATCATCAAAATTTTCTATACCATCATGTCGAATACCCCTTTTAAGGGCTTCCTGCTGGAGACTGTCGTCATCAAAAAGTTTCAGATCAAGGCCATCGGCAACCAGCCTGGCGATAGCCTCTCCACCAGAGCCTATTCTTTGGGAAATGGTAATAAACGGCATCGAGTCTTCTCCTCTTGCATCTACACTAAACAGATTCAATGAAACATAGCGTTTATAAAACAGAAGGACAACATATCCCCACAACCAAGGATGCAGGATAATTTTTTTAATTATCATAACACTGGTACCTGTGTAAAGAAATGGGGTAGAATTTGTATTTTCCGAGAAAAATTGCATTATATTAGAAACAATTTACTGGTATGAATATCCCTCAGTAACTCTCTTCAGACAGGACGGGTTATCCCTGTATTGAATAAAGCGTTCAGGTGATTATCTTTTACTCAAAAGGTATTATTGACAGGAAGGTGAGAAAAAATGGAAGGAATAAAATACTATTTACCGGGAATAATCCTGATTTTATCCGGCTTACTAATCATAATTTATCCTGAAATTCTGATAGCCCTGATTGCATCTTTGACAATCCTGGGAGGAATAGGTGCATAATTGCTGGAAAGAGTGTGCATGATTCGGTAAAGGATTTTCATAATATCAACAGAAACGGATTTTATGATGAAACCATTAATGATTTCGGGAGCATAAAAGGACCTTTTTTCAGGTTCAGACAAAGATGGTTCTAAAAAAATATCAGGGGATATCACTATTCCCCTGATATTTTTTTTAGAACAGTTCTTTGCTCATCCTGTCTATTTCAGCACTTACTGCATCATAAACCCCTGGGAACGTGCTGCCCGGACCGCCTGCTGCCAGGCATGGAATAAAGTACAATTTACCATTGTTTTCACAGGCCCTTCTTACTTCTCTTTCGATAAGCTCCTGTGTCCATCCGGCACAGTCCACCACGCCGTTGTCGATATCACCCATGAATGCAATCTTTTCTCCGTACTTTTTAACCAGTTCGGGAACATTGTTCGTTGTAACGCACCCCTGGAACACGTCAATTCCCATTTCGATCATATGGGGAACAAGGTTGGCCGCATATGAATCGCTGTGGTGCACGATGATTTCCACGCCATTTGCCTTGTAGAACGCGTATATTTTTTTGTATGCAGGAACAATAAACTCGTTAAACATCTGGGGCGACAGGAATGAAGAACGGTGGCTGCCCCAGTCGTCATGATGCAGAAGCGCATCAGGATGGTAATTTTCACAGAGCAGTTCTGCGTATTTAACTTCATATTGAGTTATGTAATCAATAAGGTCTTTCATTGCCTCGGGTTCCTGGTAGAAATTGATCAGGCAGTCTTCCATGCCCATCAGGTAATGGAGCTGTTCAAATACACCCGGCGCAATGAGGCAGGTTACAAACAGTTCATTGCGGTCGATTGCCTCTGCCGCGGATTTGAACTGATCCCATGCCTCCTGTGGATAGTCAAGATTGGGAGCTCTGACGACTTCCTTCCATTTCGTGATATCCTTTACCACCCTGTGTTCATCATCGTGTACGGGAAAGGGTCCGGGTGTATTTTTCTGGAACCTTATGGTAACTCCCCATCCGTTTTTTACCTCCGGACCGCCGGGGACGGGAAAAGGATAAGCTGTCGAAACCGGGTTTGCAAAAATAAATTCGAACGGCTCGTACTGTTTTACAAACCTGTCAGGATTTCCTCCGCTGATCGTTTCCATGAAGTTCTGTCTCTTTGTTAACATACTGATGCCTTTCGTTTATTGCATGGGGTTGATTCAATAGCCTGTTAGCCTGCCGGCAGAAGGAAATACAGAAACCTGTTTTCCGTATACTTAGGGTAATTTCGGCTCCATATCACATAGACTGAAAACACGTGTATTTTGATCCATTAATAATATATTGAGCAGGGGGTTACTTCGGATATCCCACTGATTGCGCCAGTGTGATCTTTTGATCCGGCCGAAGTTTCATTATTTTTGCCAGTGCCTCCCTGTTAACGCTTCCCCTTACCACTGCTGAGAGGCCTTCAGATGCACAGAACAGATAAACATTCTGGGCAATGAAACCCGTATGGGCGCCAGTATAAAATTCAATTGCTTTGGGATCGGTTACCTTCAACTTTGCAAGATCCGAGACATAGATCAGGTCAAGGGCCGCATCCTTTACATAACCCTGAACCCCGGTTGCAGCACGAATGTCGTCGCTCAATATTTTTTTAAGCTCATTATCTTTTGCATCATAAAGAAAGAGGCCGTCGCTCATTGCTACATAGATATCAATATCCTGCAGGTTCCTGGCAGACGGGGCAGTTCTATGGCCGTTGGGACGATTGATACCCCAGGCAGCCCACAACAGGTTGGAAAGGGTTTGCTGTGAAAGTTTCTTTGAACTGAATTCACGGCCAGATTTACGTTCCTTCAGGGCCTGCATCAGGGGCATACCTCCTTCGGTTTGCGGGGCAGGCAGTTTGATTATATCCCGGGAATAGGCTGAGGCAGTAAACATCAAAAGAAGCCCGGTTAGAAAAACTGTTTTAAATCTAAATCTCATCATAACAAAAACCTCCATATGAATTGTTTGTAAGTTTATCATCCGTAAACCATGGATTTAAATCGAACCTTCACTCCTTTTCACAACCATGGAGTATATGAAAATACCGATCGCGGATGCCATACCGATCGCTGCAAACTGATACCACAGTTCATACGGACGATAGGTGTTCCAGAGCAGGTTTGTGGCGTCAACCGCGTTCTTTCCGGTCACTTCCATCAGTTTTGAAAACGCGTCAGTCCTCACAATCCCGCCGCTGATATTCAGATGATCCTGCATGTAGCGAATCGCCAGATTGGCCTTATCACCCATCCGGCTATAAATTTCACCGCCCATGATCGATCCGTAACCCCAGCCTACTGCCAGAGGGATATTCGCATACCCCATATAAAGTCCCTTTTCTCCTGGAGGCGCGATAACCCCGAGATATTCATTCATCTTAGGCGAAGACAGCATCTCACCCACTGCAAACAACATGATTCCTAAAAGGACGAATGCCCCGTTCATCGTGAATCCAGCCGCGATAAGTCCAAGGGATGAGATGACGATTCCCATAAAAATCGATGTCACACGGCGCATTTTTGAAACAAGCCAGGATACGAATACAACGGCGATAACAATCAGGCCGGCATCGGCATTGATCATCCATTCCTGCGTGATCATTGTCCCACGGGCAGTTTCAACAGTCATCCAGCCTGGCAGGTTGAATTTTGTCACAAGGCTGGATGTATCCACCCAGTCGACAATAAAATTCGGAAGCATATCGAACAACTGCATGAACATCAGCCAGAAACCGGACATAATAAGAATAAACAGCCCGAGTTTCGGCTTTATAATATTTCTGAAGGTCATTTTCATGATATCAAACGGACCCATGCTCTGTTCCCCGCCAGCCGGTATCTCCTTGTAGGTGAGAAGAGTAAGGAAATTCAGGCAAACGATAACGGCGCATCCGTAGAAAACAGTCGGCCATGAGATACCGTAGAGGAAGTGTGCAAGCGGCGGTCCGAGAAATCCTCCGATATTGACCAGCATATAAAAAGTTCCCCAGCCTACGGACGAATGCTCTTGGTCCAGGGTCTGTACCAGGGAGCCCTGAATCCCCGGTTTGAATACAGCCGTTCCAAATGCCAGGGTAACGGCCCCCATGAGAAACGGGAAGTAGGCTCTCTGTGTTGCCATCAGGATATAACCCAGGGCCTTGAAGACTATTGATACGGCAATCGTTTTTTTATAGCCGTATCTGTCCGCGAATCCGCCCGAAAACATGGGCACAAGGCTCTGCACCACGGCCCACCACATGAATATCTCACCCTTTTGAATCTGTGTAAAATGCAGACCGTGGATCTCATCTGCCTGGGCGATGTAAATTGGTATAACGACTCGAACACCGTAATATGCCAGTCTTTCCAGCATCTCCATGACATTGAGCATCCAGAATGCCCGTGGGAAGGTCCGCACCTGCGTAAACAATCCGGTTCTCCTGTCCATTGCAGTCATATACATCCTCTCTTGCTGTTCAAAGAAAAACGTTTGTGCAAAACAAGCAATATCTGAAAACAACAGGATCTGAAAACAACAGGTCGTGTCTTTAATCTTTTCAGTTTACCCTTTTCTCTCTGTATTTAAAACCCTAAAAACCGGATAATTTTTGTAAGCTGTCCAATGAAAATGCATACCTTGACTCTGCGCTGCGACTGCTTAAAATAAACATAAAGAAGTAAATTTATTCATAATTATAACATATTGATATTATTTACTTTTAAAGCTTAACAGGTTGAACCGGATTATGGAAATCAATGAAAAAAATATCCGGTTTAAAAAGAATATCCTTCTGTGAGGTGAAACATGAAAGCAAAACTTATTATAACAGGTCTGTTGCTTTCGCTTCTTTTGATATTCTCCGGCTGCGCTACCACTGGCGGGTATGGTTCAGGAGGATCGAGGTATCTGTACAGGGGATACATATACGGAGGAACAGGACCTTACTGGTATCCGGGGTATGGATATTATGGATACTATGGAGATTATCCGTACTGGCAACATCCTCCGGGCGGTTTTTATCATTATCCCCACCACATCTATCGCGGTCACAGGCATGATTCATTGCCAGATCATGGATATATGCACGACGGCAGAAGATTCAGATCCCATGATCACGGAAACGTAGGAGATCATGAAGGCAGACATTTTTTTTATCATGATGAAGGCGGGGAGCACCACGGAGACCGCGACAGGCGGTAAAGGGAAATATTAAAAATTAAAAAAAATGCTATGCGGACCTCAAGGCATCGAGGATATCGTTTGAGGATACAATCTCCCCGAAAAACATATCAATGTTTAAAAGGGACCATTGTTTAGCCTCAGGACTCGTCCCTTCTGTCAGATCGGATGGTATCACTATATGGTATTCCCTCATGAAGCCGTCTCTGGCCGTGGATTCAACGCACACGTTCGTGGCTATACCGGTTATTATCAAAGTGTTGACACCCTTCGATCGGAGGTATTGATCGAGGTATGTGGAAACAAAGCCTGAATACTTGTATTTGGGGATTACCACATCCCCCGGTTGAGGTATGACTTCATAGAATTCAGCAAGTTCCGGGTCAACGGATCTCTCGATGCTTATTCGTTTGTAAAGTTCATCAACTACCGGGGATGAAAGTTCCGGCAGCTTCATCATTTTCAGATGTACAATATGTTTAAGGACTTCCCTTGCCTCCTTCAGGAATATATTAAGCCTCCCGGCCAGTTCCCGGGCCGGCTCGATATCAAAGCCCCGTTTATCAAAGCTGCCGCCTTTACAGCAGAAACTCTTCTGCATATCCACTATAATCAGCGCTGTTGAATCGGGGGTCAGCCTGGCCTTCAGCCGGTTCAACAGGATGCGGTTTTTATTTTCATGATTTTTCAAGGGGAAATCTCCTTTGTATTTCAGGAGGATCGGATTGTTGATTGATACGGGTTAAAATCTCTGTATAATCTGACATCAAAAAGTGGAATTGAGTTATTTGTATGGCGGAGAGAGAGGGATTCGAACCCTCGGTAGGGCTTTACACCCTACACTCGCTTAGCAGGCGAGCGCCTTCAGCCGACTCGGCCATCTCTCCGTGAAAAGTTTTAAGGTGCGTATAATAATTGCACCCCTTAAAAATATCAAGGGTAAAATGAACTTTTTTACCCTGTTTTTTATAAAATCAGGAACAGGAGCAATGAATATGCGCAAATGATGATCCGGTTTTTATTTTCAGCTTTTTATCCCTTCCCTGAGCACCCTGATAGCCTCTGCATAATCCTCCGTATTGAATACTGCCGATCCTGCGACAAATACGTTCGCACCGGCGGCAGAAACATCTCCTATGGTCTTTGAGTTAACGCCCCCGTCGACCTCTATATTGATATCAAGGCCCTTTTCAACTATCATTTTCTTAAGTTTTTCAATCTTCGGCAGAACACCGCGTATAAATTTCTGGCCGCCGAAGCCCGGATTTACCGACATGATAAGAACCATATCCAGATCTTCAAGCACATACTCTATTGCATCAAGCGGGGTGGCAGGGTTAAGGGATACGGAGGTTTTACACCCGGTATCGCGTATAATCTGAAGAGACCTGTGAAGATGGTTTACCGCTTCTGCATGTACAGTGATAATATCCGCTCCCGCCTTTGCAAAATCGTTTATATACATGTCGGGATTATTGATCATGAGGTGAACATCGAGGGGAAGGCCTGTTGCTTTTTTTACTCCTTTAACAACACATGGGCCTATGGTGATATTGGGGACAAAATGACCGTCCATTACATCAACGTGGATATAATCAGCCCCTGCCCTTTCGACGGCCCTGACTTCTTCTCCCAGCCTGGCGAAATCGGATGACAATATTGATGGTGCTATTAATCCCATTTGGTTCTCCCTATTTAAATCATTTTTCTTTTTTAAGGAGGGCGGCAAAAAAACCGTCCATATTATGTTTGTGGGGATAAGACCTGAAAAATCCGTCATTGTCAATAAGGTTTCTCCCCCATTCAGGTACAATTTCCCTGAGATCGACCAGTGAAAATTTATTGGATCTTCTTAAAAAATTATCAATCACCGTCCTGTTCTCTTCCCTTGTGTAGGTGCACACCGCATAGAGTACCAGGCCTCCTCTTTTTACAACCTCTGCCGTGTTTTCAAGTATCTTTCGCTGTATTCTTGAAATCCTCTTTATATCTGTTTCCGACCTGTTCCATTTTATATCGGGATGTCTCCCAATAGTGCCCAGACCGCTGCAGGGAGCATCAATGAGTATACTGTCATAGGTCTTTTTCAGCACGGTCGAAAAGGGCACGGTTGCGTCTGCTGAAACGGTTTTTATCCCCGTAATCCCGAGTCTTCCGGAGGTTTCTCTCAGCCCGTCAAGCCTCTTTTTGTCCGTATCAAGGGCCGTCACCGTCCCATTTCCGCCCATGAGCTCCATGAGGTGGGTCGATTTGCCGCCGAGGCCTGCACATACATCCAGTATATCCTGACCAGGTTGCGGCTTAAGAAGCCATGATACCACCTGTGCGGCCTGATCCTGTACCAGGAACAGGCCTTTTTTAAAGGAAGGAAGCCTTTCTATCCTCCCGTTGAAATTTTCCAGGATTATGCATTCAGGTGCATACTGCGCAGGCGCACCTTTTATTCCTTCTGCTGCAAGTATTTTTATAAGCTCGTCTCTATCAACTCTGAGCCTGTTTGCCCTTATATTCAAAGGCGGAAACGCATTCTGTGCCTTAAACAGCTCCTCTGCGAAATCGATGCCGAATTCATCCATGCATCGTTCGGCAAGCCACGGAGGAAAGGAATAAAAGCTGCTCAGATATTTCAGAGGGGTTTTTTTCCTTGCAGGGTATTTGATGCCGGTTTTATTGCGGCACAGGTTTCGTAAGACGCCGTTTACAAAGGGGACAATATAATTATGTCCTTTTAAAGCCTTGACCTGTTCAACCGCCCTGTCTACGGCGGCTGATTCCGGGACTCTGTCGAGAAACAGGATCTGGTAGACGGCGAGACGAAGGATGTTGAGGACTACCTGGTCTATCTTTTTTACAGGTGTTCTGGAAAACCCGCCTATTATCCAGTCAAGCCTGAGTCTGAATCTTAAGACTCCCTTGACCAGGTTGCTTATAAAGGCCCTGTCTCTTTCATCAAATCCGGGATTTTCTCTGAACAGATTCTCCAGGTAATTACCAGTGTATGTCCCGGCTTTTTCCAGGTCTACAAGTGTCATTAGGGCCAGTTCGCGCGGTTTATCAGTTTTCATTAGCCAGAAATACCTTTACAGCGGTTTCAACCATGTCTATATCAATATCAGTGTCATAGCATGGTCCGAAAGGCCTTTTATTTAAAATACCATACACAGGTATGGGAAAGCTGTCCTGTATACCGCTTGTAAGGTCCCTTTCACAGGCTACGCCGATGATGATGTTCGGTTTTTTTTCAACCACTATCCTGCGAGCCAGAGTTCCGCCCGTGGCAACAGCAATTGGGACATTATATTTTTCGGTAAGTGCTACGAGGTCTTTTATCCTGCATTTGCCGCATCTTTTACAGTTTTCAATATCCCCTGTTATCCTTACAGGACATTCATGGTACTGAAGGCAGTGGGGAAGCAGAATAAGCAGTTTTTCCGGTTTTACCTTTTTTGCTTCGGCCAGAACGAGCTGGTTATTTATTTCTATGAAGGACCTCCGGACCTGATCTTTCCTGATACCTATAATTTTTCCAACAACCACAAGCATGGGGAACAGGAACCGGATTACAACTCCCCTGATGCGCCGGTTGAAAAAAAAATTTCTGCCCCTCAGGATGGTAAATATAAGGGTAAAACCTCCGCCTATCAGGAACAGGACAGCAAGGCCGATACACACGGCCATAATAGCCGGAAGCTTCGGGTTGATGTTGCTGAAACCGACATACGGTATCCACCAGAGCAGTATTGCCGCCCCTGTTAAAGCCGTACAGGTTAAAAGGAGCAGCAGGATAAACCTGTTTCTGTCACGTTTCCTGCTGTTATTATTCTGTCTCTCGTCCATCCCGAACCCGGTACCGATTTATTAAAGGCATTTTTAGATTGACCGGCTCATATCAAATATCATCTATCAACTCCCCAGCACAGTATCTTTTTCTACCCTGTTTCCCCTGAGAAAATCCCCCACCAGTATTCTTTTTTTACCCGGAAGTTGTATCTCTCCCATTTGGATTATTCCCCTGCCCGTTTCAACAAGAAACCTCTTATTATCATCCACTGTAACCCGTCCTGGTCTCCCGGATACAATATCCCTGTCTTTTACAACCGGAGAAAAGACCTTGATCTTTTTTCCATTCATCACCGTTGCAGCGCCCGGGGAAGGAATCCATTGCGCGTATGAGAGAAGAAATCTTTACGGCATCCAAGCCCCAGTGTATCTCGGTCATCTCCCTCGTAATCTTTGAAGCATAGGTTGCACGTGTATCATCCTGGAGTACTTCAACCGGTGCCTTTTCTGCCGACTCTTTGAGAAACCTTATGATCACATCACCTGAAAGTTCAGCCAGCCTGTCAAACAGTTGCCCGGCTGTTTCATGCTCTTTTATCGGCGTCTCCTCCACATAAAGTATCGGCCCCCGGTCCAGGCCTTTTTCCATTTTCATAATGGTAACACCTGTAACCGGTTCGTTATCCAGTATTGCCCATTGTATAGGAGCCGCCCCGCGGTACCTGGGAAGAATGGATGCATGTATGTTTAAAGCGCCGTATTTCGGTATTGAAAGGACATCCTTATCAAGTATCTGTCCAAAGGCTGCAACAATGAAAAGATCCGGTTTCATTGACCTGAGTTCGTCGATAAACGCCCGGTCGTTTACATTTTCCGGCTGAAGGACCTTTAAATTGTGCTCCAGTGCAGTCTCTTTTACAGGGCAGCTCGATACGCACCGCCCTCTTCCCCTTGGCCTGTCAGGCTGAGTAACAACAGCGGTGATATTATGACCTTTTTCAATCAGATTTTTA
This sequence comes from uncultured delta proteobacterium, assembly GCA_963815145.1. Taxonomy (GTDB): domain Bacteria; phylum Desulfobacterota; class DSM-4660; order Desulfatiglandales; family HGW-15; genus JAAZBV01. The sequence goes on from CAWFFS010000010.1 coordinate 189,163, forward strand.
AGGGCTGGCACAGCAAAATCCGGCGTTCCCATGTAAATGATCCTCGGGATGCGAGGAAACCGGCAATCAAGGCTCTGTTCCATAGTATTCTGTTAGTTACCTTTACTGAGAATTTTCTTTAAACGCTTTTTATACAAGGATCTTTTTATGGAGCTGATGTGATCGATAAAAAGGATGCCGTCCAGATGATCGATCTCATGCTGCAGGCAAACAGCATGCAGCCCCTCCGCCTCTATCTCTATTGGGTTCCCGTCACGATCCAGTGCCTTTACACATACTTTTTCACTTCTTTTTACATCGGCTGAATATTCATACACGCTGAGGCATGCCTCTTCATATACGATTGAACCTTCGCAGGACACTATTTCCGGATTTATAATCACGTTTATATTATTTCCTTCCTCGGCTGGTGTGATATCATATACAACCAGCCTTAAGGGCTCGCCTACCTGAACGGCTGCGAGTCCTATTCCAGGGGCCTTGTACATGGTTTCAGTCATGGAATCGATCAGTTCCTGGATATTTCCATCAATATTCTCTACCCGTACGGCCTTTGATCTCAATATCGGGTCCGGATATCTAAATATATTCAGTGTATCGCTCATTTATCTCCTGCCATATTTTTTTTCTGTCTATACTATAAAATAACCATAATAACCACACTTTAAATAGCAAAAATCCGCTCCATGCCCATTAAATCCGACTTGACATTTAAGGCTCTTATCCATATTGAAAGATTATTATGAAAAATATAATAAATTTTCTTTTTGAAGCGGGCATGCTTAAAAAAACACCCCGGACAGGTTATCAGTTCCTGGGTACCGGAGAGGAATCCGTAGCGGACCATTCCTTCAGGATGACAATAATCGGTTATATCCTTGCAGGTGAAATACCGGGAGCAGACCGCAATAAAACAGTTCTGATGTGCCTTTTCCATGATCTCCATGAGGCCAGGACCGGAGACCAGAACTATGTAAATAAAAGGTATAACACCGTAAATGAAAAAAAGGCAGTCTCTCATATGACCGCGGGCCTTTCCTTCGGTAAGGAGATAGCAGGACTCACTGATGAATTCAACCTGGGAGAAAGTCTCGAGGCAACGATTGCAAAAGATGCCGACCAGCTCGATCTTATTCTTGAACTCAAAGAGCAGAAGGACCTGGGAAACAAATACGCGGATGAATGGCTTTTTTATGCAAAAAAAAGGCTTATCAATGATAAGGCCAGGGAACTGGCAGAGGAGATCCTCAAAACGGATCATACGGAATGGTGGTTTGATAAAAGAATTGATCTGTGGGTAAATGGGACTAAAAACAACAATAATATCAAGTAATTTCACCACAACTTCCAAAATTAAGAAGGCCGCCCTGGGTGTATCATTAATTTCACACCTGGTTCTCTTTATAATCATCCAGCAGTTTATGCCTCAACTATGGCAGACAACTGAGCTTAAGACCTATAAGGTAGACTTTGTAAGGGATGCCATTGATGATATCCCGTTAGAAAAGATTGATGAACAAAACCGTGAGAACAGCCTGAAAAAAATAATAGAGTCAAACAGGAATAACGAGGAGACCATATCTCTCGATACCAGAGATAAGAGATATGTCTCCTATACCAGTATCTTAAAAAAAAGACTTGCATCATACTGGGGATACCCGAGAGAAGCAAAGGAAAAGCTCATGGAAGGGAAATCACATGTACTTTTCAGCCTGTCAAGGGAAGGCATGCTGACGGGCATTACAGTTGTCGATTCATCAGGTCATGAGATACTAGACAGGGAAGCAGTTGATGCCATTAAACGATCGTCACCCTTTCCTCCGTTCCCTGACTCCATCACTGCCGGCAGACTCAATATAAACGTGACCTTTGACTATCGTCTCACGACTAAAAAAAAATGATCGAAAGTCATGTAATATCCGTTAGTATCGAGTTAGAACATGCTTGACTCAAATCAAAATATGCTTATTTTAAAAGGCTTGAAAGATTCAAAATATCCATATCCAGTAAACCGGGGTTATAATGGCAGCAGGAAAAGACTACTATAAGATTCTGGGTGTTTCCAAAACAGCCACAGATGATGCGATAAAAAAGGCATACAGAAAACTGGCCATGAAATATCATCCTGACCGCAATAAGGATGACAAGACCGCCGAGAGCAGGTTCAAGGACATAAGCGAGGCATATGCGGTACTAAGTAATAAGGAAAAAAGACAGCAATATGACATGTTCGGCTCGGAGAGGTTTCAAAATAAATTTTCCCAGGAAGATATTTTCCGCGATTTTGATTTCGGGAGCATTTTCAGCGAATTCGGATTCGGCGGCAGAGGACGGGGCAACTTCGGGAATATCTTCGGCGGGATGGGAGGAAACTCGTTCAGGGGGGAGGATCTCCTTTCAACGGCTCATTCAGCGGCCGCCCTCAGCCGGTAAAGGGAAAAGACATTATTTATGAGCTGTCCCTCAACCTTGAAGACACGATAGAAAGTTCGGAAAAGCTGATTGCCTATCACAGGGATAATTCAAACCAGGAAAAGATATCAGTCAAAGTCCCGGCAGGGATTTCAACCGGTAAAAAACTCAGGCTTACCGGAAAGGGAAACCCGGGCATAAACGGCGGCCCCCAGGGTGATCTTTATATACAGATAAGGATTCTGGAGCATCCTCTCTTCAAAAGGGATGGAGACGATCTCATAATAACACGAAATATAAAATTCACGGAGGCTGTGCTCGGTACTGAAATAGAGGTGCCCACCATCGATAAAAAGACCCTGAGGCTCAAGGTTCCGCCCGGAACCCAGAATAACGCAAAATTCAGGCTCAAGGATTACGGCATCCCCCACATGAACAGCAAGGGACGGGGTGATGCTTTTGTCTCAATCAATATTGAGATCCCGAGGGATCTTACAAACAAACAGGAGGAAACAATTAAAAAGCTTTCCGAGCTTGGATTGTAGTAAAATATGAAGGCAATATCCATTTTTTCAGGCGGGCTGGACAGCCTCCTGGCCGCTCTCCTGATAAAGGAATCAGGCATAGATGTTATGCCTGTTTTTTTTACCACACCTTTTTTCACCCCTGAAAAGGCAATAAACTCGGCCGATAAAAACAACCTGCCGCTCAGGATAGTTGATATAACAGACAGATACTTTTCTTTACTCAGGGCGCCAAAACACGGTTTCGGAGGAAACATGAATCCCTGCATCGACTGCCATGCCCTGATGCTCAGGCTCGCAGGAGAGATGCTGGAAGAGGAAAAGGCAGATTTCATCATAAGCGGAGAGGTGCTTGGTCAGCGTCCAATGTCCCAGAACAGGGGTTCGCTATCCATAGTGGAAAAGGAAAGTACGATGAAAGGCCTTGTCATAAGGCCGCTTTCAGCGAAACTTCTGCCAAAAACCCTCCCCGAGATCAATGGCTGGGTTGATGAAAAAATCCTGCTGGCCTTATCGGGACGGACCAGAAAGCCGCAGATGAAACTTGCAGAAAAATTAAATGTCAGGGATTATCCTGCCCCTGCAGGGGGATGCCTCCTTACGGACCCGATCTTCAGCAGAAGGCTTAAAGACCTCATGGACAACAGCCCCGATTTTACGAGAAATGAAATAGAACTGCTCAAACTTGGGCGTCACTTCCGTATCAGCCCTGATACTAAAATTGTAGTAGGAAGGAACCTGGAAGAAAATGAAAGGATACTGGAACTTTCAAACGACTGCGGCTATACGCTCAATACAATAACTGTTCCGGGTCCGGTTGTTCATGTGTCAGGCAAAAGATCCCAGGAAACAGATATGCTCGCCTCATCCATGACTGTATCATACAGCGATGCAAAGGATGGAGAAATCGAAATAGCCTTAAATCAAAATGGAAAAAGGGAGTTACTCCTGGTTCAATGGAGAGATAAAAGCGAATTCTTGCATTACATGATTTAATCTTCCGGAAGCGGACAAGTTTTCCCGCTGCCCTGCGGCCGGATAGTTCATTTTCTTTTTATTACTGTTTAAAAAGCCTTTCCCAGAAAGACTTCTCCTTTATTTCCCTGAGGCGTTCGTTGTTCTCTGCCAGGGTCCGGTTTCTGGTCTCGATCCGCCCTTCTATTACATGAATCTGCTGGTTGAATTCCTGTATACTGGACTCTATGTCTAGTATGGCGATCTTTTCCTTTCTTAACGCATCATCATTATATGACTTCAGGCTCTTCCGGGCCTCGGCCTTTTTTTTTCTAGATCGGCCAGCTTTGCTTTTTCACTATCTATCTGGGCCGTAATTTTCCTGTTCTCATCAAGTATAGTCTCCTGCTTTTCCATAGTCAGATACAGGTAGGAAAACCCGGCCAGGGCAATAATAAGAATGATAATCAGGATTTTTGCTAAGCTCGAAAATATTCTGAATAGGCCTGGGAAGATATTGAACCTGCCAAAAAATCCGCTTATTGAATCTGCCTTTGTATATTTGACATCGCTACCTTTTACCTGCTGCCATATTTTTTCTATTGCAACGGTGATTTCGTTTACGTCACCGGATAAAGCAGCTCCCAGTTTGCCTGAGATGCATTCATCCCTGACTTCATTGCTTCCTGAAATCATGTCAAAGGCTGTTTTTTCAAAACTGTCCATAGTCTTATCAGTGTTGACTTCAACGGCAAACTTTCCCGGAAACTGTTTTTTGAGCGCCCTGATATCATCCTTCAACACGGACAGGTTATTTTTTAAAAGGGTTCCTATTTTAGTGAGGTAGATATTTTCTCCAAGATATTCATTCGCAACGGAAAGAAGGAGTGTATTGTCCCGTATATTTCTGAGAGACTGAAAATCCGGCTGATTCATGCTCATTTTTTAAACCTTTTCATTATTTTCAGGTATAACTATCAATACATGCTTTGTATGACAGAATCTACCTTAACTGAAAATCAGGCATATATTAAATATGCATATTTTGTTTTTTACAGTAATAACAATGGGTAAATACAACAAAAATTTTTTTTTTTCAAAAGAAATTGACAAACCCGAAAAATATCAAGTAGAACACAGAAGAATTGAAAGACCAATTCATAAAATCATTTCCCTGTTTAGTCCTGCATGTAAATAAGATCACCAGGGTTTAAGTTTTATATTATTTCGGTTTAGACCGGCATATGAATAAATTAGTTTTGCAAAACAGGCTTGGAACTTGATATGGCTGAAAAGAAAAAAGGTAGAATAAAAATAAACAGCGAACTTTGCAAAGGTTGTTATCTTTGCATTTCAGTTTGCCCCGGGCAGATAATTTCAGTATCTGAAAGTCTCAATCATCAGGGTTATTATCCTGCAAAAAGTACGGACGATCCGGAAGACGTAAAATGTACAGGATGCGCAATGTGTGCAACCATGTGTCCTGATGTTGCAATTGAGGTTTACCGTGACTAAAGAAAAAGTATTGATGAGTGGAAACCATGTTATCGGTGAGGCCGCGGTAAGGGCCGGCTGCAGATTTTACGCCGGCTACCCGATTACCCCTCAGAATGAGCTGACCGAATACATGGCAGGAGCAATGGCCAGGCTGGATGATGGCACGTTTATACAGGCAGAAAGTGAGATAGCCGCTATAAATATGCTTATAGGTGCCTCCATGGCAGGTGCAAGGGTAATGACCAGTTCATCAAGCCCGGGAATAAGCCTTAAGCAGGAGGGGATTTCCTTTTTATCCGCCCTCGAGCTTCCGGCTATAATTGTAAACTGTATGAGAGGCGGACCCGGTCTGGGAAATATCGCTCCTTCACAGGGTGATTACTTCCAGGCTACAAGAGGCGGAGGCCATGGCGATTACAGAAACATCGTCCTTGGGCCGGCATCAGGTCAGGAACTGGCCGATCTGGTATCCAGGGCCTTTGATTATGCTGATGAGTACAGGACACCGGTCATTATATTACTCGACGGAATGATGGGACAGATGATGGAACCGGTCGTATTTCCCGAGTACAGGGATGTTGGCACACTGCCTCCCAGACCCTGGAAAATCGATGGCGCAAAGGGCAGGCCCAGACGTGTCATTAAATCCCTGCTGCTGGATGTCAATGTCGAAGAAGCCCATAACTGGAAACTGTTTGAGAGATATGAGAGGATCAAAGATGAGATCCAGAAGGCTGAAACATATAGAACAGCCGATGCCAAACTCACAGTAATTGCCTATGGAACGGCTGCAAGAATCGCAAAAGGCGCTGTTGACAGGGCCAGAAAGGAAGGTCTGAAGGCAGGGCTTTTAAGGCCTGTCACCCTTTGGCCTTTTCCTGAAAGGTATCTGAAGGAAACAGCCGGAAATAATACTGAGTTTCTGGTCTTTGAAATGAGTACAGGTCAGATGATCGAAGATGTAAAGCTTTCCCTGAATGGAAGCAGCCGGATACATTTCTATGGCCGCCCGGGAGGGCCGGTTTCGACACCTGTAGAGATTCTTGAACAGATTAAAAAATATTACCCTGAATAACAGGTGGTTATCTGATTTTTTTAATGTAAGGGATGTAAAATGTCTGAAACTGTTTTTTCCAAACCCAAATATCTGAAGGATGCTGTTTTACACTACTGCCCTGGCTGCGGGCATGGAATAACCCACCGTCTCGTGGCAGAAGTGATAGAAGAGCTTGATATAGGTGAAATTTCCATATGCGTTCCACCTGCCGGCTGTGCTGTTCTGGCCTATGATTATTTTGACATCGATGTCGGCGAAGCGGCCCATGGCCGTGGTGCTGCTGTTGCAACCGGTATAAAGAGAGTACTTCCCGACAGGATTGTCTTCACCTACCAGGGAGACGGGGATATGGCGGCAATAGGTACTGCCGAAACCATTCATGCAGCCAACCGGGGTGAGAAGATCACTACCATATTTATTAATAATGGGACATACGGCATGACAGGCGGACAGATGGCGCCGACAACCATTGTCGGCCAGAGATCCACTACTACACCCGGTGGAAGGGATGTGAACAGGGATGGCAATCCCCTGAGACTCAGCGAAATGCTAGGATTGCTCGACGGAACAGTATATATCGAACGCGTTTCAGTAACATCACCCAAAAACATCAGGGCTGCAAAAAGAGCTATAAAAAAGGCATTCAAGATTCAAATGGCTAATCTGGGATATTCCCTTGTCGAGGTACTTTCCCCCTGTCCTACAAACTGGAAGATGACGCCTGTTGATTCCTGCAAATGGATAGATGAACACATGACAGAAACATTCCCTGTTGGCGTCATCAAGGATAAAACAGAGGGAATGGAAGAGAGGTAATCGATGATAACCAAAACGGCATTTGCAGGATCAGGGGGCCAGGGAGTTCTTTCAATGGGATATATCCTGGCATTTGCGGTAATGAGAGATAAAATGAACGTCACCTACCTGCCATCCTATGGAGCTGAAGTAAGGGGCGGCACAGCAAACTGCACCGTATGTGTTTCGGATGCAGAGATAGCGTCACCTGTTGCATCATCTCCCGACTATGCTGTTGTCCTGAACAAGCCGTCGATGGTGAAATATCAGAAGCTCTTGAAAAAAGGCGGCATTATGCTGATAAACTCATCCATGGTGGATGGAGAGCCTGAGAGGGATGATATAGAAGTTATAAAGATCCCGGCAAATAAAATAGCCCTTGAACTCGGTAATGAGAGGGCAGTAAATATGATAATGCTAGGCGCCTTTGCTGCCAGAACAGGTGTTACATCGATTGAATCCCTCATTGGAGGCATGAGTGAGGTCCTGAAATCAAAAAAGGCCGGCCTGGTGGAACTTAACAGGATCGGGATGGAAAAGGGCGCAGAATACGCCCTCAATGCCTGATTTATTTCTATACAAACTCTATAAGTGAAGGATCATAATCCTCCACCTTTTCATATCCCAGGAGATTCAACAGGGTCGAGGCTACGTTTGACAGGCCTTTTTCTTTCAGATCGGCCATTCTGTATTCACCCTTGTATTGCGGATCAAAAATAACAAACGGGACGGGGTTAAGGGTGTGCGCTGTCTTTACGCTCTTCTTCCCGTCCTTTCCAATGGAATACATAATATCCGCATTACCGTGATCTGCTGTCACCACGGCGATGCCTTCCATTTTTTCCACTGCATTGAGAAGCGCCCCGAGACATTTGTCAACTGTTTCAACTGCCGTTACTGCGGCATTCATTACACCGGTATGCCCTACCATGTCCCCATTGGCAAAATTAAGCCTTCCAAAACGATAGTCCCCTTCACTCATAAGTTTGATAACAGTGTCCTTTATCTCAAAGGCCTTCATTTCAGGTGCATGGTCAAACTCTATCCTGTCCGATGGTATTTCTATATACTTTTCGAGTCTTTCATCTATATAACCGGACCTGTTCCCGTTCCAGAAATATGTAACATGACCGAATTTTTGCGTTTCGGATACGGCAAAGGATTTGACACCGGCAGCGCAGAGATATTCGCTGACAGTGCGATCAATGTCCGGAGGCCGGACCAGGAAATTCGGCGGGAGATGGGTATCACCGTCATATTCCATCATTCCTGCATAGAGTATATCAGGAAGAGGCCCTCGCTCGAACTCGCTGAAATCCTTTTCAGTAAACGCCCTTGATATCTCTATTGCCCTGTCTCCTCTGAAATTGAAAAAAATTACCGAATCGCCATCCTTTACCGGGCCGACAGGATTATCGTTGCCATCCACCACGACAAAGGGATCAAGATACTGGTCTGTAATATGAGGATCTTCAGTATAATAGGTTTGTACTGCCTCCGATGCCGAATGAAATTTTCTTGCCTTTCCGAGTACATGTGCATCCCATCCTCTCTTTACTATACTCCAGTCGGCATTGTACCTGTCCATGGTTACCTTCATCCGTCCACCGCCCGAGGCTATCGCATAATCCAGATTTTTATCCTTTCTGATCTTTTCCAGCCTTTCCTGGGTGGGGATTACATAATCGAGTGCGCTTTTTTCGCCCACATCTCTTCCGTCGAGAAGGACATGAACCCGAACTTTTTTAAATCCTGAGACAGCACATTTGTCTATAAGGATATTAAGCTGATCGATATGTGAATGAACATTCCCGTCTGAAAGCAGCCCTATGAAATGGAGAGCCCCCCTTTTCCGAACGAGCTGCTATCGTCTTCCATAATTTTGACTTAAAAACCTTTCCGGTTCGAAGGGCACTGTTTACAAGGCTTGCGCCCTGTTCAAAGACTCTTCCGGCACCAAGGGCATTGTGACCTACTTCGCTGTTGCCCATATCACCATCACTCGGAAGACCTACGGCCCTGCCATGCGCATTCAGTTGCGTATAGTACTTTGTTTTTAATAATTTTTTCAACACAGGTGCATTGGCAAGATAAACGGCGTTGCTGTCATCATCTTTTCCAATGCCAATACCGTCCATTATGATCAGGAGCAGAGGCCCTTTTCTGCCACTGAAGTTTTTTAAGGATTTCAATTCTAATGACATTTTGTACTCCGGGTGGTTTGATTTTAAAAAGGGATGTTACGATAAAACATTGAAAATGGTCAAGCAATGATTCAGAAACATCCGGAAAAACAGAATGTCAAAATAATGTCGTTATGTTAAATGAATCGTAAGTCCTTTTACCTGATTATTTACAGGATAGGAAACATTCGTCCCATGTGAAACAGCCTTTTTAAATAAAATTAAGAGGAGCCCATATTACTCACAGATAACATACCGATAATATTACATTATATCCCCAATAACAGTAAATCGGATTTATAAAAAAAGACCCCGTCAGGGCAACCCTGACAGGGTCTTTTTTCAGAGATCAGGAATGAAGTAAGGAGGGAGACTCCATTTCCTTATATTTATTATTGCAATTTTAATACCAGCCGGGAAATGCTTTTGATCACAGACTTACAGTAAAAAGATTTTCAGACATCTTCTTGATTTTATTAATATTTATATCCACTCCGAGTCCGACACCCATTAAGGGGTATGCCTTTCCCCCATAGCCAAATGATACATCACTGTCAGTAATATTTTCAGCCAGAAGCAGATTGTCATATGACCCGTCATAATAAACCGAGTCATTTGAAAGCAGGTTGAGTATACGCCCTGCAGACGACAGCAGTCCTGATTCCCCAAGCTGGCAGCCTATCTGGAATTTCATTTTTGAGTTCCGGATATAATTAATCATCGAAAGTGAACGCCTCAACCCGCCGCACTTTGAAACCCTTATATTTATCATCTGGTAATGCCTGTTTTCATTCAAAAGATATAAATCATCAAGGGTGCAGGCTGACTCATCTGCCATAAGATCTATATTGTATTTTTTTGTTTCACTGCTCAGTTTCTCGATATCGGGGTCTTCCGGAGACATCGGCTGCTCAAGGATTTTTACTTTATAATCGTTTATCAGCTCTATATGCCTTAGGCCTGTTTCATATGTCCATACCCCGTTTACATCGGCCTTCAGGTCATACCCATCATGAAAAATCCTGTCCACCGCAGTGAGAAGCATCTGGTTATGAGAATAATCTCTTCCCAGTTTAAGTTTCAGTTTATTGATGCCCAGGCTTTTTATCTTCCTGCATACATGATTCACCAGTTCCTCCGTCCCAAGCGGAATAGCGGCGCCATAACTGATGGAATCGGTGTAATAATCCTTTGCGAACAGATCCAGCACCCGTTTTTTTTCAGATCTTGCATAGGCATCCAGTAAGGACATTTCCAGTGCGCATATGGAGGCATTCATTCCTCTTGTGGAGGGAAGAGCATCGATCAGGCGCCAAATCTGATCCACAGTCTCCAATTCCCATGGGAAATCTTCTCTGCCTGTCAGATACCTGATGTTTTCTTCTGCAGTTTCCAGGGTCTCACCGGTTACATAGGGCCTCGGAGCACCCTCTCCGCAACCTAATACTTCTCCTTTTTCATTGACCAGAATTACTACAATATTCCTGACCCATAACCGTTTCCTGAGTGAATGTGAAAATTCTCCTGCGAAAGGCAGAATGACCCTTGCGATAATTGCTTTTTTAATTCGCATTTAAAAACGGGCTCCCCGGATTGTTTTGAACATCCTGCGGATGAACGGGCAGATCAATAATGAATTTTGCCCCTTCATTCACTTTACTTTTCACCTCTATCGTTCCGCAATGGTCCTGTATATTCTGGTGAACAATGAAAAGTCCCAGCCCTGTCCCGCTGTGATCCGTGCTCTTATATTTTGTTGAAAAGTATGGATCGAATATTTTATTGAGCAGGTTCTCCGGTATCCCTTCACCACTGTCCTCAACTATTATGCGGATACCTAGTCCGTTTTTCATTTCTGCGTTTCTTTTTGTGGTTATTTTTATCAATCCGTGTTCAGGTGTAAATTCCACTGCATTGGAGAGGAGATTTAATATCACCTGTTTGATTTTTTCGGAATCAATCCATACCTCTTTTATCAACGGATCAAAATCCTTTTCTACCCTGATCTTTTTAACATTGCTCTTTGGAGAAACAAGAAGAACCATCTTTGCTATTATTTCATGCAGATTATTTGATTCAAACCTGGATTCTCTGGTATTTACCAGATCAAGAAGCTCGGAAATCAGGTCATTGACCCTCTCTGTTTCCTCAAGGGCAATCTTGTGAAAATTTACCCTGTATTCCTCATCATCCAGTTTATAGGGCAGCAACTGTATGAATGTACCGATGGCTGTCATGGGGTTTTTGATTTCATGTGCCAGCCTTGCCGCCAGATCACCTAAAAACGCCAGCTTTTCGGCTCTGCTCAAGAGTGCGTGAGAGCGCTTGAGTTCCAGCATCTGTTCCTGAAGCTGCCTGTATAGCCTGGCATTTTCAATGGCTATCGCTATCTGTGGTGAAAAAATTTCCAGGGTCCGGCGTGTTTCTATTGGCACACCATCCACTTCAAGGGAATCTGTCGCAATAACACCAATAACCTTTGCCCGTGTGATCAGGGGGACTACGTGGACGGCACGGGACTTTCCATAGCTCAGTACTATGTTCTCTTTTCGAAGACTTGAGTTATTAACATCCGGGATGTATTCCGCTTTCCCTGAGTTGGTGACCCTTACGAGCATGTTGTTGACCCTGTGCAGGGGTATCTGATATTTCATTATTTCATCAGGGATTTCACCGTCGAACCCTGTTGCATGAAGATATTCAAGACAGCCTTGCTGCCCATTTACAAGGAGTATCAACGCCCTTCGTATCCTGCACACATTTGACAATGTGTTCATTATTACTGTTAAGAGATCATCCAGATTCAATACTGAAAGGATAGCCTTGCCTGTCTCCTGTATGGCCTGGAGCTGTTTTATTTTATTGTTCAGGTCGACATTAAGCGTGTTTACTTCTTCAAATTTTTGTTCAATGACCTGTTTGTCTCTTTCCATCTCTTTGATAGTCTCATTGAGCACTGATTTGGATGAAAAGAATCTCGAAAAAAATATTTTAACATTGTTCTGAGAAGACCATTTCAGATGATACTCGCAATAGGGATCACCATTGAAAAAACATCTCTTTTCTTCTAGGGATATGGGCGAACCTCCCCAGATGAGCGGAATGTAGCTGTATGATCCCTGGTTATAAAGGCATATGTCCTTTGAAACCTCCATCCCCGGTGTCCAGTGAAGCCTCACAACAGCGTTGTTATTGTTTAATTCGACAAGTTGAACCTTTTTATTTCTGTTCCATTTGTCATTAATCCGCTGCAGGTTTTTTAAACCTTTTTTGATCGTCCAGAAGGCCTTTACTATTATCCTCTGACCGTATCCGAGACGAAAGTTCTCAGCTGCGTATCTCGCTATATGAAACGCGGTCAGATCATCCTTAAAAAATATTCTTGCCCTTTCATATAATTTTGCTGCAATCGAGCACGAAATCCAGTTTGCTTCATCACATAAGTAGGATTCTGCATCAGGAAGCGAATCTATTTCAGGATCAAGGTCCTTCAGCATGTATTCCAGATCGCCGCTGTTAGTTTTTACATAGTTGATAATGGCCCTGGAATTTATGCAGCTGACTTCTTTTTTCATATAACGATGCCTTTTACAGATTACAGATTTAAAACCCTGCTGCTCCTCCGGCCTGATAATTCGTCTTTTTTCGCCTTTCTCAGGATGGAAAGAAAACCCCTCAATAAATCCAGGTTATCTCCATTTACTTTAATGATATTTCTCTCCCCGTCTTTATAGCAACTATCGGGTATAACAGGGTCAAATAATGATGATGCCGGCAGTCTGAAAAACGGTACCATTTTCAAAAAAGCCGTCTGTAATTTTTCTGTATTATTGGACAGCCTGTAAATTTTGTCGATATAGGACATGACCGTCTCAAAGGTAAGATCCCTGGATGGTTTCCTCACAACATTCTGCCCGAATACCGTATCATCATCAAATACTACATCAGGTAATGATATCGCCAGGTCATGTATTTTTGTTTTGGGATAAACATGACATTCTCCGACCTTGAAGACATGCCCTGCCCTGCCGCTGAACTCCGTGAGTTTTTTTGCAAAATTATAGCTTTCTGCCAGATCGTCTTCCGTATCGCCAGGATAACCCGCAATCATAAAAATCATCAGGGGAATTTCATATTCGGCCGCCTTTTTGAATATGGCCAGAGTATTGCTCAGATATCTTTCATAATGCGCCCGGTCTTTTATCTTATTCATTCTGCGCAGGGTATTATAGCTTGCGGATTCGAAACCAAGCACAAGGGTTCCGCATACATCATGGATTTCCGGGATTATCTCGGGATCAAAAACATCACATCGTGTTTCAAAGTGGATCTTCATTCCGAGTTTCCTGATAGCCGGCACAAGATCAAAGGACCTGAACAATGCATCGCACACTACTATGTCTTTTGCCCTGCAATGATCGGCAAGATTTCTCAGATCCGACTCAATAATCTCTGATGGTACAGCTTTTCTGGAAGGTCTGATATAATCTTCCATGCAAAAATTACACCTGTAAGAGCATCCCCGGCTGAAAGAATACGGAAGGACATCATAGGCCGCAGGATTTTTTAACAGGGTCAGGTCGAGGGGCGCCTTGTCATTTAAATCGAATCTTTCGCTATTATGTGTAAAAACCAAGGTTTCATTATCCTTCCATACAAGTCCGGATATTTTTTTATCTCTGGGATCTCTGCCGCTCGTCAGTCTTTCAATTATCTTCAGCGCAGGTATCTCACCCTCTCCCCTTACAATAAGATCAACCGCATCCGTCCTTTGGAAAATATCTTCATAATAAAGCGTAGGAAAATATCCGCCCAGAAATAAAAATATTTCAGGGTTGTTCTTTTTAATAATTTCACACAAATGAACACTTTCTTCTGCCTGTGATATGGCAGTACATGAAATGCCGATTCCTGCGGGTTTGAGCAGTGATATATCCTCAAGTAATTCATCATATATTCTATCTTTACCACTTTTGTTTAAGGGAAGCCCATAATCCATTGGAATTGATATAACTTTTATATCGATATCAGGATTATTCTTTTTGACATAACCGGCAATTTCCAGAAGTGGAAGAGGATAAGCCGGGACATACATACCTATGTTTTTTGAAACCGGTTCCAGAAGCAGTATCAAAATATACTCCTTTCCTTTATAGGGGTTATCTCCATGACGATCAGACATGCCTTTCAAGCAGAGGCCGTAAAACCGGTCCTGCTGTACCTCTTATTGTTGCAGGCGCCCTGAATGATCGGGAACCGCACAATTGAGGATATTTTTTCCACTGGTACCATTGCTCCGGATAGTGATATATGAACTGCTCAAGCACCTTAAGGACTGCCTCGCCTGTTGTAATGGAATTACTGCTGCTAATCATCCTCAGCATATCATCATGGGAATACACTATCAATTCATACTTGGAAAGGCTGTATCTGTGAATTACTCCAAATAACACTTCGGCACCCGATCTTTTCTGCATTATATTAATAGTCCTGTCCAGGCCTGTAATCTGCCCGAGAAATGTTGTCCTTTTCCTGTCCGAAGGCCTCCACTCATCTATCTCGTCACACTGGGTCACAAGGACACGGTTTTCCTTTAATTCCGATATGGCATGATGAAATACATTTCCGGATTTTTCAGCATCAATCATTTTTATATTATATTTTTCGGCCTGGGCAAAAACTTTTTTTCGCAATTGAGCGGTCTTAAATCTGGCTATCATTGATATATTTATATTTTTAATTGCAAGCAGTGTCGGGATAAACTCAATGGCTCCGTAATGACCGGTTATGAGAATAACGCCCCTGCCATTTAAAAGGGCTTTTTTTATCAGGGCCAGATCGTTACATATAACACTGGAAGACAGGAAGCCTGTAGCCTTTCTTTTGCTTTCAAAGGCAATATAAAGCTTCTCATAATAATGATAAAGGATTCCATTAAAAACCCTTTTGAGAGTCTTATCCCTGTCATCATCGTTCCTTATCATACGCATGACCTCAAGGACTGATTTTTCTATGACCTGTTTTTCACGGTTCTTTATGAAGAAATAGATCCTGCCCAAAAAAAATATATAAAACCTTGCCAGTTTCCATCCAAACACCATATAAAGAAAAATGTTAACTCTCGCCTGTAAAAAATTACTCAATCTAAAAATTCTCATGGTTCCCCCCCCTGTCTGCTGTCAAAATATCAAGGACCAGCTGGAAATATTATGTCAATATTTATGCCAAAACATTTTTTACTTGTATTTATTTATTCCTGAGATCCTCTGCATACTGAGCAACATTATATCTATTTAATTTTGTTAGCTTTTACCAAAGATCAAGAATTCATATGCTTTTATAAGTTATTCAGCCCCGGAGATTTTTTTTAAAAAATGGGATAAAATGCACAAATTTTTGTGCACGCTGCACATTTTTATGTGCAAAAAACCTGATTTTTTTATAATATGAAGATTAGCTGTTCTATAATTTTTGATTTTTTTAATCATATAATTTGCGTTCAAGTTAGAATTAGCCTAGATTATTGTTTAAGTTAATTGTATACAGTCAAAATGTATTTAAAAAATGTTTAATTCCTACCTGAACCCAGCAATTGCATTTGATTATTTTTTTTACCGGAAAGGAAAACTTTTAATGGGTAATAAAGCCTCCATACTTGTTGTCGATGATGAATACGGCGTTCTGCAATCATTTAAAATGGTATTGGGCTCGGAATATAATATATTTCTCGCCGAGACAGGTGAAAAGGCGGTAAGAATATTTTCCGAAAACGCAATTGACCTGATATTGCTTGATATCATCCTGCCGGATTCCAATGGCATTGATCTATTGAAAAAATTCAAGGAAACCGATCCTGATACAGAGGTCATCATGGTAACAGCTGTAAAAGAGGTAAAAACTGCCGTAGAAGCCATGAGATTCGGTGCATATGATTATATTGTCAAACCTTTTGTTGTTGAAGATATTATCAACATAATAAACAGGGTACTGGAAAAGCACCGTTTGCAGAGGGAGGTTACATATCTCAAGGATGAACTGGAAAGATTTCAGCCATTTGAAAAGATTGTGGGGCAGGACCCTAAGATGCTGGAAATTTTTGAATTGATATCCACCATAGCCGAAAGCGATGGAGCAGTATTGATACAGGGAGAAAGCGGCACGGGCAAAGAGCTGGTAGCAAGGGCGGTCCACAGGCTTGGTGCAAGAAAAAATCAACCCTTTGTGGTCATTAATTGCGCGGCAATTCCGGCAACTCTTATGGAGAGTGAAATTTTCGGCCATAATAAAGGGGCTTTTACCGGTGCATCGGCATTAAAGATAGGAAAACTGGAAATAGCCAACAAGGGGATTGTATTTTTAGATGATGTGGATACACTTGACATAGGAATGCAGGCAAAATTGTTAAGGGTCATCCAGGAGAAAGAATTCGAAAGACTTGGCAGCACCAAGCTTATCCGGATAAATGTTCGTTTTATAGCAGCATCAAATAAAAACCTTAAACACCTTGCCGAAACAGGACTGTTTCGTGAGGATCTTTTTTACAGGCTTAACGTATTTCCAGTTGAAATTCCGCCCCTCAGAGAGAGACGGGGAGATATCCGTCTATTGCTCGATCATTTTCTGAACCTTTATTCCAAACAGAATGGAAAACCCTTAAAGAAATTCTCAAACAGTGCAGCAAAGCTCCTTACAGATCATTATGAATGGCCGGGTAATGTTCGTGAGCTTCAAAACCTTGTGGAACGACTTGCTACCATTACCAGGGGAAATGTGATCTTCCCTAAAAACATTTCGAATTTCAGCATCAATAAAAAGGAAATCAGGGATGTACCTCTGAAAGATGCTGTCGATATCTTTGAAAAAGAATTTATAGATGATGTATTGAAACGGGTAAGAGGCAGCAAGAAGGATGCCGCACGTATCCTGGGAATACATCGTAATACGCTTCAAAAGAAATTGACTGGCCAGACGTAAAATTATACATTTCGTGAATGAAAACTGATTTTACCATTCCACGTTCTGAGATAAAAAACAGAATCGCCGCCATCCAGAAACACATGCAGGTAAACAATATAGACGCACTGTGTGTTCTCCAGCAGGCAGACCTCTATTATTTCAGCGGAACAGCACAGAACGGTCTCCTTTTCATCCCTGCAGAAGGAGCGCCCATTCTTTTCATTATCAAGTATCTTCCAAGGGCCCAAAAAGAATCACCCGTAGATGATATAATAGGCATAAGATCCATCAGGGATGTGCCGGGATTACTAATGGATTATCTCGGGCATAATATAGAGACTCTGGCATTTGAATTCGATGTGCTGCCTGTAAGGGATTTCGAGTACTATAAAACCCTTTTCTCTGCTAAAAGGTATGTAGACGGATCCGGGTTCATCTTAAACACACGGATGATAAAGTCTCCCTGGGAAATAGAACAGATGGAAAAGAGTGCAGAATTGTCACGCAGGACATTTGAGTATATCCGATCTTCAATCAGACCTGGATACACTGAGATTGAATTTTCCGGTATGTATGAGACCTTTGCAAGGAAACACGGGCATGACGGTCTTTTAAGGGTAAGAAATTATCGGGAAAAGGCTTATAACTGGCATATATTGAGCGGTAAAAGCGGTGGAATCGTAGGCGTACTCAATGCCCCGGCGAGCGGCGAGGGGACATCACCCGCCTTTCCAAACGGAGCAGGCAACAGGATCATTCAGTCAAATGAGCCAATTATGGTCGACCTGGGAACGGTTATAAATGGTTATCATACTGACGAAACAAGGATGTTTGCCATAGGTTCCATGCCGGATGAAGCCATGAACGCCTGCATGGCATCAATCGATATTCATGATTACATACTCGACCACACCAGACCCGGTATTCCTGTACACGAGCTTTATGATATCTCAGTGAAACGTGCCAAAACCCTTGGTGTCTTTTCCCGGTACCTTGGCCCGGAAGGTGAAAAGGTTATCTTTGTCGGGCATGGCATCGGTCTGGAGCTGGTGGAGCAGCCAATTATCGCCAGGGGAAAAGAGACTGTGCTTGAGCCGGGGATGACTTTCAGCCTTGAGCCGAAGCTGGTTTACAAAGACCGGTTTTCAGCAGGAATCGAAAGCGTTTTTGTTGTCACTGAATCCGGATGCAGGCTTATAAGCCGGGTTCCTGTTGACATATTTATATGCTGATAACAGGATATTCATTATATGTTTTCTGGTAACGTTTTTCGAAATCACAATATTTGAATGGATAAACTATGGATAAAAGACCGGTAATAGGTATAACAATGGGAGACCCCGCTGGAATAGGGCCGGAAATAATATGCAGGCTGGCCCGGGAGGATGATGTATTTGAGATATGCAGGCCGATAGTCATAGGTGACCCGGGTGTTCTTTCAGAGTATGCTGACGCATCAGTTCGAATAAAGGAAACGGATACAGTTTCCGAGACACAGGGTCGAACAGGTGTTATAGAGGTCATTAAGATATCCTCCCTTGTTAAAAAAGATTATATCCCAGGAAAGCCTACACTGGCTGGCGGCACAGCCATGGTAAAATATATCCTTGCTGCAGTTGATATGGCATTAAAAGCAAACATATCTGCGATGGTCACCTGCCCCCTCAATAAGGCGCTTATGAACAGGGCGGGATATAATTATCAAGGACATACCCAGCTTATCTCCGATCTGACCGATACTGAAGATTATGTTATGATGCTTGCAGGAAATAAACTCAGGGTCACCCTGGTAACCATACATTGTGCCCTGAGGGATGTGCCTGGGAAACTAACAACAGATAATATATTAAAGACAATATCCATAACAGCATCATCTCTGAAAAAAGACTTCGGGATCAACGCACCACGGATAGCTGTTGCGGCGTTGAACCCCCATGCAGGTGAGGAAGGTCTTTTTGGCCTTGAGGAGATATCCGTCATCCGTCCGGCAGTGGACAAGGCCATTGAGCTTGGATATGATGTATCGGGTCCCCTTCCTGCCGATACCTTGTATCCAAAGGCGGTTTCAGGCAGTTATGATGCGGTTGTAAACATGTATCATGACCAGGGACTGATCCCGCTGAAACTTTTACATTTTTCCGACGGGGTAAATGTAACTCTCGGTCTCCCAATTATCAGGACGTCTGTTGACCACGGAACGGCATACGATATTGCGGGTAAAGGTATTGCAGACCACAGCAGTCTGAAATCCGCTGTCATAATGGCTGCCGGAATGGTGAAGAACAGGATTGACTATTCGGAATAAAGATGACGGCAAGTGAAATCAAGATAAGAGGGGCCAGGGTACACAACCTGAAGAGTATCAACCTTGATATCCCCAGAGACAGGATGGTTGTCATTACCGGTTTGTCCGGATCAGGAAAATCATCCCTTGCCTTTGACACCATATATGCCGAAGGTCAAAGGAGATACGTAGAATCCCTTTCAGCCTATGCCAGGCAGTTTCTCGGGCAGATGGACAAACCTGATGTGGACTACATAGATGGCCTGTCTCCGGCTATTTCTATTGAGCAGATGGTATCGAGCAGGAACCCGCGATCCACCGTAGCGACCGTTACCGAAATATATGACTACTTAAGACTGCTTTATGCAAGGATAGGCCGTTCCCACTGCCCGAAATGCGGGACTGAAATATCTGCCCAGACAACACAGGCCATTGTGGATAGAATAATGTCCTTTGAATATGGCACAAAAATCCAGATTCTGGCTCCGATCGAGGAAGGCCGCAAAGGAGATTTCCATAAGCACTTTAATAAACTTAGAAAAGACGGCTTTACCCGTGTAAAGATCGATAATGAAATCAGGCTGCTGGATGAAGATATCAGACTGGATAAAAATAAAAAACACAGCTTAAATGTAGTGATAGACAGGCTGATTATCAACAGTGACATAAAAAACCGCCTTACCGATTCAATGGAATTGACCCTCAAGATGGCAAACGGCCAGGCAATTGTCGATGTCACAGGTTCGGAAGAAATATTTTTCAGTACAAACGCCGCATGCAGAAAATGCGGCATAAGTATCCCCGAACTTACCCCTCAGATGTTTTCATTCAATAATCCGCAGGGTGCCTGCCATACATGCAGCGGCCTGGGGAAAAAAAGATACTTTGACCCTGACTTAATAATCCCTGACCCTGCGCTTTCTCTCAGAGAGGGTGCTATTGCTCCATGGGCAAAGAGAAATTCTGTCTATTACCAGCAGATGCTTGATTCTATCTGCAAACATTATGATATCGATATATACCAGTCCTTTGAAAGTATAGGCAGTGAAAAACGGCAAATACTCCTCTATGGATCAGGAGATGTTCAAATAAATTTTTATTTTGAGAAGGACGGAAAGCGTTATGATTATGACCGCCCGTTTGAAGGAATAATACCGGCCCTTGAAAGAAGGTACAACGAAACCGATTCCTTCCAGGCAAGAGAAGAAATAGAAAGATATATGGGCATAATGGACTGCCCCGAATGCAGCGGCGCCAGGTTAAACGAGATGAGCAGGGCAGTAACGATTGGCGGAATTTCAATCCATGAACTCACGGCATTTTCCATTAAAAAGGCGTACGAATATTTCAATAACCTTGTACTTGATGCAAGAGAAGCGCTGATATCAAAACGGGTAATAAAGGAGCTGCAGGACAGGATAACATTTCTCAATAACATTGGCCTTTCATACCTGACCCTTGACAGGACTGCCTCAACACTCTCCGGAGGAGAGAACCAGAGAATAAGGCTTGCGACACAGATAAGCTCGGGGTTGGCAGGTGTCCTCTATGTCCTGGATGAGCCGAGCATAGGGCTTCACCAGAGAGACAACCGCCTGCTGCTTGACAACCTTATCAGGCTAAAGGATCTTGGAAATACGGTCCTTATCGTAGAACATGATGCTGAAACTATTGAAGCGGCTGATTATGTTGTCGATATGGGGCCTGGTGCAGGAGTAAACGGCGGAGAGGTGGTATTCAGCGGGACGCCGGAAGAACTGTTAAAATCCGGTGAATCCCTGACAGGGCAATATCTTTCGGGAAAGCTCAAAATACCCGTACCTGAAAAAAGAAGAAAAGGTAATGATAAAAAACTTATTGTCCGCGGGGCGGGGCAAAACAATCTTAAAGATATTGATGTGGAGTTTCCACTGGGAACATTCATTTGTATAACAGGTGTTTCCGGATCAGGAAAAAGCAGCCTCATAAACGAAACGCTCTACCCTGCCCTGGCCCAGAAACTGTATCGATTAAAAAAGACTGCCGGAAAACACAGAGAAATAAGAGGGATTGAATATATTGACAAGGTGATCAGCATTGATCAGGCCCCTATCGGTCGCACACCCCGCTCCAATCCTGCAACATATACGGGTATCATGGCCTATGTCAGGGACCTGTTTGCCATGCTTCCCGAGTCCAGGATGAGGGGTTACAAATCAGGCAGATTCAGTTTTAATGTAAAGGGTGGGCGCTGTGAAGTATGCAATGGTGATGGTCTGATAAAAATCGAAATGCATTTTCTGCCTGATGTTCATGTCCTGTGCGAATCCTGCAAAGGAAAAAGGTTTAACAGGGACACCCTCGAGATAAAATACAGGGGTATGAATATCGCTGAAGTCATGGATATGACCATAAACCAAAGCTTTAAGTTTTTTGAAAATATACCTAATATTAAAAATAAACTTAAGACTCTCGTTGACGTAGGACTTGGCTATGTAAAGCTGGGTCAATCTGCAACCACCCTTTCAGGCGGGGAGGCACAGAGAATAAAACTCGGGAGAGAATTAAGTAAACGCAATACCGGAAGAACACTCTACCTGCTGGACGAACCCACGACCGGGCTGCATTTTGAGGATATCAAAAAACTGGTTGAGGTTTTAAGATACCTTGTCTCCATAGGCAACACGGTCATAGTAATTGAACACAACCTCGATGTGATCAAATCAGCAGATTATATAATAGACCTCGGACCCGAGGGCGGTGACAGAGGTGGCAACATCGTGGCAACTGGAACACCCGAGGAAATTACAAATACCGAAGGGTCTTATACTGCTTTTTATCTGAAAAAGGCATTGGAAAAGATGCAATAGATTGAAAGTTTTCAAGAAAAGTGCTACACATCCCCGCTTAAACCGGAAATAAAACAATCGGAGTTATCTCAATGAAAAAATTGATTACATCGGCGTTACCATATGTAAATAACATTCCCCACCTGGGGAACATTATAGGCTGTGTCCTTTCTGCTGATACCTACGCAAGATTCTGCCGCCTTAAGGGTTATGAAACACTTTTTGTCTGCGGAACGGATGAATATGGAACAGCCACAGAGACAAAGGCAAGAGAGGAAGGCCTTACACCCCGGCAGATATGCGATAAGTATCATGCACTCCATAAGGATATATATGAACATTTCAACATATCTTTTGATATATTCGGAAGGACATCGACCGAAAAACAAACGGAAATAGCACAGGGCATATTCAAAGACCTCGAGGCAAAAGGACTTATATCAGAGGAGACCTCAAACAGGGTCTACTGTGAAAATGACAACATGTTTCTGGCTGACAGGTATGTCGAAGGGACCTGCCCCCACTGCGGAGATGAAGGTGCGAGAGGGGATCAGTGTGATAACTGCGGGAAGCTTCTGGAACCGGAGAATTTGAAAAATCCCCGCTGCAAGATATGCGGAGCTACTCCTGTTTTAAAAGAGACTTCTCATCTCTACCTGAAACTGGACGAACTCCAGGACAGACTCAGGGAATGGTCGGACAATGCATCCCAAAAGGGGAACTGGACAAACAATGCAATCCAGACCACGCTGTCCTGGTTTGAAAAGGGGCTTCAGCCAAGGCCCATCACCAGGGATTTATCATGGGGAATACCTGTACCCAGGCCCGGTTACGAAAACAAGGTCTTCTATGTGTGGTTTGATGCACCAATAGGGTATATATCAATTACAGCAAATGAAAAGGATGACTGGAAAGAGTGGTGGCAGAACCCTGATGAGGTGACCCTTTATCAGTTCATGGCAAAGGACAATATCCCCTTTCACACTGTAATTTTTCCGGCGTCACTTATTGGAACAGGTAAAAACTGGACCCTCCTTTACCATATCAATGCAACCGAGTATCTTAATTATGAAAATACCAAGTTTTCCAAATCCAGAAATATAGGCGTGTTCGGGAATAATGTAAAAGAGACCGGTATTCACATTGACCTGTGGAGATTTTACCTTCTCGCAAACAGGCCGGAAAGAAACGACAGCCAGTTTACCTGGGATGACTTCATTGAAAAGGTCAATTCGGAGTTTACCGATAATATTGGCAACATGGTCAATCGCGCGCTTATTTATTTAAAGAAAAACTTTAACGGTGAGATTAAAGATATTGATTTACCTGAATCTCACAGATTGTTCATAGAGGCATGCAAAAAAGAACTGGAACAGGTTACAGAGGCATTTGAGGCAGTAAGGATACGCGATGCAATCAGGACTATACTTGCAATTGGCAACAGGGGAAACAAGTTTTTTCAGGACATGCAGCCATGGGATCGTATAAAAACCGAACCTGATCATGCTCATGCAACAGTTTCCATCCTGGCATACCTGGTAAAGAGCGTCGCTATAGCACTGAGCCCCTTTATGCCGGAGACATCCGAAAACATAAGGGAATTCATGAATATAGACTCGTGGACATGGAATGACATAGGCCGATTTGAAGGAATGAATGGTCATATAATCGGTCAACCTGCTATTATCCATAAAAAACTTGATCCCAAACTTGCTGAAAAATTCAGGAAACAATTCAGCGGAAAACAGTCGGACTTCGGGCGGGCCCAGCTAAGGGTAGGCAGGATCAAAGAAGTAAAAAAACATCCTAATGCCGATCAGCTTTACTGGCTCTCAATTGACCTTGGCGAAGAGGCGTCCAGAAGTGTTGTTGCCGGCCTGGTAAAAAAATATACTCCGGTAGAACTTGAAGGGCGCAAGGTTGTTCTGCTGGCCAACCTGAAACCAACAAGGATCAGGGACATTAAATCGGAGGGAATGGTCCTGGTCTGTAAGCACAGGAACAAGATGGAACTTCTGGACGCGGGCCCCTTTGAACCGGGCCAGATAGTGATGGTGGATAAACAGAAAGTGGATCACAGCGAACTGACCATTGAAGAGTTCAACGAGATTGACCTTCTGGTAAAGGACGGGCAATTAATGTCCGGCGAACAGAAATGCCATATCGGAGGCACACCTGTTGAGACTCACCAGCTCAAAACCGGCAAAGTATGCTGAAACAATAGGAAAACGCAAATTCATCAAACTTTCCTCTTCACGGCAGCATGAGTACCTTGCCTTTCTTGCCCGGGAAGCCCTTAAAACAGTCGATTTTTCGGGCTTCTTCAAAAGATACACGGAAATGCAGTCCTGGGTGGAGCTGGATCAATACACTCCACCTGATTATCTCTCAGATGATGAGGCCGTGTATGAGTATTTCCTGTTTCACAGGGGTTTCAGTGCTAATCCTGACATTTTTGAAGAAAAGGAGATACTATTCGAAGGTCAGAAATCATTTTCATGGGATCCGAAATTCGATGTAACCATCGTACTTGACCAGGTGAGAAGCCCCTATAATACCGGCTCAGTATTGAGGCTGATCGACAACTTCGGGTTCAGTAGACTGGTCCATAATGCGGACTGGTTGAGACTGGATCATCCTCAGCTCCGCAAGGCCGCAAGGGGTTCCGAGAGATGGATACCTGTCGAGCATAAACCGGACCTGTTGGGTTGGATCACAGATATAAAGATTCCGGTGATCGGTGTTGAAAATTCGGAGGATGCCATATCCATCGATGAATGGCACCCCCAGATACCCTGCATCCTTATCATAGGAAACGAGGTTTACGGCATAACCGCAAAATTACGCGAACAGTGTGATATTCTTGTAAAGATTCCGATGTTCGGTTTCAAGCAATCCATGAATCTTCATCATGCACTTGCCATTGCAGGCTATAAAATCACTTCTGCATCCTGATTAATCGCTTTGTTCAGAGCGGATCAGCAGCCTGTCTCCCGATTTTTCAAGTATAAGTTTTTTATCCGATTTAACAGAGAAGTTGGAGGATTTGTAGCCCTGCGAAAAACTGACTGTAATCAGGTTTTCTTTATCAGGATTAGATATCTTTACATTCGTTATTTCAATCCTGATCCATTTTTTTCTTCTATTTTTTCTTGATTTATCGGATGCCCATCCTTTTTTGTCCAGCCTTCCTGATTTGAAGTCATCCGCATAAAAGGAGATATACCTTGCAATATCCCCATTTTTTCCAGCGCTCATCTCCCAGGCGGTCTTCCATTCATCTAAAAAGTCATGAACCCGGGCGTCTAGATCGCTTTTTAATTTTTTCTCCCGAGCGGTAGGGGTTTCAACGGGCGTCGGC
Organism: uncultured delta proteobacterium; assembly: GCA_963815145.1. Lineage (GTDB taxonomy): Bacteria > Desulfobacterota > DSM-4660 > Desulfatiglandales > HGW-15 > JAAZBV01. The sequence continues at coordinate 215,014 of CAWFFS010000010.1, forward strand.
TCTTTTTTCTCGATTATAACCGGATTCTTTACGGCGGTTACCTTTTCAGGCTGTGGCCGTTTTATCACCTTCTTCCGGATTTCCGTTGACTGGCTGCCAGTACGATCCTCAACAACAATTGGTTCTGTCTGAGCACTTGTTGTTATTTCAGTGGTAGAATCATCACTGTACCTTACCATGTACAGGCTGCCTCCGACTATAATAATAAGGAAGGAAATGACATAGATCGATAGGATTTTCCTTATCCATTTCGGGGTAATACCATACCTGATTATACCCAGTGTAAAACCTTCATCCCCTCCCTTTCTCCGGAAAAGTTCAATGATGCTTTTACAGAGCTTTTTGGGATTTTTTACCTTTCTTGAAAGCCATTGAATATCTCGATTTGATATCCTTTCGGTCAGTCTTTCGGTTGTAAGTACAACCATACCCTTCTTCTCAAGGGGGTATTTCTTTATATAAATATCAGGTGATTCATGTATCCCAAGGCCTTTTATTAATGCCTGAAGGGCCCTGGGATCATCATATCGCTTTTCTGCAAAAGGGTCTTCTTCCCTGAGGGTGTGGTCACGCGTAAGCTGGTTTAATTCATTATCCTGAAAAAGATATATCCTGCTGTCACCCATGTGAGAAAAATACATTATCTTATTCTGGATAAAGAGAATACATACGGATGCAGCCATTTTTTCATTGATCTGAATCCTTTCATTCAGGATTATCCTGTTTGCTTCCTGCAGGGAGTAGGCTATTGCATCACTTGGCGAATCAAGCTTTTCCATGTATTTGAAAAAGGACTCAAAGATAGTTCTGCATGCAAGATTGGAGGCTTTCGATCCAAGGTATTCTTTGCCTACACCATCAATAATTACAAAAAGATTATTGTGATGAATGCAATTATTTTCTTTTTCGATTACCTGGCTGCCGGAATAGGTAACAAATGAATAATTTATGTCTTTCATTGCGTAAGGTTGGTAAAAGAAAGTAAATTTAAATGTTATTATCAGATATTTACATTATGAGTCAAGCTCAAAACCCTCTTACCCTCACGACAATTTTTATTAATTAGTGACCATCCAAAAATGTTCGTTTTTTGCTAAAAGCTATCAGCCATCAGCATTCAGCTGTCAGATTAAAGTATAAAAATCAAAGGCTTGGATGATCGATAATCGCTGACCGCTGAAAGCTCCATCCAGAAATTGTCTTTTTCTTGATGGACACTGCTAATTTTACAAGGCAAATGAAATGGATTAAATCCATTCCGGCACTAAATAGCCTCCGGAACGGATTCGTATTGAAGTTTATTACTCTTTTTCAACAAAGATCAGGTCTTTTATTAATTCAAACTTTTTCTGACCGATACCCTTCACTTTCATTAAATCCTCTATCGTTTTAAATTTTCCATTTTTTTCTCTATATTCAATTATTCTCTCTGCATATTTTTTCCCGATTCCTTTCAGCTTGATTAGCTCCTGAACGGTTGCCTTGTTAAGGTCAACCTTTACTGCATCGACAGCCTGCACAACTCCTGCTGCTGCAAATACGATAACAATACACAAAACAATAATTCTTCTCAATTTAAGCATCTCCGTCATTGACAAAGCCTCCTTTTTCTAAAAGGTTGATAAAATCCATCACAGAAATACTATGCCTGTAATGGTAACATTTTGATGTTTTTTTAATTTTTAAAAGGAAAGCAATTATGCTAATTACAATTTTGGTGCCAATCCTGGAGTCTCGTTACAAAAATTAAAAACAAAGTATAGCCACTTCAAATATACCCCATAATATCAGACATATACAATTTACCTTAACCATAATAATTTATATAGTTCACTGAACCGGTGATTTTTTTTAAAAAAAAAACGTAGAATTTCTTAGCTACTTGCACATATTTATGTGCATCAATGCACACAAATATGTGCAAAGAATCCAAATATTTTTTGCGTGTTTTTAAGCAGGTTATTTGTTGCGCACAAAATTATTTTCATATAAAATCGCTTGGGAATGTTTTTTGCATACCATCCCTTCATAGGAGCGCTACAGAATGAGTGATGCAGACAATATCCAGAGAAATGATGAGATAATAAAAATATTAAGAGCCATAACACCATTAAGTCAGATAAGAGATGAGGATATCAGAGGACTCCTGAAATCCAGCAAAATGATAAAGTATGAACCAAACGAAGTAATTATCTCTGAAGGTGATTACAGCTGCTGGATTTACTTTCTGATAAAGGGAGAAGCAGGAATTCAAAAAGAAGGTGAAATAATAAATACCCTGACGCGATGTGGAGATATTTTTGGTGAAATGGGCATAATCGATAATTCTCCACGGTCAGCCACAATTGTTGCAGTCACCAGTGCAGTATGTCTGGCAATTGACACATCATATGCTGAAAAATTAAGAGGTAATGAGAAAAATGCCTTTAACTCAATTTTATACAGAATTTTTTCAGAAATTCTTACTGAAAGACTCAGACGTATGGATGAAGAGCTTATCAGGATAAAAAATGAAAATTACCGTCTTATAACCGAACTTGAAGTGATAAAATCCGGTGTGAAATTGGAGATACTCCCCTGAAATGATACCTAATTGCACTAAATGCGAGCATTATTATATAACCTGGGATAAAAACCATCCATATGGATGCAGGGCCATGAATTTTAAAAGCAGCGAACTGCCATCAGTAGCGGTCCGTGAAAATTCCGGAATGAACTGCCTTCAATTCAAAACCAAAAAGCAGAAGAAAAAACCTGGCAGCACATATACGAAAACTAAACTTATCTGAATGTTCTTAAACCACAACTGATTACCTTGATTTATGTTATTGACCTGAGAGTATAAATTACTTATACCAAGCGAAGCAATTAACTAATAAGGAGGACGTTTTTTCGATGGCTGATTTAATTTCACGATCTGAATATGAAAAGTACGCGATAAGAAAACCTGATATGAGTATCTTTCCCGGGGTAAAGGGGCGTGAACCAGTCATGACCTACCTTAACGACAAACTGTTTCCAGGCGTACCCTATAATATCGATCTTAGCTTTATAACTTCAGTGCCTGAACCACACATTTTTGAACATGCAATCGATTATGACAGAATTTATATTTTCTGGAGCACGGACCATAAAGAGCCCCAAAATCTAGGCGCCACCATCGAGTGCTATATTGGCGGTCAGAGAACCGAGTTCAGCAATACAACCAGTCTTTTTATCCCAAAAGGGATGAGACTGGGGCCGATAAACTGGTTGAAAGTGAATCGCCCACATGTCATGATGGAGTTTATTCTTGGCACCGGTGACAGTTCCGTACTGACAGGCAGCGGCATTTTTGATCCCAAAGACGGGCTACCCGAAAAGACCGATGAAACAGACTATGAACAGTATGTCATCCGGAGCCCCCTGAGGGAAGCCGGTGACCCGCGTCAGGGGCCGTACAGGATGTATCCTACCATGACATACATGAGCTCAAGACAGTGCAAGGCTAACAACAACTACATAGAATTCGGATATATCTGGGATAAAGTTGATCCGCCCCTGCCGAGAATGACACACTATAACTTTGATGAAATCGTTTTGCATTTCGGCAGCGATCCTGATAATCCAACCGACCTCGGCGGTCATATGAGATTCGATGTAGGAAATGACAAACTTGAATTTGATACCAACTACTGTATCTGGCTCCCTAAAGGAGTTACTCACGGCCCGCTGATGTTTTATGATGTCAAGAAGCCTTTTATAGAAATGGCTATTATGCTGAATGCCGGTACAGTTGAAGAATACAGGGATGATTCCAACTTTGAAACGGATATAGAATAAGTAGAAAGTGTTATTACAAAAAAAGGGGGCTGAAACAGCCCTCTTTTTATTTTGCAAAAGATATATCAGGCATTAACTGCAGCCCTGGTATAATTTTCCAGGAAATACCCTAAAGATTCGGATTGACTCATTGTAAGGTCTCTGAATTGAATGCCCCTTCTCCTTACTGACACATCGGTCAGGTCCCTGGAATTATTCAATACTATATCCGATACGGTCCTGCATGGAATATTTTCCAGAACAAACCTTTTATCAGATGTCATAATAGAGTATTTGCCGTTTTCAACTATCTGATTTCTAATACTGTAATACTTGAATGACATCCCTGATTTGCTAATGTCAAGCAAAGTGTGTCTTTTTTCAGGCCTGGAACTGGAAACGACAAAGATATCCTCTTTTACTTTAAACCTGTCTCCGCGCCTTCTATCCTTATTACTGGCACTAAGAACATTCTTTATAGCTATTGCCAGTGTGTTTGTCCGGACAGGTTTTGTCAGGATTTCGCATATCCCTTTATTTTTTAGACTTTCCTGATCCACTCTATTATTAAAACCTGTGCAGATGATAACAGGTGTATTTTTTCTGATCTCATGAATTTTTAAGGCAAGGAGATCACCTGTCATCCTAGGCATTGTCATATCGGTAATTACCAGGTCAAATGCATCCGGATCATTCTCAAATACCTCAAGGGCACGGTTACTTTCAGTAAAGGCCTCGACCCTGTATCCAAGCTGCTCCATCATAATCTTCATTGTATCTGCAATCATATATTCGTCATCCACAAGCATGATGTTTTCTTTGCCGCAGGGAATATACTCATTATCCAGAACGGGCTTGTCATCTATTACAGCATCAATCACTGGAATATAAACGGTAAATACGGTTCCAGAGCCGACTCTGCTGTCTACTTTGATTATACCCCCATGGCTTTTTATAATCCCATGCACCACTGACAGACCCATACCTGTACCTTTTCCTGGCTCCTTTGTCGTAAAATAGGGATCAAATACCCGCTTGATTACTTCTTTTGATATCCCATGCCCTGTATCAGATATGGTGAGTTCAGCATAAGGTCCCTGGGGCAGATCACTAAATGATGTTATTGGATCTACACCTATAACCTTTGTAGTTACATTTACCCGGATTACTCCGCCGGAGATCATTGCGTGCGCTGCATTTGTACAGAGATTTACCATAACCTGGTTTAACTGGGTCGGATCACCCATAACAACAAGCTTGGAATCTGGAATATTTTTTCTTATTTCAATATCTGACGGCAAACTTGATCTGAGAAGCTTCAGTGATTCATTAATACTTGAAATAAAATCGATAGGTTTTTTTTCTGCATCAGTAATTCTTGAAAAACTCAGGAGACGGCTGACCATCTCTTCTGCTCTGCAGCTAGCTGTGATTATATTATTCAGGTATTGCCTTGTCGGACTGTCCTTCTGGGTTGTTCTTATGGCAAGCTCGGTATTGCCTATTATTATGCCCAGAGTGTTATTGAAATCATGTGCCATGCCCCCTGCCAAGGTCCCTATCGCTTCCATTTTCTGAGACTGCCGAAGCTGGAGTTCCAGTTGTTTTTTTTCCGATTGAATTACTCTCTTCTCATCTTTCGATCTCTTATGCCTTATCGCATTTTCCACCCTTATCATCAGTTCATCAGCGTCGAAAGGTTTTCTGATATAGTCGGAAGCACCTTTTCTTATTGCTTTTATCGCTGAATCCATTGTAGTGTCGCCGGTCATTATAATAAATATGGTGTCAAGGTCCAGATCCATGACAGTCTCCATAATCTGAAATCCGTTCATCACAGGCATCATAACATCCAGGATAGCCAGATCGAACTCTGTCTGATGCAGAAGTTCGACTGCCTCCAGGGCATCATTGGTTACTGTTATGTTATACTCCCTTCTGGTCAGCACAGCTTTTACACTTGCAGCCACAACAGTATCATCATCAACAATTAATATTTTTACGCTCGGATCCATAAAAACTCCTTTAAAGGCATACGAATATTCTTACAGTCTAATTTATTTTGTATGAACTATGGTCATTATTCCGAATATTTGCCGTTTTTCTATCAGTTAATGACCGGTAGCATTATTTTAAAACATGTCCCTTTGAGCGTATTATCATCCAGTATGACTGTTCCGCCCATTTTTTTGATCAGTTCATGGACGATCAGTAATCCTAATCCGTCATGATCAGCCTTTGTTGTTGACTGTTTTTTAAATAGATTCGGCCTTAAATGATCCGGAAAACCGTGACCTTCATCAGAAATTGATATTTCTACTTTTTTTGCATCGTCTCCGGAACTATTTGTTTTCACATCACCAGCCTGAGAGCCTTTTTTGTATCGAACATTTACCTTAATACTTCCTCCCAGAGGCATTGCTTCTATGGAGTTATTGATAAGATTAATCAACACCTGCCTGAAGGCATCTTTATCGATCATTACATCCGGAATATCTTCATCACCTTCGAAATATATATTTATTTCCGAGCTATCTACACGGCTGTTTTTTATAAGCAGGATAGTATCTGAAATAATGCTGTACAGACTCGAAACTGTCTTTACCGGTTTTTTTTCAGGGGAAGACGACTTGAATTCTTTCAACAATTTGCCGATGCGGTCCAGTTCATCATCTATTATCCTGATCTCATCGTTCTCGACATTTATATCATCCAGCTTCATGTTGAGGACCTTCAGATAATTCTTTATTGCGCTTAGCGGGTTATTGATTTCATGGATAAGCTTTCTGGTCTTTATAGAATTTGTTTCAGTGTTTTTTTCTGCTGCATCTTCGCTGTTTTTCTGCGATTCTTCGTAAACTATATAAGGCATCACTAAATCCATGAAATACAGAACTCTTTCAATGCCCTTTTTATTGACAGTTCGCCAGGTATTATTGACTCCAAGAACAATAACCCCTGTAATCTTATCTTCATTCATCAAAGGCAGGCAAAAGAGCCCGTCCATATTTATGAGGTTTGCTATTTGAAGGTCAAAAAGAGCCGGATCGGTGTTATTAACTCTATCAAGGGAGTTTATTTCTATCTCCATCAAAAAGGAGTTAACAATTGAACTGTCTTTAACATCCATTGAGACTGTCAGATCGCCAGAGAGTAATGCGCTTTCAGGTAGACCGAGTTTTATACCATCAAGAGATCTGTTTTCGATGTTATGCCTGAAATAAAATATTTGGTCCATTCCGGTAAGGAAATGTATGGCCTTCCCAATATTGTCGAATCGTTCTTTTTCATCGGCAGATTTACGAACCCGGGCAGCCAGCACCGACATTAATGAACCACCTCCTACGTCATTCAGGAGTATAACTTTTTGTTCATCTTTAGATTGATATGCTATTTCACTGTTATCACTAGATATTTCCACACCAAGATTCAACAGACGATTCTGGGCTTTCAACTCCGCGATAGAGATTAGCTCGTCTATCAGGCTATCTTTTAAATTGAATAATTCTCTTCCTGTTTCCAGATGCTTTGAACGATCCTTTTCATCCTGGGTATAGACCATGCCTGAAAAATAGACCAGTTTTACCAGTTTATTTGCCTGCTTTATCTTTTTTATCGGGTGGTGGTGATAAAAAATTGCATCTGAGATAAAAGGAAAAGAGGCCCAGTGCTCAACCATATGAGCCCCCAGAAAACAGTGATTTATACCCATGGCATGATCTTCCGATGACACCTGATTTAAATAATCAAAGCCCTCTGAAGAACTGAGCGCGCCATATTGCACAGGAAATCTGTTTGACAGGACAATAGAACCTACATTATGGATAAGTGCGGCAATATATGCAGGAAATGAAGAATAGCCTACTGCCTCCGAGATTAAAGCCGAGAGATGTGCGGCCTTGAGGGAAATAAAAAAATGGTTGTTTCTACAGGGTCCAATGCTGTCTGAATCCGATAAGACCAGAGGGTGAATCAATAAATCTTTGATCAGCTGAACGGAAACGTCCTTTCCAATTATTTCTATTGCATCATCGAAGCTGGCTATATTTCTATTGCCGGAAATAAGAGTCGAATGCGTTAAATTCAGGATATTAAAGGCAAGTGAAGGACTTACAGCAATAAAATTATGGATATCTTCGGTAATTTCACGGAGATCGCCAGATTTGAGGACAGCGGAACGGATTTCCGTTTCAACAGGAAGAAACGGGGGCCTATCAATAATAGAGTCAATAGATCCTTTGATTAACCTATTATAATTTTTCCCGCGATAATATGATGAGTTCCGTTGGGTCATCCGCAATATCTTCATCTTCATTATGTCATGATTTCTATAAATTTATGGCATCAACAGCATCTTTTTGAAAAAATGCATCCCATTTTGACGACAGCGGACCCATAGATAACTAAGATGCTTTAAATTCCCATATAATAACAAACCTGATTTGTCAACAAAATATAGCGCATCAACGTAATTAATTCCCTATATATGGTATTTCCTCAATAAAACAGTGCAAATTATTATTAATAATGTTTTTGCGCATTTAAATTAAAATCGACACATATGAATATTATCTTGAAGGTTTTTGCATAAAAAAGCGGCCCCCTGATCTTTTTACAGTCAGGGGGACTGTTCAGGCAAGATTATTTATAATTTTAAACGGAGTTTAAAACTATTCGTATCTCAGCGTCGGCCCTGCAGTAAAATGTATGATTGGCCGAATAACATTTTTGATTATCAATGGACCGTGTTCGATCCCGGCAGGTATAAAAGAAGCAAAACTTTCTGTTATATTATGGGTTTTGCCGTCGATTGTGAACTCTATCTCTGCACCAAGATCGTAAATATTATCATAATTATATCCATAGAAGCCTAAAAATTCTCCCCAGCTGTGAGTATGGGCCTCAACATATGTAACACCTGTATTAAATACCTCACCGGGCATGATCCACATGGCTTCGCTGTAAAAATCCGTATTATCAACCACATCCGCATCAAGATGAACAATTTTCCTGAAAAACTTCGGGTCCATTACGGGCCTGTAAGATGGATATGTCAGGTTTGGTTTATCTGACCATACAAAGTATTTGGCATGTGTCTTTTCCGCCATTTTATCTCCTTGAAAAATAGATTACATATCTGGATAACATAATGTTATCCTGTCTTTTCCTAGGCGTAAGCCTGACCTGGCCCGACCGTGTAATGGAATATTGGAATTTGCATAGGACTCAGCACCTTCAATGGACAGTGCACCATTCCTGCCGGTATATAAACAAGAAAACTTTTATCAATTATAAATTTTTCGTCCTCCAGCCAGAATTCTATTGTCATACCCAGATAACTCGGGTCATCAGGATTAGACCCGAACATAGTGAGTACTTCCGAAAATTCATGGGCATGGGGGGCAATCCCCTCTTGTTTTTCCATCTCTTCTCTTGTCATAACAGGCTGTGGGCGCTGATCTTTAAATGTAGAAGGCCAGATCCAGGTACTTTCCCCGTAAAAGGCGCCGGGGATCACATCGCTGTCCATCCAGTTAATATGCTCCAGATGGAGGCGAAATCCCTCATCATCATATCCTCTGCCGATTTTCTGATCACCCTTATAGCCTGGCATCTGGGCTACCTGTTTAAGATCAGTGCAGATATAAGGTCCGTATTTTGACTCTTTCATTTACATGCTCTCCTTTCATAAAACCTTTTTTGGTTATTCCGGGCTACTCTTGAATAAAATAAAAATTTTTAACAAAAAAGTATATTTAACGTGACTAGCAGTGTCAAGAATTCATTTAATCAGTAAGATTTATGTTACCATAAAATTTTGCAGCAGGAAAATTGAAACTGTATTGGAAAAGGAATCAGAAATTGCTTCTGGAGTGGCATTCCTGCCCATTACCGCTGTAGGCAGCAAAGGACAGGAATGCAGGGACAGCATTCTAACCAAGTATTGCCTTCAAATCTTCATCCGGTGTGGTAATCGGCATGATATTGAAGTTTTTAACCAGCACATCAAGGACATTGGGTGTTATAAAGGCAGGCAGTGAAGGGCCGAGCCTTATATCTTTTATACCAAGATATAAAAGGGTCAGGAGAATTGCACATGCCTTCTGTTCATACCATGAAAGTATCATTGAAAGCGGAAGATCATTAACTCCGCAATTGAATGCCTTTGAAAGGGCAACGGCTATCTGTATTGCAGAATAGGCATCATTGCATTGACCTATGTCCAGAAGCCTCGGGATGCCTCCAATATCCCCGAGTTTTTTATCGAAGAAACGGTATTTCCCACAGGCTAAAGTAAGAACAACGCAGTCGGAAGGTACTTTCTCAACAAATTCTGTATAATAGTTTCTTCCGGGTTTTGCACCGTCACAGCCAGCAACCAGAAAGAAGTGTTTTATTGCGCCGCCTTTAACAGCATCGATAACCTTGTCAGCTACACTCATGACAGCATTTCGGCCAAAGCCGCACATAACAGTTCCCCTGTCCGTATCTTCCGGATAACCAGGCATTTCAAGGGCTTTATTGATAACAGCGGTAAAGTCATTATTGGGAACATGCTGTACACCGGGCCAGCCTACGAGACCTGTAGTAAAAATATTATCCGAATAATTTGCCTGTGGCCTCTGAATACAGTTTGTTGTCATAAGAATTGCACCGGGGAATTCGCTGAACTCCTTTGCCTGATTCTGCCATGCGGTCCCATAGTGCCCGTAAAAATGGCCGAATTTCTTGAGATTGGGATAACCATGTGTAGGGAGCATTTCACCGTGGGTATAGACATTGATCCCCTTCCCTTCTGTCTGTTTCAATATTGTTTCAAGATCCAGAAGATCATGACCCGAAACAAGTATGGCCTTACCCTTTTTGGCGCCTAGCGGAACGACTGTGGGTACAGGATGGCCGTAACGGCTGGTATTTCCCATATCAAGCAATTCCATGGCTTTAAGGTTTATCTCACCGCACTTCAAGGTCAGGCCGACCCAGTCATTAAGTGAGAGATCCTTGTTCAGCATTGCGGCATACCCTTCATGGATATATGCATATACGCTTTCATCTTCCTGCCCCAGAAGCTGTGCATGATCTGCATAGGCGCATACGCCTTTTATCCCGAACAGTGTTGTATGTTGAAGCGCAAGGATATCCGGATCAACTGAGGTATCCGATTTAAGTCCGACGGTTTCACCCTTGGAGACAAGTTCATCTGTCGAGTTTCCAGGAACGTATTTGGCACAATCCTCTGAAAAATCCGTTTTTCCCCCTGCCTCGGAAATTTTCTTTTTCAGTTGTTCCCGGAGCCGCGCACACTCATTTATCAATTCCACGAACCGGTTGCTGTCAAAATCAACATTTGTAAGAGTAGAAAATGTTGCCCTGCAGGTAAATACATTGACATCCCTGTCACTGATTCCTGCCTTTCGCCCCTCAACTGCGTAGAGAGACAATCCTTTAAGCATGTAGATCAAGAGATCCTGTAATGCCGCAACATCCGGCTGTTTGCCGCATACACCGATCTTTGTACATCCTTCACCCTTAGCCGTCTGTTCACATTGATAACAAAACATAATTTATCTCCTTCTTGGTGGTTTAAAAGTGTTTTCCTGTATTTTTGACAATAGTATTTCATTCCGCTGTTCAATACATTGATTTATGTCAAAAAATAAAAAGATGAGAAAATTATCTTTGAAAATAAAGTTTTTTTTATTATCCTCTTTTTTAACGGGCGGTATCAACAGTTAATATGAGAAAATTTAAAATAACAACAATGGGGTATAAAACATCGTTTATTGATGATGAACCGGGCATACCTGTATCAATAAAACGGGTTTTTAAGGATGATTCCTATGAGCAATGAACAATCATGTGATCTCAAAGGCAAATTACGAGCAATGGAAGATGACGAGTCTCACGAAATTAAACAATCGGATGATGAAAGAAAAAAAACTGAAGCACAGCTCATACAGACTTCAAAAATGGAAGCCATGGAGACCTTAGCGGATGGTATCGCGCATGATTTCAACAATATGCTTTCTGGCATTGTCGGATATTCGGAAGTAGCTTTGCTTGCCGCTGAAAAGGATAAACAGGTATCCAATATATTAAATAAAATACTCAATGTATGTGAACGGGCAAAGGTTCTTATAAATCAAATACTTTCCTTCAGCAGGCAGAATTACGAGGCATATGATGATGAGCCTGTTAATGTCGGACCTGTTATCAGCGAGGTTATTAGACTTTTAAGTGTATCGTTACCTGAAAATATCGAGATAAAAGTAAGTATTAATAATGACACCAGCATCATAAAGATCTCCCCAATAATGATACACCAGGTCGTTATGAACCTTTGCACAAACGCCATACAGGCCATGAAAGTAAACGGAGGCATTCTGTCTATCGATCTCTCAAGCGTTAAAATTGATATGAACCACGGCCTGCAAGATGCCGCGATTTTACCCGGGCATTATGTAAAACTCACCATAAGTGACAATGGCCCGGGAATACCTGATGAAAACATGGATAAAATCTTTAACCCGTACTTTACAACAAAGGAGAAGGGCGAAGGCACAGGACTGGGACTCTCAGTGGTTCATGGAATAATAAAAAATTATAAAGGTTTAATATCAGTGTCCAGTAATCCGGGTGTCAAGACCTCTTTTGAGGTCCTGCTGCCATCAATGATAATCCCGGAAAGCAGTTAAACCCAGATTTTGCAGTAGACATCTACTGCAAAATCTGGGTTAAATATTCAGGCAGAACAGCTTGAGTCCATCCAGCATGCTGGGGTCTATGATTTCTTCATTTCGTTTTTTACTCAAGTCATCAATGGTGCCCACCTTTTCCTCAACCCTTTTGATCGTCTTTTCCACGCATGCCAGAAAAACATCAGGAGGCATAATATCCCTGTGACACCTTGCAGTGGAGAACAGGCTCAGACTTTTATCCGTGATAGACAGGGTCATTCGCCTTGCTTCATATAAGAATTTCAGGACGGTTTTGGCTATACCTGCATTAAGAATAGGAGAAAAATCCCATAATATGGATGCAAAAGAAAGCCTGGTGTTGGGGATTGATGTGCGCAGCAGGATGGATTCGCCATAATCTGACACTGCATTGCTCAGAAAATTGACAAAGTCGGAATGCTGGTCCCTTATGCTTTTTTCCTTGCTGAGCCACCCCATAGCGTAAAAAACATCAGTTGCAGTCCCGGTTACATGACCATCCCTGTCTGTGATAGGGATTTCAGGGCTTTCAAACATTTCACCATAAGCCTTCAGTATCCTTTTCAGGCCCAGCGCGAACAGGAGGAAATAATAAGATCTATGCCCGCGCGAACTTAAGGCCATTCCCATTTCGAAAAGACTTCGAGCCTCATCCAGGATTTTGAAAACATGGTCCGGAACCAGGAAATATTCCTTTTCTCTGTAGACTCCCCTGCCCTTTCTTATGAGCCTGAGGATAGTGATCGCCTGCCCTAATTTCCCGAGGCCGTATTCACAATAAAAATCTTCAATCTTTGTTGTACATATCTCATCGATAAGCGCCGCTTCTTTTTCGGCCTGCCTGAAATGGATATCCGATATGGAATAGGAATCGGCTTCTATACCAAGTATCCAGTATATCTCCATTCTTAAATTTCTTGCTGGCAAATTGGCAGGATCTGCGTTAAGGATAATTCTTAAAATTTCATCGGCAGCAAGAAATCTCCTCCTGAAATAAAGTGTCCTTGCAATCTCCAGTCCAAGAAAGGAATTCTGAGGAGTCTTTAAAAAGGATGCGACCGCATAAGAGCCCCTCGCGTGCTCCCATTCGACATCAACATCATCAAACCACAGCATTTTCATAAATTTCTGGTCTGTTCCGGCATCCATCTTGAGAACAGGATCATCAAGGAGACCGGGAATGAGGTCCCAGAAATTTGTATTCCACAGACCCATTATCCACCATATTGCCACTTTCTCACCTGTAGAGATATCTATCTCCTTTGGTTTTTCACAGAAGACAGCCCTGATATCGTTTACCAGGACACAGAGATGTGCGAAATCGGTCATTCTAATTAACGAATCGGCGGAAAGCCTGGTCCTTATAATAGACTGAAGATAGATATCCAGATTTGAAAGTTCGCCCGCAGCAATCGCAATAGTCAGCATCCTTTTTGTTGTGCCATGCTTTGAAAGTGACCATCTGACAGATATCTGATGAGCAATTGAAAGGGCATCCTTGACAGCCTTTCCATAGGAGCGGGGATGGTCAGCGCTTTCTTCGGAAAGGTTGTCATTGGGGATATCCATAAAAAATGATGTGGTGCTGAAAGACTGAAAACGGTTTCTGTTAGTAAGAGAAAGATCCTTTGCGCATTTGAGGAGTTCCGCCTTCAGCCAGTTGACCGAGGATGTCTCAATAACATCTCCGTGGCTGTATAGATCAAAGGCTATCCGGACCCCTCTTTTACTTTTTGTTCCCGGGTCAAGCGGACACATTTTTACGAGGGTCTCATAATTCCAGATGGCTCCAAGGCTGCTCCTGCTGTATCCAAACCAGAATGCAAGAAGTCTCAGGCAGTTTCGCTTGTTGACCGTGTTTGCCGGTTCCCTTTGCAGCCGGCTCAACATTACATTGGTCACCTTTCCTGAAGGAATCAGGTTCCCGAGATTAAATTTCTCCACCAGATCGTTGATCCAGCCTGTCAGGCCGCGGACAGAATTTTTTAATATTTCTTTATCCTCAAGGAATTCTCCGAGGGTTAAATCATTAGGGGGCTCACATTCATCCGGATCAAACGAATTTTCAAGTACGAAAAATTCAAGGGCCCTTTCGCCGTCATCAGGGCCGATAATATTATTGTCCCTGGCAATATCTACAAAACGGTCTATCTTTATGCGGTTATCTTCGATAAATTCACTGTACGATTCCTGATTTGGAAATACCGCGAGCAGGGCTTTCCTGATTTTCTCATTCTCATCCAAATTATTTTTACTTTTCATCATTTTCATTAAACGGGTTACTCCCTCTTTTTTTCTACAATGAGAAGACTGGGCGGGTAAGGGGAAAATAGAAAATCAGTTTGTCATTATAAACAGGGGTTTCATTTCAAAACTTTTATATAGTGGCCGTAGTCTTTTTATATCATAGTGTTTTTCGACGTCGACGATTTTCTTGGAACTCGTAACGACCTCTATCGGCATGTTGTCATATCTCCCGTTTTTCAACACCACAATTCTGCCATGTATATTGTCCAGAATAAGATCCAGCGCAAGGTTCCCGTAAGCCATAGGAACAATCGAGTCAATCGCATCAGGGTCGCCTCCCCTTACAAGATAACCAAGCTTCTGATTGATAATATCAATCGGCCTGCCGTTGTTATACTTTGCAGACCTTTCTCTCAGTTCCGATGATACAAGATCGCCGATACCCCCGAGTTTTTTATGTCCGTAAGCATCTGTCCTTGCTTCCTGAAAGACCATCTCGCCGCCTTCAAACATGGCGCCTTCTGAAACAAGCACAACAGAATAGCGGCTCGGGTTTTTATTCCGGTCCTGTGTCAGGAGCTCGGTAAGGAGCTCCATGTCAAATTTATGTTCAGGAATAACGCACCTGTTTGCCGCACCGGCCATTGCCGGAAGCATCGCCGTAAAACCGGCATAACGTCCGAATACCTCCATGACGAGAAATCTTTCGTGTGATCCGGCGGATGTACGCAGGCTGTTTGTCATGGAAATAGTCCGGGTTACACAGGTACTAAAGCCTATACAGTAATCAGTTCCGGGTACATCGTTATCCATTGTTTTTGGTATGGCAACGACTTTAACGCCCTCCTGGTACAGCCTTACTCCATAACTTAAGGTATCATCCCCGCCGATAGGAATAAGGTAATCAACCCCTAAAAAATCAAGATTTTTCAGTACATCAGGAGTAAGGTCATTGATATCTTCCGTGTATTTATCCTTCAGATGTTCCGGTACACTCTCTTTTTTAACATGGCTCGGTCTTGCCCTGGATGTATGCAGGAAAGTGCCGCCGGTTCTGCCTGCCTTATTGACTATCTCTTCGGTCAGTACCTGGTAATAACCGGAGTTGTCAGCATCCTTGTCAGGGATAATATCTATAGTTCCCTGCCATCCATGTCGAATGCCAATCACCCTGTACCCTTCCCTTATAGCCCTTATGGTTATAGCCCTTATTGCAGGATTAAGGCCGGGGACATCCCCGCCGCCGGTAAGAATTGCAATTACACCTTTTTTATTTACTGAATCTGACATTTTTTCTCCTTTATTCCATTAGAAAAAAGCCCTTTATACTCTAACCACTTCAATCATATTTGTAGCCTGCTCATAACCTCCAGGAACACCGGCAGTTATTACCGCAAGGTCCCCTTTCTCAACGATCCCTGCCTTTAAAGCAAAATGTGAAAATTCGCTGATTATATCTCCTGTTCTGCCTATTTCGGGAATAAGAAATGCATTACACCCGAAAAACATGGATAGCCACCTGACAACATCAGCATCAGGAGACAGGGCAATAACAGGGCAGCTTGGCCGGAACCTCAATATACGCATAGCGGTCCTTCCTGATCTTGTTGGGGCGATTATCACAGAGGCATTTATCTGGTCGGCAAGAACACAGGCGGAATAGGCCACCGATTCATTTGTCTTAGTTCCCGGGAGCGCTTTCATAAATCTTTCATGGGGATATATTGTTTCGGCATAGCCGGCTATCTTTGACATGTACCTTATGGAGTTTACGGGATAATTTCCGGAGGCGGTTTCCTCTGAAAGCATTACCGCATCTGTTCCGTCCAGAACCGCATTGGCTACATCACCGGCTTCCGCCCTTGTGGGACGGGGTGATTCCACCATTGAGCGAAGCATCTGGGTGGCCGTAATTACGGGCTTACCTGACTCATTCGCCATTTTTATAAGCTGTTTCTGTAAGACAGGGACCCTTTCCAGCGGTATTTCCACACCCAGATCACCGCGGGCTACCATTAACCCGTCAGAAACATCAAGTATCTCCCTTATATTATCTATTGCCTCATGTTTTTCTATTTTTGCAATAACAGGCACCTTTTTTTTATTTTTTTCAATTATGCTCTTTAAATCAATGATATCCTGCGCGCTCCGGACAAAAGAGAGTGCGACAATATCGACCCCCATTTCAAGACCAAACTGCAGATCATCACGATCTTTCGGTGTGAGCGAAGGCGTATTGATAGTGCCCGTTGGCAGGTTTATCCCCTTGTTAGAGGTCAGTATGCCACCGGTCAGGACCTCACAGTGTATCTCCTTTAGAAGAATATCCCTGACCCTGAGCTCCATCAATCCGTCTGCGAGAAGAATACTGTCCCCCGGTTTGACTTCTTCGGGAAGGTCGGGATCTGTTACACTTACCCTGTTTCCGCTCCCTTCCACCTTTTCGGTTGTAAGTATGAGGGTATTGCCCGGAGAAAGTTCTATACCAGGATCAGGAATCGTGCCGGTTCTGATTTTAGGACCTGCAAGATCCTGCAGAATGGCGACGGGTTTATCAAGCTCTTCTGAAAGCTGTCTTATGATTTTAATTTTATTTTCGTGATCTGAATGTCTGCCATGTGAAAAATTGAGCCTGGCCACATTCATGCCCGAGAGTATCATTTCACGGATTATGGATGGAGTATCGCTGGCCGGACCAATAGTGCAGATAATCTTTGTTTTTGTAATAGATTTGTTCATTAATTTCTCCAGTTTCCAGTGAAAACAAAAGATAATGGATAGGCTACTGGTCTGCGCTTACAGTTTCTCTTTTCGCAACAACATATTCCATGGTAAATTTTCCATTAACACCATTTTCAATCTTGACCTTGTTGTCAAGATCAAGATTTACGTCCATCTTGCCGCTTTTGGTGATATTATCAAGCTGGATCTTGTCGGTATAAACAGTGGATATATCATTGAGCACCAGGCTGGGTCCGCTGATGACAGCAATCTTGGGTTGAAACGATACGCTGGATATCAGGAGATCATCCTGCAGTTTTCCCTTCCAGTCAGCCTGAACCGGTACTTGTTTCTGGATTATTTTATCAAGGACAATACTTATCGATGATGGGGTTGTGTTTCTTAAAAAAACGCCCGGGGGCAGTGTTATGTTTTTTTTGGTAATATAATAGATATTCCTGCCTATGGCGCCATCACTCAGGTCAATGGCAACCTTGACCTTTTCCGGCGTAATGTTTCTAAGCAGCGTACCAGACCCGTTGAGATCAAGCGAAACCGTTTTAACCGATGTATCCATGATTATCATTTCCGGGTTGCTGTTAGTGTATTCTACCGGCACCTCAAGCGTAACGATTGTGTCAACGCCCTTTGTAAAACTCAGCCAGATTCCGGTTATAAAGATCAGCGAAATAGCAGCCGCCATCACCAGTTCGATCTTTTCCTTCCTGCCGCCCGATGAATCCTTTTCATTTATCCCCAAATGACTGTTTATATAATCGGAGAGGTCATTTTTATCCGCGACATTGAATATATCTCCTGATTTTGCCACAATAACACTTCTTCTCTCTTCGGAAGAAACAATGACAAGGGCATCGGTAGTTTCCGCGAGACCGGCCGCTGCCCTGTGGCGCATGCCATAATAGGATGGAAGGTCTTTCCTGTGGGAAAGCGGTAGCACTGCCCCTACCTGCGAAATCCTGTCTCCTGTTACGATAGCGGCACCATCATGTACGGGATTTTCATGCCAGAAAATACTCAGGATCATTTCTTTTGAAATTTTTCCGTCCCAGTTAATCCCGCTATGAACGGAATCGTAGATATCCTCCTTTCCGGGGATAACAAGAATGGCACCCGTACCCTTTGACGCCATTTCGAATATGCTTTCGGAAATTATATCCACGGGAGTATCCCGCTCATAATGAGGCGTATCCCAGAATAATGTTCTGAAATTTTTCGCCTGGAGAACAGTCCTTATTTCATTCCTGAATATTACTATTATAATGATAGCGGCAACTGCAGTAAAACTCTGGACTGCCCAGCTTGTGACAATCAGCCCCATGTAGAAGGCTATCTTCTGGAAGAACCACAAAACAGCAATCCCCATCAGCACACGAAAAACATTGGTACCCTTGAACAGGACATAGAGCCTGAAAAGTATATAGCTCATTAGAAGGATATCAAAAACATCCCGCCACCTGATCGTATTTATGAATTCATGAGTCATGTGATTCAATCTGTAATGCTGAATCGTATAGTAGCCAGGATATTACCATCAGCATCGGTAATTTCCACTCTCCATGGCCCCTTGTCACTTTCTCTCAACTGAATATTGCTTTGTGTCGCATACCGGGGAGGTGAAAGTTTAAGCGTAAATTTTGAGCTCAGTTTATCGTTAAAATAGTATTTATGGTAAATCAGAGTATCCTCATAAACAGGATCAAAATAGGTAAAACAAAATACCCTGCCTATACTTGATGAAAACACTACACTTTCATTTACAGGTGTTGTACTGTTAAGAACCTTCTCGCAAAGAACCGCTTTTTTTAACACCGGCGGAAGGGCTTTGGCCGGAGGAGAGGTCTTGACAGGCGGAGGGGTCTTGGCCGGAGCAGTATTATCATCCGCGAAACATAACACGCACTGCAACAGGGCAACTGCCGCCACGGCTATGACAAGGCCTTTTACTGAAAGATATTTTCTTTGCTTACCGGACATCATTTCACCATCATCACCGGACACGGGGCAAGTATTCCGACACGGTAGCTTATAGTTGCCCATCCGTCCGGAGATTCCATATCTTCAAGTTTATGAGAACTCAGGATGATCAGATCAATCCCTCTGGCAGAAGCGTATTTTACTATTTCCGGGACACGTTTGCCGTAGATAATATCACTAGAAATGTCTATTTTATCACTTGCATATCTGTTTGCGATCTTTGCCATCTTTTCACCCGCACGGGCAGCAAGTTTATCATAAAACTCGCTGAATTCTGTTTCTCCTTCATCATCATCTATCGTTTCCACAACATGGAGAAGCGTTATCCTGCATGAGGCGTTTTTATTCATATCGGCTGCTATTTCAAGGGCCTTTAGACTTTTATCGGTTAAATCAGTGGGTACCAGAATATTCTTGAACATTTACCACTCCTTGATCATTGTTAAACCTGATTTAGTTTTTCTCTGGATTTTTCATCCCATATCTTGATGAGGTAATCCTTTTGATCTTCAAACTTTGCGGCCTGATCTTCTACAAGGATTTCCGCCTCACTTGATGACATTTCCCAGCTCTGTTTAACAAAGGATGCAACTCTGCCAAAATAGAGAGGTGTCATCATGTCAAGCAGTTTATCTCTGTTAACATTCCAGAGATGATAGGTTGCAGCCAATTCATATAAAATCTTTACCCATGCTTCAGTGGAAAGATGGAAATTTTTGGATTCCATTTTGCTGGTTTCTGTAACCTGATTGAAGCTGGATTCACTAAGTATACTTTTCCACAGGGATGAAAACTGCTGATAACCTGTCTTGAAAAGATCAATCATTAATTCGAGATTTACATTGACGGGTTCGGGATCCAAAGCACCTTCATATCCGAACAGTTCAAGTGCCTCGCTTCCTTTTACGTTTTGCCAGATGCTTTCATGCGTTTCCATAAGAGAAAACAGGGCCGAAAGTACCTGTCGGAACATTGGTCCCAGATGCTGACCAGGATCCTTGACATCATGTATTTTTACGCCCAGGTTGGACTGACATATCCTGAAGCCCTGGGTGACCGCACTTGTGGTCATCCATATATCTATGCCGAATTTGGCAACATCAGTATCCCATACATCCTGTTCAGTGTAAAATTTAGCCACATCACTGGAAATGGCAAAATCTCCTCCGATCGGTTGTCTTATCCTTTTACCGTAAAGAGCCCTTGTAAGATTATAAACAATATTATTTGTGATTGTTCCATCATACTTATGCCTCATATATACCGGCGAGACATACTGGTAGTCATGATTAAGTATGGGTTCCAGAAGGTATTTCACCCAGTCCGGTGTGATACTCCTCAGATCGGAATCCACCATTGCGCAGACCTTTACCTTCAGCCTTTTTGCTGCCTCAAACACTGATCGGAGTGCAGTGCCCTTTCCGCCTGGTCCCCTGTAGATCGATACGATCTTTTCCTGCCAGGGCTTGATCTCAAACTCCTTTGCAGCCTCTCTTGTATCATCGGTTGAACCGCCGTCTGCAATAAAAATAACGCTTCGCCTGTCATTATAATGAGTCGCAAGGCCGTGCGTTACCATCTGAATAACATGAGCTATTGTTTTTTCATTATTATAGCTGGGAATCCCCATAAGTATGTCAGCGGTTCCAATTTCTTCTATCCTTTTTGATGTGTATCCTCTAAGTGCTGTATCATAATTCATTGTTCCTCTCCCAAACGATGTAAAATATTAAACACTGCACAAATAAAAAAATTGTACTAAATTCATATATTCTTAATTTTTTTTAAAACTAATCACCTTCGGCAATTTTTTATTTTAATTTATATCATATATACAGGCCCCGAAACAATAATTATTCCTTTGAAAATATAATATAAAAAGGCTAAATTACTTGAAATTTTTAATCAATCAGATTTTACTGAACTTTTGATATGTTCAAAAAATCATTTTTTAACTCTTTTCCGGTTCTAATATTTACTGTTTGAATCAGTTGGCGGAGAGCAAATGGAATCAGGTCTGAAAATACTTTTTGTGTCCTCAGAAGTTGTTCCCTATGCAAAAAGCGGCGGGCTTGCCGATGTATCAGGCGCTTTACCTGTGGCCCTTCGAGAGTCGGGTATGGATGTCAGGATCGTCATGCCCTGTTATGCAGCAGTAAAAAAGGGCATGCTGAATAAAGCGCCTGTCATTAATGATCTGACTGTCCCCCTCGGGGACATGTCCTTAACCGCAAGGGTATACGAATCAAAATCACAAAAACGAGCTCCCACTACTTATTTTGTAGGCAGGGAAGATCTGTTTGGAAGGCCGAATCTCTATGGTGATTCGACAGGCGATTATTATGACAATCTTGAGCGTTTTTCTTTCTTTTCTCATGCCGCATTAAGGACCGCGCAGGAACTTGATTTCAGACCTGACATCATTCATTGCCACGACTGGCAGACCGGCCTGATACCTGCGTTGCTTAAGGACCCTTACAGCATAAAATTCTTTTCCGGCACGTCTGTGTTATTTACTATTCATAATATGGGCTATCAGGGGGTCTTTCCAGTTAATAAACTTTTAATGACAGGGCTGAACAGCAGTGATTATTATCACCAGGAAGGCCTTGAATACTGGGGTAGCATCAGCCTGTTAAAATCGGGTATTGTGTATGCCGACGCAGTTACAACCGTGAGCCCAACCTATGCAGGGGAGATCCTGACTCATGAATTCGGCCTGGGCATGGAAGGAATACTCGCCAA
This sequence comes from uncultured delta proteobacterium, assembly GCA_963815145.1. Lineage (GTDB taxonomy): Bacteria > Desulfobacterota > DSM-4660 > Desulfatiglandales > HGW-15 > JAAZBV01. The sequence goes on from CAWFFS010000010.1 coordinate 237,240, forward strand.
TAAAAAAGGAGCCCTTTTCGGCATATTGAACGGCGTTGATTATGATGTATGGAACCCTGAAAAAGACAAACATGTCGCCGGCAATTATTCGATAAAAAATATTTCCGGGAAAATAATATGCAAAAAAGATCTGATAAAGGAAATGAATCTTGATCCTTCTCTCAGGGACAAACCTCTTTTCGGAATGGTTTCGCGGCTTGACAAACAAAAAGGACTCGATATGCTCCTTGAAATCATGGATGAAGTTATTGCCCTTGATGCAGGTTTTGTTCTTCTTGGCTCTGGCGACAGTTATATAGAAAATACAATAAAGGAAAAAGCAAAACAACACACAGGGAAAATCGGTACAGGTATAGGATTCAATGATCCTCTTGCCCATAAAATAATGGCCGGTTCGGATATCTTCGTCATACCCTCAAGATATGAACCATGCGGACTTACCCAGATGTACGCCCTTAAATATGGTACAGTACCTCTGGTAAGGGCAACCGGAGGCCTTAATGATACAGTATTTCAGTATGACACGAATACAAAGACCGGAAACGGGTTTAAGTTCGACGCCGCCACTTCGGGGGAGTTGCTGAATTCAATACGGCAGGCCACTGCCCTTTATAAAGATAAGACAGAATGGAAAAAACTCATATCAAACGGCATGAAAGAAGATTTTTCCTGGAAAAAATCAGCAGAGAAATATATTGAGATATACAGAAGACTTCACGATCGGAGAAAAATATGAAACTCGAAAAAGATAGATGGCTATGGGTAATAGTTCAGGACCCGGGAGGAAACGAGATGTTCCTGGGGCAGTATGATGAGAAAAAGGATATTTCTTTTATCCCTGCCTTTTATGAAAAGGATGAGGCAAAGGCTTCGCTGGATTTTATCAACAAGGATGATAAAGTAAAGTACGAGGTCCAGGCAATCAAATACGGACTTCTTGAGCAATACTGTAAAGCAAACAACTTTGTTGTCTTTATATGCAATGCGTCAGGAGAAATACTGGAGAAACCCATGGGATAATTAATGATAGATTGATTATTAATAAAATTATATTCTCTGTGTCTCTGAGGTAAATTTTAAAAGGAGATTTCACATGAAAATTGCAATCGGTTCGGACCACGCGGGTTTTTCATATAAATCCATATTAATAGAATATCTTACCGGAGAAGGGCACGAGGTAAAGGACTTCGGGACCTTCAGTGAGGAATCTGTAGATTACCCCCTTTTCATTCGCCCTGTCGCACTGGCAGTCAGCCGCGGTGAATATGAGAGGGGTATAGTGCTTGGCGGCTCAGGCAATGGTGAAGCAATGGCTGCAAACCGGATAAAGGGGATAAGGTGCGCGCTCTGCTGGAACACGGAAAGCGCCATAATGGCTAGAAAGCACAATGATGCAAACATGATCTCCCTTGGCGAAAGAATGATCTCAAAAGAAGATGCAGTCGAGATAGTCAGACTGTGGATTGAAACCCCGTTTGAAGGAGGAAGACATATTCCCCGAATCAGACAGCTTGATGAGGATTTTTCCCAAAAGGAAGCGCAGCCGAAAACAGTATCGGATACAGTATCCGGTAATGAGGATGATTTTAATGTCGTTATTTCATTCGGATATATCCTCTATACGGAAGGGAAAAAAACCGCGGAATTCAAGGTTGAACCCGGTCTGAAAGGTCCAACGATGGTTCACATTCCATCTTCTGAAAACTGGGATAAGGTCATGCCGGACTGGATGCATAACAGAAGAGAAGAAATAGTGGATCGGATAGCCTCAAAGTGCAAACATCTGATTTATGATTTCATGGAGTTTTAAAATATAGAAAAATATTTTGTTTTTATTTTCGTGTTTTTCGCATGTTTCGCCTGTCCCGCCATCTTGTCAGGGCGAAGCTTTAGCGGAGACTGAAGCCTCCCCTGCCCTCCATCTTGTCTCGGTGAAGTTCAGGCGAAGACGTAAGTTTTAGTGAAGGCAGCTGGCAACGACGGACTGTTCTAAAAAAGATCCCTGGGTTTACCCCTGTTTTCCGAGACAAAACCCATAGACTTCATATCCGGTTTTTCAGTAGAGTCTTATTTGTTGTTCTTTTTAGAATGCAGGGCTGGAATTTTCTTTTAAAATTCAATGTACTACTCTCAACTGAATTACTGAAGAGCGCTCTATTATAGGCTCTTTCTGGAATGCATTCCATGTTACTTTCTATTAACCTTTGTATTCTTTAAAGCCTGTCATCAAATCACTGAATGTTGTAGGTTTATATTTATGAAACCCCTCTTCACCGACAAAAACATAATCAAAACGTAAATCCTTTTGCGCATTGTTTATATCTTCACACCACTGTTTCAGCCGATTCATTTTTTCAGGTACATCAATTTCTTCACGGCCTTTTGTTTCCACGATAACAATATCAGTTTCAGTGACCTTCACCAGAAAATCAGGGTAATAGTTTGAGGGGAAACCATCCTTATTGATGTAATCGATAACAAAATGAACAGCCAGAAAATTCTTTGCATATGAAACGATATCGTCACACTTTTCCAGGAAAGCCGTAAATTCAAGTTCAAGCTGGCTGTCCCCTATGATTTTATTAAATATTGATTTTTGAGGGATAATATAACCCTGGTCCTTTACAACAAACGGGCGGGTTTTTCTTAACTTGATATAGTCCCGGATTTCGGTCTCACCTTTATCCTTTACAGTCAATTCATTGATATGTCTTTTAAACTCTTCAATAACTGTTTTTGTGGCATTTAATTCAGAAAGATTCCTCAAGGTATTCAAGTCATCTACATCAACATGTTCACTAAAGAGGAAATCAGTGATAAATTCCTTCACCTTGCCATAAAGTATATCATAACCGCTTACCAGCCTGAGGTCCTTCATGATCGCCTTTGTAAAATATCCGATTACACTTCTGTAATCAGCCACTGTCGTGGTATTGAGCAAAGTTATATGATTAATTTCATTGGTGGTTATGTCCTTGAATACAATCTCCCTCTTTTGCTCCTCTGAAAACTGGAGATATTGAATTTTTTCATGGCTGAAGGATGCAGGATCAAGTTCCGAAATATTTTTGTATTCCCTGTATATCCTGGGTGCAAGAACCGGAATTTGGATATCCAGCTTTTCAATATCCTTTTTTATATTCTCAGTATCTACCTCGACAATTAATGGTGCTTTAGGACCGGTGCCCTCACCCATCGGTTTTCTCTCAAGTTCAACACCTTCACTCTGTATGGATTCAACAAATTCCATAAATGCATCAGTTCCAACAATGCTTACGTATTCTTCCACATCGGTTCCGAAATACATCCTGCGGAGACCGCGACCAAGTGTCTGCTCAGGAAGAATATTGCTCCTTGCAGTATACGCCCGCAACCCGACTATAGTAGTAACATTCCGGACATCCCAGCCTTCCTTCAGCATAAGGACCGATACAATAACCTTAAATGGACTGTCCCAACTGTCTATTTTATTTGCCTGTTCACGAAGCCTTTCCAGTTCCTCTTTGCTTTTACCTGAAACAGCTTCGGATATTTCTCCGCTCCGGTTTGTATGTATTGTCATAACCGCATCTTTGAACTCAGGAAAATTCGTTTCGAGGTATTCATGAACCTCATCACAGTTTTTCGTATCATCGGTCATGATAAACAGTATGGCTTTTTTGCCGAGCTTTTCATGTTCAGGATACACCTTCCGCCATTCTTCCACTCCCAGGTTAATGTAATCGGCGTATCTCTCAGTAAAAAGGGCGCTCTGTCGTTCCGCAAGCTTTGCCCTGCTGGCACTGTCCGGGAGCACCGGGTGCTTTACAACATTCTGGGAAATCGCTTCAACCAGGGGATAGTCCGATATTGTCTGAACAAAGATTGCCCCGTTGTTATGTTTGGGTGTTGCAGTTACATCAACCTGCAATGAAAGGAAATTTCCCTTTTGAAGCAGCTTATTATGTATATCCTGAATGGACTTGAACCAGGCCAAGTTTGAATCATGTATATGATGGGCTTCATCATTCAGGACAACAAGTTCGTTAATATCCCTGACGATTTCACCTAAGTCTACTTTGGAATCTGTTGTTTTGCCGGTCGGCCTTTTACCGAGAAAATAGTCCATGGTGTTTTCATCAGAGAAACTGGTTTCCTCAGTATCCGAAGAATAGACCCTGTGTATATTTGTAAGAAATATATTTCCGGTCTTTCTAACGATGCTGACCTCATCCTGGATATGCAGGGTGAGTTGAAAGTCATCCTGCCAGTTCTGCCCATCATAACCATTATCAGGCAATACAGGATCTTCGAAGAATATACGCAGCCCGTCAAAGTCATTGCGGATTCGGTCAAGGACAATAATATTGGGGGCAATAAGCAGGAAATTTCTTGCAAGGTCTGAGTCCGCCTCATATGTCTTATGAAAATAAGCCCAGGTAAGAATCAGGCTCATAACTTTGGTTTTGCCGCTCCCCGTAGCCATTTTAACTACCAGCCTGCGCCAGTTTTCATCAAACATCCCGGCAGAAACAGCCTGTGATGAGTCATAGCGTAGGAGATCATATTTATCCTTGAACTTAACAACATCATAAAGATAGATGATTGTTTCAACTGCTTCCCGTTGTGCAAAATAATACTGGAAGGGAATAACTGATCCATCAGGCTGTGGAATAAGGTGTTCTGTTCTGAACCACCAGTTCATAAGAGAAACACTTGTTTTACTTGCACCTTCATAACCATTTTCGCGCCATTCATGTATTTCCCTGCGGAGCATATGCACAAGGGGCGGAAGCAGCTTTTCATAACTGGATTCACGCAACGCTTCATCAGCCGGGAACCAGCGAATATCCGGATCCAGAATTTCATAGGGAGTGGATGGGAAATCAGGATGTATGGCCATTAAATATTTCTCCTTACTAAACCGCTAATGAACGCGAATAAACGCTAATATTTTTATCTTTTAATTTGTATTCACTATTTTTCATTTACGTTTTTTAAATTCGCGTCTATTGGCGTTCATTAGCGTTTCCTTCGGTTTTCTGTCGTATTTGCAAACCTTTTCCACTCTAATTTAGTGGAACCAAAATTGATAAGAATACCAAGAGGCATTCCTGATGCTTTGAGATAATTTAAGATTTGCGCTTCTTCTATCTCGGTAAGCCTCTTTATTGCTTTTATCTCTACTATTATGGAATCAAAGCATAAAAAGTCTGCGTAATATCTTTTTTCAAGTATCTGTCCTTTGTACTTGATTTTAATTTCTTTCTGGGCAGTAAAAGGTATTTTATTTACAGCAAACTCCAGCATTAATGCTTCTTCATAAACTGCTTCGAGGAATCCACAGCCCAGCTCATTGGATACTTCCATCGCAGCACCAATGATCTTATATACTTCATCCTTAAACAGTAATTCTCGTTTATTAAGGTCCATATAGCTACTCCCCATTTAACCGCGAATGAACGCTAATATTCTTTTCATTATTTTTCATATTCATTAGCGTCTATTAGCGTTTATTAGCGGTTTCACTTTTTGCCACCTACAGTCACTTCTGCAATTTTCATAGTGTCATTCCCGAAAATATCAACTACCTTAACTGCAATTTTATATCGCCCCGGTGGGCATTCATGGAAAACACTTTTTAATTCAAGGGAACGATCTTTTTTGGTCCGGAAGGATTGCCACTCGTTTTCAAAGATAAAATCCCCTGTCCAGCGTTCTTCAACCTCTCCGGTCTCTTCATCGGAAACCCGGATGAGCTCCCTTTTGCTTTCAAAGTCAAAATCAACAGACCAGTAATCTATCCAGTCGGTCCATTTTTTTGTGAGGATTTCCCTTGTAACAATACCGTTCTTATCTTTGGTAACTTTAACTATCTGTCCGTTATCAACTGTGATCTTGTTCTTGCCGTCCTTTAAACCTTCGGCCACGCTGTCAATGGTTTCCTGTGTGTAATAAACCGAGTAATCGGTGAGTTCAACCGCGATGCTGTTGTTTTTTACGTAGGGCTTGATTTCAATATAACTAACATCGTGAAATATCACCTGGTTCTTTTCCACAGCCCTTCGATCAAAGACTTCGCGGGGTATGTATTTAGGCGCTATGTCTATGCCCTTATTCTTTGCTTCATCCAGGATATTGGGGAAAAGTCCCATTTCAAATTCAAAGGCGAGAATATCAACCCGTGTCACATTGTTTTTTCTGCATTCAAGAATAATTTCTTCCACAAATAGACGTGTGACCGGAAGGTTTATAGGTCCGACAGCAACCAGGCGACCGGCCTTTTTACCCTGAAAAGATGGGAATCCTTCCACAGGCTGGGCTTTGTAGGCATGGAGAATCAGCTCTGTAAAGTTTTTCTCTTTTTCTTCAATCTGTCGCTGCTTTTCCTCTTCTCGCAGGTTTTCGTTAATTCCGATATAATGCTGGCGTTCATATTTTCCGAGATTCAAAACCTCAAAAGCACGAAAGTCTTTGCCTTCTTCTTTGAGCTGCCTTTGGACCTGAATCATTCGCTTGCGGGTTGTATGGATAGCAAACTTACCAAGATCGGATACAATCCATTTTCGGTTTAATTTTTCCGCGACTGCGGCTGTAGTTCCTGAACCACAAAAGACATCAGCAACTATATCATTTTCATTGGAACTGGCTTTTATTATGCGCTCTAAGAGGGCTTCTGGTTTTTGCGTGGGGTAATCTAATCTTTCATCTGAAGTATTTCCTATTCGACTAACATCATTCCAATTAGCAGTTAGTCTTTTACCTTTGGTTTCATCCAAATATACTTTCAATCCATCTAAACGAGGAGTTCCATCTTTTTTTAATAAAATGCGGCCTTCCACCCACCATTTTTCCAGTTGATCTTTATCTGCCCCCCAACACCTGTTATCGGGAGGCTTAGTCCCTCTCCATTCAAATTGTCTTGCTGTACTTTTGCCTGAAAAAGTCAAATCTCTCCCTGTGAAGAGTCTTCCATTTTCATCTTCTTTATATCTTGATAATTGTTCTGCACTATATTCAGTGTATTGTTCTTTAAATATGAAATTATCACTTTTTGTATAAAACCATATAGTCTCATTCGAACGTATAAAGCCTTTTGTCTTCATATTATGTGCATTTGTCCGTTGCCAAATTAATTCATTTTTTAATAAGTTTTTTCCAAAAATTTCATCGAGCACAAGACGTATAAAACTATTCACTCGCCAGTCACAATGGACATAAATACTTCCATCATCTGCCATTAAATCTCGCATCAACATCAGACGTTCATAGATCATGGCAATAAATGAGTCAGCCCCTTTCCCCCAGGTATCCCGATAAGCTATCTCTTCCAGTATCCCAGGTTCTTTATGCAAAGTTTCATCACCAATCTCAATATCCATGGAAAAATCAGCACCAACATCGAAGGGTGGGTCAATGTAGATAAGTTTGATTCCGCCGTTTCGTTCGATTTCATCACGAAGTGGACCATTTTTAAGAGAGGAAAGGATCAGCTTGTTGTCTCCCCAAATAAGCTTGTTTGTCCATCCTGCTTTCTGACGGCCACGTGAATCAAATAGACCAAGCTGAGGAGAAGTATCCTCCAGTTTTTCGGCACGCGGTTCATCAACCTGTTCTATGACCTGAAAGGGGAGAACGATATTGCAGACTTCATTAGTCTTGCCGTTCCAGACCAGTTCCACTTCACGCTTGTCATCAAACAGCAAGAAGCGATATTTATCAGGCAACGGCTTACCTGCTTCAATGTATTTGATTATGTCCCGTTTCTCGTTATCTGTCAGGTTCATTTAGCTTTTTCTCCTCTTAGGGGTGCTATGTCCTTATCATGCTGTGGCTTATAATGCCAGAAATTTACAGGATTTTTCGGGTCGTGAGTATATAAACACTTTTGCCGCTTAAGAGAAACACCAAGCCCTCCTGCTTTACATTTATTATTAAATAGATCAAGAAGCTTAAACCTGTAATTTTCCCGATTACTGAATGATATCTCTTCTTCATTAAATAAAGAAAGGTTTTGATTATGCTTCCATTTGGAGTAATTTGAATATGAATCCTTAGAGAAAACTGCCATCCCTGAGAAAAGATCAGCAATTTGTATTAAGGGTTCCGCTTTTGAACATTTTTCTCCAAAGGACAGGATTGAGTAATGCGGATCAGTAAAAAAACGTCCAAACAAATTATTATGGAAATCTTGCTGTCTTCCTTTTGCTGATAAACAATCATTTACAGTACACCAGTCAATCCCGCTACGTTCATCTGGCCTGATATCCCATATAGCTGATTTTGGACGCCTTTTCATAGAGTTGCTCAGCAGATGGAAAAACATTCTTTCATAGTTTGCCACATCATCACGACCTTGCACTTTATGTCTTTTGTCATGGGTATCCCAGATGAGGGTATCTACTCTAATTTTATATTCGTATAATTTATCGAAAATGAATTTAAGGATTTTTTCAGCGCAAAAATAATATTTGGCGTCTTTGAGCTTTTTCCATTTGAATTCTTCTACCCCCGAATTCTTTAATAGCGCTTTTATTTCCTCTGTGGCTTCTTTATATTTTGATCTATGCAGAGAAAAAGCCGAAATGCTTTGGAAACGTGATGCTGTAATCTGACTTTCGTCTGTAAATACCAAGTATTTCATAGTATTTTCTCAGAGAGCAATAAACGTCGACATCCACACTAATTATGTTTGACGCATAATAAATTGGTATGTTGAAAGTAACCTGAACATCAATTCTGTATGCATTTGAATAGATAACAAAAGTATCTGACGAAAACAAGCGGACCCAACAATTAGAAATTGGAAACCTACTTTAATCATTTTCATCTGCGTTTGATGCATATTTTTTAAAGAACCTCAACAGTTAAACAGAAACTTATCTGCCATAGATAATTTTGTATATATTAATTTTTAATTGATATTTGAATTTTTGTTAGTCATCTATCCATTTCTTTTTTCATTTAAATTTGTAATACATAAAAATCTGGGATATAATCCCGTCTTATAATCTCTACAAGAGATTATAAACCTAATATCTTCGAGCTTATACATTGAATTCAAATCTTATTAAAGTAATAAAATTGAAAGGAAATTAGCTGTGGAAAATGAATTCGTAAGTATGGATCTTCCCGGTTTTCTTAGTTCATTTGAAAATTTATCAATTCATTTCGATGAACATTTCGGAGATCTCGGCTCAAATGAAAGAGGTGACAATTTTCTTAGTTTAGCGGAAAAAATAATTCCTCTTCACGAAAAATTCACGAATTTTCCATTGCCTACCCTTAGCGAAAAGAAGACACATGATGGCGGTGTGGATCTGCTGACATCCGAAAATGACGATGGGCAAATACTTTGTGGGCAGTCTAAGTACAAGATTAGAGACAAATCAGCTTTTGATACAATAATAAGTAAATTTAAAAATTATGAAGCAAAATTACGACCCCCTCAGAAACAGGAGACTCTTTTTTCGAAAGATAAAAATGTAGAATATGTCGCTCCAGTCCCTGTTTTTGTTATTATAACATCCTCAAAACTTGAAAGGATCAGAAAATTATATGAGGAATCTACTCTAGCCTCTAAATTGTATTATGATAAACTGCTTTTGGAGAATAGGCTAACATTTCTTGATGGTCCAGAAATATTAAAGTTATTACAGCAATTATACCGGAAATCCCATCTTATTCCTGCTAATATTGATATCGATTCCTTTAACGGATGGATTCATATAGATAATGTTTATATTGGTGCAGTAAGTGGTAAAACTCTTACTGATCTTTATACTCTACATGGTGATGCCCTTTTTTTTGAAAATATTCGTGATTTTCTTGGTGTTACGAGTGGTCGAGTAGTTAAAACTCGTTCAACTGTAAATCAAGAAATTATCAACACATTATCAAAAGATCCTCATAGAATGCTTTCAAGAAATAATGGGATAACTTTTCGTTCAACTGCTGCAACACCCTTCGGTAAAAAGGGACTAAAAATAGAAAAAGCAGCGATTGTGAACGGATGCCAAACAACAATGTGTCTGGTTCAATGTCAACCTGTCCCTGAAGATTGTCAAGTCTTAGTCAAAATAGTAGTAACTGATGATGCATGGGATATCGCAAAAGCAACTAACTATCAGAATGAGGTTGCACGTATTGATCTTGATCTCGCAAGATATTTAAGACCCCAACTAGTTCGTCGTATTGCAACAACGCTTGGATATGCAATTGAGACGTCCTCGGAATCGAATGCTTCAGCTGTTTTAAATACTATTTATCAGTTCAAAGTTGATTATGAGGAGCTTCGTTACCTATATCTTGGGCTATTCAGTCGTAAACCAAATAATATTTTTGATGCTAATTATACGGAACTTCGCGCTGATGTTCTTGAGGCGTTATATGAATTAACTGAAAATGAGGAAAAAATTTTCATCATTATTCTCATGATATTAAAAGAAAGTCGAGAAGCTCTAGAGAAGTGCAAGGATACATTTTCTGGTGACGAATATGCCCATCTTTTCAAACGTTTTTATAAAGATGATAAACCAAGGTATCGGTCATTTCTAGCGATTGCTGCAATATGTGCTGCTGTGAGAGTTGATATTTCTTGCCGTTCATTGTCTACTGAAGAGGAAACTGAACGTATGAATGAATTATTCGGCAAATTTCGATATGTCCTCGAAAATTCTCCAAACGAATATCACAATGCATACAAATATGCATTTGCTACAGTTGCTGATACATTATTAGATATCGAACAGCCTAGAAATGATTCAGACATTCAGCAAAGCATGTTTTACAAAATTAGTTCTATGGCTTTCAATTCTCTATTTAAAAGGATATTGGTTCGGATTGATGTTGATGCCTCAAATAAGACTAAGTAGAGCTTGGGGTTTTAATGCCCCATGCTTTCATTCACCCCTGTCTAAAGGGGTCTGTCGTTGACTCTTAAAAAGGGGACGTTGGTTCCAAGACAACTTCTGACTTATAATAAGAAAGCTAAAATATACCTTTAATCGAATATTTTTATAACTCTCTTCAAATGAAAAATCCATAAAAATTTAAATTGCTTTGGAACCAACGTCCCCCTTTACAGATAATCTTCACCTTCGTTGATATCTAATGCATAACGCCACCGGATATCAAAACTGAATGTATCAAGTGCTTCTTGATCACTCAGGTTATTAAACTCTTGAAATAGGCATAGTCCCAGCATGCGGGCAACACTGTAATTAGGGCGACCAGTTTTACCATAAAGAAAAGCATATTGATCTTCATTTTTATAAAGGGGTCAAATCTCCTATTAGCTCATAATGATGTTTTGCTCAATTTTACTGATTTTCATTTTTAATTTCTTGTCTGTTTTCACCTGCTTTTTGACCCTGTCGACTATACTCCCTGCTGAACTATCTTTTTTAAGGCCAAAAACATTGCATATATCCATTAAAGTATCTCCTCTTAGCTTCCGCATCAAATATATAGCAATATTTCTTGGCTCGTTATTTTGACCTCGCCGCGATATTTCAAGTTCTGATGTTGATACTTTATACTCACTGCATATTTCATTAAGTATCCTGCTTTTTTCAGGTATTAATATTTGTGAGTCGGGAATTTCAATATGTTTTTTCTTAATAAAGAACTGTTCCTTAATATACTCTAAAAACTTTTCACTTCCAAGTATCGATGGAAGCTTCCTTTTTTTATATATTGATGAAAAATCGTTTTCGTCCGGTGTATTGACAAAATCTTTATATACTGCCTTTTGCAAAGATTTGTTCCTGCTTAACATGTTTAATATTGTTTCCTTGCTTATCCATTCCCATTTTTTTGCAGTTGAAAGATATGCTTTATGACTGCTCCATGGATAATCCAGGTTTTTAGTCAATCCGGCAGTAAACGGATTTCTGTGAATATATCTCATCACCTGTAAAAGATAACTGTCCGCATCAATCAGTATTGATTTATATCTTCCTCTGAAAAGAGGACCATCATATCTATGAAGTTTATTATACCTTTGAGTATAAACACCATTAATATGCCTCATACTCCTTGAGATGTTTGCTTCAGGGGTTTGAATTAAAAGATGATAATGGTTTCCCATCAAACAAAAAGCACCAATTTTTATATGAAAGGTTTCAATTGCCTCCTGCAATAAGTCTAAAAACGTAGAATAGTCCTTGTTATCTTCAAAAATAGTAGTGTATCGTCCACCTCTATTCATGATGTGATACCAGGCTCCTTCATATTCTATTCTCAGCGGTCGCGACATAGATCGAATTCTATAAAAGATATTTATTATCGTCAAGAGCTAATAGGAGATTTGACCCCTTTAGACCCATGACCGATTAGCTTGCATATTTTTTCAAGCCCTTGACCTTCTGATCTTTCTTGTAAAAGATCCATTGGATCAGGACATTCAATGATGAAAATCCTCATTTTATTTTGAGACCTTTTCATAATGTATTGCCTTTATTATACACTTTTACATATCCTGATGAACCATAGCAAATACATACCATTAATATTTACATTCTTTTGTTTTTAACCAATTCAAACAGGACGTCCTGGTCTCCGCATATTACTTTTAATAAGTTGGATATTTTAGTCATTGCATGGCGGCTCATATGCATCAATTAAATCTCGTTCGACTTTTAATCGTTTAGCTTCATTTGCTTCTTGATGGATACTAATAGAATTTGCATTATTTCTTTTAAAACATGATGCCTTATGGTGTCCGTCAAATCTCTCTGATAAGTCGTTCGTTTCACCGATATAAATTTTTGAATGTGATCCGCTGCCTTCTGCTTTCTGAGTGCGTTTAGAAATATAATATACCACAGGAATTGCTTTGAACTCTGTATTAAATGGATAAACATTAAATTGATATTTATTCCCAGAAGCACCAGTCAATGTGAGTGTCCCTATTTTTGCCACCTTCCACCTCCTTTTTAAATATAACGATCAAGGGTTAAACGATGCACAACTGAATGCAATTTCCGGCGTAATATCGTTTTCGTAAAATTACCTCCAAACAGGAGCAGTTTTTGCATCATATATATGAATCTTCTTAACTTTAAATTTATCAGCAATGCGTTCAATGTGCGCCTTACTTGTATCTGAATAGACACCTATATATAGGCTCCAAAGTTTATCATTATCTTTTTTCCTGAATTTAGCAGCCTTGTTGATTGCATCAATTATATGCTCATCATATTCACCGAAATTAAATCCAAAAGTGACTAAAGAACCTCCGACGGTGCAAAGGCTGTCATAGCAATGAGTGAGGTACTCATTGTGCTTTATATGATTAAGCTTTTGTTCTCCATTACCAGCAGTAACAAATATTGGATATTCACCTTTTTCCATTCTATTACTGATTTTCTGCAGGAGGTAATTATATACATCGTACTCCTCTTTTATTACAGATACACCGGCATCAAAAAATGGAAGTGCGCCGTGTAGATAAAAAACGTTTTGTTCATCACGATGCTTGCCCCAGAATAGTTCTGACCATACCTCTTCATCTCCTTTTTTAACCTCATCAGGATTTTCGAGCTCTCTGCCGAACCCATCCACATGTCCCAAAACCTCATTACGCATAAGAACCCAATATAGAAGCAGATCATAATTTGTTGAGAATATTTTTCCACTGGTGTTCAGGAAAATTTTTAGAAACTTTGAACACATTTCGCTTTCTTCTTCAGGGATCTTGAAAACATGCTCAGGATGAAGAGCCTTTACTGCATCTAATAAGCTATTCTTGAGTTTTACGCTTGCAGCATCGATTTTTTTCTTTAATCTTGTATCTCCCTCAAATGCTAAAACTAGAGCAGAAAACATATCAAGATTTTGCATAATAATTTCAAAGTTACGGATCTCAATCACACTAAGGATTATTGATAAATCCTCATCATCAAGTTCCTCGACAAAATCATGGAGAACGTTGTACGAAAAAATATTGGGATTGTATGCCATACTGAAGCCATTACCGAGGAGTAGATGAAAAGGCCTCTTAGATTTTTTTTTGATCGAAGCTATAACATCATCAAATGTTTCGAGTACCATTTTTATATCTCGATTAATTGATAATTAATTCAAAAGTGATTCAGTTATCTTTACATTTTGAACGCTATACAAAAATATCGTCATAAGGCTGCTAAATATATTATTTGCCAAAGTCTTTTAAATAGTGAATGTTGAGACTATGAATATAAATAAAAAGATCAATGCTGTTTTATTAGAGCTATTTAGTTTTTTATATACGTCCCGCTCTACGTCCCTATGTTTCTTATCGACGTCCCGTTCTCCCGCTCTCCCTCCTGTTATCTTTTTACTAATCCTTAGAAATAACTTCAGGATCAACAATAACCTTTTTTACTTCATAGATTTGAAATTCTTGGTAACTTAACCAGATCTCATCATCAGGATTTTTCTGTATTGATATTTCTGGTCCATTGAATAGAATAAGATTTTTTCCGCCTTCATGGAGGCTGCTCCTGAATTGTAATCCATCAATGAGAATAAGTTTCTCTTGATCTGTTTCCCCAAAGTAAAATATGTCTTTAAAATTATGATACCTAAGAAATTCTGTGAATACTTGGGTTGGGATATAATCAATTTCTTGATCCATAGGTCTTATCGGTCTCGAAATTTCTCTTTCGAAGTCCTTGATAAAATTAATCCATCGCTCATACCCAAAAGTATAATCCTCGCTAAAAATGCTTGGTATTTCAGGGATAACGCCGGATAAATCAATAACAGTAAGATCTCTTATGGCCTTAAATTCAGCAACAATAACACGTTCGCCGACACTTGGCCTCAGTTCGCTTATGCAGGTTTTTGGGTGTAATGCACCATAAAAAAGGGATATACCAGCAGGACTCATCCTGTTATTTCTTGCATTTTGTGGAGGCGGACTCGTTAGATCCTCATGACTGAATGTGTTGCCATTTTTCGCCATCCTTGCTCTGTATATCTTTTCACCCTTTTCGATTATATTAAAATGCTCAAAAGCCAGAGATGCTATGATACTCTCCATCAAATCTTTAGGGTGTGGTATCCAAGGATCTTTTTCTTCCTCACCAGGAAGAAATGCTGTATAACGACGCTCCGTTTTTACAAGTTTGCAGAAAGATTTCCAATGGTACCATTCATCAGACGCTCCTCTCGGGGGGCCATAAGGATCTTTTTGGACATACTGTGCCGAGGGATCTGACACTAATGCATCTAATAGCATTTGCGTATCGCCTAATTGTTCAGCAAATATTCCTTCCTCATAGTTGAGAATATCATAAAGATCACTTGGCTGAATTAAATAACCACCTTCTCTCGATTCATAACTAACATGCTCTACGGGATCTTCATATGCCCTATTGATACCCTCCAAAATGAAGGGACCAACTTCGTCAACGGGTGCAATGTTAATTTTTTCACTTCCACAATAATCACATTCACCTATCTCATTAAAATCAATAATAAAATCTTTGATTTTCTGATCTGAAAAACATTCCGCACAGCAATACATAATTCCACCTAAATCATGATTCCTTTAAAGGTTAGGGCAATCATTCAATGGAAACGCCGCTCTTCACAATATTTTTCCCATCAAGCACCCTTATCTTTTTGTAACAGTTTAGTCCTTATGGAAACTGTAAGCTAGGCGCAATCAGGAAGAATTTTTATATAAAGCAACCTTAGCAATATCTGTAGCGGCGGTAAAAAGGGTCTGGAAGAAAGTAATGGGTGATACGCCCTGACGCCTTGCAGTCTGAAGGAGGCTGGGTAAGACACTATGGTTTTTAATACCACTTTGAGATCTTGTTCCGAAAGATAATTTTCTAAAAATGACCATTTGCCTGAGAGACTGCTCTGCATGGTTGTTAGTAGGTTGCACACCTTTATGCCTGAGGAATGTAAAAAGTGATTTATTTTGCGGGCCTGTTAAAAAGGTTCTTAATGTTTCAGCCGGTTTGAAGGTTAGAGGTTTTTTGGAGATTTTTATAAGCTTCTTAGTCAACTGCTTTTCTATAACAGCTGCAGACTCCCATGGAATAACTCCACTATTAAGTTCTGATCCTATTTTACAAGCCTCTGAGCACAAAGAGATAATATGGTCACAGAAACGGTCTGTTTTGGTGTCTCTGATTTCCTGAGGTAAGAGACTATGTTCCTGCCTGATATCTTTTGCATTCCTGCTAATATGAGCAAGGCATGCCTGCCAGTCACTTCCTATACCGTTGTAGGAAGGACACCTGTCCCGGATAAGAATACCCTCATAGTTATCTCCAAAAATTGATTTGGCGACAACCGAGGATCTGTGGCGGTCTATATGGAAATAGGCAAGATTCTCGTTTCCTGCAAACCAGACATAATGTCCGATGCCGTCATTGCGCCATGATGTTTCATCAGCGTGAACATTGTCAGTTGCCCTTATCTTTTCCAGCAGATCATCATAGATAGGAAAGCCTCGTAAAGCAGCCTTTTTATCAAATCCAAAAGCTGATGCCGGAACGAAATCCAACCCAAACAGCACCCTGAACAGCTCGGCTGTTTTTCTGTAAGATACCCCTATATGATAGCGCAGGTATATCGCAGCAGATTTAGCAACAGGACCGATATGCGAGTTTAACAACTCTCCTTCACCAGACTGAATGACAGGGCGATTACATATTGAACAGAAACTCTGTTTATGAAGATATTTAACAACCACAGTCACAGGTTTAATAACAATATCAATGGGGACGTCCATGAATTAATTCCAAGAACATTTATAATCATTTTTTCATGGACGTCCCCATTGACACACTTCACTAGTGGGAATAAAGCACAGTGGAATTATCAGTAAGCCGTAACGTCCAGCCTCTAATTAATGCCTTTTGGTGTTCCCGGCCGTAAGCTTGCAAATGCGTTGAGAGATGCCAGGAGATCTTCTATCCCGTCCGGCACCTCGTCTCTAGTCATGCTGTCAACAATAGCTGTAGGAGTCACTGTAACTTTATAGGCAAGTTGCAGACGTTCATTCAACCTGCTCAGTGCGTCTTTCCCTGGAATCATCGAAAGTCGCATATTGGGGTCCTTCCATCGTACATTGAACTCTTCTAGCGCAGCCTCGTTAGACGTTGCTTCATCTGTACCGGGACATGTGCTCCGTTGAAAACGTCGTCGGAAAGCGAGATATTGAGAAGTGACATATGTCTGCCGCTCTTTGGCGAACTCATCCAGTATTGTTCGGGCACATGAGGCATACTTCAGGTCTGGGCCACCACGTCTAATTCTATCCGCAGTCCTCCGGTTCGCCGCCCGATCAATGGCTTCAGGCACCAAAAGAAAGTTCTCGACCTCCTTGCGACCATGAATTCGCACCAAGTCACAGAACTCTCCGCAGGCTTGAGATATCGACTCACACTCCGCCTGGGATCGATAGTCACGGTCCAAAATGACCGCTGCAGCTATCTTACCACCGAGAGTAGTCTCAATGCCCTTCTTCAGGTTCCGAGCTCTTTCTGGATTGAATCCTTCCACGGGAATGACGGCGAACTCGCTGCGGTTACCTACACGACTGTAGTTCAATTTCTGAGCGAATTTACCAAGAATCTGAAAATCCTTTCCTTCAACAAACACGGCCCGGCGCGTCTTGGCGAGTTGTGTCAGCAGCGGGTTCAGATTTGAACCAAGGACTGCAAAGACATCCGCAAGTTCTAACGGGTGCTTGATGCGGCGGGCGTGTTGACGTTTTTTGTTAATAACGACGATATCGTCTGTTTCGGCCTCTGTAATAATCTCAGTGGAGTGTGTGGCGATGAGAATGTCCGGGCCAAGATTCCTGAGAAGTCCAAGTAATTGGCGTTGTAGATCGGCGTGAAGGTAGATGTCGGGTTCGTCGATAAGAAAGAGGGCCTTGTCCTTAGATTGTATCAAATGCGTGAGCATTTGACACCACACTTGGAACCCAAATCCGGCCCAGAATATCTCTCGAGGGATGCGTTCCTCTGGGCAAAACATATGAAGACGAGGTTTTTCGTGGGTGAGATCGATCATTGGACGTTCAATATCCATGCCAGGCCATGTTTCAGTTAGGATACGCCGGAAGTTGTCAAACTGATCAGGATAGTGATGCCAGATGTTTCGGAAGTTCCTGGCTGCAGTGTAACTGAACAAGGCTAAACGTGCAGCTTCCTCTTTATAAAGTTGTTCATTGTGATCCACCGGACCGAGAATGGGAACGAAGCCAATAGGGCAGTTGAAGTATCTGCGAAAGGTCGATGGAGTCCTTGGTTGGGCACCTTCGCTATCGGTTATCAGGTAACAGGAACCCATTTCTGGGAAATACAGAAGTAGTTCATTTTTGTTGGAGAGCCTAAACCTCACTGACGCGGGTTCTGCATCATCGTAGTTGAAGAAAATATTCTCCTCAGCTACGGAGACGCCACTTAGGTCAATGTTGTATCCTAACCCGCGACCTAGGGGTGTTCGGACCATTTCGGGACTTCTTGCCCAGGCCTTGCGGAGTGCTGCCGCCAGCACACGAAACGCCGTGAGAATCGTGGATTTCCCCGAGTTATTGGGACCAACCAGTATATTGAAGTGCCTGAGGTGCAGTGTAAACCGCTCAAACGCCTTAAAGCGATGGAAGTTCACACTGACAAAGTGATGCAAATCATCCACAGATATCTCCTCTGGGCTAACCCCAACTTAACCTGCGTTTTTGATGTCACGAACCTAGTACACATGAAAGGATCGTGACATTTAAAAAAGTCAGGTTGAAGTTGATGTTATGTTTTCCTTTGCAAAAGATTTCAACGTATCAAATGTATTATTATAACAGATTCCAAAATCAATCTCCGGAAACAGTGTAGAGAACTTTCCAAAGATTTCACATATCTCTTCTTCCAGATTGGCGTAGATCTCATCACCTACAAAATCGAAACAGTCCTCATTCTTATAAAATAGATAATAGAAGTGTATCTTTTGATCTGTATTTTTGCTTCCATATGACACAATCCCCATCAAATGACATATGAACTGCTTTAAGTCGAAGTGTGTTGTCGACAATTTGAAGCCAAAATCATTCGCGAAAAGGAAATTTTCATCCACTGAAATGTAATCGATACTTCTTCCATTCTCAGTTACTGATTGCTTCGACAACGTACCAAAGTTCAATGGAAGCCTCTTGAATGGTTCGGCCTGGAGATACTTCCATTTCAATTTGATTCGTTTGTGCTCGTTTGTATCGAATATTTCGTGACACTTTACTTCAACAAAATAGGTGTCGCCGGAGTTGGTTCTTATCACTACGTCAATTTGTGGAAGGGTAGTATTGCTAGGAATTCCATTGATGCTAAGCCCTTCCTCCAAAGTAATGCTAACATCTTCTATCTTGCCGTTTATTTCCAACTTTCGTATAAGTTCAACTAAACCTTGTGCGGTCGCTTCAGAGAAACTTGAAACCGCAAATCTGCTCGACGAACCCACAGAGTAGAATTTTCCTGTCTTGAACTCGTTTCCCCTGCCATTGCCATATCTTTTCAGAATCTCAAAAGAGAGTCTTTTTTCAATCTCTAGTTTTTTCGACAAATAGCGGTCGTAAAACCTATTGTATCTGGTTAAGAAGAAGCCGAAGTCGGACTCATTTCTGTTGGGTAATGTTGTCCCGGGCAAGTAACATTCACCTGTTAGCAGTTTTTCTTTGAGAAAAAAATCGAACTTTTCTTTTGGTGTAGCATGAGAAAATGATTCAGGCGGCTTTAGGGAAACCAGCCGGTCCCAAGTTGTTCCATCTTCCGTTCTCACGATTTTATACAGGGTCTTCATGCATTCTTCCTGTGCGGGCTCGTCCGGCATCAACTCCGCAAATAACCGGATGCAAATGGAGCGTGGCGGAATTTGCAGTCCGAGTTAGGAAAAGGGTCAATTCCCGGTTAGACAAACAAAAAAAGGTTTAACAGGATAAATCTGCCCTTGACTCATTATACGTATACTTGTTTATTTTATTCTCTTAACAACCTCCTCAACGCCGCACCATGACTTAGAATCTTTCTATTACGTAACTCATAGTACCCGCAAAGGGATCAAATTTTAGTTTGGTTTCTCTTTTCTTCAATATCAGTGTATCAATATGGAAAATAAGCAATAAACAATGCCTTCTGACACCCTAAAATTTTAATATAAAAAAAAGAAAGATATATGTGAATCAGGAAATTCCTGGTTTTTATAAATACAGGCTGTATAAACTACAGACTGAAGCATCTTAGACTGAAGGCTGTGAGTAAAAGCATTAAATAAAAACAACTGGATTCCCCGATTGAATCGGGGAATGACGGCGAATTCATTTTGCTTGGACAATTCTTAATTAGTGATCAATCCGCTATCAGCGCGTAAACATGCTTTAAATCATTATATCGGGATCAATATAATCTTTTTTTTAAGACTTATGGACGGGAAAAGCAAGAATAAAAAACCAGAGATCGGATGCCAGAGGTCGGAGGGCAGAAAAGAACAGACTGCCATCGTCGCCGAGGCTGTGCTGTGCCAGGGAGGTCAGAGATCGGATGTCAGCATGAATATTTCTCCTTTTGCCCGAAATGACCTGGTAAAGATAGCCGGCTCCGCATAAAGGCTTCAGTCTCCGCCGAGGCTACGCCCCTGATAAAATGTCGTGTCAGAGAGATCAGTAAAAAGGGGGAAAGATAAAAGAGGTCATCTTACTCCGCTGAAGCTATGGCGGTCAGGGAAGCTACGCCCTGACAAGTCCTCTTTCGTATATTAATTATAGTGGAATAAAATGGTGTGACAGGGTGGCAGACATCGGAAGTCGGCGTTAAAGCAGGCTGAAGGTTGGAATAATAAAATGAAAATCACTTGTCGTTATGAAATGGATTTATAATTGTTAATTTATTTTCAAGCTTAAAACCACTTTGCATATCCTCAGATATTAAAATATCCGCATCACAATCCAGGGCACTTGCTGCGATAATACTATCCCAGAAAGAAAATTGAAATTTTTCACGTATATTGGATGCCTTTACGATAGGATGTTAAGGTCTTTCATAAATTTCCTCTCTTGATAAAGGAGCAAAATCATTTAGTTCTATAGGATTTGTTAATAATTTATCAATCATATCTCTTTCATGGTTACCATTATCCTGAGCCTTATCACTGATTATAATGACCTTTACTGTATCACCTACCTGTTTTTGATACTTTTCAGGTATTCGAATAGTTCCATTTTTTATTTTGGTTTTAAATTCGATTGCTTCCATAATGATTTCCTCCATATGAATGTTCATGCAAACTTATCTTATTTAGGAAGGTTGTATAATATCACAATAAGTCGGAAAAGGACAATTTAAGAGTCTTATAATTCACTAATCAATACCCTCATCCTCAGACCTCAGAAACTTCACAAATTCATCAAGAGTTTTCCGTTCCTCATCTGTCAGTTTTGAGAAAGATTCTGATTGGGCAGCAAATCTTGATACTTCTTCTTCCACTCTTGGAGGCATTTCCTTGATAGCCCCAGCCAAAATAGCCAGCTTTCTCTGTGAGATATCATAAAATTTACTCAGTTTATGAATGACCAATGGTGAAGGCTTATAACCAGGATGTCTTTCCATTGCTATAACATCAGCCTTATCGATTCCGGACTTTTTGGAAAATTGCTCAATCGCCAATCCTTTTTCCCTGCGAAGGCCGCGCGCTACTTCCTGAAAAACAAACCTCACTTTTTCATTATTTTCAGATACAATCGAAACATTGAGTTTTTTATTCAATGCCTTTGCGATCTTATTCAACATAGATAACGAATGACCATCATAATCATCACTTTCAAGTCGACTTATTACGGATTGAGTCGTCCCGATCAGGTCCGCAAGCTCCTTTTGTTTCAATCCTGCATCATTCCGCAGATCATAAATCATGCGGGCAACTTCACCACTTACCCTTTCCTTCTGCAGTGCAGCCTTCCTTTCGGCGTCATCACCAATATAACGACGATGAAGGATTTTCACCGCATTGCTTTCGCCTCTTTTATTTTCCATCTCTCTACCCCCTGTAAGTATGCCCCTGAGGATTATCCTCGTACTTTTCCTTTCTTTCTATCGTTAGATTAATATCAGCCGGCGGAACCTCATCTCCGGTTTTAATTAATCCATGTGCCAACTCTCCTGTTTTCCGGTAAAAAAAGTAAAGTATCCTATATTGGACTCCTTGTAGAGCAACTCTCAATTCATATATCTTATCTCGAAGATAGTCTGCTTCCGGTCGCCTTAATTCATGCCCCATCTCACTCAATCTTTCTATTCTTACAATACACTTATTTTGAGCCTTTGAAGGAATTTTATCCATCCATTCTATAAGAGGGGAATGACCATCCTCTTCCGCGAATATTACGACTTCTGTTTTTGGCATCTTCAACTATCTCCTTTTTTCGTAAGATAGCAATATTGCGATATACTGTCAATTAAAATATCGCAATATTGAGATAATGTATTATTGATAAAGGGTATATTTTAGCTTAAACTTAGAATAATAATAAATAATGTGTTGAGTTATTATAATTAAATTACCCTCCCAATATCTGAATGCGTATTTTTCCCGAATCCTTCAGCATCTGCTGGATCTCAACCGGAACATAGATCTGGTTGGTTCCCGTGATTGGTGACCTTGCAGTGTACATCTCTCCGGTCCCGAGATTTGTTATCTGCACTGCTACCTTTTGTTTGTAATCAGTGTTGATGCCTTCTTCCTTTGCCATTTTCCTTTGTTCACTCGGAATGTTAATCTGCTCCTGATAATCATCCTCTTTCACTTCCCATTCGATAAGTCTCATTTTGCATCCTCCTTTTTAAAATTAGACTGAAGCGGTGGTTTTATGAATTCAACATTCAAGATTAAAAATCCAAAATTATCTTTTCGGTCCCGTCATTTTTGATTCTTTCAGATATTTTATAAAACCAGATAGTTGTTGTGATATAACGAGGACTTCAGTATTTAGCTTTTTAAACTTATTTTCCGGAATGTAACCCAGGTCAAAGGCTACATACAGTTGAGATCGAATTTCACCGGCTGATCCTTTTGCTATGAAAAGAAATTGTATAAATTCTTTATTCGAACCTCTTTCAAATCCTTCGGCAATGTTAGACATTACCGATACCGCAGCTTTTTGGATCTGGTCCCTTAAACCATAATCCTTGGAAAATTTACCTTCTCCAGAAATACTATAAATTGATTTAGCCATAACTCTTGCACGCTGCCAAACATCCATATCCTCAAACTTCTCAATTGACGCCATATATATACCCCCTTATTAATATTGATTTTTAAATATTGAATCTTGAACCTGTCTATATCTCATCCTATTTTTTCTCTGCCACGATCACATACCTGTTTGTAACGCCTAGTATTTTCTTTTTCTGCATGGCCGCAACCACACCGGCGTGAAACCTTTCCGACGACATGGGAGCCCACATGATGTGGATTTCCTCCCAGCCTGATTTGACCATTGCATTAATATAGTCGTTTATGAGGATGGAATTCTTCCTTTTCTCTTCCATTGCCGGAGTGTTTTGAAAATCCCTCCAGTCTGCATTTATCATCGCAAGCCTGGTTTCTTTTTTACTGTTCTCACCGGCTACCTTGAAAAACCTTTCAAGAAATTTCAGATAATCTTTTTTGGGAAGATTCGATATGCTCTCTTCTCCATACTCCTTTGCCTTCTTACTGAAATAGGGAGGATCAAAGATGATGAGATCAGGCTTTGTCTTTCCATTTACCGGCCATTGGAGATTATCCTTATCCCAGTAATGCTGCTCGATCTCCGGTCTTTCATCCGATCTATCCACCATGTCAAAGCTCCAGCAACGCCGGTTGAATGCCAGGCATGTGTCGGCAGTAACTCCGCCTCCGGCCATGGGGTCGATCACCAGATCGCCAGGTTTGGAGAAGTAATAAAGTATATGTGCTATGAGCTGTGCAGGTATCCTTCCGGGCCATTCGTCACCGAACCTCTTGTCGCAATCGACCCATTTCCAGTCGTCCCAGCTCCTGAGCCCCCACTGTAATTCACTGTATTTACCGAGGTCATCTTCTTTCTCAAGCTTAAGAGACCAGACCAGAGGCTCAGGCCAGACGTGCTTTTCAGCCACTTGTGTTACTGTGAACCCTTTCTGCAGATCGCTATTTACAAGTTTTGCCATCATTGGCATTTTTTGTAAATAGGACGAAATTGCCTGTTGTGTCATATCAAATTGTTTTGAAATTCTTTCCTGCGGGATTCCCAGTTTATTCATTCGAAATAATCTGAGATTAAGCTCTGCATGGATAACTGCCCTCATGTCAGCAATATATGAATCTACAGTTTGTCTCGAACGGCCTACTACCCTTCCAATTTCCTCTGAACTTAATTTCGGGTTATTCTGATACGCCCTCCTTGCAGTATACCTTGCGTCTTCATCCTTGAGCTCTCTGGGGCCAATGGCCTTACTTGCAGCATAGAGCAGGGGATCTTCTCCATTGAGGTTAATGATTTCCGCTTTAACTTCCTTTTCCCCGATTCCCTTATATGCCTTGAACCGGTGTGCACCATCCAGGATGCGGTATTTTCCGGGCTCATCAGGGTGCTCCTGCAATTGAATGGGGTCGAATGGAAATCCGTCTCTCATGTTCTCCTCAAACATGGAGACCCGTTTGTGGTCAATATTGATTCTTGGGTAGATACTGCTGTCGATTACAATGTCTTCAATTTTTATGGATTGTACTTTGCTCATAGATGTCTCCTTTAAAAACAGGCTGCCGCTTTCGCTAAAGCTATGGCGTGCCAGGGACGCATTTCACCCCGTTAAATGCTGCTTCGCAGCCCGCTACCCGGATTTAACTGGGTAAAGGCTATAGGCTGTTAGTAGAAAGGGCTTTTACTTCAGCCTTCAGTCTAAAAGGCTTCAGTCTGCATTTCTGGTTGGTTAGAAATGCTCATTACAAGCATCATACCAGAAGCATCAATTTTAGATCGGAAATAGAAAAAAACAGTGAAGCACCTGAATAGCAGGGATCTTCACTGTTTCGATATTCAAGGAGGACTGTCGCTCGGATTTGTTTCTTTGAAAAAAATAAAGAAAATGCACATTTCCATGTGCATCGATGCACATTTTTATGTGCAAAATTTAAAAAAGGCAGGTGATAATAATCTAATCTGACAGTAGTCTTCCCGGGACGACACTTTTTTTACCGAACTTATCATGAGCAGCATCAATAGCTTTGTTAAGTTTATCGGACTTTTCTTTTCTCTCATTTCCGGAAAACAAGGATAACTGACTGGTTGCACCATCCATGGCCAGACCAGACATGGAAACCCCTAGCAGCCTTACCGGCAGCCTGCCTGTTTCTGTTTTCTTTAACAGCTCTCGTACAGTAGAGTACATCTGCATGCCGTCATCAGTAAAGTCAGCAAGGGTCATGGACCTTGTCACCTGGGAAAAATCATTGTACTTTACTTTTAAGGTTACTGTTTTACCCTTCAAATGGTGGTATCTCATTCTTTCGGCAGTTTTCATGGCAAGATCAAGCAGTTGCTTTTCTGAGGTTTCAACATCCATTATATCCTCAGGAAAAGTCACTTCATGTCCAACTGACCTGGTTTCATGTTCAATCTCGACACTCCTGTCATCAATGCCCATAGCCAGATAGTGCATCCTAAGCCCGTTTTTTCCAAATAACTTTTCAAGAGTTTTAACGGGGAATTTTCTGAGGTCTCTGAAGGTTTTTATGTTGTATCGTGCAAGCTTTTCCTGGGTCACCTTCCCTGCTCCCCACATCCTAGAAACAGTCAGCGGATCAAGAAACGCCGCAACTCCATCTACAGGCACAACAGTAAGCCCGTCGGGTTTGTCCATATCGGAGGCTATCTTGGCTATAAATTTTGACGGCGCTACACCTGCCGATACAGTAAGACCTGTCTCGTTGAGCACGGTTTTCTTTATAGTTTTTGCAACAGTTACCGGGTCACCAAGAAGCCGCTCAGTGCCTGTAACATCAAGGAATGCCTCATCAATGGAAAGCGGCTCAACAAGGGGTGTGAACCGGTGAAATATCTCAAAAATTTTTTCAGAGACTTCCTTATAACGTGCCATCCTTACAGGAAGAAAGATACCGTGAGGGCAGAGCTTTAAGGCCTGCGCAATGGGCTGGGCAGAGTGTACTCCATACACCCTGGCCTCATAGGATGCCGATGACACCACTCCTCTTTTACTGCTCCCTCCAACTATAACAGGCTTTCCTCTTAATTCCGGATTATCCAGTATCTCGACTGCCGGATAAAAAGCGTCCATATCTAGGTGGATTATAGTTTTGTCTCTATTGCTTTTCATATTACTTATAAGCCTATTACATGCCTATTACATCAGTCCGGTTACAATATACCCACACAGTTGATTGGTAAAAAATTATTTGCGTACAAAGTATCCAATTTTATATGCCATAAACCGCCGTGGTATTACAAGACGAAACATATATTAACTTTATAAAATAAGCATATCAAACAGTTATTAATACCTTTAAGTTATCTGGCACACCCTTTGCTCTATTATCAAGTCAACAGACAACATACAACCAACAACAAACAATATATATGGAGGTTTTAAAATGAAAAAGATTAAAAAAATAACAGGAATCACGTTAATGGCTATGACCCTTGCAGTTCCGGCCTTTGCATGGGGGGGCCCAGGCATGGGTCGCGGTGGAATGGGTACAGGTTCCGGTCCCGGATATTCCCGCAACTGGGAAAACAGCCGCAACAACCTTACAAAAGAACAGCAGGACCAACTTAAAGAGCTTCACAAGCAATTCAGGGACAAAACAGCGGATACCCGAACTGAGCTTATTAAAAAAGAGGTAGACCTCCGTGCCGAATTAAACCGGGATAATCCGGACATAAAAAAGGCAGAGGCTATTCAAAAGGATATCAATGGACTCCGGGCAAAAATCAGTGATGCCCATCTGGAATTCATTGTTGCGGCAAAAAAGATAGCCCCTGATATGCCCTTTGGAATGGGCCGTGGAATGAGAGGATTAGGAATGAGAGGTATGCGCGGAGGAGGAATGCAAAGAGGTATGATGAATTAAACGCTCCGGCAACCAACAGTTCCTGAAAGTATAAAAAGGAACTGTCAGCGACCGGCATGCCTTCCCTCCTATGCCGGTCGCTTGAATTTTATTCAAGCAGTTTTAATATATCCTTCGGCTTTTCTATCAATATCCTTGCACCATTATTTTTAAGCTCATCGCCGGTTCTGAAGCCCCACAATACCCCAACTGGATACATACCGGCAGTTACGGCAGTTTTCATGTCAACATCCGTGTCCCCAAGATAAAGGATCCGTTCAGGAGATATTTTTAAAAAGGCTGCAATCTCAATTGCTCCATCAGGATCAGGTTTCGGATTTCTGCCAGGCCTGTGCCCCAGGATAATATCGAATTTTTCAAAAGGCAGAAATTCCCTGACACATATTTCAGTAAAATCATGCGGCTTGTTTGAGAGAACTGCAAGCCTCAGTTTGAGCGAATGAAGTGACTCTATAAGCTCAATTATACCATCATAGGGACTGGTCCTGTTATTCCAGTTTTTCTCGTATTCGGCGCGGTATTCACTAACAAACCTGCTGACTGTTTCAGGATCATCCATCGATCCGGGAAGAGCACGCCTTACAAGAAATTCGACCCCGTCACCGATCATGTATTTATAGGATTCAAGATCATGGACAGGAAGCCCGTGTCTATCGAGAACACTGTTCATGGAATCGCCAAGATCGTCAAGCGTGTCTAAAAGCGTCCCATCAAGATCAAAAACAACCGCTTTAAAAAACATAAAAAAAATCCCCCGAATAACTGCCATTGCCGGTCAGCAGATATTTTAAAAGAATTACACAGATATCAAAGGAAGGTCTTTTCCCGGAAGGGCCTGTGACGCCATTCTGTGAAACATGATATGTGTGGTTTAAAAGTTGTATATCTATTTCATTGTCACGGATTAAAACCCCGAGCATGTCAGGCGATATCCGGGAGATTATGCCGGACAACCTGTTCAGGTAGTCATGGTAGGTTTTTTCAAAAACCGACTGGCCGGTTATATGGATGGGCATTAGAATCCCCTCTCCTGCCTTACATTATTATAAGCCTCCTGTATTTCCTGGAATTTTTTTGTAGCAACCTCTACAAACTCTTCAGGAAGGCCTTTTGAGACTATCATATCAGGGTGATATTCCTTTACCAGTTTCTTGTAGCTTGACTTTATCTCCTGATCAGTGCTTTCTTTTGTACAGTGAAGCAACTTGTAATACCGGTCGTCCTGTTTGAAATAAACGGATTTCAGGTTGTCAAACTGTGCATCGCTTATCCTGAAGATATTTTTTACTCTCAACAGTACAGCCTCTTCAGATTCATGAAGCCTGCCGTCGGCAGCAGCAACCTTGAATAGCAGATCCATAAACGAGAGAAGTAATGTGGGCTGGGCCTGATTCACCTGGTATAACTGTGATGCAAAATCATCAACACTGTATGGGGAATTCTTTGCCTGGTTGAAAATATTTCTGGCAAATTGCTTTTGCTGTTCGGGCAGGCGTAAGGTTGAAAGAAACTGATCTATTACATTTATTTCCTCCCTGTTTACAACACCATCAGCCTTAGCTAGTTTACCCAGAATTGAAAAAAGACTTATAAAATATGCTGCCTGGGCCTGTTCTGCGTGACCGAAAGGAAGTGCCCTTGAAGCGATACCGCCCTGCTTGTCGAACAGGATGTGCCCTAGTGCGCCTCCGGCTATAGCGCCAAGCGGGCCTCCCATTAAAAAACCAAGTGAACCCAATGTTAATTTACCAAACCATCCCATTTGTTACTCCTGTAAAACTGTAATCAGTTAAATAAAAGCCTGGATTCCACGGTCAAAACCGTGAAATGACGGCTTAATATCGGTTACCAAGGCAGGCCATCCATCCTTTTTTTAAGAGGGGATCGTTTATTAATCAACCAGAAATCCAGCAGTGCTTTGATTTTTGATTTTATGGTAAAGACTTTATGCTATCAGCAGAGTGGTTAAAATCAAAAAATCAAAGCACATGCACAACGCCATTTGATCCGCTCTTAAAAAAAGGATGGATGGCCGGATTATGCCTCTAGAGATACATTACATCCCCCTGACAGCCTCAACCAGGTCCTTGCCGGCCTGGTATGCCTCTTCAAGATACCCCGGATAATCCATGATTTCACCTTCATTATCTATACCGCGATATAGAAGGCTTTTGTGAAGCTCCATATCAAGCACATCAAAGAAATACCTTACTGTAAGCAGCGGGCCGTCGAAAAGTTTTTTTCCGTTTGTTGCCCCCAGGGATATAAATAATCCTTTTCTCTTCGGAATCCAGTTATTTCTATCCGCCTTTTCAATATGGTATTTTTTCATCCAGAGAGACTGGCACCGGTCAATCAGCATCTTTGTGTGTGCGCTGACCGAATAGAAAAAAATCGGTGAAGCCAGCATGACTCCATTGGACTCAAGCATCTGATCCGCGATCTCATGAAAGTCATCTTTGATCACACATTTTCCTGTATCCCTGCACCCGTATATTTCAAGGCATGGTGACAGTTTCTTATCACGCAATACAATTTCTGTTACCTCTGCACCGGCGTCCTTCGCGCCCTCTATTGCCTTTTTCAGCATCAATGCGGTATTTCCCTTTCTGCGCGGGCTTCCGAAAACTGCACATAATTTAATCACTATTAACTCCCTAAAATAAAATAGCGGTCAACATTATATTGACCGCTATCTGATTAACTACAAAAATATGCCCTATTTTTTTCTGTTTGCAGGCCTTAACTGACGTACTGCCGCTCCTGCCCGCCACATCTCTGAATTTTTAATTTCATCCAGTTCTACCTGGAGCTTGTCCTTGTAATCAGGTTGACTGTTTGCCTTGATGGTAATCGCTGTCTCGTTACCAGACTTAACACTTTCATAAAGGTCATCAAATACGGGAGCAACTGCATCACGGAACTTGTCTTTCCAGTCAAGAGCTCCTCTCTGTGCTGTTGCACTGCAGTTTGCGTACATCCAGTCCATACCATTCTCATCAACCAGGCGGATAAGGCTCTGGGTCAGTTCTTCAACTGTTTCATTAAATGCTTCGCTGGGGCTGTGACCGTTCTTTCTCAGACAGTTGTACTGTGCTTCCATGGTACCGGCCAGACATCCCATAAGTACTCCTCTCTCACCAACCAGGTCGCTGTGTACTTCCTTCTCAAAAGTAGTCCGGAAAAGGTAACCTGAGCCAATTGCTATACCTAAAGCCTTGGTTCTTTCCTCTGCCCTGCCGGTATAATCCTGAAAAACAGCATAACTTGAGTTGATACCTGCGCCTGCGAGAAAATTTCTTCTTACCGATGTCCCCGATCCCTTTGGTGCAACAAGTATAACATCAACGTCTTCCGGCGGGATAACCGCTGTCTGGTCTTTAAAGACTATCGCAAAGCCGTGTGAAAAATAAAGGGCATCACCCGGGTTCAGACATTTTTTAATTGTAGGATAAATGGCTTTCTGTGCAGCATCTGAAACCAGCATCTGTATAACCGTAGCCTTTTTTGCTGCTTCCTCTATCTCGAAGAGAGTTTTTCCGGGTACCCATCCATCTGCAACAGCTTTTTCCCAGCCTGACTTACGTTCCTTTGAGGCGCCTATTATTACATTAAAACCATTATCCTTCATATTAAGAGACTGCCCCGGCCCCTGTACTCCATAACCGATAACAGCTATGGTCTCATCCTTAAGAACTTCCCTGGCCTTTTCCAGCGTAAATTCATCGACAGTGGTAACCTCTTCGTCAACTCCTCCAAAATTTATTCGTGCCATTCTATATCCTCCTTAAATGTACTTACACATAATATTAATGTGTAAAAATATAATTAAAATCAGTTTAATTAAATTTTAAACAGCATTTTGAGTTATTCACATATACTTATTTTTTCTCTCTTGCAAGTGCTATTGCTCCGGTTCTTGCAATTTCCTTTATTCCAAAGGGTTTTAACAGTTCTATGATAGCGGTAATCTTATCTTCGGTACCTGTAACCTCAATGGTATAAAATTCGAGGCTGACATCAATAATCCTGGACCTGAAGATATCCACTATTCTGAGTATTTCGGCCCTGTTCTCCTGTTTCGCCCTTATTTTAATAAGAACAAGCTCCCTCTGTACAAAGGGAGTTCCTGTAAATTCCAGCACCTTTACAACAGAAATAAGCTTGTTCAACTGCTTTTTGATCTGTTCCAGGATGCTCATATCTCCGGTGGTCACAAGTGTAACCCTTGAAACATTCTCTTCATTCGTCTCGGCCACACAAAGACTCTCTATATTGAAACCCCTTCCGCTGAACAGCCCCGATATCCTGGCCAGGACACCGGGCTCATTTTCGACCAGCAGGGATAGAATATGTTTTTTATTTTCCATATTATTAGTCATAGCTTCTGTCTCCTGTTTTCGGACAATATGGTGCTCTAAATTTTTTCAGCAACATTATACAAGCAACATCTCTGTTATATCTGCTCCGGCAGGAACCATGGGATAAACACCCTCTTCCCTTTCAACTGCAAAATCCATAATAACCGGTTTATCAACGGAAAAGGCCTTTTTGAGAACAGGAACCACCTCTTCAGGCTTTGTGGCCCTTAACCCTATTGCTCCAAAGGCTTCGGCCAGCTTTACAAAGTCAGGAGTATGCGTCATATCCGTGCATGAATAGCACCGGTTATAGAAAAGCTCCTGCCATTGACGAACCATTCCCAGATACCCGTTATTTAATATGGCAATCTTTACAGGAAGATTGAACTGTACTGCAGTAGCCATCTCCTGTATATTCATCTGGATACTTCCGTCACCGGCTATATCTATCACCAGTTTATCAGGGCAGGCTACCTGTGCGCCTATAGCAGCAGGCAGACCGAACCCCATGGTCCCCAATCCGCCCGAAGTTATGAATCTGTTCGGTTTATCAAAGTGATAGTACTGTGCAGACCACATCTGATTCTGGCCCACCTCTGTTGTTATAATCGCGTCACCCTTTGTTACCTCAAAAATCTTTTCAACTACAAACTGCGGTTTGATTATATCTGTCTGTTCATATGCCAGTGGATTTGTGGATTTCCAGTCTATTATCTGATCAATCCATGGTTTCCTGACAGTTTTCAACTCTTCCAAATCCTCTTTCTCAAGGAGTTTATTCAGTTTGTTCAGGGTTACATTGCAGTCACCAACAATGGGTGTGTGAACCGGTATATTCTTGCTGATGGATGTCGGATCAATGTCAATATGAACTATCTTCGCATTTGAAGCGAACGTAGATATCTTCCCTGTAACCCTGTCATCAAACCTCACACCTATACCTATAAGGAGATCACATTTCGCCGTTGACAGATTGGCACTGTATGTTCCATGCATCCCCAGCATGCCAAGCCATAGAGGATCTGAAGCAGGAAACGCTCCCAGCCCCATAAGGCTCGTTGTAACTGGTGCCTGTATCTTTCGCGCAAACTTTACAAGTTCTTTTGATGCATTGGAAAGGATTACACCGCCGCCTGCAAATATCAGAGGCCTTCTGGAACTCCTGATCAAACCAACAACCCTGTCAAGCTGCTTCATGTTGGGTTCATAATTAGGATTATATGACCTGAGCTTTACATCCTTAACCGGTTTATATTCAGTATATGCCTGAGCAACATCCTTTGGAATATCAACAAGAACAGGTCCAGGCCTTCCTGTAGTGGCAATGTAAAAAGCTTCCTTTATGGTTTTTGCAAGGTCATTAACATCCCTCACAAGGTAGTTGTGTTTTGTGCACGGCCGTGTAATACCAACTATATCCACTTCCTGGAAGGCGTCATTCCCTATCAGGCTTGTATTTACCTGCCCTGTTATTACCACCATCGGGATCGAATCCAGATAGGCAGAGGCAATACCCGTTACAGTATTTGTAGCACCCGGACCGGATGTAACAAGACATACACCAGGCTTCCCTTTGGCCCTGGCATAACCATCAGCCGCGTGAACCGCCCCCTGCTCGTGTCGAACAAGGATATGCCGGATCTTTTTAGTCTTGCCAAGCTCATCATATATATCAATAACCGCACCGCCCGGGAATCCAAAGATAGTTTCAACCCCTTCTTCTTCCAGGACTCTCATCAATATTTCAGTTCCTTTGAGTTTGATGGTAATCACCCCCTTTTTAATTCTGAGATGTATGTTATCTGCTGTTTACCTGTTTTTAACATATTCAACCAGTCCGCCGGCATCTATTATCTGTCTCATAAAGTCCGGAATCGGGCTGGCACAATATTTTCCGCCTCTAGTTTTATTGGTTATCTCTCCTGTAACAAGATCGACACTCAATAAATCCCCGTCCTGGATAGCCTCAACCGCTTCCTTTGATTCAAGGATGGGAAGGCCGATATTAAAGGCGTTTCTGTAAAAAATCCTTGCAAAACTCTTTGCAATGACAACACCTACGCCGGCAGATTTTATTGCCAGCGGGGCATGCTCCCTGGATGAGCCGCAACCGAAATTACTTCCGCCTACAATTACATCCCCTGCAGCATTTCCGCCGAAATCAGGTCTCAAATCTGCAAAACAGTTTTTTGCAAGAATATCCTTGTCTGATACATTAAGGAACCGGGCAGGGATTATTACATCAGTATCTATATTGTCACCAAACTTCCAGACTTTTCCTTGTATTTCCATTTTTATCTCCTTTCCGGTTTATAACTCGTCGGGTGAACCTATACGGCCGAGTACTGCAGACGCCGCTGCAACAGCAGGCCCTACAAGATAGACTTCGCTTTCTATATCGCCCATCCTGCCCAGGAAATTCCTGTTGCTGGTAGAGGCGCATTTTTCTCCCTTGGTCAGAATACCCATATATCCGCCAAGGCACGGTCCGCATGTAGGCGGTCCGATGGTGGCGCCGGCATCGAGAAATGTTTCTATAATACCATTCAGGATAGCCTGTTTGTAAATAAGCGGAGACCCCGGGATAACGATCAGGCGCAGGCCTTCGGCCTTTTTTCTGCCTTTTAAAATTTCCGCAGCCTGTGTCAGGTCTTCCAGTCTTCCGTTGGTGCATGAACCTATAAACACCTGGTCAAGCACAACATCACCGGATTCGGAAACCGGTTTCACGTTATCGGGTGTATGGGGCCATGCTACCTGGGGACCTATATTGCTTACATCTATTACGATCTCCCTTTCATACACTGCATCGGCATCGGCTTTGTATACAACAGGTTCACGTGTGGTTCTCCCTTTTACATACTCCATGGTTATTTCATCAGCTTCGAAAATGCCGTTCTTTGCCCCGCATTCAATGGCCATATTGGACATGGTAAACCTGTTGTCCATGGAAAGATCTTTTACAACAGGTCCGGTAAATTCAATAGCCCTGTAATTTGCCCCTTCCACACCTAAAAGCCCGATTAAGTATATGATAAGGTCTTTTCCTCCTACCCAGGGCTGAAGTTTTCCTTCAAAGACAACCTTTATTGTCGGAGGCACCTTGAGCCATACTTCACCCGTAGCCATGATTACACCAAGGTCCGTGCTTCCCACACCTGTTGAGAAGGCACCAACGGCACCGTATGTACATGTATGGCTGTCAGCCCCTATTACGAGATCGCCCGGAACTACAAGCCCCTTTTCCGGCAGGATCACGTGTTCAATGCCCATTTCGCCGACTTCAAAATAGTTTTTAATGCTGTACTTTTTTGCGAAGTCCCGCATTATCTTTGCCTGGGCCGCTGAAGGGATATCTTTGTTGGGTACGAAATGATCAGGTACCAGTGCTATTTTTTCTTTATCAAAAACGTCATCCCGGCCAATTTCACTAAAAACCTTTATTGCCAGTGGGGCTGTAATGTCATTGGCTAAAGCCAGGTCAACCTTTGCCTGCAGCAGATCTCCGGGTTTAACGCTGTCCGCATCAGAGTGCGCTGCCAGTATCTTTTCAGTAAGGGTCATTCCCATTTGATTTTCCTCTCTTTATTATAAGCTTCTTTCCTGTGCATTGATGGATGGATTTCTCTTGAGGTATTTCAACCTGTTCAATCCGTTTACATAGGCCTTTGCCGCGGCAGTAATTATATCCGAATCAGTACCTTTCCCAAGAGACAGCATGCCGTCTTCCTGAAGCCGGACTGTAACCTCGCCCTGCGCATCCAGACCACCCGTAATGGAGTTAACAGAAAACCGGACCAGGTTGCATTTTGTCCTGGTCATCTTGGCGATTGTATTGAAGGTAGCATCTATCGGGCCTACACCGAAACCCGAACTCTGGACCTTTTCTCCCTCGATAATAAGTATAACCGTAGCAGTAGGTATGGTTACAGTGCCACTGACCACGTTCAGGTAATCCAGCCTGTAGATATCGGGGATCCTGAGAAATTCTTCTGCTACCAGCGCTTCTATATCTTCATCCAGGAGATCCTTCTTCTTGTCGGCAAGTTCCTTCATCTTTATAAAGAGCTTGTCTATCTCTTCCTTTGAAAGATCGTACCCGAGATCATTCAGCTTATCACGAAAGGCGTGCCTGCCCGAATGCTTCCCGAGCACAAGGCGGTTGGATGTCAGACCAACGGTTCCTGGTTCCATAATTTCATAGGTCATCCTGTTTTTCAGGACACCGTCCTGATGTATCCCTGCCTCATGCGCAAATGCATTTGCACCGACAATGGCCTTGTTGGGCTGGACCACAATACCTGTTATCATGGAGACCAGGCGGCTGCTTGGCACTATTTCATGAGTAACTATGGTGCTGTCCAGATTCAGCAGACTTTTTCTTGTATGAAGGCTCATGGCTATTTCTTCGAGACTGGTATTGCCTGCCCTTTCGCCTATGCCGTTGATGGTTACCTCTGCCTGTCTGGCGCCGGCGATCAGCCCTGCCATGGTGTTGGCGGTTGCAAGACCGAGATCGTTATGACAGTGCACACTTATTATTGCCTGATTGATATTCGGCGTATGGGCCTTGAGGTAAGCTATCAGCTCTCCGAATTCATTTGGCAGTGCATACCCCACAGTATCAGGGATATTTACAGTTGTTGCCCCTGCGCTGATCGCGGCTTCAAGCACCTTGCAGAGAAAATCCCTGTCGCTCCGTGAGGCATCTTCTGCGGAAAATTCGACATTATCTGTAAAGGATTTGGCGTACTTAACACAATCATAGGCCGTTTTAAGCACCTCATCCCTGTTCATTTTGAGTTTATGCTTCAGATGAATGTCGGATGTTGCGATAAAAGTATGTATCCTTGGATAAGCGGCCTCCCTTACAGCGCCCCATGCCCTGTCGATGTCTTCCTTTGACGTGCGTGCAAGTCCTGCTACCTGTATTTTAGCGACCTTCTGGCTTATTGCCCGTACCGCCTCAAAATCTCCGGGAGATGCCGCGGGAAAACCTGCCTCGATAACATCAACCCCGAGTTTTTCCAGCTGAGTGGCAAGGCGAAGTTTTTCCGGGGTGTTCATACTTGCACCAGGGGACTGCTCGCCATCTCTCAATGTTGTATCAAAAAATATTACTCTGTCCATAAAGGGTATTCCTCCGATAATAAATAAATTTCAGGTAAATTAACATTTATAGAGTATCCACCCTAAAGGACCCTCCACAGACCCTGAATATCAGGACCTGTGGCGAATATCTCCATTTTAAAAACTGTATTTTTCATATCAGATCAACCTTTTTTATTATTCCGAATATTAGACCACCAATAACAAAAATCCGTTATCAGGCTAGCCTGATAACGGATTTTTGTTTGATTATTTTTTAAACTATCCCATCATCAGGCCTGGCGGTATACCCCTAGCACCAGAAGGTTGACTACGACCAGTAGTACCTCTACTACATTCCCGCTGATAATGTTGATAGTATTTTTATTCATTTTATTAACTGTCTTCCCTTTTATTCTTTAAGAAAAAGATTTGAACATATTCTCACTTAAGGTTAGCAATGTCAAATATTTTTTATTATATATTTAGATTTATTTCAAATTTTCCATCCAACTAAACTACGCCCGGCTATGTGTGCCCGTTCGCATTTTAAAATACATTGCTGTCAGATCAGGCTTGACCCCATAACTGAAATATATTAATAACACATCCAATAGAGTTATGCACTAGGCAAAAGCCATCCAGACTCAAAAAGTCCGGATGGCTTTTTTTCGTTTTGCCAATTGAATGGCTAAAACGAACCATGAGATCCTTAAAGGAGACTTTATGCCGAAACTGCTGGTCATAGACAACTATGACTCCTTTACATATAACCTTGTCCAGATGTTCATGGATTACAACCTTGAAATCGCTGTATTCAGGGCGGACAAAACAACCATCGAAGAGGTAGAATATCTAAGGCCTGATTATATCCTTATCAGTCCAGGGCCTAAAGACCCTTCACATACCGGCATTTCAAAGCCACTGATAACCCGCTTCTATAAAGAATTACCAATACTGGGAGTATGTCTGGGCATGCAGTGCATCAACGAACTTTTTGGCGGAGAGACAGTCAGGGCACCTGTACCGATGCACGGAAAAACAAGCTTCATAAGGCATAATGGAGAAGGTATTTTCAAGTACGTGCCCGATAATTTTCCGGCTGCAAGATACCATTCGTTGATGGTAAAACCGTCAGGCAGGATTCTGAAGATAACATCAACAAGCGATGACAATGTGATAATGGGACTGTCACATCCTGAATATCCCCTGCATGGTGTGCAGTTTCACCCTGAAAGTTTTCTTACTGAACACGGACATACTATTATTGAAAACTTTATGAGGCTGGAGCCTTCAGGTGCAAGCAGCCGTATCGAAAATATCAAAAGGAACTTTTAATGAAAGAGATCGAGCAACTAACAGGAAGGCTCACGGGCATACAATGTAAGAACATCAATACAGGCGAATCCTTTATTGATATTGCTGCTCGATTTACACATGAACCTGGAACGACTGTCCTCATGAGCGGGGGAAGCCTTGACTGTTCGAGATATCACATTCTCGGGATAAGGCCGTGGCTAACCTTTTCGGGCAAAAATAATCTCATGATAATAAGCAATGACCAAGAAAGCAGTACATTCGAAGGAAATCCCTTTGATATTTTAAGAGCCATTTTAAACTCCTGTAAACTGGGTAAAATTTTTGACGTGACAGTACCTGTTGCCTCAGGTCTTATGGGTTATCTCTCCTATGATCTTAAGGATTATGTGGAAAAACTGCCCCGGACATCTGTCGACGACCTGAATCTGCCTGTTATCTACCTTAATATTCCCTCAATAATCCTCGTACAAGATAAAGAATCACAGGAAGAGACGGTCTGTGTACCTGTACGAAACGGATTACCTTTAATATCCATTGATGATGCGGAAAAATTATTAAGAGAAAGCAGGGCCGCACCGGCAATAGAGAATACTTCAAAAGGCCGTTGCACATCAAATTTCACACAGGAAGACTATGAATCAGCCATCGTGAGGATAAGAGAGTATATTGCTTCAGGCCATGTTTATCAGGTCAATATGACCCAGCGATTTGAGATGGATTTTTCAGGTGATCCCTTCAGACTCTTTACCAGTTTATTTGAGAAAAACCCTGCCCCATTCTTTGCCTATATAAACGCGGGCGACCATCATATTGTATCCACCTCGCCCGAACGATTTCTCAACCTGAAAGGCGATTATATCGAGACAAGGCCAATAAAGGGCACAAAGCCAAGGGGGAAAACAAAGGAAGAGGATGAGGCCTTCAGATCCGGCCTCGAAAACAGTAAAAAGGATGAGGCAGAACTGTCCATGATTGTCGACCTCATGAGAAATGACATCGGGAAGGTGTGTGAAGCCTCATCAGTAAGGGTGAAGGAGCACAAACGCCTGGAGGCCTATGAAAATGTATATCATCTTGTAAGTATAGTTGAGGGAACACTCAAGAAAAATTGTGATGAAGTGGACCTGCTAAAGGCAACCTTTCCGGGCGGTTCAATCACAGGCTGCCCCAAGATAAGGGCAATGGAGATAATCGATGAACTGGAACCCAACAGAAGGCATGTTTATACGGGTTCGATAGGGTATATAAGCTTTCACAGGAGCATGGATCTTTCAATAGCCATACGTACGGCAACCATATACAATAACAGGATCTATTCCTCTTTTGGAGGAGGAGTTGTCTATGATTCCGATCCTGTGGATGAATACAGGGAGACCCTTCACAAGGGCAAGACCATAATGGAAACTCTTCAAAAAAACACAGTGGAAAAACTGCAGGAACCAGTAGCCTGGATAAACGGGTCGCTTAAACCGGTATCCGGGGGAACTGTAAGTATTACAGATCCCGGAATGCAATACGGATATGGCTTTTTTGAGACTATCAGAGTCGACTCCGGCAGAATACTTTTTCTTGAAGATCATATTGAAAGGTTCTACCGTGCATGGGCTGATCTTTTCAGGCAGCCTTTACCTGATCTGACATGGGACGAGATAATCAGACAGGTTATCGACGCCAATAAACTTGATAAGTGCACTGCCGCTGTCAAAGTCATGGCCACATATGGAGACAGTGATAAACCGCCATGTAAGAAAGGGCTGTTTGTAACAGCAAGAACATACACCCACAGGCTTGAAGACAGGGAGGAAAAGGGACTGAGACTCGGAATTTATCCCGAACCAAGGCAATCTCCCCTGGCTGATTATAAAACACTTAATTATCTCTATTATTATATGGCAGGTAAATGGGCCAGGGAAAAAGGACTTGATGAAGCGCTTATTCTTAACCCTGATAAAAGCCTGTCCGAAACAAATACCGCGAATATACTCGTGATCAGAAAAAACAGCGTAATACAACCTGAATCCCGGCATGTATTAAGAGGTATCATGGAAAAGAATGTCTGCGGATTCCTGAAATCCGATGGTTATTCAATCGAGGGAAGAAGCCTGTCCATGAGCGAACTCTTACCTTCAGACAGGATCATAATGACCAATTCACTTATTGGCGCAGTTCCTGTATTGAGCATTGAAGGTTCTGATTTTGAAAATTCCTGTCAACTGTGCGGGCAGATTAATAGTTCAGTTTTCAGCCTGTGAGTAAAGTTTTCAGATCTCATCACACAGTCTCTGTATTTATTTTGTCAACAGTATCCCTCTCAGCCCTGACAACTTTCCATGCAACCTGCCATACACCTCCCGCGGATACCAGAAAGATAAAAGGTTTCACCAGCCATCCTGCGTAAGGAATTAATGACAAAATTTCTACAACAATAAATCCTGTTATCAATGAAATAAAAAAGTTGTTTAAAAATGAGGCATGAAAATATGTTAAAAGTCTTCTGCCGACCCAGATAACACCGCATACAACACCGATAGAAAACAGGATTACAACCAGGGCAGTATAGATAAAACCGAAAGGTATCCCTATAATGGAAATAAGACTGAATAGAATAATAAAAGGCGTAACAATTATAAATAAAATGCCTTTTTTCAAATTGTTAAAAACAGTAGAAGTCGATATGACTGTTATTACCCTTTCACTCTGTTTTGGAATAAAATATTTCATGAAAAAACCTAAAACCAGGAAGATCAATATTCCAAATATCTCTTCCAGGGCGATCGATAATGCACTTGTCTTTTTACCTCCATAGGAAAAGGATTGGAAAGCAGCATCGTCCTTAGCTGTCTCTTTAACTTCACCCGCGATCTGTGATCCGTTTTTTCTGTCCAGCACACCGGAATAGGTCAGGTTTCCCTTGATCACAGCGGATGGAGTTATTGTTATATGTTCTGCATCAACATCTAGATCCTTTTCAAACGTGCCTGAAATGAGCAGGCTCTTTGCCGACCCCTTTACATTGTCATGGAAGTTACCGGAGAGCGTAACATCACCGCCCCAGAAATTAACCGCGTTCTGACTGTTTCCGGATATAACAACATGACCTCCATAGGCCTCAAGACCGCCCTTTACCGAGCCCGCCATTTCAATGTTCACACCTATGGCCAGGAGTCCTCCTCTTATTATTTCACCATCATTGACTGTTACATTTATGCCCATGCGGCGTTCATGTTCGACAATTGAATATTCTTCTTTTTTTGCATATTCATTGCCAAGCAGCTTGATTTTAAGTTTTGCAACAACTGCATTTGCAATCTCATCCTGAATAACAAAAATATCTTTCATCTCCCGATCATAGGTTTCTGATAAAAGATGCGCGTCATCAGCTACATTTATTAGCTGGACCGTGATGCGAATTTTATTTTCATCCTTTCTCACACTGCCTTCGAGAACATAACTTACAGACAAATCATTAGCTATGGTAGAGATCGGCAGGTTTTTTCCTTTATAAGAAAATGATGTGGTTTGTGAGACAACTCTCAACCCATCTACCCTGGCAAGAGAATGAATCAGTTCTTCAGTAATTCCGTCACTGAAAGACTCCTGGTTCGGATCACCGCTCATATTTTTAAATGGAAGTATCACTATGGATAATTTCTGGTCGGAGATCTTCCCTGTTTGAGTATCACTGCATCTGGGTAAAATGCCGGCGAAAAATAAAACAATTAAGGTGCCAAAAGCAATTCCAACGGCAATAACAAGGTTTCTTATCCGGGATGATTTTCTTAAAACCTTTTGAAATCGACTATCTGAAACAATTCTGGGGTCCATTATTACCCTGTAGGCATATACAGGTCTTGATATATTCTTGACTGTCTGCTCCCCAATATATTCGTACCCCAGGGGAAGTTTGCTTTCTATTTGATCGAATGCTGTTTTCGATATACATATGCCACCGGGGTCTGCAATTGCTTCAAGCCTTGCGGTGATATTGACACCGTCACCATATATCCTGTCGTCCTCCTCAATAACATCACCCAGGTTAATCCCAATGCGGAAAAGCATTCTTCGATTTTCAGGAAGAGCTGAATTACGAGACTGGAATTCCTTTTGAACAGCTACAGCACATTGAGCTGCGTCCACAACACTTGCAAATTCAGCAAGCAGGTTGTCTCCGGGTGAATCAACTACACGACCCCTGTGCTGTTTGATCAAAGAATACATTATTTCCCGGTATGCTGTGAGGGTTTTTACAGTATATGCCTCGTCATCACCCATAAGACGGCTGTACCCGGCAACATCAGCACTGAATATGGCTGCAAGCTTTCTTTTATATTCCTGCATTATTAAGAGGACTCCCCGTAAGAAACATGTTTATTTTTTAAAGTAATAAAATCCGAATTATAAAAAAATTACGGGCCGTTGTTGTATGATGCATTTTTAAGAAATAAGAAAAGATGTTTCCAAGAATCAGCTTTTAGCGCACATCCAGAAACAAGAAGAAAGCGCCAATAATTTTATAGATATATCATATGTAAAGGGATAAATCTAAAAATTATTTGTAAATTCAGAAATGAAAACCAGTGGTTACTTGGGGAATCGAATGGAAAGGCAAACCGAATGCCTCTGCTAAAAAAAAGACTTTAACAATATATATTTATTTATATGCCCACCCTGAGGATGCGGCCCTGAATAGAATACGGGCTGTTGATATCCCAGTTGAGGATTTCTCCTATCCCTTCGTTATGAAAATATCGTCCAAGTTTTTCAAATGTAGGCCTTCCCGGATCTGCAAATATTATGCTCTTAACCCCGCAGTTTAAAGCCCTGAGTATCATTTTTTTAAGGGTCTCAACCATATTTTCCCAGAAACAGATATCCGCACCGATCATGATGTCAATGTTATTAAAATTATTAACATTCAAATCATCGAAATTAGCCTCAACAGTATTGACAGTAACGTCATTAATATCAGCATGAAGGTGAACATAGGGGAAAACAGCAGAATCACTGTCAACACAAGTCACAATGGACTCAAAATTTTTGACGCAATAGATTCCGGCTATCCCCCACCCGCAGCCGATATCAAGAATACGTGAGTGGCGTTTAAACCCGCTTCTCTTGAAATAATCCAGTAAAAGCCAACTGGACGGCCATATTCTGAAACCATGCAAAGAAGGTTTATGAATATTCTTAAGGCGGCGTATAGCCGTATGATTGGAACGGAGGACCTTTACACCGTTGTGAACGAAAGCTTTCTTCCGGTTTTTAATCATGAATCTTTATGTCATTTCCGGCTCTATCTCTGTCAGCCTTTAAAGTATAAGTGAAGGTTAGTACCGTCTCCGGTTGGAATTTCCCGGCCTGCCACCACCGCCACCACCTCTTCTTCCCTCGCGTTTTGGATTGGCCTGATTAACCTTAACTGCTCTGCCTTTCAATTCTTTGCCATTTAATCCTGCAATTGCCGCTTCTGCTTCTGCATTGTTTGACATTTCAACAAACCCGAAACCCTTTGATCTGCCGCTGTATTCATCCTTTATTACCTTTGATGATACAACTTCTCCGAAGCCTGAAAATGCATTATTCAAATCCTCATCTGTTACTTCATAAGACAAGTTTCCCACATAAATATTCATCTGATTATCCTCCTGATAGCCATATTGTTAAGTCAAAAGTATGTATAAAAAATAAACCGTTTTTTTTAAAAAGATGGTTTTAAGATAATGGAAGTTCATCCGGAAGAACTG
This sequence comes from uncultured delta proteobacterium, assembly GCA_963815145.1. Classification (GTDB taxonomy): domain Bacteria; phylum Desulfobacterota; class DSM-4660; order Desulfatiglandales; family HGW-15; genus JAAZBV01. The sequence goes on from CAWFFS010000010.1 coordinate 280,834, forward strand.
GAAGCCATTTTTTGAGTAGAAAAAATAGGCTGGCGTGTATCAGATCGAACTATATTGTTGAACCTTGGGTTCCAATTCCTAAAACTTGAGAAAGCTATTTAAAATAAACACAATATATTTAAAATTCATTAAAATTTATTTATATACTTATAAATAAATTTATTATCATTTTATTTATATAATATGTTTAACTTTATTTTAATAATTTTTATATGTCAAGTTTTTATTTTGTATATTTAATTTAAGTTTTAAATTACCGGAAAAATTAAATTATACCTAATTATTATTAACTTTTGTTAATAAAACAACTTGCTTTCCTTTTACTGGTACGCTAAATTGAAACATATAAATGGTCTGGCTTGGTGCTGGCCAGTTTCGTTCATAAGGAAATGGCTTTTAAGTGGCATCCTTTGTGCATTGAAACTTGAAATTTAATTTGGAAGGAGGATGTCATCATGAGTAATGGTATTGTAAAATGGTTTAATGACCGTAAAGGATTTGGCTTTATCGAACAGGAAAACGGCCCGGACATATTTGTTCATCATTCAGGAATAGTATCCAACGGGTTCAAAAGCCTGAACGAAGGCGATCAGGTTACATTTGATATTGAAGATGGACCTAAAGGCCCGTCAGCAAAGAATGTAAAAATAGTATAGATCCATACGTAAATACAAAAAGGGCGTTTCACTATTATGAGATGCCCTTTTATTTCATCTACCGGATGTTCTGAAAGGGATTAACATAACCATGTTGTTCCCTGACGTTTTTCCCCCTGATAATCACCTGTTTAACACCTTCAATATTCATGGCGGCTTTTTTAATCTGCTCTCTGTTTTTTGCTGCCTGGATATCATCCGCCAGATCAATGGTAATAGTGCCATCATCCGCTTCTATCTGAATTTTGGAAGCAAAATCAAACAAAGCCACTTTGACTTTTGCAGAAAGAGCAAGATCTTCAACCATTTTTAGGGATTCATTTGTCGCCTGGTAATTAGGTTTTTGGACTATTTCGAAAAGGATATCTACTGCATCTTCAACTGTTAATTTCCCTATATGCAGAACGATATCATAAAGTCTGCTATCCCAGGTATCATTGCCATACATCTGGAGACTCCATTTTCGTCGTTCTTCATCATCCTTTTGGAGAATATAAAGGGCATTTTCGGCTGAAATATTTTCGCGCCTCATCTCCTCATTTATACGGTCCTGCATGTCGGCAATAACCCTTACTTTAAGAACGTGCGAGATATTGACCAGAAAAAAATGTCCGGCCAGACCGTGATATACAACATTGTCTTTACGTATATGCTGAAGAAGAGAGGAATAGATATAATTTATATATCTTTCCTTGCCGAGTGTAAAACGTTCCAGAACGGAGGTGGGATCATGGAGTGCCCTGATCAGCTTTATTTCGGGAATATTGAATTCATCCGAAGTCTCCAACAGAATATCTCTTGAAATACACTCATACCCCAATTTTTCAGCCAGCTTTTCAGCGACATCCTTGCCGCGGCTGTATGACCCTCTGCTTATTGTAACAATGGACATTTTACCCTCCCTGTCATTCGGGTTATATATTGATGTTCTATCGTAAATATTTTTATTTTTGCCTCACTTTTACCCGGGTGGTGCAAACCATACTATGCGGATAACAGGACTGATTTTGTCATCCAAAAAGCATTATTATATTAGCTGGTTATCCTCTTCCGAGCATTTCTTCCTTCAGACTTCCCTGTGCCGGTTTGTCGCCGAGCCATATCCCAAAAAGCGCTTTCTTGAAATCGAGCCCTTTGATAACTGCCCTGGATACTGAATTCTTGAACACCTCCACACCATGACCTGGTGTATAAACAAGCTCATAAACATCATTATCGGATATTTTCTCTTTAAACACAGAGATAAATTTTTCTATATCATCCGAAATAGCCCCTGCGTTTTCACCGGTTGAATTCATGAATCCCTCTCTGACTGCCTCTTCCATTCTTTCACTTGTGATCAATGATGATGTAATATGCAGCCTTATTGCCATGGGCTCATCCGCATCAATTATCTCTTCAGAGGATGAATTCGGCTTTGCAAGATAAAGGGCACCAATATACATTTTCATAAAGAATTTTGTTCTCGTTCCAACGCCATTGAGATCAAGCCTGGTTTTTTCCGCTGTAATACTGTCAGGAAATTTGACTCCTGCAACTTCCATTGAATATAAGTTTATTGAGAAAGAAAGAGCTATTAAAAGCATAGCGATGACTCTCTTCATCGTGATCATCTCCTGCACAAAATTTTTATTATTGAATAAGAGCTTATGTATATAACTGACTTTACTGGCAATACAGACTGCAAACCACTTATTTTTAGTATAGTCATGGTTTTTTATTTTTCGGAAGCGGGCATCTGTTTTTCCTTAAACGAACTAAAGGATTATCCAAGAATAAATCACAGGAGCTGATGGAACATAGGACTTATTTTGGTGCCACATTTTTATATCTAAAAAGTTATAAAAATTGATATTTTTTTAATATTAAATTTTATTAAAAAGATCAAATATATTTCATATAACTTATTGTGAAACCGGTGGATATATAATATCCTGAAATAAAGCGTATTGGAAACAACAGTCATCTTGAAAGGATTGATGATGAATGATTTTACCCAAGTATTGCTTATCGATGATGACGAGGATGAATTTTATATAATCCGAAATATCCTGGATAACATTCAGAACCAAAAATATGACCTGTCGTGGGAGAAGACTTACGATGACGGATTAAAGGCCCTTAAGAGCGGCCAATACGATGTCTGTCTGCTTGACTATAGACTTGGAAAGCGAACCGGCCTTGAGTTTCTTGACGACGCCATGAAAACGGATTGCCGAACACCTGTAATCATGTTGACCGGGCATGGAGATTACAACGTGGACCTGCAGGCCATGAATAAAGGTGCGTCGGATTTTATTGTCAAGGATGAGATCTTCACAGCACTCCTGGAACGTTCCATAAGATACTCCGTTGAAAGGGGTAGATACGAATCGGCCCTGGTCGAAGCGCGGAATACACTGGAGGAAACTGTAAAGAAAAGAACGATCGAGCTCGAATCGGCCAACAGAGCACTGCAAAAAGAGGCTGAGCAGAAGGAAAAACTGATCTCGGAACTCAGGGAGGCTATAAGCGAGGTTAAGACACTGAGCGGGCTTATCCCCATTTGTGCGTCATGTAAGAAAATAAGAGACGATCAGGGTTATTGGAATCAGATCGAATCATATATACAAAAGCACTCTAACGCCAATTTCAGCCACGGAATATGTCCGGACTGTGCCAGGAAACTATACCCGGAGATAAAAAAAGTAAAGTAGACTGAACATCCCTGAGAAAATACCGGGCATCTTGTGTCTATACCCCCCTTTCATTACTCTTGCGGTATCCGTAGAGGAAATAGATGATCAATCCAATGATAAGCCAGACTCCGAATCTCAGCCATGTAATCACCGGGAGGCCAGGCAAAGGGGGCAGGAAGTAGAAATCAGGAGTCAGTGGATCTTTGCCCTTCAAAGGCGTCAACAACATCTTTTATTGCATCATAACAAGCTTCTTTACCCATACGTCTGGACAGGCCGGAACGTTCAAGTTCATTCTTCACATCATCCGAGACAGAAGCCAAAACGAATCGGATTTTTTGCTCATCCATCAGATCTATAAGATCATGCAGGGTTTCGGCAGCCGAGAAATCAATGTCATCAACTGCAACGAAGTCGATGCAGAACCACTTAAGCGGGGGTTCCGCTTCCCTGATCAGGGAGTTAATCTCTTCCGAAAGCTGCTGACTGTTCGCATAGTACATACTGTGGCTGAATCGATATATCATCAGACCCGGCGCAACCTGACCCGGCTGACTTACAGGAAGTGCATGCCATTTCCCGGTATCATTCATGACCACGACAACGTTTTTAGGCTGGTAACCGTGACGCGTGTGTGCGATCAAAGAGAGAAAGATAGCCAGGAGGATACCCTGTTCAACACCCCAGAATACAACAATCGCGGTAGTAATCACCGCAACAAAGAATTCCCATGGACGCTCGACGTATATTCTTTTCATTCCCCTCACGTCAATCAACTCAACACCGATCAGGAAAACCACAGCGGAAAGCACGGCCACCGGCATAGAGGCTATCGGTGTGGTGAGAAACAGCAGCACTATAAGCACTACTACGGCCGCCGTGACCTGAGCCAACTGGCTCCGGCCGCCGGCACTGTCGACCATCTGTGTTTTTGTTGGACTGCCATTGACAACAAAAGTACCGGAGAAGGCAGCACCTATATTGGCCATGCACAGGCCCACGAGATCTTCATTTTCGCTAAGGTGTTCGTTATAACGATCGGCATAGGCGCGGGATGTGGCGGCACTCTGCGCCAGAATGACTATGAACATACCGAAGGCAATCGGGAGGAGTTTTGTCACGAGCGCCCAGTTCCAAGTGACATCGGGTAATCCGATTGTCGGTATCCCGCCTGGAATCACTCCCAGGACCGGGACTCCCTTCGACTCCAGATCCAGAAACCAGCTTACTGCTATAGCGCCGATGATTGTAATCAGCGGGCCCGGAATCCACTTTGAAATCCGTTTTGATCCGGTGATGATAGCGAGCACTCCGACCGACAGACCGAGTGCATAAGGTTTGACCTGCCCTGTCTGCTGCCAGACATTAAGGATCTGATCGACCAGGCCATGTCCTGCAGCGTGAAAACCCAGCATTCCGGGGATCTGCCCGAGAGACACCTGGATACCCACACCGGTCAGGAATCCGACAAGGACGGTGCGCGACAGAAAATTTGCGAGAAATCCTAGCTGAAACACACGCGCAAGCAGCAGAAAACCCGCAGCTAACAGGGCCAGAACACCAGCCAGGGCGACATATTCTTTAGACCCGGTTACAGCGAGACCTGAAAGACCCGCCGCGAGCATGGCTGCCGTTGCAGAATCCGCTCCGACGACCAGGTGACGAGACGATCCAAACATAGCGAACAGGACAACCGGAATAAGCATTGTATAGAGCCCTGTGATGACCGGAGTTCCCGCAATCCTGGTGTATCCCATCACCTCCGGAATTGCCAGTGCTGCAAGGGTGACGCCAGCGATGATCTCTCCAGGAAACCTGTTCCACCGGATTGGCAAAAGCCCCTGCATGATTGGAAGCCGATTTTTTTTGTTGTTCTTTCGTTTTCGAGTCATAGAATTGCCTGAATTTTGCCCACAACCATATTCAATGTCAATTTAATTTAACAAACAGAAGAACAAATCATAAAATGACAATCATGTTGAAAAGTTATGGACTGTCGCTGACTCTTATTATTCTCAAGCAGCAGTCAAAGGCAGGCCTTTTTATTTTTTCTTTTCAACTTTCTTTTTTGCAGAAACGGAATGATGAAGGAAAGCGCATTGAAAACCGCATGCCCGTAATCTTGTAAAATATGGATTTCAGCCGATGGCACAAGGCTGGTGAGGCGTTTCATGGACTCGGCCACGTCAATAATCATATCGTCCTCACCACCTATGAAGATAACCGGCATATCAAGCCGAAGGATTTGATCGTCAGGATAAAGAGGTAATTCCTCGATCGGGTTGTAGCTTTCGATGATCAGATTAAGGCATTTGGGAACAGATGCAAACCAGGCTCATGGGATACGGTAAGAAAATTGACCAACTGCAGGATCAGGTGGATAAACTGACAGGAGATGCCAAACAAAAAGCCAACCAGTAACTGAAAGAACTGCGTAATAAATTCACTGATGTTGATGATAAAATAAGCGAAATAAAAAATTCCACCTCGGATAAATGGGCACAGCTAAAATCAGGGATCAGTTCTGCCATGGAAGATCTGGATAAATCCTGCAAAAAAGCTGAAGACGAATTCAGCAAGCCACCACAGCCGTAGAGGGGATAATCCTTAAATAATTAATGCAGTTCATCCGGAAATGGGATTTGGGGAGCAAATTCAAGAAACGAAGAGTCTGCCTTTGATTCTTATTATTGTAAATCAAGAGTCAATGGTAGACTTGTCAAATTTATACCGCTATCGTTTTTATTTGTATCCCACTTTTCTAAACATACGCCAATCAGCGCGGCATTTGCCCCATTGTTGATGGATCTGCGCTAAACCCCCTGTCAGTCTGATTTCTAAGATCGCGATCAAATCGGTCCATTTTTCGACTGTTTTTTTTATCTGCTTCAGCCCACGCTTTTTTGGTCAGGCATATTTTCTTTTTGAAATGTGTACCAGTGATTATTCTGGTACGGCATACTATTTCATTTTCACCTTTGCTGACCTTGCTGTTTTCCGATTCACCTGTAGCAGTAAACTGCGGCAGTTTGTTGATCTGTGTCTGGGGCGATGATGTAGCCGTCTGATCTACAGGCTTTTCATCAACTGTCATGACCGGGCTGGTTGATTCGTTGTTATTTTTTGCAATATGGGAACCTGTAACACATGCACCCATTAATAAAATAATTATTAACACACATGCCGGAGTTATAACGACTATTCTAATGTTTTCCTTTAATGTTCTAAATTTTTTTATCATTTTTATCTCCTGTGTCCGAGGATTTAAACTTAAATTTGAGGACTTAAAATTTTCTACAATAAAAAAATTGATTGTAAAAGTTGTTTAAATCAACGGAAAGATATTAATTAAAATAGAATATAATACAATAGTGAAGCAGATAAATATGTTTGAATAATAAGAAAATTGCAGACATGTGTCAACATATTGTTTTTCTGACGATATCTGTGGGAACTTCTACACGGCAATATCCGAAATCACCAACATGCTGGTTTTCTTTTATGAAATATTGAATAGCCATGGTATATTGCCCAGTATAAACAGACTTGGATGCTGTCAGGATAAAGTTCCTGTGGAATCATTTTTTTGATCGGGATGTAGTTTCAATTATAGGCAAGCCTGATAAATGTGACAGCGTTCTGGGGGTAAAAAACTGTATTTGGGGAAATGAAAACAAAAATATTACTATTAAATTCGTTGCTGACAAGGTTATTCTCCCGAGCATGAAGGGGCTTTAAAAAGAATAACGATGTATGAGTTAAGAGGACTGTAAGAAGAGTTGTTTCCCTGTATTACAGAAATTGCCAGTTAATGATGCCTGAGGTATAACTGACAATCTGCTCGGCTAACCCGTCCATACCTGCAAAAGCTGATTTAGTGCCTGCAATGTTTACTCTTACCGCGTCAGCGAGTTTCGCAGAGTCATATGCCAATCATTGCGGACTCGTCGGCAATGATTCCCCCGTTCCCATTATTCCAGGCATATGCCCCGCTGTATATGGATCAAATTTATACTTCTTGTCATTCTCATTTCTAAGAGTGTGATCAAATCGGTCCACTTTTCGACTGTTTTTTGCATCTGCCTCGGCCCAAGCTTTTTTGGTCAGGCATATTTTCTTTTTGAAATGTGAACCGGTGATTATTCTGGTACGGCATGCTATTTCATTATCATCGGCTTTTATCTGGCTATTTTCCGGTTCACCTGCAGTCGTGGTGAACTGCGGCAGCGTGTTGAGCTGCGCCTGGGTAGCCTGGGGCGATGACGCAGCCTGGGGTGACGATGCGGCCTGGGGTGACGATGCGGCCTGGGGTGACGATGCGGCCTGGGGCGATGATGTGGCCTGGAGCGATGATGCAGCATTCTGATCTAAGGACTTTCCATCAACTGTCACGACATAACTGGTCGATTCGTTGTTATTTTTTGCAATACGGGAACCTGTAACGCATGCACTCATTAATAAAATAATTATTAACAGACATGCCGGAGTTATAATGACTGTTTTAATGTTTTCCCTTAATACTCTATATTTTTTTATCATCTTTACCTCCTGTATACTATGTTTGAAATTTGAAGTGATGGTAATAAAATTTCTGCGTTAAATAAATTGATTGTAAAAGCCGTTTAAATCATTGGAAACACATCAATCTAATGGAATACAATATTAAGCGGGTAGATATTTATATTTTGTGAACAGGAATTTATATAAAAGAGAAGTAGATAAATGTATTTAAATAATACAAAAATCTTCAAACATATGTCAATAGATTGTTTGCCGCCCGATATCTGGTGTTAAATTAGGGGTAAGAATTTGTCAGGAAGTAGGGACGAGGCAAATCTGCCTTTGACTCTTACTACACCACATCACCTGTCAAAGGCAGATGTTCCTTCATTTCTTATGGACATACCGAGCTTACCTGCCTCTCCGCTTCTAACGAAATACGCCTGTCTCATATTTTCAAACAAATAAAGTATCAAAGGTCCATGAATGCTCTTGAAAATGACTTTTAAAACAATCATCACATACAAATGCAAAACCATCTTTGCAGCCGAATCCGGCGAGGCAATCAAACGATGCCCCGTCAACAAATTTAATCTCAGATGTCCATTCCTGTTTTTTGCATATAGAGCATTTTCTATTTAATAACTCTTTAAAATCGCCTTTTGATTTGTTTGCGACAAGATAATCATTCCTTTTTATTCTCGTGAATTCCATGGCGTTACTCCTTTCTTTTTAAGATTCCATAACAATCATTCATAAAGGATAATATCTTACCCTTCCAAATTCTCCATGCCTATATAAGTATAAGTAATTCCATATTTTAATTTACGTTATTAAATTAAGCACCTACAGCTCTGGAATCAATTGTCTGGATTATAAAAATAAAAAGTTTACTAATGTATTTTTGCCTGCATCCGATTAAAAGAACAGACATCCTTTATCGTCGGGAACATCTGACTGTTTTCAACTTGCTAGTCTAAACATTTCGATTGCCCCGAATAGAGATGATCCACCCATGAATTTAATATGGGGTCACGTAAAATGTGATATTTAATGCAGCCCAAAAATAATAATAAAAGGAATAAACATCCAATGACACAGCAGAAATATAAAAGAAGAATCTACATCATTGATCCTGATTTTCAGTACAGAATGATACGTAAATCATGCATTGTGGGAGTTGCGATTATTGCCATGTCCCTGTTTTTTCTGGTAATGGTAAACTATCTTTATGGTGATGTTCAGTTGACTATGATTACGCAGCCGGATCCTTTTGCACCTGCTCCCACATCTATCTCTCCACCGCCGGAACCCACTTCGCTGTTAAAACTGCTCTGGCCGGTTATGGCTGTATCAGTTGGGATAACGCTCGTGTTCCTTTTTTTCTCTGTAATGATTGCATCCCATCGTATAGCCGGCCCCATTTTCAGAATACGAAGGACACTTCAAAAAATGGCCGAGGGAGATATCAGCGGTGACGTCCGGCTGCGTAAAAAGGATGAATTCAAGCATCTCGCAAAGGAAGTTGACAATTTGAAGGTATCGTTGAGGACAAAGGTTAAACAGATGTTAGATATTACACGTGACGCTGATGACGATGCAAGTTGCCGGAAAAACATTGCACGAGTAGAGCAAATCCTTTCGGATTTTAAAATAGACTAGAAGTGGTTCAGCGTAAAACTATTCGCCCTGGACACGATCCTTACCAAGACTATTCACCTTCTACAACTCCTCCGTAGATATACACCCACTTCCAATTGCTTAAAGACGGAAAGATCGATATAGTCTTTACAATACTATCTTTAACTCAAACTGCTGTTTAAAACATGATTTTATTCACCAATCAAATTATAAAAGTGCTATGCACTTACTTTTTAACCCGTTAAATAACAGTTCGCATCCCTTGGAGCCAGCAAAAAAAGAATAGATAACATTAAGAAAATTGCCGCAAGGAGAGCCCCGAAAAATGGGAAATGCGCAAATCCAATTAAAAACATGCCTAACGCCATGAATCCGAAAAAAATACCAAAAACGATTCTTAAGCCCCTTGTCATTCCACAATCTCTATTTGTCATATTCTCACCCCCTTTTATGAACTCTCTTTATGTGTAAAAAATAAGTCGTATATTTTTAAAATCAAACCCGGACACTTACATGGTATTTTTAAGGATATATTGATTATTTACAATGATTTAGTTTGGCTCTATCTTCTTTTCGACATAACGATTTCTACCATCTATCAGGGCTAAAAATACATTCCCAAACCCATAACATTTTCAGTGTGTAAATCTGATAATGCCACCAGAGTTGGTGGTTCTAAAATAATTCTATAAAAATTAAAGAGGTACAGAATTATGAAACGATTTAAACTTTTTTTTATGATTATGATTACAACCGTCTTCCTTACAGGCTGCACGACACTACAGGGAAGGCCGGATTATACGGCCTCAGGGGCATTGGCAGGCGGAGCCACCGGTGCAATTATAGGCGGCCTGTCCGATCATTCCGGCGTCGGCGCACTGGCAGGTGCAGTAGTAGGAGGGATCATCGGGCATGGTATGGATCAGGCCCAGGAGGAGCAGTTGAGATCCCAGTCGCCCCAAACCATGGCGAATGTCGAACAGGGCAAACCGTTGTCTGTATCGGACGTAGAAGCGCTTTCCAGGGCAGGGATCAGTGACAATCTCATAATCAGCCAGATAAGAAATTCCCGAACAGTCTATTACCTCAATGCGCAGGAGATCATCGCCCTGAAGAATGCAGGGGTCAGTGAAACTGTCATTAACTTCATGATCAATACACGTTCACAGGTCGGGTCCGAACAGGTGGCGGGAGTGATTGGACCTCCACCGCCGGCACCATTGCAGGAGCCAATCATCGCTCCTCCCGGCCCTGACTATTTCTGGGTGACAGGCGCATGGGTATGGCTGGGTGACCACTGGAACTGGCACCACGGGTATTGGTATCGGCCAAGGCATCAGCACAGGGACAGGGATTATCGCAGGTAGCCGGTAGCCTGGCATATTGCAATAAAACTGCATGCCAGAATTCCAGAAAATCGAATATTCTCAGGTTATAATGTTATAAGGCAGGATTTAACGCGCATCAATTTTTAATCACCCGGAATAAGGGATTCCGGGTGATTATACTGTTATTCTTTAGGCCCGAATGATCTTTCAAAAAGATCACGCAATGCTTCCTTCCCGTCGTCAGACAGGTTTCTGGTACCGGTGCCGGCAAATGTATCAGAGGTTATCTCAGGAATTTTCTCAATCCACTGGTTACTTTCCCAGGAATACCATGCCTTTTTATCCTGGTCATAGACACTCAACGGCCTGTTGAAAAGTTTTGCCAGTTCAACTCCCCAGCCCGTGCCGCCCTTTACTGTACCGTCTTCCTGAATCCAACCGACCGCTACCACATGAAAGCCGTTGTTCACCATGAAAAAAATGGACTGGATGACCTTGCGAATCTTGTCTGCACGTGAATATTTGCGGCTCATCCTCATGGAAACTATTTCCATGCTGATATCTCCCCTTTTCAGCTCTTCGCCGGTCAGGACTTTCAGGCCTCTGGTACGCTCAGCGATGTGACCTTCGAAAACAAAGTTAACCTCATTTATTCCCCACGCCTCGGCCAGTTTACCGAACTCAGCTTCGGCTCCTTTATGACCGCCGCTATATAGTGTGATATTTGAAATATCCTTCATTTTTATTATCTCCTGTTATTACTGTTAAAAATTAAAAAGTCGCCTTTAATAGACTAATTTAATCCATGATGCAAACATTATTTTACTTTAAATGCAGATTTTTAAAATTTTATTAGCCCGGCCAGTTTTTAAAGAATGCGTTTTGATGTTTTGAGGTACGCACTCCTTTATGAGAAAAACTGATAATTGACATCATTTGGCATCACTTTTAATACCCTTATTCTTTTTAACATATTTGGGGCTCTTTCCATCCAAAAGGGGTTTTAAGAACAGGAAAAGATATGATTACGGTAAAAACAACGTATAAGCCCTGCGCCATAATCGATTATGAATGGAAAGCAACTATGCAGTAAAAGATTAAACCATTCAGGAATACAATTCTGAAAGGTGCCCGAGCTTTCCTGTCTTTTCACCGCCCTCATAATAGTCATCACCCACGAGGACAACACTCATTGGCCCTTTTCCCCTTCGTTCGCGCATTTTGCTGAAGTCAGGCTGATCTTCAGGAAGCTGATCTGCAATGTCTTTTGCCTTTCCTATCGGCATCATAGGGAAATCACCAAAGGTAATACCATACTGCCCGTAATACTCTTTCATCTCGGCAGGAAGTGAGGAATTCGGATCTTTAGTAACGATAATTATAACGTGAGTTTCCAGCAGTTTCTTCCTGTCTTCAGGAAGTTCGTTCAACACTTTAATAATATTATCCAGGCTTTTGGCGCGGCCTTTTTTTTCATCATAATTTTTGTGAAATTTATCCATACTGATGTGCGATTCTTCCGGTCTATATTTCACCCTGATAGCAGTGGAATAACTTCTTCGCAAAGGCATGATTGAACCCGTGGGAAGTCATGTTGGCTGTTATCCTTCCCTGGATGGGATGACCTAACAGGTACAGGTCACCGATAATGTCCAGTATTTTATGTCTTACATACTCATCCGGATATTTCAGCTTTGTGTTAATAACCTCTCCACCATATATTATTATATGCGAGTCAAGATAACCGCCGCCAACCTTTCCCATTTTTTGGGCCATGCCGATATTTTCAAACGTGTTAAAGGTGCGGGCCGGTGCTATTTCATCTGTAAATGAATGCTTCTCAGGATTGAATTTAAATGACTGTTCGAAAATTGGCGCCGGATAGTTTATGCGCATGGATATCTCAAACCCGTCGCAGGGTTCCGCGCATATATATTTTTCTGTATCTTTTTCAGTACCTATCAGTATCTTTTTGTTGATTACAATCTTTTTTATGAAGGCATTCTGTGTTTCAGTTCCGGTTTCACTTATCAACCGGCAGAAATCTTCGGCAGACCCGTCAACATTGGGTATTTCTTCATCCACTTTCACAAGGACGTTATTTAATCCAAACATGTGAAAAGTTGCCATCAGATGTTCCACTGTTCGAATACGACTGCTGTTTTTCATCAGAACTGTAGAGTTTGCAGTGAAATTGGTATTTTGAGGATCAGTTGAGTAATTTTCAAGCGATGTAATATGTGCAGGAATACGATGGCCTTCCAGGGTTTCAAAAATGATCCCACTGTCTTCTTCCAGAGGACTCAGGATGATACCCGTATTTCGCCCGCTCATCAGACCTGTACCATTAAAAACGATATTTCCTTTCAGGGTCTTCTGTGGCCTGTCCGATTCAACCATCGACACTATGCCGACAGCATCGTTTTTATGCCCGGTTTTTTTTCTCCTGCTCGCCGGCAGATGCACCTCGAAATCCTTCGCGCCCTGTTTTCTTAAGGCAGTGCTTACTTTTTCCAACAACACATCCATATTCAACGGTTTTTCAAGAAAATCGGATGCACCTTTTTTGATCGCAGTGACAGCAGAATTAATTCCGGCGTGACCGCTCATCATTATGACAGAAGCATCAGGATATTTTTGTCTGAGTTGACTCAGCACTTCCAGTCCATCAGTATCCGGCAGCCATATATCAAGTAACACCAGTGCAGGGGGTGTGACAGCCGCTTTTTCAAACAGTGTTTTTGCATCCAGGCAGGTAATTATTTCATAACCTTCATCCGAAAAGATTCCCCTTAAAGAATCACAGATGGATTGTTCATCATCAACTACATATATTGGATAAATCGCTTTCATTAATATTCCCTAAAACATTTATATTACAATATCAACAGATTATATTCTTAATAATATGAATTTCGACTTATAGTCCATTTACAGAATTTTTTAAATATAAAATACCAGTTCATGACATTAAGGTTCAGGTGAAGGAAGTGGAAAACACCCCAGTTGACTGCGGGTTTATTTGTCTTATAATTACAATATACACCTTTTTTTTAAACAATTAACTCAAATTTAAAAAGGAGGTTTAACCATGAAAGCAGGCATCATTTTTACAGGAACAGGGCCAAAACCGGAATAATAAAAAACTTTTACAGCCGATTCTGCCTGCGGTATCTGTAGAAAGGGCACATGAAGCGTGCCCCTTAAATAAAAGTATTTTCTGCTGTAATTTTTTCTGGACTGGATATAAAGCTCTTCCCTGAATGCCGGCGTTAAAAGCTGGGCGCCGTATTGATTCAGCCTCTATCATATTTGGGATCTGCTTAGATAACTGACCGCAACTGTGGAATTCGGCAAACTTTTCATTTGAATGAATAAACCCTGTTACCTTTTTCATTGCAGGAACAATCATCTCGGCTGCAGTATCAGGGGAAAAAAGGTATCTTTTTAAGCAACCCAGTCATCATGGAAATAAAAGCCGTCTATGTTTTCATAATATTTTAGATAATTAACAGTCTTTCTTTTGAACAGCCAGTGAGGTTTCGGCATGAATATCTTGATGGTGCTGTTATTTTTAATATTAAAGATTTAAAATAAAACAATCGATATAACTGATAGTAAAATGATAATCTTTTGCGAAACATGGTTATTATTTGATAAAGATACACGGTGAGGCGTATTTTAATAAACGGCCCCTGACCACTCACGTCGATATATGAAAGGAACACTCTTGTCCAAAATAGGAAATCTAAACGGAAATTAGGGTGACAGCCCTCCTGGATTGTGTTTTAAGTTTAAGTACCAACAAAAACAAAAGATACAATCAAAAAGGAGGGCCGAAGCTATGATAAAGGTAGCCAGCTTATTTAGTCAATTACTAAAACATTTTCCCAAAACAGAATTTATGCATTTAGTATCCAAACATAATGCAGAACGTCATGCCAAAGGATTTTCCTGCTGGACACAATTGGTATCGATGCTTTTCTGCCATATTGCCCATGCTGATTCTCTTCGTGAGATCTGCGGAGGCCTGGCATGCTGTCTTGGAAAATTAAAACATCTTGGGGTTGCCAGGGGTCCAAATAAATCCACACTTTCTTATGCAAATCAAAATCGACCTTCTTCGCTTTATGAAGATCTGTTCTGGACGATGATGAAGAGGTTTCGAGAAAATGGCCACCTCGGCGCAAGAAAAAAGAAATTTCGGTTCAAGAATAAATTACTCAGCCTTGATTCAACGACTATATCTCTTTGCTTGAATCTTTTTCCATGGGCGAAGTTCCGACGTGCCAAAGGGGGAGTTAAAGTCCATGTGCTATTAGATCATGATGATTATATGCCTTCTTTTGTACACATTAGCCCGGCTAAACGCCATGATCGAACGGTTGCGAAATGGCTTTCCCTTAATAAAGGATCTATCGTAGCTTTTGATAGAGCTTATAACGACTACAACCTCTTCGGTCAATGGACGGAGAATGAAGTGTTTTTTGTCACCCGTCTCAAAGATAATGCTGTTTATGACGTCGTTGAGGAATATGATGTCCCCTTGAATCGCTCAATACTCTCTGATCAGCTTATCCGCCTTACCGGACCTAAAGCAAAAGAAAAGTGCCCTTATCTTCTGAGAAAAATAATCGTGTGGGACAAAGAGAATGATCGTGAAATCGTTTTGCTTACAAACCATTTAATTTTTGGTTCCACCACAATAGCTTCAATCTATAAAGACCGTTGGGAAATCGAAGTATTTTTTAAAACATTAAAACAACATCTGAAAGTTAAAACTTTTGTAGGAACCAGTGAGAATGCATTACGTATCCAGATTTGGACAGCCTTAATCTCACTTCTTCTTTTTAAATTTTTACACTATCTTTCAAAGGCCAATTGGTCGCTATCAAATCTGGCTACAATGTTAAGGCTGAATCTGTTTACTTACAGGGATTTAACTGATTGGCTGCATAATCCATTCGGTGTCCCGCCTGTAACACCCTTTGTCCAATTAACATTGCCAGGTTTTGGACAGGCGAATAAAATTTAGCTAATCACCGGAGGGTAACCTGATTTTAAAATCTTATTTTTGAAAACTTAACACGTTGATATATCAATGTTTAATTTTTGGATTTATTTTATTTTGGACAGCAATGTGAAAGGAATTATAATATGAAAAAAATATTGAACATCATATGGATTTCCATTGGCAGCTGGATAGGATGGTGGATCGGGGGACATGTCGGTATTATGACCGCCTACATTCTCAGTGTGGTAGGAGGGGCGGCAGGATTTTATTTTGGGATAAAGTTTATGATGAATTACATGGAATAAAATCACATTTGAGACCCGTGTTCAGAAGAGGTAAAAAGCAACCCGATTATGGTCATAAACCCGAACAATGCCCCAGTAATAAAAGTGGCCGGGGCCCCGAATCTTTCCCATAATTCCCCTGCAATAAAGCTTGCCAGAAACAGCGCTATACCACTTACAAGGTTAAATACTCCAAAGGCTGTACCCCGAAGATCGTCAGGGGCCGTATCGGCGATAAGTTTTGATAATAATCCCTGAGTGAAGGCCATATGAAGCCCCCAGAAGGCTGCTCCGACAAATGTGGGCCATGGCGACACGGCCAGCGCCAGTATGATATCTGCTATTATAAGTATTGCAAGACCGAACATCAGAATGGTTCCGGCAGGATATCTGTCTGCAGCAGCGCCTGCAGGATACGCGCATGCTGAATAGAAGATATTCATTACCACCATTATTATCGGCACCCAGCCCACGGCAAGCCCCACATCCTGTGCGCGGAGGATCAGAAACGCCTCGCTGAACCGGGCGAGCGTAAAGACAGCACCAAGTACAACAACAAGCCAGTATTTTACAGAAAGGCGCGTGATATCAACAGGCCTGAGTCGATTCTGTGAATTTGATGAATGCGCCGGGCATTCGGGTTCGTGCACTGCGAGGACCAGAAGAAATACCGCAATGAAGGCTGGAATAATCGCCACCCATAAAACAGACCTGATGTTATCATGAAACCGGATCATGAATATTACAGCTATGAGCGGCCCTATAAAGGCTCCGACTGAATCAAGTGCCTGCCGCAGGCCGTAGGCAGCACCCCTTTGATCAGCACGGGCAATATCTGCCACCATGGCATCACGCGGTGCGCCGCGAATGCCCTTTCCGATACGATCGGTAAACCTTGCACCTAACACCCATCCTATTGTCGGCGCCAGCGCAAATACAGGCTTTGTTATAGCGCTCAGCGTGTATCCGGCGACAGCAAGATATTTGCGTTTGCCGCAATAATCACTTATCATCCCGGAGAAAACTTTTGTTACCGAAGCAGTACCCTCGGCAATGCCTTCAATAATACCGATCGTTATTACAGGCGTACCGAGGACCATGGACATGAATATTGGAAGGATGCTGTGAACCAGTTCGGATGAGGCGTCCATGAACAGGGAAACAAATCCAAGCCCCCATATGCCAGCGGGCAGCCTGCGATAACCTGTTTTCAGGAAAGGGGATTGGATATTGGAATCTTTTTTTTGCAGGGTCATAAATAAATTTGGCAGCCATTTGAATTTTTGATGATCAATATTATCACAGTCGCATTGCGATTTAAATATAATTGATTTATTTTAAAGAATACTGTTCTCCATTTTTATAAAACAGTCACAAATTGTATAACCATGTATAGACGATTTCACATTGACATGCACCCCCATTTTGCCTAGACTCCGTTCAACCCGGATATGTGAAACGAGTAAATGTAAACAAAGGTATCTGTCATCGGAAAATCAACCGTGCTTTTCCCGTCGCTCTATCGGGAAGATAAGCTTTTTTATGTGGTAATAACAAGAGTGACATTTAATAACTCGGCAATAAATAGAATTTTAATACGCACCACCAACTGGGTAGGTGATGTGGTAATGACCCTGCCTGCCCTTGAAGCAGTTGGTGCATGTTTTCCGGACTGTCATGTTTCCGTGCTGGCCAAACCATGGGTGGCACCGTTGCTTGCAGGTCATCCTGTGGTCGATGATGTTATCATCCATAAGGGAACCAGAGGGGTCTTTTCCGGGCCTCTGAATATCCTTAAACTCACAAACGAGATCAAAAAACTAAATTTCGATTTAGCCATACTTTTTCAAAATGCCTTTGAGGCGGCCCTAATAGCAGCCCTCTCGGGCATAAAACATCGGGTGGGATTCGGTACTGACCTCCGGGGTTTTCTTCTTACCGATGTTGTCCCGATGAGGTTTGATCACGTAAAAGACCACCAGGTGGGATATTATCTTGATATAGTAAGACACCTGGGCTGCAGTTGCGAGTCAAAAGATCCTGAGTTATATGTGCCCGAAGAAAACAATGTAAAAGCAGGGAAGGTTCTTGATAGTATAGGGATAAAAAGAGACGATATTGTGCTCGGGTTAAGCCCAGGCGCTATTTTCGGACCGGCGAAACGATGGCCTCCTGACCGCTTTGCCATGATTGGGGATAAAGCCGTTAAGGAATGGAATGCAAAGGTTATTATCCTTGGCAGCAACAAAGAAAACGATATATGCAATGAAGTAGCGAAAAAAATGACCAGCAGTCCTGCCAATCTCTGCGGCATGACAGGACTTGGCGAGGCTTTGGGCATTATCAGGAGATGCAATTTTTTCGTAACAAATGATTCTGGGTTGATGCATGTGGCAGGTGCATTAAAGGTTCCTCTGGTTGCCATTTTCGGTTCAACCAACCCATACGCTACCGGCCCGAAGGGATCTCAGGCAATAGTAATCCGGCACGAGACCGAATGCAGTCCCTGCCTTAAGAAAGAATGCCCCACAGATTTTCATTGCATGCTGGATATTTCTTCCGAAGAGGTCTGGGAAGCTCTGAATAATTTAAAACTGGAGAAATAGATGAAAAGGCCAGCTATCTTTATTGACAGAGACGGAACCATCAATGAGCAGATGGGATATATCAATCATTTGAGCCGGTTTCATATCTTTTCGGGTGTACCCGAGGCGATCAGGCTTCTAAACGAGAATAATTTTTTTGTTATCGTTGTTACCAACCAGTCCGGTGTGGCCCGCGGTTATTTTCCCATTGAACTGGTGGAAAATATTCACGAATATATGCGAGATACGCTTGAAAAACAGGGGGCAAAGATAGATGCAGTTTTCTTCTGTCCCCACTATCCGAGGAGCAGGCTGAAGGAATATGCCCTGGAATGTGACTGCAGGAAACCTAAAACAGGCATGATCAGGCAGGCGCTCGATAGGTTTGATATAGATCTTGCACAATCATATATGATTGGCGACCATTACACGGATCTTGAATTTGCCCACAACGGCAATATTAAGAGTATCATGGTCAAAACAGGATATGGTCTGGGGGAAGCGGAGTACATACTTCCCGGGCTGCAGCATAAACCTGTTTATGTCGCGGACGATCTTCTTGATGCCGTGAAGTGGATACTGGATAAAGAGAAATAATTCTGATAGATACCGATCATAGAAACATGGCATGCCCTGTATTTAAATCAGTGCCTTCCTGAGCAGTTCCACGATGTCCATAACTTCAAGTTTTATCTTGTTAAGTCTCACATAGCTTTTCATCGTCCTGACGCATTGCTGACAGGATGTTATAACGGCGTCGGCTCCTGTATCAAGGACCTGTTTGATCTTTGCCCCGGCAATCTCCTTTGATAGATTCGCATCAATCATCTCAAGGTTACCGCCACCCCCGCAGCATGCACAGTTTTCTCTGTTTCCTTCCATCTCAACCAGCTTGATCCCCGGAATGGAGTTGATAATATCCCTTGGGGCATCATACTCCCCGGAACCACGGCCCAGATCGCACGGATCATGATAGGTAACTATCTTATTTACAGGTTTAAGCTTTAACTTATCTTTAAGGAGATGCTCTTTTATAAATCGGGTTACATGGTACAGTTCGAACTCGGGAGGATAATATTCCTTCCACATCCTGTAACATGAGGGACAGGCAAACACTACCTTTCCGGCGTTTTTTCTTTTTACGGCGCCAACATTATGTTCAATGATCCTGTCAACACTGTCCCTGAGGCCTGCCCCCAGAAACGGAAAACCGCAGCAGTATTCATCTTCGCCAAGAAGCGTAAAATCGACATCAGCAGCATCAAATATCTCGACCAGGCTCATGGGGATCTGCTGCGCCATGGGAAAATACGCGGACACACAACCTGTAAAATATACCACTTCGGCCGAATCTTTTATATGTCCGTGCTCAGGCGGGTCAGCGAGGTCTTCAACCCATTCGGCCCTTTCCCCGTTGTCTTCATTAAAGACATTATGACTTTTCAGGACATTTTCCTTTATCAGATTGACCTTGCCCGGAAATGCATTAGAGTGAACAAGATCCTGCCTGAGAGACAGCCAGATATTCTTAAGCGAAATTCCGGACGGACATATTTCCTGGCATCTGCCGCAAAGGGTACACCTGTAAACCGTTTCGCTGAATTTTTTCAAGGTATCTTCATTCAATGCACCTGAAAACAGTTTTTTAAACAACCCCGCCCTTGCCCTGAATAACCTTCGCAGCTCATGCAGCCGATATACTCCCGACAGAGAGCCGTCCTGTGCGGCGGAAACTGCAGGACAGACCTCGGCACACAGCATGCAGTTCGTGCACGCCTCGATCTGGATAGCTTCTTTTAAACTGTAATCTTTAAGAGACATCACTAATCTTCTTTATACTTCTCGATATCCTCCAATATCCATACCTCAATATCCTTTGGATCATGAATAAGGTTATTGATATCCTCCATATTGTCGGGGCGTATCTTAAACATCCATCCCATGCCGTAGCAGTCTTCATTTATTATGGTGGCATTCTCCTCAAGTGCCTCATTTGACTCGGCCAGTTCACCGCTCACCGGGGCATATACCTTTCCAAGCCACTTCCCGGACTCGATCTTGGCAAACTTTTTTCCTGCTTCGAGTCGTTTACCTTCCGGAGGCAACTGTACATAAACAATTTCGCCTGCCATTTTTATTGCAAACTCATCCATACCCATAACAAGAAGATCGCCTTCCGCCTTTACCCAGAAATGATTTTTTTCATAGTAAAGATCTTCAGGTAAGTTATATCCCTGTATTTCCATATCCATATCCTCCGTGAGAAAGTTATTATCTTATCTGCTTTGAGACACAAAGCGAAATTTTATACCCGCCTGTGTCAATCAAATATATTTTGTCCTTTTCTGCCCTAATCCTTTGAGGCTCCTTTTAAAAGCAGACTAAGAGGAGCCAGAAAAATGTGAAACATCCTGCTGAACGGAAGGCAGGCAATAAAAACCGCTGTTAGAACGGCATGTGTATACCACAGGTACACATATAACCCGTTCAGGTAGTAATCCATAAAAACTCTGCTTACCAGATGGCCTATGAAGGCGTACTGTGAACCATCGGGACTGCCTGTCATTGCTATCCTCGCACCTTCAGCTATAAAACCGGTAATAACAATACACCCGAGCAGAACCTGAATAAAATTATTGTCTTTGGGTAATCCTTTGATGCCGTTTTTTTTCTTCCTGTCCATCCATTTGTTCAGCAGCATGAGACATCCTCCTGCAAGGATTAAAAGACCGGTGATATCAAATACCAACCCGGTAACAGGATTATTTTTATCCAGCATCGCCTGTGTCAGGCGCCATTGCGGTTCGGTTAAAGACAAAACAAGGGCGACAATTCCCCATAGAAAACGAATGATCAATGGGAAAAAGATCATACCGTGTACTGCCCATCTCGTAAAAGATGCCTTGAAAAGTCTTCGCTGGAAGATCCCGTCAAAAATCAATGCCCCGAATATCCTGAACGGATAGAAAGCCCCGTGCTCTTTACTGCCTATGTGCCCCCTGCCTGCGGCACACCACATGATAATAATACCTGAAATCCCGATAAGGAAGATAATCATTGCGGTTATGGATGGAACGCCACCTGCGGAAAGGGTTGCGGTATGACAGGGCATGCAGATAATACCTTTTGCCGGCAGCACATGTTCCGGAGCGCCAAGATTATTCCCCTTATAATGGCACCGGGAGCACATTTTCTTTTTTTCTGTGATCAGCCTGTGCGGGTTAAATTCTTTTCCAGATACCGGTTCGTATCTCCACTCCACAGAATTGTTTCTGATAGATCTGACAGGTTTGAAATCCTGTAAATGGCAGGCCTTGCATGGCACATCGGAGTGTGCATCACCGGATACTTTTTCATCATGACGAGAGTGGCAATTCAGGCAGTTGACTTTATCCCGGCTGCTTTGCCGGAACCCTGTGAATGTTTCATGACATTCAAGGCATGATGCATTCGAATCTTCCACAGGCGGATGGTCTGCATCCTGTTTTATCTGTGTATGGCAATCCACGCATAAAAGGGTATCATGTGCTGAAGATTGCAGTCCTGTACTGCCACCTGATCCGGACGCCTGTAATGTTTCCGGGCAGAATAATAGTGTTGCCAGCAGGATAATATATGCAAATCTGGTTATCATAAGACTCTTTTCTATTAATTTGAAGGAGGGAGTATTGCACAAAATTCCATGTTTGTAAATTAAACCCAGGTCCCAAAATCCGAGATTGAAATAGAACAAGTCTCTAGAATATATAATTCAAGCCAAAAAAAAGGGTAGAGAGGGTCTGCGCTACATCTTTTTTTGCCGGGAGCTGGTGCTGATTCACCATCATAACTGAGACAAAGGCAATCTACCTTTGCTTCAGACACACCTCACCCTTTAAGTTATTATTCTCCAAGGATATCCGTTCTACCTTCTAGGTGTTTGCAAACTCCCATATCCTTAGACGAATATCGTCAAACAATGAAAAGAAGCTTCTACTCACTTTGAGATAAATCTGGCCACCATGAAATACTATCTTTCCGGCTATCTGGTACAATCTCCATCTGACCGTTTGAACCTGATAATGGTGCCAGCTTTTACCAAGTGCCTTAAGGATAAAAAGCCGGTATGCATTATATGCCAGAGCGCCTATTCTGAAATATACAGCATTGGCTTCCGTCTGACCACAAGGCATTCTTTCCATACCAAACCCTATCTTGAGATCCTTTATTCGGTTTTCGCTACAATCGCCACGCTGATTGTACCACCACACTACCCTTTCCGCTTGTTCAAACTTATTAGTTACTATTACAGTATACTTTACCTTCTCACCTTCTTCTTCAAACATATTCTGCTGATAGGGCCTGCGGATCACTATAAGGCGGAAACTGTTCTCAGTCTTATTCATAGTGTGAATAGCTTCAGCTATATATCCTCCTTTATAGGTGCGCCAATCCTCTTCCGGGATATTATTTATCACCTTTAATACTGCTGCGTCTAAATCACCGCCTATAGCAAATTCAATCCCTTCTTTTTCACAGTAATTTATTATATCAGCCTGATACCCGGCGCTGTCAGACCTGAATGCTTTAACTTCTTTACCCTTCGGAAGTTGACGACGACAGTATTTAATAAATTCAAGGTTTCTCCCTCCAGGGGATTCATTACCCTCCCTGAAATCATCTCCCAATACCAATCCATTTTCTGCTATATGACCAACCATCGGCATATAACCCTTAAATCCCTTATAGGTCATTTTTGCCGATTCCTTCTCCGCTACTATCCCTGTTGCATCTATATCAAGAGTATACCCCTTGAGACCATCATACTTCATGCCTCGCTTTAATAGTTGCCTGTTAACTTTGCCAAGCCCTTCAAGACCACCATTCTGTCCTGTCCTACGTAACCAATCTCCTATAGCATCTGATGAAGGAACTCGGTCTAATGGTAATATCTCTCGCATCCCTTCATCCCCTCTTATCTCTCGAGTGTCCTCCAGGTTTCTTCCTCCACCATTTAATGTCAATAGAATGGGGAACACATATTCTGAGGCTTTATACCCAGCGCCACTGCCAGGCTTTGGTAAGTATTTATCTACTGTCTTTAATATGCCCAAGCCCACCGCAAATTCTCCAAACAGACTCAGGCCTGCATGAGAAGTTATCATATCTTTGGTCATTTCTAGCTTGAATGGGAGAAGACTTTGTCGTATCATCTTTTTCACCTCGTTGGTTCAGTTTGTGTTTCTTTGTCGTTACACATATCTACCTGATTCAACGAGGTTTTTCAATTTATAACTCCATTTTTATCTCTTCAATCGCGGGTTTTGGGAGGTGGAGGCGGGATAAAAATAAAAACGCCCTGCCGTATCCGGCAGGGCGTTTCACGACTGTTTGCTTTATTACTGACTATTATATCTTAAACTTGCCCACAAGCGCTTTAAGCTGTTCAGCCAGTTTTGATAACTGCTGAGCGCTCAGATCAACCTGTGAACTGCTGTTTGACATATCATTTGAAGACTGATTTACATCTGCTATGTCACGCGCTATTTCAGTCGAAACTGCCGAACTCTGAGCTATATTCTCAGAAACTTCCTGCATTCCGTTCGATGCCTGCGCAACATTACCTGCAATTTCCTTTGTGGTTACAGACTGCTCTTCAACTGCCGTCGCGATTGTCGAAACAATCTCATTGACATCATTTATTACCTTGGATATTCCTTCAACCTGCTTTACTGACATGGAAGTTGATTTCTGGATGCCTTCAATCCTGTTTTTGATATCCTGTGTAGCCTCGGCCGTCTGTTTTGCAAGTTCCTTAATTTCATTTGCAACTACGGCAAAACCCTTTCCTGCCTCCCCTGCCCTGGCTGCCTCGATGGTTGCGTTAAGGGCAAGAAGATTTGTCTGCTCTGAAATCTCGGTAATTGTTTCTGTTACCTTGCTTATTTCCTGAGCACCCCTTCCCAGTTCATCTATCTTCTGTGAAGCATCGTTTGCCTGAGTTACAGCATCCCCGGTAATGGTCCTGGCATGTTCAGAATTCTGGGCAATTTCATTAATTGTAGAGGTCATCTCTTCTGCTGCTGTTGCAACGAGATTCATGTTGGTTGAAGCCTGCTCGGTAGCTGCTGCAACAGAATTGATGTTGGAACTCATTTCTTCAGCAGCCGTGGCAACGGTATTGGATTTGGCAGATGTGAGATCAGCACCCTCTGACAGGTTGCTTGAAAGTTTTGAAAGATCGACCGAAGCGGAAGTCATTGAATCGGCATTTCCGCTTATTTCGGCTATAATGGCACGGAGTTTTTCCATAAATATATTGAACCATTTTGCAAGTTCACCTACTTCATCCTGGTTGGTTACATTCAGTGTCTTGGTAAGATCACCTTCACCTTCGGCAATGTCTTTAAGTCCTGCAACTACTTTAAAGACGGGCTTAACGATTGTAAAACCGGTTAAAATCCACATCCCTATTCCGATTATCAGTGCAACAATTCCCGCAACCAGTGCACTTACCATGCCGAGCTTTTTAACAGGAGCAAACACTTCGCCTGTTTCTATACCTGCAACGACTGTCCACTTTGAATTAGGATCGAGTTCAAATGATGCGACCTTTTCCTTATCATCAGAGACGTAGGTAATTATGCCATTCTTTTTTTCGATCATTTCTTTACCGAAATCCTGACTATTCATATTCAAAGTCATAATCTTTGAATTATCTGTATCCCCTATAACCATTCCGCTCTGATCAAACATGAAGGCAAAACTGGTTTCGCCCATTTTGATATTATCAATATGTCTTTTGGTAAAATAATTGAGATCAACCATGGAAAAAAGCACACCAACTATCTGACTATTTAAAGTCTGTGTAACGGAATCCATATGGTATACAGGCACAGCCATAATAAATTCCAGTTTTGATGTCATGGGACTTTTAAATGCGGCTGATATCTGGGGTTCTCCCTTGACCGCATTCTTAAACCACGCCTCACCGCTGTAATCGAGAATTTCATCTTTTACCGGTTTTGCTGGATCGATGGGTGCGGAGATGGATCTGGTTACGACCTTTCCTTTTAAATCGGTTACACCTATATAGTCAAAATATTTTGATTTCTTTTTTTCGTTGGCAAGCATTTCGCCTGAATACTCTCTTGACTGTTTGGCCATAGCCTCGTCAGGATCAAGCGCTCCGTTGACTTCGGGAATCTGACATATCTTTTCAAGATCGAAACGGACTACCTCCAGCCATGATGTCAGTTGATTCTTGGCAGCACTTGTGACTTCAGCTATCCTCGCCTCAATGGAATCATTGAGGGCCTTTTTCGATTCATTGTAGGATATCATCGTTGATATGGCCATCCCGATAATTACAAACAGAAGTGTTGGCAGTACCAGTTTATTACGTAAATTAAGCTTCATTTTAACCTCCAGTTTTTTTATGATCCTTTACCGCACTTAAGAGTGTTGGAAAAAAATTTACGCATCTGCATGTGTAAGTGATCACAGAACTGTTTTGCAAAGAATATGCCACTATAAAATGAGGAGGTTCAAATCGGCAGGAATAGAATATTATGCGGCGGTAATGTCTTAATTCAGGGTTATATTAATAAAAAATATCCTCGCCGCTGCAAAATTAAGAACTTTAATACCCTTTAATATGGCTTACATCTGTCAAAGATATGACAAGTCGCGCCGGATTATTGTCTTTTTTTAACACAGAAATTATTTCATATGCCGTAATGAATATCCCAGTCTTTCCATACCGGTTCGTATCCCAATTTACTTATCATCTCGGCAATTTCATCCGGGGTCCGGTTGTCATTTATCGCAAACTGCTCAAGTTCATCCGTCCTGGCTGAATAACCTCCTGGTTCGGTCTTCGAGCCTGCGCTTATGGATGTTATGCCAAGCCTGACCGCATTGTTTCTGAATTTCTTTGATTCTCTGGTTGACAGAGAAAGCTCCAGATTTTCATCATAGATCCTGTAGGCGCAGATCAACTGGACAAGATCCCTGTCAGTAACAATCACCCTCGGCTCTATAACTCCTTTAGCAGGTCTTAACCTCGGAAAGGAAACCGAATACCTGGTTTTCCAGTACTTCTTTTTAAGATAATTGATATGAAGCCCCACAAACCATGAATCCGTTCTCCAGTCATCCAGCCCCAGAAGACATCCAAGTCCTATTTTATGAACCTGAGCCTCTCCGAGCCTGTCAGGTGTTTCCAGCCTGTAATAAAAATTCGATTTTATTCCCCCGGGGTGATAATCCGGATATTTTTTTCCATAGGTCTCCTGATAGACAAGTACTGAATTCAATCCCAATTTTGTCAGGCGGGAGTATTCGTCCTGATTCATCGGCTGGACTTCCATGGAAATATGTGAAAAAAAAGGCCTTATCAGCCGGAAAACATTTTCAAGGTAATCTATGCCAGCGGATTTTTTTGCTTCCCCGGTAACCAGCAGTACATGATCAAAACCGTAAGACTTTATCACTTTTACCTCTTCAAGTATCTGATCTTCGGTAAGAGTAATACGTTTGATCCTGTTTTCATTCCGGAAGCCGCAATATAAACAGTTATTACTGCATTTATTCGAGAGATAAAGAGGAATATACATCTGAAGGGTTTTCCCGAATCTCTTTTGAGTGAGCTCATGGCTAAGGTTTGCCATTTCTTCAAGATAAGGACTGGCAGCAGGAGAAAGAAGCGCCATAAGATCATCCGGGTTGCGGGTGCCGCTTTTATGCAAAGCTGCCTCAACATGACAGGCCTCTTTATTATAAATCTGCGTTTTTATCACATCCCAGTTGTGCCTGTTATATATTTCGGTAAAACTCATTTTAAATCCTGCTAATCATCCAAAAATGAAGTGAGGGGGCTGCTTGCCCATGCATTAACCGATGTCCGGCCTAATTTTGCATTGAAGGCCCTTCTGCCTGCTTCAACCGCCATTTTGAAAGCAACTGCCATTTCTACAGGGTCTTCTGCTATAGCTATTGCAGTATTGACCAGTACGGCATCGGCACCCATTTCCATGGCTTCGGCAGCCTGTGACGGTGCGCCTATACCGGCATCCACAACTACCGGAACATTGCTCTGCTCAATAATTATTTCAAGCATTGTTTTTGTCTTAAGGCCCGAATTGCTTCCGATTGGCGCACCGAGCGGCATTACAGCCGCAACACCGGTTTCCTCCAGTTGTTTGCAGAATACCGGGTCCGCATTAATGTATGGAAGAACATTGAAACCTTTTTTAACAAGTTCTTCGGATGCCTTGAGTGTCTCTCTATGATCGGGAAGAAGATATCTGGGATCAGGGTGTACCTCAAGCTTGAGCCAGTTGGTTCCCAGTGCTTCCCTGGCCAGCTCCGCAGCAAAAACAGCTTCTCTTGCAGTTCTGACACCGGAGGTATTCGGTAAAAGATCTACACCCGGCAGTTTCAGGTGTTTAAGCATATCATCTTCTTTGTCACTGGCATTAAATCTTTTAAGGGCAACTGTAACAAGCCCTGATCCTGAGGCAGAAACTGCCCTGCCCATCATATCATTTGAACTGAATTTACCGGTTCCTACAAAAAGCCTGGACCTGAATTTTTTATCAGCAATTAATAATTCATCCATTCTATAATTTTCCACTTTCGTCATTATTTATTAGTTAACCATGTCTTTTCAATATCATACAGGCATGCCAGTGTCAGCATTCTGCTGCGCATCTTTCTATCGCAAGAAAGCTGCCTACCGGGTCATGTGAATTCCATACTGCCCCTAAAACAGCCGCACCGGAAAAACCCAGTTCTTTTATTTTTCTAATATTATCTTTACTGCATCCACCAAGGGCAATAACACCTGCATTTGACCTTTTCAATGCCCTGGCCAGTTCCGCGTGATTGAATCGAGCTTTATAATCCTTTTTTGATATACTGTCAAAAACAGGGCTTAAAAAAATGTAATCAATCCCCGTGTTGGAGTCATCCAGATCCTCCAGGGCATGGTATGAGATACTTATACTTATATCTTCCCTTTTCCTGAACCTGCTGATTATGTCCCTTTTTTCCCCCATATTGACACCCGTAATATGTATGCCCTTGAGGTTATAGTCATGAACCATATCATAGCAGGAATGTATAACAATGCGCGAATGGAATTCCGGTCTGATATCATCCAGATATCCCGAGAGATCCTCCCGGTCATATTCGGGTTTTCGGAGATGCAGCAGACATAATCCCTTTTCAAACATCTGGTTTATAAAAGAATGCTCATCATCAAGATATTCAGGATGTGTGATCAGTATAATTTTCATTAAAGGTTACCCGCCCTGGGCAGGAGTAATAATTAATACTGCATCGTTTTGATTAAGTATATAATTCTGCCATTCAGACCTGGGAATAACCGATTCATTTACCGCCACGGCAACGCCGGTTTTATCCTTAAATCCCTGTTTATCTGCCAGCTCAAGAAGATTTATCCCTGAAAACTCTACATCTATATCATTTACCAGTATATTCATCCTGTTGTCTTCCCTGTTCTCTCAATAAACAACTATCTTCAATAATTTTTTTAATAAAATAAAGGATATCAAAACCATAATACAGGAAGGTAATTATCGCAATCCTTTATAAAAAATACATTACTCATACAAGACCGATTTTCTTTGAATCATATCCGTTTCGATCCATCCAGAGGCCTATTGTCCTGAAGAGAAGGTCATAATAAATAATGGTGCCGCCCAGGCCCTTCCTTCCGAAAGAATAATTTATTTCGAGAAAGAGCGGCTCAGGGTCCTGTCCATTCAGGTTGAATATAAAATCAACAGCGGCTAGGTTTATCCCGGTTTTTTCAGCGAGCTTCCCGGCCATACCAATCCCTTTTTTTTGCAGCTCAGGCCGCCATTTTTTATCAACCACAGCCCCGTTACTGATAGTGCTTATCTCCTGACCAGGGACTCCCGGCCTTTTCCAGTAGGAGATGTATGAATTTTCCATGATGACCACTCTTAGGGCATTGCCTCCTGCATGAATAAATTCCTGTGAAATAAACGGAGTTTCCTTTTTATTTCTTTTCATTATTTTCATTAAAGATGTCTCTATGTCATCCTGCTCTATGATAAGGTGAATGCCTTCTGCTTCATGTATCCTGTCTTCCTTCAACAGGAAAGGATATTTATGGGGGAGCGCCTTTTCAAATTCCATGCGAAAATGATCTATTGAATTCCACCGTAATGTTTCAGGCTGGGGCAGGCCTTCCCTGTTAAAAAGAATACTCTGCCCTACTTTGCCGGGATAATTAAATCTCGCGTGATAGTCAGGGAAGATAGCAGCATCGGATTCAGCGCACATTGCATACAGTTTCTCAGGACATGTCTGTGGCAGGATAACCAGGTCCGCACTGGAAATAAATGATGCATCATCAGAGTCAGGCTGTCGGTGTCCGAGTATTATCTGATGATCGGCTGTAATGCATGGATGAAAAGACAGTATCATTTATACACCGGTGATAAAATTGACATTAAACGACAAAGGATTTATAGTGAGCAACCTATTTATTTTGTTTTTATCAAGGAGTCAATAATGCCTATATATGAATTTAAATGTCTTGAGTGTAACGCAACATTTGAAAAATTATTTTTTAACAGCGATGAAAAAATCGATTTGTCCTGCCCTGAGTGCAAATCACAATCCTTTGAAAGAGTTGTAAGTGAAAGCAACTATGCAATGGGAGCAGGTCCCGCAGCCAGTCAGACAAAAGTTTCAACCAAATCCTGCGGTCCTTCTAACAAATGCATGACCCTTGATATCCCTGGCCCGACCAGATAGACAATTCATATTTCCATGACTGGCCACGGTTATTTAAAAAATTTACCTTATCTTGATGAAGATGAAAAGCTTTTCCTGACCGAAGCCTTTCAGGAGGAAATTGTCCCCAGACTTGTCAGGCTTGGAGCCAGGCTCGGGACCATAAACTGCGGATTCGCAGGTGAAAAGTATGAGAAATGGAATATCTGTTTTAAATCCGTCGGTTCCGGTTTTATGATTTCGGATTTTGAATTTGATGAACACGGCGCCTCAATAGACCTTGATCTTTAGAGAAGAGAATAATGGAAGGCAGATTTAAAGGAAGAGATGTAGTAAACAAACCGGTATGCCCGTTCTGCGGAATCCATCTTAAAAAACCCGCTGAACTTGTTAATGGAACGCCCCATGAAATGCCTGTCGGGGCATGTGAATGCGGGGCAGTGTATACCTGTGATGTAACAGGTCATAACCTGGGCACGGCAATGACAGAAGCCCTTGTTTTTGCATGTAATGGCGACTGGGACCTTGCATGGGATCTTCTGCCTGAAGATGATTATCTTGTCGCCGAACTTGAAAAATATGACTTTCCCAGCCATCTTATTGTCCACAGCAGGGCCTATGAAGGAAGAAATGTCACGGGAGTATTGTATTTTGTCAAGCTTCACGATGACGTCCTTGAAGTGACACAGGACGGATTCATGCGTAAACTTGAAATGAAATCTATTCAACCGGTGTCGCGCCCGGCCATAAAAAAGACAAAAAGCCGACTGTCAAAAGGGGATGTAGAAAAATTGATCTCCGACTATGATATGGATGGAATAATTGAGACTGCCGGAGAGGATAAGAAGATAATAAGATACATCCAGCGTCTTATCTATTCCGCAGATGACCTCACCAGGATGAGGGCGGCCGATGCATTGGGACAGGCAGCAGCGGTTATTTCTGAATATGATCCCGGTGCCATATCCAAACTCTTGAAAAACCTGTTCATCTCTGTCACTGATACCGCGGCATCAAGCTGGGGAGCCATAGATGCGATCGGTGAGATAATAAGCCGCAGGATCATGCTCTATGGCTCATATGCTCCGCAATTGTACCCGTTTATCGCTGACAGAGCACTTCTTCCGGAGGTACTGCGTGCCCTTGGCAACATAACAGCAGCAGAGCCTGGGCCGTTCAGGAAAATAAGATTCGGTCTTCTCTCCTTTTTAAAGGAAAAAGATACTGAGATTCTGGCTTACACTATTATTATTATGGGGAACCTGAAGGCAAAAGAAGCTACTGCAGACTTGATGATACATGCCAGAGACAAGACAGAGACAGAAATCTACAGCAAAGGCTCCTTCCATAGGACGATAACAGGTGAGTTGGCCCTTGCTGCTATAAAGAATATAAGTTCAAAATAAAAACCATTATTTTGACAATGACGTCATAATTATGACTACATATTTATAGAGCAGGACAAATATCATGAAAAAGTTTAAATCAATTCTCTTAAAGAAAAGATATCTCCTTAAAAGGTATTAAAAACCAGTAATTTCCGGTTAAGAAATTGCATTTAATGGATGCAATGAAGTTCCGGTGATGCCGCTTTTCCCGAAAACATATACGAACCTCGCCCTGCTATGGTTTTGATTTTTAAGGATTAAAGCCTTTTTCATTTTAAGAACCTTAAGTACATAATCCTTAAAAATAAAACACATGTACAGAAGCTGTTCGATCCCGTCCTGAAAAATGATGCCTTTGCCGGATCAACGCCCATGGAGGTCGCATATATCGTCTTTCGAAGTAGCAGCAAGTGCAATTTTATAACCGGAAATTACTGATTAAAAACAATCGTTAGCGTGTTTTTTCTGATTTTAATCTGCGTTTTAAAAATCTTTTTCTATCAGATCATCAACCGGGGTCTGAATTACCTTTGAAATCGATATAAGCAGTGAAGCCTTGTCTTCATCTTTGCTTTCTACCTTAGCCTCATCAAGGATATCCCTTGAAAGGATATACATGTCTCTGTATACACCATCCAGATCAAGGATCGGGTAGGTCTCTCCATTCTTAAAAGTAGCTTTACCGCAGGCACGCGTCTTTCCGTGAATTTTGGTGGGAATTCCATAGACACGACAGGTTATGGGGCGTTTCTGATAAAGTACACACTCATCATTATCATCAAGCAAAGGGCATCTTATCCTTTCCCTGGCCAGGGTATAGGCCTGCATTCCGGGATCGTCCTCAAATGTTTTCAACTTCTCATGGAGACCTTCGATGGCTTGATCTGCGAGCCTGGACCGTTCTAAAACTTCCAGTTTCTGATCTTCTTTAATCTCCTCGAAATGCTCACGAATATAAAGGGCCTCAATAAGGAAAACACCGAAAACCGCATTGCAGCAGTCAGAGCAATGAAGCTCGCATTTTACGTAATCGCTGTATTTTTCCTTAACATTATGGAAGGCTGCTTCAGCTTTATCAACAAGGAGTTCGTAGTTGTGAAAAAAAGGTGCAAGTTTCATTTTCTATGCTTCTCCAGAATTTCTTTAAACTGGGGATGAACATCAAATCCCTGGCTGATTGCCGTATCCATATATTTTATGGCCTTTTCATATTCATCATTACTGTAATAGGCCACTGCCAGATTATTGTTTCCAAGTGAGAAATCAGGTGCCATCTGTATCAGTTCTTCACCTGTTTCAATTGCCTTTGCTACTTCATCATTCTGAAGATAGGCATTTATAAGATTTGCCTTTGCCTGTGCGATATCCGGGTTCAGTTCAATGGCTTTTTGAAGTGCCTCAATAGCCTTTTCGGATTCCATCATCTGAAGGTATGCGAATCCCAGGTTCGCATATCCCCTTGCATATCGGGGTTCTATTTCAACCGCTTTTTCATTGGCATACACAACCTGTTGAAGGTCACCTTTTTTAAAATAGATATAGCCAAGGTTTACCCATGCCTCAAACATCCTGCCGCTGTTTGCAATGGCCTCCTGAAAAGCTTCGATTGCCTCATCCAGTTTGTTCTGTTCGAGGAGCTTTACGCCCAGATTATAGTGCGAGTTGGCGCAATCAGGATTATCAGCAAGTATGGCTTTCTGCTGATGGATGAACTCTTCGGAATCCTGTGGTTCTCTCATTTTCACCTCTTATTAAAGACAGAGGCCGCCCTCCACCAATGGATAGCGACCTCTGTTGATCTAAACAATTAATTATAGCTTAAATAAGGCCTAATGATCTTCTGTCTGGCCTCTGCCCTTCAAGCCATACATTGTGCTGCTTCCGGTAGAGAAATATATTAATTTTTCCTCATTGATAAGGGCAGTGGCAGCCTTTTTTATTTCTCTTGATTTGATATCAGGCATGGTCGCCTGTACTGCCTTCTCAAGATCCTTGAAATAAAATTTGGATTTTTTACTTGTTTCTGCAAAATCCAGAATAGCCTTTTTAATATCTTCCATTTTGTTTCTCCTTCCGGTAATACCGGTAGATAAATTATTCGCCGCCAACTACCTTTGATACATTCCATGAAGCCTCTGTGAACTTGAACTGTGTTGAGGTTCTGTATGTATCATACTGTAGGCGATAATCATCAATAAGATGTTCGCTGAAAGGAATATCACATTTTTCGAAGAATTTTTCCCAACCGATCCTCTCAGCCCAGTCGCCTACTCTTTCATACTTATTGGCGTCATTTGCATAAGCATCGATTATCTTCTTTACTGCCTGAGCTGTTTCCGGGAATCTGGGGAAATTATTCGGCAGTGCAGGGATAACAACCTTGGAGAACTTTGGAGGACTGATTCTGTTAGAAAGCTTGCCACCCGCCAGAACTGTTACGCAGTCACCTTCACGGTCAGAAAGCGGAAGAGCCATGCACATGGTATAGCAGTTACCGCAGAACATGCAGCGTTCATCTTTGATCTTAACAGCCTTTTTACCATCTTCGGTCTTGGTTGGCGAAATAGCTCCGGTCGGACATGCAGCGATTACAAGAGGAATTTCACAAACAGACGCAATAACCTCTTCATCAACTATGGGCGGTTTCCTGTGATAACCTAAAAGTGCGATATCAGAGCAATGTACCGCTCCGCACATGTTAAGGCAACAGGCCATTGACACCCTTACCTGTGCGGGAAGGGTCATACCCTGGAAATAATCAAACAACTCATCCATAACTGCCTTGACCATTGAAGAGGCATCCGTGGCAGGAGTGTGGCAGTGAATATAGCCCTGGGTATGAACGATATTGGTAACACCGGCGCCTGTTCCACCAATGGGGAACTTGTAACTGCCTGAAACGTGTTTCCTGCTCATAAGGTCTTTCTTAAGGGCTTCCATCTTATCCTGGCTGTCTACCATGAATTCGATGTTGTTTCTGGTTGTAAAACGTACATAACCGTCACAGTGTTTGTCAGCGATATCACAGATTTCTCTTACGTTTTCAGATGTCATGAAACGGCAACCGCCACAGCGGACTGTAAAAACCTTGTCACCGCTTTCGGCTACATGCACCAGAATACCCGGTTCCAGGATATCGTGATAAGCCCACTTTCCATAATTATTCTGGATAACAGGAGGGAAATACTGCCAGAAGTGTCTTGGACCAAGGTCAGTGATCCTGTTTTCCATTGGTTTTTGCGGATTATATAGTCCTAATCTTTCAGTTGATAATGGCATTCTCTAACCTCCTATCTCTTATGTCTCGAGCGATAATCATTGATGTCTC
The DNA here is from genome assembly GCA_963815145.1 of uncultured delta proteobacterium. Classification (GTDB taxonomy): domain Bacteria; phylum Desulfobacterota; class DSM-4660; order Desulfatiglandales; family HGW-15; genus JAAZBV01. Next base: position 316,008 of record CAWFFS010000010.1, read on the forward strand.
TCTTCCACCCGCCAGGAACATCATCCTCTTTCCAGAAGATGTATGGATTTGAGCGGGGTTCTTTAACCATCTGTGGCATAGCAGGAATATTCAGAACTTCAAGGAGTCTCGGCAGACCCTGACGCTGAATAAGCTCACCAAGACGCTCACGGTTCTTGCCTTCTTCCATCCACCAGTCCCATATGGGTTCAATCACATTTTCCTTGATATTGTCGTATGGAGCTTCAGCCTTCATAAAGGGTATGGTTAAAACAGCCATCTGGGCACCTTCAAGAATAGGAGCCTTTGCACCAAGAAGAATGCTTACGCCTGTATCTTTACCGGGTTTAAGAGCCCTTGGCATTACATTTATACAGTGCATACACCTTGTACACTCTTTGTCGTCTATTTTGAGTTTCCCGCCTTCCATCCACATACATTTTGTAGGACAGAGGTTGATAACTTCTTTTTCTATATCAAACTTACCCCAGTCTTTACCCGCATGGGCGCCGGCGTTAGGAGCTATTTCCCCGCCGATATATGCCTTAACTGCTTCCTGATCTATCCTTATCTCATCTCTCCAGGTACCGATAAAGGACATGTCAGACCTTGCGATTGAAGCAACGCAGCCATTGGGACAGCCGTCAAATTTAAATTTGAATTTGTAGGGGAATGCTGGACGGTGAAGTTCGTCCTGATAGTAATGTGTCAGTTCATAACACATATCCTGTGTATCGATACATGCATATTCGCAACGGGCCTTTCCAATACAGCAGGAGGGTGTCCGGAGGTTTGAACCTGAGCCGCCAAGGTCCTGTTGAAGTTTATGGGTCAATTCAAAGAAGATAGGTTCAAGCTGTTCAGTAAATGTACCAAGAAAAATGATATCGCCTGTTGAACCGTGAAGGTTCATCATTCCGCTTCCTCTGTAGTCCCAGAGGTCGCAAAGAGAGCGGAGATAATCACTCGTATAGAATTTACTTGCAGGCTGATTTACACGCATTGTGTGAAAATGAGCGATTGACGGAAACTGCTCCTGAAGGTCAGAATACCTTCCGATAACACCGCCGCCGTATCCGAAAACACCAACGATACCACCGTGTTTCCAGTGTGTTTCACCATGCTGGAAGGATACTTCCAGCTGACCGAGAAGGTCTTCAACTACATCCCTGCTGATCATCATTCTGTCATCAGCAAGTTTCCTTCTGAAAAGAGCCTGTCTTTTCGCATCCGCAACAAAACTTGGCCATGGTCCGCTTTCCAGTTCTTCAAGCATCGGAATGTCATGCTTGATTTTGAAATTCTTGAGCTCTTCATCCGTGTAGCTGCGCAATTCTTCATCGGAATAAATTCTTAGCTCTTGATAATTCAATTCTTTTTGCTCTTCTTTTGGTTCAAAAGCCATTCTTTAAGCCTCCTTTAACATATTGTACAATAATAGTAAGATATACTTTAAGGTTGATCCAAAAAATATGACCTACCTTCACCTCCTACCCAAGCCAGAAAAACATTGCCAAAACATAACTTTTAAATAAAAATAAATACGATGTTTTTTATTTGTGAATTTTAATACAATCTCGTATGTATTACCCAGAATCAGTTAGTTGTCAATAAAAAAACCTAAATAATATGATCTATTTTCAAGAAATGTAAAATGATGAACAATACACCAAGAATAATGATAGCAGCCCTCCGAGGCGGTTCGGGAAAAACTATTATAACCCTCGGCATTACGTCAACCTTTAAAAAAAGAAATAAAAAAATATCAACCTTTAAAAAAGGGCCTGATTTTATCGATGCAGGCTGGCTGTCCTTTGCTTCAGGATATCCCTGCCACAATCTTGACCCCTTCCTGATGAATAACGAAGTCATACTTGACTCTATGAAAAATAACTCAAAAGGAATGGATATTTCTCTGATTGAAGGCAACAGGGGGCTCTTTGACGGTATGAATGCGGATGGCCAGTACAGTTCGGCAGAGCTTGCAAAACTGACAAGGGCTCCGGTGATTTTAATTGTAGATGTTACCATGTCAACGAGGACTGTGGCCGCATTGATCATGGGGTGCCAGCACTTTGATCCGGAACTTGATATCGCAGGGGTTATACTCAATCGCGTTGCAGGCCAACGCCAGAAAAATCTTATAACAGATTCCATTAAAAAATACTGCGGTATCAATGTGATAGGAGCAATACCTAAACTTAGAGATAATCCTTTTCCTGAAAGGCATATGGGGCTTGTTCCGCACCTGGAAAGCACCTTTGCAAAGGAGGCAATAGACTGGGCAAGATCAATTGTTGAAAATCATATAGACATGGAAGCCGTTATGGAAATAGCAAAAAAAGCGGCTCCACTGCCCGTGTCACGTTTTACAGAATCAACATCCACATTTCGGGACAAATCTCCAACATGCCGCATAGGTATAATCCGGGACAGGGCATTCTGGTTCTACTACCCTGAAAATATTGATCTCCTGAAAGAACTCGGAGCGGAAATAATTGAAATCAACTCAATTTCCGACAATTCTCTTCCGGATATTGACGCCCTTTACATAGGAGGCGGTTTCCCGGAGGCGTACGCGGAACAGCTCGCGCAAAACAGTTCATTCAGAAACGCACTCAGACATATGATTGAAAATAATTTACCTGTATATGCTGAGTGCGGGGGCCTGATATATCTCGGAGAAAGCCTTGAAATAAAAGGAAATAGCTATCCCATGGTCGGAGCCCTGCCTATAAGGTTTATTATGGAGAAAAAACCGCAGGGGCATGGATATACCATATTAAAGGTAAAAACCGAAAATCCTTTCTATGGTACAGGCGAAACCATAAAGGGTCACGAGTTTCACTATTCACGACCGGTCATATCAGAAGGCGAAAAAATACTCGCAGTATTTGATGTAGAGAAGGGTTTCTGCCTGGACGGTAACAAGGACGGTTTTATCAGGAAAGGCCTTTTTGCTACCTATACGCATGTACACGCAGCAGGAAACAGGTCATGGGGAGAAGGACTTTTTAGGGTCGCAATGTCGTATAAAGGAGCTTGTGAAAAAAAATACTTAAATATGGATTAATTGATTGACAATAAATCAGTAATAGGTTAGATTTTCTGACTAATGTCGATAAACCACTAATATCACTAAGATAGTTAATAAAGGAGGTTTTGGGGTATGCCAAGCGTAGAATTTGAAGGACAGAGTTATAACGTTGATGAAGACGGCTTTATTGATGACTTCACTAACTGGAATGAAGGTTGGGTAAAGTATTGTAAAAGCGAAGAAGGAATCGAAGAACTTACAGAAGAGCACTGGAAAGTGATCAACGTTCTTCAGGATTATTACAAAAAGAACGGCATCGCACCGATGGTAAGAATACTCTCCAAGGTAACCGGTTACAAGCTGAAATATATCTATGAGTTGTTTCCGTCAGGCCCGGGGAAAGGCGCATGTAAGATGGCAGGCCTTCCCAAACCAACCGGTTGTGTCTAGTATCAAAAGCCACAGTTAAACGTTATTTTAAAGTCTGTTGGGCATAAAATGATTAATCAAAATCATTTTATGCCCTTTTCTTTTGCTCTTTGAGCAGCTTATATTGCACGCTGTCTGCCAGTGCCTGCCAGCTTGCCTCTATAATATTTTCTGAGACACCTACTGTTGACCATATTTCATTCGAATCCCGGGATTCTATCCTTACCATGACCTTTGCCCCTGTGCCATCGGTCCCCTCTATTACCCTTACCTTGAAGTCTACCAGCTTCATCTCGCTGATTTCAGGGAAGAATCCGTTCAGCGCCTTTCTCAGGGCATTATCCAGCGCGTTTACCGGGCCATCTCCCTCTGCGGCGGTAATTTCCTTTTCATCTCCGACAGATATCTTTATTGTCGCCTGGGAGGTGCTGTCATTTTCTCCATCCTTTTCAATAGTCACGCGTAGAGATTCCAGCATAAATGGTTCTTTAAACTGCCCGGTTACCTTTTTAATAAGCAACTCCAGTGATCCCTCGGCTGCCTCAAACTGATAACCCTTATCTTCCAGAGATTTAACAACATTTACAACTTTTATGCTGTCTGATATGCCTCCTCCGAGTTTTATATCCATTTCCTTTGTCTTGTATTCGATATTGCTTTTACCCGACAGATCGGAGACAAGGACACGCCGGCGATTGCCAACGGTCTCCGGGTCTATATGTTCATAGGCCCTGCTGTTTTTAAGTATGGCGCTGACATGAACTCCTCCCTTATGGGCAAACGCACTTTTGCCGACAAAGGGGCGCTGGTTGACAGGGGGCACATTGGCTACTTCGCTTATAAACCGTGAAAGTTCCGTGAGGTGTATCAGGTTTTCGGGCGGGATACATTCATAGCCCATCTTAAGCTGGAGATTTCCCATAACAGCCAGAAGATCCACATTTCCGCATCTTTCACCATAGCCGTTTATGGTTCCCTGAACCATTTCAGCTCCGCACATTACAGCCTGTATCGAATTTGCCACGGAAAGCCCGCAATCATCATGTACATGAATACCTACCGGCATGGACATCCCCGGTACGATTTTATCCATTATTTCTCTCAATTCGTGCGTAAGAGTTCCTCCGTTTGTATCGCAGAGCACTATCATGTCAGCGCCACCTGCGACAGCTGCATCCAGTGTTTTCAAGGCATATTCGGGATTGTTTTTATAACCGTCAAAAAAATGCTCGGCATCATATATTATTTCACGCCCCTCTTTTTTCAGATAACGCATGGTGTCTTCTATCATCTCAAGATTCTGATCGAGTGTAACCCCCAGGATTTCAGTTGCATGCAGATCCCATGTTTTACCGAACACCGCGACTGCTGGTGTTTCGGCGTCGAGTATTGCCCGGATACTGGGATCATTTTCAGGTGCACTCCCAAAGCGCCTTGTACTGCCGAACGCAGTCAATTTTGCATTCTTGAACGAGGCTGATTTGGCCATCTTGAAAAACCTTGCATCCTTCGGATTGGAGCCGGGCCAGCCACCTTCGATATAGACTATACCTATTTCATCAAGCCTTTGAGCCACCTTCAGCTTGTCTTCAGCGGACAGGCTGACCTGTTCACCCTGGGTTCCGTCCCTTAAGGTCGTATCGTAAAGCATTATCTTTTTACGCAATTTGGTTTTCCTCCAAAAAAAATCCGTTATCAGGAGACCTGATAACGGATTATAAAAGTTTCTTTATATTTAAATTATGCCCTTACCAGAATCGGCAGTCCGGATTTCCCTCCTGTGGATGACAGCAACAGGGAAGAGAGAATTATCCCTGCTGCCCCTATAATTATAATAATGTTGATGGATGTGATATCTAACAAATGCATAATTAAATTTCCTTTACAATATTTTAGAATAATATAAGAAAACAGAAAGCCCTGTCAACGATTATTTATAATTAGTCTTTAAAAGCTTTTCCTTTTTATATCTTTCCATTGCGAGCTGTATAAGACGGTCAATAAGCTTATCATATGAAATTCCACTGGCTTTCCATAACATCGGATACATACTGATCGATGTGAAACCGGGAATGGTATTGACCTCATTAACTATTACTGACCCATCATCTTTTAAAAAAGAGTCAACCCTGGCCAGGCCTTCACAACACAGTGATTTAAAGGATTTTATTGCCAGCGTCCTGATTTTTTTGCTTATATCTTCCGGCAATTCAGCAGGTATACTCAATACTGCGCCATTTTCATCTATATATTTTGCATCGTATGAATAAAAATCATGCTGCGTGCAGATTTCACCCGGTACGGAAGCTATAGGGTTTTCGTTACCCAGAACCGCGCACTCTACTTCCCTGCCCCTGATAAATTCCTCTACAATCACCTTGCTGTCAAAGCCGAATGCATCGTTTAACGCAGCATCGAATTCCTCCCTGTTGTTTACCTTGTGTACACCTACCGAAGAGCCCATATTGGCCGGTTTAATAAAAAGAGGTAATCCCAGTTCTTCGACTGTTTCACCAAATGCCACCGCATCTTTTTCATGAGACAGTATGACCCTGAATTTTGCGATGGGTATATTGCTGTCACGAAAGAGACGTTTCATGACATCCTTATCCATTCCAACCGATGATCCCAGCACACCCGAACCTACAAACGGTATTCCCGCGAGCTTTAAAAGCCCCTGCACTGTGCCGTCTTCTCCCATTGGCCCGTGCAGGACCGGAAAGATCACATCAACTCCAGCGTTTATTTGAGAATCGGCAAGACTGACGATTTTTGAACCTGAGTCCCCCGGTACGAGAGCAAGCATGTCATTTCCCGGGATGTTATCCTGCCCGGACATAACCCCGTCTTCCAGCATCAATTCTGCCGATTTACCGATGCACCATTTTCCATTTTTTGTTATACCCATCAGGAAAACCTGATATTTATCCCTGTCAATTGCAGCAACTATATTCTTTGCAGACATAATTGATATTTCATGTTCAGCGGATTTCCCGCCAAAGAGTATTCCCACCCTTATCTTTCCACACATTCCTGATACCTCATATTCTTTCTGTTTTTATATTAGTCAGTTTTATTGCATTAACAGGGCATACCTCGTGGCAGCAATAGCACCTTATACATTCCGAATAATTTACAACCGCCATTTCGTCAACCAGTTTTATAGCCTCTCTGGGGCAGATTCTTTTACATTCACCACACCCTATACAGTTTTCTGTCATGACCGGGCTCTTGACCTGGGCCTTCTTACCACCCTGAAGATGAGAGGCCGTGTTGGGCATTTTAAAATTCTTTATTTTATTTTCGTCCGGTCCAAGAAGCGGATATTTTATCTCTTTGGGCCACATACCCCTTATTTTTGCCCTTTTTAAGAGAGGAACACCTGTCGGCTCAATCCCTATAAGTTTACACACCGCTATATCCATTGCAATCCCGTCTGCCGAAGCCAAAGCCAATCCGATATCTATCGGGTCGCCACCACCTGCAGGCCCCTGGCCTTGCATACCAAGAACAGCATCCATGATATACAGTTGAGGACTTAAAAATGAATAGATATCCAGGAGCATATCGGCAAAGGCCATTTTACCGGGAAAATAGGCATGGTATTTCGCCTTGATCAGTCCAGGTACTGTCCCGAACATGTTTTTACATGCAAGGGTCAGATACTGAAGGGAGTGGGTCTTGAGCTTTGGCAGACCGATTATTTTGTCTGCCTTAAGGGCGTAATTGCATATGGGAATTCTTTTTATTTTGACACCTTCTGTTATGATGATTTTTTTTGCCCCTGTATCAAGATTAAGAGGAATATTCTCTTCCCTTGCCATCGCACTTATACCGGTCGTTTCATAGGCCTTTTCAAGAATTCTTTTTGAGAATCGACCCGCTGGAGAATCACCGATATAGGGCATCCCCCCTGCCTTTTTGACCTCACGGGCAACCGCCCTTACAAATTCGGGATGGGTTGTGACTGCCTCCTCCGGCCTCCTGGCAGAAAGAAGATTAATTTTAAGAAGTACGTTATCTCCCTTTTGAATAATGGAGCCCATTTGCCCCAGAGGAAAAAGCAATGAGGCAATATCCGGATCCGAATAATCTGTTTTCTTGACGGAGACCAGGCTTGTTTCTCTTTCCGACATTTTAATATCACCCTAGTTCCGGACAGGTATTCCAAAGGTTATTTAACATTCATCTCAAAACCGGAATTTTTGCATGAATGAGATCAGTCTTCAGTGTTCAGCTGGCAGCAAAATATTTTAATATCAATCAGTCCAGCGCAAACAACTGAAAGTTCCATCCGTAATCAATCACTTTAAGGATGGAGAGATTTAATATAACCGAAAAAATCTCAAGGTAAACCTTTTTTAGAGTAACAGCCTGTATTTTTATGATAAGATTGTAAATTATTTTCATGATTAGCTGAATAAATAATTATTATTTTTCATTAAAAAAACAGTCGAATAAATCTGCCAGTCGTTTAAACGGATCATATAAGATGAGATTATTTTTATTCAAGGAATCAGATATGAAAAAAATATTATCCCCCATTTTACTGTTTGCTGTTTTATTTCTACTTTTTCCAACCGATTCATCTGCTCAATTTTCAGATTTCTTAAAGAAGCTGAAAGATAACATCCTTGGCAGTAATACATCCACATCTCTTTCTGAAGACAGAATAGTACAAGGACTCAAGGAAGCATTAAAGATAGGCACCGAAAAGGCTATTGACACCCTTTCGAAAAAAGGCGGTTTTTTCAATAATCCTGAAATAAAAATTATGCTTCCGGCTCCTGTAAAAAAAGTAGAGGGGATTGCAAAAAATGTGGGACTTGGATCTTATTTCGACTCACTTGACAAGAGTATGAATGCCGCTGCAGAACAGGCTACTCCAATGGCAAAGGGTATATTGCTCAATGCGCTGAAAAATATGAGCATTACCGATGCAAAAAAAATACTTACCGGACGGGAAAATGAAGCAACTCTATACTTCAAGGAAAAAAGTTTTGGCGAACTCATGAATCTTTTTAAGCCGACAGTTCATTCCGCTATGGCAAAAACAGGCGTGATCAAGACATATCAGGACATTGAAACAAAAATAAAAGCGATTCCATATATCGACGCACTTCCTATGAATTTTAGCCTTGATAATTATGTAGCCGAAAATGCACTCAATGGGATATTCTTTATGATAGAAAAGGAAGAGAAAAAAATCAGAGAAGATCCGGCAGCCAGAATAACAGATCTTCTCAAAGATGTTTTTGGCAGGAAATAATACCTGAATTACTTACAAGGTGCCTATCCGGAAATAAACAATTTCCGGATAGGCACTAACTGATTTCCATTCATTGACATATAAATTCCATTCCCTTATATTTTTTTAATTCACATTAAAAAAATCATCGGAGACACTATGAAAAAGAATCTTGTGGTCATTCTGCTTGCTTTTGCTTTCATGTCAGCAGGCTCAAATGTTCTTGCCAGAAAATTCATCACTATCGGAACAGGTGCGGTTACAGGTGTATACTATCCCACAGGTGAAGCCATAAGCAGAATGATCAATAATAAATCCGGTCAGTACGGTATCAAGGTTACAGTTGAATCGACCGCAGGATCGGTATACAACATAAACGCCGTAGCAAGCGGAGACCTCGAATTCGGGATAGCCCAGTCCGACAGGCAGTATCAGGCAGTACACGGAAAGGCAGAATGGTCAAAAATAGGACCTATTAAAAAACTCAGGTCTGTATTCTCCATTCATCCGGAAACCATAACACTTGTTGCATCTGAAAAAAGCGGGATAAATTCGGTATCAGACCTTAAGAACAAACGGGTAAACCTTGGAAACCCCGGTTCAGGCCAGCTTCAGAATTCAAAAGATGTTCTCTCCGCCTTTAACATCTCCCTGGATGATATAAAGGCGGAATATGTAAAGGCTGTTGAGGCGCCCGGCCTTTTTCAGGATGAAAAGATCGACGCCTTTTTCTACACGGTCGGGCATCCAAACGGCAATATTCTTGAGGCAACGTCAGGAAGAATCAGGGTCAATCTTGTACCGATCAAGGGACCGTCTGTGGATAGACTGCTGAAAAAATATTCCTATTACGCGAAAACACTGATCCCGGGCAGGTTTTACCCCGGTAAGATCAAAAAAGGAGATGTTGAAAGCATCGGTGTAAAGGCCACACTGATAACGTCATCGGACGTAGACGATGACACAGTATATGCAGTTACAAGGGAAGTCTTTGAGAATCTGGAAGAATTCAAGACCCTGCACCCGTCCTATTCGGTTCTTACAAAGGAAAACATGCTGGACGGGCTTTCAGCTCCGGTCCATCCAGGGGCATTGAGATATTATAGAGAGACAGGGCTTGTTAAGTTTATAAACCCTAAGCATATAAAAAATTAGGGAACCCCTGATCCCTCATTTATATGAAAACAAAGACATCAAATCTGGCAAAAATCACGTCTACGTCCAGAGATTCCGGAAGGATGAGACCCCGTGAAAATTATATCTTCGGAATAATCGCGATAGCCTGGGCAATTTTTCAACTTGCCCTCCCCGGGGGCCTTGTTATGGACAGCACCGGGACGAGGGCCATTCATCTTTCCTTCGCCATTGCCCTCTTATTCCTGTCCATCCCGCTTTTTAAAAGGCCCGGAAGGTTTTTCAGACTGCTTTCAGATGACAGCCGCATCCCGATAGCAGACTATCTGCTTGCCATATCCTCTGCGGGAGCCGCATTATACCTCGCCCTCAATTATGAAAATATCGCCACGAGGGCAGGAATGCCAACAACGCCTGATCTTGTGATCGGGTCTCTTCTGGTTATATTTCTTCTGGAGGCGGCAAGAAGAAGTGTAGGGCCAGCACTTTCCATTATCGCCATACTCTTTACCATTTATGCCTTTACTGGCCCCTACCTTCCTGATCTGCTTGCATTCAAAGGCGTGTCATTGAGAAAATATATAAGTAATATTACCCTTTCAACAGAAGGAATATATGGAATTCCCCTGGGAGTATCAGCCTCTATTGTTTACCTCTTTGTCCTGCTTGGAGCCATTCTCGACCGGGCTGGTGCAGGAAATTTTTTTACCGAGCTTGCCCTTTCCATTCTTGGAAGATACAAGGGAGGTGCTGCCAAGGCGGCAGTCGTGTCGAGCGGCGCAACCGGTCTTATTTCGGGATCAAGTATCGCGAATATAGTCACAACAGGTCCCTTTACAATCCCCCTTATGAAAAAAATAGGATACCCTCCCAAAAAGGCGGCAGCCATAGAGGTGGCGGCCAGCACGGACGGACAGCTCATGCCGCCCATAATGGGAGCGGCCGCGTTCATAATAGCCGAATATGTCAACGTTCCATACATTGAAGTTGTAAAGGCAGCAGCGATTCCTGCCCTTGCATCATATTTCGGTCTGTTCTGTATAAGTCATCTTGAAGCGTCAAAACTGGGAATAGAGGGGCTTCCTAAGGAAGACATCCCCGGCTTTATTGATACCCTTAAAAAGGGGATTCATTACCTGCTGCCCATTGCGGTACTCCTTTATGAACTGGTAATACTTAGGCATTCCCCCGAACTTTCCGCCTTCAGGGCAATCATGCTTTTATTTCTGGTTATCCTGTATCAGGAGATCAGGAGTTCGCTTGGGACAGGCGCTGGATTTATCAAAGGTATTTTCAATGGATTCAGAATAATAGTCCAGGGGCTTATCAGGGGATCAAAAAATATGATCCCGGTTGCCCTTGCCTGCGCCGCGGCAGGAATAATCGTAGGTATTGTAAACATGGGCATAGGAGGAATGATATCCGAAATAGTGGAAAGCCTGGCAGGAGGAAATGTCTATCTCCTGCTTATTATTACAGCAGCAGCCAGCCTGCTTCTCGGAATGGGGCTTCCTACAACTGCAACCTATATTGTAATGGCCTCGCTTACTGCCCCGATAATAGTAAAAGCAGGCAATGTCTATGATATCGTTATTCCTGTCATGGCAGCCCATCTGTTCTGTTTTTATTTCGGAATCCTCGCTGATGATACACCGCCGGTCGGACTTGCCGCCTATGCCGCATCAGCCATTGCAGGTTCACCCCCCGTTCCCACGGGCATCCAGGGGTTTCTTTACGACATCAGGACATCTGTAATTGCCTTTGTGATGATATTCAATACTGATATTATTCTTTATAATATTACGTCCTGGACATACGGTATTCTTGTTTTAGTCATGACCCTCACCGGCATGGCATCTTTTTGCAACCTGACACAGGGTTTCTGTATCACCAGAAACAGATGGTATGATTCAATTTTCTTTCTGCTTGTATCAATAATTCTTTTTCAACCGCGGGGAATTACCGGGTTATTGAATCTTCAAACTTCCAGTGTATATGTTATTTATATTGCCGGTGTTCTTTTATATGCCGCTGTAATTCTGATACAGAAGTCCAGAAACAGGAAGGCCTCACCGACAGTATGAGATAAAGGACACTGAATAAAGTCGGGAGCCTCGTTACAGCAGAGACCTTAAGTAACGTCCCGATGCAGACAGGTTAATCATCAGGAATGCTGTTTTTTTCAATGGCACCCGCGACGGCGGCATTAAGTCTCTCATTCTCATCCTTTAACTCACCTACAAGCTCGCTTATTTTCACAACCATTCTCATTGAACTGGTCTGCCTCCTTTTTCAGCAGGTCGTCTTTTCTTAAGTTTACCTTCTTTAAAAAATCGCCGCAGGATATTTTTCTGAAGGCATTACAGAAATTGACCATCGGTCCGCAAACCCTGTGGGTCATCCAGAGCTGGGTAATGATTGAGAGCATAAAAGTTATAATAAGGAGGGCATAGAGGATAATAAGCTTGTAGGAAATCAACATATCCACCTCGCCAAAGGCGAAATTCCACATGCCTGTCAATCCTGCCTCTCTCTCATACAGATGAGTATAGATAATTGCCATGGTCAGGATCAGTACCAGCATCATAAACAGCAGATTGACAACAATAATCCGATGCTGGATTCCAGTATTGACCCATAAATTTTTTAACTTGCGCTTGTTTTTACCTGAATCCATTGTATTTCGCCTTCTTATCTAATGGGTTAATAAAAAGTTAAGCCACAGTGTAAAAATCAGGTCTCTTGTTTTCTATATTTCCTCCGGAAAGACCATCTCTCCGGTAATGCCCAGATCATAGCCATCCAGTTCCTTTGCAAGTGTTTTAAAGGCCTGGCTGCGCAGCAGGCCAAGAAACAACTGGATGCCCTGATCAAAAAAACGGTCCTTGAGAACAATAAGATCAAATCTTTCCATACGAAGAGGTATGAAATCAAGGTCGAGAAGTGAGGCAACAGTCTTGATAGCTGGTCCGGCATCCACCCTTCCCGAAAGGACTTCAAGACCAACATCTATATGCCTCTGCACCTCGATGTCATACCCTTCGATGGTATTTCCTTTAATGCCGGCCTTTTTTAATTCCCCGTCAAGCAGAAGCCGCGTTCCGGTCCCATAAGGGCGGTTGACTATTCTTGCCCCCTTTTCCTTCAGATCCCTGATCCCTGTAATTCCTTTTGGGTTTCCCTTTTTTACTATGATGCCCTGTTCTCTCCGGCAGAAGTTAACCACAGCGGGCGCCTGCCCGAGTTCTTCATCAGCAAAATCAAAATTATACTCCTTTTCATTTTCCTGGAGCAGGTGACTGGAGGCTATGTGGCAGAGATTGCGTTTCAGGGACTTAAGGCCTCCGAGGCTTCCCATGTTTCCAAAAACGGCGGCATGGTCCGGAAACTGCCTGTTGAAAAGCGTGATTGTTTTTTCGAGGAGTATATCATTACTGCCGCATATTATCAGCAGACCATGGTATGGAGGGAGAGGATTTACTGATTTCGGATAGTTGATGGTATTACCCTCGAGCCACTGTTCAACAAGGTGTTTGGGGAAAAGCCACTTTCCTGTTACCTTCACGGCAGGCAGTCCTTTTTCGTTTATAAGGGAATAGACCATCTTCTCATTTATATCCAGAAATTCGGCCACCTGTTTTGTGTTTAACATTATTTTCCCTTCCATAGGAACCCCTCTCTTTAGATAAATTGAATGCTGTCTTCAGGAAACTCAATAAATACTGTATCACCAATATCCAGTTCAGACATAGCATATTCTTCCTTTTCCATCAAAAGACTTAAAGGAATATCCATATCAACGAGTATCCTTACTCTTTCTCCTTCGCAGGTCAACTGAATAAGTCTTCCCTTTATCCGTTTATTATTATCAACACTATCTGAATTTATGTTCCTGTGTATCTTTGCTTTCAGGGGATCAATGGATATCCTGACATGTCCATTCAGGGAAGTATCTAAAGGAAGATTGAAACCTTCCCTGATCATGATATGCCTATCTTTTTTCTCCCCGACAATCACCCCGTTGAATATATTCTCGTGGATTGAGTCTGAAATACACCCGTTGTTAAGAAATATTGTTTCATCCGCCATTCTCGACACCTGGAGCATGTCATGTGACGTGAAAATAATGGATATACCCTTTTCTTTATTGATTTTCTTGATAATACTTTCAATACCGGTCCTGTTTTCGATGTCAACACTTGACGTGGGTTCATTGAGAAGTATCACCTCAGGGGAACAGGCAAGTGCCATGGCAATGGCTACCCTCTGGGTTTCACCCCCTGACAGGGTATGGCCCTGTGAATTTTCAAACGCGGTCATGCCCACCATTGAGAGAAGTTCATCAACAATTTTTTTTCTTTCGGTTTTGTCTGTTTTTCTCACCCTTAACGGAAATTCCACATTTTTATATACCGGAGCCGTAAACATGACAGGATGCTGCTGCAGGAGCACAACCCTCCTTCGAAATTTGAGCAGGGTTGAACTGTTATAATCCACTTTATTTTCATTAAAAAAGAGCTCACCGCCATCTGCCTTCATTATAAAGGCCAGTATTTCAAGCAACGTGGTTTTACCCGCCCCGTTGGGCCCTACAAGTCCATAGATTTTCCCTCTTTCTATCCTGAGTTCAGCAAGGTCAAGCACATTTCTATCTTCATATATCTTTACCAGGTTTTTTAATCTATACAGCATAACCTACCCTGCTCTTTCCCTGGATATAATTCATGATTATGTTAACCGAAAAACTTATAAGCAGAAGCACTATTCCCAGTGCCACGCTGAGCACAAACTCACCCTTGTCATATTCAAGCGCCATGGCCGTGGTCATTGTTCTGGTGAAGCCCTTTGCATTTCCTCCAAGCATCATGCTTATGCCTACTTCGGCAATAACCCTCCCGTAGGCAATGATAACCGCAGCCACCAGACTGAATCTTGCCTCACGCATGATCATAATTGCAGTCTGGAATGAATCAGCGCCCAGAGTTAGTGATGTTTTTCTATAGCGGTCGTCTATCCGGTTTACAGCAGATATGGTATATGTGATGAGAATAGGCAGTATGAGGATGACCTGCCCTATAATCATTGCCTTCTGGGTGTACAAAAGGTCCAGAGACCCCAAAAGTCCCTTTCTCGATATGAATGAATAAACCAGAAGCCCTACAACCACAGTGGGCATGGCAAGCAGAGTGTTGAGACATGTGATTACAAACCGTTTGAACCTGAACTCCTGCATGGCAATGTACAACCCCAGCGGGATGCCCAGGATACCGGCAATTACAGTAGATGAGATGCTTACATTCAGGGACACATCAATGACTTCCAGCAATTCCCTGTCCATGGAGAATATAAGGAGCAGTGCCGATTTAAAGCTGTCGAGAAAAAAATGCATGGAATCCTTCCAAAAGACTCGAAAAATGGAATTATGGCATGGGTGCAATAGAACATTATTGTTATTATAAGTCAATTCATGTGTCTTAAGGAAACATCTATTCCAGGAAAAGGAAAAAAAGGAGGGGCACTAGCGTCGCGTCAGTAATGAAATGTACCTGTCTGTCATTTCGACCATCGGGAGAAATCTTAATAATCGTTTAATAGCAATATCTCTCCTTCCAGTCGAAATGACAATAGATACATGACGCGACACCAGTTAATTTTTACTAAAACTGCATTATAACAGAGGTTGTCAAAACCTGTTCGTCTTCATTTCCTGTATGATTTTCAGTTGAGAAATATGAATAATTAATACCGGTCTTTATATTATGGCCGTTTAAATAATAGTTAAGACCAATGGTATACTCGGTTTCCTTATTGTCTGTTATATTGACCGGATTATCAGGATCAACATATGCATACCGGCCTGCTATCTCAAAATGCTTCGGGATAAAGAAGTAGCCGCTCTGCAGATAAACACCCCATGCGTCCTGTTTGCCATAGGCAGTAGCGCCTTTAGGGTCGATATTACGATAATAATATCCGCCCATAAAAGAAAAACCGCTATACTTGTAGGCGACGTCAGCCGTCCACTGGGTAACATCGCTTTCAACAGGGACGATTGAAGTGCTTCCCAGCCGGCCGGCAAGAGTTTTCCTTTCACCTGGGTCAAGACCTGGCATATATGCACCTGCTATTCCAAGAGCCAATACCGGGCTGGAGGGGTTATCGACTGCCGATTCCGAATAGGGGAAAGAACCCAGAATATTCCATACGAGCCTTCCGACATACATGTAATCATTATTAACATTATTCTGGTTTGCCCCGCTTCCGTTAAAAATACCCACGCTGTAGTCGAGTGAACCGAGGATTTTTTTACCGGAGAGCTGCAGGCCGATATCACGCTGGAGAGAAAATTCGGCGCTGGCGATAGATCTTTCTATAAGCTGAAGATTGAATCCGCCGTCCAGAAACTCCCTGTCAAAAGGAACCTTGTACTGCCCTATACGGGGAGTCAGCCATTTATAATATGATGCCTCCATATAGGCATCTCTTATGGCAGCGCTGCTTCCTTCGAGTGTGATCTGCGTGTTGTATTGAAGCCACGGTGCATAAACATTTCCGGAAGCAAGAATTCTGGCCCTTCTTATTCTGAAGGTGGAATCGGCTGGGCTCTCGTCCGGATTATCATATGAGAATATGCCATGAAAACGGGCATTGAGTTTCAGTGAGTAATTATTGTCGGTTGTTTTTATAACCGCTCCTTTATCGTATTTCACTTCAATTCTTTTACTTTGGTCCGAGGAAGGTTTTTCTGCTGTTTGAGTCTTCTTTTCATAAGGGTTTACTTTGTCTTTATCATTCAATTCTTCAACAATGGTTTTGGCTTCATCGGCCGTAACGATATTTTTTTTTATCAATAATTCAATTAATCTGTCGGTCTTATCTGCGCTGGCAGTAACAGGATACAAAAAAAACAAACACACTAAAACAGTGAAAAACAGTTGTTTCATATATAATCTCCTTTTATTTTCAAGTCTCTTCAATTGAATTTTAACGGGGTTTTAATATCAAAGTCACCATATGTCAACAATAATATATGCTATTTTTAATATAAGGATATCTTTTTTGACAACCCATACATGAACTGACTTAATAAACTCTTGTGTAAAGTTTATCCGGCATAAAACTAAAGCTTTATAACTTTAACTCGTGTGCTGCTGAAATCAGGGATGCCACCTATCATATCAACCATGGGCGTATTATTCATTTTTTCATCAAGGCGTGCAATATCATTAAAATTCAGTCCTGCTCTGTATTTTTGGTCGGGAATGAGCCCGTTTTTGCCATACACATCCCTGCCTCCATTAAATACCGATTCACCATCTTCAATCCATAAGGTTGAAGCTCCGAACTGAGTATGTCCGAAATGGAATGAAACAGCGATACATCCCGGGCGAACCAGCTGTGTAACATGCACATGCCCTGTTATGCCTTTGATATTGCTCTTTGAGACAAGTCTCACACGGTCCAGCTCTTTTATACCCATTCTCTTCGCATCTTCATAATACATCTCAACAAAATTTTCAGGAGTAACCTCCATGGAATATTTTAACCATAGAGACCGGGACTGGGTGTGCAATGCCTTTGCTTCTATTACTAAAGACTATATATGCGGCCTCCATGGGCGTTGATCCGGCAAAGGCATCATTTTTCAGGACGGGATCGAACTGCTTCTGTGCTTGTGTTTTATTTTTAAGGATCAGAGAAATATAAGAGGTGCACATTATTTCCGTGCATTTGATCTAAAAATCGAAACCATAACAGGGCGAGGTTCGTATATGTTTTAGGGAAAAGCGGCATCACCGGAACTTCATCGTATCCATTAAATGCAATTTCTTAAACGGAAATTACTGAATTGCATCCGGAAAGAAGGCCTGCCTCCCCTCTATTTTATAATCGGCAATGATTTTTTGTGCCCTTTCGGAGACTACCCATTTTGCAAATATTTCAGCCTGCCTGAATTTTACCTGAGGATATTTTTTAGGATTTACAGGAATAATACCATATGGATTGAAAAGAGCCGGGTCGCCTTCCACCATTATATCGAGATCGAGTCCCTGCTTTCTTCCGAACTTGTATTTCAGATAGGTACCCCTGTCTGTCAACGTATATGCCTGCTTCTCTTCTGCAAAGGTAAGTGTTTTTCCCATGCCCTGGCCAATAGAAAAATACCATTCACCAAGGCCATCCGGGTGCACAAATGCAATGGTCTTCTTTTTATCATTTACGATTATATCCCTCGTATCGATCTGTAAAGCAACACCTGACAGCTTCCAGAGTGCCTGCTCTTTGGTATGTGTGCCGCTGTCATCACCCCTTGAAATAAATGGAGCCTTTTTGTCCGCGATTTTTTTTAAAGCTTCAGGCGCATTTTTCATGCCCCTTATTGCTGCCGGATCATTTTCCGGTCCTATGATAACAAAATCATTATGCATAACAGCGAGCCGATAGGCACCAAAACCATCTGCGACAAACTTTTCTTCACGCGCCTTTGCATGGACAAATATTATATCTACATTTCCATCCATCCCGTCTCTTATGGCAGCACCGGTTCCCTTTGCGATCACCTTAACCCGGATACCTGTATCAGCGGTAAATGCAGGAAGCAGCACATTTAACAGTCCTGAATTCTCAGTACTGGTGGTTGTTGACATAGTAATGGTATCATCACCGGACGCCATAGCGGATACTGTAAATAAAACTAAAAAGATTACTAATCCGATTATACGTTTTTTCATTTTAATTCCCCTTTGAGGCTGATGATTAATGCGCTGCTTTTTCTGCATGTTTTCCATTTAAATAAAGCGGAGTGCCATGTTCTTTTATACCGAACTCACTTATTATCTTCTGACCTTCTTCGGATTTTAAAAAACCTATAAACTTCTTTATTAACCTGTATATCTTTTCCGGTTTCTTTCCTTCCGGTGCTCCCAGCGCATGGTAAACATTAATCAATAAAGGATCTCCGCTGTAAAGGATCTCAAGGTTCCTGATTTTATCTTTTTTTACATACCAGGTACTGGAATCGGTCATGAAGTAACCCTTTTCTTTATCAGCCCTCATAAGGGTCGGCCCCATAAAATCGTTCGTCGCAATATACCAGGCACCTGAAGGTTTTAATCCTGCCTTTTTCCAGATCATCAATTCCTTTTTATAAGTGCCGGAATTGTCATTTCGCGTAAAAAACAGAGATTTTGATGCGGCTATTTTAAGATAGGCATCCGCTGCTGACGATGCGTTCCTGATTCCTGCAGGATCTGAAACAGGGCCAACTATATAAAATTCATTACCGCCGATCAATGTCCTGTCGGCTGCCCAACCCGCCTTTAAGGCCTTTATCTCGACTTCTGGGGCATGCACCATTATAACATCCGCTTCACCTGATTTAAGGGCATTGAGTGATGCTCCGCTTCCCCTTTTGATCCACCTGATCCGGCAGTTGTTTTTAATACAGAATGGTTCGGCCAGAGCTTCAAGAAGACCGAGCGAGCCGGGACTTCCGGTCGCAAGGGTTATTTCCGTTTGGCCTTTCCCGTAAATCCCATCATATTCAAGGGCAGAAGCTGCTCCGGCTGACAGGTTACAAAGCCAAAAAACCAGTAAAAACCGCGCCATGAAAATAATATATTTATTCCTCATCAATAATCCTTCTATTGAAAACCCTGTCAATTCAACATGTTACAATATATTAAAACTGATATTAACTGTACATATATACCCTTTATTGTTATTTTCAGTCAATATTATTTATATCAGATATTATATTGGCTATATATTACCATTTATTACCATTAATCCTTTCACATCAATCTAATTAATAAATACTTAAAATATTCGGCTCCTATTGACGTATAGATACTTTCAATCTATACTCCCCCAAACCTGATAATCAGGTTTAACGCTCCATAATATTTAATAATTATCAGGAATCAGGTTGAAAATAAGATTAAAAGCACTTCCGCTTCTCATATTACCGTTTGCCTTTATCCTGGCAGCCCTGTGTATCGGCAGATACCCGATATCGTTATCAAAGGTAATTGAGATCCTTTTTAAAGGTTTTTCATTTCATAGTAATCCAGGAAATGACTTATACAGGGATATCATATGGGAGATCAGGATGCCAAGGGTTATCCTCGGAGGTCTTGTCGGCGGAGCGCTTGGTGTAAGCGGTGCTTCACTTCAGGGGCTGTTCAAGAACCCCCTTGTAAGCCCGGGAATCCTGGGAGTCAGTTCGGGAGCGGGCTTTGGTGCCGCGGTCGCCATACTGTTATTCGGGGCAACCGCCGCTGTATACCCCTTTGCCCTCGGATTCGGAATACTCGCAGTATTTTTAAGCTATCTTATAGGAAGAACATATAACACGGCCCCTGCAATAATGCTGGTTCTTGGAGGGGTGATCGTATCATCAATATTTTCCGCATTAATATCCTTTGCCAAGTATGTAGCCGATCCATACGAACAACTGCCGTCCATCGTTTTCTGGCTCATGGGGTCACTGGCAAATGCAGGCTATAGGGATGTCCTGACTTCCGGCCCGATCATCATTGCCGGATCACTCGCACTTTATCTCGTAAGATGGAGAATCAACGTCCTTTCCATGGGTGACAGAGAGGCCAGGACTCTTGGTATAGACACCAGGATAGCAAAGGGAATCATAGTAACAGGTGCCACTCTTGCCACGGCCGGGGCGGTCTGTGTAAGCGGAACAATAGGCTGGGTGGGTCTGATAATACCCCATATCGGGAGAATGCTTGTCGGAAATGACAACAGGATACTCATCCCGGTTTCCTTTTCGCTCGGAGCCTGTTTTCTCATTTTTGTAGACAGTATGAGCAGGGTAATTACAGGCTCGGAGATTCCTCTCGGAATACTTACGTCACTTATAGGCGGGCCGTTTTTTATATATCTCCTGAAAAAGACAAAGGCCAGGGGGTGGTAAGATGGCCCTTATTGAAGTAGAGAACGCTACATTCAGTTATGGTAAACAGGAAATCTTTCGCAACATCAGCTTTTCGGTCACAAAGGGGGAGATATTCTGCCTGCTGGGCCCGAACGGATCAGGAAAAACCACGCTTCTCGATTGCATTCTAGGTGTAAACAAACTGAAAAGCGGAGATATCAAAGTAAACGGGAAAAACATAACAACCTATAATCCGCGCAGGCTCGCGCAGCAGATATCATATGTGCCCCAGCGGCATGAAAGCGCCTTTCCATACAGGGTGATAGATGTAACAATGATGGGGAGGGCACCCTATACAGGTATATTTTCAGCCCCCTCCAAAAACGACAGGGAAATAGCGAGAAACGCACTCAAACTGACCGGGATATATCATCTGAAGCGAAGACCCTATACACAGCTGAGCGGGGGAGAATTGCAGCTCGTCATGATCGCCAGGGCCCTGGCACAGAACACATCCCTTATAATTATGGATGAACCAACCGCCCATCTGGACTTCAGGCATGAGCTCGTTGTCCTTGAAACAATCATGAATCTCGTAAAGGAAAAGGAGATATCAGTTCTAATGGCAACGCATTTCCCGAATCATGCATTTTACTTTGAGGACAATAACCTGAATATAGATATCGCATTACTTAAGAACGGCGAATTCATTGCTAATGGGGCACCCGGCGAGATATTGAATGAGAAAAGAATAGAAGAACTCTATGGGGTTGAATCGAGCCTTTTTTTCTATGGCGATAACGGCGGAAATGAACGCAGACGCATAATTCCGCTTAAGACAGTGAGAAAATAAATTGAAAGACAAAATCATAAAGGCAGCATATCTTTTATCCCTGCTGTTTCTCCTTACATTGACGGCATTACCGACGATCGCAATGGCTGGTGAAAAGCAGGGTGTGAATAAAGGCTTCATTACGGTCACGGACTGTACCGGGAGAAAAGTAAAGGTCCCTGAAAAAATTAATCGTATTGCCTGTATGTATCTATTCACCGGCCATGTCGTAACCATGCTCGGGAGGGGAAATGATATAGTTGCAGTATCAAACGGCCTGAAGCGTGACTCACTGCTCCTCAATATATGCCCTTCCATAAAAAACACCATGGTCCCAAAGGTACAGGGGGCCATAAACATGGAAGAACTGTTAAAAGCTGCTCCTGACGTACTTTTCATGCCCGGTGACATGTCCGGAGACAGGCGCGAAATGGAAAAGCTTGATCGATTCGGGATACCTACCATCATAATCGATTATTCCGATATCAAGAGCCAGCAGAAGGCCATTACAATAATAGGAAAGGCCATTGGCAGAGAAAAAAAATCCGAGGAATACAACAGTTATTACAGAAAAATTGTAGATCGGGTAAAGGCAGTAACAGATAAACTGCCGGAAGACAAGAGGTTAAGGCTCTACTATTCAGAAAACGAGGCAACAAGAACAACGCTTGATAACGACCTTACAACAGACTGGCTGAGGATAACAGGAGTTATAAATGTTGCATTCAACCATTCGGCAGACATACTTGAAGGGAAAAATTTCGTCAGCCTTGAGAGAATACTCTTCTGGAACCCGCAGGTAATACTGGTCAATGAACCGGAAGCACGAAAGCTCATTCTGCAAGACAGAAAATGGGCTGCCGTTGATGCCGTGAAAAACAGGCGGGTCTATCAGATGCCCATAGCAATATCGCGGTGGGGGCATCCCGGCTCCATTGAAACACCCATGGCGATCCTCTGGACGGCAAAAAAGGTATATCCTGATTTATTCAGGGACATTAACATGGAAAGAGAAACAAAAAATTATTACAAGACTTTTTTCAATTATGAACTTACTGATTCAAAGGTGGAGGATATTCTGGATGGAGAACTGAGAAGAAAGCCGAAATATGCCCCTGAAGAGAACAGGAAAGCAAAAACAGGAAAGAGGAAACAGAAAACAGGCAACAGGAGTGGAGAATAAAGGTGAAGGTACTTATAGCTATAGACGATACGGATAACCTCGAGACACCGGGCACAGGACACCTGGCATCGGACCTGATAGGATTACTTGAAAAAGAGGGGCTGGGCAAGGGAAGCCCGATAACCCGCCATCAGCTTTATGTGCACAAAGACATACCATATACGTCACACAACAGCTCAATGTGCTTTGAAGCGGAAATAAAGGACGGAAACCTGGGTCGCATTACGGAATTTTGCCAGGGTTTCTTAATCAGGGAGAGCGCTCCGGGCTCGGACCCCGGACTGTGCATAGTAAATCCGGAGAAACTGTCTTCAAGGTCAACCCTTATTGAATATGGAAAAAGGGCCAAGAACACAATCCTTAATAAAAAAATAGCCTATGATCTTGCAGAGTCCCTTAACATCCACCTGTCTGAGCATGGAGGTACAGGAGACGGTATAATCGGCGCCCTTGCAGGCACTGGTTTAAGGCTCACGGGTAATGACGGCAGATTCAAGGGGCAGTTTATAATCGGTAATATAAATGATATCCTTCCGGTAAAAGAAGTATTAAAAAGAACAGGTGCAGATATTGTCAAAACTGAGGACGGCCACGTCCTGCAGAATGATGACATTGTCAGGATCGGGAAAAAGGTAAAGGCAGTATACCAGGATTTCAAGGCCGTAGTGCTTGTGTTTCCTGTAAAGGAAAATGGGAATGAATGCAGGCTCTGGGAAACATGTACAAAGGAGCAGCTGAAAAAGTATTAATGGCTCTTACCCGTTCCCTTGAGATAACCGAAGCATTGTAGGGGCAGCCCTTGTCGAAGATCCCGATGCAGTATTCGGGGCGTCCGCCTGTTTTTATTGCACGTCCCCGCCTCCAGAATGTAAAATCATTGTGTAACATTTTAATTAGTTCCCATCCAGAAAGAAGAAAATTCTGGATGCAGCCTTCAGCGGTCAGCTATCAGCAGTAAGCTAAGTCTTTGTTTTTAATGTCTTAAGCTAATTGCTGAACGCTCAAGGCTGATCGCTCGAATCCAAAAACGATAGTTTTTGGATGGACACTAATTAAATATCTTTCTTTTATTTATTATAATATGTTATATAGTTTGGTTATTTTTTTTCACTACTCAGATTTGAGGTTTCAGGCTAAACTATCAGGGGGAGTCCGCTCCCTTTCTTTTTTATATTAGAGGTAAATGCTTAAATATGAACAGATTGGAACAGAATATAAATATACGAAACATAGCAATCATCGCACATGTCGATCATGGCAAGACAACGCTTGTTGATGCCATGTTCAAGCAGAGCGGTCTTTTCAGGGAGGGCCAGGAGGTTGAAAACCGACTTATGGACAACATGGAACTTGAAAAGGAACGCGGCATTACTATAGCCGCTAAAAACTGCTCAGTAGTGTGGAAGGGCACCAAGATAAATATCATAGATACACCCGGCCATGCGGATTTTGGAGGTGAGGTTGAAAGGGCGCTTACCATGGCGGACGGGGCATTGCTCCTGGTTGATTCGTCCGAAGGCCCCCTTCCTCAGACCAGGTTTGTCTTGAAAAAGACCTTTGAGGCAGGTCTTAAGGTTATAGTTGTAATAAACAAGATAGACCGGCAGGACACGAGGCCCCAGGAGGTACTCAATGAGATATATGACCTGTTCATCGACCTGGGTGCAAATGATGAACAGATAGAATTCCCCATCCTTTACGCCATAGGAAGGGACGGTATAGTAAAGAAAAAACTTAATGACAGGACGGATAATCTCGAAGTGCTGTTTGATACCATAATCGAAAAGACCCCTCCCCCATCCTTTGACCCAAAAGAACCCTTTCAGATGCTGGTGGCTGACCTCGGGTATTCATCATACATGGGGAGGCTCGCGGTAGGCAGGGTGGTAAACGGCTATGTAAACTTCAATGACAACCTTGTATGCATGGGAGAAAACGAATCCGAAACGCCCCTCAAGGTAACAAAGATACAGGTTTATGAGGGAGTCAATCTCAAAGAGGTTAAACAGGCCGGCCCCGGCGACATAGTTGTACTCTCCGGAATCGATGATGTAAAGATCGGAGACACCATATGCACCAGGGAATTTCCAAAGGCATTAAAAAGGATATCCGTGGAAGAACCGACTGTATCCATGAGATTCACCATAAATACTTCTCCACTCGCCGGCAAGGAAGGAAAACATGTCCAGTCCAGCAAAATAAAGGAACGTCTGTACAAAGAAACCCTTAGCAATGTTGCTGTAAAGGTGGATGAATCGGAAGACAAAGACAGCTTTTTAGTAAAGGGCAGAGGCGAATTCCAGCTTGCCATACTCATAGAAACTATGCGCAGGGAAGGATTCGAATTTTGTGTTGGCAGGCCAGAGGTTATCCTGAAGGAAGTAAACGGAAAAAAGCAGGAACCCATAGAACATCTTTATATCGATGCTGAAGAGGCATTCATGGGGATTCTGACCGAGAAACTGTCGCTGCGAAAGGGCAAGATGATAAACCTTGTTAACAATGGGACAGGCAGAGTCAGGATGGAGTTTACAGTACCCTCGCGCGGTCTCATAGGATTCAGGGACGATTTTTTAACAGTGACCAGGGGCACCGGTATCATGAACTCATATCTTGAAGGTTTTGACGATTTCAGAGGAGAATTTCCTTCAAGGTTCAGCGGTTCCATAGTCGCTGACCGGCAGGGAAGCGCTGTTGCCTATGCGCTTTTCAACCTGGAACCAAGAGGAAGGCTCTTTATTATACCCGGTGATCAGGTTTATGAGGGAATGGTTATCGGTGAGCATAACAGGGAGAACGATATCAATGTAAACGCGTGCAAGGAAAAAAAGCTTTCAAACATGCGTGCTGCCGGAAAGGACGACAATGTGCTCCTGTCACCGGCGCGTCCACTTTCTCTTGAAAGCGCCATTGTGTTTATAAGGGACGATGAGATGGTGGAAGTGACTCCAAAGTCCATACGCCTGAGAAAGGAAGATCTTTCCGCACAAAAGAGACATATGGAGCTGTCAAGAAAATTCAAGGAAAAGGAATAGCATAGCGCATGGGGCAAAGCGCATAGCGTTTAATAACATGTACTGGATACTGGAATATTAGATGCTTTCTGATACCCTTCTCTGTCCGCTACAAAAACAAGGGCACGGCGCACCGTGCCCCTACAGGTTGCTAATTTCTATATCCCTATGCTTTTTGCGTTATCTATTGACTACTGCCTATAACCTGACAGCCTGCTTTTCTATTTTCTATTTCCTAGTTCCTGATTTCTGTCTTTTTATTCTTTGCGCTTTGCACTCTGCACACCGTCAGCGTACTATGCACTCCTGAACCCATGGCTCGGCAATCGATTTAAATGTCAACAGCTCGGGTCCTGAAAATTCCGGAGATTCATTTTTGAAATACTCGGGATGAAGAATTTCTGCCCTGTGGAAATTCTGAAGGGCATACAGTTTGGCATTTTTGATTATTTTTACGATACCGCCGATTGTCTCCCTGTCGACAAATCCCTTTACACATGTAGTGCGAAACTCATAATCGGGTGCGGTTTCCATTATCGTTTGGATACTTGAAAGGATGTCATCAGGGTTGCATCCCCTGGATATAAGCGGATTATAGCGGGACGGATCAGTCTTTATATCCATGGCAATGTAATCGACAAGCCTATTCTCCAGTAAAAACTTAAGATCCTTTGGCCTGCTGCCGTTTGTATCGAGCTTGATGGAGTAGCCCAGCCCCTTGATGGCTTCACAAAGCTTGACAAGGTTTTTCGAAAGAGTAGGCTCTCCGCCGGAAATCACCACCCCGTCAAGAAAATCTTTTCGGCTTTTAAGAAATCCATAAAGACCGTCACCGCTTAAGGAGGCCGGACATTCATCAGTCCCCCTGACAAGCGACGGGTTATGGCAATAGGGACAGTCGAAATTACAACCGGACAGAAATATTACGCAACTCAGTTTGCCCGGATAATCTATCAATGAATTTTTCTGCATTCCTCCGACGTTCATTGCTATCTTTCTATGCCGCCTTGAACATTTTTCTCATACTGAATTCCTGCTGCTTGCCATTGTTCCACTGCTTTACAGGCCTTAAATATCCCACGACCCTTGAATATACTTCCGTATCCGTACCGCATACACTGCATTTCTCCTGGTTTCCTGTGAGATAACCGTGTGAAGGGCAGATGCTGAAGGTTGGTGAAAGCGTCAGATAGGGAAGCCTGAATCCGGACACTACTTTTTTAATAAGGGCCTTGACCATGTCTGTTTCGCTTATATTCTCGCCGAGATATATATGCATTACAGTACCACCGGTGTATTTTGTCTGGAGTTCGTCCTGGAGCATGAGGGTCTCATATATGTCGTCGGAGTAGTTGACAGGAAGCTGTGTGGAGTTTGTATAAAAAGGCTCTCCGCCTGTTTTATATACATCTTCATTGGCGCAGATAATATCGGGATATTTTTCTTTATCTTTTTTGGCGAGCCTGTAGGTTGTCCCCTCTGCCGGGGTTGCCTCAAGATTGTAGATATCGCCGGTCTTTTCCTGAATTGCAGCAATGGTATGGCGCAGATAATCCATTACCTTGAGGGAGAATCTCCTTCCGGTCTCACTTGCAATATCACTGCCCATGAAATTCAGGCAGGCCTCGTTCATACCTATAATACCTATAGTGGAAAAATGATTTTTCCAGTATCTGCCCGATCCTTCTTTTATCTCTCTCAAATAGAATTTCGAATAGGGGTATAGATTGTTCTCGGTAAAGCGTTCGAGCACCTTTCGTTTTATATCCAGGCTTTTGGAAGCCAGGTCTACCATTCTGCCGAGTCTTTCAAAGAAGTCCTGTTCGTTTGCGGCAAGATGACCTATCCTTGGAAGATTCAGGGTCACAACACCAATGGAGCCGGTCAGAGGATTTGCGCCGAAGAGCCCTCCTCCCCTTTTCATCAGTTCACGGTTATCGAGCCTCAGACGGCAGCACATGGACCTCGCATCTTCGGGAGACATGTCGGAGTTTACAAAGTTTGAAAAATAAGGGATGCCGTACTTGCCGGTCATCTTCCATACACTGTCAAGGTTTGGATTTTCCCAGTCAAAATCAGCGGTGATATTATAGGTGGGTATCGGAAAGGTAAATACCCTGCCCTTTGCATCGCCTTCCATCATTACCTCTGCAAAGGCCCTGTTAAGGATATCCATTTCAGGTTGAAATTCGGAGTATTTCAGGTCCTGCTCCCTTCCGCCGACAATAACATAATTGTCCTTGAGTATGGAAGGGACATAGAGATCCATGGTGATATTGGTGAACGGTGTCTGGAACCCGACACGGGTGGGGATATTGATATTGAATACAAATTCCTGCATTGCCTGCTTTACTTCTTTGTAGCCCAGGTTATCGAACCTGATGAACGGTGCGAGCAGGGTATCGAAATTGGATAACGCCTGGGCGCCCGCAGCTTCACCCTGCAGGGTATAGAAAAAATTTACGATCTGACCGAGGGCCGATCTCAGATGTTTTGGCGGACCGCTTTCCACCTTGCCTTCCACTCCCTTGAACCCGTTGATCAACAGGTCTTTAAGGTCCCAGCCCACACAATAGACCGAAAGAAGGCTCAGGTCGTGCACGTGTATGTCACCGCCTTTATGGGCATTTCTGATTTCCGGGGGATAGATGCTGTTAAGCCAGTATTCTGAGGTTACATCGGACGAGATATAATTGTTCAATCCCTGAAGGGAAAAGGACATATTGCTGTTTTCCTTGATCTTCCAGTCCAGTTTCTGGATGTAGTGGTCAACAAGATCAATATTCGACTTTGTAGATATGGCCCTGATCTGGGCATGCTGCTCCCTGTAAAGGATATAGGCCTTTGCACTTTTGTAAAACGGGGTGTCAAGGAGTACCCTTTCCACTATATCCTGGACCTCCTCTACTTCGGGCTGGTCGCCAAGCCTTAATTCATGGGCAAGTGTGAGCACATGAAGGGTGAGCTTTCTGGCCTCTCTCTCGCCGAATTCACCCGTTGCCTTTCCGGCCTTTATCATTGCGGCTGTTATTTTTGAAGAGTCAAATTCAACAATCCTTCCATCACGTTTTTTAATCTTTTCGAACATAAGCAATACCCTCAGAAAACTAAAATCATTACAGAAAAAAAACCGGCCCCAAATTATTTTCCGGAAATCCCGGATTGAAGTTGATCATTGGCCCCTCCCTCAAAGGACAACAGAAATAACCCAAGAAATGTATGAATACAGCAGATAGATTGAGCAAACATTTTATGTGAGTGTCTGACTAATTACACCGACATATTGGGGTATGTCAAGCCTAAAAAAACAATATATAGTTATTTCTAATTTCTGAAGATGTTATTATTTATTTTTTTACCTGCCCTGTCAATCATATTAAGGGCAGGCATGGGCACTTTATTGATTTTTATCCGGTGGGCGGAAAAAACCAAAATAACGCGATCAGGCAGGATATAGAATTGCCGGTTAATTCCAGTTTTTTATAAGGCTCAGGAAGGATTGATAGTTTTTCTGAAACTCTTTTACCCTTCTCCATTTATTGGAAACCTGCAATATAATGCCGCTTATTAAAAAGCCAACCATTCCCCCCTGATAATAATCCACCCATGTAATATTCCCCGGGTGAATGGAGCAGCTTACAAATATGCTGAAACAGGTAACTATTATTATGAGTATTAATGCGAGCATTTTTTTAATCCTTTCTTACTGTAATAAAATGGTTAAAAGTTTTTCATATTTAATACACTAGATATTTACTCTGTATTAATTTTAATACATTATCCTCTTTTATATAATTTAAAAACCTAAAAAATGCCATTTTTTATAAATAAATTTACACAGATACCTTATTTCCCTATTTAGACTTGCAAACCTGTATATAATAAATGCATTTATGATGCCAAAAAAAAGATAGGGCGCGCAGCGTGCGTTTTAGAAGCGATATAAAGGAAGTTTAAACCTCACGCCATAAACCTTATGCCTCACACCGCATACCTTATGTCTGTAGATCGTTCTTTGGAAAGTATGACCCAGAATATCATCTATGCCTTTTTTTCTGATACGTATAAACCGCACGGTTATGATCCCTGAGGTTGTCTGAAAAGTAATGAGAACCATCATTTTTTGATACAAAATAAAGGAATTTTGTTCTGGCCGGATACAGGACCGCTTTAATGGAATCAAGGCCCGGATTTGCTATCGGACCGGGGGGAAGCCCCCTGATAACATAGGTATTGTAAGGACTATAGGCTGTAAGGTCAGTTTTTTTAAGATTGCCCGAGAAATTTTTAATACCGTATATAACTGTCGGATCACTTTCAAGCCTCATATTTCTTCTCAACCGGTTGAAGAAGACACTGGCTATAAGCGGTCTTTCATCCGCTCTTCCTGTTTCCTTCTCAACGATTGAGGCCAGGGTTATAATCTCATGCAGGGACATTCCCGATTCCGCTATCCTGCCCCTGAACGGGGATATTACTTCCTTGAATCGCCTGATCATATTATCGACTATAGACCGTGCATTTAAACCCAGGGCAAACTTATACGTATCAGGGTACAGATATCCCTCCAGGCCAGGTCCCTCCAGCCCGTATTTTTTTTCAATGCCGTTTTGCCCGGTATACAAAAGGAATTTCTCTTTATCAATAATACCACTGGAAGAAAGCACATCTGCAATCTGCTCTATTGAGAATCCCTCGGGGATGGTTACCACATGGGCAACGATTTCACCCCGTGTAAACATCTCCATAATCTTCCCAGCTGGCATGGCAGGATTAAGGCGATATTCCCCTGCCTTTATCATTCTGCTGTAGCCCTTTATCCTGGCCCACAGTATAAATACTGTGCTGTTTTTTATCAGCCCATCCTTTTCCAGCATCTCTGATATTTCCTTCAGGCGCATTCCTTCTTTTATGGTAACTATCTTATCATCGCCTTTTTCAAGGACCGGGCTGGTAAAGTGTATCCAGAGACCAGTACCAAGACCTGCCAAAATAATAAGCACCAGGGCTATCGTGACGAAAACAGTTGTTTTTTTGGAAATATTACTCATAGGTTCATATTATGTTTAATACATGAGTATCCATTAAAATCCCCATCCGTTGAGGGGGCAGTTATCGCATTTCGGGACTTTTTTGCAATACTCTTTGCCTGTCCTCACAATGAGCGCGTGGAATTCATTAAAGAGCTCATGATCAGGCAGCAGGTTTGACATAAACAGATCCTGAAGTTCTTCGTATGTCACCTGCTCATCAACGACATTATGCCGGTTCAGTATCCTGTATGTATATGCGTCTATAACGAAAACAGGCTTTTTTGCAGCATATAGAATGATGCTGTCTGCTGTTTCAGGACCGATGCCCTTTACTGATAACAATGTCCTGCGCTGGGTTTCAATATCCTCGTTAAAAAGCCCGAATATGTCGCATGCATACTGTTCGGCCAGCATACCCGCAAGGTTCTTGAGCCTCACGGATTTGATATTATAATATCCGGCAGGCCTGATGTATTCTGCCAGTCTTTCAGCCGGAACTGCATGTATCTCTCCGGCAGAAAGGAGATTCTCTCTTTTAAGGTTTGCGATGGCCTTTTCTACGTTTGACCAGTTTGTATTCTGAGTCAGTATGGCGCCTACCATTACCTCAAACGGCCCGTCTCCAGGCCACCAGTGCTGCGTTCCGAAGCGTTCGAACATCAGCCCGAACATATTCATCAGCTTATCTTGCGTATAACCGGACAATAATATAATCCTCTCTAAATACCTTGACAGGCGGAGCAGGATACCTTAAATTTACGCCTCATGTCAAACGGTCGCGATCGGGAATTCTATAAATCCTTATAATCCGTATCGTTAAGACATATTATTAAAAAATTATTGATCTATTATTAACAGCTATTAACAGCTTTATACCAGAGTGTTTTAAAATATGCCGCCGGTTCCGAAACTTACATATACAAGAAACATAGGCATCATTGCCCATATTGATGCAGGGAAGACAACCACTACTGAAAGAATTCTGTTCTATACAGGAAAGGTCCACAAGATGGGCGAGGTCCATAATGGCGAAGCCACAATGGACTGGATGCTCGAAGAAAGAGAAAGAGGCATTACCATCACCTCGGCTGTAACATCATGCAACTGGAACAATCATATAATAAATATCATAGATACGCCCGGCCATGTTGATTTTACCATTGAGGTAGAAAGATCCCTGAGGGTACTCGACGGGGCTATAGGTGTCTTCTGCGCTGTCGGCGGGGTCGAGCCCCAGTCCGAGACAGTATGGCATCAGGCAGACCATTACAAAGTTCCCAAAATGGCGTTCATCAATAAAATGGACCGTATTGGAGCGGACTTCTTCAGGGTCGTCGAAATGATGAAGGAACGCCTCGGTATTAAACCTCTTATCCTTCAGTTGCCCTGGGGTGCTGAAGATAACTTTAAGGGGATCATAGATCTTTTGAAGATGAAGGCTATTGTGTGGGAAGAAGATACACTTGGCGCTCAATACAAGGAGATACCCATACCTGATGACCAGATTGATGATGCACTGATGTACCGTGATCAGATCATTGAGACCATATCGGAATATAATGACAGCATAATGGAAAAATATCTGGCCGAGGAAGAGATAGATGATCAGGATCTTAAAAATGCAATACGCCAGTCAACGGTTAGGCTTGAGTGCGTCCCCATCTTATGCGGGACGGCCTTAAAGAACAAAGGTGTCCAGCTCCTTCTCAATGCAATAGTAAACTACCTGCCTTCACCCATTGATGTACCGGCCATCAAGGGACATTTGCCCGATAGCAGCGCTGAGGAAAAAAGGGAGTCCGACCCCAGGGGGCCGTTTTCCGCACTTGTCTTCAAGGTCATGATGGATCAGGGCAGGAAGATGACCTATATGAGGGTTTATTCAGGCACTGTAAATGCCGGTGATACGGTATACAATCCCGGCAAGGGGATTAAAGAAAAACTGTCGAGACTCCTCAAGATGCATTCGAATAAACGCGAGCGGATCGAAACTGCATCCGCCGGTGATATTGTTGCTGTTATGGGCCTTAAAATTTCCACTACGGGCGATACCCTGTGTACCGAGGATAAACCTATCCTGCTTGAGCCTATTACCGTGAATGAACCTGTTATCTCAGTTGCAATGGAACCCAAAAAGATACAGGATCAGGACAAGCTCCTGGATGTGCTTTCAAAGCTTTCGGATGAAGACCCCACTTTCAAATACAGGATAGACGATGAGACAGGCCAGATCCTGATCTCCGGCATGGGAGAGCTCCACCTGGAAATAATTATAGAAAGGATAAAGAGAGAATTCCAGGTAGAGACAAACCAGGGTAAACAGCAGGTCGTATTCAGAGAAACCATATCAAAGGATGTGGAGCATGAGGAGATATTTGAAAGGGAACTTGGCGGCCAGAAACACTTCGCAGGCGTT
Source organism: uncultured delta proteobacterium (assembly GCA_963815145.1). Lineage (GTDB taxonomy): Bacteria > Desulfobacterota > DSM-4660 > Desulfatiglandales > HGW-15 > JAAZBV01. The sequence goes on from CAWFFS010000010.1 coordinate 349,207, forward strand.
AAAATAAAGATTTCCTCCCTTGCAAGGGGAAGCGGAAACCAGTTTGTAAACAAGTGCACCAACCCTGCGCTGAGCCAGGAGTTTATTGACGCAGTAAAGGAAGGAATCGACGAGGCGGCTTCAAGCGGTATCATGATGGGATATCCTGTTATTGATGTAGAAACCACACTATACGATGTAAAAATCGATGAAGCGGCTTCGGACGCAATGGCCTTCAAGGTAGCAACAAACATGGCCTTCAATAACGCATGCGTCGAAGGAGATCCCCAGCTGCTGGAGCCTGTCATGGAGGTCGAGGTCCTGGTGCCCGAAGATTTCATGGGCGAAGTAATCGGGGACCTCAATTCAAGGGGAGGCAAAATAGAAGGAATAACTGCCAAGGGGCTCATACAGGTAATAGATGCCAGCGTGCCGCTGTCAAAGATGTTCGGGTATTCCACATCACTCAGGTCAGTAACACAGGGCAGGGCCACATACAGCATGCAGTTCAGTCATTACGACAAGGTATAAAAACCAACCGGTTTATACAGTCACTGTCCTGCAGTAATTTGTAAGCCTTCCGATCCCTTCTATTTCGACAGTAACCTTGTCACCGGCCTTCATGTATATGGAAGGCTCCCTGAATGTCCCGACACCATCGGGTGTTCCGGTCAGTATGACATCCCCTGGGAAAAGTGTAAAAGCGCGGGAGATAAAACTTAACAGTTCCGGAACCTTGAAGATCATCAAATCCGTATTGCTGTCCTGCATCAGTTGATCGTTAAGCCTGCATGTTATTGAAAGCGAATTTGGGTCCTTTATCTCATCACCTGTGACTATCCATGGCCCGAGGGGACAGAATGTGTCGAGCGATTTCCCCCTTACCCACTGCCCGTCACCGAACTGGAGATCCCTTGCACTAACATCGTTCGCACATGTATATCCGAAGACATTTTTCATCATTTCCTCGGAAGTACAGTTATATGAAGTCCTGCCGATTACTATCGCCAGCTCAGCCTCAAAATCCACCTTTTTAGTGAGATTGGTATTCCAGGTAATATGTTTTTTATGGGCAAGAAGACAGGTGGAGAATTTTGAAAAAAGCACGGGGTTTTCCGGCACCTCTCCGGGACTTTCCTTGATATGAGCCAGGTAGTTCAAGCCGACACATATTATTTTTGAAGGCCTGGTTAAAGCAGGGGCTACATCAATCTTGTCAATGGATACTGGTGGTTCCTTCCTGACAATTTCGGGTGTTTCGGAAATAAAATCGACCATATCACCTGAAAAATCAACCGGAAAGATATTGTCACCTTCGACCAGGCCAAGCCGGGTCCTGCCATCATCAGAGTATTGTAAAATCTTCATATCCCGCCCCTAAAATTTAAAGCATTTAGCATATGGCAACAGTGCCAGTCAAATATAATTTCATGGTATTCTAACATGTAAAAATCTGTTATAAAGCGCGTCATATTATAAAAAAGGATAAAAGTTATGGAGCTACTTGCCCCTGCAGGCAATCTTGAAAAACTCAAATGGTCTGTTACCTATGGTGCAGATGCTGTATATTTTGGTACGGAATTCGGGTCCTTAAGAAGTTTCGCTGGAAATTTCAGCATGGATGACGCACAGGAAGGAATTGACTATCTTCACAACAGGGGGAAAAAGGGGTATGTTACCCTTAATATTTACCCTTTTTCTGAGGAATTCGACAGGATCACCGGTACTGCCCAAAAACTGGATGAAATAGAAGCGGATGCCTTTATTATCTCGGACATAGGTGTCTTGAGGGAACTAAAAAAACTCAAGCTAAAGGCCGGGCTGTTTATAAGCACCCAGGCAAATACCACCAGTTATCAGGCCGCCCTTGCCTATCACGAACTCGGGGCCTCAAGGGTTATACTTGCAAGAGAGCTTTCCATCGATAGGATAAAGGAGATTGCCCGAAAAACAAAAGGCAAAATCGAAACAGAGGTATTTATCCACGGCGCAGTGTGTTTCTCCTATTCGGGCAGATGCGCAATAAGTGATTATCTGACCGGGTACAGGGCGAATCGCGGCGAATGCAAGCACCCGTGCAGGTGGAAATACCACCTTGTCGAAGAGACAAGACCCGGAAAATATATGCCTGTATTTGAAGATGATCGGGGGCTGTATCTTTTCAACAGCAAAGACACTGCGCTGTTCGAATATCTTCCTGACCTCATGGAAGCAGGAATAGAATCAGTAAAAATAGAAGGCAGGATGAAATCCATCCACTACCTTGCCACGGTAGTGTCCTATTACAGGCAGGTGCTGGATGGAAAAAAATTCACAAAAGAGCAGAGCCTTGCGATGCTGGGCCGGGTCCCTACAAGGGGGCTGTCCTCCGGTTTTATGAAGGGATATATCGATGAAAAGGACTACCAGCTGGAAGACAGCGGTTCCCATTCTGATTCGATCTTTGTAGGAAATATAATTGAAGAAAAACATGAAGGGAAGCCTGTCCTTGAAGTTAGAAACAAGATACATGCAGGAGAGGTGCTGGAGGTATTGAATACCGACGGATCACTCTCAGAAATACGGATGAGTTCTCCCCTTGTTACAAAAAACGATCTGAAACTCGAAGAAGCAAACCATTCACAATTCATTATTGTTGATTCTGACCTGCCGCCCTTCACTATTCTAAGAAGAGTAAACAGCTGATCAGACAGGGGTTTAATCTGCCAAAGGCAGACAAGTTTCTCCGCCGTACGGCGTTACATTGCCTTTAAGATATCCCCACGCCCTGCGGCAGGGCAGTTCATTTTTTCTGTCCGGTTTTTTTAAATGCGTTCAGGACGGAAGCTGCCAGCTCAGCCCTGGTGAACGGCTTCAGGATATATGCCGAGAAACCTGTTTCTTCGGCCCTTTTTTCATCTATCAACGGGTTGTGCCCTGAAGAGAGTATGACCGGAATATCGGATCTTATCTTTCTGACCTCTTTAAAAAGCATCAGCGCGTTCATCTGTGGCATGGACATATCCGTAACAACAAGGTCATAACTTTCCGGTTTTTCTCTGAATAATTCCAGTGCCTCCCGGGGATCTGTCCGGGGGTCGATTACATATCCAAGGCTTTCAAGAATGCGTGTCGCAATTCTGGTTATCTGGATTTCATCGTCGATAAACAGTATCCTCTTCCCGGCAAAGGCTGGGTTTTTATCTTCCCTGTTCTTTTCGCCCCTGTCTTCATTTATGCCGGGTAAAAGAATAGTAAAAGTGGCCCCTTTGCCTACGTCGCTTTTTACAGTGATCATCCCCTTATGTTTTTTGACTATTCCCTGGACAACAGCCAGCCCCATACCCGATCCCTTGCCTACTTCTTTTGTGGTAAAATAGGGATTAAAGATTTTTTCATGTATAGCAGGGGAAATGCCGGGACCATTGTCCGATATGACCATTTTAATGTATTCACCATTGGCCAGGATATCTTCCCCGTTTTCATGAGAATGGCTGACTGTAATATTTTCCATCTTTATATTTATCAATCCGCCTGTTTCTTCCATTGCCTGAGCCGAATTAGCGCAAATATTCAGGATAATCTGGTTTATCTGGGTGGAATCTGCAATAATATTGGGATTTGTTATATTTATCTGTTTTTCTATCCCTATGGTCGCGGGAATGGTTGACCTCAGGAATTTCAGGGAATCGTCAACAACCGATACAATATCAGTCGGGGCCTTTTTAATATCGATATTCCGGCTGAAGGTAAGCAGTTGATGTATGACCTCCTTTGCCCTGAGCACTGCCTTTACTATTTCCTGCAGATTTGAATATGCCGGGCTCCATTCGGGCACATCATCCAGGCACAACTCGGTGTTGCCGATTATAACACCCAGTATATTATTGATATCATGGGCAACCCCACCTGCCAGGGTACCTATTGTCTCCATCTTCTGGGCATGATGAAGTTTCGATTCCAGTTGATTTCTCTCCTGCTCCATCAATTTTTGCTCGGTTATATCCTGGGCAGTTCCCCTTATAATGTAACGTTCACCATCTCTGTATTCATGTTTTCCGACAAATGTCGAAATATACCGGATTTCACCATCAGGGCGGATAATCCTGTATTCAACATAGTAATCCTCCTCCCCAACCTCACTCAGGGCCTTCAATCGATCAATGTCATCCGGATGAATGCACTCCAGGTACCTTTCAAAGGTAATCCCCTTTTTATCGTTAATGCCAAAGATCCTGTAAGTTTCATCAGACCACCAGAGCTCATCGGTTTTAGGTTTAAATTCATAAGTACCTATATGTGCTATTTCCTGGATCTGAAGCAGTCTTTTTTCATTTAGTAATCGTTCTTCCTCCCTCTTTTTCTGCTCTGTTATATCCTGGCAGATACCATAGAGACGAACGGCCCTGCCCTGTGAATTCATAGTAATCCTTGAACGGGAATTCAGGTGCCTGACGTTTCCATTCTCATCAATGATCCGATACTCTACATCATAGGGCAGACTTTCATTGACTGATCTTTGAACTGCCCGCTTCAGTTTATCCCGGTCATCGGGATGGGTTTTGTTTTGCATAATCTCAAGAATATTTGCGTCCTGATCGTCTCGAACACTCCAGATTCTTTTCATTTCATCGGAGCACATAAAGGCCCCTGTCTTCAGGTCCATTTCCCAGCTTCCTATATGCGCTATTCTCTGTGTTTCATAAAGATTAAAGGAACTGGTTACATCGCTGTTATTTTCTGTCATTTGACGCTCCCGAACGAAAAAAGCAGGGACTGATAAAAAATATTTTTTTCATAGGGCAAAGTAAAAACCTGGTCATAATTATTCATATAAAACATCAACAATCAATAATAATATAAGCATGAGCATACCATAATATGATCGTTTCACACTTAAAAACCAAACGTAAATATACAACAAATACCACCCCATGCAATCATGATCGCAATATATTGTATTGAATATTGACACAGTTAGAACTAAAAGTATATAATTTTACTATTAGTTCCGGACTGGTTAAACCTGTTCACCGGACAAAGGCAGGCGCAGGTTTAATTAACTCAACAGGGAGATCAGGAAATGGAAGAATTCAACTGGGAGGAAGAACGTAAGGTTGTTGAAGAAAAAGCGTTATCAGAGCATAAAAGACTTCATAAGCTTTTCAAGGATAATCTTTTTGCATTTGAACTTGAAAAAAGAAAAATGATCAATGAAATAATCGAGCAGGCACGCGATGAGGATCAGAAAAAAAGATTAAGGGCTATCCAGGAGTCCTGGGACAATAAAATGAAAAAGGCAGGATCAAAGCAAAACAGGTTCGTCATTGCACAGAATCTTTTCTGGGATCATGTTGAAAATATCTGGAATCCGCTTTTACAGGAATGCAGCAGGGAATTGAGAAGCCTTGTCGCACAGAAAAAGTAGTTCCATGGTCTAGTCAAGATATAATATAATACCGGCTACATACCATTGTGTACAAAAACAACGGCCACGGTTCCATTCGGAGTGGAACCGGGTTATTTATTAATACATTTTATATATTTTTTGATTTTTTGGTTAAAACAGAGGCAATAACCGATACAAGAATCAAAACAGCCAGCAGTATTATGGCAATAATTTTCACTTTATTACCCAGCACTATAAATGACAGCCATGCACCCAAAGCGCTGCCCAAATTTGTGAGTACCACCACGAGAAGCAGTCTGGTTATCTTGTTATGCCAGAACCCCTTTAAAGAAGTAATATCATCAGGCAATGCCTCAAAGTCCCTGACTTTTGGTTTGCTGATAAATATCTGTACTGCGCCTGCTACCCAGCCTGCGGCAATCATCGGGTTGAGGGATGTAATAGGTGACGCAACAGCAGCAGTGATGATAGTGAGGGGATGCGCAAAGGCAAGGGCTGCACCGATTCCTGCAAACACCATATTGGCGATAAACCAGAACTTTATCATCTCTTTACCTGCTTCGGCACCTACCATGAAAAAGCCCGCAATAACAAGAGCGACTATTATCGCAGGTACTCCCCATTTTAAAATAGAGCCTATATGACCCTTCGGCGGTTTTTTTTCAAGATCTTCAATATCGATATTGCTGTTCCAGACCTGCTTAATTCCGGGGACATGACCTGCTCCGACCACTGCAACAATCTTTTCGCCCGGGGCTTTTCTTATTTTCTCAGCAAGATAAAGATCCCTCTCGTCTATCAATATCTTTTTTAACTGGGGCTGAGACTCTCCTATTTCGGAGAGCAGGGTTTCGAGCATATCCTTGTTCTTCAGGTTCTCAACCTCTTCCTCGCTGATATCATCTGCCCCTACTACGGATGCTGCAAACTGTCCTATAAGTTTTAATTTTTCCCAGAAGGTAATAGCATGCCATGCCCGTGAAAGCGTGGTCCTTATATCACGGTCAGCCAGATGTATCTGAGATCCGGAAATTTCTGCGGACCTTATTGCCTGGGCCATTTCTTCGCCGGGTTTTATGCCCAGCTTTTTCCCGATCTTTTTCTGGATAGACGCAAGCATAAAATTGGCAAGAAGCAAAGGGGCCTTCTTTTCTTTTATCACTTTCAACAGATCGGTGTCCTGCCATTTCTGTTTCTGGGTCATGGCCTGAAACCTTGAATCGCACAGTTCAATACAGACTGTATCAGGTTTTTCTTCTTCTATTATATCCCGTACAAGGTCGACACTCTTCTGGGAAACATGGGCCGTACCGAGAACTGTTATTTCTTTTCCATCATATAGAAGACGATGGACATCGTTGTCATCAAGCATTATTTAAAGTTCCTGCCTTATTTATGGTGTTTACTGCCAAAAATCTCCGGTTTAAATTGCAGACCCGCATATGTATGTCAAGAAAAATAACTTTAGGTGAGAAACTGGGGCCGGAAGCCAAAAAAAAAGACAACTTAATGTCCCCCTTTTTATCAATATATGCTTCCCAAGAAGCCGTTATTTCCGAGTGCGATCTCCCCGTTTTATATTTGAGCTGCATCTCAAAAAAGATTCACGCACACCCGAGAAGCATTATTGATTTACAATATTACATAGCAATGTTCGTGCCAAAACCGATAATTTCTTATTTTCGCCTGTTATATCAGGATATTACTCAGTTATTATATTTTTTTATCAGAATAAGACATGACTGTCTTACGACATTTTGGCAATATTTCTGACATTTTTTTGGACAGATCTCAGTATTTTCCTGTTGAGAAATACGTCTAATGGGTAGGCTACGGTTCCGGCGCTGCCCTTTTCATGGAGTCATATCTAAATATTGCTTGAAATAAATAATAATATTATATATTTGTACTTTTTTAATTCCACTATGAGGTTAAACCATGAAGATAGCAGTAAGCGGCAAAGGCGGTGTAGGAAAAACGACATTTTCCTCTTTTCTTATCAAGGCACTTGCAGAAAGCGGAAAAAAGGTTCTGGCTATCGACGCTGATCCTGATGCAAACCTGGCACAGGCACTTGGGGTTGAAAAAGATGCCGATATAACGCCCATCTCCGAAATGAAGGAGATTATCGAAGAGAGAACCGAAGCAAAAACAGGCACAATGGGATCTTTTTTCAAACTTAACCCAAAGGTAGATGACCTTCCGGAAAAATTATCGGTGAAGCTTGATAATATAAAGTTGATGGTCCTTGGCGGCGTAAAGACAGGGGGAAGTGGTTGTATCTGCCCTGAAAGCACTATGCTCAAGGCCCTTGTAAGGCACATAGTCCTGGCAAGAGATGAAGCAGTTGTCCTTGATATGGAGGCAGGCCTTGAGCATCTCGGGAGAGGCACTGCCATGGCCGTTGACAGGCTCATCGTTGTTGTGGAGCCAGGTAGGAGAAGCGTTGAAACCGCACATCACATCATGCAGCTTGCAGGTGATATAGGCATCAAGAAATTGAGTTTTGTAGGAAACAAAATCAGGAGCGAAAAAGATAAGGAGTTTTTCAGGGAATACATGCCGGATTTTGATTTTCTGGGTTATATACCCTTTGCAGGAGAAATCATTGAAGCAGACCTTGAGGGCAGACCCCCATTTGAAAAAGATCAGACAGGATTTAATGCGGTAAAGGAAATGCTCAAAAAGTTATAGACTTCAGTACAAACATTATAAGGAGATATAAATGAGTAACAGGATTTTTAATTTTAACGCGGGACCATCGGCTCTGCCCCTGCCCGTGCTTGAAGAAATAAAAGAGGAGTTCCTTGATTTCAAGGGATCCGGGATGTCCATTACGGAAATCAGCCACAGATCGGCTGCCTTTGATGAGGTCATTGATACGGCAATTGTGCGTGTCAAAAGACTGCTGAACATCGGCGACGACTATGATGTTCTGTTTATCCAGGGCGGGGCAAGCATGCAGTTCTGCATGATCCCAATGAACCTGAATGTTCCGGGTAAACCTGTCGATTACGTCAATACAGGCACATGGTCCACCAAGGCTATCAAGGAAGCCAAAATTCAGGGCCTTGACACAAGGGTGCTGGCATCCTCAGAGGAAAAGAACTTTTCATATATTCCGTATGACGTAAAAGAAGACGGCAATGCCGCATACCTTCACTTTACGACAAACAACACTATCAAGGGTACCCAGTGGGCAAAATTTCCGGATGCGAACGGGGTGCCTCTTATTGCTGACATGTCTTCGGATTTTTTAAGCAGGCCCTTTGACGTCAGTCCCTTTGGCCTCATATATGCCGGTGCACAGAAAAATATAGGGCCTGCGGGCGCAGCAATGGTAATAATCAGAAAGGACATGCTTGAAAGAACACCTCAGAATATCCCGACATTTCTCAGGTACACTACCTTTGCAGAAAAGAACTCCATGTTCAATACACCCCCGTGCTTTGTCATCTATGTGACAGGCCTGGTTCTCAAATGGATTGAGAATACGATAGGCGGCCTTAAAAACATGGAAACACTGAATACTGAAAAGGCAGACAAGCTATACAACTTTATTGACATTTCTGACTTTTATAAAGGTACTGCGGAAAAAGACAGCCGCTCCAAAATGAATGTTACCTTCAGGCTGCCGAGTGAAGAACTGGAAAAGAAATTTGTAGCGGAAGCATCAAAGGTCAAACTGGGTGGACTTAAAGGCCATCGTTCCGTTGGAGGATGCAGGGCATCCATTTACAATGCTACCTCGATAGAAGCGGTAAATAGTCTTGTAGAATTTATGAAAGACTTTGAAAAGAAAGAGGGATAACGTTGAAGCGAACCAGGATCGCCCATCTCCTTTCCTTTGATAAGGGAGAAGAAAATATCACGGTGATGGGATGGGTCAGGACCCGGAGAGATTCCAAAGGAGGATTCTCTTTTATTGAACTGAATGACGGGTCCTGCCTGAGCAATCTTCAGGTAATAGCCGACTCGGCCCTTCCCAATTACCAGGATGAAATATTAAAACTTCAGACCGGATGCTCCATCAGGGCAGCAGGCACTGTTGTACCTTCTCAGGGTAAGGGCCAGAAAATGGAAATGCAGGCCCGGGAAATTGAAGTGATAGGCTGGGCTGATCCTGACACATATCCTCTGCAGAAGAAAAGACACTCTTTTGAATTCCTAAGGACAATCGCGCACCTGCGACCCCGGACAAACACCTTTGGAGCCATTGCCAGGGTCAGGAACGCAATGGCCAGGGCAATCCATAATTTTTTCCAGGAAAGGGGTTTTCTTTACATACACACCCCTATCCTTACGGGAAGTGACTGTGAAGGTGCCGGCGACATGTTCAGGGTAACAGGCTTTGAACTGGACAAAATACCTTTTAAAGACGGCGGGCCGGACTTTGAACAGGACTTTTTCGGGATGCCCTCGCATCTTACAGTGAGCGGTCAGCTTGAAGCGGAAGTTTATGCCCTTGCAATGGGAGACGTATATACCTTCGGCCCTACCTTCAGGGCCGAGAACTCAAACACATCCAGACACCTTGCTGAATTCTGGATGGTGGAGCCTGAAATGGCCTTCTGTGACCTTGACGGCAATATAGAGACAGCAACGGAGTTTATAAAGTATGTATTAAAGTATGTTCTTGATAACTGCCAGGAGGATATGAACCTCTTCAACAGCTTTATTGACAAGACCATTATAGACACACTCGAAAGAATCGTATCCCTGGATTTTAAGATCCTTACCTATACCGAGGCCATGGACATACTGACTGCATCAGGTGAAACATTCGAGTTCCCGGTAAAATGGGGAAGTGATCTCCAGGCCGAGCACGAAAGATATTTATGTGAAAAGACCTTCAACAGGCCTGTAGTGCTGGTCGATTATCCCAGGGAGATCAAGGCATTTTACATGAAGCTCAATGATGATAACAAAACTGTCAGGGCCATGGACGTGCTGTTTCCCAAGATAGGAGAGATCATAGGCGGAAGCCAGAGAGAAGATGATTATGACGTGCTTCTTTCAAGGATCAACGCAGGAGGATTAAATCCTGATGATTACTGGTGGTATCTTGACCTGAGAAGATTCGGATCCGCACCTCACTCAGGCTTCGGTCTTGGTTTTGAGCGCCTTATTCAGTTTGTAACGGGTATGGGCAATATCAGAGATGTCATTCCCTTCCCCGAACTCCGGGTAATATTGCATTTTAGAAGGAATTTGCCGGAAATCCCGGATATTATTCTTTTTTCTTTTTCGTTTTTTTCATTGACACGTCCTTATAATTCATTTATGTTTCAGCCATTTTTTTGGTTTCCAATATGAAACTATCCTGAATTTGATCGTAAATTCATTTAGTAACATATTTTTAGAAACCTGAACGAAGGTGTTTTTAGTGTTGAAAGAATTGAGATATAAACTGAAATTTCTTAGGATATCAAAGCTCAACCCTCCCGATAACATACTCTCGAAGGCCAGGCTTTTCTTGTTTTTGATTCATCTTTAAATGCTAATTTTATAAACTGATCTGAGGCGATGATTCATGGTATTTACTTGGCTTCATGTTGGAATTCTCATGTTTTTGTTACTGGGCATTGTTTTCGCAGTAATGCCCCTTATTGTAGCTATCTTCATGGCACCGAAATCAAAGGGTGGTGATATTGGTATGCCCTATGAATGCGGCATGCGTCCGATAGGTTCCTCATGGGGTCGTTTCGGAGCAAACTATTATATCTATGCCATTCTCTTCCTTGCCTTTGATGTTGATGTACTCTACCTGTTCCCAGTAGCAACCTACTACCCTGAAGCTGAGGGTTTTATCTCTTTTATTAAGATATTTATATTTTTAGCTATTATTGCCTTAGCCATAATATATTTTTGGAAAAAAGGAGTATTTACGTGGCCACGGCGAATCCAGTAAAAACACACAACAGCATAATCGAACCTGCGCTTGTAAATTTTAAACTGCCGCAGATGGCCCTTGATCTATGCCGCAGCATGTCTCTATGGCCCATGTCCTTCGGACTGGCCTGTTGCGCCATTGAAATGATGGCAGTTGGAATGGCCCGCTTTGATATCTCCAGGTTTGGCGCTGAAGTATTCCGTCCTTCCCCGAGACAGTCGGATCTCATGATTGTGGCAGGCACAGTAACAAAAAAAATGGCGCCAGCGATTGTGAGACTCTACGAGCAGATGCCCGCGCCCAAATGGGTCATGGCCCTTGGAAACTGTGCAATATCCGGAGGCCCCTTTGTTTTTGAGGATCAATACAATATAGTAGAAGGCGTTGATAAAGTCATACCTGTTGATGTCTATGTCCCGGGATGCCCGCCGAGGCCTGAGGGGCTTCTTGAAGGCTTGTTTGAGCTTCAGGAAAAGATAACCGGCAGGAGATGGTGGCCTGAGGCCTCAGGGGAGGGAAAATAGGGTGAGTTTTGACTGGATAAAGGAACTGCCTGCGTTATCAAGAGAAAAAATGCCGCCTGAAAAGTCAGGCCTTCTCTATTCCCTCTATCTCAACCAGGAACAGATTATTCCGGCTGCGGAGCGTCTTTACAAAGAGGAATATTATCTTGAAGACATCAGCACCATGGACAGCACGGATGGTTTTCAGGTGGTATACCATTTTAACCATTTTGTTACGCCGGGGCGCATTGCCCTCCGGATAATGGTTTCCCATGAGAAGCCGGAAGCCCCGTCTATTTCGGACATCTTTTCAGGTGCTGACTGGCATGAAAGAGAATCGCACGATTTTTACGGGGTTATTTTTACTGGACATAAAAATCTTGTGCCGCTTCTCCTTCCCGATGATGCAGGCATTCATCCACTTGTAAAAAAACCGGACCAAAGAAAAAAAATCTCTGAATTAATGATACGAGGGGAAGTAGAGGTCAGTTCGCCGGAGATTGACGCATTATTTTCAAAACCGGAAAAAGCTGAAGAAACTAAGCCTTTAAAAGGGACAAAAGGCGATAAAGCATCGGGTGAGGAATAAAACGTATAATGGCTGAGACAGTACAGAATTTTTCAGATCTAACCGCAGGGGATTTTTATACCAATCGGCTGCAGCCCTGCCCTGATGACAACACAATGATCCTGAACATGGGCCCGCAGCATCCTTCAACCCATGGTGTTCTCAGAGTCATTATTGAAATAGACGGTGAATATGTCCTGAGAGCAGATCCGGTACTCGGCTACCTTCATCGCATGCATGAAAAAATGGCTGAGGGAAGGACATTTCTTCAATATATGCCCAATATGGGAAGGGTTGATTATTTACATGCACTGGCATGGAACTGGGCATATGTAGGAGCGGTTGAGCGTTTGGGAGATATCGAAGTACCGATAAGGGCGGAATACATCCGTGTAATTACCGGCGAATTGAACCGCATTGCATCGCATCTTGTATGGTGGGGAGCCTACCTCCTTGATCTTGGCGCTTTTACCCCCATCCTCTATGCCTTTGAAGACAGAGAAAATATTTTAGACCTGTTGCAGATCCCGACAGGAGCAAGACTGACCTTCAGTTACTTCAGACCCGGCGGCGTGGCAGCCGATATTACCCCTGATTTCATAGAGGGTGTAAAGACCCTTGTGCCATACCTGAGGAGCCGGCTTCCCATGTACAGGGATCTTGTGACAGACAACTTTATACTCAGGGAACGTATCATCGACATAGGAAATATTTCTGTGGATGCCTGCAGACGCTACGGGGCAACAGGCCCGGTAGTCAGGGGTTCCGGCATCTGCTATGATACGCGCAGGGCCGAACCCTATTCCATTTATGACAAATTTACATATGATATTCCTACTGATCCTGCCATGGACTGCATGGGTCGGTATAATGTCAGGCTTGCCGAAATCGAGCAAAGCCTGAGAATAATTGAACAGGCCATAGAGAATATACCTGAAGGCCCTTACCTTGTTAAGGGGGCACCGAAGGTCAAATGGAAAGCACCGGCCGGAGAGGCATATTTTGCCGTTGAAGGTGCAAGAGGGAAAATAGGGGTTCACCTTGTGAGCGACGGCAGTAATACACCTTACCGCTGCAAGCTGAGGTCCCCGGGATTGAGCAATCTGAACCTTTTTGCAGAGGTAGCAAAAGGAGTGCTGATTGCCGATGCAGTGGCAATACTGGGAAGCCTTGATCTTGTTATCCCTGAGATTGACAGATAGAAAGATTGGAATTGAATTATGAACCTGGGACCGATAGTAATTCCTTTTGAGTTAATAAAGCTGGTGGTGTCTTGTGTTGTGCTCAGCATTTTTATCGCGCTGAATTCCCTTGTGCTCATCTGGGTCGAGCGAAAAGTGGCAGGGCATGTACAGCGCAGACCTGGCCCCTTTGAGGTTGGTCCGCATGGTCTTTTACAGACTGTAGCGGATGCGGTAAAACTGGTGGGAAAACAACTCGTCACTCCTCTTGAGGCGGATAAAATCCTGTTCTGGATTGCGCCTGTCATCTCGTTTGCACCAATATTCATCCTTCTTTTACCTATTCCATACGGGCCTGTTCTTTCAACCATGAAGGTAAATCTGGGTCTCCTTCTCATTCTTGGCTTTACGGGAATCAACGTGCTTGCCATCTGTGTTGCAGGGTGGGGCTCAAACAACAAATGGTCACTTCTGGGGGCGGCACGTGCTGTGTCCCAGTGCGTTGCATACGAAATTCCCATGCTGCTTGCACTGTTGAGCGTGGTATTTATGACCGGAAGCCTTGATCTGTCTGTGATTACCGGTCACCAGGGAGGCTGGCCATGGCAATGGAACATCATTGTGCAGCCGGTTGCCTTTATAATATATTTTATATCTTCCGTTGCAGAGACAAACAGAAACCCATTTGATCTTCCAGAAGCAGAGAGCGAACTGACTGCAGGGTTTCATACCGAATATTCAGGTATGGGGTTTGGCCTCTTCTTTCTCGCAGAGTATTCCTACATGGTTATTGTCTGCGCTGTAGCCACGGTTGTATTTTTAGGAGGATGGAAAGGCCCCTTTCTTCCAGGAGTATGGTGGTTTTTAATAAAAACCTATGGACTGCTTCTTGTTATCATGTGGTTTCGATGGACCTATCCCCGCGTAAGGTTCGATCAATTGTTAAACATCAACTGGAAATGGCTTCTTCCCATTTCCATGGCGAACTTACTTGTTACTGCTTTTATTATGAAACTGTAACCGGATAAAAAAAGTATAATTCATGAGCGTTCTAAATATAAAAAATAAACTGTCTGGAATATGGAGTTTGATTGTAGGGCTAAGGGTTACGGGTAAATATTTTTTCAGCCCCCAGGTCACGGTTCACTATCCGAGGCAGACAGTAAAAAATATCAATTCCTTTCACGGACCTGTAGAACTTGTTGCGACTCCGGATAATCCGGAAAAGCCAAAATGCATTGTATGCCTCCAGTGTGCCGGAGCCTGTCCGAGCGGATGCCTGACAGTAGAAAGGAAAAATCCGCCGAAGCCGACACCCGAAGAGGTTCAGGCACAAAAAGAAGCGGAAGCAAGAGGGGAAAAGGTTAAAAAAACCGCGCCAAAGGAACTGGAAAAATTCATATATGACTACACACTTTGCTCGCTGTGCGGAACGTGTGTCGAGACATGCCCGGTCAATTCATTAAGGTTTTCAAGCAGGGCGTATCTTGCCAGCACTGACAAACAGAGCTTTGTCTATGATCTTCTCGGGCAACTGAGGGAAAAGGCAAAGCAGGCCGGGAACGCCTGAGGGCACCTGAGAGGAGTTTGAGAAGGACGATGGAAATACTCGCAAAAATCGTGTTTGCCATTTATGCCTGCGTCATAGCGGCAGGCGGAATCATGGCAGTGCTTTCTAAAAATCTGGTACGTGCCCTTATCGGACTTATCATGACCCTCTTTGGAGTTGCCGGCATGTATCTGCTGATGTCAGCGCCTGTTGTTGCATTTATGCAGTTGCTTATATATGTGGGGGCGGTAAGTATTCTTATTTTTCTGGCCATCATGCTTGTCAGAACCGGCCCGGAGGGAGACGAAAGTAAAAGTGCTTCATCACGTAAATTCTGGTATGCACTTTTGGGATTTGCCTCTCCCGCAGTTATTATAGGAAGTACTATCCTGCGGCATCCTGTAGAAAGTTCGGTTATTCCGGCATCGGTAACAGTTAACGAACTCGGGAAAGGATTCTTTGGCCCCTATGAGCTGGCATTTGAACTGATCTCGCTTGTGCTCTTAATCGCGATGGCTGGTGCCGTTCTTCTGGCCTTTGAGAAAAGAGGTATAAAATGAGTCCTCTTACTCTTTATCAACTGGTTGCCCTGCTTCTCCTTGCACTGGGCCTTTTTGGACTGATCTGGCGAAGGACACTGATCGGGATGCTCATTTGTGTTGAACTCCTTTTAAACGGAGCCGGGCTTTCCCTGGTTGCTGCAGCACAGCTTACCCCTGCAAAGGCAGTGCTCGGTCAGATGGGCACGCTTCTCATTATGGGGCTTGCCGCTGCTGAAGCAACCCTTGTCCTTGCTATTGTAATCGTTGTTGTTAGACGCTTTCGCACTGCTGAAAGCGATGTTGTTTCTGAACTTAAGGGATAATACATGGTGCAGAATAAAGAAATAGTTTTAAGCGCCTTTGTGACAATTCCGGTCATCATCACATTTATTGCGCCTTTTTTAATCTACCTTCTCCGGAAGAACATTAACGTGAGAGAGGGGGTCTCTTTTGCAGCCGCCCTGCTTACTTTTTGTGCTGTTCTTTTTATGGTCCCTGACGTACTTGACGGGAAAATAATCAAATATACGGTCTTTACCATCCTGCCCGGTGTCAATGTGTCTTTTGCAGCGGACGGGCTGACAATGATATTTGCCATTATTTCATCCCTTCTGTGGTTCGTTACGACATGCTATAACATAGGCTACATGAGAAGTCTCAATGAACACGCCCAGACAAGATATTATGTCTGCTTTGCCGTTGCAATCTTCGGGGCACAGGGAGTCGCTTTTTCTGCAAATATCTTTACCATGTATCTTTTTTATGAAATTATCACCATGTTCACCTATCCCCTGGTGGCACATGAACAGAATAAAGATTCCTATGCCGGCGCC
Organism: uncultured delta proteobacterium; assembly: GCA_963815145.1. Lineage (GTDB taxonomy): Bacteria > Desulfobacterota > DSM-4660 > Desulfatiglandales > HGW-15 > JAAZBV01. The sequence goes on from CAWFFS010000010.1 coordinate 365,644, forward strand.
AGGAAGTATCTTGTATACCTGGTAGGAACTTCAAAGCTTTTCCTGCTCCCGGCCATGGTAATAACCTATATAGTATGCGGAACCCTTGATTTTCACCTTGGCGACATTGCTCATGGAATGTTCCAGGCGAACGCATCCCCGGCCCTTGTCACGGCCGCTTATATTCTCTTCATGGCAGGGCTTGCAAAAGCCGCGATTATGCCTCTGCATAACTGGCTGCCCTCTGCAATGGTTGCGCCAACCCCCGTATCAGCCCTGCTGCATGCCGTGGCAGTTGTAAAGGCAGGAGTGTTTTGTATATGCCGCATCATTCTCTCGGGTTTTGGCGTCGATACAATGGCAAGGCTCGGGCTAGGCCTTCCTCTTGCCTATATTGCGGCCTTTACCATTGTTGTGGCATCTATGATTGCCCTTACAAAAGATGATTTAAAGGCGAGGCTTGCCTATTCTACTGTAAGCCAGCTCTCTTATATAGTTCTCGGTGTTGCCATGCTTACGCCCATAGCAGTCCAGGGCGGGTTGATTCATATCGTAAATCATGCATTCTCAAAAATCACCCTCTTCTTTACTGCCGGTGCTATTTATGTTGCAACACGCCAGAGAAAGATATCCCTGATGAAAGGGATGGGATGGAAATTACCCTGGACATTCGCTGCATTCGGCCTGGCATCCCTGTCAATGATAGGGATACCGCCTGCATGCGGATTTGTAAGCAAGTGGTTCCTGGTAAACGGCGCTGTACAGATCGGTCAAATACCCCTGCTCGTTGCACTTCTCGCCAGTACCATTCTCAACGCAGGTTATTTCGTACCGGTTGTATACAATGCATTTTTCCGTACAGCCGACAGCAGTATTAATATAGAAGAATACAAGGAGGCCCCTCTCACCATGGTTGTGCCTCTATTTTTTACGGCCATTGTCTCGATACTGCTTGGCCTTTATCCGGATATCATTCTTCAATTCATTCATATACTTTCCGGAAAGTAAGGAGATAGAATCCAATGTCTTTTTTGGGCGAATGGTTTGACAGAGCACGTACTGTAAACGTTAAGAAGTGGAAAACAGCATTTTTTATCATCCTGGGCCTGTTTGTTGTCGCAAATATCTTTATAAGGCCTGAGGAAGCTGAATACGTTCTGGATGCTATTCCCGGATTCTGGGCTGTTTTCGGACTCGTCACTACATTGATCATGGTTTTCGTGATGAAAAAAATTATTTTCCCATTAATCACCAGACCGGAGGATTCAGCGGATGACATATAGTTTTACAAATCCTGCAGTCTGGTTCATTGGCCTGGCACTCCTGCTTCCTTTCCTGAAAGGAAAAAACTGGTGGAGGTATGTGCTTCCAGTACCGGCAGTTATAGCCTTTTTTGCTGTTTCTACTGCCCATACAGGGACCTACGGGACCATGAGCTACCTGGGCACAAATCTTATCACCGGCAGGGTGGACAAACTATCAATAGTCTTTGGCAACGTTTTTGCCATTCAGGCATTTATAGGTATGATCTATGCCTTTCATATGAAAGAAAAATTCCACCACATAGCAAGCCTCCTTTATGTTGCAGGCTCATTTGGCGTTACATTTGCCGGCGATTATTTGTCATTGTTTATATTCTGGGAACTGATGTCTGTTTCCTCCACATTTCTGATCTGGCTTAACAGAAACCCCATTTCCACACGTGCAGGCTTTCGTTATTTCCTTTTCCACACCCTTGGCGGGCTTTTCCTGCTGGCAGGGATACTGCTCAGGTACAGGGCAGTTGGAGATTTTATCTTTAATCCGGTTCTGCCGGGAAATGCCCAGTATTACGATTACATGATTATGCTCGGTTTCTGTGTAAACGCTGCTGCTGTACCGCTACATGCATGGCTTCCCGATGCATATCCGGAGGCAACGGTTGCAGGGGCCGTATTTCTATGCGCCTTTACCACAAAAACAGCCGTTTATGTGCTCGCCCGCGGTTTCGCAGGCTTTGACATTCTCGCTATTGTCGGAACAATCATGGCTGTTTACGGTGTACTGTATGCCGCAATCGAAAATAACGCGAGAAGAATTCTGGCCTACCATATCGTTTCACAGGTCGGGTACATGGTTGCCGGTGTCGGAATAGGAACGGCCATGACCATGAATGGAGCGGTTGCCCACGCCTATGCGCATATTCTCTATAAAGGCCTCCTTTTTATGGGTGTAGGTTGTTTGATCTACTCCACAGGTACGGCAAAGCTCTCCGAACTTGGCGGCCTGGTAGGGAAATTACCCCTGGTAATGATCCTCTACATGGTAGGTGCGGTTTCTATTTCAGGAGTCCCGTTTTTCAACGGGTTTATCAGTAAAACAATGACAATCCACGGAGCGCTGCTGGATCACAGGCTTATAATCGGAGTCATGCTTGAAGTAGCAGCCGTCGGAACATTTCTTTCGGTCGGACTCAAGCTTCCCTATTTTGCCTTCTGGGCCAAAAAGGAAAATAATATTCCGGTAAAAAAGATTCCTGTCAATATGTACATTGCCATGGGAATTGCCGCCTGCCTCTGTATTGCACAGGGTATTCATCCTCAGATGCTCTACAGCCTTCTGCCAAATCCTGTTGAATATCATCCCTATACAATGTGGAGTGTTTTACAGGCCCTGCTCCTCCTGGGATTTACGGGACTCGGTTTTTACATAATGAGAAAGGTCATTACGCCCCATCCCGGAAGGAACCTGGATTTTGACAAACTGTACAGGCTCGTCGGAAAAGGCTTTATTTATCTCATCTGCAAGCCCATAGCCGTTCTGGACGGCTACTGGACAGAGGTTTATAGGACAGGAGGGCTTCAGGGGCTCCTCGGGATCGCCAGGTTTACCAGGTGGTTTGATAAAAAAGGAATCGACACTGTGGTAGATGGAACTGCATACACAGTCCGGGGCATAGGGAAAATTTCAAGCCGTTTTCAAACAGGGCGGTTACAGGATTATCTTGCCTGGACTACTTTTATTGCCCTTGTTATATATGCGGCTGTATTGTGGTTGGCCTGAGATGGGGATAAAACAGGATCTATTAAAATATCAAGGAGTATGTAATTACTAATGAGCATTCCGGTACTTACCAGCATCATATTTTTTCCTTTTCTCGCATGTATTTGCCTGCTTTTTATCAAAAAGGATAATACAGTACGTGTTTTTACACTTATTGCCTCTATCGCGGAAATTTTAATTGCCTTGCCTTTATTGCATTTTCATCTCGGCACTGCAGACTATCAGTTTGTCGAGCGGGTTAAGTGGATGCCTGCCTGGGGGCTTGAATATTATTTAGGGGTCGATGGAATCAGCATACTCATGGTCTGGCTGACAGTCGCCATACTTCCCCTTTGTGTTTTATGCTCCTGGAAGTACATCGGAAAAAGGGTGAAGGAATTTCATTTCTGTCTGTTATTCATGACAGCAGCCTGCCTCGGGGTTTTCTGCTCCCTTGATTTTGTGCTTTTCTATATCTTCTGGGAAGCCATGTTGGTCCCTATGTATCTTCTCATCGCAGTATGGGGGGGACCCGAAAGAAAATATGCCTCCCTCAAATTCTTTTTATACACGCTTGCAGGCAGCACGCTTCTTCTGGTGGCAATTATTGCCTTCAGGGTTGCAGGGGGCACATTTTCTATTCCCTTTCTCGCGAAGCATACTTTAGGGTTTAATTTTCAGTTCTGGGCATTTCTTGCCATGGCAATTGCCTTTGCCATCAAGGTCCCGATGTTCCCTTTTCATACATGGCTCCCGGCAGCGCACGTGGAGGCCCCGACCGCGGGAAGCGTCATGCTGGCATCGATCCTTTTAAAGATGGGGACATACGGTTTCTTAAGATTCTGTCTTCCCCTGACACCACTTGCAAGCCAGTATTTTGCGCCTCTTATGATCGGTATTTCCATTGCGTCAATCCTTTATGGAGGTGCAGTCGCCCTTGCCCAGGATGACATGAAAAAAATCATCGCCTACTCTTCTGTCGGCCATATGGGGTTTGTGACCCTGGGGATCTTCCTGTTCAATCAGAGGGGAGTTGAAGGTGCGCTTTTCCAGATGCTCAATCACGGGATCACAACAGGCGCACTCTTTATGATGGTCGGCGCCATATATGAGCGGAGCCACAGCAGGCTGGTCATGAAAAACCTTGGTATAGCCAAATATATGCCTGTCTATATCGGATTCTTCGGCCTTTTTGCCTTTTCATCCTTTGGCTTCCCGGCAACGAACAGCTTTGTCGGCGAGTTCCTGGTGCTTGTCGGATCGTTTCAGTCAAGCCCGTGGATCGGCGCGGCAATCGTGCCAGGCGTTCTTCTTGCTGCAGCCTATATGATTCGTCTGGCGCAAAAACTTTCCTGGGGAGAACCCAGTTCTTATCAGAAAACATGGAAAGACCTTTCAGGGAGAGAATGGTCCTATTTGCTGCCCTGTGCCTTTTTTGTCCTGTATATAGGTCTTGCACCGGGAATTTTCTTCAGGACAATAGAGACTTCTGTAAACGGGCTTATTACCAATCTTCACCAGAAAACCGAAGCCTATGACAAATTAAAGATGGCTGATCTCAAAATACCGGTAACCCTGGCAATGACACAGGCCAGACTTAATATCGATGGCATAAAAAATTGATGAATAATTACAAAGCAGATATATCTATAAAATTAAGAGGAGTTTCCAGTTTTGAACGCTAGATTAATCCTTCCAGAACTCTATATGGGCATGGTGGCTCTCATTTTCTTTGTCAGCTCGCTTTCAGCCAGAGAAGAAAAGACTTCTTTACCGGGATGGATCAGCTGGCTTGCAGGGATCAGTATACCGGTTACTTTTTTCTCGCTCAATGCTTCCGGGCTGGTATTTGCAGACGCTTACAGGCTGGATACCCTGTCACAGTTTTTTAAGCTTGCCATATCGATCGGTTTTTTCATAGCCGTTCTGAATGCCACAAGACAGACTACACTGGATGCGGATAAACGGTACGATTACTTTCTCTTTATTACATTATCTGCCTTGGGCCTTATGCTCCTTTCAAGCGCAGTGGAGCTCATTACCGTTTATGTTGCAGTGGAAATTGCATCCTACAGCCTTTACGCCCTTATTCCTCTCCGGTCCAGGGAAAGACAGGCTGCAGAGGCAGGAATAAAATACATATTGTTCGGAGCTGTAGCTACGGCTATTGCCCTTTACGGCCTATCTTATATTGTTGCTGGCCAGCATACCAGTTATATTGATGCCCTGGCTAAATGTGACTGGACCTGGGCTGCTTCTCCAATGGCGGTTTTAGGGCTGGTACTCTTTCTGGCAGGCTTTTTTTACAAACTCGCTCTTTTTCCTTTTCATTTCTGGGCACCGGATGTCTATCAGGGTGCAAGCAATGAAACAGCTACCTTTATTTCAACCGTCCCGAAGCTGGGTGCAGTCATAATCCTTATCCGCCTGACATCATTTATCAAGCCGGAATCTGAGATAACTACAATTCTGGCTATCCTGGCTGCTGCTTCCATGACCTATGGAAATCTTGCAGCCCTTGTCCAGAAGGATATTAAAAGGCTTCTGGGTTACTCTACTGTCGCCCATGCGGGGTATATCGTAATCGGTCTTGTTTCCGGAACCATTGCAGGCCTGGCCGCATCAGTATTCTATGCCTTTACATATGTCCTCATGAACCTGACCTGTTTCTGGGTTGTATGCAGAGTTGGATCAGACGGGAGAAATCTTGAGCTTGACGACCTGAACGGTCTGCATAAAAGAGCGCCCGGTCTTGCCCTTATTCTTGCCATTGGCGCCTTTGCCCTGGTCGGGCTTCCCCCGACCGGCGGATTTATGGGGAAACTCTTTTTGTTGTCCTCTGCCTGGAATCATGGTTACAACTGGCTTGTAATCCTTGCAGCAGTAAATACTGCCATATCCATCTATTACTATCTTTCCATGGTGCTTCACAGCTATACCAAGGATGAACCGGTTAAACCACCGGCGGAAATCACTGAACCTGTGTTTGGTGTTTTCTGGGGAGGGGTACTGGCAGCAGCGGTTTTGTTTATGGGCATCATGCCGACACCGGTCTTTGATATTGCCCTGAAGGCTACAGGTACAATGCTGCCGTAAAAACATGTCATAAATGTATGAGTACCACACCTTGCATTATACAGCTTGACAAATACTAATATTCTGTAAAATAATATGTATTATAAAAGAGGAATATCCAAATTGCTTTTAAATACATACATTACTTCAACTCCAAAGACTACAAAGAAGACCATACCTGCTGAGGGCTTGGTATTCCTGTAGTTTATGAGGTAGTGTAATTATTTATTTTCATAATGCCATTTCACTACTTCTCTGTAGGGTATATTACCGCCGAATATATCGAGACTGCTGCCTATTGTCGCATCCACCCTGCCCTTCCCAAGTTTTAGGACAAGGTCCATGTCTGACAATAATTTTATGCCTCCGGCATATGTTACAGGAATCGGGCATGATTCACCAAGCATTTGAACAAGATCCTCCTGTATGCCCTGTCTCTTTCCTTCTACATCAACTCCATGCACTAGGAATTCATCACAGTAACCGGAGAGCATTTCAAGGGTTTCTTTGTTGATCGTGACATCGGTGAATTTCTGCCAGCGGTCTGTTACAACATAAAAATCATTACCCCTTTTCCTGCAGCTCAGGTCTATAACAAGTCTTTTTCTTCCTACTGTGTTTACTATTTTATCGAGATGACGGTTATTGATCCTGCCATCTGAAAAAAGGTAGGACGTTACAATCACATGGCTGGCACCTGCTTCAAGATACGCTAAAGCATTGTCAGGATTGATCCCGCCTCCCATATGGAGCCCTCCCGGGAATGCATTAAGGGCGGAAATTACAGCATCCCTGTTTCCGGGCCCGAGAGATATTACATGACCCCCCGGGAGCCTGTCATTCATATACATCTTTGCAAAATCAGCCGGAGACCGTTCTGTCTCGAAATTGACATCAGCTGTATCATCACCGCTGAGGCTTCCTCCTACAATCTGCACAACCTTGCCATTACGCAAATCAATACACGGTCTGAAACCCATGTTTATCTAAAGGCTCCTTTCAAATGAAACATATTTTTAATGCACAATCTTTAATGGCCCAGTAGAAAGTCATACTGGATTTTGGACTTTTACGAACACCTCATTATTTCTAACATCGAAAAAGTAGCATACAATATAATTTCAGTCACTTGAAAAACAATAAGACATTGACACACACTATTCCATCCAATATACTTCGCTTTCGTAAAATTATTAAAAAATACAGTAACAAAGCCTTTATTTTACAATTTTAATCAAATCAAGAATTTATTTTAGAGGAGGAAATAATGCAGACAAATACGATCTTTCTGAGCCCCGAGGAGATGCCCCGCCAGTGGTATAATATCCTGGCCGATATCAAAATGAATCCACCTCTGGGTCCGGATGGAAAACCGATCAGCCCTGACATGCTTGCCCCTGTTTTCCCGATGAACCTTATCGAGCAGGAAGTCAGCTCTGAAAGATGGATAACCATACCGGATGAAGTAATGAAAATTTACTCTATCTGGCGCCCGTCACCTCTTATCCGTGCAAAAAATCTGGAAAGGGCCCTCGAAACACCGGCGAAGATCTATTACAAGAATGAAAGCGTCAGTCCTGCAGGAAGCCATAAACCAAACACTGCTGTTGCCCAGGCTTACTATAACAAGGAATTCGGCATTAAAAAACTCACAACCGAAACAGGAGCAGGGCAGTGGGGAAGTGCCCTCTCATTCGCTTGCAGCCAGATAGGCCTTGAATGCAAGGTATACATGGTTCGCATAAGCTTTGATCAGAAACCCTACAGAAAAGCAATGATGCAGGCGTGGGGCGGAAAGTGCGTGGCAAGCCCGAGCAATGAAACCAATGCAGGGAGGGCGATCCTGGAGTCCGATCCGAATACGCCCGGAAGCCTCGGCATTGCAATAAGTGAAGCCGTAGAAGCTGCGGTAAGCGATACGACCGGCCAGACACGTTACTCCCTGGGGAGCGTTCTGAACCATGTTATGCTGCATCAGACAGTAATAGGACTGGAAGCCAAAAAGCAGCTCGAAAAGGTCGGGGACTACCCTGACATAATAATCGGCTGCGCAGGCGGCGGAAGCAACTTTGCCGGTATTGCATTTCCATTTACCTATGACAAGATACATGGCAAACAGATCGATATTTACCCTGTTGAGCCGCTCGCATGTCCTACACTTACCAGAGGTCCCTTTGTATATGACCATGGAGACACAGCAAGATATACACCTCTTCTGCCAATGCACAGCCTTGGCCATGCGTTCGTTCCGCCACCGGTTCATGCAGGCGGCCTTCGCTATCATGGCATGTCTCCCACAGTAAGCCAGCTTGTGGCCGAAGGAATTATGGATCCCAGGGCGGTTTCCCAGCTTGACGCTTACAAGGCGGGAGTTCTTTTTGCAAGGACAGAGGGTATCATACCTGCTCCGGAATCCAACCATGCAATCGCACAGGTAGTGGAAGAGGCCAATAAAGCGAAAGAAAACGGGGAAGAAAAGGTTATCCTCTTCAACCTGAGCGGTCATGGTCTTCTGGACCTTGGTGCCTATGAAAAGTATTTTGCAAACGAGCTTGATAATTTTGAACTGACCGACGAAGAGCTGGAAAAGTCAGAGTCTGTCTTCAAGGACTTCCCGAAACCTGAATTACTGAAGAGTATTTAATATCCAATACATACATAAGATGTCACTGTAATTTTATATAACCGAATTGCAGTGATATCTTTTAATGTTGAATTGATTAATTTTTCGGAGGAAAAAGTTATGAAATCAAGAAATATTTGTTTAATAATCCTTTGTTTATTTTTTATTATTGCAATCCCTGTGTCATCAGAAGCATATGATCAGCCATCCGTCAACCTTGGCTTTACCAGCTTTCTGGATGGCGCCCCACCCTCAGGCCCCGGGCTTTATTCACAGAATTATGTCCAATACTGGACAGCAGATAAATTCACGGACAGCAACGGCAATAAACTTTTACCGCCTTCTGCCGGTGAGAACCTGGATGCATGGATCACCCTTATCCAGCTTACCTACCAGTCGGATACAGAGGTAGCGCTCGGTGCAAAATGGGGACTGGATGTTATTATTCCGTTTGCAAAGCTTGATATGAAATACGATAACTATATGGCAGGTTTCCCCATGGAGCACTCGGGAATGGGAGATCTCTGGGTAGGGCCGTATCTGCAATGGGACCCGATTATGGGCGCGAACGGCCCTAAATTCGTGCAAAGGCTTTCGCTGGGATTCATATTCCCGACCGGTACCTATGATGCAAACAGGGCTATAAATGCGGGCAGTAACTTCTTCTCTTTCAACCCCTACTGGGCCGCCACCTATTTTATAACCCCGAAATGGACGATATCAACAAGGATTCATTACCTGTGGAATGATAAAAATGACGACCCCAATACTGCACTTGCCGCAATGGGTGTAAAAAAAGTCCAGGCAGGCCAGGCCATACATCTTAATTTTGCATCGGCATATGAGGTATTACCCAATCAACTTCGTATCGGTATCAACGGATACTATTTAAAACAGTATAAAAATACCGAATATGATGGGGTTGAGCAGGACAACACAAAAGAAAGGGTCCTGGGTATCGGTCCCGGTATGATCTATTCCTTTAACAAAGATGCACATTTATTTATTAATGTTTACTTTGAAACACAAGCACAAATGAGACCCGAAGGAGAACGCTACAACGCCAGGTTTGTTTATCATTTCTAGTTTTTATTAATTCAAAGGGGACATGATGTGCATCATGCCCCCTTTTTCAAAGCCGGTTATAGGATCACCCTGAACCTTGGGCCTTGTACCCTGCGCCACTTAAAGAATCTCCATTTTATTTCTCCCGGGAATGAATAATCTCCTTCAGCCTGCCATATTCTTCAGGAGTATCCACATCCATTCCGGCCAGGGTAGAATCAATATCGACATATTCGACAGCATGTCTCTTTAACAGGTCCCTTCCGCCCTTATCTCCTTCTACTGCCAGTAACTCGCTGAAAAGTTCCCGATCGAAAAGAACAGGTGACCCGTTTTTTCCTTTATAACGCGGTGCAACAATATGCTGTTTACTTTCGTAAAAAGTCATTATGAGATCATTGATTATCCCGGCCTCCACCATCGGCTGATCTGCCATAAAGAACATGACTGCATTTGATTTCGGATGCACGGCCTTAAGACCGGCCTTCATTGAACTGCTCTGGCCAGTCTCCCAGTATTCGTTTACCACATTTTTAATATAGGGATATTTATTCCTGTCAAAAAGCGGAAGCCCCGGATGTGTGACAAGTATTATTTCATCCGCAATGGAGGACAGAACATTTTCTATAACCATCTCCGCCAGGGTCTTATCACCTATCCTGAGTTCCTGCTTAGGCCTTCCCATACGGCGAGAACCTCCTGCAGCAAGTATCACTGCGGATACAAACCCGCCCGCTGGATATGGCTTTATATTTCCCCTGCCCTCGTGCGAGGTAATAATCGTTTTCTTGATTCCTCTTTTGAAAAGGCAATGCGATATCTCTCTGGCAATGTCCATGTCCCTGTGTGTATCAGCCTTATTGATCAGGGGGACAAAAACGGCATTTTCAGGGACGCCCTTCATCCCGCCCATGGGGTTAAGAATGGTTTTTGCAATTATATCGGGAGTAATGGTCTCACCAGGTAACAGACCCGTGATCTCTGTGATTTTTTCGGTTCTGTGTGTCCATTCTTCTGACAAAGGTTTATAGGCAGCATCGACACCAACAACCGGTATCACGACCGAACTGGAAGGAGGAATAACAGGTTCGGTTTCTTTAGGGGCCTTAAAGGGTTTGTTCCTTGAGCCATCGGCTTCAACAATCACTATATCTGCAAACTTCCTTAACTCTCCTGGCAGCAGCGGATCAATGCCTTTGAGTTTTTCCTTTTCACAGGACGAAGCAAGCACAAGGAGCCGATGATCGCTGAGCGCTTCTTCGATTTCCCGGATATCCCCTGATAGCAGTAAAGGTTCATCCTCGGGAGGAAATATATGGGTTGTCGTAGTCATAATAACACTCATGCCCATATTATACAGTTCACCTGCGAGAAGATTCATTGTCGAGGTTTTTCCGCCACCGCCGACAAGTGAAACAACATCTCCTTTTTTCACCCCTATCGCCCTGGCCAGGCTTAAAGTTTCTCTGCCTAACTGCATATTTAAACAACCTGTAATATCGTATAAATCGTATGTATCCGGAGATTTCATCTTCCTTATGAACACTAACTTAATATCATTTATCTGTAAATGTTCTTTTTTTTAATATTAAAGTCTGTTATTTTAATAATCAGTCTGTTTACTACATTGATGTTTTTAAGGAAATATCTTTCCTGGAGGACATTATGAAAGCGTTCTGGCTTTGTTTTGTTCCTATATTTGTTGCGGTTGATGCCATAGGTGTGCTGCCCATGTTTATGGGCTTTACTGAAAATATGGAATTAAAACTGGTTCGGAAGGTTGTATATCAGTCTGTATTTACAGCCATGGCAGTGGCCCTGGCGTTTCTTGTTGCCGGGAAGGCGCTTCTTAACCTCCTGGGTATCACTGTCGCGGATTTTATGATAGCCGGCGGAGTGCTTCTGTTCATAATTTCTATCAGTGATCTGCTGTCAGATGAAAAGAAACAGAGGAAAATAGACATGGACAGTATGGGGGCAGTTCCGATCGGTGTACCGCTGATAACCGGCCCGGCTGTTCTGACCACATCTCTCCTGTTGCTCAACGAATATGGGATTATGCTGACAGCCTCCGCTATTATTTTAAACGTGGCGATTGCCGGAGTTGTTTTTTATTTTTCTTTTCATATCAACAGGCTTTTAGGTAACGCAGGGGCAAAAACATTATCCAAGATTGCAAACCTTCTTCTTGCTTCTATTGCTGTGATGATAGTAAGGAAGGGAATGACGATTATAATTTCATAAAAAGGATACCTGATGCAAAAGCACCACAAATTTTCCATATGGTACGTAATGTTAGGGATATGGGCGGTTCTGATTCTCCAGAATTATATTGCCTCCTTCTATGCAGTTAAAACAATAAGTTACAGTCAGTTTCTGGATGATTTAAAAAAAGGACAGGTTAGTGAAGTAGAAATAACCTCGAACCAGATTCAGGGCAAATTGAAAGCTGATGAAAAAAATGGAAACAAGCAGATCGTTTTCAGGACAGTAAGGGTGGATAATGAGCTTTCAAAACTCCTTGACAAATATAATGTTAATTTTAAAGGCGAAATCGAATCGACCTTTTTCAGGGATCTGCTCTCCTGGATCATCCCGGCATTTATCTTTGTGGGGATATGGTATCTTTTTATCAAGAAAATGTCGGGGCAGCAGCCCGGGTTCATGACCCTTGGTAAAAACAAGGCAAAAATCTATATGGAGGATGAACTGGATGTTACCTTTGACGATGCTGCAGGCGTTGAGGAGGCCAAGCAGGAGCTTGTCGAGATAATAGAATTTTTAAGGGAACCCTCAAAATACACTGCGCTTGGCGGTAAAATGCCAAGAGGAGTGCTGCTTGTCGGCCCCCCCGGGAGCGGTAAAACCCTGCTTGCAAAGGCTGTTGCGGGTGAAAGTCATGTCCCCTTTTTCAGCATGAGCGGGTCCGAATTTGTGGAATTGTTCGTAGGGATGGGCGCTGCAAGGGTGAGGGACCTCTTTAACCAGGCAAAGGAAAAGGCCCCGTGCATAATCTTTATTGATGAACTGGATGCCCTTGGCAAATCCAGGAGTTTCAATACGATGGGAGGGCATGATGAAAGAGAGCAGACTCTTAATCAGCTTCTTGTCGAAATGGATGGTTTTGATCCAACTGTAGGAGTTATACTTATAGCTGCTACAAACAGGCCTGAAATACTTGATCCTGCGCTTCTTAGGCCTGGCAGGTTTGACAGGAATATACTTGTTGACAGACCGGATAAAAAAGGCAGAGAGGAAATATTAAAAGTACACCTTAAAAATGTAGTAGCCGATGACAACCTGGACACCGAACAAATAGCCTCCATGACGCCAGGTATGGTAGGGGCTGATCTTGCAAACCTTGTAAACGAGGCGGCCCTCCTTGCAGTAAGACGAAATAAAAAGTCGGTAGGAATGTCAGAGTTTGAAGAAGCGGTTGAGAGGGTAGTAGCCGGACTTGAAAAAAAGAACCGTCTGATTAATAAAAAGGAAAAAGAGATAGTGGCATACCATGAGCTTGGTCATGCCATTGTTGCCCTGTCCCTTCCCGGAACAGACCCTGTCCAGAAAATATCCATAATACCAAGAGGTATAGCAGCTCTTGGATATACAATGCAGGTTCCAACTGAAGACCGATTTCTTATGAAGAAGACGGAACTTGAAAACAAGATTGCGACCCTTCTTGGAGGCAGGGCTTCGGAAGAAATAATATTCGGTGACATTTCCACAGGTGCACACAATGATCTTTCAAAGGCAACAGACATAGCCCGGAGCATGGTAAAAGAGTATGGAATGAGTGCTCAGGTCGGTCAGGTTTATTTTGAGCATAAAAAAAGACAGGCGTTTCTTGATGCAGGCATGCCACAGGGCGTTCCGGATTACAGTGAAGCCACCTCTGAACTGATAGATACTGAAATCAAACGTATTATAGGTGAAGAGTACAAAAAGGCGTTTGAAATACTTAAGAAGAAAAAAAAGGTTCTCGAAAAAGCGGTTGTTATTCTTCTTGAGAAAGAAAAAATCGACGGCGAGGAGTTAAAAGCCATTTTAGAACAACATGATAAAAACGCGGATAAGAAGCCTGCTTAGCGAATAAGGTTTCGCAGTAGTAATATAACTCAAATTATTCTTGTCCGGAAGCATGATTACATAATTTTTCAAGGACAATATTGTATCAGATATTGTAGGGGCGGGCCTTGCGTCCGCCCGCCTCTTTCGGTTGATGACGATTATACAATTGAATATGGTTGGGCATAATGACGTATTCACCCAATTAGACATCATCATAAAATCCATGGATATCCTGCCATTGTTTTGCAATAATACTACCCACAGTAGATAATTGGATATTTTTTCGGGCGGACGCAAGGCCCGCCCCTACATCCGTACTCTCCGTGGTGAAAATATATTTTTTTATCAATAAAAATCAGTCAAAGGAAAGTTCCGTCCTGTTTATCAGATCCATCTGCAGTTCTTCACTCAATTCGACAAAATAGGCACTGTATCCTGCAATGCGCACAAGAAGATCTTTGTAATCATCAGGTTTCTTCTGTGCATCAATCAGGATATCCTTTCCGACAATATTAAACTGGCTCTGCATGCCTTTACAGTCAAAATACACGTCCATCAGGGATATAAGGCTGTCCCTTCCGGTTTCACCCGAAACAGCCCCTGGGCTGAATTTCCAGTTAAGGATAATACCGTTGCCGATGCGGCTGTGGTCCAGTTTTGCCACTGACTTTGCTATTGCGGTCGGCCCCTTCCTGTCGTGAGATGACATTTCGGTATGTACCGGTCCTATACAGTCTGATAAAGGTTCATTGGCCTTTCTGCCGTCCGGGGTGGCCGCAGTATAAAACCCTGCCATGACATTCTGTGAAACGGAAAATACCCCCGGCATGAATTCTCCGCCATGGGCTGTCGGCCTGTGCTCAACATGTTTGCAGTAGGTTGCCGCCACGAATCTTGCCACATCATCGGCATAGTCGTCATCATTTCCGTAACAATGCATCCTGTCGCTGTTTACCATGGCATATAAAGGCTCATATCCCTTCCAGTTTGCCTTTAAGGCCTTAAGGAATGTTGCACCATCGATCTTTTTTTCATCAAACACAAGCTGCTTTATTGCAGTAAGACTGTCGGCAACCGTTCCTATGCCGACCCCCTGGGGCCCGCTGTGGTTGTATATGGCTCCGCCCGCGGACACATCCATACCTTTACCAATGCAGTCATCGATCAGGAGTGAAAGATAGGGCAAGGGTTTCAGCCTTTGATGGGCCATGTCCACCTTGTTTACCTGGCTTATCATAAGGTCGCACCAGTACTCCATCTGTTTGTCAAAGGACTCCATGACATCTTCGAATGAATCGAAGGTCTCAAGGCTGCCCGTATCAATGCCCAGGCTGCTGCCGATCCCGGCACATTTTTCATGCCTGGGGCATTCGGGGCCGCAATCTATACAGTGTCCTCCGTTTATTGCAAGCTGCATGACCTTTGCTATATTAAATGAGCTTGAATCATGCCAGCCGTATGTCTTCCCCGGAACACAAGGTTCAACACAGCCTATTCCGACATAATTTCTTGCGTCTTCTATGGGTTTGTCATAGTTGAGCAGGGCCTTGATCATTTCGGAATCATTAAATATCTTGGGCTCACCCGTCCCGATCCGTATAACATTGAATGTTTTTATCCTGAATTCCCGGGGGGCATTCTCATGAAGCCTTACACCCATCCATGGATTCGGGATCCTTGTGTGGGCATGGGCATCCAGCACCATATAGCTGAGATCATTTGTTGCGTCATTTCCTTCCCTATCCACGCCGCCGACATCCAAGGCTGTACCGCCCATTATAGTACCGCTTGAAAATATAATCGCGGTCTTGTCCCTGATCTTGCACAGTTCATGTATCTTGAGAAATGACATTTCAATCAATTCCTGGATAAACTCCCTTTTAAAGGTCTCCTGCGCCATATCGCGCTCATAAAATGGGTAAAACAACTGGTCGAAACGACCGTAGGTCACGGAATGCCCGTTTGTTTCGATAATTATCATGTTGGTGGCAATATGCCAGAGCTGTATTGCCTCCCAGAAATCCCTCGGGGCCCCTTCGGCAACCTGAAAGCAGTTGAAGGAAATGCGGAGAAGCTCGGCCTTCCTGCGGTCGTCGGCCTCTTTTTCCGCCATATCGGCCGCAAGCTGAGCATAACGTTTTATATAAGTGACTGCCCCTTCAAGGGAGATTAACGCGGCATCATAGAATTCCTTTTTAGGGATATCCGAAGGATTTGATGTATTGAGTTTTGCCCTCTTTTCAATTATCTGTTCTCTGATCCCGCCGAACCCAAGGGAAAACAGCTTCTCATAGTTGGCACATACATGACCCACGCCGGCAGAGGCGAACAAGCCGAAAAAGTTGACTCCCTTTTCCAGATGCGATCCTTTCCGTTCTTCTTCCGTAAGACTGCTCAGGATATGCTCCTCAAGGGTATTTCCCTTCCAGTATTTCTGGATATCAAAGAGGTCAGCTCTGGTCTTCTCATCGATTATATAGCGGTCGTTGCGCCTCTGATCAAGGGGAGAACTGGTCATTTCATCGCAAAGCCAGTCAAGGGAAAATTCGGGATATACAGGAGCGCTCTTGGCAGGTGCGGCTAATTCTCCCACAATAAGTTCGTCAGGCCATATGTTTATTTTAACCTTCTGCAAAACATCCCGGTAGGTCATGGCACATTTGAGTATCTGAGGATATGAGCTGTATTTCTTAAAATATCCTTCGGTATAGATCACTGCCCTTTCCGAATCAGCAGTGTGATCCCTTTCCTTAAGCCACTTCAAGATATTGTTTATTCTGGGAAAAGGCGATGGGTTTTCCGTGAGGGCCGAAACCCCTACCCCCCACTCTTTGTCAAAGGGCTCTATGGCTTCGGGGGCAGCAGATTTTGTAACACTTATTTCGTTTACAGCTTCCATTATCATTACCTCATAAAAAACAATTAAATAAAATTTTAAAAAAAAATTGTTGGAAATTGCGAAATATATGTATAATTTATTTTAAGTATGAAATATATAAATGATGACGCTTTAAGTCAATAGGCTAAAGATTTAATATCAACGGTATAGAAACGGGGGTAACAGAATGGAAGAGAAAGTAAACACATATAAAACGGCTGTGAAAATAACGCCGCAGGCTGTTGAACCCTTTGACAAGGAATGGGGTGTAGGAATTTCGGGAAATACTTCCGAACCGTCCCCCTTTCCAAGGATAAACAGGATATTAAAAAATACCGCAAAGACGACAAACGGCTTTGTTCCTCCTGAAAGGGCCCTTCTGGTTACCGAAGCTTACAAAAAGAATCCCGGAGCACCCATGATAACTAAATGCGCAGAGGGCATGGCAAACCTGTTGAGAAATGCACCTGTTTTTATATATGATGACGAGCTTATCGTCGGTGGACTTGGATGTGACAAAAAAGGCGCGCCTGTTTTCCCGGAATTCGGCCTTAACTGGGTAGTCGATGAAATGCGTGACGGGCTGATGGATTACAGCGAAGAACGCACCCATGACTATTTCAGCTACACAAAGGAATCCCATGAAAAACTCGAGACAATACGTGATTTCTGGAACGGGAACACGATCGAGGACTATGCAAATTCATTACTCACTGATGATGAGTTAAAGGGTTCCCATGCAGGCAAGGGGGTATTTTTTGCCGATGCCTATATCTTCTGCGGTGCCGGCCACCTCGGGCTGTCATATGAAAGACTTTTCAAAATAGGTTACAAAGGCATCAGGCAGATGATCCTGGATTCCCTTAAGGGGATAGATAAAACCTCGGCTGACGGCCTGAAAAAATATAACTTTCTGAATGCCGAATTGCTCGTAAATGAGGCAGCTACAGTCTACATAAAACGCTATGCGGCCCTTGCATGGGAAATGGCTAAAAAAGAAAAGGATGAAACCCGCAAAAAAGAACTCATACAGATGCATGAAAACCTGCTCTGGATATCGGAAAATCCGCCGCGTACGTTCTGGGAAGCCATTCAGCTTGTTCATATTGCAAACTGCATGATACACATGGAATGTAACGGCCATTCCATATCATACGGACGGTTTGACCAGTACATGTATCCTTTCTTTAAAAAGGATATGGAAGAAGGTACTGTAACCCGCGAATTCTGCCAGGAACTCATAGAAAATTTTTACTTAAAGGTGTGGGATCTGAACAAACTGCGCAGCCATGTCCTTATTAAAACATTCGGTAACGGCGGGATCGGCGGTCAGTGCCTGACGCTCGGCGGTATTGACAGGGACGGCAAGGATGCCACCAACGAACTTACCTATATGGCAATTGATGCCCATGTACATATCAGGATACCTACCCCGTGGCTGGCTGTCAGGATGCATGCCGGAACACCGTGGGAACTCAAGGTTAAAACAGCAAATGCCGTACGCCTCGGCACGGGCGAACCGAAGATCTTCAATGATGATGTTGCCATCCCGTCCATGCTGTCATCCTTTACGGATATAAAGGACGCCCGGGATTACCAGGTTGTGGGCTGTGTAGAACCCGATGCAACAGGGAAATCATACGGCTGGAAGGATTGCGGGCATATGAACATGGCAAAGGTACTTGAATTAGCCATGAACAACGGCAGGTGCATAGACTGCGGCCCCCAGTGCATGAGATGGGACAAATGCGGGGCAAAGGGCGAAAGACTCGGGCTTGAGACCGGAAGCCTTGCCGAATTCCAGACATTCGACGAGGTTCTTGATGCCTATGACAGGCAGATGGAATACTGGTGCGACCGCCAGATCACAGTACTCAACGCGGTTGACCTGGCACACCAGGCATTAAAACCCCTTCCATACCTTTCATCTGTTATGGAAGGCTGCATTGAAAACGGTAAAGACATAACCCATGGCGGTGTAAAATATAATTTCAGCGGTCCCCAGTGTGTCGGCATCGGCACCACTGGAGACGGGCTTGCGACAATAAAACAGCTCGTGTTCGAAGAGAAGAAGGTAGCGGGCAGGGAATTCCTGGAAGCTATCCGGAATAACTGGGAAGGTCATGAGTCCTTGTATGCCTATGTAAACAGCGACAAGGTACATCATTACGGGAATGATGACGATTATGCGGATGAGCTTACCAAATTTGCAATGGATACCTGGTGTAAACACATAGAGAAACGCCCGAATACCAGGGGAGGATTTTATCAGCCGGGCGCATATTCCGTTACGGTTAATGTTGCATTCGGTCTCATGCAGTGGGCATCATTCGAAGGTAGAAAGGCATTTGAGCCCCTGTCAGACTGTATGGGAGCAGTACATACGCATTTTGCATCCCATGATGTTTCAGGCCCCACTGCAATATGCAGATCAGTAACAAAGCTGGATCACGCCAGGGCAACCAATGGTACTTTATTGAACTGGAAATTTTCACCTTCATCCCTTACCGGAGAAACAGGACGGGACAGCTTTATTGCACTTATTGACGAATATATACAGCGAAAGGGAATGCACAGCCAGTTCAGTGTTGTAAACCAGGAAACACTGGTCGAGGCACAGAAAAACCCGGATGAGTACAGGGATCTTTTAATCAGGGTCGCGGGCTACAGTGCCTATTTTGTTGAGCTTTCAAAGGAGCTTCAGGACGATATAATAGGCAGAACAGTATTGTCCTTTGACTGATTGGTTTTAGAATTGATGAAACTTGCAAAAGACCGTGAACCTTACGGCATTGTCACAAACATTCAGAAATATACCATACATGACGGCCCCGGAATAAGAACCGAGATCTTCTTCAAGGGCTGTCCTCTTCGGTGTTTATGGTGCAGCAACCCCGAAGGATTATCCCCGGGGCGGCAGATAGGTATATACCCTTCAAAATGCATAGGGAACAGCAAATGCTCCATTTGTTTAAAGGCATGCCCGGAGGGCGCAAATTCCCCGATCCGCACCTGCGATGATCACCTGCTCAGGGTAGATAAGACTAAGGAATGTACTGACTGTTTTATCTGCGCGAATGAGTGTCCCTCAAGAGCGATTATGATCTGGGGGAAAAAAATGACTGTCCCTGAGCTCATGAAAATCATTCTTCAGGACAGGAGTTTTTATATCAAGACTGGCGGGGGTGTAACCCTTTCTGGCGGCGAGGTTATGCTTCAATGGGAATTTGCATCTCTTTTATTAAAGGCATGCAAAGAGGCCTCTGTAAACACATGTGTAGAATCCTCACTCAACTGTGCCCAGGAACATATGGAACGGGTATATGAATACACGGATCTTGTCATAACCGATATAAAACATATGGATACGGGAAAGCATAAGGAATACACAGGTGTTGGCAATGAACTGATCCTGAGCAATATAAAAAAAACTGTTGAACTTAAAAAACCGCTCGTTATCAGGATACCTGTTATTCCTGATCATAATAACAGCGAAGAAAATATCAGGGCCACGGCTGAATTCATCAAAAAAGACCTGGGCAATAATATCATGCAGCTTCAACTGCTCCCCTACAGGAAAATGGGTACTGAAAAATATGCCTCATTGTGTATTCCATATCCTTTTGATGATTTCATTCCGCCCGAAAGAAAAGTCTGGGAAAATAACCTGCTGGAACTCACCGGGATATTAAAGGAGTACGGCATCCCGGCAGTTGCAGGCTCCACTGCAAAAATGGGTTAGATATCACTTTTCATACAACCGCCTTGTTATTACCTGCTTTCAGGTTAATTTAATAACCTGTCAATAATGAGGGTCTGCTCCTCTATTTGTAACTTTTTAATCGTCATTCCCTCCTGCCCTGTTTAATTTCCCAGAGAGATCCCTATTTAACAGGGCGTGGTGGCCCCTCCTTAATAAAAACAAGAGCTAAGCAGTGACTCTTTACCCATAATGCGAAATGGAGGCAGTAATAATTTGACTCTAAGTAAATAAAATCATATAGTTATCATTAAAATAAAAAGTGGTCCGTTAAATGTCTCCAATATTAAAAATAGATACTGATGATGAAGAAAAGGAAATCGATTTTGAAGTTGATTATCTGCTTTCCCTGACTGCGGAGCAAAGATTTCATATGATGTCTCAGAGATCAAAAGAACTTGCAGAAATGCTGGTAAAAAATGGACATAGAAAAGCTCCTGAAATCATTAAACGAATATGAAGTTGATTATGTCGTAATCGGTGCCACTGCATTTCCTATTCATGGATATTCACGCGCCACATTGGATATAGATTTACTCATCAAACCAACCGAAAAAAATGCTCAAAATACACTCCTGGCCCTAAAAAAATTCGGCTATGATATGGATGATGTTTCTGTCTCAGTATCCGTTCGAAAAAAATCCTTATCCGGCAATACATTCTTGAAACAGATATCCATCCTTTTGTTAAAGGCGTTGCAGTTGAAGAAATATGGAAAAACAGGGTACCAGGTAAAATTGATAACGTATCCTCTATTTTGCGTCATTAGATGATTTGATCAGGATGAAAGAAGCCGCTGGCAGGGGAAAAGACAGAGAAGATCTGAAATTTCTAAAATAGATCAAGGAGAAAAAATTAACAGGTCACTAATTCTTTTTGTTATTACAAAGCTTTCAGGTTTATTCAATAATCTGTCAATAATTGATAATAATGGCAAAAAAAACAGGCGGCGAATTGACCTTTCAGTAAGGAGATTCGATGAAAAAAACCAATGATATTGAGAAGCTTTTAGCTATTATCCCTGATTTGGTATGTATCGGGAGTGAGGATGGATATTTCAAATATTTGAATCCGGAATGGGAAAAAGTGACCGGATATTCAATGGAAGAGCTGTTTTCCAGACCTATATTCGATTTTATTCATCCTGATGATCATGAAAATACACTGCGTGAAATCAATAAGCAGTTAGAAGGTTTCAAAATCCTTAATTTTGAAAACCGTTACCTCTGTAAAGATGGTTCATCTAAAATTTTTGAGTGGAGGGCTACCCCGGCTGAAGGAGGAAGACTATTTGCTGTTGCCAGAGATATCACGGAACGTAAAAAGGCCGAAGAAGAATTGCGGGAAAGTGAAGCATTATTTAAGGCGGTCTTCAATAATGCAGGGATTGGTATAAGTATATCCGATAAAGATATGAATCTGTCCATGGTCAACAATCGTATGGCTGAGATGTTTGGTGTCAGTAAAGATGAATTGATTGAGGAATCTTTCGAGGGACTGATCCCTCCTGAAGACCTTGCACCTGGCCGGGAACGATTAAAATCGTTTTTTGAAGGCGAAAAAGATTTATATCGTATTGAGAAGCGTTATAACCGAAAAGATGGAAGTATTCTCTGGGTGGACCTGTCGATATCTCCTATTAAAGACAAAGATGGCAACAATGTTGCTTCGATTGGAATGATGGCCGATATCACTGACCGAAAACAGTCGGAAGAGGCCCTTCGCGACAGCGAAGAAAGATATCGAATGATGTTTGACCATGCCGGGGTCGGTATTCTGGTGGTTGATGCTGAAACCGGCAGGAATATAGCCTTTAACCGGGAGGCATATGAAATGCTCGGTTATACCAGGAATGAGTTTGCCGGACACAGATTTTCAACCCTTGAATCGGCTAGACAGCCGCAGGAAATATTAGATCACTTCAAATCTATCATCGAAAAAGGATCAGATATATTTGAAAGGAACTTTGTTGCCAGAAATGGGGAGATTCGAAGCTTTCTGGTCAGTTCAGTCCCAATCAAAATAAGCGGGAGATATGCGATTCAAAGTATTTGCGTTGACATCACTGATCGAAAAGCGTTGGAGAACCAATTGCAGCAGGCGTCAAAAATGGAATCCATCGGAACTCTTGCAGGCGGAATCGCCCATGATTTTAACAACCTCCTCGCTCCAATTATGTTAAATACAGAAATGGTTATGGAAGATCTCCCACCTGATGATCCATTGCAACATAATATGAAAGAAATCTATCAGGCGAGTGAACGTGCCAGAAACCTGGTAAAGCAGATATTAACTATCGCACGTAAAAGATCGGAAAAGAGAATTCCGCTGAAATCATCTCCGATAGTTAAAGATGCCTTAAATTTCCTGCGCTCAACCATACCGTCGACTATTGATATCCGGTATAATACAAACGCAGAGAAGGATACAGTTCTGGCAGACCCTACACAACTGAATCAAATAGTTATGAATCTTTGCACTAATGCTGCCCATGCCATGAGAGAAAAAGGAGGATCATTAGAGGTAACTCTCGACAATAAAATCATTCGGCCTGAAGAAATAAATGACTTAGCGGCCCTGAAACCCGGTAAATATCTCAGGATAGCTGTAAGAGATACCGGAACAGGCATACCAACTGATGTCATGGGCAGGATCTTTGAACCGTATTTCACTACTAAAGCGACAGGTGAAGGGACCGGATTGGGACTTGCTATCATCCACAGCATCATTAAAAACTATGGCGGAGCCATAAAATTTGAAAGTAAAGCGGGCCGGGGAACCGTATTTTATGTATATCTGCCGCTGACTGAAACGGAGATTTCAGGTGATGATAAAATAAATTCGGAAATGCCGAAAGGAACTGAACGAATACTGCTTGTGGATGATGAAAAATCCGTAGCAGATATAACGCATAAAATACTTGGGAGATTAGGTTATAAAGTAACATCCAGAACAAGCAGTATAGAGGCACTTGAAGTTTTCAGTAACAATCCGGAGGCATTTGATCTTGTTATTACGGATATGACCATGCCTGATATGACCGGAGAAACTCTGGCAAGAGAAATAATGGCCATTAATCCCGAAATACCGGTGATTTTGTGTACCGGTTTCAGCGACAAAATCGATGAAGCAACAGCTAAAGAAATCGGTATCAGCGCTTTCGTCCTGAAACCGATCATAATGAGTGAAATTGCAAATACTATCAGGAAGGTGCTGTAGTGTGCGAGGAGTAGAATGTTGTAAATGTAAAGTTATCAGGCTGGAATTCTTAACATAATAATCTGCATCCCACCTTTATCTGTCCACTAAAATCAACAGGCTATTTTCTTAAAATGACTGCAGTATCAAACGATTAGACCTTTTTGGGAGATTTGCCTCTGTTTCATTTCATTTCGTGGCCCTTATTCTATTGCTTGCCCCCACTTGCAGCCATTACCAGTGATAGCGTCCCTGATAAGTTTGGGAATGGCAAAAAGCCCATTTTTTGCATAAACAGTTCCGCAGTCATTGTTCAAAGCCCTGACTTCGGCTTTATATTTTTCTACGTAAAGCATACCCGATTTGATCCTGCGATTCTGGGCTTCGGACTCTGAAACCCTTCCAAACTCCCGCTCAAATCGGTAAACAGCCTCCAGGCCGAACGATGGGGCTAAATAGTCCGCAAGAGATTTGTCCCCGGGAAATTCTGCCCCCAGTATCCCCTGGGCCTTCAATTTCACAACAGTCTCAGTTTTGAACTCTGGCATCCTTTCAAACTCCGGAATACTTTCGAATTCTGGCATCGTTTCAAACTCCTGCACCATGGGGGAAGTAGCCTCCAGGTTGAATGTTGAGGTAGCGTTGACTGCAGGAAATTTTTCCTCCTGAGCTTTTAAACCCGGGATAACCTGGCTTTTCGAGGTCACAAAAGTCTCGTCTTCGGACATGTGCTCAGCGCTGCGGGAGCGTTCCGGAGAATATTGAGAGTGTTGGGCATGTGGTTCTGAGTGAGATGCTGTCGGGACTGCTTCTCGGTCCATCTCGTCGTGAGAAGCAGTAGTAGACGTGGACAACGATAGGATAAGGGGTGTGTCAATTGCAGGGGCTGAAGGTTCGACTGCTGTGCGATCTATAATCACAACCCATAACAGGTATGCGAGGAATGAGTGGATGACAACCGAAAGGAAAAACGCTACCGCAATATCCCGTGATTGGCGCTCTGCTGGCATCGGCGGTCTGAAAGACAGCAACTGCAGCCGTATCTTCAGTCCTGTACGCACGTTGGTAACGAAGCGCTTTAACGAGTCTGTAGAATAAGTCATCTTGGGGTGATTTTTCCGTTTTTTTAAAAAGTTCAATTCTCTCTAATTTTAACACAATTTAAACAGGGACAATCCTTACTTTTTTAATTTGAACTTTTTTCTGTTGGTTTTTTTAAATTTTAATAATAAAGGGGTTACCCATTAATTCACTTAATTTTCATATAACGAATTAATCTGTTTTAAGCAGTAAGTTTTTAACCCGGATTATGCAGTAGATGGCTGCTGCATAATCCGGGTTTAATGACCATGTGGCCATATTCGATACAGCTCTTGAATTGTCTTCCTGCAAATATGGATTTAAGAAGCCCTGCCAGCTATGCACTTCTTACATTACGACATGAACTATTTTAATTGGACAAGATTGTATAAAAAAAGTTCCACATTTTTTCTACTTACAATAGCTTAGGATATTGAACATTCAATCGTGATAACTGTTTTTTTGTCAACCGGTGTGAGTGTGGATAAAAAAACCTTCAACAATATGAAAATTTAAAAATTCTTTATATGTCAGGTTATACTGTAAATGTTATTGCACATGGGGGAGTTTTGAATAAGGGTATCAATTTTATTGCAAAACCATTTTCAAAAAATGACCTGGCCTCGCTGTAAAGAAAGTTCTCGATTTTGAATATGATTAAGTTGTTGTATAATAAAATCCGATTTTTAGATAAGTGAAGGTTTATTTGGAAAGTTTACGTGTTGGAAAATGAGCATTAGGGGTGTATGTGGATTAAAGGGATAAAAGTTGAATTTTTTGATATGAAGAGGGTTGTGTTATGATAGAAGAAATAATATCACCGCTAAAGAAAATACCAATAATTGTACGGGTATTAGAAAGTGCAATTTTGGGATATTTTATCATAAACCCTCTGTGTTTGATACTTGTAGAAAGAGCTCATGGGCTCCTGACAAATGGGCAACCAGATCAAATGAACCACCCTATTCAAGTTAGTCTGGTTGAGAGTTTCCAACCGGAATTATGGTTATTCTCCGTCCCGATCACCTTCGCCACCATTGCAACCGGAATTGGTTTAATGGTTAAAGATCTAAAAAATCGAAAATTAGCAGAATAACACTTTGCCGAGCAGTTGAGAAGAATTACTCAAACGCTGAATTCAGTTAATCATCCTATCTTTCAATTGGACTTGGATTTAAATTATACAGCATCAAATACATATTATTTAGATCTTTTGGGGTACAAAGACCTTCGCGATATTATTTGAAGAAATTACCAGGATATTTATGAAGATGATAATATAAGCAAATTCAAATCGAAAATTGAAGAAGTTGCAAAAAAAGGACATCAAATTGAATACATACTAGGTTCACGGTTAGCTCATAGCGGTATGGTAAAAAGAACTTTAAATCCGGTAAAAGATTTATCCGGGGATATAAAAGGTTTTATTGTAGAGGCAATTGAAATTGAAGGAGTAGAACTCGAAGATATTGTAACTATATGCTCCCAATGTAAATCAGTTAAAATTGATGGCGCTTATGTCCCTGTAGAAAAATTATTGCCCCACGGTCTGGGGTTTAAACCAAGGTTTTCGCATGGCCTTTGCCCTGATTGTTTTGAACGACTTATAAGGGATATAGAATAGTAATATTTTTTTCTGTCATTTCGACTCCAGGCGGTGGAAAGAGATGCTCGGGTTTTCAGAAGATGAAATCGGGGACAAACTTGATGAATAGGATTCGCGTGTTCATCCCGATGACAGGACCTCGGTGTATGCGAATCT
Source organism: uncultured delta proteobacterium (assembly GCA_963815145.1). Taxonomy (GTDB): domain Bacteria; phylum Desulfobacterota; class DSM-4660; order Desulfatiglandales; family HGW-15; genus JAAZBV01. The sequence continues at coordinate 392,156 of CAWFFS010000010.1, forward strand.
GAATGCCCATTTTATCGGAGAAAGCGATATCTATCAGAATGAACATCGTGTGCTATGCAAAGACGGCAGATATAAATGGATTTTAGACCGCGGAAAGGTGATTGAAAGGAACAAGGATGGAAAACCTCTGCGCGTTATAGGTACTCACAGTAATATTTCTGATCGAAAAGAGTGGGAGATGGAACGCGAAAAACTGATAACCGGGCTTAAAGATGCACTGAAAGAGGTAAAGACCTTAAACGGGCTGCTGCCCATCTGTGCAAACTGCAAAAAGATACGCGATGATAAGGGTTACTGGAACCGGCTCGAATCATATATACGTGAACATTCTAAAGCTGAATTCAGCCACAGCATCTGCCCTGAATGTGTAAAAAAGCTGTATCCTGAACTGGATATGCTTAAGCCTTCAGAGTAGCAGGATGCAGTGTGAGACCTTGAACAGCGAAAATTTCAGTTTGGCAAAATTCAAGACCTGACAATGTTGTTTGCCTTGCCAATGGTATTAATTGTAAGAAGACGCGACCCCGATGTTTTCCTCCTAGTTTCTTATGGGCTACCCCTGTTTCATGATTTCTTACAAATTTTGTTTCTTGAATATTGAATCTTTCAATTAACTGACCACTGTCAATTAACATTTAATCGCAAACCTTTGCACATAAAACAGTGCACCATGCCCTTAAAAATGTGCATAATCAGCGATTTATTTAAACCCCAACCAATAATATCCACACAGATATTACAATATTAATGCAGCTCAATCCCTTGCCAACAGTATCTTTCAGCATTTTAATCCATACCATAATCTCAAAATATCTCCTCTGGCATACTATTTGTAATTATATCCATTGTTACAAAACGCAACGTAAGGAGTAAGTCATGGAAATAAACGTAAATGCAACTGAAGGACCAGGCAGAAAACATCTACTTGTAGTGGATGACGATCCAGATGTACTTGAGATCACAACAAGTTTACTTAAGTACCTTGGATACCTTGTTACAGTTGCAAAAGGAAGTAAAGAAGCCATTACCAAAATTACTGAAAATCCTGATATATTTGATGCAGTATTCACTGACTATAGCCTACCTATAATAAATGGCGTTGAGCTGTCGAAAATGATTAAAGAGTTATCATCCAACATCCCCATTATCTTATGCTCAGGTAAAATTGATTTAATAGATGAGAGACAGATAGCCGCAGCCGGTATAGCTGGTATTGCCAGGAAACCATACAGCATGAATGAATTGGACTCGATCATTAAGAGAGTTTTTAATGAAAATTAGGGTGATTTCTATGACTAAAAAAATACCTGATCATATCTGCTTCAAGAAATACATGGACAAGGCTTTTAATATCGGGAGCAGAGACATCTTTACCCTTTCTGATCTCAGAAAAACGCCAGTGGGCATTTTCTCCTGCTTTTTTAATCCATTAGTCTTAAATCTAACCCATTATATCTCTTCGGGTATAATAAATAACTGCCATAGAGCGCCCATACACTTCATCATATAATCTTTATTAATAATCTTTTTATCGTAATTCTCCGGCCTGCCATGTTAAATTTCCAGAGGGAACCTATTTAGTATCCATCCAGAAACGAGAAATTTTGGACAAGGTCAAGGAACGCTAAGATTGTAACCACAGGAATACATTGAAGTATTTCGAGGATTACAATCTGAGTGTGACGCATAGATTGTTCAAAAAGTCCGTTTCTGGATGGACACTGCTATGTAACGGGCGTGGCGGGTGATGCCCTTACTGATGGTGGTCCTGTAATCGATCTAAGGCGAATGAATGCCGTGTCGGCCGACTCGCAAGCGTGAACGGCAATCGTTTGCCGGTGGTGACATCGCTCACATTCCTATTGCGCGAACTTTCATTGGTGACGATGGCAATGCTGCTGTGGCGGCCTGAGGCCGGTCCCGATGTCTTGCACAGTTACCGTGATTTCATAGAGTCGGTCCCTGACGAGGTCGGAGGGCGCGCTTTTTTCACAACTGGACCCGCCCAGGAATTCGTGCCCGGGTATTTGGTCGACAAACTCATGCTATCAGTATATCTGGTTTACATCGGCTCAGAAGCCGAGGCGCGCAAGGCGGTAGCCCCAATGCTCATGCTCGGCCACGAGGGCGAACTGATCACGGAAATATCCTATGTCGAGTTCCAGAACGGGTCCGAAGACCGTGTCGGCTTCCGCAATTACTGGTCAGCTGAAAGCCTTAACGCTTTGCCGAATGAAGCCATCAATCTATTCTGCGATGAGGCCAACAACATGATTGTACCTTCCGCGTCATCGCATCTTCTCTTTCCCCAGGGAGGTGCCGTAGGGCGAGGACCGGCCGATTACCCGGTTCCATGGCGGCACGACCCGTGGATTGTCCATCCATTGGGTCTTTGGAAGGACCCGGCCGACGACGAACAAGGGAAGCGATGGGCGCTTAATATTTATACGGACCTCAAACCCTGGTCGAGCGGGACTGTCGCCCTAAATCTCATCGGAGACGAGGGTGAGGATCGCATTGTGGCCAGTTACGGACGAGATAATTACGCTAAGCTCGCCAAAATAAAGGCACAGGTCATTTCCTCCACTAAGATTTTTTCGCTCGTACGCATAGTAATAGAAAATGAGTTTATCTCAACTCCAATGGAACGGCACGCTCTTTATAATACAATTTTAAAAGATATTGAATCATGAATGAGTGTTCCACATTGCTTTTTCACACTATCCGGCTTAATGCCTACTCCTACCTCAAATGTGTATTTGCTGTTTAAAAAAGATAAGTTGACTGGAGTAGCACGTTGCTGCATCGGATCTTAAAAAGAAAGATCTTCTTGACAATTATCACACCATATTACTATTTACTCTATTTCAGTGATATAATAGGATTTTCAAGGAGAATTAACTTTTAAAGCCATTTTAAATCGGGAGGGATAGTCAATGGCAAAAAACCAACCAACCATGAGGAAGATACTTAAATTCCTTCTTTCTAACACAATGGTGGAATTTACAACAAAAGACATTGCAAAAGGTCTTAATCAAACCGGTATTAGCTGGCACACTTCGAGACTCAAAGCATTCATAATGGAAAACAAAGAAGTTTCAGACATACTCCAGGTTAGAATAGCTAAAAAGAGAGAGTCTGTATTCATGTGTAAAGCCAAATTCGTTGATGATTCTGACGAGTGGTCCGCAAAACTGTATAACGACTACTTAAAGTGGGAAAGACAGGGAAGGGCTGAAGAGGAAAAACCTGATGCGCGTACCAAACCAAAAAATAAAGAAGAGATTTCAGCACCAGTGAGCTTTGTTTATAATAAAAATGAGCCGATAGAGATACCTATTAATATAAAGCTTACTATATCTGTTAAAATATCCAGTCAATCCTGAAAGAGAATGAAAGAGTCGATTACAGGTAGCTGAATATCAATCTTCCCTGCCTATGATAACTCGGTTTATAGACGGTATTAAGTCTGCGGTTGACTCTTATTATCCTTGAATGGAAAGGGAATAATAATCTATTTGGTAAAAATGGCAGTGTTGCCGGATTTACCAAATAGCAACTCTTTCAAAAAGCCACCACTCCCGCGCAAGCGGGAGTCCATAGGTATTTACACCTGTTGTCTTCTTGACAAGCCGCAACTATTCATTACTTTTATATTAATATAAAATAACCGGCGTTTTTATCTTTCTCAAAATATCGGAGATGATAAGTAAACTGCCACGTTTTGTAACACTGTAATATAAGGGGGAGCAAAATGTTTATACATCAGAGAGAAATAGGTTACAGTGCAGACCATGGAAAATTTTTCGAGGCGCTTGTCAAAATCAAGAATCATGTTGAAAAGAAATATCCCGGAATTTCGGTGGAGCTTATGTACAATCTCACTGGCCAGAGAGGTTGGGCTACGATTCAGACACGATATGCTTCGCTAGCCGAATATGAACGAATCGATGCTGAACTGGATACGGACAAGGATTACATGGAACTGATGTATTCTATCCTGGGCACTGCGGGGGAACTGCCAGTGGATCAGTTCTATAAAACAGTTAATTAGTCATGGCTGTAATAAATATGGAGCGGGGCGCATTTTAATACTTCATTTCAAAAGAGGAATTTGAATATTAAAAGAGCGCCTCCCAACTATAAATTTGTTCCTGAAATGCATGGTTCGTCAGGTTATTAACCGGTCTACAATGTTAATTTGATAATGTTTATATTTATATTGCCCTAAATATTACGCGCTGCCCTGAATCCAGATCCTATTGCATTGGCTATCAGTAGTGGTTCTTTACAATCTCCTATGGTATGGATTTCGGGAACTTTATTTTCAAGCTCTTTGGCCAGGCTCAAGTCAGAAACCAGAGGAAACGCGGGGATAACACTGTCCGATGTTATTTTTTCTTTACCGCCATCTGCTGTTGTAATCCCTATTATGGACTGCCACGGGCCGTCATGGTTCATCTGCATGAAAGCGGGGCACCATATTTATGGATAATTTCCGGTAAGACAGAGAGGCCCTTTAAATATTTATCATCATCTATCCTGTACCGCCCTCTCCACCGGGCGCCACGGGGGTAGTCAACTATGGGAGATTCCATAATCAAAAGCCCCACGCCTCCCCGGGCCAGGGACTCATAATAAGCGAGAATCACCTTATTCATTGTAGTTTTTTTAATTCCATAAAAATGATCCTGCGCCTGTCTTGATTATACGGTTTCGTGTAGTGATAGAGCCTATCTTTCCAGGAGACATTAAATATTCAAATCCACCATAATTTTTCATGCGGCATTCTCCGGTTCAGCCTTCACCAGGGCTTTGAACTGGCAGACAAACCTGAAAAGAAAAACATCGGGGGTAAATCGACACCTGTGACAAAAGAGTTATTAAAAATTCAAAACTGTCTACTTTCAGGGGCTACCCGCGGTTCGCTGTTTTATATATTGGCTCCGTTAAATGTTAGAACTCAACCGTTTAAACTCGTCCTGATAGCAGCCACAGCCCTCTCTTCAAGGTCAAGGCACTCCTTCACCAGCTTTAAAACAGGCTTGATATTTTTTTCCTTTAAATCCACCTGCCCCGGTCCTCTGAAAGGGGCAAGCCCTGTTATCTCACTATACCTGTCTTTCACTTCTGAATAGATTTCAGAGGCCTCACCAAGCCCTTTGAGATACCTCGACTCGCTGATTATATATCTCAGGTAAATATCTATATTTTTCTTTGAATCCGCATACACTGTAAACAGGTATACAAGACCAAAAGGGTTAAAATCTTTCTTTTCAAGGGCGTTGATAAGGTTGTGGTACCCTCCCCTGCCGGAGGCATACAAAGGAATATTTGATCCCCTTTCCCATTGATAGAGTCCGAATTGAAGAGAATCCCTGAATGTTTTTTCAGCCTCGACATCAACCCTGTCAAAAAACCTCTGGATAAAAAGCACAGGGACTTCCGATTTTCCAAGGTTTGAATATAAAAGCGGGTCAGGGTTCTTATTTACGCAGTCCCTAACAAAGAAAACCTCGTCGTCATCATCATATCCATTGATAATCCCGAACTCCAGCATGGGAGTAGGCGCCCATACAACAACCCCGATGCCATTATCAATAGACTCCTTTATTCGGGTTACAGCCATTGCCCTTGCCTTATCAAACGTATTAAGGCTGCGTGAATTTTCAATATGGGTTGACTCGCTGTATATTCCTATCCTGTCCATCATTGAAAAATGTTCTGACATCCAGTCATATACTGTTACTGAACTGGGACATGTCTGGCTGTGAACTATAAAATGAAAAGCCATACCCGTCATCCCCATGAGCAGTTCGATGCTTTCTTCCCACAACCCTGCTCCCCTTAAGACACCATGGACACTGCCTATATAGGTGGTCCATGACTTACCCATGTTTATATCAGGTAGAATTTTTTTCGTCATATCATTCCTCCTTCAGGGAAAAAGTATTTAGGATAATAATCCGGTTTACTTACTTTCCATACAGAAAGTGGTAATTTCTGGACGAGAAAAGAGTATCACAGCAGGTATGACATAAAATGTCTGACAGTGTATTTTTTATTCTTCATTTTGCTCATCACCTGTATTGGCCGAAAATACCGTCTGCAAACGGGACAGGAGGCGTTCTCTCAGCCATTTGGGATTAACGATCCGGAAGTTTATTTCAAGAGCAAGCAGTTCCGAAATGAATTGACCTGATGCCTGAAACCTTATCCTGTATGTCTTTTCATCCATCTGAAATGAGTTAATTCCAAAGATGCTTTTACTCACAGGGGTATCAAAGGAGACAACTGCCTCAAAAGGCTCCCTGTAATTGAATTGATAATCCTCACCGTAAAGAGACCCGTTAAAGTAAACAGGTTTTACAAATGCCTCATCTGTAATTATTATTTTTCTAAATCTGTCCAGGCGGAATATTCTAAGGTCTTTTCTCATTTCACAAAAGCCCACAACATAATTGTGAAGGTCCTTCCTGAAAATCTTGTAAGGGCAAAAAAACCTTTCGGTCCTGACATTTGCGAAATTAACATACTCTACAGTTACCTTCATTCCCTCCTGAATCGCTTTTTTCAAAACGCGATATTGTTTTATTTCCTGTTCATCCAGCTGGATATAGGGCAGGCGGGGAATTTTTTCCGGTTTACCAACCGCTTCGCCTGTCAATTTTGAAAACAGATCAGCAAGACCGGCAGCTACATTGTTGTCAGCCTCCCTGAACTGTCCTGCGAGATAAGTAAGCGCCTGTTTTTCGGTTTCCGTGACCATTATACCCGGAAGTACAAATGTATCGTCAGAATAATAATAGCCATATTCTGCTGGTGAATACTCTAAAGGCGCATTGAGGGAATCCCTGATATATTCAATATCCCTGGAGGCCTGACGCTTTGAAATGCAAAATTTCTCGGCAATCTTCGAACAGTTTGGAAACCTGTCTGAACGAATCTGAGAGTCTATCCATTGTATTCTGTGGAGATTACTCATAATTTATCTAAAGCAAGGTTTAGTGATAAATAATAACCAATAATATGCCAATATACAAAAATAATTATTGAGGCAGGATTATACAGCCATAACAGGGGAAAAAACAAGAAATTGGGTAATTCTTCCCCCGGGGAAGAGGTGGTTCCCCCGGGGGAAGGAAAGAGCCCTCATAAGATAGGGCGTCTTATCATCGGATTAGGGGGTTGAAGTCAACTATTAGGATATAAAACAGAGATATAAATCAGCTAATTCCAGTGAAACATTTTGAGATATTAAAACAACCGCCTTATCTTCTTCAGAACTCGAAAAAGATAATACAATTAAAATATTAATTATCTTTTATTAAAATGTAAAAAATTGTTAATAAATTGTAAATTAGCCCAGTAACTTCCGGTTAGAAAATTGCACTTACTGCTATTGCGAAAAACGATATATGCGACCTCCACAGGCGTTGATCCGGCAAAGGCATCATTTTTCAGGACGGGATCGAACAGCTCCAGTACATGTGTTTTATTTTTAAGGATCAGAGAAATATAAGAGGTGTGCATTAATTATTTGTAATTGATCCTTAAAAATTAAAACACTGCATACCTGGTTGCCGGTTACCAAACGATCCCATCCTGAAAAACAATGTCCTTTGCCTGCTGCGGGGGACAAAACAGCTAAAAATAAAACCTGGCTATTCTCTGGGCTGATTTCTGCCTACAGTTTCGGTGGTGTCCTTTTCACGAAAACATATACGCATATAAACACCCGATTGGTTCGCGGTTTTGAATTTATAAGGATTATGTACTTAAGGTTCTCAAAATGAAAAAGGCTTTAATCCTTAAAAATCAAAACCATAGCAGGGCGAGGTTCGTATATGTTTTAGGGAAAAGCGGCATCACCGGAACTTCATTGCATCCATTAAACGCAATTTCTTAACCGGAAATTACTGAAATTAGGCACATTATTGAACCTTTATTCTATGAATTTATCCGGATTTTTCAAAAATACGTGGAAGACAGACAGCTGAGAAGGCCTCCCGGTCCTGGACCCTTCGAAGGCCTGCCAGAGGGAGGCTCCCTAAATAGGCCACCTGATGTCCCTACCGGCCAACAACCTCTCCACCGCTGGTAAAGGAACAAACCCCGGATTATTCTGATTATAAATCCGAGGTTTGATTTTCTATAAAAAACCGGGATCGATCAATATAATTCTCATACAAGGCGTTGCAACACGGATTACAACCACCGCCCTGTCTGATACTCATCATAAAAAAAACGGAAAAGGTCCTGTTGAACGATCTGCCATCCCCATCCGAACCCTTTGAAAACCCTTATAAATCGTATAAACTCAACTATCAGCTTTACCTTTTCCGCTGTTTTAAGTTTTTTAAAGACCTCCCTGAAATCCGCCTCATGAGGCCGGTTCAGAATTATCCTTAAAGGGTTCCATTGATCAGTGCATCTCTTCACTTCAGACGCGATCATGGACCTGAATACCTTTTGTAAAGGCATGTTATACCGGTGGGCCTCGATTATCGCTTCACCGGCGATGGCGCCCGAATGAAGGGCACAGCTCATTCCTTCAGCCATCATGTTTAAAAAACCTGCCGCCTGGCCCGTGATAATCACATTTGATTTTCCGAATACATAGCGGTTTATCAGAGATATCCCGAAGTTTTCAAGGCATGCTTCGCCTTCATCGTGAGGTTCGAGCTTCACACCATGTTTTGCTTCAAGATATCTGATAACATTCCCGTGGCGCCGGTTGAAACTATCGCCCTTTATGAACGCATTGCCTATTATCTGTAATCCGTCTCTATGATGGCTCCAGGTATAATAGCCCAGGTCAGGATGGAACCAGAAATGGAAATAGTCTTTATCAAGGGGGCATTCTATAATCCTGTGAAATCTCTGCCCCACAACAAACCACGGGATCTGTTTCCGGTATTCAGGGTATATGGATTGTACTACATGTGAATTAGGTCCGTCGGCACCTATTACAACCTTTGCACGGTAGGAGACCGGCTCATCCCCTCTCCTGGCCCTGACATCCACATGTCTTCCCCGGTCTCTGAGATCTATAAACTTTGTATTATCATGTAGTTCGACATTACTTCTTCTTACAGCCCAGTAATCGGAGTATTTTCTGTGGAGATGGGGAGTGGGTCCGTCGTCAAAATTGAGGGCTATGGATTTCGCACTTGGAAAATGAAACATGACCCCTCGGCACGAAGTCGGTTCATGAAGCACTTCACGCGGAAGCGGACCAAAATTTTCTATGAGGAATCTGTGCCCCCGGGGTGAAAGTATTCCGCTGCAGATCTTGTGGCGCGGAAGCTCTTTTTTTTCAATGAGAACGGTCTCATAACCCGCGTCAATCAGACGCTTGGCACAGGCAGCGCCAGCAAGTCCGGCCCCTACGATAACTGCATCAACTGTTCTGATGTTATCACCATTAATCACCGTGCATCCCCCTGGCCAGTTCGGACACATGTATCACATCCGCATCGGATATTTTCATAAATACCGGGATATCTTCGGGACTTTCAACGATGATACGTTTAAACCTTCGGCCCCTGATGACCCATCCTGCCTGATCTTCGGGAGAAACAGCACTGGAAAAAACATTTATCGATCCTGTCGGGATTGCGGAACGGTGAAGATCCAGATTCATCTGGCATCCGGTATTTTTTCTGATCAGATCATATTCTCTTACCATATCACTGTATGCGCCATTGTATCCTCTTGTCTCGATTATATAGAGATCATCCGGGCCAAGTGATCCCATAATATTTTTTTTACTCAATACAGCCAGTCCAAGGCCGGTTATCTTAACATCAGGCAGCCATTTCCTTAAGATTCTCTTTAAAATTCCTTCTGCTACGATCAGTTCCTTTACCCCGGCGAGAGACCTGATGAACTGCTCCTTCCTTTCATTCGAAACAATAATGCCTGATTCCACAGCCCTGCCGATATCTGAACCATCATCAAGGGCAATGGCTGTTTCACTGTCATCGAAAAGATCATGAAGGTATGTCATTAACTGCTCATCGGTCCTTAAATATTGTCCCGGCAGAACCAGACGTGAATATCCCCATGCCCGATTCAGTTCTTCTGTTTTAATCTCTTCCAGGGGTTTAGAAGCGGTTTTTTCCTTGTTCAACATATAGCGCAGGTCTATAGTTATGCCAATGGTATCTATACCGAACGGGCATACTGATTCGCATGCGCCGCAGAGTAAACATGCCCTGATCGATTCACTTATATCTTCACAGGATGCACCGCATTGAATGGCCCTTGCGCGTCCGCAATGGGTCAGAGAAATATCATGGGTCTCGCGCCAGACCGGGCACGGGAGTGTGCAGACCCTGCAGCCGTTACAGATCTCATAGCCGGGTCTTGAGCCGTCTCTGAATAAGACTCCATTCTTCATTTTTTTATGACCGGGCAGCATTAGAATATAACATCCGCGTTTAAAATCATACCGGGATCAGCTTCCCGCTTGAGCGCCAGGTGCCTGTCAACAACTTCATTTCCAAACGCCCTGCGGATATAACCCTTCATCATGCCTCCAAAGCGGTAGTAGCTGGTTTTCATATCTACACCTATATCATATATCTCGTTTTTAAAGGATTGCAGGTAATCATGACTGTAGTACCTGTTTCCAAGCATGGGTTCAAATTCACACCCGTATGCTATCCCTTCGGCATCGGGAGGGATGCATGACATTTCATAACGTTCCTTATTCCCCAGTAATTTTATCCCGACACAGTACAGTGTGTAATGTGAAAAATATTTTTTACATACTGCATTGCCACGCTCAACCGCCTCTATAAACTTTTCTTCGCTTGTGGCAAGGTCAGGAATCACCATCTGTCTGCCGCCCCAGAATTTCCACACCGCCTTTGAGAAGACCACGGTCCTGTCCACAATACTCTCGCCGCTCATATGGTGACCGGGACTGAATTCGGGAATAAGCGATTTTTTACGGTCAAGCAGGTAAAGGGCCTCTCTGACACGCCATGGCCTCATTGCATAATGAGCCGCCATTTTAATGCCGAATCCAAATTCCCCATAACATTTAATACGGCTTCTCCATTTAGTGAAAAAGGCCTGTTCACGTTCAATAGAATCAAAGGCAACAAGAAGATTTACAGCCTTATCCATTATGGTAAGGATACCGATATAGTCCGATGCATCATGCCTGGCCAGCATCATCATGTCCTTTATGGCTGAGGACAAAGAGCTGTAGTAGAAATAGTGCATGGTTATGGGGGTAAATTTTTTTATCCTGAGCGTTGCTTCGGTAATAATTCCGAACTGGCCGTATCCCAGCAGGTTCCGGTTGAATACTTCTGGATTGACTGCATCGGAACATTCGATAATATCTCCTTTGGGAGTAACAACCTTGAGCGCTACTGCCTGGTCGGCACTGCACCCCAGCCTTGGCGAATTGATATCGATACCGCCTACAGAAAGGGTCCCGCCCACGGATGATGTCATATTCAGGGGGGCCGACAGGTAATCATACCCGTCCCTGCGAAGCACCTCTGCAAGAGAATGCCAGTAAATCCCGGCCTGGGTTCTCACGGTCATGTTTTCATGATCAACTTCAAGCACATTACTCATGCCCGTCATATCGAGCTGGAGGCCCCCGAAGGCCACGGTTTCGCCTTCAGTTGTAAGAGACCCTCCCCTAACCTTTACAGGGATATGGTATTTCTGGGCCTCTTTCATGACAGCCGCTACCTCTCCGGTTGATCTGGCGACAACCACACCGTGCGGCATACCATAAGCCATGCCGCCGCTGTCCGAGGAATATATGGAACAGGAAGCACGATCTTCTTTGACAGATATACCGTGACCTGAAACAGCCTTTGCGAACTCATCCCAGTCTTTACCTGTCCAGCGCGACGGTTTTGTCTGCTGGCGGGGAATCCCCTTTAATGAATCAGGGGCTACATGATCAGGAGGAATTTCTCCCTGTTGAATGACAGTAATTTTCAATGTTCTTCTCGGTTTTACAAATTTTGGTTTACTATAAGTAATAGATAGGGCTTAATTGTCAAGCTCAAAGAACAACAACAGCTATTTCCTCAGGTTCGCTCAAAAAAAATTCTCAGGATTGATGTTCAGATTTAGACTGGATTTGGCTGCTGCGATTAAGTGAATCCACTGAAATAGCCAACTATTTCGAAGACTTCATATTGTGATGGCAAACCTGTGTGGATGCACGGTTTATTAAAATTGTGAATCCAGATATTCGTCCAGGATTTCCCAAAGCTCTGAATCTATTTTACTCCCTGAGTAAAGGTTTATGAATTTTAAAAGCCTTTACCCTGTGCCTTGAGCCTTGCGCCATGTGCCACTTCATTATTGACTTAAGAATCCATTTGGCCTATCGTTTGCTACTGTATTATCAGATTAATCCTTTAAAATGAAGTCACCAATTCAAACCTAATAAAAATATGGAGGGATATAATGAACAAAGACATTGAAACCACTATCAAGGCATTGAAAAAAAACAATTTTAATGTCGAATATGCCGAGAAGGCAGAGGACGTCCCGGATATAATCCTCAAACTGATCCCAGCAGATGCCACTATTGAAATGGCAGGATCAATGTCTGTCAACCAGATAGGGGTCATGAAAAAACTCGGGGAAAGGGGAAATAAAGGCCCTGCGTTTCCCGAACCCGGAGCATTTAAAGGCCCTTCACTTGATCCCCAGAAAAGAGAGGATGTGCTCCTAGTCAGCACCAATGCGGTAACACTTGACGGAAAGCTGATCAATCTGGATGGGATGGGCAACAGGGTTACAGGAATGGTGTATGGCACAAAACAGGTTATCCTGGTCGTTGGTCAGAACAAAATAGTAAAGGATGTGCCTGCAGCACTCGAAAGGGTCCAGAAGGTCATCGCTCCCTATCATGCCATGAGCATGGGCCTTCCTACGCCATGTGCAAAGACCGGGGAATGCTCGGACTGCAACTCGCCGGCCCGGATATGCAACGTCACTACAATAATAAGCAAAAAGCCCCTGAGTCCGAAATTCACAATTATTATGGTGGGAGAAGATATGGGGCTGGGATGGGACCCCGACTGGCCCCAGGAAAGAATCGAAAAAATCAGATTTACATACAGAAAAGAATTTCAGTTGTTGATGTCCCATATAGGACCTCCTCCTCCGGTGAAACATTAGTTTATACAAGAAAGGATAAGGATTGTTACCTGAAAATTCTATACCTAATCAAATCCAAAGGAGGGTTAAAATGTCCCCGAGAATTGTGGTGGTTGGCGGTGTGGCGCTTGGATCAAAGGCTGCATGCAGGGCAAAACGTGTAGATCCGAAAGCGGAAGTCTACCTGATTGACAAAGATGAGTATATCTCCTATGGCGGCTGCGGCATTCCATTCTATATATCAGGCGATGTAAGTGATATCTCCGAGCTTCGTTCTACCAGCTTTCACATGATACGTGATGAACATTTTTTCTTAAAGGACAAGGGCGTACAGGTGATGACCGGCACCGAGGTTATCGCTGTTGACAGAAAAGCAAAACAGGTTGATATAAAACGCAAAGACGGCACAACAGACAGGCTCCCTTACGACAAACTTGTGCTTGCCACCGGAACGACCCCAAGGAAGTTGAACCTTCCCGGCGAGAATCTTGAAAATGTTTTTACTGTTGCAAACCTTAATGACGCCATAGCCATTAAAGAGAAGGTGACCAGGGGAAGCATTGAAAAAGCGGTTGTGGTCGGCGGGGGGTTCATCGGCCTTGAAATGGCTGAGGCCCTGGCAGATATGTGGGAGATCGAAACGTCGGTAGTCGAGGTGTTTGATCAGGTTATGCCCGGATTTGTGAGTCATAGCCTTGCAGCCATGGCACAAACATACCTGGAGAAGAAAGGGGTCAGGATTTACACCTCAGAGAAGGTTTCGGCCATTGTCGGCGAAGGATCGGTTGCCTCGGTAAAGACGGATAAACGAAGTCTGGATGCTGATATGGTGATAATGGCCGTTGGCGTTGTCCCCAACTCGGCCCTGGCAAAGGCTATTGGCCTTGATGTAACGCCTCAGGGATGGATCGTTGTCAACGACCGCATGCAGACTTCCGACCCGGATATCTATGCCGGAGGCGACTGTGCAGCGGTTAAAAATCTTATAACCGGGGAACCAGGATACTTTCCACTGGGTTCCATGGCGAATCGGCAGGGCAGAGTGATCGGTTCCAACATAGCCGGTGGAGAAGGCCGGTTTGACGGGGCAGTAGGCAGTTTTGTCGTGAAAATATTTGATAACGCCCTGGCCGGCGCCGGCCTGACCGTTGATAAGGCCAGAACCGCTGGCTTCGATGCAGTGGGGATTCAGGTGGCGCAGTTTGACCGTGCCCACTTTTATATTGAAAAAGAGGTTATCTTTCTGGAACTTGTGGTAGACCGCAAAACACGAAAAGTTCTGGGTATTCAGGGTTATGGCGGAAAAGACAGCGGCATGGTAGGTAGAATCAACGCAGTGGCGCCACTGCTCAAATACAGGCCGGGAGTCGAGGAAATCAGCAACCTGGAGATCGCGTATTCTCCGCCATTCGCTTCTGCCATGGACATCATAAACGCACTTGGCAACGCGGCATCAAATTACCTGGACGGTCGTTACCAGTTCATCACCATGGAAGAATTTAATAAGTACTGGGAAGACCGCTCATCCGGCGAAATATTCTTTTTGGACTGCAGGGCCTATGCAGACGCCAAGCCCTTTGAGGATAAATTTCCGGAAATATGGAAAAGCATCCCCCACGACCAGCTTAGGGACAGGATGGACGAAGTACCAAGAGACAAAAAACTGGTGCTGATCTGCAACACAGGCGTACGTTCTTATGAAACTCAACTGAACCTGAAGGAACACGGTATCACTGACAATGTCAACACGAGCGCCGGGATGGCAGGCCTTAAGACCTGGGGTGTGGATTTCGGAATGGATTGAAATTTTAGTAATCCGGGCACCTTGATTTATTCCCAAAAGGTTTAACAAAATATACTTATGGTTAAAAACCTGCAACCATTCCAATACCGGTTGCTGATTTTTTCGAGAGATAAAAACAGTAATGCACCTGAAAAAGGTAACCATTTTACAGAACAAATTCCCAACAAAAAAATATTATCCATTTAACCTGGAAATATTTAAAAATACTGAGAATGTTGATTTCGAATCCCCTGTTACAATTTTTACAGGTGAGAACGGCACAGGTAAATCAACACTCCTTGAGGCATTAAGCAGGAAATGTGGTATATATATCTGGGAAGGGGAACACAGACCAAGGCATAAAAACAATCCCTATGGCAAACGAATGTGTGAAGCCATAAATATTGAATGGATAGACGGGCCTGTTCCCGGATCATTTTTCTCATCCGATGTCCATAAACATTTTTCAGCGCTTCTTGATGAATGGGCAATTTCAAATCCCGGCCTGTTTGAATATTTTGGAGGCAAATCCCTTGTAACACAGTCTCATGGACAGGGAATCATCTCCTTTTTCAGGGCACGTTATAAAATAAAAGGGCTTTATATTATGGATGAACCTGAAACAGCCCTTTCCCCTGCCAGCCAGATAGAACTTGTAAATATCCTTAAAGACATGGCGGTGCAAAAACATGCCCAGTTTATCCTTGCCACCCACTCTCCAATACTGATGGCATGTCCGGGGGCTAAATTATTTAACTTTGACAACGATACCATCACTGAAACGACTTATTACGAGACAGAGCACTACAGGATATATAAAGATTTTATGGAAGATTGCAGCAGATATATTTAACTTAAGGAGAATCATGATGCAGATAGAGGTCAGGCCGGCTAAACCCGAAGAAATGGATGGAATCAGGAAAATCGCAGCCGACACCAATTTACTTCCGCCGGATTTTATTCCACAGAAATTTATAAACGGCATAACCCCTGAGATGACTCTTTGTGCCTTTGTGGATGGCAAAGCTGCGACCTCTTATGCTGCATGGCCTTTCCATATGAAATTTAACGGGATTGAAGCCCCTGTAGCAGGGGTCTCCATTGTCGGAACCCTGCCGGTTTTCCGCCGGATGGGGTGTCTGAGAAAGGTGCATAAAAGGCATTTTGAACTTTTACATGAAGGCGGGGAAAGACCGATAAGCATTCTATTTGCATCACAGGCGGCTATCTACCAGCGATACGGCTACGCAGTGGTTTCAACACAGAACTCCTATCAGATAGAACCGGGGCATATCAGGTTCAAATCATTAAATCAGCTGAATGGCACAGGCAAATTAATACAACTGCACGAAAACGCTGTAGAAACACTTGATAGGATTTACAGGCAATTTTCCGAAGGAAGAACCGGCTACCTGGTAAGGGACAAATTCAAGTGGGAAACAGGGGTGCTCAATCCTCCCGGTGACCCGGGTGTGGTGCATGATAAAATAGTGTATGAGGAGAACGGAGTGCCTCTGGGCTATGTTGTTTACACTGTGGGGCCGCATTTTACTGAACGCGGGCTTGCCCAGAAGATAACAATAAAGGACATAGCGTGGCTTTCAGTATCCGCGTACTACGGCATATGGGATTATTTTACAAGGATGGACCTTGCACGTAACATACATTGGATGCAGGTGCCGCCTGATGATCCTATGCCTCACCTGATACTGGAACCCTCAGCATTGAACGTCAAGTCTACCAGAGGACTTCTTGCCCGGATAGTTGATATTGAAAAAGCCATACCTCTCAGGGGATATAACGAGGATGGAGAACTGTTTTTTAAAATAGCCGGAGATGACATGTGCCCATGGAATAATGGAATATGGCATCTTAAAATCAAAGATCGTAAAGGATCAATAGAAAAAACCGACTCGGAACCTGAGATATCCATGGGCATAAACAGTCTTGCAGTGATACTTTTCGGGCAGCTCAGCACGACCAGGGCAATGAGAATGGGAATCATAGACGTTGTAAAAGAAGATGCTCTTCCAGGATATGACAGGCTTCTCAAAACGGATTATATGCCCTTTTGCTGCGATATAATATAGCAGCGGTGGAATATCGCGGGAATGGCATTTCACTGTGTTCAACACAGTATTTTAAAGATAATTTTAACAGCAGGTAATACTGTTTATTAATTGAAGGACAGAATGACAATGGACCAACTAAGTATTGAAAAACAGATAATCCGGGAAACTGTAGAGAACTGGGTCCTGTGGCGTGACGCAGGTGACTGGGAGCGTTTTGCAACAGTCTGGCACACGGACGGCTGGATGACCGCCACCTGGTTCCAGGGGCCGGCAGAAAAATTCATCGAAGTAAGCCGGGAAGGTTTTAATCAGGGTGTCAATATCCTGCACTTTTTGGGCGGATGGACATGTGATATTGTTGCAGAGCGCGCCATATCGCAGGTCAAAATGACAATCAATCAACGGGCGCCGGTACACGAGGTTATGGTTGATGTAGTATGTACAGGACGTTTTTACGACTTCTTTGAAAAGCGGGACGGAAAATGGGGCATTGTCAGGAGGCAACCCATATATGAAAAGGACCGGCTCGATCCTGTTGATCCTTCGGCAGTTCTCAGGCTCGATGCCGAACTGCTTGCATCCTTTCCCGAAGGCTACCGGCATCTGGCCTATCTGCAGAAAAAAAACGGCTTCAACGTTAAGTCAGGCCTGCCGGGGCTGCGCGGCCCTGAAGTGAAAAAGCTTTATGGTGAAGGAAGGGCGTGGCTGGAAGGATCAGTCAGTCCCGGGGAACCGCTTTAACAGGGTATTAGTATTGTCTTAATCCTCATCCGGAACAGGATCGGTCGGTGGCAGCAGATAACCGTGTCGTACCATGCTCATGTCGGGTGCGTAATCGCAGGGGACGCAGTCCGACAGAAAGAGCTCGGGTGTGCGACCGCTTACAGGATTCCTGTATCCCCACCACATCGGCAGAATCATGGGCCATTCCCATGGCTTGCCTGTGCCGCCCCGGAAATGCTCCTGCCTTGCGCCAAGTGCGGAAATAGGCACTTCCGGAGGATAGTGTTCGACCAGTGCCGGACCAATGTAATGCCTTTGCTGAGACTTGTTCATATTATTTACATGCGGTTTGGCTGGAGGCATCAGGGAGACTCCCGCCTTTTCTCCTGTAACTGCCCATCCGCTTTTCCAATCTGTCATACTGAAGTAAGGCTCGTCGAGTGATAAATTCCAGAACCGCCAGATGCCGTTCTCCAGGATAAGATGATCGTCGGGATAAATCGCACCGAACAGCGTGCTGGAACCCATACCTGTGTTGGGATGAAACAGGTAGGTGCGAAGCCGCACAGAGCGGCCGTCGGACGCGATATTTATCACCGGCTGGATACGCCAGTGATATGCAATACCGCGACGTGTTGTGACAGGATCGCCATATTCAAGAAACAGCGCATGCGCTATACGATTCTCCCCTGTGTAGTATCCTGCAAAGGGAAACTGCTTGGTTCCTGTTTTTCCGAAAAGGGCAGCCATCTGCGGCCATTGAAAATCGTCTATAAACTGGCCATAGGCGCTCGAGACATTCTCTGCGCCGTCATAGGCCCTTGCTACCATAAGCCTGCGTTCGTCCTCTTTAAGGCGGGAAGCAGCATCACCTGAAGATTTTTTCGCCTGTACCTGATCTATCCGGCCCGTGAGTGGTTGAGTTGCAACCAGTTTCATGCCTTTGGAAGCAGCAACAGGCCTTCCGGTAACAGGATGGGTTGACAGGAAGGCAGGTATGATACGATCCTGAATACCTGCATCTATAGCCGGTACCGGTTTATCCGGTGCCAGTTTACCTTCAGGCACCTCAGCAACAATCCGGCTCTTTCCCCAGCCTTTACTGTATTCGGAACGGAATAATGGAAAAATGCGCATTTCCCGTACCTTCCACAGGCCCTCTTCTTTCACAAACCGGTTGTCAAAAACAGAGACTTCCCACCAGGCCTCTCCCCTGTCGGCCTCTCCAAGCATTCCCATCTCTATGCCGCGGACCCTGGCTTCATGTCTTCCCGGTGCAATACTCACCACTGTATCGAATTGCAGCCGATCATTCAGCACACCATGTGTCAGACCTGCGGGTCCCATGAGGTTCAGGGCCCTGCGCACACCTTTCGGTCCCTCATATATTCCAATGCCCCCTATTTCATACACACTGACGTCAGCGAACAGATCCGTGACATCGTCCCACATTCTGCGATCTAAGTAGTAGCCATAGGCGGCCTGCAGATTGCGGACCAGATTTTCATCGTTCATAGTCTTTATACATTCTTCGAGTTCATCGAGAGATGCCTTAGTACCGGGTGCCGTACCGACAGGATCGGGAATTGGAACACCGCTTTCATCTGCGGTATAATGATAGGGAACGATCGGCAGATCCTGACCCTTCCAGTTCTTCCATCCGGTTTCGTAAGGTCCGGCAAACTGCGGATAATAATGCAGCTTGCCTATTTTCCAGCTATGCTCCTCCTGTACATATTCGTTTTCAAAAACACCGCCTTCGATACTCGCATTACCTTTGCTGTCACACATCAAAAAGAATCCATACCATCGGCCTTTTGCCGACTTTCCATCTACCGACAGATTTACAACAGGCTCGTCAATGAGCTGCGTATGAACCTCCCCCGGCAAAAGCCCATTGTGCCCTCTGCCTTCATGTTCTTTAAGAAACACTCCAATTTCATTGCGCCCATTTACCAACTCATCCCCAAAAATCAGGATGGCATCCTTTGTGAACAGGTCTGCCATCTCGTTCCACAATGCATATTGCGAATACTGCGCATAAGTACGCTGCAGATTTTTGACTGTCCGGATCGATTCAGCGCGTTCGACATCACGCGCCAATTTATCAATCGGAGTTTGACAAAATGCGGCTTCCGACAGAACCAGCCCTGATACAACCGCCAGGCCGATCAATAGAATCCTGGTAATATAGGACATAGAGCGCTCCCTTATCTTTTATATGTCTGTTTAAAACATAAAGACATGCCCTGATTTTTTATCTGTGCTTCCAGTTATCCTGATCCTTATATTTTTCCATGACATGGCGATGCAGGGGATGTTGAAATTCTTTCGGGTAAGATAAATTGCTTTTATAGAGGGCATGCATCTGGAGCGCCATCTCTTCGCTCATTTTTTTTGCGTACTCATCCTTCAGTATATCCCCTCTGGCGCCTGCATACCCCCACGCAACTTCAGCGGCAAACATATGATTATAGGTGAAATACATATGAAAAGGATTTGCTGCACTCAGGCAGCCGCGTATGCCTGCAACCAGGATAAGCCCTCCTATCTTGCCTGCCTGCTGCAGTACAGGAAAATTCAGGGCGTAGGTGCGGTCCATAGCCATCTTTGTCAACCCCGACATGGACCAGAAATAGACAGGGGACGCCCAGATAATACCATCTGCATTTCTAATTCCCTCATATACCTGATGCATATCATCATCAACTATGCATTCTCCGGTAGAAAAGCATCCGTTACAGCCGTCACACGGACCTATTGTCAGATCACGCAGGCATATCTTGGATACTTCTAAACCCTGGCTGCGTGCCTTATCCAGGGCTATATCCAGTAAAATTTCAGTATTGCCACCCTGCCTGCTGCTGCCTAAAATTCCTAATATTTTCATTGGTTTTGCTCCTATTTATGCCTGTTCTGAAATGATATTACCCGAATTTTACGCCGGATGACCCAGTGAGGCGCAGAAAGCCTTGTGCTCCAGATCATAACAGATATTTGTTGTGAAGTTCAGGTAATAAATCATTAAAACTAATGGTATGTAAAAGCAAGGTAAAAATTGCGCATGAAATAAGATGGATTTATAACTTATTCAAGAGCTGGAAAACCGGCATATCCGCTTGAAAAATTTTATAGTGCATTTTTTTCTAAGCCTTTAAATTATATGGCATTATATGACATTTTTCGGAGATAATCACGCAGGAGTTATTGCTATCGTATCTGAGATGGAATAAAATTTATAATGTTAAAAAAAACGTAATTGCTATGTCGAAAGGAGAAGACACAATGAAAAGAAGAGATATGATAAAATTTTTAGTGGCAGGAGGAACAGCCATCGCTTTTTCAGGCGGAACGGCCTTTGCAGGCAAGTACCCCCAGGAAATGAATGGCGGTGAACTTTTTGAAGGCATAAACAGGGTCAAAGATCCGGCGCACATGACAGGACTGGAAAAGAAACACGTACCGGTCATCAGCGTCCCTGCAAAGGTGAAGGCTGGCGAGCCTTTTGACGTGGATATCGTAATAGGAGAAATAGAGCATCCTATGGGGCCTTCCCACTGGATTGAATATTTACAGCTCAATATCGTAAATGAGCCTGCCGGTATGGTAAACTTCAGATCAAGCGGTCTTTTGAAGGCAAAAGCCAGGTTCAATGTATTACTGGATGACAAGTATAAAGGAAAAACCATACCCCTGGTTGCGCAGTTAAAGTGCAATCTGCACGGCATCTGGGAGGGCTATAAAAACGTCGAGGTAATCTAAGAAGTACAGTATACCATCCGAATCTCTAAGGTATTGAAGAGTCTTTTTTATTTATAATTGAACGCCGGCCTGCCGGGTGATAAAAATCTTCGGCGGACCGGCGTCTAATTATCAGTATGTCGGAACCGAAGTATCTATTGACATACAAACGGATTATACCTATACTTCCAGCCTATAAATGGGTAACCGGAAGCAGGATATTTTCCTGCAAATATTTTTATTTGAACAGCTCTTCATTTAAATCTTTAATTAATACGTTTTCTATCATTTATTGTGTGTAAGCATATACATCTCTCTTGTGGGAGAAGTTGTTTATCTAGAAATCAAATGATTTCTCATGATATTTTACCGATGGTACAAGATCATTTCCCCATTTGGATTTAAAATCATCTACGAACTTAACAGCTTTTTATGACCGCGTAAAATTATCGCAAAATATTTTACACCGCAAATATTATTAAGAATAAAGCAAAAACTAAAGGAGGATGATGAGAATGTTAATGAGGATAAATTTAACAAAATTGAGGGGATACATTAAGATGAGCTCGTTAAGTCTGGCCTGCATTTTTACGATTGCCATTCTTACTGGTGCATGTGCTACCGGTACTAAAAAACAGGCAATGTCCGAAACTGGCGTGACCGGGCAGAAAATTGCAGAAAGTGAAGCACAAAACAGTAACCTCACTGGCGATAATGAAATAGAATGTCGCAGGAGAATAATCACAGGCTCACATTTCAAAAGCAAAATCTGCCTTACAAAGGCGGCATGGGCTATAGTGGACGAAAAAAACAGGAAGAATACGGACAGAGTGGGGCGCGATATCAGCGCCAAGGAATCCATGAATAATCTCCCGACGGATCAGAACGGTATGGCTACAATGGGGCAAATGCCGCACTGAGTATCAATAGTGAAAATTGTTCTGGAATTCTGTAAAAATTATCCGGCTTTTTAAAATACAAAGATTATGAAGGCAGAGATTAACATCGGGAGGGGCACGCTTACGCGTGTCCCGTAAATTTCAATTTTCCAAACCCGGCTGCAAAACTCAGCCATAAAAATCGGTTGATATTGAAATAATGCCATAATAGAAGGCCATACCACCGAACAGTAAAAGAAAAATATTTCCTACAAGAACAAGTATATTGATAAATCTTTCCTTGAGCATTTTGCCTATTCTGCTTACGATGAAAGTCAACGGCAAAAAATATACCAGTACGCCAATCATAATTATAATGATGGTAAGTACCCCATGATTTTTGATATCCGGGTATTTTTCATTCCATATAAGATAAAAATTTCCGGCTATTACTATCCAGCCGACAATTGTCATTGGATTTGACAGTGTCACAACAATTCCTGAAATAAATGTCGCAAACCTGTTCTGCTGATAATTATCTATTGTTTTGGATTCGTGTTTATTATTGATGATGGAATATATTGAACAGCCTCCTATAAGAAAAAGAACCGATCCGCTGACAAACCACAGTATGATTTTATAGATATTGTTCGATGCAATAAAATTCGCGACCCCGAAATATACAAGGGCCAGATAAAAAATATCGGACAGGCAGGAACCGAATGTAAAGTACAGACTGTTGCGAAAACCAATTTGCAATGCACGCTGGCATGCTATTATCGTTACTGATCCAGGAGGAATCGCTACAACGATTCCCAATATAAATGCTGAAATAATAAAATCAATATGCATAGTCTCGACTACAATTCAATGATTTAAGCCGGCTGGCAAGCAGGACATACATCCGAATAAAATTCAAGTATATTCTTTTGACAGTGTTTTTTAATAAAGGCCATCAATATCTTAGTGAATTCTCCCGGATATTTTAATATTACTGCTGAATCCATGTTCTTCAAAATAAGCCTTTTCCAGTCATATTTATTTTGACACTAAAGATATTGATTCCTATACTCATATCAGAAAAAGAGAAGAATCATGAAGGGTTCGTCTTTAAACTATCTAATCGCCTGAACACATATGAACAAAAAATACATTATTGCACTCGATGCCGGAACAACCTCAAACAGGGCAATCATATTTGACCACGATCTTCACATCGTTGGAATCTCTCAAAGAGAATTCACACAGATATATCCCGGGCCAGGGTGGGTGGAGCATGATGCCGACGAGATCTGGAGAACCCAGTATTCCGTGTTAAAAGAAGTTATTGAAAAGCATAATATTGCACCTTCAGAAATAGCGGCACTGGGCATTACCAATCAGCGTGAAACGACTATCATATGGGACAAGGAAACGGGCAGGCCTATAACCAATGCTATAGTGTGGCAGGATCGCAGGACAGCGGGTTATTGCGAATCACTCAAGGCAAATGGGTATAGTGATTCAATCAGGCAAAAGACAGGGCTTGTGATCGATTCCTATTTTTCAGGCACCAAGATAAAATGGATTCTGGATAACTTGGAAGGAGCCAGAAAGCGCGCTGAAAATGGAGAACTCGTATTCGGGACCGTTGAAACATGGCTTGTGTGGAACCTCACCGGAGGAAAACTTCACGTCACCGATGTATCCAATGCAAGCAGGACCATGCTTTTTAATATCCATACTCTTAAATGGGACAGGGAACTTCTGGAGTTAATGGATATACCCGAGGCCCTGTTACCTGAGGTAGTTGATTCATCAGGGATCTACGGAACCATTCGAAGAGAATTGCTTGATGGAGATGTTCCTATTTCGGGCCTGGCGGGAGATCAGCAGGCCTCGCTTTTCGGCCAGCTCTGTCATGCTCCGGGGATGGTAAAAAATACATACGGAACAGGCTGTTTTGTTATGATGAACACGGGCAATAAACCAGACCTGAGTTCTGAAAAACTTGTAGCCACTATTGCCTGGAAGACAGGAGATGAGATTCAATACGCAGTGGAAGGCTCCATCTTTATCGGGGGCTCATTGATTAAATGGCTGAGAGATAATCTGAAGATTGTAAATTCGTCGTCCGATATTGAGGCACTGGCCGGTCAGGTAAATGACAATGGAGGGGTAGTAATTGTTCCGGCGTTTGCAGGTTTAGGAGCGCCCCACTGGGACCAGTTTGCAAGGGGAACGATCTTTGGAATTACCGGTGCAACGACCGGAGCTCATATAGCAAGGGCAGCGCTTGAAGCCATTGCCCTGCAGGTAAAGGATGTCATTTACGAAATGATATCGCGCACGGGTATCGGGATAAAACAACTCCGCGTGGATGGCGGTGCATCGGTAGACAATCTGCTTATGCAGCTTCAGGCAGATCTTTCCGGCTGCGAGGTGGTGAGACCCGGTATAACCGAGACAACCGCCCTGGGTGCGGCCCTCCTGGCCGGGCTTTCGGTCGGTTTCTGGAAAAATTATAGTGACATCAGTAGCAGATGGAAGACTGACAGAAGTTTTCAAACCGGATAGATCGGTTGATAACAGTAAATTATTAAAATACTGGAATAAGGCCCTGGCCAGGACTAAAAACTGGATTGAAGATTAAAAGGAGCAGGTCGTTTATGGATATCTCTCTCAAAGATTTATATGCAGTTATAACTGGTGCTTCATCAGGGCTGGGATTTGCCATGTCAAGAGCCCTGCTGGAAAAAGGAGCAACAGTAGCGCTGGCATCCAGGCAGGGTGAAAAGCTGGATAATGCGGTAAACGCACTCAGGCAGAAAGGCCTTGATGCATATGCACTGCCCATGGATGTGCGCAGTGAAGATTCAGTCGCCAAGGCGGTATCCTGGATAAGGAAGAAATGGAAAGGGATCGATCTTCTGGTCAATAATGCAGCACTAATGATGCACCGGATATATCCTGATTTTTTAACCTCGCCTAAGGCGTTCTATGATATTTATCCCGATACCTGGAGAGATATGATTGATACGAATCTTACCGGCTATTTTCTTGTAACAAGGGAATTTGTCCCGATGATGATCGAGAAAAAAAGGGGCGAATCGTTAACATCTCAACAAGTCTGTCAACAATGAAAAGGTTTGCACCCTATGGCCCGTCCAGGGCTGCCTCTGAAGCCCTTTCAAACATCATGACAGCGGAACTCATGGAATATAATATCATGGTAAATGTCCTGCTCCCCGGCGGGGCTGTTGATACTGGTGGTTTACCTGCAGATACAGGCAATGAACTGCCCTTTAAACTGTTGTCACCTGATATCATGGCCGACCCCATTGTCTTTCTTGCTTCGCCTCTCGCCGAAGGAATAACCGGAGAACGTATAATAGCAAGGGATTTTAACCAATGGCTTAAGGATAAAGGATTTTAAAAAGGTTTTATTTGGAGATAGAGAGTTTGGACAGAGATAAAGTAAAAGAGCTGGCTAAAGACAAAAAATATATAAGCGGTATCTATAACTATTGCGACAGGTGGTGTGAACGATGCCCCCAGACATCCAGATGCCTAAATTATGTGATGTGTGAGGATGAATTCTCCGATCCGGAAACGAGGGATATCCGCAATGAGGCCTTCTGGAAAAAGATGTCTGAAATATTGCTTGCCACTATTGATATGCTGCATGAAATGGCAGTTTCAATGCAGATTGACCTGAACAACATTGATATTGACAATAATGATGAAATGCTGTCCGAAGAAGAATCCGAAGATCATGAAGTATGCATGATGGCAAAAGATTATGCCGACATGGTCTCGGAATGGATTGATGGAACTGAAGATCTGATTGACAGTCCCAGGTTCGAATTATCTTCAGGAGATGAAGCTACCGACGGAGCCGGCTCACTTAATGATACCATAGACGTAATAGAGTGGTATCAGCCGCAGATATACGTAAAGCTTGTGAGGGCGGTATCAGGCCTGATGGAAGAAGGAGACTCTTTTAGTGCAGATGACCAGTATGCCAGGGATTCTGACGGATCAGCCAAGGTTGCTCTCATAGGCATCGACCGCTCAATTGCAGCATGGGGGAGTTTGAACAGGATATTCCCCGGATTTTATAATAACAACATTAAAAACATACTCACCCATCTTGATCGACTCAGAAAAAAAGTGGAAATGACATTCCCCGATGCCCGAAAGTTTATCAGACCGGGATTCGATGCCTTTGACCTGAACGGTTAAAGGGAGGGAACATACCGACTTGCCTCACTAAAAAGGAGGAGCTATGAACAATAAAAATAATCCTGAAATATCCCCACAGGGATGCGGTGAACCAGCCTGCACCACCGTAGGTGCTGTACTGGCCAATGCCGTGTGGATGCTATTGGCGTTCGTTTATATGAAGTCCCCATGACACCGGAACGCGTTAAAAAGGCGATTATGGAGCATAAGATGTTCTTATAATAACCAGAGAATCACCAGTTACGGAGGGAGACATGAAGAAGAATTTCAGGTTTTACAGTTTTCTATTTTTGTTTTTCACTCTGATGCCAATCTGTTTTACATCCTGTACAACAGATCAGAAAGACACAGCAAAAAACTCTTCCGAGGAACAGTTGATTACCGTGTTGGACCCTGCAATCTCCAGCAGCATGGCGGAGCGGGTTCCGCTCGCGCCGCGCACCGGCAAACTGGAAGGAAAAACCATTTACCTGGTCGATCTTCAATGGGGCGGTCCTCAGGCAGGATACAGCGTTTTTGAGGAGATGAAGAACTGGTTTTCAAAAAATAAGCCCTCGATCAATGTTGAGATAAGAAGGTCAGTCGGAGGCCCATTTGGCGATGACCCCGATCTCAGAGCCGAGATTGTCGCGAAAAAGGCAGGAGGCGTGGTCATAGGGATCGGCGGGTGACACGGCTGCGTATCGGCCGTGTGCCGATTTGCCAGAAGCCTCGAACTTGAAGGAATACCGACAGTAGGCTCCTCCGGCGTAAACGTAGTAAAATTCAAGGACTACGATCTCAAACATTCAAACGGCATGCCCATACGATATGTTGCATTTCCGTTTCCTATTGCCGGAGAACCCAGATCGGTTCACAAGCAGTATGTAGAAGGAAAGGACCTCCTCAGCGGAAAGCCCATGATGCAGGCTGTCATAGATGGTCTAACCAGCCCTCTTACCGATGAAGAAAAGATAAAGGGCGTTCCTCCGGGAGGAGAGCCCGAACCGAGACTCCTGAAACCGGATACAGAGGCCAACCTGAGGCGTCTGTTTAAAGACAAAGAATGGACAGACTTTAATCCCATCATCCTTCCTACCGAAAAGAGAGTAGCGGAAATGCTGACCGGGACCAGTCATAAGCCGGATGAGACAGTGTGTGAGCGCGGAACAAAAAAAATGACCGTGGAAAAGGCAGCGGTTTATGCGGTCATGGCCGGGGCAAAGCCAAGATACTTTCCGACTATTCTTGCGATATGTACCATGGCACCCTCCTTTGGCAACTCGACAAGTTCCGCTGCTAATATGATAGTTGTCAACGGCCCCATCAGAAAAGAACTGGACATGAATTCCGGTGTTGACGCATTAGGGCCTTTCAATGAGGCCAATTCGATACTGGGCAGGGTCTTTACCATTGCGGGCAAAATCATGGGAGATCTCCGAATCAATGAAGGTGCCTATTCAACCCTCGGAAGCACGATTCAGTACAATAATCTATGCTTTGCCGAAAACGAAGAAGCGCTGCCAGATGGATGGGAACCTCTCAGTGTGCAGCTTGGCTTCAAGCGTACTGACAATGTTGTAAGCATAGGTGTCGGATGGAGCTACATCTCCAGCGTGGGGGAAGCACAGATCAGCCATCCGCCCCAGATGATGTTCAGGGACTATATGCGATCCCTTGCGGGAATGTCGGCCACTATTATAATGGACCCCACGGTTGCAGGACTGCTCAAGAAAGTCCATGGTTTCAATACCAAGGAAGATCTCAGCAAATATCTGTCCGAAAACGTGGAGGTGGCCGCAGAAACCTACTGGGAAACGGCGTTAATACGACTGCATTCAAACCCCTGGCTCTACAGGGCCGGGAGCCCTATGCAACATGGATGAATATACCCCCGAAGGACCTGATAAAACCCTTTACCAATCCAAGAGGTATCCGGATCATAGTTGCAGGCGGGGGAATACAGACCACCTGGTTTGTAACCGACTTCCAGTTCCGGGAGGAATCCTGATCGACAAGTGGAAATAATCGAAGAGAAATGTCTGATGCCTGCAGTGACACGCCGCGCGTGTCCCTGCAATTTGACATGCCCGAATATATGGATAAAGTATTCAAGTTCCACGGGAAAAAGATGCTCAACCTAACATTTTGAATTAACTCAAGAATACAGCCTTTTATTTTTATACTCTTTCTTTTATTTATAGTTTTATTTAAAATAGATACTTGGTCACAGGATAATCCTATGCAGAGAGGGGCTTTATTTCTTGTCGTTAGGGCATGGAAAAACTGTAAAAGAGAGGTATGAAATGGACCTTGAAAGGTTAAAGAAGACTTTGGCAAAATTAGGTATCGCAAGCCTGATAGCGGGGAGCGCGTTGAGCTTCACCGGGTGCCACTCATCCACAGGAAATTCCTCCTGAAGTGATAAGCCGAAGGCCCAGGATAGTAAAAGCTCCTGAAGTGGGTCTCAATCCGGTGCAGGTAGCAACGGACAGCAAAAAGGAGGAAGCTCTTGAGGCGGGAGCTCCGGAAACTAGGAGCGCATGGTGCAGGTTGCACCGATACTGCCGGACAGAAGCACGAGCCTAAACTTGACAGGCCTAGACATCAACAATTTAACGTGTGATCAGTAAGAGAATAATTTATTAACCACGGATATCATGTGACCCTCTTACGCCCGTGAAATTGAGTATAAAGCCCCTGTTTTTTCTTAAAATATGGATTTTGAAAAAATCTACCCAAAATGCATCCGCATCCTGAAACCGGA
This sequence comes from uncultured delta proteobacterium, assembly GCA_963815145.1. GTDB lineage: Bacteria > Desulfobacterota > DSM-4660 > Desulfatiglandales > HGW-15 > JAAZBV01. The sequence goes on from CAWFFS010000010.1 coordinate 421,475, forward strand.
TTTATGGAAAGACCTGACCGGTTTAGCCGGGCTTGAACATAATCCGGACCAATTCCCGAATATCCTTGAAAAACACAGCAGGGATGCACGGATTCCCGGTTTTATTCCAGGCCTTGCACAAATTGAACTTGCTCTGCACCGGATAAGATCCCAATCAGGTCCGACCCAGAAGGAAGTTGATCAACTGACTGTCAACCCGACATTCAATATCCTTGAATTGAAATGGAAAAACCTTTCCGCCATGTTTCATTCGTATCCGGATGGTTCGGAGATTGATCCGGAACCAGGGGACGAAATGTTATTGATATGGCGCGTACCTGATACAGGTGAAGAATACATCGAAGCCGCGTCAAACGAAGATCTTCTGGTATTAAAGATGACAGTTGAGAATATCCCTGCAGAAACCATAGCGGATCTGGCCGGGGTTCCTGTGGGGGCGGTCGATGCTGCTGTTGACCGGGCAATACAAAAAGGTCTGCTACTTACTCCCGAGTCATTGATTAAACGTGATCCCTGTTTCATTTCAAATCCCAATGCAGTTACAGGACAACCCTGCAAGGCCTTGAATTTTACTCTGCAGTGGCATGTCACACAGGCCTGTGACCTAAGGTGCAAACACTGCTATGACCGCAGTGCCCGATCGGAACTCGCTCTGGACCAGGGATTAAGAATACTCGATGACCTCCGCAGCTTTTGCAGGACAAAACATGTTCACGGTCACGTCACCTTTTCAGGCGGAAACCCGCTTCTTTATCCTCATTTTAGAGAGCTTTACAGAGCGGCGTCGGAAAATGGTTTTTCCCTGGCTATTCTGGGAAATCCTGCTCTAAAATCTCAAATACAGGAAATTGAACAAATCTCTCCCCTTTCGTTCTTTCAGGTTAGCCTTGAAGGTTTAAAGGGGCACAATGATTCAATCAGGGGACCTGGACATTTTGAAAGAACAATCTCATTCCTCGAAATATTAAAAGACCTCAATATCTACTCAATGGTGATGCTGACACTGACAAAGGATAATATTGACCAGGTAATCCCCCTTGCGGAATATCTCAGAAACCGGGCAAATCATTTTACATTTAATCGGCTTTCCCAGGTAGGCGAAGGGGCTAATCTGCGAATTCCGACCAGGGACGAGTATCATGCTTTTTTGAAGGATTATATTGAGGCTGCAAACAGCAACCCGGTTATGGGGCTGAAAGATAACTTAATAAATATATTGCACTATGAGCAGGGAATTAAAACAACAGGCGGCTGTACGGGATTCGGCTGTGGGGCTGCCTTTAATTTTTTAACACTTCTTCCGGATGGTGAGGTTCACGCATGCCGTAAGTTTCCTTCTTTGCTGGGCAATATTTTCGAACATTCCCTGTACGATATCTATGATTCCGAGACTTCCCGAAGATATCGAACAGGTTCCGCTTCCTGTAATTCATGCCCTGTAAAGCCTTCCTGCGGAGGATGCCTGGCAAGCACATACAGCCATGGACTGGATATTTTCAATGACCGCGATCCATTTTGTTTTATTGACGATTAGGCCAAAATAATAAAGAATGGTCTGTTAATTTAAAGCTGAAAACAAACAGGCCCGAAAAGGAGATTTAATATGAGATATAAATTACTTATTGCAATGCTGCTGGGATTTATATTGGCCACCCCTCTTTTTGCCGCGGAAAGAAAAACCGACCTGAGGACAAGCAAGGATAAAATGAGTTATATCGTGGGCATTCAAATAGCCAATCTTCTCAGGCGTCAAAATATAAAACCGGATATTGACATTATGGCCCAGGCAATTAAAGAATCCTTTGATAATAAACAGCCCAGGTTCACGCCGGAAGAAGCAGAGCGGATCATGAAGGAATACCAGGCAGAAGAACAAACAAAGCAGGCAATAAAAATACTGGGAGACAAGGCGTGGAAGGTTCAACTTAAGAAACCTAAAATGATGAAATTCGATAAAAATAAGGATTATTTCTGGATACTGAAGACAAACAAGGGAACAATAAGGATAAAGCTGATGCCCGATGTTGCACCCATGCATGTTACAAGTACAATCTATCTCACTAAAAAAGGTTTCTATGATGGCCTTATCTTTCATCGCGTAATCCCCGGCTTTATGGCCCAGGGCGGCGATCCGCTGGGGACCGGAACCGGAGGTCCGGGCTACAGCTATGACGGAGAATTCAGCCCAGACGTAAAATATGACAAACCTTACATGGTAAGCATGGCAAATGCCGGACCCGGTACTGACGGCAGTCAGTTCTTTATTACATTTGTGCCTACACCTTATCTGAACGGCAAACATACCATTTTCGGGAGTGTTGTGGATGGGATAGATGTGGTTAAAAAACTGGAGGCAGCAGGAACTCCTGGCTCCGGCACACCAAAGGAGCCTCTCAATATTATCAAGGCCACTATTGAAGAAAAGGCCCGGAATTAATTTTATTTCAAGATAATACCTGAATTTTCCAGGAACAGGCATAATTTCTGGTTATACTGGGCCTTATAATCAATAACTATAAAGTAAAGCGGGGACCTGCCTGTTGAAACCAATGTCAGCATTCAGATTGTTATTTTTGGGAATTCAAATCATTGACTTATGACTGTAATCCAAATGGCACTGCCCGTAAAAAAGTATAATTACAACCTGTTCAAATACAGTATATTAATATCAGTGCTGGCTTTTCTGTTTTCATGTGCATCTGTACATAACAATTTTAAGGACTCACCCGGAGGCATGGTATCTGCTCTATCCGCAGATACCAGACAAAAAATTGAAATACTCCGGCGTGATCTTACAGTACTTGATGACAACGTAGACCCTGACGAGGCAAAACAGCTGGCAGAAACGAGCATCTGTTATTCTCTTTACCTGGCTGATGAATACCACCTGGTACGCCCCCCTTATCTTCACAATATACTTATACGTCTTGGCATTAAGGATCGCGGATTATGCTACCAATGGGAAGATGACCTTATGGAACGCCTGGCCTCGCTTAAACTTAAGAGTTTTACTTTGCATGAAGGTGTTGCTTATAGGGGAAGTAATCTGCGTGAACACAATACAGTCGTTGTGACTGCAAAGGGACAGGAATTCAGCAGAGGAATTGTGCTGGACCCCTGGAGAAATTCAGGGGTCCTGTTCTGGGGGCCTGTCAGGGATGATAAATATCCCTGGGAGGAGAGATAAACAGATGTTTATGGGCACGATCCGCCGTCGCTAAAGCTGAGGCGGTACAAGTGCATCGTGCCCATGTTTCATACAGGTGATAATTTTTTCACCCCTCTGTTTTTTTACTTAACCTGCTCAGGGAATTTTTACTTCATTATATCTTCAGACAACCGCCTGAGAAGAACCGGCGGCAGCTTCATTAAATTCTTCTGAAATTGGCACAACTTCTGTTTTCCTTTTTTGTGCCGAATTGAGCCGGCGCAGTTCAAGCCAGACCGGAACAAGCATGCTGAACACCAGAACAAAGGTACCAAAATCCGCTATTGGGAAGGCCCACCATACTCCGTCCAGCCCCCAGAACCTGGGCATGATCAAAATAGCAGGCAGCAGAAACAGCATGGATCTGGTCACTGTTGACAAAAAGGCCTGTACTGCCTTCCCCAGTGACTGGAAAACAGTCGCGCCAACATTGATAAGACCAACCAGATACATTGCGAAGAAGACACGTTTGACAGCGTAGGAGGCCATCCTTATCAACTCCATATCTTTTGTAAATATCCGGACAACCGCATCCGGAAAAAAGTAAACAAACAGAAATAGCGTAATACCAATTAAAGTTGTTGCAGTAACACCGATGCCGATACCTCTCATTACTCTGTCGTAGCGCTTCGCCCCGTAGTTGAATCCTATGATAGGTTGAAGCCCCTGCCCTGTAACTATTGCAGGCATAATTACGAACATCATCACCCTGTTAACGATTCCATAGGCTGACATTGCAAAATCCCCCCCAAAAGATACAACCGTGCGATTGACAACAACCGCGGACAGGCTGCCGGCAAGTGTCATGCCTAATGCGGAAACACCGATGGCAAAGATCTCTCCAATTATCTTCCAGTCAGGTTTGAGATCCGCAAGTTTGAAGTTCAATTCAGTTTTCCCGGAAAGGTAGTAATGAAAAAAATAAACAACACTCACAAACTGAGCAATAACAGTGGCCCAGGCCGCGCCCTTGGTGCCCATATGAAGCGGGATTATAAAGATTGCATCAAGGACAATGTTTAATCCGGCGCCTATAATCATACCGATCATAGGGACCTTGGCATTACCATCTGCCCTAATTACAGTGCTTAGAGTCATGCTGAAGGTCATGAATACAAGGCCAATCAGAATGATATGGAGATAACTTGATGCATATTCAATAGTGTTATCTGAAGCACCAAGTAAACGGCACAGGGATGGCTCAGTCAAAAGGCCTATAATTGTTACAAGAAGAGACAGTACTGCGGTAATTGTGATGGAATTACCCAGCGCCTGTTTAGCGCGTGATATCCTGTCTGCACCCAGCATTCTGGAAATGAGCGAGGCGCCTCCCATCCCGGCCATCAGGCCGATACCTATTGATAATATCTGAATGGGAAATACAAGGGAAAGCCCGGCTATCCCGAGTGCACCTACATACTGGCCTATAAAGATCGTATCCACAATATTGTACAAAGTATTAACCGCCATTGCTAAAAAGGCGGGCATTGTAAGTGTTAACAACAGTCGACCCACATGGTCGCTGTCCAGTACATTTTTATCTAATTTTTTCATAAACAATAAATCCTTGCTATCTATTCAAATTTTAATTTATATTGCCCGGATATGTCAGGCTTACGACTGCATCATTTTTGGCAGGATATTCCTGATTTTATCAAGTGAGGATGACAAATCCCTGAGGTCATTTTCGCTCAGGGATAATAAGGCTTTTTCCAGTGCGTCTCCGATACTTTTGTGCAGACGTTCCAGGCATTTTTCCCCTTTTCCGGTCAGATAAATAAGTGTCACTCTTCGATCCCCTGGATCTGCCTTTCGTATTATCATTTCTTTTTCAACAAGTTTATCAACAAGCTGTGTCATGTGCGCCTTTGCTAAAACCAGACGTTTACCGATTTCAACAACGGGCAGACCGCCTTCTTCATTCAGCAGCTTCAGAATCTCAAAATGAAGGGGGGTCAGGCTGACTTCAATTTTCGCCAGAGCGATCCGGGTGAATTTGCTTCTGACAATCCTGGATGAAAGAGCCGGAATCGAAAACAGGCCGGATACAACATTATCGACCAGGTCTTTTTGCATAACCAAGTCTCCACATAAATATACAAACAATAATTCATAAACTATATAGTTTATTTACTATACCATACAGTTTATTGCAATTTTTTTATGTTAAAAAAAATAAAAACTTAATAAACTGCCTTCTGCTTCAGGTCCCGGCAAATAGAATCGGCCACTCAGTATTGACTGTGGGGCAATTAAAGATAATGCAGGAAGTAAAAACTTTACTTGTATTTGTTCCCTTCTCCACCCTTTTTTTAAGAGAAAAGATGACACTGGACTACCTCTGGGCAGGAATATGCCTTCTAGGGGCAGTATTTTTTCTTTTCAGGAGTAGGATATTCGGAGTTTGATGGTAGAGACGGGTTTTAAACCCGTCTCTACAAAATTTGCAATTATTGCAATTACAGTCAATAATACACTGTAGAGGCAAGGCATGCAATGTCTCTACATATTCTTAAGACATTCTTTAACATGCATATCACTTGCCTCCTGCATGCTTATTTACTTTTTCATTTCGCCATAAATAATCTCCACAAGCGAAGGCCATCGGTTTTGCCCTGTAGGGATTCCAAAGGCCGTTTTAATATCATCCAGATTTTTACCATCCCGAATCATCTCCGCCACCTTTTCCCTTTTTTCCATCATACTCTTCCGCAGGCCTTCAATATCAGCCTTTGTTGCCGGCTCAGCATGACCGCTCAGATACTTGTCGGCATTCAGGTCCGCGACCTTTTGAAGAACGCTGACAAACCCGGCAGAGGTCCCGTTTTTATGTTTATGAATCAGAGGGTCCATCCCCTTGAAAAAAAGGTCGCCTATTACCGCAATCCTGTCAGCCGGGACATATATGACTATATTCCCGTCCGTGTGTGCAGGTCCGAAATAAATGAGATTCAATTCGAGATCATCGTCATAGAGATTCATTCTGTCTGTAAAGGTTATATCAGGTAAAGGCAGTTTTAATTGACCCGATTCATTCGCCTTTGCCATATTCCTGGCGCAATTTACCTGGGAAATGATGTCAATATTCTTCGGGAAGCCCGGGATGCCGTTAACATGATCGCCGTCACTGTGAGTCAGCAGCAGGTATTTAATCGGTTTATCCGTGGTCTTTTTTATCAGATCAATCATATCCCTGGCCGACTGTTCTGTCATCTTGGCATCAATGACATATACTGCCCTGCCTCCTACAATAAAATCAGAATTAGCCCCTGCCCCTCCCCTTACCTCATAGACATGCCTGGTTATCTGATGCACAGTTACAGGGGCCGGCGCCTGCATGTACTGAGGAGGTTGTTTTTTCTGCTGTCCATTAACCTGTAATACAAAGGCTACGAAAAAGATTAACACAAGAGATATTATTTTTAATTTCTTCATTGTCCGCACCTTCCTTCCCTGAACAGGAAATAAATATTGATTTTATAGTAATTCCAGCTTATTTGCCCTATTGATCAGTCAGGTAAAAAGGATTATAACCTACCTGGTAGAAATTTCAATTATCATTTGTCGTGGTAATAAACATGATACTCGCAGCAGATAATATACGACCGGCGGGACAATACAAAGGGCCATCGACAGTATGGGCGCCGCCCCTCTTAAGGATATGGTAAAGAGATAAATATAACTTAATTATATATTATTATTAAAAAAAAGAACTGTGCTATATTTCCATCTTGTTTAACTGAATAAAATCTATTATAGATGGTTTTTATTCATAAAATGCCTTATTTAATCGATTTATGTTTTTTTCAGCCAGAGGCAATAATTTACCGGTAACATCTTCAGGAGGAGTAAATGCTTAGAAAAAATATTTATATCTTATTCATGGTTCTGTTTTTTATTTTCATTAACACTGCGTCCTATGTAACTTATGCCGGAGCATCTGAAAAAAAATGTGACAGAGAATGCCTCAAAGGGTTTGTAACACAATATATCGACGCACTTTTGAAGCAGAATCCGCACGCACTGCCTGTTTCTAAAAATGTAAAATTCACCGAAGACTGCAAACAATTAAAGCTGGGAGAAGGTCTCTGGAAAAGCAAAATCAGCCTGACAGGGTACAGAAGGGACATTCTGGACGTCAAACTGGGGACCGCGGTCTCATTCTTTGTTCTGAAAGAAAAAGGATCACCGATTTTCTTTGTAGTGAGATTGAAGGTTGCAGACAATAAAATCACCGAAATAGAATCAACAGTGGTAAGAGGTAAAAAGGAGGGAATGCTTTTTGATCCTTCTAACCTCAAGACCATAAGCAAGGAAATGGCTTATGTCCCGAAAAAGGAGCAGCTTAATTCCAGGGAAGAAATGATTAAAATTGCCATAACCTATCCCGAAGGGTTAAAAGTGGGGAGTTTTGTCAAGGTGGATTCACCCATGGCCCCGAATGCCTACAGATATGAAAACGGGCAACTCATGGCAGGTCCGGGTTGTACATTCTTCAAAGGCTGTGACCACATGAAAACCCAGATGATCCCTACCCTGTCGGGAATCAGGTACAGAGTCCTGGCTGTAGATGAAAAAATGGGTGTTGTAGCGATTCGCATGAATTTTGGCCCAGGATCACTCTTCAGAGGTGAAGGTGAACTTGATGTGTGGCATTCATTCAAGATATATGGAGGCCAGATTCACTCTGCTGAAGCATTTTGCGAAAAAGTCCCTCCGAAAACTCCGTTCGGGTGGGAATAAATTATTGTTCATTCGGAAACCTGTGTTTTTGTATGAAAGCCCCATCCGGAATTTTCTTCTTCAGGATGGACACAAATCAGGGATTTCCTGAGACCAGTATTGGAGATTTTTTGTTCATAAATGCGCTTTTTACAACTTAAAATTTCTTAAGACTATTTAAAAAATGCATATTTTTTTGAACATTGACACACTTTAATCTCTGGTATATTATCTGGATTCCTCAATATATAGTTGGCCATTTTAAGCTGTTTTATATATAAACCTTAAAATGTTATTAACCTGTTATCGATCAAGGAGTTAACTAATGCCAAAAAACAAAAAGCCCGATAAAAAAGAAACCCCCGAAAAGACAATGAACAGGCGACAATTTCTTGTCGGCGGTAGTGCTGCCCTTGCTGCAGGGGCAATTGCTGCAACTACCGGGAAGGCAACTGCCGGTGTAATGAGCGATGTGTCAGAACCCATAACCCATCCTGAATCCAAAGGATACCTGGTATATGACAGTAAAAAATGTATCAATTGCACTACCTGTATGCTGAGCTGCTCTATGGTACATTATGGAGAGCAGAACCTGTCTTTGGCCCGTATCCAGATGATTCATGATTCATTTGGAAGATTCCCCCATGATCTCCAGATAGCACCCTGCAGGCAGTGTGTCACCCCACCCTGTGTAGAGAATTGTCCTGTGGGCGCAGCCTTTATAGACACGAAAAACGGCAATGTAAGAAGAATCGACATGGATAAATGCATAGGTTGCGGAACATGCATTAAGATGTGTCCCCAGCGTCCCCATCGTACAGTATGGAATCATTATCTTGATAAGTCATCAAAATGTGACCTCTGTATCGATACACCTTACTGGAAGGAAAAAGGAGGGCCGGGCGGCAAACAGGCATGCGTGGAAACCTGTCCGATGCAGGCTCTAAAATTTGTATCCGAGGCTCCTGATCAGGAACAGACAGAGGGGTACAATGTTAACCTGCGCAATGAACATTGGTACAATCTCGGTCTGGTTGATGACAGCAGAATGATACCACCAAAGTATAAAAATATGAGACCAATGAGATTTGGTAGTCCAAAGCCAAAGGCAGAGAAATAGGAGGCCAGATATGATTAAAGGCGGATATACAGGTAAAATAGCAAGAGTAAATCTGACTGATAAGTCAGTAAGTACCATTCAAACAGAAAAATATTTAGACTTTGGCGGGGGCCACGGAATAGGATCAGCGATATTTTTTGATCTGGTTGGCGACCAGTTGCCCTTTGAGGCATTCGATCCTAGAAATTTAGTTATAATGATGACCTCCCCTTTTTCAGGCACAAATGTGCCTTCGTCAGGAAGATGCGAGGTTCAGGGGCTCGGTCCCATGCTCTACCCCATTGAATGGTTCGGGCACAGCAGCCTTGGAGAGCGCTTTACCGCTCAGTTAAAATTTGCAGGGTGGGATGGCATAGTGGTTGAGGGTGCCTCGGATAAACCCGTGTGGATAAACATTAAGAATGACAAGATTACCATTGAAGATGCCAATGGTGTATGGGGACTGGATACCTGGGATACTCAAAACGAGATTGCCAGACGCGTAATGCCGGACCTCAAACAGGGAGAATGGGCGGAAGTGGCTGATAATGACTTCACAACCCAGGTGCCTGCAGTAGTATGCTGTGGCCCGGCAGGAGAAACCAAGAGCCGTCTCGGCTGCCTGCTCTCAGGCCCCGGATCACAGGCTGCACTGTGCGGTTTTGGCGGCGTCTTCGGTTCAAAAAATCTCAAGGCAATAAGCGCGATAGGAACCGGTGGTGTCAAAATAGCCGATCCGCAGGCATTTATGGATACACGTCTGTGGTTCAATCAGTTTCAATGGAATGTAGATAACCCCAGAGAGGCCAAAAGGTTTGAAGCCAGGGGTTACAGCCTTATAAGCGGAGCGCCGAGCGGCGGAAATGTTACCAATGGAATGCCTCCTCTTGTCCCGGCAAGGGCAGCCGCCTGCGCATCATGTCCCAGAGGATGCCGCATGAGGCTTGCAACCGGCGATTCCAATGAATCCGTGTGCGCAGGAACAATGGTTTTCATGATGCCCGGAAGCTCCAAGAGTTCAAGGGTAGCCAATGACTATATGCAGAAAATGGGTCTCGGCCACTGGCAGCTTATGCCGACAATGAATTATCTGAGGCAGCTTCACATGAGAGGGCTGGCAGGCAAAGGCAAAAAGGTTGATACTGATCTGCCGCTTGATAAAATGAATGAGCCCGGTTTCGCCCAGATGTTTCTTGATGCCATTGCCAACCGCAAGGGAATTGGCAATGACCTGGCCGAAGGCGCTGCAAGATTTGCTGCCAAATACGGAATGTATGACGAGGACCTCAAAAAGGGTATACTTCGCCTGACCTACTACGGATGCCAGGAGCATTATGACTCAACAACCGAAGTAGAATGGGGTTACGGATCTATCCTTGGAGAACGTGACCTGATGCAGCATATGATGGCCAATTATCCGCTTCACTGGATGGCTATATCGGGCGACCCCTACCTGACAGCAGAACAGGCCTCCAAGCTTTATACCGAGGCAATGGTTCCCTACAACGATTATAAGGGTCATGAATACATGATAGACTACAGTGAAGGGCCTACAGGGATCTATTCCGACCATAAGGTCAAACAGGTTGCATGGGTAAAGCATTATGAAAAGATGTGGATCGGCGGAGGCGGATTCTGCGGCTGGAGATGGCCGATGTGTATTACCAATAATACAGCGGACAGAAGAGGCCCGACACCCAATGCAGAACCAAGGTTCTGGAAAGCCGTTACAGGTCAGGACCTGAGCTTTGCAGACGGGATGAAAATGGGACACAAGATCTACACGTTAGACAGGTCCATCTGGATACTTCAGGGCAGGCACAGGAACACTGAAGTATTTCCTGACTATGTCTACGACCAGCCTACGAGGGGAAGTGAACTCCCGATGTACCAGAATGGCAAATGGTCATATGACAATGGTGCCGGTAGAAAACTTGACAGGGATAAATTTGAGGACTGGAAGACAAGGTTCTATAAATTTGAGGGTTATAACCCTGAAAACGGATATCCTACAAAGAAGACCCTCGATGGCATGGGCCTCCCAAAAGTGGCTGATCTCCTTAAAAAGAGAGGCAAGCTTGGTTAACAGGGCTCCATTAACATATTGATTTAAAATTGTATTCGCCGGGAAGAATATTTTCCCGGCGAATCTGATATGACAGATTCATGTGTGTTTCAATGTTTATAAAATCTTATCCGGGTGGAAGCCAGACATTCCACCGCTATTTGCGCTATGACTTTTGCATACATTTTTTGCACAAAATACAACCCGACCTTGATAGTCTCTGCACTATATAAATTTAACAATATTATGAGGAGGTTAAACGTGAAAAGGATACTAATTTCAGCAAAATCCCTGTTTTTGATCGCTGCTTTAATCCTGATTTGCAGCACAGCACAGGGCAGCGAAAAAAAGATTATCGTAATGAATCCGGCAATAGCCAACCCTATGGTGGACAGGGTGGCACTGACAAAACGTCTCGATACCCTTAAAAACAAAACCTTGTATCTTGTGGATATTAACTGGGGAGGCCCTGATGCAGCCTATGGCGTTTATGCCGAAATGAAAATATGGTTTGCCGAAAATATGCCCAGTGTGAAGGTCGTATTAAAAAGAAAAACCGGAAGCTACATGTCCGATGATCCGGCATTATGGAAAGAAATTAGGTGAAAAAGGAGATGCTGCCCTTATCGGCATATCTGGTTGAGACAGCTGCACTTCGGCCGTGAGCCGATTCTGTAAGACGCTGGAAACAAAGTATCACATACCTACTGTAGGTGGAGCCGGGGCTAATGTTATGCATTATGCTGTTGAATATAATTTTACAAATGTTACAGGCATGCCTATCCGTTTTGTCGGGTTTCCTTTTCCTGTTGCCGGCCAGCCAAGGGCAGTCCAAAGGCGTTATGTAAGAGGAAATGATATGTTGAGCGGAAAACCCATGATGACAGCTATCATCGATGCTCTCACAAAACCCCTGACAGAAGCCGAGAAATACACCGGCCCGGCTCCTGCACCTAAACCTGAACCCAGGTTTTTGCCCCCGGACACAGAAGAAAATCTGAGAAGTTACTTCAAAAAGAAAGACTGGACCGATTATAACCCGATCATTCTCCCCACCGAGGCCAGGGTTAAAGCGATGCTGGAAGGCACAAGCCATGACCCTGATGAAGTAGTTGCGACTCTTACATGGCCCGGAGGGAAAAGGATATTTACTGTTGAAAAAGCAGCTGTCTGTGCTGTCATGGCCGGTGCCAAACCTGAATATTTCCCTCTCATTCTCGCTGTCGGTTCCCAGGTCGGATCATTCGGCAACTCGACCAGTTCCATGGCAAATATAATACTGGTAAATGGACCTATACGCAACGAACTGAACATGAATTACAAGGGAAATGCAATGGGCCCCCACAATGAGGTCAACTCGGTTGTAGGCCGTGTCTTCACCATAATGGCAAAAACAGCCGGTAATATCCACCAGGGTGTAACAACCTTCAGTACACTCGGGAGCAACCTTCAGTATAATAACGTCTGTATCGCAGAAAACGAGGAAGCCCTTCCCGAAGGCTGGAAACCCTACCATGTCCGCATGGGATTCAAACCCAATGACAGTACTGTCACAGTAGGGAGAGGATGGACATACATTTCAAGCGTAGGCGAAGTACAGAAGGCCTATCCTCCGCAATATCTGATGCGCGATTATATGAGATCTCTGGCAGCACTCGGAAGTGCAACAGTAATAATGGACCCTACAGTGGCAAAACTGCTCAGGGATGATTACGGCATGAAAACCAAGGATGACTTAAGCAAATGGCTAGCAGATAATGTTGAAAAAACAGTTGCCTCATTCTGGGGAAATGGAGTGGCATCACCAGGACTGTTACCCATGGCCCGACAAGGACTCGAACCGTTTGCCAGTTACCTGAAAATGCCCGGAGACAAGCTGATAAAACCGTTCAATGCCCGAGGTATTAGCGTACTCGCTGTTGGCGGTGAGATTCAGACAACATGGTTTGTTACGGATTTCGGTCTTGGTAGGCCGGTTTCTGTGGATAAGTGGAGGTAGTTTTTTTTAAGAAAAAGGTTCAGGAAAATATCTATTTAATAAAAGGGCTGGATAAATTCGCTATTGGAATTAATAACCAGCCCTTTGAACAATAATTATCTTGAACCTTTCTTTAAAACATTTCAGGAGCAACGATGAAAAAAACAGTTTTATTGATATTAATGGTCTTTTTATCTTTACCGACACTGTGCTTGGCTGCCGATGTGGCACATCCCGAACTGAACAGGATCAATGCTAAAGAGTTAAAGCAATTAGTTGATAACAAAAGCGAATTAATTATTGTGGATACACGGGACAGCGAGAAGTTTAAAAGCGGTCATATTAAGGACGCTATAAATGTCCAGTTCGATCCTGAAGGAGACCCTAATCTTCGCAAAATGAGCCTGATGGCTCTTCCGATGGATAAACTTATAATTGTTTACGACGGCCGCGAGGATGAAAAAACGGCTGCCGGACTTGTGCTTGATTTATATGACATGGGCTGTGATATGACCAAGTTAAAGATTCTATCCGGTGGCATAGCACAGTGGAAAAAATCGGGATATCCTATTACAGGCTCCGGAAAGTAACTGGAAGGACATAGTATGGCTGACCTGGCAGGTGTGAACGGTCAAAGAAAAGATTTCAGGGTAGTAGAAAACCCAGGACAGGCGTAAGACTAAGCAGCAATATGTTCGAATATAAAAAACCTACTATCTTGGATCATGCACCGGTCGAGATGGAACAGCTGGAGACCCGGGCGGGCAATGCCTGCTATGGCTCCAACTGTATCAGCCATTCGCTGGCAAACACCCATCTTGTTATCGCAGCAACACACAAGGCGATATGTAAATGGGTTGATCCTCCTACAACGCCTGACAGGGTTCTCAAGGCCCTGGGAAAGGCATAGGAATATTTAATATGCAGAAATATCTCACAAGATGGATGGATTACAAACTGCCAACCGGTCAGGAATTTTCGGTGGCAGTCTGCGGATACAGCGGTAAGGTGCGTCATATGTACCTGGGTAATGACCCTATCCGCAGGATGATTGCACAGCATGTTTATGCAGAAGAAGGATTCTGTCAGATCGGGGATCACTGCCTCGCTCTGGACTGCCCCCTAAACAGGGCGGAACAGGAGCATCTCCTGCATATGCTCGATATGACCGAGGATGAGGCAATGGACCCGGAAGCAGCCGAACAATGGGGAACAGGCAGTACCCTGGAAGGCTTCCTTTTATTTGCCAGGAAAATAACCGAATCCCTGCCGGATGACCTGAAAAGGCCGCAGGCACCGGTAGAGGAAGAATAGGCGACCGGGTAAGTTATGGAAAAAGTTACAGACTGGATAGCGCTGTGGAAAGAGCTTGTAGAAAAACAGGGCCCGTTCTGGAACTGTAAAAAACGATCCGAAAAAAATGAAGATAAATGGAAAGACAGGGCAAAGGGATTTTACGACAGGGTGAAGGAGAGATGGTCCAAACCCGATCCGCACAGGGATTTTATAGTATCCCGTATTTCATCAACCAGTGATGCCACGGTTCTAGATATCGGGGCAGGAACCGGGGCATGGGCAATACTGCTGTCAAGGCATGTGCGAAAGGTTACCGCGGTTGAGCCTTCCGCTGACATGAGAGAAATATTAAGAGAAAACCTTGAGAAAGAATCCATCAGTAACGTTGAAGTGATCGATGGGTTCTGGCCCATGCCGCATATGGAACACCATGATTTTTCCCTGTCCTCACACTCGGCATACGGGTGCGAAGACCTTCCCGGCTTTATAAGTACCATGACCGAAAACACAAAACATACATGCTTTATGCTGCTCAGGGCGCCTGACCATAATGGTGTTATGGCAAAGGCCGCCAGCAGAATATGGGGCCAGCCCTATGACAGCCCAAACTTTCAGGTGGCCTATAATGCAATGCTCCAGATGGGCATGTTTCCCAATGTCCTCATGGAAGAAAAGGGCATGTGGCCGGCCTGGTCAAATAAAAATCTTGATGAGGCATTCGAGCGGACAAGGTCAAGATTCGGTGTGGAAAAAGATTCGGAACATGGTTTGTACCTTAAAACATTATTGAAAAAACACCTCACTGAAACGGACGGGAAAATACAATGGCCTTCCGAGATAAGGACCGGCCTTGTGTACTGGAACACTTAAAGGAAACAGGACTAAAGCATATGAGCACTAAACCGCAGTGGAAGAACAAACTCGACATACTTCGTGATTATATCGCTTCAAACCCGGAGATATATATTGACATGCGCGAAATCTCCATACCTGAACACCTGCGTGACAGGTTCTATGAATATTTTGATGATATCAGGAATACCTATGTAGAGGATTTTTTTAACTCATTACCGCTCGATGTAGATATTCTCAGGGATAATTATATTAAGTCTGAGGAAAAGATTATCAAATGCCTTGGGATTGAGCGTATTGATCTGCCTGTCGACCTTCTCAGTTTTCTGCATAATCCCAGAGAGGGGATGGTGCGCTGGCTGTACAACCGTCTGTTTGAATTGATACAAAATAAAATAACCATGGAAGAATTTGAACAGATGGCGGAGAACGACCTGGCATCAACAACCGCAGAAATGTACCGGCTGGGATATGAGGCATGGGCAGTTCTCGCCCTGATAGTGATGCTCGATCCGGATGAAGCCTGGTCAGTAGAACTGAATGAAGACGATGCTCTCATCCCCGGCGAACTGAAAGAAATCGCCTTCGGGAGGCAGTTTAATCATTCCGTAAAGCGCATACCTGAATTTATCATTCACTCTAAAAAACTGAAAAGTTTCGTTGCAGTAAAAATGCCGCTTGCAAGGGAAGTGGACGCCTATTATCCTCCCCATGAAATCCCTCAAAAGATGTTTAGAGATCGAACCGGGGATACATCATATGTCCTGGATTCAAGGATAGTGTTCCTTTCCGTGCTTGAGAACATGGATAAAATCCCTGTTTATGCTGAAATACATAAACGCAAAATCATTAGTCCCGATATGATGATCGAGTTTTTTACCGAGCAGGATCTTGCAGATGCGGATAAAATGTCCCGGATACTGTATCGTATAAATTTTATGACACCAAAACAGGGAGGCGCGGTCGTTATCATGAATCCGGGAGCAGAACCTGTTTCTGTATCTGAAGGAATTGAGCCTTTTTCAGTCGGATTTGAAAAAACAAAATTAGAGTCGATCATTGATAAATTAACGGCTGGGAAAAAAAACTAACAGCGGCATACATATTGTCGTTTTTTTCGCAATTATCATCTAAAGTCTTTTTTTAGCAGAAAGCGTCTTACTATTTGATCAATTCCTGCGTTTAACACCTGATTTCAGGTTGATACATAAATACTATTTACTTAAATTCGGCTAAGGATGAAGTATCGTTTTATTAACCAATATCACTGGAGATAGACTATGGCGGACGAAATGAACAATGTGAACCGAAGAAGCTTTCTTAAAAACGCCGGAGTTATAATTGGAGGAAGTGCAATCGGTGCTGCCGCAATGACACTCAGGCCTGAAATGGCGCAGGCTGCTGCGGCAGTAAAAGCGGTTCCCCAAACCGTTACACAATTCCGTTGTCCTGTCTGCGGCAAGAATTTCGGCAGTTTTGCGGAACTTAAAAACCATTTCAGAACCGAACATCCGGAACATGTGGAGCCTGTAACCACAAAACTCAACATAAACGGAGAGGACTGTGAGGTCCTTATCGAACCCCACTGGACGCTTCAGCGGACACTGCAGTTCAAGCTGGGCTTACAGGGGCAAAACACATGTGCAATCGCGGCGCATGCGGGTCATGTACGGTTATTATGGACGGAAGAGCGGTTCTTTCCTGTACTACCCTTGCTGTCGAGTGTGAAGGAAAGGCTATACAGACAGTTGAAGGTATTGCGGCTGACCCCAAATGGCGACCTCTCATCGATTCCTACTGCAAATGGGACGCCATGCAGTGCGGTTACTGCACCCCGGGATTTCTCGTATCTGCAAAGTCCCTGCTGGATAAAAACCAGAATCCGACAGAAGAGGACTGCAGGCAGGCACTTGCTGGAAACATCTGCTGCTGCGGAACCTATCACCGACATCCGACCGCGATTATGGAAGCGGCTCCGACAATAAAAGGAGGTGCATAATATGGCAGATTTAGCAGGTGTTAGATGGACAGAGAAAAAGTTCAGGGTCGTAGGTAAGCCAAACATTCCCGGCAAACTTCTCCCAGGCTATGGAAGGTATTGCAAAATACGGGTATTGATTTTGTAGTCCCTGATATGCTTGATGCAAAGTTCTTGAGAAGCCCATATGCCCACGCTAAAGATAGTCAGAATGGACATAACTAATGCCATGAAAATTCCCGGCGTCGTTGATATAGTCACATGGAAAGATGATGACATGCAAGAAGCTGAGCGCTGGCGGAGGGATGTTCGGAGGGCCGCCCAGACTCTTTCTTTACCAATACTGCGGACCAGGAAGGCGCATAATGGGCGCGATCGTGGTGGCCGAAAATGAAGACATCTGTGATGAGGCATTGAGGCAACTCACAAAGGACAGCAAATGGGAAGTGCTGCCCCATGTAGTGGATATCCGGAAGGAAGAAAGCCTGATGCCCCGGTCATACGCCTGCTCCTCCGGCAAAACGAAAGGCGGTATCGGGGTACGAGGCTGGAAGGCGGGCTGAAACAATCCCCCTAAAAAGGGCAATGTATCATATTCCAACGTAAATGCGGGTGATGTGGAGGCCAGGTTTCAGAGAGGCGGACCATATCATCGAGTACGATATGAATATGCCTGCATTTTCTGCACATATTCCCAATCCTATAGGGGTTGCTTCATGGTGGTTCGAGAGCCCCTATCACGGTGAAGGTAAGAGTCTGCATATTGAAGGCGCCCCGTGGGGACATGATCAGATAGTGCGGCATGTATAAGCATGCCCCAGGAAAAGGTCGTGCAGAGAGAGATGTTTCATGGGCGGCAGAGTACTGCGACTGGGGAATAAGCGAGTCACAGCTCGATTACTCCTCTCCTGGCAAAGAGAACCGGAAGGCCGGTTCGCTGCGTTAACAACCGCCATGACGAGTATGATTTCCACCTGAACCAGCGCTTTATGCATCTAAAGGTCGGCTTTAAAAAGAACGGACTGATCACAGCAATAGACGATTTTTCAATAGCAGATACGGGGTCCCGGGCAGTTCCAGTTTCGGCAATTCCGTGGACCAGGGCTATGGTCCCTATGTAACAGCCAAGTGCAAGAATATTAAGCAGAACATGGATATGGTCGACAGCAACAGGGGAAAGATGTATATAAGCGGTCAGCACTATCCAATCAACTGGGATTCCATGACCCTGGCCATTCACCTGATATCTGAAAAACTGGGTAAGGACCCTATAGAGATCGCAACGTTGAATGTTCACGGCCCCACATCCCAGGAGGATCCCAATCCTGTCCCCAGCCTCGAAGCATGTGTCGAGGCGGCAAAAAAAATGATGAACTGGAAGTGGCACAACACAGGCAAAAAGAAACTTCCGGATGGCAGGATGCATGGTGCAAGCTTCAGGTACAACCAGTGTCCGCGGCATTCGGTCTGAGCATACAATGCCAAACTCGAACTCAGAAACGGAGTTGTACATCTCGGATTCAAGCGGAGCGGTTATCGGTAACTATATCCAGGAAGCGAACATGATGGTTGTAGCCGAAGAACTCGGTCTCAATTATGAAGATATCAAGGGTAGACTTCGATCACCATGAGAACCTACAAACCCTATGGAGGTGGAAGCGACGGGACAACCGCTTCCGGGTGGGTTTTGAAAGAGTGTGCAAATATCATTAAAAAAGCATACTTGAAGCAGGCGGTCGAGGAAGCAAACAATCCTCCCATGGCCGGCGGATTTGGCCTCCCATGGCAAAACAGGCTCCAAACCCCTTTAAGGGTGCGAAACCTGAAGACCTGGATATGCAGGATGGCAAGGTGGTTTTCAAGGCTGATCCCGGTAAAGGTCTTCCTCTTGCACAGGCTGTAAAGGCAAACCTCTTTGCAACATACTCAGGCAGACCTCCCCCGGCTATCTGGAACCAGAGGGAAAGACCTTGATACAATGAATGTTGCCATGTGCGAGGTTGCGGTAGATACTGGAGACCGGAGAGGTTGAGATACTCAGATTCGGGGTTGTTGCAGATCCCGGCAAGGTAATGCGCCGCACATCACTGGAGAGCCAGATTCACCAGGTGATGTATTTCAGCGAAGGATGCCAGCTGTATGAGGATTTTATATTCGATGAGAAAACAGGTGTAAGGCTGAGCACAAATATGTTCGAGTATAAAAAACCGACTATCATGGATCACGCACCGGTTGAGATGGAACTGCTGGAAACCCGTGCAGGGAATGCCGCATACGGAGCAAACGGTATCAGTCATTCTCTTGCAAATACACATCTGGTAATTGCTGCAATTTATAACGCTATAGGCAAATGGGTTGATCCGCCGGCCACGCCGGACAAAGTGCTAAAAGCATTAGGGAAGGCATAGGAGAAAAATTATGAAACCATTCAATCATGTAAACGCAACATCACTGGCAGAAGATTAAAACCGCCCTTGCTGACGGTAAAACAACAATCATAGCCGGAGGGACCGATCTCCTAGGGACTTTAAAGGACAATATTCTCCGCACCTACCCAGCGACCCTGATCAATCTCAAGACAGTTCCGGGCCTGGACTATATAAAGGAAGAAGGCAAAGGCATGCTGAAGATAGGCGCGACGACACGGCTGGCCGATATCGCGAATGATCCGGCATTGTACAGAAGAAATATACTGCCCTTGCGCAGGCGGCATCCAGGGTTGCTACCCCCCATGTAAGGGAGATGGGAACAATTGGGGGCAATATCGCCCAGTTGCACCGCTGCTGGTATTTCCGCAAACCGGAAAACCGCTTTGACTGTAAACGAAAGGGCGGAAGCAAGTGCTTATGCAATGAGCGGCGATAACCGATATCACTCAATTTTCGGTCTGAAAGGCGGGTGTATGGCCGTGCATATCAGCGACACTGCCCCTGCCCTTATTGCACTAAATGCAAAGGTCATTACAGACAGCAGGACCATTGATGCCGAGAATTTCTTTGAGGTTAAATATCCTGGCAACACGGTTCTTGAAAAGGATGAAATCATAAAAGAAATCCATATCCCGGAACCTCCCAGGGAGGCAAAAAGTGCATTTATAAAATTTGCCTTCAGGAAAGCCATAGATTTCCCCATTGTCAACTGCGCTGTTATGGTTGGCGGGGATAAACCAGGGATATGTCTCAATGCAGTGGCGCCCACACCCTACCGCGCAACAAAGGCGGAAGCTGTTGTTGCAGGGAAAAGTATAAGGAAGATCAGTGAAAGAGATGCAGCGGCAGCTGGAGAGGCTGCGGTTGCCGATGCAATGTCATTCCCCAAGGCAGCACAGTTTAAGAAACAGATAGCCAAAACACTCGTAAAAAGGGCAATTCTGTCTCTCACATAACCCGGCAGAAATTATTGTAGGGGCACGGCATGCCGTGCTCCTGTCTTTCTGGCTATGACATAATATCCAGGGACATGCTGCAGTGTGCCCCTTCAAGGAGGTATAACCCGAAAATGATCGGTGCAATAGCCGGAGACATAATAGGTTCTGTCTATGAGCACAACAGCATAAAGACAAAGGACTTTCCTCTCTTCAGCCCCCGCTCCCGGTTCACTGATGACACTGTACTCACGATCGCTGTTGCCCACTCGATCCTGACCGGTATTCCATATAAAGAAGCGATAAAAAACATCGGTAAACGTTATCCCGATGCAGGCTATGGAGGAACCTTCATCCAATGGCTCCTGTCAGAAGATGCCGGTCCTTACAATAGCTGGGGAAACGGGTCAGCCATGCGTGTCAGTCCTGTCGGGTTTGCCTTCAACAGCGCTGATGAGGTGCTGAAGCAGGCACGGATGACTGCGGAAATTTCCCATAATCATCCGGAAGGGATCAAAGGTGCTCAGGCTGCGGCACTTGCTATATACATGGCAAGGCAGGGGAAAGGCAAAGAGGAAATAAGGACATGCATCAAAGAACAGTTTAAGTATAACCTTGATAGAACTGTTAATGAAATCCGCAAAGTTTACGCCTTTGACATATCATGCCAGGGAACGGTACCGGAGGCCATTATCTCCTTTCTCGATTCCGGCTCATATGAAGATGCAATACGTAACGCCATATCTTTAGGAGGTGACAGCGACACCCTGGCCTGTATTACAGGCGGCATTGCCGAGGCATACTACGGGCCTGTTCCCAATGATATCCGGACAAAAGTAGAAGAGATTCTACCTCCTGATCTCATGTCTGTTACAAAGGCATTTTATGAAAAATTTATAGACAGATAATTTTTACATTTCCACGGTAATTTCCGGTTAAAAACTACACTTACCACCATTGTGAAAGACGATATATGCAACTTTCTTGGGCGTTGATCCGGCAAAGGCATCATTTTTCAGGACGGAATTGAACAGCCTTATTACATGTGTTTTATTTTTAAGGATTATGTATTTACGTTATCAAAATGACAAAGCCTGTAATCCTTAAAAAATCAAAACCATTGGAAAGCGTGGTTCGTATATGTTTTCGTGAAAAGGGCAGCGCCGGAACGGTAATTAATCCATTAAATGCAATTTCTATAACCGTGGAAATATTTGACATACTCACATTAAGTTCATATATTTATTTGATAAAGTATTAAATTTTCAAACATGAGGAAAACAATGAACATTCAAAAAATAGCCTTAAAAATAGCCTACTGGCTTGTTGCATTCTCAATACTGGTGATAATCGCCCTGACCTTTTTCGGCAGACATCTGGTCCAGAAAGAATCCAGAAAGTCTGTTACTGTAAAAGAAGCCTGGGACAACAAAACGAATATAAAGTTTTCAGATATGAATATTACCCTTGATGACTCCATGACCAAAAAGAAATCTTCAAAACCTGAAGATGCATCAGAAAAGGCAAATGCAGATAAGGCTGTCCAGAATAAATAATCCGCGATATTTTTATTCTTCCTGAGAAATTACATATGTGCTGTTATCCCCTTCAGGCTCCCACCGCCTTTTAAGACCGATACCGATTTTTATCAGGATGTCCGCAATAAGCAATATGCACTTGCATGGGTAGGATATGCCTTTTTCCTTCCTTTTTTTAGCCTCGTTCGCCAGTCGTATCATCCGGCACTCGGCAAGAAGGTCCTCGTGTTTCTGTTTTGCGATAATATATATTATATGGGGATTTTTACAAGGTATTGTGATTGACATGCCCTGATGAAACCCATATACTGCGTTTCAGTAAAGGAACTGCATAATATTAACTATTCAGCGTTATTTTACACTCTTTTTATTCGTCAATTAGCTCCGATACAACTTTTTTTATATAAAGATGTAAATATTTAACTTTTGGGGGCATATGGCAGATATTGAAGGAAGTAACGGTCAGAGAACAGAGTTTAAGGCAGTCGGACGTGAAAACATACCCGGAAGGCTGTCCTATTCCATAGCTACAGGCATGGCCAGATACGGTTGCGATTATACAGTTCCCGACATGCTCCATGCCAAATTCCTGAGGAGTCCCTACGGTCGGGCAAAAATAAAAAGCATGGATATCAGCAGGGCGAAATCCCTTGATGGAGTCGTGGATATCGTTACCTGGGACGATCCTGATGTCATTTCAATAAACCCGGCACTTACGGACCCGCCTGTCAGGACAATGGCAGGAATTCACGGCCCTGTCATCCCGCGTGAAGCGGAAACCGAAGATGAAGAGATAGGCGCAGTTGTCGTTGCAGTATCTCCGGAAATCTGCGATGAGGCCATCAGATTGATTAAAGTTGAATGGGATGTGCTGCCATCCATTGTGGATGCCAGGGATGGACTTAAACCCGGCGCTCCGATAATCATGCACGACCCTAAAAGTCTGCTCTCCAATTTTTCCACCGGGGATATAGAATCCGGTTTCAGAGAAGCCGATCATATTGTGGAATTCGACTGGGAGCACTCCCGCACCGTATCCCATATTCCCAATCCGAACACGAGTGTCTCCTGGTGGGCACTGGACCGCCTGGGTTCCCCCGGACCTACTCTATTCATTGAGGGAATAAGCCCTACCTGGGGAGCTTTTCAGCTTCTTCCCCTATACAATCTTACATTTGATAAACTCTACCGCGGCACTACTTTCCAGGGAGGCAAGTATTGCGACTGGATAATACGACGCTCACAGCTCATTACTCCCCTGCTCGCCAGGAGGACAGGTCTGCCGGTCCGATGCGCTAATGAAAGGCATAACGACTACTATCCTGCCAACCCTCAGCGATTTTCTCACACGAAGATAGGATACCGAAATGATGGAACCATCACGGCTGTGGAAGAGAGCACCATAGGAGATTCCGGGGCGCCTGATAAAAATCCTTCCATGATGGCAGGATTCGAAGCCCGGTTCAGCCCTTTCAATACTACACGATGTGTCAATCAAAAGACCAGTTTTCAGCAGGTCTATACAAATTCGGGCCGCAATACCCTCAGCCAGACATCACCATTTAACTGGGATGCCATGACCATAGCAGAACAGATCGTGGCCGAAAAACTCGGCATGGACGTTATTGATGTGGCACTCAGGAATGTCCACGGGCCATCTTCCCAGCAGGACCCAGGTATTCCTCCCGGCCTTAGGATGTGTATCGAAAAAGGTAAAAAGGCCATGAACTGGAAATGGCACCCGGCAGGGGCCAGAAGGCTTAAGGATGGCCGAATGCACGGCCTGAGTTTCCGATATGCCCTATCGCCAAGGCATGCCCGGCAGCCTTACACTGCAACAGTAACGATCCAGGCGGACAATAAGGTGTATGTACCCCTTAAGGGGCCATGGACAGGTACATACTCGGCAGATGCCTGCGCCCTTGTTGTAGCCGAAGAGATGGGTGCAAAAATCGAGGACGTGATCCTCCTTTATGACAACAGGGCAATATTCACCCCCGCCGGAGGAGGCAGCGACGGCACAACTGCATCCGCATGGGTAATGAAGGAAGCTGCGGTTAAATGTAAAAAACTGCTTCTGGAACTGGCAGCACAGTCCAGGGTATTCAATGTAAAGCCGGAAGACCTGGACACCAGAGACACAATGGTTTATCTGAAATCCGATCCGAACAAGGCCTTTCCATTCGGAAAATTTATCGCGGACGAGGGATTCGGCGATCACGATCTTGATATCACTGCAACATATTTCGGCAGGCCTCCCGAAACAACCTGGAGCAAAGGCGGACATATCCTGGACACCATGAACACCAGTTTTTGCGAGGTGGCAGTGGACACCGAAACCGGAGAGACCGAGGTACTCAAATATGTAGTTGTCTGCGACCCTGGTAAAGTATTGAGGATGACATCCTTTGAAGGCCAGCTTTATCAGGCGATGTTCTTTGCCCATGGAGGAGGATTGACAGAGGACCTGATATATGACAAGGCAACAGGTGTAAAACTGAGCACAAATATGTTTGAATATAAAAAGCCCACTATCCTTGATATGGGGCCTGTCGAGACACACGCCGTGGAAACCAGAAGCGGAAATGCATGTTATGGAGCAACCGGTATAAGTCACTGTATGGCAGCACCTCTGCTTCCGGTCTGCGCTGTTGCCAATGCCACAGGGAAATGGGTCGAGCCGCCGGCCACACCGGATAAGATACTGAAGGCACTGGGGAAGTGTTAAAAATAAAAAGGAGAATATATGGCAGACATCGCTGGAAGCAATGGTCAGAGAAAAGAGTTCAAGGCGGTTGGAAAAGAGAATGTACCCGGGAGGCTGTCCTATTCCATAGCCACAGGTATGGCTAAATTCGGCTGCGATTATGTCGTTCCGAATATGCTTCATGCCAAATTCTTAAGAAACCCCTATGGCCGTGCAAAGATAAAAAGTATCGATGTCAGCAAGGCGCTTAAACTTGAAGGCGTAGTGGACATTGTTACCTGGGAAGACCCGGAAGTAAAATCCCTGAAAGGCACCAGGGAACCTCTGATCACCAATGAGTCTGATACGGAAGATGAAGAGATTGGCGCTGTCGTTGTTGCCGAAACACCGGAGATTTGTGATGAGGCACTCAAGCTGCTTAAAATCGACTGGGATGTGCTTCCGACCATTGTAGACCCCAGGGATGGTTTAAAAAAGGGAGCACCGGTAGTCCGTATTGATCCGAAAGCAACTGGCATCCAAGCCTTATACTGCCGGAGACGTGGAAACCGCCTTCAGGAAGGCGGACCATGTAGTGGAATTCGACTGGGGTCACTCTAAAACCGCATCCCATATACCTAATCCAAACGGAAGTGTGTCCTGGTGGGCGCAGGATCCCCTTGGAGTCCCCGGCCCTACATTATATATTGAGGGAGTATGTCCTACCTGGGGATCATTCCAGCTTTTACCCATGTATGATCTCCACTTTGACAAGCTCTATCGTGGAACGACCTTTCAGGGAGGCAAATATTGCGACTGGTTTATACACCGTTCCCAGCTCGTTACTCCCCTTCTGGCAAAAAGAACCGGACGCCCGGTACGTTGTGTAAACGAAAGGACCAATGATTACTACCCTGCCAATCCGCAGCGATATTCCCATACGAAAATAGGATTTAAAAAGGACGGAACGATTACAGCGGTAGAAGAGAGCACTATAGGGGATTCAGGAGCCCCTGGTGTTAATGCCAGGCCCTTTTCCATGGGCGCATGGGAGGCAACCTTCAGTCCATTTCAACACTACTCGCTGCACAAATCTCAAGAGCAGTTTCCAGAGTGTATATACGAGTTCCGGTAAAAACACCGGAAGCCAGACTTCGCCATTCAACTGGGATGCCATGACCATAGCGGAACAGATCGTGGCAGAAAAACTGGACATGGATGTAATTGATGTTGCCAGTAAAAACGTCCACGGCCCTTCTTCCCAGCAGGATCCCGGAATCCCGCCGGGTTTTTTAATGTGTATAGAAAAAGGTAAAAAGGCCATGAACTGGAAATGGCACAGGGCCGGAACCAAAAGACTTCCTGACGGCAGGATGCATGGATTAAGCTTCCGGTACGGACAATCTCCAAGGCATGCCAGGCAGCCTTACACTGCAACTGTAACAGTCCAGGCTGACAGCAAGGTATACGTACCTCTTAAGGGTCCCTGGATGGGGTCTTATGCAGCAGATGCCTGTGCCCTGGTTGTTGCCGAAGAAATGGGGGCAAAGATTGAGGATGTTATCCTTCTCTATGATAATAAGGCCATCTTTACACCGGTCGGGGGCGGAAGCGATGGCACGACAGCATCCGCATGGGTAATGAAGGAAGCGGCTGTAAGATGCAAAAAACTCCTCCTTGAACTGGCAGCGCAGTCCAGGGCATTCAATGTAAAGCCCGAGGACCTGGACACAAAGGATACAATGGTTTACCTGAAATCGAATCCTGAAAAAGCCTTTCCCTTCGGAAAATTTATCGCTGACGAAGGTTTCGGCGATCATGACCTGGATATCACTGCGACGTATTTCGGAAGACCTCCTGAAACAACATGGAGTAAAGGAGGACATATCCTCGATACCATGAACACGAGCTACTGTGAAGTGGCAGTGGATACTGAGACAGGCGAAACAGAGGTCACCAAGTATGTTGTTGTATGTGATCCGGGCAAGGTACTGAGGATGACATCCTTTGAAGGTCAGCTGTATCAGGCCATGTTCTTCAGCCATGGAGGGGGATTGACCGAAGAGTTCATATATGACAAGCCGACCGGTGTAAAACTCAGCACAAACATGTTTGAGTATAAAAAACCGACGATAATGGATATGGGCCCGGTTGAAACATATGCAGTTGAAACCAGGAGCGGGAATGCCTGCTACGGGGCAACAGGCATAAGCCATTGCATGGCAGCACCCCTGCTTCCTGTTTGTGCAATAGCAAACGCCATAGGAAAATGGATCGAGCCGCCGGCAACACCTGATAAAATACTGAAGGCGCTGGGAAAGTGTTAACTTAAGAAAGGGAGGCTATATTTATGGATGAGTCCAAAAAAACCGAAGAAAAGAAAAAATCGGTCTCAAGACGTGATTTTCTCAAAGGCGGCACTGCTGCAATCGCTGCCGGGGCATTGGGAGTATACGCATTAAAACCTGAAACTGCGTCCGCAACCGAGAGCGTATCCTATGAGCCATCAAAGGGATATATTGTTCATGACAGCCGGCTATGTCTGGGATGCCAGAGCTGCATGTACGCATGTTCGCTATCCCATGAAGGGGCGGCAAGCCCGTCTCTGTCGAGGATTCAGATAATCCGTGACGCCCCGTCCTTTACAAAATATCCCTATGATATAGAAATGTCAGCATGCAGGCAGTGTGTAACGCCGCTTTGTGTACAGAACTGCCCGACTGGCGCCTGTCATGTGGATAAAGAAAACGGCAACGTCAGGGTAATCAACCAGGAGGAATGTATCGGCTGCAAGACGTGTATAAAATCCTGCCCGCAGAGACCCCATCAGACCTGTATGGAATCCTGAGAAGGAAATATCCATGAAATGCGATCTTTGTCTCGACACTCCTTACTGGAACCATAAGGGCGGCCCGGATGGTCACCAGGCATGTGTCAGTATCTGTCCGGCAAAGGCGTTAAAGCTTGTTCATGAACCTCCGCCTCAAATGGATATAACCGGCTATGACGTCGATATGGCGCCGCCACCGCCTCCAAAGAGAAATTTTGGGGATTTTTTAAAGCAGCTTTCAAATGACAATCAAGAAAGAGGGGGAATAAGACCATGACAGGCGGATATACAGGAAAGATATTGAGAATCAATCTGACGTCCAAGACAATCAGCACAATGGATACCGCCAGATACGAAGAGTTCGGGGGCGGTTATGGGATGGGAACGGCCATCTTCTGGGATCTGGCGGTCGCTCCGGGCGAATGGGATATGAAGGATCCCTATGATCCCCGCAATGTCCTTCCCATCATGGTCGGGCCTCTGGCGGCTACCGGCGTTCCCGGCGCGGGAAGAACCAGCATTTGCGGGATATCTCCGGAGACCTTTCCCACCTGTGAATTCTGGCGGGGTAATTTCGGCGGCCGGTTCGGCACCATGATGAAGCTTGCCGGCTGGGACGGCGTCGTGGTGGAAGGCAAGGCCGACAAGCCGGTATGGATCAACATCATCAACGACCAGGTGAAGATCGAAGACGCCAAGGAGCTATGGGGCCGGGATACCTGGGAAACACAGAACAGGATCACATCGATGATAGGCGGGCAGAACCCGCTACGGCGAAGAATGGAAAGAGATTCGAAGATACTTACACCACTGCCCGGCCTGAGATCCTCTGCATCGGCCCGATTGGAGAGACCAGGTCGAGAATGGCCGCCCTGATAACACGGCAGCGGGGTCAGCGCCCGAATCGGCGGCCATGCCGCGGTCTTCGGGGCCAAAAATTTAAAGCCATCAGCGTAATCGGGACCGGCAAGGTGCAGGTATCCGATCCCGGAAGGTATCATGGATGCCAGACTCCACCAGATGCAAGTCACCGGGTGCGAGCATCCTCTCCAGGCCAGGCGCAGCCTCCTGCATGCCCTGCCTGCGTGGCGACCGGCGCAGAAGCAATTATTACGGCGGAGAAACCATGTGCGCCTGCCAGGGCTGGCTTGGCAGCAGTAAAAAGTCGGATTCGGACCGGGCCGCCGAAGCATTGATAAAATACGGACTCAGCAGCTGGTCGGCCCATTTCCATGCAGATATGTTTTCGCTAAATATCCCCGGCGCGCCGGCGCTTTTCCGAGGAAAGGTGCCGACGGATTCCGGACTGGGCTGGTATCTCCAGTACCTCAAACAGGAGGGGATTCTGGGTCCCGGTAAAGAGATAGACTCGGCGCCTTTGCCCATGGATCAATGGGGTGAGTTGAGCTTTCGCCAGGCCCTGCTGGATGCAATCGCCAATCGCAGCCGGGATCGGCGACGCCCTGGCCGAAGGCTGCTGCCGGGCCGCCGAGAAATGGGGACGGCTGGAAACGGATAAGAACAGCGGCGCCCTGCGCTTAACTGCATGGGGAGCCACGACCCACTGGACAATGCCCTGGGTGGAATGGGCCTATGCCTACATCCTCGGAGCGGGAGACCCGGCCTGGCACGGATTCATGGCGCCTGTCGGAAAGCCCAGCGAGGGTACTCTTGAACAGTCTCTGGAGAAGCTGTCAAAGTGTACCATCCCCTATACTGACGATATCTTCATGTTCAACTATGCCTGGAAGGGAGAAGAGGCCTGGAAGACCGGCATCTATTCCCCCCATAAAGCCAAGCAGGTGGCCTGGAGCCGCCACTATTCGATCCTTCTGGAACGAATCCATGGCGTTCTGCGAGATGTTCCTGCCCGAACTGGGCAGCCACAGTCCCGAGATGGAAACAATGTATTACAAAGCCGTTACCGGGAAAAATGACTCCTTTGCCGACACCATGCGCACCGGCCAGAAGATCTGGACCCTGGAGCGGGCCATCCGCGTAATGCACGGAAGAAGCCGCGCAGAAGGAAGACTTCTTTCCATACATGTATATGCCGGGGGCATCCGGCATTGCCATCTACGGCGGGGTGCCCATTTATGAGAACGGCAAATGGCGTAACGACAACTGTGCCGGGATATGTACCTGGACCGGAAAGGAGTGGATGACTTCAAAGACCACTTCTATGCACTTGAAGGCTGGGACAAAGAACATGGCTGGCCCACAAAAAAGACGATGGAGGATCTGGGCCTGAAGAGAATGGTCAAGACACTCAAGGACAGCGGGAAGCTGGGTACAGCATAATGCAAA
Organism: uncultured delta proteobacterium; assembly: GCA_963815145.1. Classification (GTDB taxonomy): domain Bacteria; phylum Desulfobacterota; class DSM-4660; order Desulfatiglandales; family HGW-15; genus JAAZBV01. The sequence continues at coordinate 451,398 of CAWFFS010000010.1, forward strand.
CTGGATCAAAACATGAAAAAATCAATTATCGTTTTTATCTTTGCCGCCATATCCCTTATTACAATGAATGCGATTGCGGCTGATAATAAACCAGCAGGATATACAGGTTCCAGCGCATGTCAGCCCTGCCATAAGGAAATATATGAAACATGGAAGGCCTCAAAACATGCAGCAGCATTCAAACCGGCGCAGAAAGATTCACAGGCATGCCTGGTTTGCCATATAACTGCTGCAGATGCCCCGGATCAAACGACAATAAAAAACTGCATAGGGTGTGAAGCTTGCCACGGCCCTGGAGCGGCACATGTTAACAGTAAAGGGAAGAAGATTAAAATGGTATCGATCAATTCTGCCGATATCTGCGGACGATGCCATAATGGTAATCAGGCAGATGACAACACCTGGGCAATGGAATACACTCCCGGAATGAAACTCTCGGATATCAAGGGATTGAAACTTATTCCGGTTTCTCCGGATAAACTTCCTCCGCCTGCAAAGGGTACACATCCCCTGATGGTCTATAATATGTGGCTCGCATCAGGTCATGCCAAAACACCAGCGCGTGATATCAAAATCAACGGTAAAAAATGGGAAGGCCCGATAACCTGTGTGGCCTGCCACAATCCGCACAACAGTGAAAATACCGCACAGCTGATCATGAAACCGAAAGATCTCTGCCCTTCATGCCACTTCCAGGCTGCCGTGTTAAAGGGATCTGGAGCAAAGGGGGTCGAAGAGACAAGAAGCCTTCACACTGCAATAGCCTGTTTTTCATGTCACATGACTGAGAACAACCATCTCATGAAGGTGCTTCGCCCGGATGATCCTGGGCTGGCAGAAAATCGTACTGATTCATGCTCAGACTGTCATGAGGTAAAAGACAGGAAGATACGGGCAAAACAGATACAGGACTGGGAAGCATGGTATAATGAGACGATGAATCCGGTTCAGAAAGACCTCAGGATGGTGGAAGAAAAACTGAAGGCAAATCCTGACATTTTAAATGCGGAGCTGAAGGCGAAGCTGGATAATATCAGGAGCAACCTTTCCATTATTATTAATGACGGCTCAAACGGGGTTCATAATCTGGATTATGCCCTGGAAATAATGTCTCTTGCCAAAAGACAGCTAAAGGAGGTAAAAAAGGTTATTCAATAAACGTTTTATCCTGATAACTGAAGTTACAGTTAAAATATCTATATCGTTGCCATTGCCTGGATATCTATTACAGGGCTAAAGGTGATTTTTAAAGGAAATTCAAGGCAAGGTGTTCTATGAAGATTAAAAGGTCTCATGTTGTCGGGCCGCTGCTGGGCCTTATCCTGTTTACAGCATCCTTGTGGGTTCTTCACAACCAGCTCAAGACATATCATGTCAGGGATATAATAAGACATTTTCATGAACTGCCTGCCGGTTCTCTGTATCTTGCGGTTGTTCTGACCATTTTGAATTACCTGACGCTGACCTTCTACGATGTACTTGCCCTGCGTTATATACGCCGCCCTCTTTCCTATGCAAAGACAGCATTTGCATCGTTTGTTGGAAATGCCTTCAGCAATAATATCGGATTTTCAATGATAGCAGGTGCATCTGTCAGGTACCGCATCTATACTTCCTGGGGATTTTCCGCTTTTGACATAACCCAGATAGTAGGTTTCTGCACATTGACGTTCTGGTTCGGATTTCTTACCATGGGAGGAGTTTTTTTCCTGTTCCAGCCTATGATTCTTCCGGCGTCGCTCCATCTGCCGTTTAATTCTGCACACCTTATGGGCGTTATATTTATCCTGTTTGTCTGCGTCGCTGTAGCAGGAAGTATTCTCAAAAAAAAGCCTTTAAAAATAAGCGGATGGGATTTTTCTGTTCCGTCCCCGCCCATGCTTCTGACTCAGATAGCTGTCGGCTCTCTGGACTGGGGACTGGCAGGGACAACTCTTTTTATCCTTCTGCCTCATGCCCCCGCTCTGTCTTTTTCAACTTTCATAGGTCTGTATCTGATAGCACAGCTTGCCGGCCTGATAAGCCAGGTACCGGGAGGGCTTGGTGTCTTCGAGTCAATCGTCATACTGCTGCTCACGCCGTATCTGGCACCTTACAAGGTACTGGGGTGCCTTTTTGCCTACAGGGGTATATACTATATTATCCCGTTCGTGACGGCCATCCTGCTGCTGGCAGGCCAGGAAATCCACAGAAAAAGGGCATTGCTAAAACACACAGCCCGTACGCTGGGTAACTGGAACTTTATGCCTATCCCGCAGTTTCTTTCCTTTGCCACCTTTCTGAGCGGTGCAATCCTGTTATTTTCAGGGGCTACACCTGAGGTTGGAAGCAGGCTTTCATGGCTTAAAGACTTTATGCCGCTTCCGGTTATTGAGGTTTCGCATTTTTTAGGAAGCCTTGCGGGGGCGGCAGGACTTCTAAGATACTTGCAAGCGGGCTTCAGCGCAGGATAGATGCGGCCTATTTTCTTGCAATAACTCTCCTTACAGGGGGAATTATTTTTTCACTCCTAAAGGGTCTGGATTATGAGGAAGCACTCATCCTCTCCGCAATGCTCGTGGCATTTATTCCCTCCCATAAGTATTTTCACAGGCAATCCTCTCTTTTCGGACACAGGTTCACGGTCGGTTGGGTCGCAGGCATCACTGCTGTCATCATCCTTTCTATCTGGCTGGGATTCTTTTCCTATAAACATGTTGAATACACCGATAATCTATGGTGGCGTTTTGCATTTTCCGCGAATCATCGCGTTTCTTAAGGGCTACAGTAGGCATAATGGCGCTGATGCTGTTTTATGTCATGGCCAGGCTGATGGCACCTGCTAAGCCGAAGATTGCAGAGACCCCTGAGGATGACAGGAGCAGGGTCGAAAAATTCATTAAATTCCCCAAAGACTTATTCCTCTCTTGCCATGCTGGGCGACAAGTCATTCCTTTTCAGCAACAAAGGAAACGCCTTTATTATGTACGGTGTCGAAGGACGGAGCTGGTCTGCATGGGAGACCCTGTTGGAAAAGAGGATGAGTACCCCGAACTGATATGGCGTTTTCGGGAAGCAGCTGACCGGTATCATGGCTGGAGTGTGTTCTACGAGGTAAGTACGACCAGCTTCCCCCCTTCTCTACCTTGACCTCCTCTGGCTGTCTTTCATTATTTCAAACTTGGTGAGGAGGCCAGGGTAAACCTGGAAAATTTTATCACTCGAAAAGGGGGCCATGAAAGACATCCGATACGTGATTAAAAAGCTGGAAAAGGATGGTTATTATTTCGAGATCGCTTCCAGTAAGGATGTCCCACAGCTTTTGCCCCAGTTGAAGGCTGTCTCCGATGCGTGGCTTAACAAAAAGAATACTGCGGAAAAGAGATTTTGAATGGGTTTTTATGATGAGACCTATTTAAAATATTTTCCCATGGCGCTCGTAAAGAAAGAGGATAGGATAATGGCCTTTTCCAATATATGGGTCGGTTTTGGAAAAGATGAATTATCTGTCGATCTTATGCGATTTTCCCCTGATGCGGCTGATGGAGTGATGAAATACCTCTTTACACAAATTATGCTCTGGGGGAAATCCGAGGGGTATAGATGGTTCAACCTTGGAATGGCGCCTTTGTCAGGACTTGAGAATCGAGCCTTGCCCCGTTATGGAACCGGTGGGGACCTATATGTATAAACACGGTGAACATTTTTATAATTTCAGGGTCTCAGGCAATACAAGGACAAATTAATCCCCAATGGAAACCAAAATATCTTGTATGCCCTGGAGGCCTTGCACTGCCGCGGATTCTTGCCAACATTGCATCCCATAACATCAGGGGGAATTAAAGGGATTATCAAATAAATAGATCATTTCAATAAACAATTAAAAACCTGATAAAAAACAGAGATCAAACGTTATGTATTTCTATATAATCTTTTCAGTATCGGTGCGTTTCTTTCCACGATGTCGGCAGGAGGACTCCTGGCACGTCGGGAAAGAAGGCAGATCTCATATGGAACAATAACTGCCTTTGCCGCCGGAGTTCTGATAGCTGTGCCCCTTTCGATCTTTTACCGGAAAGCCTGGAACTGGCCAGGGGACTTGATATATCAGTAAGATATGTAATGACATCAACAGCCCTGGGATTTGTATTCATATATACTATTGAACGTTATTTTTCCGTGCATCATGTATGCGAAGAGGTATATTGCCAGAACAAAAGACATCCAAAGGGCGGGCTGTTCGGAGCAATGGAGCTTTTGCCCACAGTTTTATGGACGGGTTTGCAATAGGTCTTGGATTTCACCTGGACTCACACGCAGGTATTATTATCGCCATAGCCGTTCTATCCCATGACTTTTCTGATGGAATCAACACATTTACCATCATGCGGAATGCCGGAAATTCAAACAGATCCTCAATACGGATGCTTATTCTGGACGCAGTTGCCCCGATTCTGGGAGCAATATCCACAATGTTTATTAAGATGCCTGAAAGTTTTCTGGTATTCATACTCCCGTTTTTCGCAGGCGGATTTTTATATCTGGGCGCAGGAGATCTCCTTCCGGAGGCCCATAAAAAAATCCTCCGCTGATCTCACTGGTTTCCACACTTGGCGGATTTATCCTGATTTTTCTGATAACCAAGGTGTTAAACGTTTAGATCTCCGGGGTCGCGCCTACTATCTCTATCATGCAATTCTTTCATGATAGTCAGGGCGATATTCTCATACTCCCCATTAAAATGATGAGCTCCGGGCAGAATAATGCTCTTTCCTAATTTCTCATTAAGGTTTTTACATATGGAACCGGTTTCTTCCTCGCCTGCAAAGCAAAGAACCTTTTTCCCCTTAAGCTTTGTCAGTTCAGGCAGCACAGGCTGAGAATCACTGTTATTACCTGAACCTATCCAGTCCATGACATGAAATTCGAAATCGGCTTTTTCACCGGCTGACAGCAGAGCTATAAGCCGTACGCGGGCGTATTGATCATCCGGAAGACGGCTGACCATGAAGGGTAAAACATCGGCCCCGAATGAATAACCGATCAGGACTACTTCATCCTTATTCCACAACTTCATATAATGAGAAATGATCCGTGAAAGATCTGTGGCACATTCCTGCGGAGGCCTGTGCTTCCAGAAATATGCAGAGAATGAAATGAACTCACTGGAATGCCCTTTGACGCAAGGACATTGGATACTTCCCGGTCAATCCCTGCCCACCCACCGTCACCCGAGACCATGACCGCGAATATTCAACCCTTTTCGGAACTGCCACGGACCTCCACGAGAGGAAGTCCCTTCAGTTCATCGGCTGATAACTGCGTTTCTATCGGCTTAATTTCGGACAGTTTTTTAAAGGCCTTCTTGAACTGGGCAGCCAGTTTCTTGGTACTGAATAACCGTGCCCTACCTTTGGTAAAATAACAATTTCCACTCCTTTAACAGCCTTTACAAAGTCTTCGGTTTCTTCTGGATTACATACCTGGTCTATTGTCCCCTGCAAGGCAATCCATGGTGTTTCAAGATGTTTTGCAGGAAGAACGTCATAGCCTTTTCCCTTGGGGATGGGGGAGCATTCAAGACCTGCCCCTTTGGCAAAAAGGCTTATGGATAGGGAGATCAGGGCAGAAACCCAGGCTGATTGCACCTTTAAATGTGTTTGGAGGAGACTGGGGAACGACTGCATGACCAGAGTGGCACCGGAAGAATACCCCACCAGTATAGGCTGAATGTACTTTGGGAATTTATATTTTTTCTGGATAAACTGACTTAATGCCTCAAAATCTGACGCAGGATACAGACATTTTCCGGGTTCTTTTTCCAGTTTATTCAGGTAATGGGTAATATCGATGCCTGCAACAAGTGTATCCGCCTGGGCAAGTTCATTGGCCATGTCCACGACTCCAAGGTTCCAGCCTCCATCACCGGATACAAAGAGAACTACCTGGGACGGATGATCAGATTTCCTGATGATATTTACCTTTCCGAATGGACCGAAGGTGAAGGTTTCATCCGCAGCGGAAGCAACACCGGCAAACAATAAAAAAACAATAATGAATAATATGGATTTCATATGATAGTACTCCTTTTATAGTTTATATATCATATTGCTAAAACATCTATGAATAAAGAGAATTATTCAGTATGGAACCATAAATTTAATATTGTCTTGACACAGTGAAAGCACCTTTTTATACTTCATGCAAATAATTTTTTCATGCCTCATTTCTCCTTTCACCTAAACAGGAGGTTCTATGAAAACGAATCAGTCAAGAAGGAAGTTCATCAAGACAGGACTGGCATTATCTGCTGCCGGACTTGTATCGGCAAAGAGGCATCAAGCCCTCATTTGGAGCGGAGGAGCCGAACAATCGTTTACCGAACCCTGGGTAAAACCGGGCTTAAAGGTTTCAGGGGTCGGCTATG